>CP115556.1:0-1200000 GCA_030168595.1 Methanomassiliicoccales archaeon LGM-DZ1 | reverse complement strand
CCGGTGACGTCCGATACCTCGGTGGCTTCCACGCCGCTGTCGGTGAGCAGTTTGTAAGTGCCGCCGGTGGAGATTATCTCGACACCGAGTGTCTTCAGCTGCTTGGCGAAGTCGACGATGCCGGTCTTGTCCGACACGCTGATGATTGCCCTCTTTACCTTTACCATGTGTTTTCATGCTCCCTTGGGAAACGCGCCATTCGGCATTGAAAACGTATCGTGATTGATTAGATAAATGGTTCGGGATGGCCTGGGCCCCCCATGCTCCTTTTATAGCGGATGCCGCGGTAACTCATCCGGATGAGGAAGAAGGAACTGGAGATGGCGCTGCAGCGCATACCCCCGTTCGAGGACCCCGACCCGTCCCTGGAGCAGTATCCGACGCCCGCGCCGATCGCCGCCGATATCATCTACCGGGCATACTCCGCGGGGGACATCGCCGGCATGAAGGTGATGGACCTCGGCTGCGGCACCGGCGTGTTCTGCATAGGGGCGGCGCTCATGGGCGCCGGGATGTCGGTGGGCTACGACATTTCGCAGAAGGCCCTCGGCATCGCCCGGAAGGCCGCCGATGAACTGGGGGCGGACGTCGAGCTCAGGCTGTCGGACGTGCGCGATGTCTCCGAGGGGGCGGACACCGTCCTGATGAACCCCCCTTTCGGGAGCCAGAAGAGGAACGCGGACCGTCCCTTCCTCGACAAGGCCATGGAATCCGCCGAGAAAGTCTACTCCATCCACATGGCAGGCACGCTGGAGTTCGTGAAAGGCTATGCGGAGGAGAAGGGCAGGCGGGTGACGGACTGCAGACTTTATAAGTACGTAATCCCGCATACTTTCTCATTCCACACGAAGGCGAAACAGACGGTGGAAATCGTCTCCGTCGTCATAGAATGAACCAGACGCCTCGTGCGGCGATGATTGGTGAATCAAATGGCCGAAAGATATGTGCTCCCCGGCGACGAGATCGCCGCGGAGGAGGAGTACGTCGCCTCCGACGGAACATATGCCAGGAACGGGAAGATCTACGCGTCCCAGGTAGGGGCCCTGGTGCTGGACGATAACGACTGCACGGCGAAGGTGGTATCGCCCAACCCGCCGAACATCCTGAAGGAGGGCGACATTGTGTACGCCACCATAGATGACACGAGGAAGACCATGGCGACCGCCACCGCCCTCATCCGCGAGGGGACCTGCCGCGCGATAGCCAGCAGCACGGTGGCCACCATCCACGTCTCCAAGATCTCCCCCGACTACACCGACAGCGTCTCCGGAGAGTTCAGGAAAGGGGACCTCGTGAGGGCGAGGGTCATCGGCGTCAAGCCGTCGCTGCAGCTCACCACCAAGGACGCCCACCTCGGAGTGGTCCGCGCCCAGTGCGGGATCTGCAAGACCGAGCTCAGGCGCACCGGCCCGGGAACCCTGAGCTGCCCCAAATGCAAGACCAGCCAGCCCAGGAAGCTGGCCGACGACTACGGCGACGTGAAGATATGACCCGCAACGATGCTGAGATCGAGAACCTCCGCCTGCAGGTCAGGGACCTGAAGGCGGAGGTCAGGCAGCTCCGCGAGTTCGTAAAGTCCCTCTATGCCCTGCTCAACGAGGACGAGGAATACCCGCCGGACGACTACGAGGGCGGGGTCGAGTTCGGAAGGGTGAACACTTGAAGGTCCTGGTCCTCATCTCGGGAGGCATAGACTCCCCCGTGGCAGCGTACGTCATGGCGCATGCGGGCGCCGAGGTGGCGCTCCTCCATATGGACAACCGCCCGTACGCGGACGACAGGTCGATCGACCGGGCGATGCGCATCGCCGCGCGCCTGAGGGAGGAGACCGGGCAGGAAATGCCCCTCTACAGCGCCCCCCACGGCCCCACCCAGAAGGCCATCGCGGAGAAGGCCGACACTCTGTACCAGTGCGTCCTCTGCAAACACGCCATGCTCCTTACGGCGGAGCGCATTTGCAAGGAGATAGACGCAGGAGCGATCGTCATGGGCGATTCGCTCGGACAGGTCGCCTCCCAGACCCTGCTGAACATCAATTCGGAGGTCCGCGGCATCAACACGGTCATCCTCAGGCCCCTCATCGGCTACGACAAAGAGGAGATAATGCAGATCGCTAAGGCCATCGGCACCTACGATCTCTCTAACCTCCCGGCCATCGGATGCACGGCGCTCCCGAAGAAGGTCGTCACCGAGGCCGATATCGCCCTGACCGACAGGTACTCCGAGGCCTGCGACATAGAGGGCCTGGCTGACGCCAGCGCCGCCGGGATTGGGAGATTATCCTGATCGCAGGACGGCATATTCCGATGCCGTCCCCGGCCGGCTCATTCCTGCGAGTGCTTCTTCTCCGAGTATGCGTAGAACGCAGGGCAGGAGTCGATCTCCTCCTCGTCATAGAGCATGTCCATCGTTATCCTCGTGACATAGCGGGCCTGCACGCGGGAAACGAAGATCTTGCGCCCGTTGCCGAGGGGGATGACCTCATCGGAGGCTTTGGGGGATTTGACCGATACCGGGACCAGGGCCGGGCCCAGGCAGGCGGTGCAGATGCGATAATCCTCTCCGGACTCCTCCACCATCTTCCTGACGTCATCATCCACGGCGATTTCCATGGCATTCTGCATGTCGGATGTCATTAATAAAGAATCAAGTCCCGGACCGGCATGCCTGAGGCTCAGTGCTTCTCCCCGCCGCTGAAGAATGCCAGTATGTCCCTGACCGGATCGTCTGTGAGCTCGGCATTAAAGCCTTCCAGCGTGCCCGCCCTCCGATCGAGGACGACCGCCACTCCTCTGTCCGTCTCCGACCTTATGAGGCGGCCGACGGCCTGCCTCATCTTCCTCACAGCGGGGATCCTGACCGCCGACCTCCAGCCGTCGCCGTAACGTCTGGCACAGTACCTCACAAGGGCATCCTGCTTGGCGGACGGCCGAGGATACGGGATGCCTACTATCACTGCCACCTCCAGCTCTCCGCCCGGGAAGTCCAGTCCCTCGCTCACCCTCCCGCCGGTGACCGCGAACAGCGTTCCCCCTGGCCTGCAGCGGAAATCGGTGACCTGGTCCATTAACTCTGACTGGGTCATGCCCCTGCTCTCGTAGTACACCGGCCTGCCGAGCTCGTCGGCGAGGCCGTCGTCGGTGAACCTCTCCATCAGTGAATAGGAAGGGAAGAACACCGCCGACGAACGCTCTGTGGCCGTGACGATGTCGACGATATGCTTGCGGAGCCTCTCATAGTTCCCGGCGTCCCCCAGCTCGTCATACTTCGTCGAGACATCGTTAACGTAAAGCGTCCTCAGGTTCCCGGAGGGGAAGGGCGAGGGGAACACAGCCGTCTCCGGATTGTAGAGCCCCATCTCCGCCGAGTAATCGTTCAGGGGGGACAGCGTGCCGGACATGCTGATGCTAGAGAAGCAGGTGCTGAGGGGCTCGGCGGCCTCGTGCGGATCCAGGCAGTAAGCCTCGAAAGCGGGGTTATCTCCGCCGGACACCAGGAAGGCATGGCTCCAGCCGTCGCAGGACGCCCAGCAGGTCAGGAAGTCCGCAAGATGGGAAAGCCGGGAGCGCGGGAGCTTCCTCCTGGCCTTCTTAGCGTCCTCGATCAGCATCCCGGCCTCCTTCATGCGGCCCACGGCCGATGAGATGGATGCCGATGACAGACCCAGGCGCATCATGAGCTCGTCGCTCAGGTACTCGGGCGGGATGATGCCGTTCTCGCCTTTCAGGTAATCCCGGCAGGCGTCCGAGAGGATCTCCTGCAGGGCCTGTATCAGATCGGAGCAGGCTATGTCCCCGTGTATCGGCGGGTCCCCGTTCGACACGGCCTCGGACATCGCGAGGCTGAGGGACTTGGAGGTCATCCTGTAGGTCATCGTCTCCCTAAGGTACTGGGGGAGGTTGTGCGCCTCGTCCGCGATCACCACCGCGTCCCTCTCGGAGATGCCCATCCACTGCAGCAGCCGGTTCCTGATGGGCGCTATGAAGAAGAACGCGTACGGCGCCGATACCACCTCCGCATAAGGAAGGACCTTCTTGGACGCCTCGTAAGGGCATATCTCCGACGCGATGCAGAAATCCCTGAACTCCTCCGGGTCCGGATGTGCGGACCTGGCATATGTTATGCAGCGCTCGACGGCCGAGCTGCCGAGGGCTTCGTAGAACGGGCACTTGCCGGCCGGCCCGTCGCCTTTCTTGAGGGCAGAGCACAGTTTGGAGAGCTCCTCCGGCGTACCGTCGGACAGGTCGCGGTCGGAGGCCATGAACGGGCAGGTGGCCGGGCCCCTGCCCTGGATCGCCGCCGATAATATCGGGATCTTCCTGCCGATCGCGCGGCATTCCACAGAGACCTGGCGCTGCTGGCTCTTGGTGCGGGTGAGGTAGATCACCCGGCGCCCGGTGCCGGATATCCCCTCGAGGGCGCCGGCCAGGGACGCGGACGTCTTCCCGGTCCCGGTGCCCGATTCGATGACCAGGCTCCTCCCGCCGCGGACCGCGTCCCTGACGGTGCGGACGATCTCCGCCTGGCCGGGACGCGGAGCGTAGGGGAAAAGCCCGCTCACTGGGCGCTGCTCCTGTTCCAGACGTCGTCCGGGATGTCGGCGTAGACCGACTGGGAGGCGTCAGGGACCGCCCGCTGTTCGGGCTCGAGGTCCCTGAGCTTCATGATGCGGTCGCGGTTGAAGAGCCAGTAGTGGATCCTCCATTCGCGGCCGTCGTAGAGGGTGATCTCCTCCCTCTCGGTGTATAGGATCCCCGAGTCCTCCATCATGTAGAAGGCATCGCGGTCCTCCGGCTCGAGCACGTTGTCGATGATCCTGTCGGAGTACCCGAAGAAGTTCAGCACATGCTGCGCCAGCCTGCGGGCGTCCTCCTCGGTGATCCCCATCTCGCCTTCGATGCTGTTCTTGACGGCGAGGGTCAGGTCGTTCTCTCCGATCATCGGATCAGAGCTCGGCGCACTTGGCGTCCCCGCCGGCGGCCGCCGCGATGCGGGCCACGGTCTCCTTCCCGGGGGCGGAGCCCAGGACGAGGACGGTCAGGGCGGTGCTGTCGTTCTCCTTGGTGGAGACGGCCATCTCCCTGATGTCGATGCCGGCGTCGGCCGCGGCGGCGCCGATCCTGCCGACGACGCCCTTGACGTCGGGGTAGGTCACGAACACCAGGTCGCCGGACAGGGGCACGTTGAACCTGTAGCCGTTGTAGTTGACGAGCCTGGCCTCGGACCCGAAGGCGGTGCCGCGGACGGTGATCGTCCTGCCGCCGGAGACGGTCTTGACCTCGATCATGTTGGCGTAGTTCTCGAACTTGTCGATCTTGGTCTCCTTGACCTCGATGCCCTTGGACTTGGCCACGGGGAGGGCGTTGATGATGTTGGCCCCGTCCTCGCCCACGATGCCTTTGATGATCCCCTTGACCGCGGAGACGGTCAGGAGCTTGCTGTCGGTCTGGGCGAGGCCGCCGTAATAGGAGACCTCGACCGAGCTGATGGGGGCGTCGCCGCCGAGCTGCCTGATGAGGGAGCCCATGTTCTCCGCCAGGGGGACGTAGGGCTCGGTCTCGGGGGTGAGCTTCCCGCGGGGCGCGTTGATGGCGTTGGTGATGATCCCGTCCTTGAGGTACTTGACCGCCGCATGGGCGATGTCGACGGCGACCCTCTCCTGCGCCTCGACAGTAGAGGCTCCGAGGTGGGGGGTGGTGACCAGGTTGTCGAGCTCGAGGAGCTTCTTCTCGGACTCGTCGAGGGGCTCGCTGCACCAGACATCGAAGGCCGCGCCGGCGATGGTATGGTCCTTCAGGGCGTTGTAGAGCGCATCCTCGTCGACGATGCCGCCGCGGGCCACGTTGGCGAGGCGCGCGTTGGGCTTCATCATCTTGAACTGCTCAGTGGAGATCATGTTCTTGGTGCTGGGCAGCAGGGGGGTGTGGATGGTCATGAAGTCGGACTTCTGGAGGACCTCCTCGAGGGTGGTCAGCCTGACGCCGATCTCGTCCGCGACCACCTTGGGCAGGAAGGGGTCGTAGCCGATCATGGTCATGTTGAAGGGCTTCAGCCTCTTCGCGACCTCTCCGCCGACGCGGCCGACGCCGATGATGCCGAGGACCTTGCCGTTCAGCTCGACGCCGGTGAACTTGGACCTGTCCCATTTCCCCTGGTGCATGGACATGTGGGCCGCGGGGATGTTCCTGGCCATGGCGAGGATCATGCCGCAGGTGTGCTCCGCCGCCGAGAGGATGTTCGCGGTGGGGGTGTTCATCACGAGGATACCTTTCTCGGTCGCGTAGGGGACGTCGACGTTGTCGACGCCCACGCCGGCGCGGCCGATGACCTTCAGCTTCCTGGCAGAGTCGATGACCTTCTTGGTCACCTTGGTGCCCGACCTGATGATGAGGGCATCGTAGTCGACGATCTCCTTGCAGAGCTCGTCCTCGGTCATGCCGGTCTTCATGACCACCGGCATCCCGGACGCCTCGAGGATGTCCAGGCCGTCTTTGCTGAGCTTATCCGAAACAAGAATCTTTGCCATTACTGCTTCACTTCCTCGAGAGCTTCGTCCATCACGCCGATGAGCGACCTGATGTCGGCGGGGGTGAGGTCCCCCATGGTGCCGACCCTGAACGTCTGCTTCTTGATATCCCCGTATCCGTTGGAGATCTCGTATCCCCTGGACTTGATGACCTTGTGGAAGGCATCGAAGTCCAGGTCCCCTTTCTTTATGACGGCGAGGGAGTCCGACTGGTAGCCTTCCTCGGGGAAGATGCCCTCCAGTTTCTCCTTGGCCCATGCCCTCAGGAGGTCGCCCATCTCGCGGTGCCTCCGGTAGCGGGCCGCCATGCCCTCCTTCAGCATCTTGTCGAGCTGGTAGTCCAGGCCGAACATGATGGACACAGGAGGGGTGGTGAGCGCGTAGTTCTCGTCGTTCTTCTCCTTGAGCTTCACGAAGTCGGTGTAGAAGCCCTTGTTCTCCATGGACTCGGACTTCTTCATGAACTCGGGGGAGACGACCACGAAGGCCAGCCCGGGCGGGAGCGCGAGGTCCTTCTGGGAGCCGAAGACGACGGAGTCGGGCTGGGTGCGCTTCCAGTCCAGGTCCATGGCGAACATGGAGGTAACGGCGTCGATCATCACGAGGGCGTCGGGGTTCTGGGACCTGACCTCTTCCGCCAGGGCGGCATTGTCGCAGTAGACGCCGGTGGACGACTCGTTGCTCACCCAGTGGACGGCCTCGATGTCCTTGCCGACCTTGCCTTCGATGTCGGCGGGCTTGACGGCCTTGCCCATGGGGACCCTGACCACGTCGACCTTGCGGCCGTTGGTGGTGGCGACCTCGATGGACCTGTCGCCGAAGGACCCGGAGGTGAGCCCGAGGGAGTGCTCCCTGATGCCGTTCCTGGCCGCCCCTTCGAGGAGGACGGTCGCGGACCCGGCGACCATGAAGATGTCGTTGTCGGTCCCGAGGGCCTTGTGGAGCTTCTCCTCGATGTCGGCGTGCAGCTGCTTGTACTCCGAGGAGCGGTGGGTGATCATCGGCCTGTCCATTGCCTTGAGAACGTCGTCCGGGACGTTGACCGGACCGACGGTGAATAATTTCCTGCTCATTTGGATCCCTGAGCGCCCCTGGGGGCGGAATGAATCGGTTATTGGCAACCCTTATTTTTAACTATGCGCGCGCACGCGGAAACAGGATGCATGCGCGGATGCGGCGCCTCGGCAGGGAAGGCGCGGGGGCCGGGGCGGCCCTCCCGGGATCAGAGCTCGGACATGAACTTCTTCATGCGGGAGATGCCCTCGCGGATCTGGTCCTCGCCGGTGGCGTAGGATATCCTGAAGAACCCTTCGCCGTGGGGCCCGAATGCCGCTCCGGGGGTGACCGCCACATGGGCGTCCTTGAGCATCTTCTTGGCGAGGTCCACGGAGTGGATGTCGGCATCGTAGCGGGGGAAGAGGTAGAACGCTCCTTCCGGCTTCTGGCACTCCACGCGGGGGACCTCCTCCAGGAGGTCGAGCGCAAGGTCGCGCCTGGTCCTGAACTCGTCGGTCATCTTCCTGATGGACGACTGGTCGCCGTCGAGGGCCTCGACAGCGCCCTTCTGGGCGAAGGAGACGCAGCAGGAGATGGAGTGGGACTGCAGCTTGTTGAGGGCGGCGATGTTGTTGACGCTCGAGACGGCCCAGCCCACCCTCCATCCGGTCATGGCATAGGTCTTGGAGAGGCCGGAGACCGTGACTGTGCGGTCGAGCATGCCGGGGACGGACGCGATGGAGAAATGCTTCCCGGAGTAGATGATCTGCTCGTAGATCTCGTCGGCGAGCACGATGAGGTCGTGCTTCTCGGCGATCTCGGCGATCTCCCTGACCTGCTTCTCGGGCATGACGCACCCGGTGGGGTTGGCAGGGGTGTTGAGGATGATCATCTTGGTCTTCGGCGTGACGGCCTCTTCCACCCTGCGGGGGTCGAGGATGAAGCCGTCGTCGTATTCCAGGGGGACGTAGACGGGCTTGGCGCCGCACAGCTTGATGTCCGCCTCATAGGTGACCCAGCCGGGGTCCGGGAGGATGACCTCGTCCCCGGGGTTCAGGAAGGCGAGGGCGGTCATGAAGATGGCATGCTTGCACGGGGTCACGAGCACGTTCATGGAAGAGACGTTCATACCGTTCCTGGCACGTGCGGTCTTAGCGATGGCCTCCTTCAGCTCAGGGATGCCGGTGCTGGGAGTGTAGTGGGTGAACCCGCTGTCGAGAGCGGATTTGGCCGCGTCCACGATGTTGGCAGGAGTGGTGAAATCCGGCTCCCCCATCGAGAAGGAGACGATGTCGATGCCCTGAGCCTTGAGCTCGCTGACTAAGTTTCCGATTGCGATTGTGCCCGAGGCCGGGATCTTCTGTACCCTGTCCGATACGCTGACCATGATGCGAACCCCTTGTTCTCGCCGTCCATAAGGAACTTCCGTTAAATACATTGCTGAATGCGCGCGGGCGCGTATGCGGCGGCACGGCGGTTCCCGGACCGGATAATGTACAATTGAACGGCGGAAAGCCTCCGGACTGGACAATTGAACTGCCCGGAGGCCGGGCCGGATGCGCCCGCGGGACTCCTTCAGGACATTATGTCCTTGATGTGCCCGGCCGCGTTCGCGTCCCTGATCTCCATGGCGAGCCTGCCGCCGGTGCTGAGGCCGGGGTAGATCATCTCGGCGTACGGGGACCCGTTGATGAACGGGTTGGTGCCGGCGACGATCCTGGTGGAGATCTCGAAGATCCTGAACTCCAGCTTGTCGTTGACGACGGTCTCGAGGCAGAACGGGCCCCACATGCCGCCGAACAGCTCGTAGGACCTGTTGACGATGTCCTCGGCCATCTTGAACGCCTTGGGCAGCAGGGACTCCCTGATGACGACCGGGGTGTTGCCGGTGACGACGAAGCTGGGGTAGATCCCGTGCTTCTTCGCGTCCTCGATGCTGCCGAGCTTGTACATCTCATCGATGTTGGACTCGTCCCTCCTGTCCATGGAGAGGAGCTCCAGCGATCCGCCCTGCTTTATCCGGTACCCGTCGGTCTTGAGGGGGTCGTAGAAGAAGTGGAGGTAATACCTGGTTCCGAGGCAGTACTCCTGGATCGTGTAGGGCTGGCTGGTGTCGATCCCCTGCTTGAAGTCGGGGTAGTCCTTGGCGATGAAGAAGCCGCGGCCGCCTTTGGCGCCGTGATACTTCACCATCACCGGCTCCTTGATCTCCCTGGCGTCGGTGATGAGCTTGGGCATGGGCGCGCCGGCGGAGGTGATCCACTCCCTCTGCTTGTCCCTGTCGGACTCCCATCCGAGAACGGCGCGGTTGCCGTACGAGGGGACCTCGAACTCCTCGAACGCCTTGTGGCCCATGTACTCCACGAACGACCCGTGGGGGATGAGGACGACGTTTTCGTCGAGCAGCTCGTCCTTGCGCTCGATCATCTCGTCGTAATCCTGGTACTTGTAGAATTTGTCGGGCTTCGCAAGGGGGAAGGCGTCGTATATCTTCTCGTTGTCCCTGGTGACGAGCCCTATCGTCTTGAACCCGAACTTCTTCGCTCCGTGGAAGATCTGCAGCGACGAGTGGGAACAAAGGGTGGCTATGGTCAGATTCCCGAGGTCATAGCCGTCGAGGATCTCGTCGATCTTCTTTCTTGGAACCATGCCGTTCTATCTCGTTTCACTTTTTAAATATATGCCAACCTCCGCAGGCGGACGTACCGCTGGACAGAGCGGATGAGACCCGGCCCTCCTTCGGAGGGCCGTATTCCGGGGTCCGGCATGTTCCCTTGGTTGCAATAGATAAGTTAAAAGGTGAGCCGGCGATGTTCCGAGTACAGCGGAAACCTGCCCAAAAAGCATGTAAAAACCTCGCTGAAAATGAACAAGAGGGAGATAGAATGGAGGATTCCGGGAAGATCGACATAGGGCCGATCGCCGAGGAGATATTCGGCGCGCTCGGCGGAAAGGTCGACATGGAAACCATCCGCAAGGAAGCGGACACGTACATCAATGTGTACCATATAGAGCCTGAGACCGCCAAAAGCGGCATCATGAAGAAGCTCGGCGGCAGGAAACCGTCGGACGGCGTGCAGGTCTCGTCGTCGGGCGTGACCAAGAAGGTCGGGGAGATCACCGGGACGGAGATGAACGTCACCGTCACCGCGAAGATACTCTTCGTCGAGAAGAGGGAGATCACCGCCAGAGGCGTTCCCAAGACCATCATTTCCGGGATATGCGCGGACGATACCGGCTCCATACCGTTCACCATCTGGAGCGACGAAGGGGAGTACGAGAAGGGTTCTGTGTACACGTTCAAGAACGCCTACACGAAGAAGTTCCGCGACGCGCCCCAGCTCAACATCGGCAACCGCGGGAAGGTCATCCCCGCGCCGGACGTATCGTTCGGATCGATCAGCCAGAGCTCGGAGGCGGTTTCGCCCCAGGCCAAGCCTGTCAAGATTTCCGAGATAACTGATAAGAGCGGGAACGTCTGCATCACCGGCAAGATCATAGACGTCGCCACCAGGGAGATCTCGATCAAGGGAGAGCCCAAGACCGTCTGGTCCGGCACCATCGCCGACGACACCGGCAAGATCACCTTCACCGCCTGGAACGATTTCAAGCTGCGCGAGGGCGAGAACGTCAAGATCGCCAACGCCTACATCAGGGCCTGGAAGGGCATACCCCAGCTCAACATCGACAAGACCACGGTCGAGGAGATCTCCGGGGAGATCCCCGGCGTGAAGGCCGAGGACAGCCAGAAGACGGTCGGCGAGATCGTCCGCATCGGAGGAGGCCTGGACATCGTCATCAAGGGCACGGTCGTGGACATCAGGTCCGGATCGGGGCTCATCGACAGGTGCCCGCAGTGCAGGCGCGCCATCAGCAACGGGGAGTGCGCCGTCCACGGGCCCGTCCAGAACCCGGTGAAGGACCTGAGGATCAAGGCCACCGTCGACGACGGCACCGGCGCCATCAGCGCCATCATCGGACGCGCCGACACCGAGAAGCTCACCGGCATGACCCTCGACGAGGCGGAGGCCCTGGCCGAGTCCTCCGGCAACCCCGGGGCGGTCGCCGACAGGATCGCCTCCGCGCTGGTCCTCAAGAGGGTCACTCTCAAAGGGAACGCCATGACGGACGACTTCGGCCCGTCGATCATCGTCCACAGCGCCCAGCTGTCGCCGGTGGACGTGAAGGCGGAAGCGCGTAAGCTGTACGAGGAAGTGGAGGGATCGCTTTGACCAACGCAAGAGAGACCGCGTGGAGGGTTTTCTCCACTGAACTGAACAGTGCCAGCTACGAGATCAAGGCCGAGGCCGAGAAGATGCCGTCCTATCAGCTCAGCCGCCTGGGGGCGCGCATCAACCGCGTCCTCATCGCGGGCATCCTGACCGAGAAGGAGAACGTCGGCACCGACGACGAGCCCATGTGGAGGGGCAGGATCCAGGACGTCGCGTCCGGGACCGTGTACATCAACATCGGGAGGTTCCAGCCTGACGCGGCGGCCGCCATGGCCAAGATCGAGGCTCCGTGCCTCATCGCGGTCATGGGGAAGGTCAAATCGTACACCACCGAGGACCAGAGGACCTTCGTATCCGTCCGCCCTGAGAGGGTGGTGCCCATCACCGAGAGCATCCGCAGCGAGTGGCTCCTCGACACCGCCCGCTCCACCTGGGACAGGATGGTCAAGATGCAGAAGGCGCTCAAGGCCGAGGACAGGTCCGCCGAGGGGCTGAAGAAGACCGGCCTCTCCGACACCGAGGCGGCCGGCATCAGCCAGGCCATCGAGGTCTACGGGCCCCCCGAGGCCGGGACCTACCTGATCAGCATCCAGAACGCCCTCAGGGCAATCCTCCCCGATGACAACATCGATCTGGGTCTTCCGGAGGATTCCGTGCCCGAGGGGCCCGAGGAGATAGACATCGACGTCCAGCCCGGGGACCCCAAGGCCGCCGCGGACGCTTCCCCCTCTTCCGAGGACAGGGAGGCCAAGGAGGCCGCCGTCCTGAAGCTCATCAAAGAGCTCGACACCGACGGCAAGGGCGCGGCCCGCGACGAGCTCGAGCGCAGGGCAGAGCAGGAGGGCATCTCCAGCATGGAGCTCGAGGAGATCACCGACGGCCTGCTCAACAAAGGGCTCGCTTACGAGCCCAACCTCAGATACGTCAAGGTCATCTGAGCTTTAGGCGGGAGACCGCCGGGCCCGCACCCCGGTCCGGGGCGCGGGCCGATAAATTCTGATCCGGGCATCAGTGCCCGGGCTTGTACATAACGGCGGAGCCGTATCCCACGCAGCTGCCGGCGCCCATGCCCAGGGTCACCGACGAATCCGTGCTGTCGAGGATGCTTATCCTGCCGGGCGCGGACAGCATCATGGCGACGGCGATGGGGCCGTAGCCGCACACGGTGAGGGATTCCCTCCTGACGATGTCGAAGACCGCATCGGGGTTCCCGGATGCGACGGCCCTGAGGAAGCCGGCATCGGCGCTCTCCGCGTAGGAATGGGGCACGTAATGGACCAGGTCGCTCGAGGCCACGATGACCACGTCGTACCCTGCACAGGCCGTTCTTATCGACTGTGCCAGGCGCTCGGCCGCGCCGGGGTTCTGCCTGCTCATGATGACAGGGACCACCTGCGCCCCGGGATCGATGTACTGTATGAACGGCATCTCCACCTCTACGGAGTGCTCCCTGAGGTGCGCCCTCGGGTCGTCGGGGATGAGTTCTCTCAGCCTCATCGCGATGTCCTTATGGACGGGGACGCGGCCCATGGGAGTGAGGTAATCGTCGCTGCACATGACGCTCTCATAGGGCACGCCGTAATGGTCGGGGCCGATCACGATGTACGCGTCCGGCCGGCCGTCCTCGGCCAGGGCCTTGAAGGCGTGGGCCGCGCACATGCCCGAGCATTCATAGCCGGCATGGGGGGCCAGGACCGCCGATATCGACCTCTTCCCGGTGCATTCGCCGGGCTCGCCGGGGCCGGACCTGAAGCACCTGGCGACGGACGCCCTCAGCTCGGAGGGGTCGGAGGGATAGAAACTTCCAGCAACTGCGGGACTGCGCATATGAGGATAATAGAAGAAGGAACCTAAAGGGTTTAGGGCGGGGGCTCGGGGCCCCCGGTCCGGCTCAGTACTTGGCCTCGAAGTCGTCGATGGTCAGGGTGAACTCGGAGGCGTCCTTGATGTCTCCGCGGGCAAGGAGGACCTCGCGGGCAAGGAGCCAGTAGATGCACGCCAGGGAGCGCCTTCCCTTGTTGTTGGTGGGGATGACGAGGTCGACGTTGCGGGACTCGTTGTTGGCATCGCAGAGGGCGACGATCGGGATCCCGAGGTTGAGGGCCTCGTTGAGCGCCTGCTTGTCGGCGGCGGGGTCGGTGACGACCAGCACATCGGGCTCGACGAAGGAGGGGTTGGCGGGGTTGGTCATGGTCCCGGGGACGAAACGTCCGGCGAACGCAGGGGCGCCGATGGCCTTGGAGAACTCCCTGGCAGGGCGCTGTCCGTACTGCCTGGCGGAGGCCACGAGGATGCGCTGGGGGTCGAACCTGGAGAGGAACTTGGCCGCGGCGCGGATCCTCTCGTCGGTCTTGGTGACGTTGAGGACGTAGAGTCCGTCCTGCCTCACCTTGTAGATGAACTGCTTCATGTCGGCGCTCTTGTACTGGGTACCGATGTGCACTCCGGAGGTCAGATAGATGTCCTCGGGGACGAGGAGCTCCTGGGTAATAACCTGCACGTCATCATTGTCTGCCATGTTTGTCACCTTTCAGTTTTTAACGACCGTGATCGGGATCACGTCTTCTTTGAATTCCAGCATGGCGATGTCGATGGGGTCGATCATATCCGAAGGATAGTCGACCAGGACAGGTGCGCCGTAGGATATCTGAAGCGCGCGGGCTCCGATGATCCTAGCCTTCTCAAACCTAGTGTACTTCATAAGGTCACCACACTGAATCGATTCGCCTCTAGCCGCATGTCCGTTATAAACCTTTCTTTCTGTTAGTGGAATATCAAATAACGCACGCGCGCGTATAACGCGCACATCATATAAACGGGAACAGAGTACGAGGCACGGATGTCAGACGAGATGAGCATATGCGCCGCTGCGCTCTTCCGCAGCAAAGGCAAGGACGCGATGACCCCGAAGGAGATGAGGATGTACATCTCCCTGGACCTCAAATGGATGTCCGCGAAGGAAGCGGATGCCCTGATCGCGGCCATGATCTCCTCCGGCGCGATGAAGCAGGCCGGCGGGTACATAAGGCCGGGAGCGGACTACTCCGGCCTGCAGGTCCCCATCGCCTACCGCCCTTCCGAAGCTCTCAGGAAAGCAGCTGCCACAGGAAAGCAGCCGGCGAAGATTGCGAAGACCCAGACGCCGCCGGCCGCCGATTCCGAGGACATGTTCCCGAAGCTCGTCGCGCTCTCCGGAAAGTACGGATGGGACAACCGCGGGAAGTTCATCTCGGAATGCAACAGCATCAAAAGGAAACTCAGCACGGACATCTCGGTCGCGGCGCTGCTCGTCCTGAGGGACTCAGGTGCGGACGTGAAAGCGCTCGCCGGCGAGATCTACGAGAAGATCGCTGTGCACTGACAGCTGAATGAGCGCGGCCGGACGGATGGATATGCGGGCCCGGCCGCCTGCTCCGGCATCCTGTTCAGGATGCATTATAAAAACCGCCGGAAAGGCCCGGCGGAAAAGGTTTCCTGGATCAGTTCTTCTTTTTATCCTTCTCTTCCCTGATGATGAAGTTCCCGAGGGTCATGCCCTTGGCATCTCCCCTGGCGTTCACGGAGCCGCCCTCCTGGACGATCTCGGTGAGCTTGATGCCGAGGGCCTTCTCTAGCTTCTTGATGAGCTTCTCATCGGGAACGAGGTTCTGGGCCTCGACCTTCTCGAGGATCCCCTTCTTCTCGTTGATCGACTTGGCGAAGGACTCCATGTCGAGGTTCTTCTTCTCGCGGGCCTTCCTGATCGCCTTCCCGTAGTCCTCGATGAGGGCCACGGAAGCGGTGCCTGCATAGATGTCCTTGGTCTGCATGCGCCTCTGGCGCTTCTCCAGCCTCTGCTGGATGATCGCGCTGTTGCTTTCGAAGCTGCGACCGCCGTCCTCCTCGCGGGGGGCGTGGTAATCGTCGCCGAACCTCATGCAGTTCGGGCACAGGTTGAGCTTCGCTCCCTGCACGACCATGAGGCGGGTGGTGGGCACGTCCTTGCCGCACATCTCGCAAATCATGCATCTTCCATGTTTGCACTCGTAAATATAGTTAATCAGCGTACCGAGCTCTGCAGGGCCGTGATCCCTAGAACAAGGTTTTTATGAAGTGCAAACCGCATTTCCGGCATCGCGACTGTGCCAGACTGCAGGAAGAGGCCGGGAATCAGACAGATGTACTTTCCTGCGTGTAAGTTCGGCTTTAATAAAAGCGAACGCCATCACCTCGTGTTTGATATGCCCGAGGAAAACGAGACCGACGATTTGAAAGCGAAGGTTGTTTCGCTCGAAGAGCGCAACGTGCGCCTCATGCAGGACCTTCAGAACGCTGAGAACTCGAAGCGCGCGGCAGAGAGCGAACTCTTCAGGCTGCAGAAGGACATGGCAAGGGTCAGGGGCGAGCTGGAGAGACTCAAGACCCCTCCGCTGGTCATCGGCAGCCTCCGCGACATCCTCCCCGACGGGAAGGTCGTCGTCAAGAGCTCCAGCGGCCCCGACTTCCTTGTGGGAGTGTCGGACTACGTGGACCGCAAGGACCTCATCCCGGGCTCCAGGGTCACCCTCAACAAGCAGTCCCTCGCCGTCATGCAGGTGCTGCCCAGCGCCATCGACCCCGTCGTCTCCGGCGGGGAGATCCTCGAGAAGCCGACGATCACCTACAAGGACGTCGGCGGTCTGTCCAAGCAGATGAGGGAGCTGCGCGAGGCCGTCGAGGACCCCCTGCTCCGCCCCGAGCTCTACAAGAAGGTCGGGATCGAGCCTCCGAAGGGCGTCCTCCTGGTCGGCCCGCCCGGCACTGGGAAGACCCTCATGGCCAAGGCTGTTGCGAACGCCACCAACGCCACCTTCATCAGGCTGGTCGGCTCGGAGCTCGTGCAGAAGTACATCGGAGAGGGCGCGAGGCTCGTCCGCGAGCTGTTCGAGCTCGCCAAGGAGAAGGCGCCTTCGATCATCTTCATCGATGAGATTGATTCCGTGGGCGCGAAGAGGGCCGACGTCGCCACCTCCGGCGACCGCGAGGTCCAGAGGACCCTCATGCAGCTCCTCGCCGAGCTCGACGGGTTCACCCCCACCGGCAACGTCAAGATCATCGGAGCCACCAACAGGCCCGACATCCTCGACGACGCCCTGCTGAGGCCCGGGAGGTTCGACAGGATCATCGAGGTCGGCCTGCCTGACATCGACGGCAGGGAGCAGATTTTCAAGATCCACCTGAAGCACATGAACGTCTCCAAGAAGGTGGATGCAAAGAAGCTCGCCGAGGCGACCGAGGGCGCTTCCGGAGCGGAGATCAAGAGCATCTGCACCGAGGCCGGTATGCTGGCCATCAGAGCGGGCCGCGACACCGTCAGCCCCGAGGACTTCGCCGAGGCCAGGGACAAGGTCATCGCCACCGACAGGAACAAGGTTAAGGCCCCTCCGGCGTACCTCTACGGATGAGCCGGAAGGGGAGCCTTCCCCTCCTGGCACATCCCTCAAACCTTTTATCGGTTCTTCTCGATAATGCCGCCCATGTTCGACAGCAGAGCGGCGGACCTGCTCTCCAAAGGCTATTACAAGGAACGCCTGGAGCCTGACGAATGCAAGTACCTCCTGACCTTCAGGGACAGGTCTCCCGAGGCGGCCATGGCCGTCTCCCTGGCGGACAGGCTGACCAGGTCCGAATGCAAATCGACCGGCCTGATGGTGGCCGAGATCCCGGTCTCCACCGGCCCCTGCCCCGTGGGCTGCAGGTTCTGCAAGTGGGCCGAGAGCACCACCGATTCGCTCTTCTGGGACATCGACGGGGATGACCTCGCCCGCAGATGCCGGGAGCTCGGGGCGTTCTCCGACGTGAGGAGGATCAAGCTGTCCACCATCGGGGACACGGACATCGGCAGGCTGGCGGAGCTAGCCGGCATCGCTGCGGATTCCGCGCCCAAAGGGACCGAGATCTACGTCGACACCCGCGACCTCGACGCCTCCGAAGCAGGCACCCTGAAGGATGCCGGCGTGGCCGGCGCCTACCATTCGGTCCGCCTGGGCGAGGGGACGGAGACCGGCGTCTCGGCCGAGAAACGCCTGGACACCATCAGGGCCCTCATCTCGGCGGGCCTGCGCACGGTGGCCGGGACCGGCCCGATAGGGCCCGAGCACACCCCGAAGGAGATCGTCGACCTGTTCTACGCCACCGACGGGATGGGATGCGACGGAATGCAGGTGTACCCGCGCGAACCGGCCGAGGGCGCGCCCCTCTGCGGTAACGGCAAGATCCTCCCGGCCCGCATGTCCCAGATACGCGCCGTGCTGACCCTGGCCATGTCCCGTTACGACTTCCCGGCGTTCGAGCCCTACCGCGGCACGTTCGTCGAGGGCAGAAACGTGGCGAACTTCGTCTACGGCGCGAACGGAAAAGAAGAGCTCAGGGCGGCCCGCAGGAAGCTGTTCAATGCCGGCTACGACGGAATCGCCAGGGCTGACGGCAAGCGTGCCGACCTCACCCTGGCATACCTGAAGCAGACGGGCTCGATGTGAGCCTGAACTCACTCGGTGTCCGAGTCGTCCTTCTCCGCGTCGTCCCCGCCGTGGAACTGGAGCTGGACGGCCGCGTATATCTCCTGCAGGCCGATCTCCTTCTCCGCGGACACTCCCCTCATCTCGCCGAAGACGCCGGTGTCCTCTAGCGCGCGGAAGAGCTCCATACCGATGACGGACTGGGGGTCCTTGTCCTCGTCCAGCAGGTCGCCGTACAGGGTGTCCGGGTTGTTGTACCAGTCGATGATCCTGTCGGAGTCCTTCTCCCTGAGGGTGTCCACCTTCGAGAGGAGGTTGATCATCGGCATGTCGAGCCTGAACTGCACCAGGGCGCCCAGGGTCATGGCCGAGACGAAGCCGTTGGCGGATTTGTAGAGGGTCGGGTCGGAGAGGTACGCGATGATGGACCTGTCCTTGCCGAGGGCGTCGATGACGATGTTGGAGCTCTCCCTGAAGGCGAAGAGCTCCAGCTGTCCGGGCGTGTCTATGAGGACGTAGTCCACGTCGTAGGAATCGAGGGCGTCGCTTACCTTGCTGATGTTGACCGCCATCAGGTCGGCCGCCACAATCTGCGCCCCGTTGGGACCGAGGCCGTACTGGGACATCACCTCGTCGAGGTTTATCCACTCCCTGATGTCTATGTCCGGCTGATAGGGGAGCTTCTCTGCCCCGGGATCGAGGTTGACGGTGCAGGAGTCGATCTCGTTGTCGTCCAGCCACCTCTTGAAGGCCCCGACCATGGTGCTCTTCCCGCTCCCGGCGGTTCCCACGAAGTAAACGTTGTTCATGAGTATCTCGCCCGTGAGGACGGAAGGAGCGGATATAGCACTTTCCTTCGCATCGGCCGCGGAAGGTAAGCCCCGGCCCCTGTCAGGCGCACGGCCGGCACGGGGAAATTCCGGAGTCTGGGGGCGGTTGGGTGTGAGCAAGGTTAATAAAATAACATAGAATACGTGGCTCCCATGAATGCGGATGCAAAGAAGCACGCCGCCGCTTTCGGATGGTTCGGAATCTGCGCAGGAGTCGCTTTCTGCTTTATGTGGCTCGCCTGTTACGGCGCGGATTCCTCCTGGGAATGGGGGACCAACGCCCTCTCTGACTTCGGGGTATCCGATACCGACGCCGCGACTTATTTTGAATGGGGATGCGTCATTTCTGCCATCCTTCTCGCCTTCTTCGGACTCGGCGAGGCCCTGAACGACAAGAGAAAATCCGGATATCTGGCCGAGGGGATCCTCCTCGCGCTTGCCGGGATATGCCTTATCTTCGTCGGATTCTACGACTCGGACTACGAGGGCGGGGACATCCACGAATTCTTCGCCGTCCTCGCCGCGACGCTCTTCGCTTTCGCCGCCGCGTCCTGGGCCGCCCAGACCTGGTACGACGGGAAGGTCATCGTCGCCGGTGCGGCAGTGGTCCTCTTCTGCGTCTCCCTCTTCAGCGCGTTCGGTTTCGCGGAGGAGGAGTGGGAGGTCATCAGCATCGTCGCCGGGCTCGTCTGGCTCTTCATCGCCGCTTCTTACACGATCGGCGTGAACGTCCAGCCTAAGAACCCCGTTTCCGCTATCGGCAAGGAGGCCGTCGAATGAAACTCAACAGCACCATCAAGGCCGGACAGGCCCTCGGCATCATCGGCGGGATCATCGCCGTCATCGGACTCGTACTGTATCTGGACCTCGAAGGCGACGGCGCCATGGACTCCCTCGGGACCGCGGCCCTCATGCTGCTCGTCATGTGCCTGTCCTTCGCCCTCGCAGGCGCGTTCGGGATGCACGGGCAGTGGAACTGGAACCTCCTCATGTTCATGAACTTCCTGACCCTCGGAGTCATCGCCGGCGCCACCGCCGCCCAGTACTTCGAGCTCTGGTTCGGATGCGTCGAGTTCGTCTGCATCGCGCTCATCTGCGTGATCTCCTACAGCAAGGACGGCAAACTCTGGACTGCCGAGCCCCACGAGGCCTGATCCAAACTTCAACACCGGCCTTCGGGCCGGTACTTTTATGTTCATTCTCCTTCGGAGATTTAGTTATCTTTAAACAATTGAACCAACATTCGTCGGGCAATGTCCTTGGACGAGAAATACACCTTCGCTTTGCGGAAACTCGCGCTTCTCGGAGGGCTCGATGACTACATCGCCGTCTCCTCAAGGGAGCTCGGAGATGCCCTGGAAATGAGCCAGCAGTCGGCATCCAAACGCATCCTCGAACTTCTCGACCAAGGCCTCATCGTGCGCGACCTGGGGGCCAGGAAGCAGCGCATAAAGATCACGCCGTCCGGTTCGGAGGCCCTTAAACAGGAATATAACGAATACAGGAGGATCTTCGAGCTTACGGACCACATAACCATACACGGCACCGTCAAGGACGGGCTCGGCGAAGGCGGATATTACATCGGCCAGAAAGGATACGTCGACCAGTTCGTCGACAAGCTCGGCTTCAAGCCGTTCAACGGCACGTTCAATGTCGCCGTCGACAAGGAGGACATCGGGAAGCTCGATGTCATCCGCGCCACCGCCGGGATCTTCATCAAAGGGTTCACCCACGACGGGAGGACCTTCGGAAACGTCATCGCTTACAAAGCGAGCATCAAGAACCTCGAATGCGCCGTCGTCGTCCCGGAGAGAACGATCTATGCGGACGTCATCGAGATCATATGCCAGTACCACATCAGGCGCACTCTCGGCCTGAGCACCGGCGACAAGGTCGAAGTTAAGATCGTCCTTTGAAAAAAGATCCCGCCGCGTTTGCGGCGGGAAGATGGGGGCGGGACCCGCCCGCTCCCTCACCTCTTAGAGAGATAGTCCATCACGGACTCGAAGACGGCCTTCCCGTCGCCGTCCTCGGATGCATGCCCGCGGGTCCAATCCGCATTGTTGTAAGCGGTCATGACCCTCTCGGGGTGGGGCATCATGCCCATGACGTTGCCCTGGGAATTGCATATCCCGGCGATGCCCGAGGGCGAGCCGTTGGGGTTCCACGGGTACGGGGCGGGCCCTCCGTCCGGGCCTGCGTACCTGAAGACGACCTGGTCGGCATCCTCCAGTTTGGAGATGAAGTCCGGGTCGGCGCTGAGGAGTTTTCCTTCAGCGTGGGCCACGGGTATCTTGAGGAGGGACCCTTTCGCGATCTTGCCGGTGAAGGCGCACTTCCCGCGGTTCTCCATGCGGAGCACCGACGGGCGGCATTCGAACCTGCCGGAATCATTGGTATAGAGGGCGGCCGTCGGCTCCGGGTCCATCTTCGCTCCGAATCCCGGCAGGAGGCCGAGCTCCACCAGGATCTGGAAGCCGTTGCATACGCCTAGAACCGGCTTGCCTTCGTCCACGAACTGCTGGATCTCCTTCGACATGCCGGCCTTGATCCTCGCGGCGAAGAGGGCGCCCGCGCGCACGTAGTCCCCGGCGGAGAACCCTCCGGGGAAGGCAAGGGCATCGTAATCCTCCAGGCTGCGCTTCATCTCGGGAGCGCACTGACCCAGGAGCTGCTTCAGGTGGACCTTCTCCGCCTTGGCGCCCACGGATTCGAAGGCCTCGGCCATCTCGTCCTCGCAGTTCGTCCCCTCGATCCTGATGACGCATACCCTGACATCCTCTGCTTTCACTTGGATCCCCCCATGATCTTCCAGATGGGATCGCTCCACGCGGCCCTCAGCTCCCTGACCGGCACCTCTTCGGAACCGATGACCAGGGAATCGCCCTTGGTGAACCCTATCGGGACGGCGGCATCGCCCATGAGGGCGGTGAACGCATCGGCATCCCCGGCATCGACCTCGGCGATCCACCTGGACGCCGATTCGGAGAACAGCTTGGCCTCTTCGGACGGCCCTTCGACCGCGGTCATGTCGAGCACGGCACCGACCTGCCCGGAGATGCACATCTCGGCGACCGCTATGGCTATCCCTCCGTCGGAGCAGTCGTGGCAGCTCAGGACGAGCCCTTCGGACATCGCCTTCAGCAGCCTGCCGGAGACCTCCTTCAGCCTCTCCGGGACGCAGACGGGGACCTCCCCGCCGGCGCCGCCGAACTTCCTGAACAGGAGCGAGGCGCCCATCTCGTCCTTGGTGTCCCCGATGGCGAAGATGCAGGACCCGGTCTTCTTGAAGTCCGCGGTGACGCTCTTCCTGACATCCTTCACGAGCCCGCAGCAGACGATCATCGGCGTGGGCAGGATGTGCTCCCCGCCGGGGGCCTGGTTGTACATCGACACGTTGCCGGAGGGGATCGGTATCCCGAGCCCCCTCGCCATGTCGCCGATGCCGCGGACGGCCTCCCTGAACTCCCCGAGCCTGTCGGGGTTCTCGGGATTGCCGAAGTTGAGGCAGTCCGTGAAGGCGTTGGGCTCCCCTCCCACGGCGACGACGTTCCTGTACGCCTCGTCGATGGACGCCATGCCGCCCCTGTAGGGGTCGGCGGCGGTGAACCAGGGGTTGCAGCCGACGGCAGCGGCCAGCCCGTTCCACCTGTCGTGGACCGGCCTGAGCACGGATGCGTCGCCCGGCCCGGCAGCGTTCATCCTGCCGACCAGCGGGTGGACGACGGTCGACGCCCTGACCTCGTGGTCGTACTGCCTGATGGCCCACTCCTTGGACGCCACGTTGGGGTCCGAGAGCATGGCCAGGATGACCTCTTTGAGGGAAGGCAGCTTGGGGAAGACCTCATCCTTCTTGGAGGGAGGCTTCGGCAGGTTGAACGGCCTCTTGTACATCGGGCCGCCGGTGAGGAACTCGATATCCATGTCGAAGATCTTCTCGCCGTTCCAGAACAGCCTGGTCCTGCCGGTGTCTGTCGTCCTGCCGACGGCCGTGGCGGTGATGTCCCAGAGGTCGAAGATTTTCATGATCTCGTCCACGTTCTCGGGCTTGCAGGTGCACATCATGCGCTCCTGCGACTCGGAGACCCAGATCTCCCAGGGCGCCAGGCCGGATTCTTTCAGGGGGACCTTCTCGAGGTCCACGTCCGCCCCGCATCCCTTCTCGATGGCCATCTCGCCGACGACGCAGGAGAGCCCTCCGCCACCGAGGTCCTTCATGCCGGTGACGAGGTGCCTCCTCGCCAGCTCCGTGCAGGCATGGATGACCGGCTCCTTGGTGATGGGGTCTCCCAGCTGGACGGCGCCCCTGGAGTCCTCCTCCGAATCAGAGGTTATGTCCTTGGAGGCGAAGTTCACGCCGTGGATGCCGTCCCTCCCGGTCCGGCCGCCGAAGAGGATCATGACCTCCCCGGGCCCGGCCGCGTAGTTCTTCAGGAGGTCGCTCCTCTTGACGATCCCGAGGCAGCAGACGTTGACCAGGCAGTTCCCGGTGTACTTCTCGTCGAAGAAGATCGCTCCGGAGATGGTCGGGATCCCGATCCTGTTGCCGTAGTCCCTGATGCCGGACACGACGCCGCTCATCAGGTACTTGGGGTCCTTGATCCCCTTCGGCAGGCTGACCTGCCTGTCGATGGGGCCGAAGCACAGCGGGTCGATGAGCCCGATGGGCTGCGCACCCATGCAGATGACATCCCTGACGATGCCGCCGATGCCTGTCGCCGCCCCGCCGTAGGGCTCGATGGCGGACGGGTGGTTGTGGCTCTCGATCCTGAGAGCATACCCGTAGTCATCATCGAACACCATGACCCCCGCGTCCCCGCGGGAGAGGATGTCGTCCCTGTCGAGACCGAAGACGAACTCCTTGAGGAAGGTCTTGGAGCTCTTGTAGCAGCAGTGCTCGGACCAGGCCTGGCCGAGGGACTGCAGCTCCGCATCGGTGGCGTCCCTGCCCTCGTCCTCGAAGTACTTGCGGACGGTCTTCATCTCGTCGAGGGAAAGGCCGAGCGCCATGGAGGAAGATATCTCCTCCAGTTCCGCGTCCGACGCGCCCCTGATCTTCACATCGCAGAGATCGTAGGGGGCGTCGCGTTTGACCATCAGCCCCATCGGATCATCTCACGGTGACGCTGTAGCTCTGAACGACAGGATTGGCGAGGAGCCTCCTGCAGTACTCTTCGCCGGCCTTCTTCGCCTCTTCGGCGGGCATGTCGAGGTCCATGACGAAGGTCTTCACCGATTTCACGGACCTGATGCCCTTGAAACCCAGGGACTCGAGGGTCTTCATGGTGTTGGATCCCTCCGGGTCTGCGACCCCTTTCTTCAGCTCGATCCTGATATCGATTACTGTCATCGGGCGCTGTAACGCGCGCGGTTATTATAAACGTTCAGACGCACGTCGGACCGAGGTCAGACCGAGCGCTTCCTGGCGAAGGTCAGGTAGCCCGTGTGGCCGAGCATCTCGAAGCTGGGGCGGGTGCCGCCCTCGTGGACCTCCATCCCCCGGCGCATGACCTCGAACGAGCGGACATCGGCGAAGCCCCTGTCCCTGAGCGCCCTGACGGAGAGCTCGAGCTGGTTGACGTTCGGGACGTAGGTGCATATCCTCCCGCCGTTCCTCAGATGGGGGACCAGGTTGTCGAGGGCGTTCTCCGCGTCCGGCATGTCGGTGATGAGGGCGTCGGCGTTGTCGAATTCGATGGGGGCATCCCTCGCATCTCCGATCTGGCACGTCCAATATTGGTCGAGCCCGGTCCTCTTCACGTTCCTGAGGGCACGGTCCGCGTTCTGCTGCTTGAACTCGACGGTATGCACATGCCCCGTCGGGGCGACGGCGTTCAGCAGGGCGGTGGTCAGCCCGCCGGAGCCGGCCCCGACCTCGATCACCCTGCTCCCGGCGCGGATGTCGCATTCGAACAGGATCTCGCAGGCGTCCTTGGGGGTGATGATCTGCGCCCCCCTCTCCAGGGACTCCATGAGATCGACCGTGCCGGGGCGGAAGACATTGAACCTCTTCCCGACGATCTCCACCATGTCCCCGTCATCTTTGCCGCAGAAGCGGCTGCCGTCGATGACCCCCAGGCCGCCGAGCTTGACCATGGAGTTCTGGAGCCTGAAGAAGTACCTCCTGCCGTCCTCTCCCTGGAGGTAGAGGTATTCGCCTTCCTGGAATGCCATGGTCCACCAGACGCTGCCGGCGGTTATATCATTGACGGCGCGGGAAAGCAAGGCGGCGGCCCGAGAGCATAGATATTATGCGCAGGGCGAACCACAGGAGGAGCAGGTTGCGGACCAGCACGGACAGGGCCGCGGCGGCCTCCCCTATGCCGAAAAGGTACCAGACCATCAGCGGGAGCAGGACCGGGAAGAGGGCCAGGTAAGCGGCCTGCATCCTCAGGCGGGCGGAAGGCCCCTTCTCGCCCATGATCGCGAACGGGAGGAGGGTGACGATCCACAGCATGTACTGGGTGGAGAAGACCATGTAGCTGAGCAGGACGGCCAGCACGGTGAGGCAGGAACCGAGCGCGAGGACCCTGGCGGGGCCGCCGGCGGAGGACCTCTTCCCGAAGACCCAGACAGCGATGTACGACAGGATGCACATGGCCGCGACAACCCATATCCATCCGTCCCGGAGACCGGCCAGGGGGCCCTGCGTGATGATGTAGGTGTGGGCGCTCTCGGCCACCCCGTAATCGGATATACCCAGGAGGCCCAGCAGATGGGTGATGTTCCCCGGAACGCTCTCGGCCTGGAAGCTGCGCCCGGTCTGGCTCAGGAAGGCCTCGCTCAGCCCGGACATCGGGACGCCGGCGGCCAGCATCAGCAATGCGGCAGCAACGCCCAGCCCGGCGGCCGCGGCGATGCCCTTCAGGATCCCGATGCGGCGGTCTCCGCCGGGCGCGAGATATGATGCCATCAGGAAAACCGGGATCAGGAAAACCGGGTAGATCTTGACGAGCGCTCCGAGAACCAGCATCAGGTACGATCCCGTCCTGCGCCCCGATAGCCAGAGCCACATCGCCGACAGCACCGCGGCAGCGGCCGCGATGTCGAGCTTCTTGGTGAGCTCCGTGGAGTACATCAGCAGGACGATGAAGTACAGGGCCGCCGCCCTGAAACCGTCCAGCCCCATCCTGGAGGCTGTCCTGGAGACCAGGAGGACGGTTAGCCAGGCGATGGCCAGCATCTGCGCCGAGAAGACAGCGTAGAACCCTTCGGCGGTGCCGGAGGCCAGCCCCGGGATGATGAAGAGGGCCAGGGCCAGCGGGGGGTAGGAGAAATTGAAATCGCGGTACGGCAGGGCGCCGCCCTCGATCAGCTGCCATTTGGCATACCACACTTCGGCGTCGTCCGCCGGCCCCAGGACGGCGTTGCAGAATACCCAGACGGCGCCGAGGCATACCGCCGCGAAGATCAGCAGCTGCTTCTCGGTGCCGCGGGGGAAGAGGACGGGCAGGCCCCGTCCCCGTTCAGAGGGTGCGGGCGGCGTAGGCAGGGCCGCATCCTTCCTTGCCGCAGCAGACGCACCTGCCCTTCCATTCCTCGGGCCTGTAGGGGGTTCCGAGGATCTTCATGTCGTACTTGTCCTCGAACTTGTGGCCGCATTCGGGGCTCCCGCACCATCCTATCCTGACGATGCGGCCCTCGGGAATGCTCTCGGCGGACATGTCGGAGAAATCGTCGATGAACCCTTTCTGCTTCTCCTCCGCGCTCTTCATCATGTCGGAGGCTATGATGTCCAGCATCATCCGCACGCCCTGGCCGATGGACTCCAGCTCGACAGTGCCCTTGGCGCCGGTGTCCCTCCTCGCGAAGGTAGCGACGCCGTTCTCGATGTCCTTTCCGCCGATCTCGAGCCTCAGGGGCACGCCTTTGAGCTCCCAGACGTAGAACTTGGCGCCCGGCCTGCCGTCGCTGTCGTCGAGCTTGGCCCTGATGCCCGCCGATGCTAGCGCGGCCTCGGCGGCCCTGCAGACCTGCATGACCTCGGCCTCGTTGTCCTTCTTGAAGATGGGGATGATGACCGCCTGCACGGGGGCGATGGCGGGCGGGAGGACCAGTCCGCTGTTGTCCCCGTGGATGCCGACCACGGCTCCGAGCAGCCTCTCGGTCATGCCTAGGGTCGTCTGGTGGACGTACTCGTGCTCCCCGTTCTCCTTCTCGTAAGTGATGTTGTAGGGCTTGGAGAAGTTGGTGCTGTAGTAGTGGGCGGAACCGATCTGCAGGGTCCTCCCGTCGGGCATGATGGTGTCGATTCCGACAGTGTAGAACGCTCCGGGGAACTTGTCCCAGTCGGTCCTGATGAGGAAGGAATGGGGTATGCACAGCTCTCTGCACACAGCGTCGACGATCTCGATGTCCTGCTTCACCTGCCTTTCGGCGTCCTCGCGGTCGGCATGGCAGGTGTGGGATTCGAAGAAGTGGATCTCCCTGACGCGCATGAACGCGCGGGTCTGCTTGGTCTCGTACCTGAAGGTGTTGACGATCTGGAAGATCTTGAGCGGGAGGTCCTGGTGCGACCTGACCCAGAGGGAGAACATGGGGTACATGGCGGTCTCCGAGGTGGGGCGGACGACCAGCCTGATGTCCAGGGGGTTGAGGCCGGCGTGGGTGACCCAGTAGACCTCCTCGTCGAAGCCTTTGATGTGGTCCTTCTCCTTCTTGAACTCGGTCTCCGGGATCAGCAGGGGGAAGCACACCTCCTCGTGGTCCGTGGCGTCCATCTCCCTGCGTATGAAGGCGTCAATCTGCCTCATGAGCTTCCAGCCGTAGGGGGTCCAGACGTTCATGCCCTTGATGGGGTAGCGGTTGTCGCAGAGGTTCGCCTTGATGACGATGTCGTTGTACCACTCGAAGAAGTCGTCGTCCTTGGCGGTCTTCAGCTTGTCCGATTTCTCGTTTCCGGCCGTGGTCACCACTTCCCTTCCTTGGCTTCCCTGAGCGCGTCAGCGATCAGGCGGGCGACGGAGATATGGGAGACGGGGCTGTTGAGCGTGTTGCAGCTCAGCACCGAATCGAACGAGGCGCCGGTGAACCTCTCGAGGGAGTTGTTCAGGAACAGGCCGTGGGTGCAGGCGACGGATATCCCGGCCGCGCCCGCTTCCCTGAGCGCGGCGGCGGCCGCGACGATGGTCCCGCCGGTGGAGATCATGTCGTCGACGATGAGGACCTTCTTCCCCTTCACATCCGCCTCGGCGGGCGCGATGCGGACCTCGGTCCCGGACAGGCGGGTCTTGTTCAGGTGGTCGTAGGGGAGCCCCATGAAGTCCCCGACCATCTTCGCGCGCCCGGCGGCGCCGATGTCGGGGGACATGACGATGTCGATGCCCTTGGCCTTGAAGTACTCGGCGATGGCGGCGGCGGCCTTGATGTCCTTGTGGGGATGGTTGAAGTAGTTCAGGATCGCCTCCTTGTGGATATCGACGGTGATCACGCGGTCGCAGTTCATGTCCAGGTGCTGGCACATGACCTTGGCCGACTCGGGCTCCCCGGGCTTGAAGACCCTGTCCTGCCTGGCGTACCCGAAATAGGGGATGACGAGGGTGATGGTCCTCGCTCCGAGCCTCCTGACGGCATCCTGGAGGAGGAACATCTCCACGAGCTTGCTGTCCGGGAAGGTCGTCTGCACGATGACGACATCGTCGTCGAGGGATTCCCTGTCGATCCTTGTGTAGCACTCCCCGTCTGGGAAGGAGGTCGTCGCCGCCTGGATGTAGTCGCACTCGAGGATGGAGGCCAGTTCCTTGGCCAGGTCCATCGATGCAGACCCGCCTACGATTATCATGAATCCGCCATCCGCACCGCCCTTAATTACATTTCGCGCGTATGCGCGCGCATCGCCCTGACATAGAGAGCGGGAGACTCGGGGCCCGGCTGGATTTTTATCGGCGCTGAGCGATGGGGCAGGCATGGAGAACGAGGTCAAGAACATCGTAACGGACGAGAGGATCGACAGGTACCTCGACATCACCGCGCGCGCCCTGGCGAAGATTAAGATCGCCGCGCCGGAGCGTTCGTTCAACCGCCGCCTGGCGGACAGCTTCATGGAGATGGCCCAGGCCTACTACAGCGACGCCAAGCACTTCAGGGAGACCGGCGACCTGGTGACCGCCTTCGCGGCCGTCAACTATGCCCACGGATGGCTCGACTGCGGCGCCAGGATCGGCCTGTTCGACGTCGGAGGGGACGACCGGCTCTTCACCCTCTACGAGTGATGTGCGGGAGGGCTCCGGTCGAAGAGCACCCGATCGCCGGCACCCCTCCGAGGAGCTCCGATAGCTCGTCCGGCCCGCATTGGGCCACGATGCTGTTGCCGAGCATGCACATGGCGGCGGGTATGCCCGCAGAATTGAGCTCGGCCACCGCGGACGAGACCTCGGGGGCCTCGATCCCCGTGGCCGAGGAGAAGGCATTGGACTGCCTGAAGAGGTTCTCCCCGCTCTCATCGGCGGAGAACGCCTCCAGGCAGGATATGCCGGCGGCAGCGATGCGGGCGTAGTTCGCCGGGTTCACGAGGATCTTCCCGGTGTTCATCTTGGGTCCGAGGACCGCAAGTGCCAGCTTCGGCAGTTTTATGTCCGTCCCGCGCACCTCGCCGTCGGGAGGCAGGCCCGGACGGACGCGCACCGGCACGTGGGCGGGGCAGGTTATGGCCGAGACATCTCCCAGGCCTCCGCCGCCTATCAGTTCGGCCATGTGCGCCGAGACATAGGCGGCCTGCATGGTCTCCCCTTTCAGCTCGGCGGCGCAGAGGGCAGCGGCCACGGCCCCGGCGGCGCTCATCCCGAACCCCTGGCCGGTCGGTGCACCGTTCCTCACCGTGAGCTCGAACCCGCGGCCTGGCAGCATACGCGCCATGGCCGCACGGGACACGGGGAAATCCCCTTCCTCCCCGTCCACGGTGATGATAGTCTTCCCGGCGGAGCGCTCCTCCAAGGTAGCCTCGGCGCCGAGGGAGATGCGGATGCCGACGCCCACCGAGCCGATCTTGAGGAGGTCCGTCTCCTCGCTGCCCGCGCACGGCCTGAAGATGCAGGTTATGTGCCCCGGGCAGTAGGCGGAAGGCATCTCAGTTCCTTGCGATGAAGTTGAGGATGGAGTCGGAGATGGCCGCCTTGGAACCGGTGATGTCATCCGCGCCGTCCTTGGTCACCAGGATCATGGAGGCGGAGGTCTTCCCGGCGGAATCGACGTCGTTGGCCACGCAGGCCCTGAGGTCGTACTCCTCCAGCCTTCCCCTGGCCCTCTTGATCAGCTCGTCGCGGCTGAGCCCCGATTCGGCCTTGTAGCCGATGACGAACCCGCACTTCTCCCTGATCAGGGGCAGGACCTTGGGGACGGGCTTCATCTTCATCTCGAAGCCCTTCCCGCTGGGTATCTTCCCGTCGTACTTCTCCTCGGGCGTGAAATCGGCCAGGGCCGCCGGGACGATGACCACGTCGGCGTCGATGTCCGGGAGCATGGAGACGAGGTCGGCGACGGTCTCGTATTCCCTTGTAGGTATGTAGTCCGGGACGGGGACGGAGCTGGCGCCCATCCACAGCTCGACCCCGGCGCCGCGCTCGAAGGCGCGCTGGGCGAGGGACACGGCCATGAGCCCGGAGGACCTGTTGGTGATCAGGCGCATGGAGTCGAGGGGCTCCTCGCTCCTGCCGCCGATGATGAGGATCTTCTTCCCGGAGAGGTCATCGTGCGAGAGCAGCTTGATCGCCCAGGCGACCACCTCCGACACCGAAGCGGCCTTGGCGACGCCGTCGACGACCCTCGGGCCGATGATGCTGACCCCCATCTCCTTCAGGACGGCGATGTTCTTCTTAACGGTCGGGTTCTCCTCCATGTACCCGTGCATGGCGGGAGCGACCGCCACGGGGATCTCGGAGCCCAGGGCCACCGAGGCCATGGTGGTGACCGGGGTGTCGCAGATGCCGTTGGCCATCTTGGAGACCGTGTTGGCGGTAGCGGGGTAGACGAGGAAAAGATCGGCGTCCGCCGGGTCGCCGAGGTACTTGATGTGCTCGGTCTGCCCGGTTATCTCCGTGACCGGTTTCACCCCGGATGCGAACTCGAGCGCGTCCGGCGCGACCAGTTTCACCGCGGCGGGGGTCATCACGGGGATGACCTTGGCGCCGTTCCTGATGAGCTCGCGGATCAGCGAGAAGCACTGGACGGCAGCGATGCTCCCGGTGATCCCCAGCACGATGGTCTTGCCGCTAAGCTTGTTGCTCTTCTCTGCGTAGATCTCTTCGCTCGGATGCATATATTCCCTTCTGTTTCAGTAATTCGACGGCCCTGGCCAGGACCTCGTCCCGGCCCTTTGAGGCGTCTATGATCTCGAAGCCCATCTCGGAGGCCAGCCTCAGGTATTCTTCCCTGACGGCGCGCAGGTAGCCGAGCTTCTCGAACCTGCTCCTCTCCAGCCCGCGCCCCTCCACTCTTCCGAGGCTCTCCTCAGGGTCCATGTCGAGGAGGATCGTCAGGTCCGGCTCGGTGACCGAGTGCTTCTGCATGGAGACGAGCCATTCGCGGTCGGCGGCCTCGCCCATGGCGGCCGCCTGGTAGGCCGCGGTGCTCGCGAGGTACCTGTCGCAGATGACCCAGCGCCCTTCGGACAGGTCCTTCTCGATCTGCTCGGTGTGCACGGCGCGGTCGGCCGCGAACAGCAGCGCCTCGGCCGCCGGGGGTATGTCCCCGAGCGATCCGAAGCGCAGAGCGGAGCCCAGCGGGCCGTCGGTGGGCTCCGACGTGACCCATGCGTCCGGGACCAGCCCGGCCAGCCCGCGGGCCAGCGTGGTCTTGCCGGATCCGTCGATCCCCTCCAGGACCACGAACCTTCCTCTCATCCGTCCCGTAATGCCGTCCTCCCCCTATAATGCTTACAGTCGCGCGCAGACCCGTCAAATGTTTAATAGCCCTTCGCCGTACGGGAGCGCATGGAAGTCTCTGCGGACAACAAGAGGCACGCTATCATCGCCGCCATCATGGGAGTGGCGATCGTCTTCGCCCTCGTCATCGCCTATACCTACTACTGAGCCGAGCGCCTGCCCGGCCCGGATCCCGGAAATGCTTTCGCTGACGCAATAACCGGGATTCTGATTGCATCATGGCAATAACCCGTTCAGCGGTCGCTTTCCGCTGCTTTTTCCAGCGCCGCTTCGATATCCGCCGCATCCCCGCGGACGAGCACGGTCTTCTGCCTGGACGTCATGCCGGCGGTTATCTCGGACCTGCAACCGGCGATCTCCGAGAAGAGGCCGCATACGTCCTCGTCGGCCTTCCCGCCGACCGGAGGGGCGCGCACCCTGACGATGAGCCTCTTCCTCCATTCATCGAACCCGTCCAGGCAGCGTTTCGGCGAACGGGGGGAGACCAGGACATCGATCTCGAGGCCGTCCGGCCTCCTGCGGCTGACGTCCGAAATCCTCATGCTGGCACAATCTGCATGCACGCATATTACCGTTTCCTGCGGAAAACCGGTGCCGCAGGCCGGAGGTGGGAGATTATTTTAACGCGCGGGCGCATAAGACGGGCGCAAGATGTCCCTATTGGCGGACTCGCCCATGACGTTCGATGAGATCTCCGAGCTCTTCCGCGTCGAGCACAAGTCCAAAACACTGACCGAGGTCCGCAAGGACCTCTATCCGGCCATGGCGGCCCTGATCAGACAGCTCAAGTCAGAGTACGAGAGCATACTTGCCAAGGACATCGATTCCCCTCTGGCCGAGGGCATCAACGACAAGAGGAAGAAGGCCAGGGACCACGCCCGCTCGATCGTCGACCTCCGCCTGGGGAAGATATCCAAGATGGCCCTCCGCGGCTCGATGGGAGGGGACATCGACATATCCAGGATGACGAAGGAGGAGCGCGCCTTCTACGATAACATCCTGAAAGGCGCCGAGTACATGCGCGGCCTGGTCGACAGGCTCAGCGGCAATGCGCCCTTCCGGCTTCCCGACATACAGATGCCGGAGCCCAGCAAGCCGGAGCCGAACGACGGCAGGTTCCCGACGCCGTCCCCGATACCGCCCTCAGAACCTGTCAGGGAGCCGATCAAGAAACCTGAGCCCAGCAAGCCGGAGCCTGAGCCTGAGGAGATCCCTGACGACTGGGGGGCTCCCGCCGCCGGCTCCGGAAAAGCGCCTGAGGTCCGCGGGAGCGCCCCGGCCCCGTCTCCGTCCGCCTCCGAGATACCCGATGACTGGGGAGAACCTTCGGCCGATCCCCCCGACGAGAACCTGGACATCCCTGATGACGGGAAGGACACGGAAGACGACGGCCTCGACAGGATGGCCGCCATGCCCTCGGCGCCTCCGCAGCGCGCTCCCTCCCCGCTCCCGGCGGCGCAGGTCCATGACGCCCCGGCGCCGGAGGCCGTCCCCGAGGGAGGGAACGAGGATGAGGAGGAGGGCACGGACGAGGAGATGGCCCTGGACGCGGAGATGGGCATGCCGATGAGGCCCGCCTCCGCAGCGCCCAAGAAGAAGGTCAGGAACGATCTCGCCCTCATCAGGATCCTGCAGGACGCGCCGATGCCCATCGCCGGACCGGACCGCTCCTACATACTCAAGCGCGGCGACGTCCTGTACATGCCTGATGTCCTGGCACTTCCGCTCGTGCAGGCAGGCATCGCGGCAGAGATAAGATACTCGAAATGAACCGGGCCGCTTCGTGCCCATTTAATAAGCGCCGGCGCCCCTTCAGACGGTGAGGTGCCTGGTGTCCCCGGGCCTGTCCCTGGTGGGGCGGAACTCGAGGCAGTCTATCCGGAAACGCGATATCCCGGTGATGTCGGAGACGGTCTGGCGGGCATCGTCCGGCGTGTTGTTGTTCTCGCTCAGATGTGCCAGGAATATCCTCCGGTCCTTGTTGCCGGCGGTCCTCTTGATGGCGGCGGCCGTCTGCACGTTGCTCATGTGGCCGTTGCTCGAGGCGATCCTCCGTTTCGTCGCCTCCGGGTAGAACCCGTCGCGGAGCATCTGGGCATCGTAATTGGCCTCGATGATCGCCAGGTCCGCGTCGGCGAGGGCGGCCTCGATGGGGAAGCTGAGCTTCCCGGTGTCCGTGACATAGAGGATGCTCCTGTCCCCTTCGGAGATCCGGAACGCGCAGGGCTCGGCGGCATCGTGGTTGGTGGGGAGGGGAGCGATCTCCATCCCGCAGAGGGGGAAGGAACCTGATATGGTGAACGGATGGAAATCCACCCCGTCCCCGTGGTCGAAGTTCATGAAGGTCCCGACCGTGGAGTAGATGGGGATGCCCAGTTTCCTGGCGGTGACGCCGGCCCCCTGGGCATGGTCATGGTGCTCGTGCGTGAGGAGGATGGCCTTGATCTCCTTCCCGTCTATGCCCTCGTAATCCAGCATGCGCTGGGTCATGCGTCCGCTGAGGCCGTCGTCCACCATGACGGCCTCGTCGTCGCGGCGGATGACGGTGCAGTTGCCGTGGCTGCCGCTGGAAAGAACGTGGACATCCATCAACCGGCTTCAGGCCTTCTTCTTGTAGATGGCGAATATGACGTCGGAGCGCGAGACGGTGCCGACGAGGACGCCCTGCTCCAGGACCGGGAGCCTGCCCACATCCATCTTCATCATGATCCTGAGCGCCTCTATGACCTCCGCGTCGGGGGTGGTGTAGAGGATGGACCTGATCATGATGTCCGAGACCTTCATGTCCGAGAACTTCTGGTTCACGGCCGAGACGTCCGGGTCGGACTCCTTCTCGTCGAGGGGCTGCAGGAGCATCTTGTCGCCCTCGCCGGCCCTGTCGAGCATATCCTGGTAATGCAGGATGAGCTTGAGGATGTCCGTCTGGGTTATGAGGCCCAGAACATGGTTCCTGTTGTCGACGACCGGTGCGCCGGTGACGTTGTCGAGAGCCATCTTTATGACCGCCTGCCTGACCGTGTCGGTCGGCTTGACAGTGATGACCTGGGTCGTCATCAAATCCCTTACCCTTATCTGGACCATTGCTTCCCCATCGTCGGACAACGATAAAATCATTGCCTTCTGCAGTCAGAGGGCCTTCCCTGGGTCGGCCTGAAATAAATATCATAAGGACATTCGGCCACCTGTGGTAGAAGGTCAGGCTGCATCCACGGACAGGCTCAGGAGAGCGGCGGGCGAGACTGCGGAGGAGGTGCTCAGGGAGTACGGCAGCCATACCGACGGCCTGAGCGCCGAGGAGACGACCGTTTCCCGTGTCAAATACGGGAACAACGTCCTTTCCGCGGGGCCCCGCTTCCAGAACCTGAGGAGACTCGTTCACGCGTTCTCAAACGTCTTCATCCTCGTTCTGGCGGCGATAGACGTCCTCTGGATGGTCATCGACCCCGACATCATCTATTTCATCATCCTCACGTCGCTGATCATCATCAGCGGAGTGGTCACTTTCGTGCAGGAGTACCGCAACAACCGGGCCGCCGACGCACTGATAAGCATGGTGACCACGGAGATTACCGTCCGCCGCGACGGCATAGAGACCGATGTGGAGTCCCGCGAGATAGTCGTCGGGGACATCATCGTCCTGGACACCGGGGACATCATCCCCGCCGATGCCAGGATCATCGACTCCAACCACCTGAAGGTCGACCAGTCCGTCCTCACCGGCGAGGCCGACAGCCAGACCAAATCGTCTGACCCAGTATCGCTGGGGGAGGAGGATTCCGTCCTCGGCTGCAACAACCTCGCGTTCTCCGGCACCGCCGTCGTCGGCGGGTCCGCCGAGGCGATGGTCGTCGCCGTGGGGAACGATACGGTCCTCGGGGCGATGACGGACAGGCTGTCCGCCAAGAAGCCTCCGACAACCTATGACGAAGGGAGCAAGGCCATCGTCAACCTCCTGCTCAAGATCATGCTGTACATGGTCCCGGCCGTGTTCGCGATCATGATGATCCGCGGGTACTTCAACACCGAGACCGAGCTCACCGACGACCTCATTGACGCGGTGAAGTACTCGGTGTCCCTGGCCATCGGCCTGATGCCCGAGATGCTCCCGACCATCGTGTCCGCCAACCTCGCGAAGGGGTCCATCGAGATGGCCAGGAAGAAGGTCATCGTGAAGGACGTCACGGCCATCCAGAACTTCGGAGCCATGGACGTCCTCTGCTCCGACAAGACCGGGACGCTGACCCAGAATAGCATCAGCCTCCACTTCTGCAGCGATCCGGGAGGGAGGGCCTCCGAGCGTGTGAGGCTCCTCGCCTGCATAAACTCCCATAACCTGATGTCGGCGACCAACCAGATCGACTGGACACTCGACGAGACTGCCGAGGAGGAGTACCTGACCGAGGAAAGGGACGAGTACGCCTACGTCGCCGACGTCCCCTTCGACTTCAACCGCCGGCGCGCCACTGCGGTGGTCGACGGGCCGGAGGGGAGGATCGTCATCTCCAAGGGCGCCATGCCCGAGATCCTCTCGATCTCCACCAGGTACAAGGACGAGAACGGCGGCATCAGCCCTCTCGACGACCGGAAGAAGAACGAGATCGTCGACAGCATCCGCGACTACAGCGCCCGCGGCATGCGCGTCCTGGGAGTCGCGTCCCGCCCCGGAGACCCTGCCAAGAAGGACTTCACCGCCGACGACGAGAAGGACCTCATCCTCGAGGGACTCATCGTGTTCACCGACCCCATCAAGCCCTCCGCCAAGGAGGCCATCGGCAAGCTCCGCGAGGGCGGGATCGACGTCAAGGTGCTCTCCGGGGACAACGAGTTCGTCTCCAAGTACGTCTGCGACCAGATCGGGATACCGACCGGGAAGATCCTCGTCGGGCCCCAGATCGCCTCCATGAGCGATGAGGAGCTCAGGAAGGAGGTCGAGGAATGCTGCGTGTTCGCCCGCCTCAACCCCAACGACAAAGGGAGGATAGTCACCGCCCTGGGCGACAACGGCCACACGGTCGGCGCCATCGGGGACGGCATCAACGACGTCATAGCGATGAACGCGGCCGATGTCGGAATATCTGTGGACACCGGCACCGACATCGCGAAGGAGGCCGCCGACATGATCCTCCTGGAGAAGGACCTCAACATACTCCGCACCGGGGCGATCGAGGGCAGGAAGGTCTACGTCAACTCGATCAAGTACGTGAAGATGATCGCCTCGATCAACTTCGGTTACATGATCTCCCTCATCATCGGGACCATCCTGTTCAACTTCGAGCCCATGGGCGCGGCCATGATCCTCGTGTTCAACCTCATCAACGACATCGCCTGCCTGTTCATCTGCATGGACAAGGTCGAGGACAAGTTCGTCGAGAGACCGAGGAAATGGGAACCGGAGAACCTCTGGAACGTCATGTACCGCTACGGACCGATGTGCGTGGTCACGGACCTCCTGTCCTGGGCCTTCTTCGTGTTCGTGGTCATGCCCACCGTCGGCATCTCGCCCGACGGCTACGACTTCACGAACGCCTCCGAGGCCGTCCTCTCCGGCAAGCCGCTAGATTCCATAGACAGCCTGCTGCCGGTCGCCGTGCTCTTCCAGTCGATGTGGTTCATCGAGCAGTTCTGGATGCAGGTATGGGCGATCCACATCGTGAGGACGGACAGCCTGCCGTTCTTCCAGACGTGCTCCGCGAAGATCCTCATAGTGACCACCATAGCGGCGCTGGCCGTCGGTACGTCGCTGCCGTTCATAACCCCGCTGTGGGAGGCGATCTCCGGATGCACCGACCTGCTGTCGATCCCGCTCTGGGCGCTGCTCTGGATGCCGTTCATCGGAGCGGTCTACTTCACCGGGGCCCATCTCATCAAGAGGCACATGCTCAAAACCAAGGGTTATTTCGCCTGCTGATGCCAGGATGCCCGGGGTTCGGGGCCCCGGGCGTCCTGAAACCTCTTCGCCAATCGGTATAGTTAAATACCACAATAATATGGGCAGATTTACAAGGGCTTGTAGCTCAGCTAGGTAGAGCGTTCGACTCTTAATCGAACGGCCAAGGGTTCGAATCCCCTCAAGCCCGCCAATTTTTCTGTCCAGCATATTAGTTCCCTGAAACTGATAAAGAATAGCTTTCCGTTCTCCGCCGGCATCGGAACAGACCGCTGCGATTCGCAAAGCCATCACGGCTGAGATATCCGAAGCGACATCCAGCGAGTATGATGCCGTGAAAAACCAGCCCTGTCTGAATCCGTCGTCTGTCGGACAGCTTTCCGGCACTCCCAAAGCACGCCTAGGCATCAGGAGGGCATGATACGCGCGTTCCGGCGGTTCAGATAGAGCAGGTCTGCCGCCCCGAGGATGACCTGCACTATGGACCTGATGGCGCCACCGGCATCCGTCTCCCCTATCGGTACCCATATGCAGCCCCCATCATATCTAGCATAGCTGCATGGCGGCGTCCTCGTAAGGGCGGACATCTGGGACTCGGTGAGCTCGAAATCCTCGTAGGACAACCACATAACAGTGTGGCCGTTGTCGGTCAGCACCCAGCCGTTCTCTCCTCTGCGGAGGACGATATACAGCTCGTCGCCGTCCTGGAAGAAATACCCAGTATGTATCCGGTAAGTATCTTTGCCGACTTCTTCCGCCGAGACCTCCGGGCACAGAGCCTCCTTCATCTCCGCTATCATCCCATCGACATCAGCCATGCTCAGCGAGCTCCTGATGCCGGCAACCATTTCGTACTTTATATCAGGCGCTGTCTGGACATGACCGCGATCGGTCTGCTGTCTCTAATTCCGGTGCGATCATCGGGATGCGTTAACTATCTCGCACTCCGGCAGCATACATAAGTTCGATCGCAGCTGACGTTTTCCCGCAGATGTATAAGAAATCTGACATCTGGCTCATATGGTCTAAAACCCAGTGGCGAATTCAGACAGACTGCCGGGACGGTACATCTCTTGGCTGTATCGCCTTCCCAGGGAACAGCATCGATGCGCGCATCCTCCCGCTGGCACATTTCCTTCCATGCGGCACGGAAATGACCGCGCGCGCCGCCGAGGCATTCAGACCGTCCAGCGTGTCCCACAAAAGGCTTATTAAACAAGTTTCCTCTTTCCTGCTAATATTAAGAAAGCGGCTGCAATCCGCTCTCTTCCGGACAGAGGTTTTCAAGATGGAAGCAAAAGAAGCCCCGAAATCGGTCATCCCCGCGAAGATGCCGTTCATCGAGCAATATCTCACCGCCTGCGTTCAGTGCGGTTACTGCATCTCGGTATGCGAAGCCCACAGGCAGACCCCCTGGGAGTCTGACACTCCCCGCGGCAAAATCTACTACATGAACCAGATCAACGTGGCCGGTCCGATGGACAAGCCCCTGAAGAGGGTCGCCTCGCTCAACCCCTACTTCGTCGATGCCATGTACAAGTGCACCGGCTGCGGGAACTGCGAGGCCGTCTGCCACGCCAAGATCCCCCTGGTCGAGCTCTGGGAGTCCCTCAGGGCCTGGATCGTCGAGAACGGCATGGGGCCCCTCAACGCCCACAAGGGCATGGCCGAGAAGGTCGCCAAGGTCCGCAACCCGTACGGCGGCGACCAGAAGCACCGCGGCGACTGGTGGCCTGCAGAGGTCCCCAAGTACGACGTGCCCGATGTGATCTTCTTCGCAGGATGCACCGGCTCCTTCAGGCAGCAGACCATCCCCCAGACCGGCGTCCGCGTCCTCAACAGGGCAGGCGTCAAGATGAACATCCTCGGCGAGGACGAGTGGTGCTGCACCTCCCCCCTCCTGAGGACCGGCGACGACAGCTACTCCCTCGAGTGCGCCGAGCACATCGTCGAGAAGGCCGACGGAATGGGCGCCAAGGACATGGTCATGACCTGCTCCGGATGCTTCAAGACCGTCTCGACCGACTTCGGCAAATACTACGCCAAGGTCGGACAGAACGTCTACCACTTCACCCAGTACGTCAACAACCTCATCAAGACGAGGAAGCTCGCCATCCTCCAGCCCTTCCCCCACAAGGTCACCTACCACGACCCGTGCCACCTCGGAAGGCACATGGGAGTGTACGAGGAGCCCAGGGAGATCCTGAAGGCCATCAAGGGCCTCGAGTTCGTCGAGATGTCCAGGAACAGGGCCAACTCCAGGTGCTGCGGCGCCGGAGGAGGCTACAAGTCCCAGTTCAACAACTTCGCCGTCAGGATCGCCGCCGACAGGATCAGGGATGCCGAGGCCACCGGCGCCGAGATCCTCGTCACCGCCTGCCCGTTCTGCGTCACCAACCTGAGCCAGGGCGCTAAGGCGATCAACTCCAAGATCAAGGTCATGGACATCGGCGAGATCCTCCTGCAGGTCACCGCGCCTGCCGAGAAGCCTTCGCAGAAGGCCTGAACGAAACGCTGCTGACGGCCTTCGGGGCCGCTTCCATCCCCCGAAGGCCGCGTTTTCCCTTTTTTGAACATGCCCTTCGATACGCTCGGCCAAGCCGTTGTAGATGCTCTGGCCGGGATGGGCATAACCGAGCCCACAGATCCCCAGAAGGACGCCATACCCAGGATCCAGAAGGGCGAGAACGTTCTCGTCGTCGCCCCCACCGGGATCGGGAAGACCGAATCCGCGATGCTGCCGATCTTCGACAGCATATACTCCACCAACAGCGGCGAGGGCATCCGCTGCATATACATCACGCCGCTCAGAGCGCTGAACCGCGATATGCTCCGCAGGATGTCGGACCTCGGGTCCAAGCTGGGGATAACCGTCGGGGTCCGCCACGGGGACACGCCGGCCGCCGAGAGGCAGAGGCAGTCCAAGAACCCCCCTCAGATCCTCATCACCACCCCCGAGACGCTGCAGGTCATGTTCACCGGCAAGAACCTGAGGTCGGCGATGAAGAGGGTCCAGTGGGTGGTGGTCGATGAGATCCATGAGCTCGCCGGCAACGAGAGAGGCGCCCAGCTGGCGGTCGCCCTCGAGAGGCTCACCCTGCTCTGCGGCGAGTTCCAGAGGATCGGCCTGTCCGCGACCGTCGGCAACCTGGAGGAGGTCCGCGATTACCTGGCCGGGGCCGGGAGGAAGGTCTCCCTGTGCAAGCATGATTCGTTCAGGGACTTCTCCATCAAGGTCGAATGCCCCGTACCGAAAGAGGAGGATGCCGCCCTGCAGGACAAGCTGCAGGCCGACCCAGACATCCTGGCGGTGATGAAGCGCGCCCGCGAGCTCATCGACAGCGTCACCTCCGCCCTGTTCTTCGTGAACACCCGCGAGACGGCCGAGTGGCTGGCATCCCGCTACCTCATGTGGGACGAGAAGTACCCCATAGGCGTCCACCACGGGTCACTGTCCAAGGAGCACAGGACCGAGACCGAGGACGCGTTCAAGACCCAGAAGCTGAAGGCCCTCATCTGCACATCGTCGCTGGAGCTGGGGATCGACATCGGATCGGCCGACCTCGTGCTGCAGTACAACAGCCCGAGGCAGGTGGCACGCATGACCCAGAGGGCCGGCAGGGCGGGCCACCGCGTCGGCGGGAAGATCCGCGCGGAGATCCTCGCCACCGCCCCGGACGAGATCGCGGAGGCCATGGTGGTGGCCCGCAGGTGCGAGGAGAAGCTCATGGAGCACGGCGCGGGCCGCCCCTCCCCCCTCTCGGTCCTGGCCAACCAGCTGGTCGCCATGACCATGACCGGGGCCATCGATGCGGACCGGGCGTTCGCGCTCATCAAGCGCTCCTACCCGTTCAAGGACCTCGAACGCTCCGTCTTCGACGCCACCGTGGAGCAGCTGAAGTCCATCCGCATCCTCCTGGAGTACGACGGGTCCCTCAAGAGGTCCCGCAAGGGCATGGAGTACTTCTACAGCAACATCTCGATGATCCCCGACGAGAAGATCTACCTCGTCCGCGACATCGGCTCCCGCGCGGTGATCGGCACCCTGGACGAGAACTTCGTCGCCACCCTGGAGGAGTCCGAGGCGCTGTTCATCGCCAAGGGAAGGACCTGGAGGGTCATCGAGGAGAGGGAGAACGAGCTGCTGGTCGAGGAGGCCAAGACCGTCGGCAACGTGCCGGCCTGGGAAGGCTCCGACATACCCGTCCCGTTCGAGGTCGCGATGGAAGTGGGCCATCTCCGCCGCGTGAGGGACTACGGGCGCTATCCGGGGGACAAGGCGGCCGTTGAGCGCATAGACGGGTACTTCTCGGGCCAGACGGAGAAATGGACCATGCCCGACGACCGCACCGTCACCATCGAGACCGGCGACAGGCTGGCCATCATAAACTGCTGCTTCGGGAGCAGGGTGAACGAGACCCTCGCCAAGATCGTGTCGGCGCTCCTGATGGCCAGGATAGGGGAGAGCATCGGCCTCACCACCGACGCTTACCGCATAATCATCCAGCTGCCCAGGAGCATCGATCGCAGGGTCGTCAGGGACACCTTCCTCTCGATCAGGCCGGGGACGGTAGAGGCGCTCTGCAAGCTCTCCATCCTGAACTCCAGCCAGCTGAAATGGCGTTTCGTGAACATAGCGAAGAAGTTCGGCATCATCGAGAAGGGCGCGGACCGCCGCTACATCAACTACGGCAGGCTCTTCGACCTCCACAAGGACACTCCCGCCTACAACGACGCCTTCAACATGGTCATCTGGGAGGACCTCGACGTCCCGGACACCGAGACCGTGGTCAGGCTGATATCCGAGGGGAAGATCAAGGTCGTGGAGCAGGGCATCTCCGATATCGGCCTCGAGGGGATCACCCGGACCAAGGAGCTGATGCAGCCCGCCCGTGCGGACCATGCCATCCTGGCCGCCATGAAGAAGAGGCTGGAGTCCGAGGTCCTCTACGCCACCTGCCTCAGCTGCAAGAACCAGCGCCGGGTGGTGGTCGGCCAGTCCCCGAAGAAGTTCGTCTGCCCCAAATGCGGGGGCTACATGATCGCGCTCCTGAAGGACTACGAGCGCGATGAGATCGCCGACTTCGCCAAGCCGGACAGGGATGCCAAGGGGAAGAACACCGACAAGAGGATCGTCAAGAACGCCAACCTCGTGAACTCCTACGGCGGGAAGGCGGCGATCGTCCTCGCCGGCAGGGGCATCGGGCCCGAGGTCGCGGCCAGGATCCTCATGAAGATGCACGTGGACGAGGACGACCTCCTGCGCGACATCATGGCCGCAGAGGTCAGGTACGCCCGGACCAAGAGGTTCTGGGACTGATACAGAGGACCGTCCGGACGGTCAGAAGTTCCCGCCCTTCGGCTTGAAATCAGGCTCCTCGGGCGCGGCCTCCAGTTTCCTGGGCTTGACATTGTGAGTCCCCAGGAATCCTTTGGAGATGACGTAGACCTCGGAGGAGGTCGGGCGCGACGCATCGGGAGAGTGGACGATGACCTTCTCGAACCTCTTGTCGAGCTCCTTGGTGAGGCTGTCGAAGAGGTCCCCCATGAAGACCTTCATGACGCAGCGCCCGCCTTTCTTGAGGATGCGGTCGCATACGTCCACGGCGTACATGCAGAGCTCTATCGACCTCGCGTGGTCCATCGAGTACTGGCCGGCGATGTTGGGCGCCATATCGGAGAGGACGACGTCCACCTTGCCCCCGACCATTTCGAGGAGGCGTATCATGGTGGAGTCCTCGGTGATGTCCCCGATGATGAAGTCCACCCCGGGGAGGGGATGGATGTAGCGGAGGTCCACACCGATGACCTTGGAGGTGTCGCCCACGCGCTCGCGGGCCACCTGGGACCATCCTCCGGGGCAGGCCCCGAGGTCGACGACGTTGTCGCCCTCATGGAAGATGTGGAAGCGGTCGTCGATCTGCATCAGCTTGTAGGAGGCCCTCGAGCGGTACCCCTCTTTCTTCGCAAGCTTGTAGTAGTATTCGCTGTGGCGTTCAGCGACCCATCTGTCGTGCAGATCGGACACGGAGTTCCCATCAGTGCCGGGGATATAAGAATGTACCCCGGGAACGGCTCAGGACTGCATCCCGGCGAGCTCCTTCACCGATCCGATCCAGGACCTGACGTCCTTCTCCGGGGTCACCATATCGGGCCCGCCCTCGGAGTCGAACCTCACCTCCATGGGGCACTCGATGCGCGCGCCCCTGCATTCGGCCCTGATGTCGTCCATGAGATGCCCCGGCCAGCCGCCGTTAGTGGCCAGAGGGACGACTGTCCTCCCGTTCCAATCGACCGAGCGGACGTAGGAGAGCATCGCAGGGGCCATGGTGTACCACCAGGTCGGGGTGGCGAGGACGATGATCTCATAATCATCCGGATTCCTGCTGATGGGCTCGATCTCGGGCGTGAATCCGTCCTCAACCTCCCTCTGTCCCTGGTCTACGGTCTCATTGTAGTCCTTCGGATAAGGGACAGCTGTCTTTATCTCGGCGTAATCCGCACCCAGAGCATCGCGCAGCACCCCGGCGATGCGCGAGGTGTTGCCGTTCGACCATGAGTAACAGACAATCAGGACCCTTTTCATGGGCGGTTTATTTACATCGTGTCATATATATGATGCGGTACTCACATGGGCACCAGGACCGCCGCCCACGGCGGTTCTCGTGCTGACGCTGTAAACGTCCCTGATCTTCTCTCGATGATGATCCGCATCTATGATCTGGGACTTGACTTATGCCGGACCCCGCCGGCAGCCATTGCCACCTATTTCCTGGACTTCTTCACAGTGGACTGCGGGATGAACGGGAGAGAACTAAACCGATCAGCGGGCGAACGCTTCGGAAATGAGGTCCTTCAGGATGTAGGTCACACCCGGGCACAGGCCGATCTCGTGCGTGTAGGTAATGCGGCGGGGACCTCCCGGAGTCTCGAAACTGCGGGCCCTGGCACTTCCATTCAGACCGAGCTTCCCGGGGATGTCCTCTGTGGTATGCTTCCCGGGGGAGACGAACATGGGGATGACGAGGATATCCTTCCCCGCGCGCATGAGGCCGCTCAGCGCCTCCTCCACACCGGGACTCTGGAACTCATTGTAGGCCACCTCCGTGAGGTACCCCCTCTCCTTCAGGTATCCGGCGCAGGGTTCGGCGCAGGGCACCCCTTCCTTCCCGTTGCTGCCGTGGAACACCAGCATGACGGAGGTTCTCTCCGGCGATGCCCCGTTCGCGTCGCACGCCTGAACCAGGACCGTCCTCATCTTCTGACGGCCCCCGAACGTCCCGGTGAAGACAATGTCCGCTTCCTTCCCGCCGCCGGACACCCTGCCCGACATCGCTCCGGGGGAAAGACCCAGCTTCATGCGCACGACCTTGTCCGGAAGGTATCCATCGGTCATGAACAGGGGCAGGGCGATGATCCTTTCGATCCCGTCCGCCGCCATGGCCGAGGCGGTCTCGGCGATGCCCGGCAGGCTGTGCAGGTATGCGGTGCGCACCTCCATGCCCGTCTGCTTCGTTATGCGCTCCGCATGGAAGGAGGCCGCGTCCGCGGCCCCTGCGGAGTCCCCTCCGTGCGCGATGATCAGCACCGCTGTCCTCATGGGGAACGGGAACGGCGGGCGGACGGATAAAGATGCCTTCATTGAAATGACGCCCGAGCGGCCCGTTTCGGCGAACAATAATTAAGAGGCGGACGGATGACCGATGCGATAACAATGGCAGCAGGATGGACGTACTCCAAAGCGGGCGTTAACATCGACAAGAAATCAAGCTCGATCGAGTCCCTGGTGCAGAACCTCACCTACCGCAGGTCCGGGATCGGCCAGATGGTCAGGAAGTCCGGCCTCTTCGCCAGCCTCGTCGACATGGGCGACCGGTACATCACCCTGGCCACCGACGGGGTCGGCACCAAGATCCTCATCGCCGAGCAGCTGGGCATCTGGGACACCATCGGGATCGACTGCATCGCGATGAACGTCAACGACACCATCTGCGTCAACGCGCAGCCCGTCTCCTTCGTCGATTACGTGGCCATCGACAGGCCGGACGAGGAGGTCACCGGGAAGATCGGCGTCGGGCTGAACAGAGGCGCCGAGCTCTCGGACATGGAGATCGTCGGCGGGGAGATAGCAGTCCTGCCCGAGATCGTGAAAGGGCTCGACCTATCCGGGACCTGTATGGGAATGGTGGACAAGGACAGGATCATTACCGGCGACGCATGCCGCAAGGGCGACCTCATCGTCTCCCTGAAGTCCTCCGGGATCCATTCCAACGGCCTCACCCTCGCCAGGAAGATAGTCGAGTCTGCAGGCATGAAGATGACCGACAGCGCCCCCGGGCTGAACCAGTCCGTGGGGAAGGAGCTCCTGACCCCCACCGAGATCTATGTGAAGCAGGTGCTCGGGATCACCTCGAAGCACGAGGTCCACGGGCTCGTCGACATCACCGGAGGCGGCCTCAGGAACATACTGAGAATGGCCAAGGGATGCAGGTACGTCATCGACGACCCGGTGAAGCCCCAGAGGATATTCGAGCTCCTCGTGGAGATGGGGAACGTCGACACCAGGGAAGCGTACCAGACGTTCAACATGGGCATGGGATTCACCATCATCGCGCCCGAGGAGGACGCGGAGGACATCGCGAAGGAGAACCCCAACGCACAGGTCGTCGGGCGCGTCGAGGAAGGCTCCGGAGTGCTCTACGCCCCCGAGAACATCCTCTACGACCATTACTGAAACCTATCGGGGGCCGAAAGCCCCCGCGGATGTTTTCCCGGCCTCAGTCGGGATTGAGGACGGCGTCAATCTTCCCGCATACGGCACCGAGAGCGGTGCAGGTCTCCAGCGAGAAGCACCCTCCCGTCACCTCGTAATCGATGTCGGAGATGTCATGGACCTCCTTCGGGGTGCCGTGCGGGCCGATGCCGAAGACCAGCAGCACCGACTGCCCCCCTTCTATGAGGGCGGCGAGCTCCGAGGTGCGCATCTGCTTCCCTCTGTCCGGCCTGCAGGTGGTCAGCACGACCTTACCCAGCTGCGGCGGGAACCCTTTGTTGGGGAACGGGAACGTCTGGAAACGTCCCAGCTCGGCGAGCTTCTGGAAATTGCCGCCGTGGGCGCCGATGCTGGTCGTACCGGCGATGAAATCCGCGATCTCCACAGGCGTCTTGGCGTCCTCCGGGATGGGGAAGCCGAACAGTGCCAGGTTCATCCCGAAGGCCATGGCGAGGTCCCCCGCGCGGGCGATCACCCTGCGGTGTGGCTCCCTGAACGTCCTGGGGTCGTAGGCGTTGTAGATCCCGATGGTCACGCGGCCGCGGCGGCCGCCTTTCGCGTAAACCATCATTCAGGCCTCCTGCGCGCGACGATTGCATACCTGTCCCCGTCCATGAATATCTCGTACCCCTTGTATTTCGGATCGCTCTTGAGGCTCTGGATCCTCTCCATGACCTCGCCCAGGGTGAGGGACGTGGTCTTGAGATCGATCAGCACCTCATCGGTGTCTTCGCTGGCCGTCTCCGCCGCCTCCTGAGCGCTTCTCCCCGCTGCGCTGCCCGTGCCGGCGGCGGCCTCTGCCTCCGCGCGGCGCTCCCTGGGCAGGGGTGCCGGTCCGGGGCCTGCCTGACGGCTGCGCCTTCGGTGCGTTCCCCTTAGGGCCCTTGGGCGCGGACCCTTCCCGCGGCCTCCTGTCCTGCGGGCGGCGGGGCGTCCCGGTCTGGTTTCCGCCCTTGGTTTCCTGGTCTCCGCGGCGCCCGGACTTTCTCCTGCCGGTGCCCTTGGCGGGCGGGCGGACCGGCCTGGGGGAGTCCGTCCGGTCCTTGGAGGCGTTCTGCTTCCGTTCCCTGTTGTCGGAGCGGGGCCGGGCGGGCTTCTCCGCACCGGGGCCGGCAGGGGCTCCGGACGCCTTCTTCTTCGGCCTCCTGCCTTCGCGCTTGGGTATGAGGCCCTTCTCCTCGGCCTCCCTGATGATGCGGTAGCCGAAATGGCGGGACCTGGGAGAGATGTTCCACCTGCTGCGGGAGCGCATCATCTCGGCGAACTCCTCGCGGGGGACCCATCTGTAATCCTGGGTCTCTCCGGCCTGCAGCTTCACCGAGTCCTTGGGGATGTCCGTGGAGAGCGAGAACTCGTAGATTATCGAGCGGAACTTGTCATCGGGGTAGAACCCTTCGGACCTCATCCCCGTGCCGTCGATGCCGGTCTCCTCGCGCAGCTCGCGCATCGCGCACTGCTCGGGGGACTCCCCCTTGAGGGCGGATCCTCCCGCGGAGGCCTCCCACATCCCGCCGAAGGACTTCCTCCTGTCCCTCTGCACCAGGAGGACGCTGCCGTCGGTGTTGGTGACGGCCACTGTGCAGATCATGTGATAGAGCCCGTTGGGGATCCGGTGGCCTCTGACGAGGTCGCCGCCGGCAGGGGTGCCGTCGCGGTGATATGAGTCCCAGATCTCCTTGTTCATGATACGATGCTCCGCAGACGAGATCAGAGGAGGTAAAAATGCATGGTGCCGCCAGCCGGGTTCGAACCAGCGACCTCATGATCTTCAGTCATGCGCTCTCCCAACTGAGCTACGGCGGCTTAGACTTCCGTTAAAGTCCCCTCTATTATAAACTTACCGTCTTCCGCGGCACATGGGGCGGCGGCCTGGGGGGAACGGACCGCGCCCGAAGCCCCGCCGGAGGCTGCGGCGGAGCAGGAATGCCAGCAGGAAGCAGGCGATGCAGACGGCGGCGAACACCGCCCCCAGGCCCGCATCGCCGCCGGCGAAGCTCATGGCCGAGGCCGCCAGACAGAGGATGCCGGCCACGAGGCCGAAGAAGGCCAGGAACCACCTGGCCCCGTCCTCCGCCGAGGCGGCGCTCACTGCTGCTCCTCCGTTTCGTCATCGCAGCGGACGCCGGAGGGGTTCACGGGCTCCACGGCGGTGATCCTGTCGCCGTCGCGGAGGTCCATGACCCTGACGCCCTGCGCCGACCTGCCGGTCTTGCGGATCGAGCCGACGTCGATGCGGATGATCTTGCCGGACTCGGAGACCAGCATGAGCTCGTCGCCGTCCTCGACCTTGCGCACGGAGACCACGGCGCCGCTCTTCTTGGTGAGCTTGATGGTGGTCACGCCCTTGGAGCCGCGGTGGTGCTTGGTGTAGTCGTCCACGGAGGAGATCTTCCCCATGCCGAACTCGGTCACGGTCAGGAGCTGGTCCTGCGGGTGGACCACGGTCATGGACACGACGTGGTTGTTCAGGCCCAGGTTCATGCCCTTGACGCCCATGGCGGCGCGCCCTGTCGGCCTGACCTCCTTCTCGTCGAACCTGCAGGCGAGCCCGTCGTCGGTGGCGAGGATGATGTCGGACCCGGCCTCGACCTTGGCGGCCTCGACCAGGCTGTCGCCGTCATCGATGTTGAGCGCGATGATGCCCTTGTTCCTCACATTGCCGTAGGCGGACAGCTGGGTCTTCTTGAACAGGCCGTTCCTGGTGCAGAACGCCAGGAACTGGTCGTCCGGGAAGGCGGAGGTGGGGATGACCGTGATGACCGTCTCGTCCTCATGCAGGTCCGGCAGCAGGTTGACGATCGGCTTGCCTTTGGCCTGCCTGCTCCCCTCGGGGATGGCGTATCCCTTGAGCCAGAGGATCCTGCCGGTGTTGGTCACGAACATGAGGTAGTCGTGGGACGAGGCCACGAACATTGTCTTGACGTAGTCCTCGTCCTTGGTCTCCATGCCCTTGGTGCCGACGCCGCCGCGGGACTGCTGGCGGTAGGCGCGGAGGGGTATCCTCTTCACGTAATCGGCCGCCGACAGGGTGTAGACCGTGTCCTCCTTGGGTATGAGGTCCTCGGCGTTGACGTCGATGGCGTCCCTGTTGATCTGGGTCCTGCGGGCGTCGCCGTAGGTGTCCTTCATCTCCTTGAGCTCGGACTTGATGATGGCGTCGATCCTCGCAGGCTTGGCCAGGATGTCCTTCAGGTCCTCCATGGTGGCGATGAGGTCGTTGTACTCCTTCCTGAGCGCGTCGATCTCCAGGCCGGTCAGCTTCTGGAGCCTCATGTCCAGGATCGCCTGGGCCTGCTGCTGGTCGATGCCGAGCAGGTTCTGCAGGCCCTGGTTCGCCTCGGGCCCGGAAGTAGAGCCCCTGATGAGGGCGATGGTCTGGTCGAGCATGTTCAGCGCCTTGATCAGGCCGTCGAGGATGTGGAACCTCTCCTCGGCCTTCCTCAGGTCGAACTGGGTCCTGCGGGTCACGACGCTCCGCCTGTGGCCGATGTACTGGTCGATGAGCTGCCTCAGGCCGAGGAGCTTCGGCACGTCCTTGCCTTTGGCGTCCTTCACCAGGGCGAGGTTGATGATGCCGTAGGTGATCTCCAGCTGGGTCTTCTTCATCAGGTTCTCCAGGACCACGTCGGGTATGGCGTCCTTGTGGAGCTCGATGACGATCCTCATCCCGTGGCGGTCGGACTCATCCCTGAGGTCGCTGATGCCGTTGACCGCCTTGTTCTTGACGAGCTCGGCTATGCTCTTGACGAGCTCGGCCTTGTTCACCTGATAGGGGATCTCGTCGACGACGATGGCCTCCTTCCTGCCGCTGTCCTCGATGTGGGTCTTGGACCTCACCTTGATGCGGCCGCGGCCGGTGGTGTAGGCGTCCACGATGCCCGAGATGCCGTTCACGATGCCGCCGGTGGGGAAGTCGGGCCCCCTGACGAACTGCATCAGCTGCTCGACGCCCGCGTTGTCCGGATTGTCGATGGCGTACATGATGGCGTCGCAGACCTCGTTGAGGTTGTGGGGTGGCATCTTGGTCGCCATGCCCACGGCTATGCCGTCGGACCCGTTCACGAGCAGGTTCGGGAACTTGGACGGGAGCACGGTGGGCTCCTTGACGGTGCCGTCGAAGTTGTCCATCATGTCGACGGTGTCCTTGTCCAGGTCCATCAGCAGGTCGCTCGCCATCTTGGAGAGCCTGGCCTCGGTGTAACGCATCGCGGCCGGCGGGTCCCCGTCGACGGATCCGAAGTTACCCTGGCCGTCGATCAGCGGATACCTGAGGGAGAACGGCTGCCCCATCCTCACCATGGCGTCGTACGCGGACGAATCGCCGTGGGGATGGTAATGACCCAGCACTTCTCCGACCACGGTGGCCGACTTCTTGTGGGGCCTGTTGTACGCCAGTCCCATGTCGTACATGGCGTACATGATCTTCCTGTGTACCGGCTTCAGGCCGTCGCGCGCGTCCGGAAGCGCCCTGCTGACGATGACCGACATCGAGTAATCGATGTAGGATTTCTGCATCGTCTTCTCGACTGTTTCCTTGATGATCCTCTCTTCGCCTTCCATGGGATCACACATCCAGGTTCTCGACCTCGTTGGAGTGCTCGATTATGAACTCCCTGCGGGGCTCGACATCTTCTCCCATGAGGGTGCTGAACAGCTGGTCCGCCATGATGGCGTCCGCCACCTTCACCTGCTTCATGTACCTCTGCTCCGGGTCCATGGTCGTCTCCCACAGCTGCTGCGGGTTCATCTCTCCCAGACCCTTGTAGCGGCTGATGTTGACCTTGTCCTGGCCGCCCGCCTCCTCGACGAGCTTCGCCAGCTGCTGGTCCGTCCAGCAGTATTTCGGCTTGTTCTTGCCTTTGAAGACGCCGTACAGAGGGGGCATCGCGAGGTAGACGTACCCGTTGTCGACCAGCGGGCGCATCTGCCTGTAGAACAGCGTCAGGAGGAGGGTCGCGATGTGCGCCCCGTCCACATCGGCATCGGTCATGATGACGACCTTGTGGTACCTCGCCTTGGTGATGTCGAAGTCCTTCCCTATGCCGCCGCCGATGGCGACGGTCAGGTTCTTGATCTCCTCATGGTCGAGGAGCTTGTCCTGGCGGGTCTTCTCGACGTTCAGGATCTTCCCTCTGATGGGGAGGATGGCCTGGAAGGTCCTGTCCCTGCCCATCTTGGCGGAGCCTCCTGCAGACTCTCCCTCGACGATGAATATCTCGCATTTCGCGGGGTCCTTCTCGGAGCAGTCCGCGAGCTTCCCGGGGAGGGACGTGCTCTCGAGGAGGGACTTCCTGCGGGTGGCGTCCCTGGCCTTCTTGGCCGCCATCCTGCCCTCGTAGGCGGACATGCATTTCTTCACGATTACCTGCGCCACCTGAGGGTGCTCGTCCAGGTACTCCCTGAACTTCTGGCCCATGATGCCCATGACGGCGGTCTGGGCGATGGAGGACCCGAGCTTCTCCTTGGTCTGGGACTCGAACTGGGGGTCGGCCATCTTGATGCTGATGACCGCCGTGAGCCCTTCCCTGGTGTCCGGCCCCTCGAGGGTTATGTCCTTCAGGAGGTTGTTCTCCTTCCCGTAGTCGTTCAGGATCTTGGTCAGGGCGGTCCTGAAGCCGGTGAGGTGCGTTCCGCCGTCGGGGGTGCTGACCGTGTTCACGAAGGCGTCCACGGACTCGTTGTACCCGTCGGTGTACTGCATGGCGATGTCAACCAGGACGTCCCTCTCCTTGCCTTCGGGGTCCTTCTCGCTGTAGGTGCCGTTGACGGTGATCGGGTCGGGGTGTATGGGTGTCTTCGCGCGGTTGAGGTACCTGACGAACTCGCTCACTCCGCCCTCGTAGTGGTAGGTCTCCTTCTTCTCGGTCCTCTTGTCCTCGAAGTTGATGGTGACCTTGGTGTTCAGGAACGCCTGGTTCCTGAACCTGTTCTGCAGGGTCCCGAAGTCGAAATCGACCGTCTCGAACATGGTGGGGTCCGGGAGGAACGTTATGGTGGTCCCGGTGTCGTGGGCGTCCCCGATGACCTCTACGGGCCCGTCCGGGATGCCGGTATGGTACGACTGCCTGTGGATGTGCCCGTCCCTCTTGACGGTGGCGATCAGCCATGTGGAGAGCGCGTTCACGACCGATACGCCGACCCCGTGCAGACCGCCGGAGACCTTGTACGCGTTCTGGTCGAACTTACCTCCGGCATGGAGGTCGGTGAGGCAGACCTCAAGGCCGGATTTGCCCTCCTCGGGCACTATCCCCACAGGGATGCCTCTGCCGTCATCCGCCACGGTCACCGATCCGTCCACATTGACGGTGACGTCGATCCTGGTCGCGAAACCGGCCATGACCTCGTCGATGGAGTTGTCGACCACCTCGTACACGAGATGGTGCAGCCCTCTGGTATCGGTGCTGCCGATGTACATGCCGGGGCGGACCCTGACGGCCTCCAGGCCCTTCAGGGCGCGGATGGAGTTCTCGTCGTAAACCTCCCCGTTCCTTATGTCGTCATCTTTGCCCATTTTCTGACTTCCGAAAATATGTGGCTGGGCATGTCGGTCTTAATATATTATAATAATTAGGCGCGAGCGTACGCGCGCGTTAATAACTGAATTGGAGGTATGCTCCGGCATGCTCTCCCCGGTGCGGCGGCGGGACCGGGGGAGCGGGGGGCGCCAGCCGTCAAGTATGAAATACGACGAGGCGGATTCTTCGGCGATTCAAATGAGCACCATCATGGAGCAGGCCGCCCGCGGGGAGTCCGACCACAGGATCAAGAAGATCGCCGAGAGGGAGGGCGTGACCGAGAGGTTCGTCATGGACGGCATCGCGGCCGGGCGCATCGTCATGCCCTGCAACCCCGCCCACGACCCCATACCCGCCGCCGTCGGGGAGGGGCTCTCCGTGAAGGTCAACGCCAACATCGGGACGTCCCGCGACATGCCTGACATAGAGCCCGAGATCCGCAAGATGGACATCGCCGTGAAGTACGGCGCCGATGCCGTGATGGACCTCTCCACCGGCGGCGACATCGATGCCATCAGGAAGCGCCTGCTCTCCCGCTGCCCGGTCATGATGGGCTCCGTCCCCATCTACGAGGTCGGGCTGACGGCCGCCAGGAAGAACGCCGTCGTCGAGATGACCGAGGACGACATCTTCTCCGGGATCGAGAAGCACGCGAAGGACGGCATGGACTTCATGACCGTCCACTGCGGCATCACCCGCGAGACCGTGAAATGGATCGGGAACTCGGAAAGGCTGATGGACGTCGTCTCCCGCGGCGGCTCCTTCCTGACCGCATGGATCCTGCACAATGACGAGGAGAACCCCCTCTACAAGGACTTCGATGTGCTCCTGGACCTCGCGAGGAAGTACGAGTTCACCCTCTCCCTGGGGGACGGGTTCAGGCCGGGGTGCATCCGCGATGCCTCGGACCCTGCGCAGGTCTCCGAGCTGATGGTGCTAGGGCACTTGGTGAAGAGGGCGAGGGCGGCCGGGGTGCAGGCCATGGTCGAAGGGCCGGGCCACATGGCGATGGACCAGATCGCCGCGAATATGAAGATGGAGAAGGCGCTCTGCCACGGGGCGCCTTTCTACGTCCTCGGGCCTCTGGTGACGGACATAGCTCCGGGCTACGACCACATCACGTCGGCCATCGGAGGGGCCATCGCGGCGCAGGCGGGGGCCGATTTCCTCTGCTACGTCACCCCCGCGGAGCACCTGTCCCTTCCGGACGAGAACGACGTCAAGGAAGGCGTCATCGCGTCCAAGATCGCCGCCCACGCCGCGGACCTGGCCCACGGGAAGGGATCCGAGAGAGACGACGAGATGGCCAAGGCGAGGAAGAAGCTGGACTGGAACGCCATGTACGGAGTCTGCCTCGACCCGGAGAAGGCGAAGGCCTACCGCGCCCGCGGATGCACCGAGGAGCAGGACGGCTGCTCCATGTGCGGGGACGTCTGCGCGATCAAGATCGTGAACCAGTACCTCACCAAAAGCAGCGGGCCGATAAGGCCGGACGTACCGTCGGGAAAGCACAGCTGCGAATGAGAATGGAGCCGATGGAGGGATTTGAACCCCCGGCCGACGGTTTACGAAACCGTCGCTCTACCGCTGAGCCACATCGGCGCCGAAGATGAGCATAGGGTCGGACTATAAAATCGCTTTCGATGGATGGTTCTCTTTCATTTTGAGTGGAAACGATTTGGGGAAGGAACGCGCTCACCTCGGAGCCCCGTACAGATCCACTTTGCCTCTGGCACCGGTGAGATAACAAACGGCTATCAGGTTCTCGACCCGCTTGAATCCCCTGGCGCGCCTCTTGATGAGGGAGATCAGCGAGTTGGTCCCCTCCAGGAGGGCGTTGGACATCCCGGTGGAGAACCACCGGAGTATCCCCTCGATGTTCGCCTCCACGGTCTTGGCCAGCCTGGCGAACGGGCGGAAGCCCGAGCGCCCGGCCCAGGAGACCCATCCCAGGAGATGGTCCCTCGCGATGTCGGCATCCCCCATCGAGTACACCGACACCAGCGACTCCTTGAGCCTGTACGCATGGCCCAGTTCCTCGTTGTCCTCGCAGATCCTGTCCCTCAGCTCCTTCTCCCCGTCGGTCAGGCTGCCGGAGTTCCGGACCATCATGTACTTGACCTTCATGCGGTTGACCGCCAGCTTCATCTTCCCGAAGTTCACGTCGTTCATGGCGTCGTTGGCCAGCTTCACGAGGTGGAACCTGTCGAAGGTTATCCGCGCCCTCTTGAAGTAGCGCCCGATGCCTGAGACGTACGCCGCTCCGAAGTCGCAGGTGAAATCGGCGATGTTCGCCGCACGTCCCCCGTGCTCCGTCAGGAAATCCCTGAACTCCCCGACGGCGCCGGAGCCTTTGCCGGGGGTCACGAAGAGCACCCGATGCCGCACGATGTCCGCGAAGACGGTCACGAACGCATCGTGGCCGGAGAAGCACTTCTCGTCGACACCGACCGCCGTCACGTGCGACAGGTCCATGCCTTCCACCAACTTCCTGGCACTGTGCCTCACAAGGCGCCATATGCGGTTCGCGTCCTCGTGTATGAGGGCGGCCGCCGCGGATACCGCCATCTCCCTGCACATGGCCATGATCATGGACTCCATGGAGAGGGTGAAGTGCGAGTGGGGGCGGGCCCACGGGACGTCCGCCCTCCTGACGCCGCAGTCCGGGCAGTCCGTGCGCGGTATCCGCGCATGGATGTACAGGCGCCTGGACACGACGTCCAGGCTCCTCCAGGCCCTCTCCGGAGTACGGTCGTGTATCCGGCACATGCGCCCGCACTGCGGACAGGGCATACAGCTCCCGGGCGGCACCTCCACCCGCAGGTGGTCGTCCAGCTCCCCTCTCGCGTTCGGTTCGCTCCAGAACTCGGTCGCTTTCCAGGGAGGCACCAGTCCCAGGTGCTCCCCCATCATTTCGCATACGTCCATCGGACGTTGTACCGCGTTCCTTCCCCAAATCGTTTCCACTCAAAATGAAAGAGAACCCGATGGATTCGAGCAGGGAAGCATCCGCGGGAGACGGATGCACGCCTGCCGCACGGCCAGTGAGGAGAGGCCGCCTGCTTCCGTGCACAATGCATTTCCAATCGTGCCCCGAGTGAGGTTCTCCGGTCTTCGAATGATTGTAAATTTATGATTGACTTGATTTGACTGGGTTCAGTCTCTGAAGAGCCAATCGAACCAAACGGCGATGCTGCCCGAATCTTCCCCGCTCCCTCCCGAATCGGGGAGCACCCAGCCGATTATTATGGCGGCGGCTATGATCGCGGCCGCGATGGCGATCGCCAGGATCGGGGTGCTGCGCCTCATCAGGACCGCCTGTACCTGGGGAACATGTCCCTGAAGACGACGGCGTCCTTCTCGATGAGCGGAGACTCGCAGACGAAGTTGCAGTCCATGTCGCTGTCGTTCAGGATGTCGGCGAGCATCTGCAGGTCGGGCTCTTTCTCGCTGAGCGGAAGATGGCTTATCTCCCCCTTCTCGCCGTACTTGATGCAGCTGATGTGGAAGTGGGCCGTCGGGCCGGCCAGCGGGAAGAACTCGTCGATGAGGTCCTGCATGTCCTTCTTCGTCTTCAGGCACCCGACGCCCCTGGCGTGGACATGGGCGACATCGAGGACCGGGCGGACCCCGTCCACCTCCTCCATCACCCCGGCGATCTCCTTCAGCGTCCCGAACTGCCCTTTCTTCCCCATGGTCTCCACCCCGAGGGTGACATCATGTATCCCGAGGTCGTCGAGCTGCTCCTTGCATCTGGTCAGGCCGGAGATGACATTCGGGAGGGCGGTCTCCGGATGCTTCCCGTAGGATGCCGCGTGGATCACGATGATGTACGCGCCGAGCCAATGGGCGGCCTTGGCGGTGTCCACGACCCATGCGACGCTCTTGTCCACCGTCTCCGGGCTGTCCGAGTTGAAGCTGATGAAATAGGGAGCGTGGCAGCTCAGCCGTATGTCCAGGTCCTTGGCGCATTTCCCTATCTGGCGGGCCCTGTCCTCCGAGATCCTGGCCCCGCGGACGAATTCCACCTCGAGGCAGTCCAGCCCCAGTCCGCGGGTGTATTTCAGCGACCCCTCCGGGTCGCTCTTGCTTCCGATCGCCGGATACCCGGCAGGTCCGAACCTCATGCGCTCCGTATCCTCCAGGTATAACTTAATCTTCTCCGACACAGGCATAAGCGCGCATCCCCATCCCGATGCCGATGTCCAATATCATGCACATGAGGTTCACGGCCGACACCTACTACGGGCGCGACTCGCGCCGCTACCTCAGGATCTTCTTCAGGCCGAGGAAGTGGCCGGACGATCCCGAGCATGTCAGGTACGTGACGGTCTACACCGACAGGCCCGACGTCTCGGACGCCCCGGAGATCATGGAGAGGCTCTGCCCCGGTTTCTCGAAAGCGATGGAGACGGTGTCCGTGCAGGCGTTCGACGAGTACGGGCTCAAAGGGAAGCTCTCCCGCGCAGAGGAGGAGGCAGCGGCCAAAGCGTCCGAATGGAAGGACGATGCCCGCCTGAAGCACGCCTACCGCATGTACAGCGGTGATGAAGGCGCGGATTCTTAAGAAGGGCAGGGCATCCGTGCCGTATGAGCATGAGGATTGAAACTGATATCTCCCTGGACCCGACCCTCGGGTGCGGCCAGGCCCACCGCTGGAGGAAACAGGCGGACGGATCGTGGCAGGGGGTCATCGGAAGGTCCTGCGTCACGCTCAGGCAGACGGAGGACGGTTTCGAGTGCGAGGGGGACGCGCCCCGCTCCGCTGTCGAGGAGTATTTCCGCACCGGGGACGACCTCCCGGCCATAATCGCCGACATCTCGGCCAGGGACCCGTATGTGGCCGGCCTCTCGGAGAGATGCCCCGGCCTCCGCATCCTCAGGCAGCCGGAATGGGAGTGCCTCGCGACGTACGTCCTCGCCACCAATGTCAACGTCAAGAGGATCGCCAAGATGGTTGAGTCCGTCTGCGACCTCTTCGGCACCGATCTCGGGGCCCGCAGGGCGTTCCCGACCCCGAAGCAGATCCTCGACGGGAAGGAGAGGATAGGAGAATGCAGGCTGGGGTTCCGCGAGGAACGCTTCCTGCTGCTGGCACAGCGCGCCGAGGACGGGGATGTGGACGTGAAGGCCCTGGAAGAGCTCCCTTACGAAGAACTGACCCAGTCGCTCATGGGCATCAAAGGCGTCGGCCCGAAGGTGGCCGACTGCGTCGCCCTGTTCGGCTACGGCCGCCTGGAAGCGTTCCCGGTGGACGTGAGGATCCAGAAGGTCATGGAGGCCCGCTACGGGGTGTCCGGAAGCTACAAGGCCGTCGCCGCGCGCGGCAGGAAGATGTTCGGCCCTTACGCCGGATACGCCCAGGAGTTCCTCTATCATTCTGAGTTCATCTGAGCCGGGGCGGCCCTCCGGCCCGCGCCGCCGGCTCACTCTATGCTGGTGATGCAGTTCGGATCGGGCGTCTTCCCCCATGCGCAGGAGGGAGCTTCGGCACCGGTTATGTCGGTGTAGATCTTGGCGAGGAGGCCGATGCTCTTGATGTAATTGCAGATCCTGCACATCTCGACGGACATATCGGACTTCTCCTCGACGATGAGCTTGGCGCTCTTCTTGACCTCATCGATGAAGCTTGGATAATACTCGCTCTGCTCGATGAGGATGCTGCCGCCGCGCTTGTTCTTCAGATACTGGGATATGGCGGCATCGGTCACCCCGAACACGCGCCCGACATCAGACTGGCGCATATGGTAGGTCCCGACCATCTCCTTGGCGATCTCCCTCCTGATGGTGGGGAGCACGTACCAGACGACGATCTCGCAGGGGGTTTTCATGCCTTCACCGAAGACGTGTTAATATTTACGATTGTTGAATCCTCATATCCCCGGGTTGACGCGGTTGTAGAACTCGCTGGAGTCCCAGTCAGTGTCGTACCCGCTGTCGTCCTTCTTCTCGACAGAGACCCCGTAGGAGCGGAGCGTCTTCTCGATCAGGGCCTTCGCCTCGTCCGTGCCCTCGAAATCGTCCACCTTGGCCCCGTCCGGGGTGATCTTGCCCTTGAAGTGCCCGATGATCTCGGTGCCCTTCCACACCGTGCTCACCGAGGACCCGCAGGCCTTGCGGATGTCCTCCCTGAGGTAGAAGCTCAGGTTGTCCTGGGTATTGAGGATGAACGTCCCGTCGAACGGCTCTGCCGGCGCGTCCGCATCCTCGGCGGGCATCCAGTAGAGCGTCGGGTCGCCCTCGATGAAGAACCCCTTGACCACCTCCCCGCGGGCCTCCAGGGCCCCCAGGACCTTCCTGGTCCTCCACATCTTCAGGCCGAGGAACCTCGCCATCATGTCGGCGGAGAAGATGCTGAAATCCCGGAGGTGGAGCATCGCGATCTCCTCGGCGGCGGCCTCCGGGTCCTCCGTGTCCGGGACCCACCTGTAGTATCCGTCCGAGTCCTGGCACACCATGGACGCCTTCATGAGGTCCGATACGGCCTCAGTCGTGCTGTCGTACGAGAGCCTGGAGCGGTACCTGAGCTCCTTCTTGTCTATCGGCCCCCTCTCCTTCACGATCTTCTCGACGTGCTTCATCTCCTCGGTGCGCTCGGCCTGCTTGGCGGCGCGGAAGACCTTCATGAGCTCGGGCCTGGCATATCCGATGAACGGAGGCATGAGGTTCCCCTTCACGACGGCGCCGCGGTCGGCGTACTTCTTCAGCGACGAACGGGCGGTAACGCGCGGGACCAGCTCCTGGTCGCTGCGGATGTACCCCCTCGCGTCCAGGAGGTCCTGGAGGGTGGGGTAGCGGCTGTCCTTGGCGAGCCTCTGGCGGCGGAAGACGAGGCTCAGGGCCTCGGAGCGGGTCATGACCCTCTCGGAGAACCTGCCCTTCGCCCAGAATCCGTTGACGAACACATAGCCGCAGGACCTCATTATCTCCGCGATCTCGGGCGGGAGCTCGGCGGCATCGCTGCCCAGGACCTCCCTGACGCGGACGATGTCCGTACCCTTCATCTTGAAATAGCCCATCAGGCGGTCCATGGCGCCGAGGGCGTCCGCCAGCAGGTCGGGCGAGTCCACATCGACAGAGCGGACCTCTATGGCGCCGGACATCTCCCAGATCTCCATGGCGCCGATGACCCTGCTCCCCTTCATCACCGGATAGATCCAGCGGTCACCGTAGCGCGCGGAGATCTCCGCCCACTTGGACCCCAGGTCCGGGTCGAACAGGGAGAGGACCCTGGTCTCCTCGGGGGCCGCGCCGGGGCTGTTGAGCTTCGGCAGCTCGTCCTTCATGATGTACATCGCGGCCTGCCCGGGGCCGACGAGGATCCTGACCGCGCCCACGCGCTCGGCGGCGGCATCGATGTCGCCGTCCGGGACGCTGACTATGTACCTAACAGAGGTCACCGGCACCGGGCCGAACGCCCTGATGGCCTGCTCCACGATGCGGTCCTCCGGGCTCTCCGCCGGTATCTCCGGGGAATAGACGGCGTAATGGTTCTCCGTCCCCCAGTCCTCGCGGTCGCTGAACGCGTGGATTATCTTCATGGAGCGGTCGAGGCGCAGGATGGACTCCTTGACCTGCTCCTTCTCCCTGCCGGTCGAGGCGGCGATCTCCCTCATGGTCGTCCCGGCGGGGCCGGCCCCGGCGATGGCCGCCAGGACCTCGGCGTCGGACGGCTGGGTGGAGTCCTGGGCGAAGTAGGCGTACCTCGCCGCGTCCTCCGCGAGCATGAACCTGACGCGCCCCCTCGCGAACCTCCCCAGGAGGATCTTCCCGGACGCGCGCATCTCCTGCCAGCGGTCGAGGCTGAACCCTTTGACCCTGGAGAAGACGTCGAGCTCGGACCCGGCCGTGACATAGAACCTGAAGAAGTCCTCGATGGAATCGAAGCTCTCGCCCTTGGTGAGGCGGTAGTTCTCCACCGTCTCGTAATCGTACACATTGTCCTTGCCGGACCTCAGGCGGAGCCTGTCGGACGACAGCATGTACTGGTCGTTCTCCGAGACCAGGAACCTGCCCTTGGCCACCTCTCCGGCGGCCGCGAGGCCGTCGAGGGACAGCTGCACCTCCCCGTCCGGGATGCTGAGGGCGAAGGCCGCCTCCTGGACGGTGGTCGGCCCGTAGGCGCCGAGATGCCTCAGCAGCACGCTGTCGACCGCCTCGGCGCGGGGGTTCTTCGGGGGCTCCCTCCGGCCGAAGTACCAGCGGTTGTTCTCCGCGACGTCGGTGCGCTCGACCAGGTACATGGACTCGAGCTTCCTGACCGAACGGAAGATTATGTCGTCGGTCAGGTCCGGCAGGGCGTCCTTGACCTCGCTCAGCAGGGTACGGGCGCCGATGTGCTCCAGCACCTGGTTGTCCGCATCGGAGAGGGCCCTCTGCCTCACGGTGGCGGCCGCGTACTCCTCGGCGATCTCCGCCGGGACGGCGTAGGCCTCGTCCAGGAACACGGTGCGGAGGGCGCCCTTGCGGATCAGGTCCCTGACCCAGGCGTCGACGTCCTTCTTGTCGGGGTCGCAGTAGGGGTAGATGCTCCTCCCCCTGTCCCTGAGCACCTGCAGCGGGCCGGTCTTCATGAGCAGCTTGGGTATGTCGTCCTCGGAGGACACGCGCCCGACCTTGGCGCGGAAGTACTGGGTCACTGCGTCGGCATCGAACTCGAACTCGCGGACGCTGTCCCCGAGGGCGCGCTCCAGGACCTTCCGGTGGAGCTCCTTGAGGAGGGCGCTCCTGTCCTCCATCAGCACGATGTCCGAGAATCCTGCGAGTATGACGCTGTGGGCGAACGGCGAGGGGGTGCCGGTGAACGGGACGGCCCTGACACCCATCTTCCCGCTCTCGATCATCTCCAGGACTACCCTGGCGTTCTTGATGTCCATGTCGTCCTCCAGGATCTCCCTGTAGGTCTCCTCGATGACCGGCTCGTTGTCCATGTCGCGGAGCATGTCCAGGAGGTAGGTGGAGCGGACCTGCTGCCTGTTGACCGATATCGGCCTGCCCATGTAGTTCCTGAGGATCATGAAGCTGCGGGCGGCCGTGTGCCTGAACCTCAGCTTGAAGATCTCCGAGTCCTTGATGGCCTTCCTCAGCACCGGCTCGAGGTCCCTCGTCCCCAGCATGCGCGGGACCTGCGCCACGTCTATCCTGTGGGTCGTCCCGATCATGAAGTCATCGTCGGTGATGGTGACGGACACGTTCGACCCGGTGGCGGCGGTGATGCGGTACGCATAGCCGCGGGAGAGGGCGTCGTTGACCCTCCTGCCGAAGGGATAGTGGAAGATCAGCCTCTGGTTCCCCGAGGGGTCGATGTACTCCTCTATCGCAAGGCAGTCTATGTCGGGGATGAACCCCGCGACCGCCTTCTGCTCCCGGAAGTACGACACGAGCGAGCGGGCCGAGCCTTCGTCGATGTCGAACTCCTCGGACAGCCTCGGAAGGATGTCCGGAGGGTTCTCGTCGATCAGCTGGGACATCTCCTTCCTGAACCTCGCCACGTCCATCGAGAGGTCGAAGGACCTGGGCAGCATCTCGCCCGCCCACGACGGCACCGTGGGCTTCCTGCCGTTGGCCTCCTTGACATAGGCGGTCATGCCTTTGGAGCGCACGAACTCCAGGGACCTCCCGCCGAGCACGAAGACGTCCCCGGGGGAGAGCCTCTCGACGAACTTCTCCGAGAGCTCCCCGGCGACGGATCCGTAGGACGTTATGACGCGGTAATTGGATTCCTCCGGGATGGTGCCGAGGTTCATGAAGTAGATCATCCTCGCGCCCTTCTTCTTCCCGAATACGCCCTCGTCCTCGTCGTACCAGATCTTCGAGTATACGTTCTCGTGCTCCTCTTTGCTCCCGAGGTACCTCAGAACGCCGATGAACTTGTCGTACGGCAGGTTGTGGAAGCAATAGGACGACTGCACCACGCGGTAGGCCTCGTCGACACCCCACCTGCGGTCGATGGACATACCCACGACCGCCTGGGACAGCACGTCGAGGCAGTTCTCCGGGATCCCGACCCTGTCGATGTCGCTGCGGTGGGCGGCGCGGCACATGACGGCGCACTCGGACAGGTCGTCCGGGTCGAACACGATGAGCCTGCCCATAGCGACCTTCCCGAAGCTGTGCCCCGACCTGCCGATCCTCTGCAGGCCCTTGGCGACGCTCTTGGGAGAGCCGATCTGGCACACCAGGTCCACCGAACCGATGTCGATGCCCAGCTCCAGAGACGTGGAGGAGACCACGCACTTGATCAGCCCCTTCTTCAGCCTCTCCTCGACGTCCAGGCGGATGTCCTTGCCGAGGGAGCTGTGGTGGACCTCCACGCTCTCCAGGCCGCGCTCCTTGAGCTTGTAGACGACGGCCTCGGCCCCAGAACGGGTGTTGGTGAACACCAGGGTGGTGTCGTGCTCGTCGATGAGCTCCTTGAGCTTGTCGTACATCATGGAGCTGACGACCTCGGTGGGCAGGGCGGTCATGTCGTCGGTGGGGCAGATGACCTTCAGGTCCAGGACCTTCTTCGAACTGGACTGGATGAGGGCGACCGGCCGGGCCTCTCCGGGCCCGTCGAACCCGACGAGGTACTTCGCTATCTCCTCGATGGGCGCCATGGTGGCGGAGAGCCCGATGCGGGTGAAGTCGGTCTCGCAGTAGTTCTTCAGCATCTCTAGGGTCAGCGACAGGAACGCGCCCCTCTTCGAATCGCAGATGTCGTGGATCTCGTCGAGGATGACCCATTCGGTCTTCTTCAGCGCCTCCTTGAACTTGGGGGAGGCGAGGATGAGGGCCATGGACTCCGGCGTGGTGATGAGGATGTGCGGCGGATGGCGGACCATCCTCTGCCTCTCGCTCTGCGGGGTGTCGCCCGAACGTACGGCCACGGAGATCTCGGGGACCGGCATGCCGATCTCGGCCGCGAGCTCGCGCATCTGCCTCAGAGGCTCGTTGAGGTTCCTGTTGACATCGTTGGCGAGGGCCTTGAGCGGCGAGATGTAGATGCAGTAGATCCTCTCCTCGAGCTTCCCCTCATTGTAGTATTTGATCAGCTGGTTGAGGATGCTCGTGAAGGCGGTGAGGGTCTTTCCGGAGCCGGTGGGAGAGGAGACGAGGACGCTCTTGCGTTCATGGATCACGGGGATGGCCATGCTCTGCGGTTCCGTCAGGGACCTGAAGCTCTTCCTGAACCAGGCCGCCGTGAGCGGCTCCATGAGGCCGAGGACCTCGTCCATCGTGTATCTCCTGTCTATCTTCTCCGTATCTGGCACCTCTTGAAAGGAAAGTGGACGGGAAGCCTATCAAATCGCCGTATAAAAACAATAGGTAACAGCCAGTAAGGCCGCGGCATCATCATGCGCTGCCGGGACGGGTTCCCGCAGGGGGATGCCCGGCCGCCAGCATGCGGTAAAGGGTTTCAAGGGCCCGAAGGCCCGGTTTCAGTGCTTGCGTACCTGCATCGCGAAATAGACGAGTATTACGAGCACAGCGATGCCGAGGACGGCCTCGATCGCGATCTCGATGCAGTCGGTGTCGTCATCGTCGTCATCGCAGTCGGAGGCGTATACGGAATCTGCAGGGTAGGCATCCGCATCGGCCGCAGTCTCGGCATCGGATTCGCCGGAATCGAACACACTTACGCAGGCCATTACCGCGACGGCCGCCGCAAGGACAGCGAGGACGGCGTATTTCCTGGAAGTCATCATCTTGGTTTCTGCCATATGAGCCACATTCCCGGGGCGGGTGTACAGCCCCTCCCCGTTCGAATAGTACTGTGAATCCCCTGGCCTGTTATAAACCCTTCATCGGGCCGCCGGAATGCATCAGGGGCGCCTGGATATGCGGATGGCGATATCGGCGGCCTCGGCCGGAGTGGCCGCGGATGCGACGCCGAGACCCAGGCACTTCGATAAGGGGAGCCCGTAGCCGTAGGAGGCAGCGATGAACCAGCATCTTGCCTCTTTGGCGGCCTCCAGGTCCTGGATGCAGTCGCCGATCATGATGATGCGGTCCGCGCCCAATGCTTCGGCGCAGTCGAGGATCATCCTGCCCTTGGTGCGCTTCCCCTCGGGGTCGGCGCCCGCCACTGCCCCGAAGAGACCGCCGAGCCCGAAGGCCTCGACCGCTGCCTCCGCCGCCGGCCGGACCTTCATCGTCGCCACCGCCAGGGCTATCCCTGATGCCCTCAGCCTCTCCAGGGCCTCCTTCACGCCCGGATAGAGGGACACGCCGTCATCGGCGGCACGCCCAAGGTAGTCCTCGCGGTAGAGCTTTACCGCTTCGTCCGCCAGCTCAGGGCCGAAGATCGCCCTACAGTTGCCCGGAAGGCCTCCGCAGAGATGGTCATTCAGCACCGCATCCGAGGGTTCCGGGACACCTAGCCTGCGGGCCGCATGCCTGTAGGAACGCCAAATGGACTCCCTGGAGTCCGTCAGAGTGCCGTCCATGTCGAACACGGCGAGAGTCTTTGCCATTGAACGCCCTATACGCGCAGATTATAAAGCGAATCGCTGATATCGAAAGATGATGAAACATGTATCCGCCGCATTGATTGCGGCCGCCGCCATATGCATGCTCCTGCCGTCCCTGGTCTTCGCAGACGGCTCGGATGCCGACGGCGAGGGAACCGAGACCGGGCAGACCTACATCTCCGGATACATCTACGAGCCCCTGTCATCCGGGAACGGGCCGATCGAGGGAGCGACGGTGACCGTGAAGATGACCCTGTCCGATGGGAACGTAATCAGGTTCAGCGCAGCAACCGGATCCGACGGCAGGTTCGATGTCAATATCACGGAAGGCTTCGACACCACTGCAACGTTCGGCATACTGTTCGCCCTAGAAGACTACACTATGAGGAACCTGCCCCAGTCAGTCTCGACATCGACGGACTCCGAGGGATACTACACACTGACGCTTCCCACGTCCACGACCACCGATGGGAACACCTATTACATGCTGACCGATGACATGTCCCAGAGCGGTTCCGATCTGAGGGTGGTGCTGATGGCCTCCACCACCAGCACCCTCACCATCAGGGTGATCTACGTCGGCGATTTCATCGAGGGAGCCAAAGTCACCATCAGCAAAGTCGGCGACAGCGACAGCAATACTGTTGAGAGCAATTCCCGCGGATACGCCGAGTTCAACAATATATCGGTAGGTGAATACAGCATCGTTGTCAAGGCCGACGGATTCGAGACTTACGAGTCCACAGTGACCGTCGGAGAGGGCGGCACAACGACGGATGCGAATCTGACTGAGAGGACCCATACGCACTACCTGTGGGGCTTCGACATCGCCCATGTCATGATGCTCGCCGGCCTGCTGATCGGCATCTTCATGGCCGCAGCGGCATGGGCCCTCCACCGCACCGGAAAGAAGCTGGACTCGTAAGCGGGGGCCCTGCTGGGTCAGTATACTCTTTTGATGTTCTGCCTGACCTTCTCATAAAGGCTGTTGCCGTCGGCATCCATCGCGACCGTGAGGGGGCCCAGACGGACAGTGTTGAACTTCCAGAGCGCCTCGGGCATTCCGAGGTCCTCCCACTCGCACCCTATGACCTGCGACAGGCCCTCCGCGAGGGACACCGCCGCTCCGCCGACGGCCGCGAGATAGACGCAGCCTTCCTTCTTCATCGCCTCGGCCGTGGCGCGGTCCATGCCGCCCTTGCCGATGATCGCCTTGATGCCGAACTCCCTGATGAAACGGGGCTCCAGCGAGTTCATCCTCGCGCTGGTGGTGGGCCCGGCGGCGACCACGGTCCACCTGTCGCCGTTCTTCTTCATGATGGGCCCGCAGTGGTAGATGACCGCGCCGCGGAGGCATTCCGGGACCTCCTTCCCCTCATCGAGGTACTCCAGTGCGCGGATGTGCACATCGTCCCTGCCGGTGATCACGGGGCCGTTGATGTAGACGGTCTCGCCCAGCTTCAGGGACCTGACGTCCCTGTCGGACAGCGGAGCGTTAAGGGTCTTCACAGAACCGCCCCCTGGGAGTACTCGACGTCCGAATCGGTGATCCGTGCGGACGCCCTCCTGGTGGCCCAGCAGCCGATGTTGACGCAGACGGGGAGGGAGGCGGTATGGCAGGCCATCTTCCTTATCTTGACGCCGAGGACGGTGGTGTTCCCGCCCAGCCCCATAGGGCCGAGGCCGGAGCTGTTCAGCTTGATGAACAGGTCCTCCTCGAGCTTCCTGATCTCCGGGTCCGGGTCCTCATGGTCAAGGGGCTCCATCAGGGCGCGCTTGGCGGCCGCGGCGCACTCGTCCGAGGTGCCGCCGATGCCTATCCCGACGATCCCCGGAGGGCAGGGGCGCCCGCCGGCGTCCAGGACGGAGTCGATGATGAACTTCACGATGCCTTCCCTGCCCTCGGCGGGGTTCAGCATGGCGAGCTTCGTCATGTTCTCCGACCCGGCGCCCTTCAGCATGACCGAGATCTCGGTGAACGGATCGGCGGTGGGGATGTAATGGATGAAGGGCATCCCCGCGCCGGTGTTGTCGCCGGAGTTCTTCCTGGTGAACGGGTCGACCGCGTTCGGCCTCATAGGGACCTTCGCGGTGCTGCGGACGATAGCCTCGCGGATGTCGTCCGCAATGCCGGGGTCGATCCTCCCGCGGACCCAGAACACGGGCACTCCCGTATCCTGGCACATCGGTTTCCCCAGGTGCTCGGCCTTCCTGATGTTGTCCAGGATCGCTCCGAGCACCGTGCGCGCCGAGGCGTCCGCCTCCCATTCGGCCGCCGCCTCCAGCGCCCAGCCGATGTCCTCGGGGATCTTGGTGTTGGCCAGTTTCAGCAGGTTCTCGACTATCTGTTCCCTTGTCTCCGGAAGTTTGACCACCATGGAAATCACCTCAGCGGCACGTAGTAGAGGACGTCATCGATCCTCACGGCCGGCACCCTGTCCCCGATCGACGCGTCCTTGGGCACCAGCAGGTCCACGGTCTGGTAGCTCGAGGGGTCCAGGACCTGGACCTCGCCCTCGGAGGCCGTAATCACATCGGCGCGGATGAGGTCGGAATACTTGCAGTAGACCTTCAGATCGGGCATCTCCCTCCTCTCGATAGAGGTCTCGCGGAAATTGTCCAGGGAGACGATCTTCCCTCCCCTGCCGGACACGCGCGACAGGAGCCAGTACTTCTTCTTGAAGCGGACGACGTCCCCGACATGGAACTCGGGGAGCCTGACCAGGTAGGTGACGCGGTACATGTCGAGCCCGTCGCGGGTCTGCCCCACCAGCTTGGAGGACTCGTCGGTCTCCGCGGCGTAGACATCAGCCAGGTCGCGCGCGCATGACTTCCCCAGGGCGATCAGCGACAGGTAGACGTCCACCCCGCCCGTGACGATCTCCATCTTGGTGATGAAGGCGTTCTGGTCGGTCTTCATGGCGCCGTCCACCAGCTTCTCCACCCTGGCCAGGACCTCGTCCTGCAGGTCCTTGGACAGCGTCTTGCCGGAGCTCCTGATCTGGAGTATGGCCTCGTAGTAGTTCCCGCTGCGGCGCGAGCATATCCTGCAGACGGTGTTCTTGATCCTGACGACGGTGGTCGCCGCCGCGTCGGTCGTGAAGCCGCCGACGGCCACCTTGCAGTTGAGGGTGACGGACACGTTGTAATCGTCCAGGTACCCGAGGGCGGCGGAGATGTCCGTGACCTTGCCCTCGCTGATGCACTGGAGCTCCTCGGCCGCGGCGCATATGACCGCCTCGTCCTGCTCCATCGGCACGAAGGCCCCGTGACGGTAGAACTGGCCGCAGGTGGTGCATCTCTGGAGGTCGACATGGTCCGGCAGGGAGAGGACCTGCCTGTCCTTCAGGAAGCATTCCAGGCACATCCCGTTGACGGTCTGGTCGGTCTCCTTGCCGCATTCGACGCAGAACCCGTTCACAGCGTCACCGCCTGCGCATGCCTGATGCCGCCTATCTCCAGGACGGCGCCCCTGTCGATGATCCCCATCTCCACCGCTATGTCCACCGCGCGGTTCCCGGCGATGTTCAGGATGGTGAACGCCTCGAACCTCGAGCGGAGCTCGGCCTCGTCGATGAGGTCCCCTCCGTAGAAGCCCTCGTTGACGGTGATGTGGAGCTTCCCCTCCGCGAATGTCTTCCCGAGGACCTCCTCATCGCAGACCGCGATGATGGTCTCCTTAGGGTGCCTGTGCGTCCTGAAATAGAATCCTCCTGCCATGCGTATCACCCTGCGTGCCTGTAGTGCCCGCTCTTGGGGCTGTAGATGACCCCTCTCCGGCTCAGCTTCTCGAGCGTCTGGTTGACCTCGGCGGCCTTTATCCCGTCATGGGACGCTGCCGAGATGATGTCCTCGGTCGTGATCCCGTTTTCGCCGGCGTCCTTGATTATCTTCTCGATCTGGTTGATGTCGGCGCGGTCCTTCGACGAGAACTCGGACATCCTGTCGATGTCCAGGATGCCTCCCTGGGTCCTCGCGATCTTGTCCATGTAGTACGCGACCAGGTCGATGGCGCGCTGCGCGTCGACGTCGGTGACGGTGTTGGACAGGCGCATCTTCGCAGAGGCCTCGGCTATCCTCACATACGCCTCGAGCTGCCTGGCAGTGATGGGGACCGTCTTAGATTCCGAATAGCCGCTCCTGATCCTGACGTAATTGTCCTCGATCATCTTGGCGGCCGAGTCCGTCATGACCGGCACGATATGCTGCTTGGCGTAGGCCACGTACTTCCTCAGCTGCTCTATGGAGTACTTGGGCTTGATGTCGACCGTCTCCTCCATGATCTGGTCGATGTCCACGCCTTCCGGGGACTCGGAGCCGCTGTACTGCCTCGCCTCCCCTCTCCTGTGGACCTTGAGGATGTACTGGGTGACCTTGCGGTCGTATTTCGGCTCCGGCACGTCGTTCATGACGAAGATGAGGTCGAAACGCGAGAGCAGGGGGGCCGGGAGGTCTATCTGGGTGGCTATCGCCGAGCCTTCGGTGTCGAACCTCCCCAGCTTGGGGTTGGCCGCGGCCAGCATGGAGCACCTGCACTGGAGGGCCATGGTCAGGCCGGCCTTCGCCACCGAGATCCTCTGGGACTCCATGGCCTCATGGAGCGAGGAGCGGTCCTGCTCGGTCATCTTGTCGAGCTCATCGATGCATGCCAGGCCGCCGTCCGCCAGGACGAGCGCCCCCGCTTCGAGGACCCAGCCGCCGGTATCCTCGTCCTTCACTGCGGTTGCCGTGAGGCCGGCCGCCGAGGCGGACTTGCCGGAGGCGTAGATCCCGCGGGGGGACAGCTGGGACATGTAACGGAGGATCTGGGACTTCGCGACACCGGGGTCTCCGACGATGAGGATGTGCATATCCCCCCTGATCGCCGAGCCGTCGTCCATGACCTTGTGGCAGCCTCCGAAGAGCTGCAGGGCGACGGCCGCCTTGACCTCCCTCATGCCGTAGATGGTCGGCGAGATGGAGTCGATGATGTTCTCGAAGAGGTGGGGGTCCCTGGACATCTCCAGGATCGCCTTCTCGTCCTCGTCCGTTATGACGATCTCGTCGTACTCGTGCTGCTCGTACTCCACCGAGATAACGTCCAGGTAGGTCTCGAAGGTGGTGGTCTTGTTCCTGTCCTGCTTCTCGGCCGACCGGAGGATCCCGTTGAAGGTGACCCTGGACCCGGGGGTGACCTCCCCGGCGATGTCGTCCTCGAGGTAGCCGCTCATCCTCTCGGGCTGGTCGCCTCCCCTCAGGTCCTCGGGGGATTCCTGGAAATCGATCCTCTGGGTATCGCGGTATATCGACTCCTGCTCGTCGAGTATGAACTTCAGCGGGCCCCGGTTGCAGGTGGTCGCCGGGTTGGTGCACATGGCCGGCTCCGCGAGGATCATGCCCGGCTGGTCCACCCATATCTCCTGGCCGCACTTGGCGCACCTGAAGAGCGCCTTGGTCATCCTGGGGCGAACGGGGGTGACCCTTTTCACTATGCCGTCCACGGAGACCAGCCTGCCGAGGTGCTTCGCCCTCAGCTTCCTGATCCCGACCTTGGCGTCGTGGGGGATCGAGGTGATCCTGACGTTCACGATGTTGACAGGGTCCCACGAAGGGGGCATGGCGGATTCCTTGATGTACTCCGACGCCGCCGCGATGCAGCGGTCCGGCGCCTCCATGACGTACATCGCGAACTGCGAGCTGTACATGTCGATATCGTCGTAGTCTATGAACACGCTGCGCTTGTCCGGGTAACTGTCCGCTATCTCCCTCAGCATCAGGACGTACTTCTCCTTGCCGAGGATGCTCGCCCATGCCTCCTTCAGCTCATCATCCTGGAAAACAGCCATCTCACGCCTCTTTGGAACGGCATTCGCCGTCGGCCCACCAGATCCATCCGCCGTCCTCGAAGGAGACCTTCCCCTTCACGAGGCCCTCGCGGCGGTATTTGCTGAGCGTCTTGATCAGATCGTCCGGGCACCTGTAATGGAAATACGATTCCAGCCTCGCGGCCGCCTCGGCCGTGGTGATGCGCTCATCCCCCAGGGCCTTCCATACCATTTCCAACAGTTCGTCCGGCATTGCGTCGTCTCCTATGCTCGCGCAATATTAAAAACAAGCCCGCGGACATCCTGCGGACATCGGTCCCCGCCACCGTCTCCGGCCACCGACCTGACGTAGCTGTCGGACATGCTCCGGACCTCATCGGAGTCGGCCGCCGTCCTGTACTCGTCGAAGAGCGCCTTGTTGAGAGTCACCAGCTCGGGGGCCCAGTTGAACCTCCCCATGAACAGCTCGGCCTGCTCGTCCATGCCCATGATGATCAGCGAGGCCAGGACCGCCTCGGCGCTGTTGAGCCTCCACGGCTTCCCCCAGTTCACCGGATTGGCGGCCACCAGATAGGGGAGGCACCTGCCGCGGGCCGCGCGGATGCGCGGGAGCTCCGAGATATGGGTCCAGGTGAGGTCCAGAACGACGAGACCCAGATGCGCGTGCTTAGCATCCGCGGGCGAGAGCATGGTGTCCGCGGTGGGGTCGAGGACCAGGGCCCCGCGGGGGATCCGGTCGAGCCTGACCTCGCGGGCCAGGCCGAACTTCTCCATCCTCTTGGCGGTGCACTTCTTCGGGTCGCACTGGTCCTTATCGTAGACGAGTATGGGGATCATGCCGAGATCAGGGACCTGAGCTTCTCAGGGTCTGCCAGGTTCTCCGCGACCCATTTGGACACGCGGTCCGCCATGGCCAGGAGCTGATCGGCGAGCTCGGCGTCGTCGGTAGCGGTGAACTCCTCCCTAGTCCCCATGTGGGCGCAGATCTGGCGCCCCTGCCAGGGGGATTTCTTCGCGAGGCGGTCGAACACGGGCTTCTCCGTGTAGACCACGAAGTCGAAGCCCTCGTCGCGCGGGAGGAACCTGTCGTCGGAGAAGTCCTTGGAGACCAGGTCGCGGAGGTCCTCGCCGGCGCAGTACATCACCGAGAGCAGGTCGCAGTCGACGATATCGTGCTCGGGGCCGGCGCTGTAGACCTCGTACCTGTCCGAGAACATCTTCCTGGCATAATGCTCGGCAAGCTGCGAGGAGAGATCGTTCTTGGAATCTACGAAGAGGATGCGGAGCTTCTTCTCCTGCTTCTTCTTTGCTGCCATGGAGAGTACCATGGCGGGGGCCATCATTAAAGTATTCCTCGCGATATGAGAAGCGCCGCGATGATGATCGTTTCATTGAGCTGAACGCTGATGATTGACGGGCGAGCTGAGCGGCATTCATCTGAACATGAATCCGGGGCGGGGACCCGAAAAATTTTCGCAGAGACGCCCAAACCTGTTGCCCCGGCGCTCATTCTTATACACGCGAGGGCATCGCTACGGCATGGAACCCGTATTGCAGGTGGCCCTCGACATGATGCAGCTGAAACGCAGCGAGGGCATCGCCGAGGAGGCCGTCGCCGGCGGCGCCGACTGGGTCGAGGTCGGCACCCCGCTGATAAAGAGCGCCGGCACTGACGCCGTGCGCACCATGAAGAGGAAGTTCCCCGGCCACAAGATCGTGGCCGACACCAAGACCATGGACACCGGTGCCTTCGAAGTGGAGATCATGGCCAAAGCCGGGGCCGACATCGTCACCGTGCTCGGCCTCGCCGAGGACTCCACCATATCCGAGGCCGTCGAGTCCGGGAGGAAGTACGGCGCGGAGATCATGGTCGACATGATCAACGTCCCGGACAAGGTGAAGCGCTCGAAGGAGGTCGAGAAGCTCGGGGTGGCATACATCTGCCTGCACATGGGCATAGATACCCAGATGCGCGGCGAGGAGGCCCCGGTGGATGTCCTCAGGAAGATCGTGGAGGCAGTAAGCATCCCCGTGGCGGTGGCCGGCGGGATCACCGCCGACACGGTTCCCGATTATGTGAAGGCGGGCGCCTATGACATCATCGTCGGCGGCGGGATCACCAAGACCGACGACATCAGGGGCGCCGCGGCGGAGATCAAGAAGGCCATGAAGGGGCTGGAGATCAGCAAGGTCATAGCCAAGAAGTATACCGAGGACGAGCTCTTCGAGGCGTTCTCCAAGGTCTCCACCTGCAACATCTCGGACGCCTACCATAAGAAGGGGGTCGTCTACGGCCTGCACCCGTACATCGAGCGCAATGCGAAGATGGTCGGGCGCGCCCTCACCGTCCAGACGGCGAACGGCGACTGGGCGAAGCCCGTGGAGGCCATCGACCGCGCCAAGAAGGGGGACGTCATCGTCATCGACGTCGGCGGGGCCCCCATGGCCGTCTGGGGCGAGCTGGCATCCAACTCTGCGATGGAGATGGGCTGCGCAGGGGTCGTCATCGACGGCGCGATAAGGGACATCGACGACATCGAGAACCTGAAGTTCCCGGCCTTCGCCCGCACGGCGGTCCCCTGCGCCGGAGAGGCCAAGGGCGCCGGGGTCATAGGGACCGAGATCGTCATCGGGGGGCAGAGGGTCCGCACCGGCGATTGGATCGTCGGCGATGAGAGCGGCCTCATCGTCATCGCCAAGGAGGAGGCCGTGGAGGTGGCCAACCGCGCCCTCGACGTCCATGAGCACGAGACCCGCGTCCGCGCGGAGATCAGGAAGGGCTCCACCCTCTCCAAGGTCAACGAGATATCCAAATGGGAGCCTGTGCAGCGAGGGGAGCTTCGGTCCCCTCCGCCGCTCAGATAATATTCATAGGCTCTCCGCCGGGGCCGCCGGGGAAATGACCCAGCGGCCCGCTGACAGCGGAACGGAAAAAGTTTCCTCCGCCTCAGCGGGAGGTCATGGTCTTCATGACGCTCTTCGAGGAGTCCTCTCCGGGAGTGTATTCCCTGATCCTCCCGCCGTCCATGGCGGCGGCGAGCTTCTCCAGCTTCTCTACCCTGTCCTGGGTGGACGGGTGGGTGGAGAAGAGGTTCCTGGCGAACCCCTTCCGGCAGGGCTCGCTGATCCACATGTTGGCATGAGCGGTGTCGGAGTAGTCGTTGTTCGGGGAGCTGCATCCGCGCTCGAGCTTCATCAGGGCGCTGGCCAGCTCGCGGGGCTTATGGGTGATCCTCGCCCCGGTCTCGTCCGCCAGGTACTCGCGGTTGCGGGAGACGGCCAGCTGCAGGATGAGACCGGCGATCGGCACGAATATCACGCAGACGGCCGCGACGACCAGCATCAGGGCGCTGTTCCTGTTGTCCCTGTCCCCGCCCGAGAAGACGGCGCCGTAGAAGAGCATCCTGGCTGCGTACGTGAGGATGGCGACCATGCAGGAGGCCACCGACATCACGAGGATGTCGCGGTTCTTCACATGGGACATCTCGTGGCCGATGACGGCCTCCAGCTCGTCGTCGTTGAGCGCCCTCAGGATGCCCCTGGTGGCCACGACGGCCGCGTTCTTCGGGTTCCTGCCGGTGGCGAAGGCATTGGGCATGGGGGCCTCGCATACGCCCACCTCGGGCATAGGCAGCCCGGCCTCCTTCGCGACCTTCTCGACGATGCCGTACAGCCTCGGCTCCTCTTCGCGCGTGACCAGGTGCACACGGTTCGCCCTGAGGGCGGACTGCTTGGAGAACCAGTACGAGAAGAAGCTTATCAGCACCGAGACGGCCAGCATCAGCACGAGCCCGTAGAGCCCGTAGCCGAAGAACCAGCCGATCACGAAGCCGATCAGCATCATGAACAGTGTCAGGATGACGAATATCGAGAGCGTCCTGAGCCTGTATGCCGCTTTCATTTCATTACCCCTGTTGGATTGGTTGGCTAAGGGATTGATTGTCCTTCTATAAAAAGCATTAGTGCGGGCTGCAACGGGTCCGCATCAGAGCAGGTCGAACTCCAGGGTCTGTCCCCCGAAGAAGTCCTTCACCCCGTCGATCCCGAGGGTCACGCGCATGCGGTCTATCCCCCTCTCGTTGGTGCAGTGATTGAGGTAGAGCCTCTTGATCCCGAGGTCCTTCAGGTACCCGGCGTACACGTCGGCCAGCCTGTCGTTCTTCTTCCCGATGTGCAGCCCTCCGATGACGGCGGCCGGGATCCTGCCGAACCTCTCCTTCACGGCGTCCACCGCATGGTCCAGGCCCATGTGGCAGCATCCGACTATCAGGACGGGCCCGACCTTGGTGCTCACGACCAGGAAGCATTCGTCCGCGCCGTTCTGGGTCATAGGCGGGGATATGTGCACGTGCTCCGACAGGTCGGTCCATCCGGCGACATCGTTCCTGTACATCAGCCCCTCCTTCCCCTCGGGAGGGTACATGCCGCCGGTGCGGCCGAAGCGCTTCCTCTCCTCGGCAAAGCAGGACGCGGGGGCGTAGAAGTCGATCGGCTTCGTCCGCTCCTTCATGAACCCGTCGAGCGCCCCGCGGTGGTCCATGTGGTTGTGGGACACGACCACCGCGTCGACGGAGTCGGGTTCGATGCCGAGCTCGCCCATGTTGTTCTCCAGGTACCTCGGGCGATGCCCGAGGCCGAACAGGAAGCGCTTCCCATCCGCATCGATCATGATGGACATTCCGATCGCCCCGATGAGGTGCGTGTTCGGCAGAGCGCCCTCGTCGTAGACGCAGGTGACCTTGGCCTTCATGCTCAGTAATCCCCTGTCTGGGATAATAACGCTTGCAAAATATGCGGGGCCTTCGGCGCCGGTAGTACCTGTCCGGGATGTCCCTGCAGATGCGGCATACCAGGTCCTCGTCGGCGATGCCGGAGGCCAGCATCCAGCGGACCTTGTTCGGGACGGTGGTCACGGACATCACCGCCCCCGGCTTGGAGGGGTCGTCGATGTAGTCGGTCTCGAACATGAAGCGGTCGGACCCCTTCGACAGCGCTTCCTTTATGTTCGTCTTGGAAGCGGGCATCGAGGGCATGACGCCGAAGGTCTCCTCCGGGGTGACAAGGGGAGGGGAGGAGTGCTTTATCACCATCCCCGGGTCCAGGCCGGCGGCGCGGGCGATCTCCGCGAGGCTCCGGTTGGTCTCCGCCGTGCCGGACTCGCAGTGGATTATGACGGGGACGCCGGCCTCCCGGGCGATCTCCATCCCCCTGCCGAGGATGCGGTTGGAACTGTCCCAGATCTCCTGGGAACAGGGGAAGTGGGGCCTTCCGATTTCCCCGATTGCGGCCGCCCTGCCTTCCTCGACTGCCTTCCCGGCGTCCTCCATGCCGCGCATGAGCATGTCCTCGGCCGCCGGGAGCCCGTACCTCTCCGCCAGGCCTATGAGCAGAACCGGATACGGCCCTACGGCCACGTTGACCTCCAGGCCCGTCTCCTCCCGCGCCGTCTGCGCCATCCTGTAGGTTATCTCATAGGAGCGCGCGAAATCCTCTCCCTTCGAAACGGGCACCTCAGGATAGGGAAGAGTGACCAGCGTCAGGCCCGTCCCCCCGGCGGCCTCGAACTCCTTCAGGGCATCGATGTTGCGCCCGCCGGGGCTCATATGGAGGTGGTTGTCGTACGCCGGGACGCGGTTCATGCTGCATCCATCGCCATCGTTTTATAAAACAGGGCGCAATGATAACATCGAACGGGTATGGAGGGGCCGAATCAGACACAGGAACGTCAGGACATGGGCCTGCTGGATGCGGACAGCAGGTTCCTTTTCAGGGTGTTCAGGAGGTACTACCGCTCCTTCACCCCCGAGATGCCCCACCGTTTCGCCAGGAAGGAGTTCGGCTTCATCCCCTTCGGCGGGACCATGAGGAGGCACATGGCCTTCCAGTCGCCCGAGGACCTGAAGTTCTTCATGGCCACCAGGGTCCCCCGCCACAGCTACTACTCCACATCATATTACAGGTACCCGGCCAAGCCCGAGATGGACCTCAAGGAGTGGCTGGGCGCGGAGCTCATATTCGACCTCGACGCCGATCATCTGGCAGGCGCCGACGAGATGACCTACTCCGAGATGATGGTCGAGATCCGCCGGGAGATGATCTCCCTCTGCGACGATTACCTGTACAGCGACCTCGGCTTCACGGAGGACCAGGTGCACATCTGCTTCTCCGGCGGCAGGGGGTACCATGCGCACATCAGGACCGATGACATCTACACCCTCGGCACGAGGGAGCGCAGGGAGATCGTCGACTACGTGTCATGCCAGGGCCTCGACCTCGACCGGATCTTCCGCATAGAGAAGGCATCGACGGGGACCAGGCAGTACGGTAACAGCACTTACGGCGGGACACAGACGTTCCGCCGCATACCTTCTGCGGAACAGGGCGGATGGTACGCGAAGACCAGGAAGCTGATGGTCGAGGCCATGGACGACGTCCGCTCCATGGACCTCCGCGACCTGAGGAAGAAATACCCCTCGATCGCGAAGAAGGAGAAGGAGACCGTGGCGAAGTACGCGGAGCACATCGGCATGCTGGAACAGACCATGCTCGAGCGCGGCACCATGCAGGGGCTGACTAACTTCGAGCAGGAGTTCATCATGAGCATGCTGAAGGATGCGGCGCCGAGGATGGCAAGCGAGGTGGACAAGCCCGTCACCCCCGACATCAAGAGGCTGATCCGCCTCCCGGGGTCCGTCCACGGGAAGACCGGCCTGCGCGTATCGCACCTGACGCGCGACCAGCTGACCGATTACGACCCCCTGAAGTACGCAGTGCCGGACGCCTACACCGATGAGCCTGTCAAAGTGACGATGAAGAAGGACATGGAGCTGGACATGCTCGGGCAGCATTTCGTCCTCAGCGGGGAGACCGAGGTCCCCGAGTACTGCGCCGTGTTCCTGGTCGGCAGGAGATACGCCGGATGGGGATGGGCGAGCGAGGCCGGGGAGAAGCTCTTCGGCTGACCGGGTTAACACGACTTTGAAAACTCCCTGCGGACCGGCCGGCGGACGGCCCTTTCAGCAGCCTCCGCTGCATGCCCTCCAAACCTTTATTTATAGAGTAAAGGTTGGGCACGGCAGGTAATATCATGAAAGCATTCCTCGTGACCGGTTCTTTCGCGGACCCCAGGAAAGAGCAGCCCTTCTCCATCGAGATGGCCGCAGACGACGAAGCAGCAGTCAGGGAGAAGGCCCTCTCCACCATCGGCTCCAAGCACAAGATGAAGAGGTGGCAGATCAAGATCGACAAGGTCGAGGAGATCCCCGCCGACCAGGTCCAGAGCCACGTCGTGAAGTACCAGATCGGTGCATGAGATGAACGACGAGGAGCTCCGCGAGGCGGCCAGGACGCTCGACAGCTACAACCAGCAGCTCGAGGCCATCACCCGCCAGATCAGGATCCTTCAGTCCTCCCGCGATGACAACATCAGAGCGGTAAGGACCATCGACGCCCTGTCCAAAGCGAAGGAGGGCGATGAGATCATGATCCCCATCGGAGCGTCCTCGTTCGTTTCCGTCAAAGTAACCGGCAGGAAATCCGCGGTCGTCGGCATCGGCAACCGCGTTTCCGTCGAGAAGAGCTTCGAGGACACCAAGGAGTACCTCATGCGCAGCGGCGCCGAGGTCCAGGACGCCCTCGAGAGAGCGCTCGCCGCCATGCAGGAAGTCCAGCAGTACACGGAGCAGCTGGCCGCCGAGGTCCAGGACGAGTACCGCAGGAGAAGGCTGCAGCAGGGCGCACCGCAGCAGTGATCCATCATGTTCGATTCCCTCAAGTCCAAGCTCAAGAGCATCTTCAGCAAAGGCAAGGACCTGAAGGAAGAAACCGTATACGAGGAACCCGCGCCCGAGAAGCCCGTTGAGGAGAAGCCGGAAACCGCTCCGGCCCCTCAGGCATCCCCCGCGCCTGCAGCCCCGGCACCCGAAACCGCTTCCCGCGAGGAGCACAGCAAGGCTCCTGCGGCACCGGCCAAAGAGCACGGCCACATTTCTAAGAAAGAGAGGAAGAGCGGACGCGCTTCCGACATGCTCAGCGACTCCTTCCTGGCGAAGAAGATCAAGGACGACCCGATGGACGACATCCTCGACGAGCTCGAGGTCACCCTCCTCGAGTCGGACGTCGCCTACGACGTCGTCCAGGAGATCATCATCGGCGTGAGGAACAATCTGACCGGGAAGAAGTACAGCAGAGAGTACTCCCTCGAGCAGGTCGTGGAGATCGCCGTCAGGGAGGCCGTGTCGGACGTCCTGAAGGTCAACCAGTTCGATTTCGACGCCTGGCTCGAGAAGAAGCAGGCCGAGAGCAAGCCGACCGTCATCATGTTCGTCGGCATAAACGGCACCGGGAAGACCACGGCCATCGCGAAGATCGCGAACCGCCTGAAGAAAGAGGGCAAGAGCGTCGTGCTCGCGGCCTGCGACACGTTCAGGGCCGGAGCGATCGAGCAGCTCTCGATACACGCCGACCGGCTCGGCGTCAAGATAGTGAAGTCCCAGCAGGAGGCCGACCCTGCATCCGTCGCCTACGATGCCATCGAGCATGCCAAGTCCAAGATGAGGGACGTCGTCCTCATCGACACGGCCGGAAGGATGCAGACCAACAGCAACCTCATCGCCGAGATGAAGAAGATAGCGAAGATCGCCAAGCCCGACCTGAAGGTCTTCGTCGGCGATGCCCTCGCCGGCAATGACGCGATCGAGCAGGCCAAGGTCTTCGATGAGGCCATAGGGGTCGACGCGATCATCCTCACGAAGATCGACACCGATGCCAAAGGCGGCGCAGCGCTTTCCATCGCGAAGACCATCGGCAAGCCGATCGCCTTCGTCTGCGACGGCCAGGAGTATGACGACATCGAGAAGTTCGATGCCGATTGGATGCTCCGGAGACTTTTCGAATCCTCGGATGAATGATCCCCCAGGGGCGGCCCCTCAGGGCCGCCGGATTTTTTTCTGCAGATCAGCAGTTCTTCACGCAGATGCTGTAGAACAGCGTCGCGAACACTTTGGCATCGGTGATGAGGTTGCTGAGCTCCACATACTCGTTTGGCCCGTGGAGTGTCCCGCCGCCGCACTGCCAAACATAAGCGTTGTACCCCCTGAGCCTGAAGAAGTTGGCGCAGGTCCCGCCCCCGACCCCGACGGCCTTCGGCCTCGTTCCCGTGACCGACAGGACGGCATCGGACAGTGCTTTGTACGCCTGGGTCTCTGTCGAGGAGGCCCCGCCGGAGACGTGCCTCACGAGCTCGGTCACCCTGATCTCGGCGCCGGTGCGGGTGGCCGTATCGGCCGCGACCCTCTCCGCCTCCGCCTTCACGGAGTCCGCGGAGAAATCGGTGAGCATCCTGCAGTCCATGCAGAACGACCATACTCCCGGGATAGTGTTGACGTTCAGGACGGTCGAGTCCGCTTTGGTAGGCTCGAAGGTGGATACAGGGGGGATGAACATCGGGTCGCTCTTCCCGTACTTCTCGGTGAAGTCCCTGCGGAGCTCATGCATCAGCTCCGCGCCGGCGGCGAAGGCATTGACCCCCTTCTGTGGAGTGGACGCGTGGACGGACTTCCCGATGACATCGAACTTCAGCCAGAGGACGTTCTTCTCATTGACCTCGATCATGCTCCCGTTAGGGCTCCCCCAGTCCGGGACCAGGAAGATATCGTCGGGCGAGAAGTAGCCGTGTTCAATGAGCCAGACGCACCCGTATTCGCTGGCCATCTCCTCATCGGCGACCCACGCGATCCCTATCGAGTGGCCGTCGAGAGTGCCCTTCTCGATGAACTTGGTGGCGAAAAGGGACGAGATCACGGACTGGCCGTTATCCTCGGTGCCGCGCCCGTAGACGCGGTCCCCCTTGCGGACCCCCTTGAACGGGTCGGTCTCCCACGCTTTCAGGTCGCCGGCCGGCACGGTGTCGATGTGGGCAATGAGCCAGACGGTTCCTTTCACCCTGCCGTTCTTCTTCGCCAGGATATTGGAGCGGGGTATGCCGGACGGGCCGAAGGGGACGTCCACCCTCTCCACGGAATCGAAGCCCTTCAGAAGGGTCATCAGGTAATCGGCGCGCCGCGATTCTCCCTCCCCTCCGTCCTCGGGGGATATGGAGGGGATGGACACCATCGAGACCATGATATCGGCGATCTCATCCTTCGATGCGTCGATGCGCTCCAGGATCTCGCTCAGCTGCATGCCGGGCGTATCGTCGGCCGGGGGTAAAATCATTTGCAGTGCTCAGATGAGCCGCAGCAGGGAAGCCCCCGGCCGGATGGATGGATACCTGCCCTGCTGGCACATACGGGGGCGCACGGATGCGCCCCCGCTCGATCGGGTTTCACTCCCTGCGGACGATCATGGAGACGGCGTTGCCGCCGCCGTAGCAGAGGGTGGCGAGGCCGGTGTCCTTCTGCCTGTCCTGCATGGCGTAGAGCAGGGTGGTCAGCACCCTGGTCCCGGAGCACCCGATGGGGTGGCCGAGGGCCACGGCGCCGCCGTTGACGTTGAAGATCTCGTCCGGCACGTTGAGGGTCTTCTTCACGGCGCAGGAAGCGGACGCGAAGGCCTCGTTGTGCTCGAAGAGCCCGATGTCGTCGATGGTCATGCCGGCCTTCTTCAGGACGTACTGGGTCGTCGGTATGGGGGCCTCCATGATCCTCTCGGGGAGGACTCCCCTCTCGCCGTAGGCGACGATGGAGGCCATCGGCTTGATACCGTGCTCCTCCGCCCATTTCCTGGAGGCGACGATGACGGCGGACCCGCCGTCGGAGAGCTGCGAGGAGTTCCCCGCGGTCACGATGCCGTCCTTCTTGAACACGGGCTTGAGCTTCCCGAGGGACTCGAGGGTGGAGTCGGGCCTGATGCCCTCGTCCTTGTCGAACACGATGTCCCCTTTCTTGCTGTGGATGGTGAAGGGGACGATCTCCTTGTCGAACTTCCCGGAGACCTGCGCCTCATGGGCCTTCCTGTGGCTGTCGACGGAGAGCTGGTCGGCATCCTCCCTGGTGACGTTGAACCTCTCGGCAACGATCTCGCCGGTGAATCCCATGTGCTGGTTGTTGAAGATGTCCCAGAGCCCGTCGTGGACCATCGAGTCGACGACGGTCTGGTCGTTCATCCTGTATCCCCAGCGGGCGCCGGTGAGCAGGTACGGGGCATTGGACATGCTCTCCATGCCGCCTGCCGCGATGCACTCGTACTCGCCTGCTTTGATGGCATCGGCGGCGAGCATCACGGCCTTGAGGGCCGATCCGCAGACGGCGTTGACGGTGAACGACCCGATCTCCACAGGGAGCCCGGCGCCGACGGCGGCCTGCCTCGCGGGGTTCTGTCCCAGACCTGCGGACAGGACGTTCCCCATTATGCATTCCTGGACGTCGGAGGCCTCGATACCGGCCCTCCTGACGGCCTCTTTCACGCAATGGGCCCCGAGATCGGTCGCTTTGATCCCGCTGAGCGTCTTGCCGTACTTTCCGACTGCGGTCCTGCATGCGCTTATGATTACTGCTTCGTCCATGGAATGTCCCTTCCGTGTATAGCGATGGCAGATTCCCATTCATCAGTATATAACGATGCCGTTCAGTGATTACGGCAATCGACGAATTCCACGGGCTGTACCTCCCCCATGCGCTTGAGGGGCTTGGAAAGATGCCTGCGGGCCTCCGTGGGAGGCTCGTACCATCCCAGGACCACCGGGCGGACCTTCTTCTTCATCACGGCCTGCGCCGCCTGGGCCCCGCATTTGCGGCAGCGGTAGCCTTTGCCCCTGCCGGCGGACGACATCGTGGTCCCGCAGTTCGGGCATACGGGGTTGGAGACCTTCTCCCATTCATCTACAAGGGAGATAACATGCACCTTCTCGAGGTTCAGGGTCCTCGGGCTGTCCCTGAGCTCCCCCATGACCTCCACGGTGTCCCCCGGGTCGAGCCAGTCGAGGAGATAGCGGAAAGGACCGGAGGGCTCGTAGGCCGCACAGACCACCCTCCCGCATTCGGTATCGATTGAGAGGAAGGTGTGGCCGCCGCGGATCCTCTGCTCGGACACGACCGTCCCGCGGATGAGGTAGGAGCTGTTCGGGATGAACTCCTCCGGCGTGAAATCGCGGATGATATGATCGTCCGTGCCCTGGTTGCTCTCGAATATGACCCATCTGCTCTGAGGCTCGGTCTTGATGATATCATGCCCGCGGATGAGGTCCTCCGGCACGTCGCCGCGGAAGCCGTACATGACCGGGCAGGGGGTCCCGGGGACCATGGCGCACTGTGCCAGACGGTCGTCCCAGCTGTTGAAGGAGGTTGGGATCTCATGCTCCGCGCGCGCCACGGTGGAGGGGTCGAAGATCCTCTCCGTCCCCCACCTGGAACGGGGGCGGTACGACAGGAGCTCGTAGGTGTGGTCCTCAGGGACCCAGGCCATGCCGCAGACGCACCCTATGATCCCGCGCCCGCAGCCGAGCTCGATCTTCGCGGCGCCGATGCATTCTATCTCCGCTTCGATATCGGAGCGCTTCATGACGCGGGTCACGCCCCGCCGGTAGAAGGACGGGTCCGGGCGGACGCGGCTTATGACGATCCCCGGATCGGAATCGACCGGATCGTGGTATTCCTCCACGATGGGACGGATGCGTCCGGCGAGGGCCTCAGGGTCCGGCTCCCATTCCGTCTGGGACTCACAGCAATAAAGCTCCCTGCCTTCGATGTTCCCGATGAACGTCTACTTCCCGGTCCCTTTCCCGAAACGCATGACGAGAGCGCCGTTGCCGCGGGTCTTCCAAGGGATGGCTGGGTTGAGGCGGACCAGCCTCGGGTAGCCGATGAGGTCCAGCCCATCTTCGTAGACCAGTACGCGGATGATCTCGGTCGCGAGATATGTGGTGCAGTTGCCCCTCATCGAATCGGTATCGTCCGCAGCTACGAACATGATCGCTCCGCCATCGGCAGGGGATGTTTAAATCATTCCCGCGCCGGAAGCAGGAGCTCCAGCGAACTGACGAAGAGCATCGTCCCGTCGTCAGACATGCTTCCTTCGGCCCTGTAGACCGCGCCCGGTTCCGGGCGGTCTTTGGAAAAGCATCTCGTCTCCTCCCCGGAAGCATCCTCGAGGGAGAAGACGAACCCGTTTTCCGTCTCCTTCACATCCCTGGCTATTCCTGCGACTCCACTCTCTCCATCTCCGCTGTCCCAGAAGAACGAGGATGCAATGAGGATGAAGGCCGCCGCCACGCAGATCAGGAAATATCTGTCCCTCAGGATGTTCATTTATGGCAGATAATCGGCAGGGGTTCTTGAGAGCAGCATGCTGCATGCAGCGGAACACCCCCACCCCTTCATTTCCATTGGAAACTGAAAAAGGATATGGGTGTGAAAAAACAGGCTCTGCAGAACTGCGGAAACGGGCGGCGGAATGCCTGCCCGAGCGATAATGATGAAGATCGATGATGAAAAGCTGTCAGCCGAACGGCTGAAAAGCCGAAAAGAGAGAAAGGACGCCGGCGTACGGCCGCGCGTTCAGATGAAATTGTTTCACATGAACTCGCCGATCGCCCAGAAGCAGACGATGGCGACGCAGACGGCCGCGATGCAGCCGACGATGGTGAGGTAGCCTTTCATTTTGGAAGTCTCCTGTCAGACGGGCGATTATACCCTTCCCATTATAAAATCGTTCATCTGAGGAAACGTCTGAAATAACCTGCCGGCGGTTGGGAAAAACAATCCTTATATCTTCGACCCGAAGTAAAGGGTTCCACGGGAAAGGGTGGATTTTCGAGTGACGGCAGATTCGCTTTTCAAAAAGTATCTTGAGAAGAAGAACAGGCTGATCAAGGATAGGAAGATCCTCGACAAAGAGTATCTTCCGGACCAGCTTCTCCACAGGGACGATGAGATTGGGGAGATCGTCGACATCATTGCGCCGTCGCTCGGCAGGAACAAACCTTCGAACATCCTCATCATCGGCCAGACCGGAACCGGGAAAACGGCGGTCGTGAAGTACATCGGCAAAGAGTTGGAGAAAGCGGACAAAGGGAACAACTGCAGGAGCATCTACGTTAACTGCGAGGTCGTCGACACTCCCTACTCCATCCTCTACAACATCGCCAACCAGATCATCACCGACCCGAACAGGAAGATCCCGTTCACCGGATGGTCGCTCGAGAAGATATTCAACGAGCTCTCCGTCTACATCGACGAGGAGGATAAGATCTTCCTCATCGTCCTCGACGAGATCGATATGTCGTTCAGGAAAAACGGCGACGACATCTTCTACTACCTGACGACGATTAACGAGATGCTGAAGAAATCGAGGGTATCGATCATCGGCATCACCAACAACTCGATGTTCGCCGAGAAGATGCTAACTCCGAAGATCCGCAGCAGGCTCGGAGAGGAGAAGATCGTCTTCCCTCCCTATACTCCGGAGCAGCTCATCGACATCCTCCGCGACAGAGCAAAATACGCTTTCTATCCCGGCGCGCTCGACGAGGCCGTCATACCTTACTGCGCCGCCATCGCCGCGCAGGCCTCGGGAGATGCAAGGAAGGCCCTCGATGTCCTCCGTGTCTCCGCCGACGCCGCCGAGAGGAACGACGACCTCAAGGTGACCACCGCCCATGTCGATTACGCAAGGCAGAAGCTCGAGCTCGATGCTGTCTATGAAGTGGTCAAGAACCTCACCGAGCAGTCGAAATTGGTCCTGATGAGCATCATCAAGACAGAATCCGGATCAGATAGCGGCAGCGTCACCACCGGGAACGTCTACTCGACCTATGTCAAGATCAGCTCCGCCATGGGATACAACGTGCTGACCCAGAGGATGGTCGCCAATTTCATCTCGGAGCTCGATATGCTCGGCATCATAACTGCCAGGGTCAAATCGTTCGGTCGCCAGGGCAGGACCAAGGAGATCGAGAAGGTCTCCGAGAACATCGTGGACATCCTCGAGAAAGACGAAATCTTTAGCGGTATCGATTTCAATGCCTTCAAGAGCGGAAGGCAGACGCAGTTCAATATCGACTCCTGAAACCACTTCTTTTCATTTTTCCATCGCCTTTTCCTTTTTCATTTTCCACTGGAAATGAAGGGGTGGGGGTATCCTGCTAGGTTTGTTCTTTTCAGCATTGCGTCCGTTCAGAGTTCCACTGGAAATGAAGGGGTGGGGGTACAGCAGTCAAAATCTGCCGCCGTGCTGTCAGTGCCCGCCTTTCAGGGCTTTCCTGAGATGCAGTGCATCTAACGCGAAGCCGATGCCGATGATGGTCATGAAAATTGTCGCCAGGGCGGCCGTCAGATACCCGAGGCTGCTGGGGGCCCAGGAATTGAGCGCGCCGTCATTGCCGTTCATGATCAGCTTGACAGAGCCGGCCCACGGGATCTCCTTCCATGCGGTGGCCTTGACGCGATCATCGGTCACCAGGCCGGAAGTTATTCCCGATCCCTGATCGAAATATCCGTTCGTGTCGGCATTGTCCCCCATGGTGAGGTAGCCGCTCCCGGAAAGGACGGAGAGGTCTATGCTCACTTTCTTCCCGCCGTATCCGATATTCTCCATTTCCAAAGTTCCAGACAGTTTAGACGGTTCAGACGGGTTACTGGTATCGGTTCCGCTGTCGTGGCAGGACCATTTGCCCGTGTAGGATTCCAGTCCTCTGCCTGTGAATGTGCCGTCGCCGTTAGACTCGAGATACAGGATCGCGCGGTGGATCACCTGGTTCTGGCCGGGCCTCTCGTAGACGATCACATCCCCGTACTCCCCGAACATCCTGTAGCCGGAGGAGTATCCCTCGACGTATGTGACCGGCTCATGCTTGGAGGTATCCCTGAGCAGTATCATGTCCCCGGTGTCGATTATTCCCACTTCCGAGTCGTGGGAATGCTGCATCGACTGAGAATCGACCACGGTAAAGGGCGGGCTCACGCCCGACATCTCGTTCACCGCTACCCTGAGCCCGAGCACGGCGGCGATCGCTATAATCGCAACGATGAGCACGGCGTTCTTCCTCATCGGACCCCTTAACGCAGGGGATGATAAACTAATTATCCGCCGTGAAGCATGGTACGGGCATGGATAGGCCCTCCCCCGACAGGTATTTCATGGACATGGCCAAACTCGTCGCCACGCGCTCCACCTGCCTCCGCAGGCATGTGGGGGCCGTGATCGTGAAGGACAAGCATGTCCTGTCCACCGGCTACAACGGCGCTCCCAGAGGTGCCAGGCACTGCGAGGAGACCGGCTGTCTCCGCATCGAGCTGAAGGTGCCGTCAGGCACCCGCCATGAGCTCTGTCGCGGCGTCCATGCCGAGCAGAACGCTGTCGCTCAGGCGGCCTATTTCGGTACCAGCGTCAAAGGGGCGACCATCTACACGACCACTTTCCCCTGTTCCCTGTGCGCCAAGATACTCGTGAACGCCGGTATCTCCGAGATCGTGTACGACGAAGGGTACATGGACGACCTCTCGAAGGAGATACTCTCAGAGACCCAGATGAGGATACGCCGTGTCGAGGGCGACGAGATCGAGGCTGTTCCCAAGAAGGCCTGAGGGGCATGCCCAAGGAGGTCTCATCCTCCGGCATTTCCCTCTCTGCAGACTTAAAAACATTTTCACTGACGGGTACGGGGCCCGATAATGCCAGCCAGGCGGTGTTTTCCTTTATAATAACGAATCCAACCCGCTGTCTTATATATTTTCAGTCGGTTACGTCACCCCACGAATAAGTCGGGGAGTGTAATTTGAGCCGAACTGACATACTTTCGGAAATAAAGGAGGCTGAGTCCAGAGCGGATGAGACGGTCGCCAAGGCCGAATCTGAGAAAAAAGCCGCTGTGGCTCAGGCCCGCAGGGATTCCGTCGCAAGGATCCAGGCCGAGAACTCTGCAGAGTCCTCTGCCTATGAGTCCGCGATGGCGGAGGAGCAGGCTGCCCTTGATAAGGAGAAAGCCGAGGTGCTCGCCAAAGGCCGCGCCGAAGCCGATTCCATCGGAGCGTCTGCCCAGGATAAGATCAAGGAAGTCAATGATTTCCTCGCGAAAGAATTCGAGAGTGCGATTAATGCTTCTTCCTGAGTCGATGAGTAGGATCGTGATTGTGGGCACCAAGGCCCGCCTCGCCGACGCTATCAACGCGTTCTATGACGAGAAGGCCCTCCACGTTATCGATCATGCCACCGGCGACGACGGGCTCTCCATCGGCACCCCCATCGAGGGGACGTCCAAGGCATCCGAGAGGCTGCTGAAGGTCAAAGCCCTGGAGAAAGAGCTCGGGATCAAAAAGAAGACGAAGACGGAAAACATCACCGTGGAGGATGTGCAGGAGCGCATCGCCGCCGGGGATGTTGAAAGCGTCGAAGACGAGGTTCTCAAGACCGTCGACGCCAGGAATGATCTTACCCAGTCAATCGCTGAATTAAACGCCAAAAAGAAAACCTACGAGATTTTGCAGAGGCTTCCGCTGACCCTCGACCAGTATTCCGGCTACAAATCGCTGGATGTCGTCGTCGGGACCGTCAGCGAGAACCCGGCCAAGCTGGAGATCGCGGACTCCGAGATCTTCTCGTCCTACGACAAGAAGACCGGCGGCGTCGTGGCGGTGTTCCTCAAGGCCGGACGCAAGGCCGAGGCCGCTGAGGCCCTGGCACCCTTCGGTTTCGCGGAAGTGTCCGTCCCTGCTCAGGCCGGGAAGGTTTCCCCCGCCGACGCCGTCGCGGAGATCGACTCCGAGATCGCCGACAAGACCGCTAAGGTCGAGGAGGCGGGCAAGGAGCTCGAAGCCCTCAAATCGAAATACATGTCGTTCCTCAAAGGAAGCGACGAAGAACTGTCCATCGAGGTCGAGAAAGGGTCCGTCCCTCTCAGGATCGCGGTGAGCAAATACGCCTACGTCATGGATGCCTGGGTCCCCACCAAGAAGGTGGATTCTGTCAAGGCCGACCTCGAGCAGAAGCTCGGGGATGACATCTATGTGGAGTTCCAGGAGACCCGCGGAAGGTCCCTGGATGAGACCGAGAAAGCGGAGCCCCGCTTCCAGAAGGTCCCGACCAAGCAGAACAACGGAGCCATAGTCAGCGAGTTCGAGTATGCGACCTCCATGGTCGACGTGCCCAAGTACCAGGAGGTCGACCCGACCGTCCTGATCGCCATCTTCCTGCCCCTGTTCTTCGGCTACATGATCGGAGACCTCGGCTACTCGATCCCGTTCATAATCATCGGGGCCTACGGCCTCAAATACGCAAAGAACAAGGACTGGAGGTCCATCGGGCTCGTCCTGTTCTTCGGAGGAATCTGGGGAGCTATCTTCGGAACCTTCTACTACGGCGAGATGCTGGGTATGCATTTCATCGGCGGAGGATACTCCGACGGCCAGTGGTATTGGTACGAGGACAGCGCCGCGCTGACCGACGAGGCCGGCAGCAGAGGAACGAGTATCAGCTGGGACTGGATCCTCGGAGTTCATTTCCCCGAGTGGTTCTACGACATGCTGCCCAATGTGGGCCATGCTCATGCGATGTTCACCGGAGAAGGGGTTTCCAAGCTCGAGGATGTCGGCTTCCTGCTGAAGATGTCCGTGTACATCGGTATCATCCACCTGTTCATCGGGCACATGACCGGGTACTACAACATCAGCATGCAGCACGGAGGCAAGACCGCCTTCATACACAAGGGCGGCCTCATAATGATGTTCTTCGGGATGATCTTCTTCTGCTATGCTCTGACTGATGCCATGTTCAACCGCGGCGATATGACTATGGCCGAGAAACTGACTGACGGGGTTACACTCGACACGTTCGTTATCGGTATCGTGCTGCTGATCGCTGGTATCATTGTCAACGCGAAGGCGGAAGGTGCTATGACCGCTGTCATGGCTGTTCCGGAGATTATCGGTCAGATCCTTTCCTACACCCGTCTGGCGGCTATCGCCATGTCGAAGGCAGGTATGGCCCTGGCATTCAACTACATCATCTTCCTCATGATTATCCCCAAGGGGGACGTTATGGGGCAGCAGGTCTTGGACGGCGTCACTTACAACATCGCCGGACTCGATTGGACTGCCAACATCGCGTTCCTCATAATCGCGATACTCATGTTCGGCTTCCTGCACCTCGTTGTCTGGACCCTCGGAATCCTCTCGGCAGGTCTGCACGCCCTAAGGCTGCAGTACGTCGAGCTCATGATGAGGTTCTTCGACGGAGGAGGGAAGAAGTTCGCGCCTCTCTCCGAGAAGCGTGTCAAAACCTATTTCGGCAAACAGATTAAACTCAACACCAAGGAGATTTGAATAAATGGCAATTGTTGATGGAGTTTCGGACAACGGAGCAGGACTTATCGCTATCGGAGCCGGCCTTGCGGTCGGACTCGCCGGAATCGGAACCGGTCTCGGTGAGAAAGACATCGGTGCCGCGGCAGTCGGTGCGATCACCGAGGACGCCTCCCTCTTCGGAAGGGCAATGATCTTCACCGTCCTGCCTGAGACTATCGTCATCTTCGGTCTCGTCGTCGCCGTCATGGCAATGTTCGTCCTGTGAGTCTAGAGGCCTGCAGATGGCGCTAGACAGCGTGACGAAGGAGATCCAGGCATCCGCCGAGGCCTCCGTCGCCAAGATCCGCGAGGATCAGGCGAAGGAGATAGCCGCCATCAAGGAGCAGACGGACGCCCAGATCGCCAAGATGAAAGAGGCCCAGGAGAAGAAGGTCGCCGCGGCCAAGGAGATGCTCGGCCGCCAGGAGCGCTCCAGCGCCGAGCTGGAGAGCAAGAAGATCGTCCTCGCCAAGCAGAAGGAGGTCCTCGGCCAGGCTTTCGACTCCGCGCTTGCGGAGCTCGAGAACGCCCCCAGGTCGAAGAGGCTCGCCGACTACAAGGCGATGGTCGCTTCCGCCAAGACCGTCATCCCCGACCCCATCGCGGTCATGTCCCCCAAGGAGGACTTCACCGCGGCGGAGCTCGGCGTCAGATCGGTCGAGACCGACGCGCTCGTCGCTTCGGGGCTCATCCTCAGGAGCGAGGACGGGTCCTTCGAGGCCGACATGCAGTACCGCGTCATCCTCCAGGGCATCTGGGACAAGAACCTGAAGAAGATCTCGGACATCCTGTTCGGGTGATACGATGTTCGCACGCAGCGGCAAAGGCAACTTCTCGTACACCTCGGCAAGGGTCAAGGCCAAGAAGTCCAAGCTCCTCAAGGAGGAGGACTACAACAAGCTCCTGATGATGTCCGTCCCGGAGATGTCCCAGTACATCTCCGAGGCCGGCTACTCCAAGGAGATGGCCGATTACGCGGGCCGCTACAGCGGCCTCACCCTGCTCGAGTACGCGACTTACGCCAACATGTCGAAGGCCTTCCGCAGCATCCTGAAGTCGTCCACCGGCGAGCTCAGCAACATGGTCGATGCCTACTTGGCGAAGTGGGACTTCGAGAACTTCAAATCCATCCTCCGCGGGAAGAAGTACGGCCTCTCGGCCGACCAGATCCGCGAGGACATGGTCCCCGCGGGGAACCTCTCCGCCGAGGACCTGGAGAAGCTCATCGCAGCCAACACGCCGGAAGATGCGCTGGCCCAGTTCGCCAAGAAGACCAACATCACCGTCCCTGACGATGCTGTCACGGCCCTCAAGGAGAACAACAACCTCCAGCCCATCGAGGACGCGATGGTGAAGAGCTACTACAGGAAGCTGCTCGCTTCGATCTCGAAGCAGGACCGCCCCACCGACATCTTCCGCACCTACATCAAGGACTGCATCGACATCAAGAACGTCGAGACCGTCATGAAGTTCAAGGCCGACCGCATATCCGGCGACACCGTGGCCCAGTTCTGGATCCCCGGCGGCGCGGAGATCGACGAGAAGGTCATGGCGCAGATCGCCGCCGCGTCCGATGTGAAATCGGCGCTGAACGAGATGCAGAACCTCAGGATGTACGCGGACATCAAGGACGAGCTGTCGGACGACTCCAGCATCCTGGACGTCGTCGCGGCCATGGCCCGCTACAAGGCCAAGCTCGCCAACAAGGTCGGCCACATGTACCCCCTGTCCGTCATCCCGGTCGTGGACTACATGATCCACAAGGAGAACGAGGTCAGGAACATCAGGATGATCGCCCACGGGACCGATTCCGGGCTCGACAGGGAGACCATGAAAGGACTGCTGGTGATCTGAGATGGAGATCGCGGTTATCGGCAGCGACGAGTTCACCCTGGGCTTCCGCCTTGCGGGGGTCAGGCTGGTGTACGTCGCCGGCAAGGAAAACTATCAGGAGAAAATGCAGGAAGCGATGTCCGATGCCAATGTCGGAATCCTCGCGGTGAACGCGAACGACCTGCAGTACCTACCCAACGCCTACAGGACGAAAGTGCTTGACTCGATCAAGCCGGTCGTCGTCCCCGTCGGCGGGGACCAGAGCGACCTTCGCGAGAAGGTTAAGAGAGTCATTGGCGTTGATCTATACAAGACAGAGGATGAATGATGAGCACTGAGGGTGTAATTTACAGGGTCGCTGGTCCTGTCGTGACCGCCACCGGCATCTCCCCCAAAATGCACGATGTCGTGCATGTCGGGAACGAGCAGCTGATGGGAGAGGTCATCAAGATCGTCGGCGACCGTTCAATCATCCAGGTTTACGAAGACACCACCGGAGTCAAACCCGGTGAGCCCGTCACCAACACCGGCCTGCCCCTGGCAGTCGAGCTCGGACCCGGGCTTCTGACCTCCGTTTACGACGGAATCCAGAGGCCCCTGCCCGTCCTCCGTGAGATGACCGGCGACTTCATCGGCCGCGGAGCGACCGCACCTGGACTCAACAGAGAGACCAAATGGGACTTCACTCCTACCGTCGCGGTCGGAGACGAGGTCGGAGCCGGCAGCGTCGTCGGAACCGTCCAGGAAGGCCCCATACTGCACAAGATCATGCTCCCCCCCAACGCTAAGAAGGGGAAGGTCGAGAAGATCGAGGCCGGGTCCTTCACCGTGGAGGAGCCCGTCGTCACCGTCGACGGCGTCAGCTACCCCATGATGCAGAAATGGCCCGTCCGTTCCGCCAGGCCTGTCGCGGAGAAGTACAACCCCGATGTTCCCCTGATCACCGGGCTCCGCGTGCTCGACACCCTGTTCCCCCTCGCGAAGGGAGGAGCGGCGGCCATCCCCGGTGCGTTCGGTACCGGGAAGACCGTCACCCAGCAGTCCCTCGCGAAGTACTCCGATGCGGACATCGTCGTCTACATCGGATGCGGAGAGCGCGGGAACGAGATGACCGAGGTTCTCACCGAGTTCCCGAACCTGAAGGATCCGAGGACCGGCGAGTCCCTTATGAAGAGGACCATCCTGATCGCGAACACCTCGAACATGCCTGTCGCCGCCCGTGAGGCGTCCGTCTACACCGGCATGACCATCGCTGAGTACTTCAGGGACATGGGATACAATGTCGCGCTCATGGCCGACTCCACCTCCAGGTGGGCCGAGGCCATGCGTGAGATCTCGTCCAGGCTCGAGGAGATGCCCGGCGAGGAAGGATACCCTGCGTACCTTTCCGGAAGGCTCTCCGAGTTCTACGAGCGTGCCTGCCGCGCCAAGGCCCTCTGCGGCGACGACGGGTCCATCTCCGTCATCGGAGCCGTCTCCCCTCCCGGAGGAGACCTTTCCGAGCCTGTCACCCAGAACACCCTGCGTATCGTCCGCGTCTTCTGGGCGCTCGACACCAAGCTCAGGGAGAGGCGTCACTTCCCGACCATCAACTGGCTGACCTCGTACTCCATGTACGACGCCCAGCTGGCGCCCTGGTTCCAGAAGAACGTCGGCGATGACTTCCCCGCCCTCAAGCAGTGGGCCATGAAGGTCCTGCAGAAAGAGGCCGAGCTTCAGGAGATCGTGCAGATGGTCGGTTCCGACTCCCTGCCCGATGAGCAGAAGATCACTCTCGAGATCGCCAAGATGATCCGTGAGATCTACCTGCAGCAGAACTCCTTCCACCCCGTGGACTGCTACTGCCCGCTTTCCAGGCAGTACAAGATGCTCAGCATGATCAAGAAGTTCTCCGACCTCGCCGACAAGGCCCTCAAGGCAGGCGTCGCGGTGGACAAGATCATCTACATCCCCGTCAGGCAGAGGTTCCAGCAGGCCAAGTTCGAAGAGAAGATCGACGAGGAGCTCGTGGCTGTCGACAAGGACATGGACGAGCAGTTCGCCAAACTGGAGGCCTGAACATGGCAGAGGTTGCAAAAGAGTACAAGACCATCGATGAGATCGCCGGTCCCCTCGTGTTCGTGAAGAACACCGAGCCCGTCGGCTACAAGGAGCTCGTCTCCGTCAGGCTCTCCGATGGGTCCATCAAGAGAGGAGAGGTCCTCGATTCCTCCGACGACATGGTCGTCGTTCAGATCTTCGAGGGCACCGACGGTATCGACAGGGCCGCATCCGTGAGGTTCCTGGGCGAGACCATGAAGATGCCCGTCTCCAAGGACATGCTCGGACGTGTCCTGAACGGAGCCGGAGACCCGCTGGACGGCGGCGCCAAGATCGTTCCCGAGAAGGAGCTCGACATCGCCGGAGCAGCTATCAACCCGTGGGCCAGGGACTCCCCCGCCGACTTCATCGAGACCGGTATCTCGACCATCGACGGGATGAACACCCTCGTCAGGGGTCAGAAGCTCCCTATCTTCTCCGCATCCGGTCTTCCCCACAACGATATCGCTCTCCAGATCGCCAGGCAGGCCAAGGTCCGCGGCGAGAACGAGGAGTTCGCTGTCGTGTTCATCGCTCTGGGTATCACCAACGAGGAGAAGCAGAAGTTCATGAACGAGTTCGAGAGGACCGGCGCCCTGAAGAACGCCGTCGTCTTCCTGAACCTCGCCGACGACCCCGCCGTCGAGCGTATCGCCACCCCGCGTCTGGGACTCACCACCGCAGAGTACATGGCGTTCGACCTCGGGATGCAGGTGCTGGTCATCATGACCGACATCACGAACTACTGCGAGGCGCTCCGTCAGGTCGGAGCCGCCCGTGAGGAAGTCCCCGGAAGGCGTGGCTACCCCGGTTACATGTACACCGACCTCGCCCAGCTCTACGAGCGTGCAGGTAAGATCAAAGGGAAGAAGGGTTCCATCACCCAGATCCCCATCCTGACCATGCCCGGGTCCGATATCACCCACCCGATCCCCGACCTCTCCGGTTACATCACCGAGGGCCAGATCGTGCTGTCGATGGACCTGTACAGGGCCGGTATCTACCCGCCCGTGAACGTCAGCAGCTCCCTGTCGAGGCTGATGAACAACGGTATCGGAGCCGGCAAGACCCGCGACGACCACAAGGCCGTCTCGGACCAGCTGTACGCCTCCTACGCCGAGGGTAAGGACCTCCGCGGGCTTGTCGCCATCGTCGGAAAGGACTCCCTGAACGCCAAGGACAGGAAGCTCCTCGACTTCGCCGACATCTTCGAGGACCGCATCGTCCGCCAGGGCATCGACGAGGACCGCTCCATCGAGACGACCCTCGACATCGCCTGGGACATCCTGAAGGAGCTCGACATCGACCAGCTCACCAGGATCGACAAGAAGTACATCCAGAAGTACCTCCCCAAGAAGGAATGAGCGATGCCTCAGGATGTCGTACCTACCCGCTCCGTGCTCCTCGACCTCAAGAGGAGGATCAAGCTGTCCCAGTCGGGGCACAAGATCCTCAAGATGAAGAGGGACGGCCTCATCATCGAGTTCTTCGAGGTCCTGGAGAAGGCGAGGCAGATGCGCGCCGGTGTCAGCTCCGACTTCCAGCAGGCGATGAAGAAGATCACCATCGCCCGCGCCATCGACGGAGAGGTGGCCGTGAGGAGCGCCGCGTACGCTCTGAACGCCCGCCCCGAGGTCAAGCTTGGCAGCAAGTCCATCATGGGAATGATGGTCCCGAAGGTCGAGGCCACGTCCATCCACACCGATCTCCTGAACAAGGGGTTCGGTGTCCTGGACACCTCGGCCTACGTGGAGGAGGCCTCGGCCGCCTTCGAGAAGCTCCTCGAGACCCTCGTCAGGGCCGCCGAGGTCGAGACCACCATGAAGAAGCTCCTCGATGAGATCGAGAAGACCAAGCGCCGTGTCAACGCGCTTGAGTTCAAGATCATCCCCGACCTCAAGGACTCGGAGCACTTCGTCAAGTTCCGCCTCGAAGAGATGGAGAGGGAGAACACCACCCGCCTCAAGCACATCAAGGGCAAAAGCTGATGAAATCTCTTGAAGACCGCATGGATGAGATCCGCGAGGACCCTGTGAAGCTCAGACGCGCGTTCAAGGCCGTCTGGATCATCGCTTACGGAATGCTCATGCTTGGGGCCTTCATCATCATCTGGATCCTTGCAGAGCAGCTGCTCTTCTGAAACCCCTTTCGGGGCCTTCGACCCCGTTCTTTCTTTTTATAGATCGTCAGGCCGCGGCGGCAATCACTTCATGAAGTTCTTCATGACGACCCTGCCGGTGCCCAGGTCGACGATCGGCATGATGCAGGGGTCGGGGTTGAAGTTGTGCATGGCCTGGTAATCCGTCTGGGCCTGCCATGTGCTGGCATTGATCATCTTGACCCCGTGGTACTCCATGGTGCCGGCGCCGTGGACATGCCCGGACACGAAGATGTCGGGCTCCTCCTCCATAACGAGGTAGTCCTTCTTCTCGGGCGCAAGGGCGTTCCTCATGCCGTACATGGGCGCAAGGTGCCTTCTCAGGGCCATCTCCCTCATGACGGCGAGGGGGTCGTCGTAGGACATCCCGCGCACGGCGGAGATGAAATCATCGATGCTCTTGCCGTGGTAGGAAGTGACCTTCCTGCCCTCGATCTTCAGCCTTATGGGGTTGCCGGTGAGGGTGACATTGGAATCGAACCCGTGGGCGTACATCTCGGATATCGCCGGCTGGGGCTCGGCGAGCCTGCAGGCGTCATGGTTGCCGGGGTGGAGGATGATCTTGATGTCATCAGGTATCTCTTTCACATACTCGGCGAGGGTCTCGTACTGGCGGTAGATGTCGTCTATCTCCAGGTCCGCTTCCTGCCCCGGATACGCGCCGATGCCGTCCACGACGTCGCCGGGCATCACGATGTAGTTCAGGCCCATGTCGTAAGCGTTCGCTTTGAGCCAGGAGATCATCCTTTCCCAGCTCGTTTTCAGGAACTCCTTCGAGCCGATGTGGATGTCGCTGAGGAAGGCCACCGACGACGTGGAATCGCTGACCTCCCAGGTGTGCCTCTTGGAGATGTCCGGGCGGACGACCTTGTCGGCGACGAAGAGGGTGCCGCGCTCCATCTTCTTCCCGGTTATCCCGATGACCTCGTCGTTGATGTAGATGTTATCAGCGTAGGGGGAGTCCTTTTTTATGAGGACGTTACAGGTCCCGGTCTCGTCCTCGACCGTCAGGATAGTATGGCCTTTCTGGCTCTGGCGCACCTCGTACACCATCCCGACGATGTTGACCTGGCGGTCGAACTGCATCGCATGAGCGATGCTGGTGGACATCGTGAAGTCCTTGTGGCTCGAGATTATGCGCTTGAGCAGGTTGTACCTGCTGCGGAAGTAGGCCGTGAAATCCTGGATGGTCCCTTCGCAGGTCGAGTTCCCGGTGATGTCCGATCCGGGCACGACCTCTATGTCCAGGTCCCGTTTGTTGCGGGGCTTGGCGGTCTTCTCCTTCTCGAAGAGGGCCTTGTCGCCGTTCAGGAAGTCGATGACATCCTCCTTGGTGACGAACATCTTGTTCCCGGCCATCGCATTGAGCATGGTGTTGACCATCTCCATGGGGTAGCCGTTCGAATCGATTATCTCGAGAGCGTCGGGCGAGAGGAACAGTTTCCTCCTAGATGCCGCGTCGAGTATATCGTCCTTCATTGACCGAGGCTATCGCAACGGGGTTATATAGTGATGGGGTTGCGACCAGCGGAACATTGCAGCGGGCTGATTCTGGCACTTATTCTGCAAATCCAATTAATACCTGCCCGCCGATTCCGAGACCATGGCTAGAGTGACGGTATCCTGCCCTGTCTATCCGAGCGAGGACCCTGATAAGGTCAGGGCCGCTGTGCTCAACCTCTTCCCCACGGCCGAGCTGGCCCTCGCCGACGGGGTCCTCTCGGGCCCTGCCGACCTGGTGCGCTTCTCCCAGAAGATCCGCGAGCAGAGGATCCTCGATACCGCCCGTTCCCAGTTCCTCAAAGGCGAGCGCAGGGGGCATACCGTTGCGACCATCAGGCTGAACAAGCAGGTCGCTACCGTCGGCAAGGTGTCCTTCGTGGACTATCGCACCGTCCTCGGCACCATCGACGTCACGGTGGAGGACGAGGACCTCGATGCGCTCATCGACCGGGTGGCGCCTGTTACCGTCAACGGTGAGGAGGTGAGCTGCTGACCGTCATAGGAGTTTCCTGCCCTGACTTCGGCAAGGAGGATTTCCAGCCCTGCCTGGCCAAGATATCGGCGGAGTTCTCCCACTGGGAGATATTCTCGGAGTACAAGCACGTCGTCCAGAAGATATCCGGCCTTCTGGGCACAGGGGAGGCGAACGGCATGACCTTCACTGTTCACTCGGCGATAGCGGATACCAACGCCGCCGCCCTCAACGACCGCATGAGGGAAGCATCATGCATGGAGTTCATGTCGGAGATGGAGGCCGCCGTGGAGTTCGGGGCCCAATGCATAACCGTCCATCCGGGGATCGTCAACCTCGCCATGACGGACATGCGCGAGAAATCGATCCGGGCGTCCAAGGACACCATGCGCCTCCTCGACCGCGCCCAGACAGAGTACGGCGTGCGCCTGGCCATCGAGAACATGCCGGATTTACCGGTTATGCTGGGCGTAAAGGCGTCGGAACTCGAGGATATCGTGGCCGGGACGGACCTGGGGATATGCCTGGACGTCGGGCATGCCAATACCTCGGGCCAGCTGGACGCCATGATCGATGCCTTCAGGGACAGGATAGTCAATGTCCACATTCATGACAACAACGGGAAGAGGGACGAGCACCTCACCATCGGCGACGGTTCCATCGATTTCCCGGCGGTCATGAAGAAGCTGTCGTTCTACAAGGGAAGGTACATCATCGAGTCCAGGAACCTGGAGTCGGCCGTGGAGTCCCAGAAGCGCCTCAGGGACATGATCACCAAGGCGTTCTGATCTCCGTTTGCTTATCTGGGTCAGTGCCTTCCCCATTGGTCCTTCATCGGGGGAAGGCTCTCCGTCATGTCCGGCATGCCCTTCAGGTCGAGCAGTTCCCTGTTCGGCTTCACGAGCCAGTAGACGAGGATGACGGCCCCTGCCGCCATGAGTGCCAGTTCCCCGAGGACGCCCCCGGCGAAGACGGTGACCGTATCGTTCAGGAAATGGGCGAGCACGCTTGCATAAAGGCCGTATTCCGTGTACAGATATCCGAAGATGATCCCGCCGGCCGCGGCATCGATGATCTTCACCCAGCCCCATCCGTCGTAATGTGCCAGACCGAATATGGTCGATGATATTATGATGAATGCCAGGGCCGCCTTGGACATGCCGAACCCGCCCATGAGGTACTGCAGGGAACGACGGTCCTTCTTCCACAGGAACCCGAGCAGCGCCATCGGGATCCCGATCCATACGAGCCTGAACGCCAGTTCCTCGTTCAGTCCGGCCATGAACAGCAGGGCGTTGAGGTCCCAGACGCGGAAATCGTCCATCCATGACGAGTCTGCGTCCGCTCCCGCCGAGGACATGAGCAAGAGGTACACTATCGACAGGAAGAGGGAGACACTCAGGCAGGAAGCGGCGGCCGAGAGCCCGCTGTGCTCCGTGCGGTCGGACGACGTGCCGTACTTCCCGGCCGTCCTCTGATAGGATATGACCGCATATACCAGGAACAGGGCGAATAAGACGTAGGCGATCAGGATGTACGCCCTGAAGGCGTTCCCTCTGAGGGGGATCGAGAAGGCATTCACGAGGCCGAGGGGGACGTAGATGCTGTACGAGTAGCGGTCGGCTATGCCCAGGACGTCTCCTACGTGGACGGTGTAGACGATCAGGGACGCCGTGCAGAGCAGGATGAAAAGGAGGGTCACCGCGGTGACGGTGCTCCTCATGAACGGGTGCTCCGGCCCATCCTGCATCCCGGACGGGTACGGCTGTGTTCTTCCTTCTCCGAGGTAGTTCCCGCAGTACCTGCAGTACCTGGCGCCCGCCGCGGCCTGATCGGCGCATCTGGGACACCCGGAAATGCTCATGCCGGAAAGGTCCCTCCCGCATCTCGGGCAGTATTTAGCGCCTTTGGACGCATAATAATTGCAGTATCTGCAGTTATTTTGCTCCATAATCGGACCTCAGCAGGGAAACGACCCCTTCTGCGCGTTCCGTCTCCACCACGGCCAGCAGGCTCCTGCGGTAGTTCGCGGTGTCGGCGATCTCGCGGGCGATGTGCTCCTCCCGCCTGTGGCTGAGCTTCGAATATCCCCTTATGGACGAGATGTGGTCGTCCCACATGGCCGCGAGGGCGTGCGGGTCGGGGGCGTCCATGGCCTTCTTCATCCCATTCTTGGCCAGGCGGTGCTCGGAGGTGAACTCGGTCACCCTGACGCACTGCATGTACGCGGTATCGTAATCGTAATCGCTCATGTCGAGGGGGATAACGGTCTTGCCGTCCGACCTGCAGAGGTCCACGAGCTCGCAGAAGGCGGGCGACGGCACCTGTATCTCCCCGAAGCGGGACATCTTCTTCGCATAGACGATGTCGAGCTCGGACACCGGGACCTCGTCGGTGCCGATCTCCTTCCTTTTGGCGAGGGCGTCCAATCCTTCGATGCTCATCGAGGCCCCGTATGCCTCATGCCCCGGGTAGTTGGCCCTGACGACATCGGCCTCGGAGAGGAGGCCGTTGACGACAGGCAGGACGTCCACCGTGCAGTTCCCGATGCTCAGGCGCAGAGGCGAGTTCATTTCTTGGTGCTCCGGCTGAGGACGATGTCGGTCAGCTGGTCCTTGTCGTCTATCTTCTTGAGCTCGTCGTCGGTGACCAGGGCGGTGCTGCGGATCCTCTCGTGCTCCGGCTTCTTGCGGACGATGACGACCGAATGCCTGTGCGAGAGGTTCGAGAGCTCCGACACGATAAGGGCCTTCTGGATCAGCTTGCTCTCTTCGTCGCCGACGCCCGTGAGGAGGACGGTGTTGCTGTCCGAGTCGCGGGTGATGGCATCGAACGGCCCCCTGACGATCGGGGTGATGGAGAACCCGATGTTGACGAGCCGGTCGAGCTGGTCGGAACCGGTCTTGCTGCCGGCCCCCTTGACCTCCTTGGCCTCGACCTTCTCGTCCTTGGCGTAGGTGAAGGGGTCCAGAGGCTCGATGATGTCGGTGCCGAGGAACTCCTCCAGGCGGAGGGCCGCATCGATCATGGCGCCCATCCCGTTCTCGTACATCTGGATCGTGCGCCTGGACACTCCGGCGGTCTCGGCCAGGGTCCCCAGGGATATGCCCCGCTCCTCGCGCAGCTCCCTCAGGGTGTCGCTGTCTATCTTCACGTACAGCCCGCCGGGGGCGGCGAATATAAACGGGGGCACCTCCTCGAGGAGCTGGTCCGCGAGGGTCTCGTTGGAGATGATGGGGATCTTGAACCTCGTGTAGATGATGCCCTTCTCCAGCTTCCCCGAGCTGGAGGTCTCCCCGATGATCATGGGGGAGGCGTCGAGAGCGTTCGACATGATCTTCATCTCGTTCGCGTTCTCGCGGGAGAACGCGTCGACGTTGCTGAGGACCTTGATGATCAGGAGGGTGCTGCCCCTGCGTCCGACTACGTCGAAGCAGATGCTCCTGATGCTGATTGCGGACGACACGTCGAACCCGGCCTTCGCCAGGATGGCGCGCGTCGTGTTGATCATGTCCTCTCTGTTCATGATATAAAACGATGTTTATCCTTCTATAAAGCGATTGTTCAGTCGGAGAGGTTCATTGTTGATCCAGGGGCCCTTCCGCTCTGAGAGCGAGGGACAGCGTGCCCTCGGCGATCCTCAGGGACACGGGCTCCGGCCGCACCCTGACCGGGAGCGGGACGGTCTCCGCTATGCTCTTGAGCATCGAATCGGAGGTTATGCGGACGGCGCCGGGGGAGATGTCGATCATGATACCCAGGCGGCCGGACCTCTGGAGGACCATGTCGACCATGACGAGGTCCCCGCCGAGGATCGCCCTGGCGGAGCCCGGACGGTCGTTGGTCGTGCCGCTGACCGATGATATCCGCATGCGGTAGCGCACATGGCGCCCGCTGCTGTCCGAATATTCCTGCCTGGAGAGGGAAACCAGCCCCGGGACCGTGAAACCTTGGTCTGCAGGGCACTGCGATTGGTCCTTGTTCCTTCTGATGCCGAGCACGCGTCCTTGACGCAGATGCGGCAATAAAACAATGATGCCGGGAGCCTGGGGAACGGGGGCGGCCGATGGAGGTACGGACGGCCGCCTTCCCGGCATTAAACGGGGCCTTATTCGGGCCCCGACTGCGATCACTGGACTTCGATATGCCGCGTGATCTCCGCCGGCTTCACCGGCTTGAGCTCGACCTCCAGGATGCCGTTGTTGTACGTCGCCTTCGCGGACGCGATGTCCACGTCGCACGGCATGGCGAGGGTCTTGGTGAACTTCCTCTTGGGGGTGTCCACCGATATAGTCAGGCTGTTCGCGGTCCCGTCGAGCTTGATGTCCTTCTTGTCGACGCCGGGGATCTCCGCAGTGGCGCGTACCACCCCGTTGTCCTCTACGACGTCGGTGAGAGGCTCGGCTATCATTCCGAAGGGCGTGCTGCCGATCAGCCCGCGGTCCCCGGAGGTGTTGCCGAACTCCTGGTAGTGGGGCACCCCGTCGGGCCCCTGGTACATCGTGTACCCGTAGGTCTTGACGCCGGGGGCGCTCTTCAGGGAGTCGAACATCCTGTTGAGCCTTCTGTTCATGTCCTCGAAGTCGTTCTCGAAGAGGCGGCCGAAGTCAGCCCACATGTCATTCATACTGTCATCATAGTCTGTCATTCTAATCACCTCAATTCTCCTGTCTGGGTATTCTGATGTCTTGGCCCCCCTGCACAGGGGGCCGGGGCTGTTTTAAATTGTTTATTCGCCCGGGGATCGGTCCCGGGGGACCTTCCCGAGGTCGCCGTACGCCTTCAGGCGCTCGGCCGCCTTGGGGCCGAACTTCCCGACGGCCTTGACGAAGTCGTCCTGCGTGACCTTGCAGGCGGCGATGTCATCGTCGGTCGGCTCCTTGCCCTTGGAGACAAGGCGCCTCACGGCGGTCATGACCGCCTCGTTGCAGATCGCGCCGATATCGGCTCCGGTGCAGCCTTCGGTCTGCTCGGCCAGGGCGTCGAGGTCGACGTCGTCGGCGAGGGGCTTGCCGCGGGTGTGGATGCCGAAGATGGCCTTCCTGGAGGCCTTGTCGGGCGGTCCGACGTAGATCGACTTGTCGAATCTGCCGGGCCTCAGCAGGGCCGGATCTATCATGTCCGGCCTGTTGGTGGCGGCGATCACGACGACGTCGTTCATCGGTTCCAGCCCGTCCATCTCGGTCAGCATCTGGGACACCACGCGCTCGGTGACGTTCGAGTCCCCTCCGGTCCCTCTCACGGGCACGATCGAGTCGATCTCGTCCATGAAGATGACGCACGGGGAGGCCTGCCTGGCCTTCCTGAACGTCTCCCTCACGGCCTTCTCGGACTCGCCGACCCACTTGTTGAGGAACTCGGGTCCCTTCACGGAGATGAAGTTCGCCTCGGACTCGGTGGCGACGGCCTTTGCCAGCATGGTCTTCCCGGTGCCGGGCGGGCCGTAGAGCAGGATGCCCTTCGGAGGCTTGGCGTTCATGTGAGCGAACACCTTGCCGTACTTCAGCGGCCATTCGACCGCTTCCTTCAGCTCCTGCTTCGCGTCATCCAGCGCTCCTATGTCCTCCCACCTCACGTTCGGCTTCTCGATGAGGACCTCCCTCATGGTGGAGGGCTGCAGGCCCTTCATCGCGTTCATGAAGTCGTCGCGGGTGACGTTGATCTTGTTGAGCACCTCGGTGGGGATGGTCTCCTCCTCGACGTTGACGTCGGGCAGCACCCTCCTCAGGGCGGCCATGGCGGCCTCCCTGCAGAGCGCTGCCAGGTCAGCGCCCACGTATCCGTGGGTCTTCTCGGCGATCTCCTTGAGGTCGACCGTCTTGTCGAGAGGCATGCCGCGGGTATGGATCTGGAGGATCTCCAGCCTTCCGTGCTCGTCGGGCACGCCGATCTCGATCTCACGGTCGAACCTGCCGGGACGCCTGAGCGCCTCGTCGATCGCGTTCGGCCTGTTGGTCGCACCGATGACCACCACCTTGCCGCGGGAGTTCAGCCCGTCCATGACGGTCAGGAGCTGGGCGACTATACGCCTCTCCTCCTCGCCCTGGACCTCGCTCCTCTTCGGAGCGATCGAGTCGATCTCATCGATGAAGATGATGCTCGGCGCGTTCTCCTCGGCGTTCTTGAAGATCTCCCTGAGCTTGCCCTCGGACTCGCCGTAGAACTTGCTCATGATCTCAGGGCCGCTGAGCGAGATGAAGTTGGAGCTCGTCTCGCCGGCCACTGCCTTTGCCAGCATGGTCTTCCCGGTTCCGGGCGGACCGTGCAGGAGCACGCCTTTGGGCGCTTCGACGCCCAGCCTCTTGAAGAGCTCAGGATGCTTGAGCGGCAGCTCGATCATCTCCCTTATCTGGGCGATGGCCGGGCCGAGGCCTCCGACATCATCGTAGGACACCTTCGGGATGTCCATGCTCTCCTTGGAGACCGGCTTGTCGCTGATCTTCACCTTGGTCGAGGGGCCCATCAGGGCTGCCTCGGCGGCCGGGCCGAAGGACGTGACCACGAGGTCCATCTTGTTGCCCATGATGTTCAGGGACAGCACATCGCCTTTGGCGAACGCCCTGCCCTCGAGCACCTGCGCAAGGTACTCCTCCCCGCCCTGGAGCCTGAGCTCGTCGGTGGGGGCGAAGGTGATCTTCTCGGCCTCTTTGGTCTCCGCCTTCTTGACATCGACCCTCTCGTCGATCGACACGCCCGCGTTCCTGCGGGTCGAGCCGTCCAGCCTGATGATGCCGCGGTTCTCGTCCTCGGGGGCTCCCCTGAGGATCTTCACCGCCGTCCTCTTCGTTCCGGTAACGATGGCTATGTCGCCGACCTTGATGCCCAGTATGCCCATCAGGGCCGGATCTAGCCGCGCGACGCCTTTGCCCGCTTCACCGGGCTTCAGCTCGGCGACCTTGATCGCCCTGTCGTTAGCTGCCATTTCAATCACTCCATTCTTACCATTTTCATGATGTCCGAGATCATCTCGGACACTGTGCTCTCATTGAAACCGAGGTTCCGGGAGATGTCCCCGGCGCTCCAGTTAGGCCTGTTCAGCATATCGTAGAGCAGCTGCCGGTGCTCGTAGTCGAGGTTCCGTATGTCGGTCTCGGCCAGGAACGAATCTATGAGGTCGTTCCTCTGCTGGACCAGCTGGCACCTTTTCCTGTCGAACTCGTTGAGCTGCCTGTCGATGGCCGAGATGTCCGCACGGACCGATTCCAGGCGCCTCTCGTCATGAGTCTTCGCCGGCTGAGCAGGGGCCTTATCCTTTGATGCCTGGCTCTTCGTGTTCCCGGTCGGGATCATCCTCACCTCGAACATGCTGTTGCGCATGTCTATGGTGATGCTGAATTCCGAACTGGGTCTGTAGAAGATCCTGTCCGGCCCTCTGTCGCTGCTCTGATGATAGCTCTCGACGAGGCCTTCCCTCTCCATCAGGTTGAGGTTCTTCACGACCGCCTGCTGGCTTATTCCAAGTTCTTTGGAAAGCTGCAGGGGGTAATGGGGTTCCCTGACCACAGCCTGAAGTATCTTCCTCCGGGTCGGGTTCTCCACGATGGAAAGGATGGTGTCCATGTCGGCCATTTCAATCACTCGCTCTGTTCCTAGTTGTTCTCTCTCGGTTTACAACTAATGGTTGTATAGTACAGAACTTCTATAAATAACTTTGTTTATTTCCGGTTCTTCTTCTGTTCATAAATGATTGAAAACGATAACAAATAACCATTTTAGTTTATTATAATGGGATTTTTGCAGGGTCCGGTCTCCGGGCCGCCGTCCGTTCTCCGCGGACGTCCGTGCCTTCCTGCCTTTCCGATACGATGAGATGAACATCAGTACTTTGATGTATGTTTACATACACTATTGCAGTTTTGAGGCGAATCATTAAACATAATCAGCGCACTCGGGTGCACCATGGCAATTCCCAAGGACGCGAGAATCGGCCTCAATCCTGAGGACATCCCGAAGAAATGGTACAACATGGCAGCGGACCTGCCAAACCTCAAGCCGATGATCAACCCGGTCACGAAAGAACCGGTCAAGGCCGAGGAGTTCAAAGCGATCTTCTGCGACCCCATCATCAAGCAGGAGCTCTCCAAGGAGAGGTACATCGACATCCCTGAGGAGGTAAGGGACGCCCTGATCTCCCTCAACCGCCCCTCCCCCCTCCAGCGCGCATACCGGCTGGAGAAATACCTCAAGACTCCTGCTAAGATTTACTTCAAAAGAGAGGACATGAGCCCTCTGGGGTCCCACAAGGGGAACACTGCCCTCGCTCAGGCATATTACAATGCCGAGTCGGGGATACACACCCTCACCACCGAGACCGGTGCGGGCCAGTGGGGGACCGCCCTCGCCATGGTGTCCAACCTCTTCGACATCAAGAGCACCATCTTCATGGTGAAAGGGAGCTACATGGCGAAACCGCTGAGAAAGACCATCATCAACACCTACGGCGCGACGGTCTACGCTTCTCCCTCGGAGTATACCGAGTTCGGGAGGAAGGTCCTCAAGGAGCACCCCGAGACCTCCGGGTCCCTGGGCATCGCCATCTCCGAGGCCTGCGAGATGGCCGCCAAGGACGAGCACACCTGCTATGCCCTGGGCAGCGTCATGAACCATGTCATGCTCCACCAGACCGTCATCGGCGAGGAGGCCCTGCAGCAGTTCGCCATCGGCGAGATCGAGCCGGACTACATGATCGCCTGCGTCGGCGGCGGAAGCAACTTCGCCGGTTTCACCTTCCCGTTCCTGCGCGAGAAGATGCAGGGCAAGCACAAGGACTGCGAGATCATCGCCGTCGAACCCAAAGCGGCCCCGTCCCTCACCCGCGGGGAGTTCAAGTACGACTACGGGGACACCGCCGGCCTGACCCCCATGATGATGATGTACACCCTGGGCAGCCAGTACATCCCGCCCGCGATCCACGCCGGCGGCCTGAGGTACCACGGCATGTCGCCGCTGGTCTCCGCGGCCTTCGACCAGCACAGGATCTCCGCGGTATCTTACGACCAGACCGAGACCTTCGCGGCCGGCATAACCTTCGCCAGGACCGAGGGCATCATCCCCGCGCCGGAATCCTGCCATGCGGTCAAGTGCGCCATCGACAAGGCGCTCGAATGCAAGGAGAAGAACGAGGCCAAGACCATCGTCTTCAACCTCTCCGGGCACGGCCTCCTCGACCTTTACGGCTATGAGCAGGCCCTCGAGGGGACCCTCCCGAAGTCTGGGATGGAGTGATACTTTTCGGGAGGGGTTTCCCCTCCCGGTTCCATTCCTTCCGGGAAAGCGGATGCATATTCCATACGCATCCGATGGCCGCGATCGTTCATAACAGGCTGTTCAGGCGATTGTCCGAGACTTCAATCGAACAAACTTTATCCGCCGGACATCATGGGGCCGCATCATGCCGGGCGTTCTCGAAGGGTGTTCTGTTTTCATCCGCGACGTCAGGGAAGCGAGCCAGACCTACTCCAAGGGCTGCTTCGGCTACCCGATGAGCGGAGGGTTCCTCGAACTCGACCTGGTCGAGGCCGCCTTCCTGGTGCAGGCGGAGAGGCTGGAGGTCGTATCTGGGAAGAGGAAGGTCGATTTCCCGAAGCTCTTCGAGTACGCCTCCGCGCACACTCCCGGTTTCGTGGCCAAGTACCAGGTTTACAAAGACCTCAGGGAGAGGGGTTTCATCGTGAAGCCCGAGTCCGGCGGCTTCGACCTCCGCGTCTACGCCCGCGGGGAGCAGCCGTCGGCAGCGTCTCCCGCTTACCTCGTCTGCGCAGTATCGGAGAGGGATGCCGTCGATTTCGGTCTCTCCGCCGACGAGGCGGAGCAGACCAAGGACCGCGGCAAGGAGCTCCTCTACGGGGTCGTCGACGAAGAGGGCGACGTTACCTACTACAAGATGTCGGAGACGGACCCCCGCGGGAAGGTCCTCGGGAAGCCCGCTCCCGGGGTATCCGGGACTATCGTCGGGGACAGGATATTCGTCTTCGACACGGAACAGGGGGCTGCGCTCTATGCTGATTCATTCTATGGGAAGGGCATGCAGGGGGTCCTGCAGCTCTCCCTTATCGAGGGATGCTATCTCGTTAAGAACGGCGGCCTGACGGTCCGCGACCGCAAGGGGGAGGTCCTCTCAGCCGATGACATCAAGTCCATCGGCCGCAAGAGCCAGAACGAGTTCGGGCTGCGCCTGAGGGCCTACGAGGACCTCCGGTCCCGCGGGCTGATCGTGAAGACCGGGTTCAAGTACGGGACGCATTTCCGCGTCTATGAGGGGTCCCCGGACGAATGCCATGCGCGTTATCTCGTCCACGCTTTCCAGGATTCCAAGGTGGCCATGTGGCCGGAGATTTCCAGGACTGTTCGCCTCTCGGGCGGTGTGAGGAAGGAGATCCTCTTCTGCAGGGTCGGGGATGTCGTCCGCTACCTTCAGTTCAAATGGTTCAAACCTTGACCGCGGGTATGATGTCAGACCGTCCCCGGCGGCTTCAGACGGCCGATGTAGCGAACCGAGAGGACCAACCTCATCGAGTATGCCCCTCCGCCGATCTCCTCGATCTCCGTGGATCCGAACCTGCCCACCGGCACGCGCTCGAGGGCGAGGTCGTCAAGGAGGCCGTCCCCCGCCACCTGCCCGAGGCCCGCATCCCCGGCGGAACGTTCCATCATGTCCCGGACTTTCCTGCGGTAAGTCCCGTTCGCACGCGGCTTGGAGTATCTCAGGGGGTTGACCTGCTCCAGGTTCTCCAGGATGTCCGATACCCTCTCGGTGCCGTTGAGGTAGAACTCGGAGCACATCCAGGCCGCGATGGGCGGCAGGTCGGGGTCGATGCCCCGCAGGAACCTCCAGTAATCCGGATCCACGGTCCCCAGGTAGCGGAAGCCGAGCGAGCGGCCGCGCATGTACCTCATGCGGTGCCTGACGTCCACCGATTCCGAGACGATCGACGGCCAGTTCTCGCCGGTCACGTACCCGGAGTCCATGGCCTCGATCTCGTCGAGGTCGCGGGCGTCCATGCCTCCCTCTATGCGGTACGCGAAAGCGGTCCTCTCGGACGGTTCGATGATGCGCACAGGCGCCCCCTTCATGCGATATGCCTCTTGGCTGAGAAAAACAGGGCCCGAAGGCCCCGGGAAATGGTTTAGTCTCGCTCCTTCTTCTCTTCCGTCTTCGCGGCGGAGGACTCGGCCTCGATCTCGACATCGATCTTCAGCTTGTCCTTGACGTCGAGACAGTACTTCCTGAGCTCGGACTGGACGGTGTGGGCTACGCGGGCGACGTCCTCGAGGGATTTCGCTTCGCCGTTCTGCTTGGCGGCGATGTAGACGCAGGCGCCGGCCCTGTTCCTGCCGCTGTACACGAGCTCCTTGCCGTCGGCGTCCTTCGCGGAGGCCTTGGCGAGGAGGTCCTGGGCGGCGTCCTTCGTCTTGTTCGAGAGCCCCAGGTCCTTGACGTACCTGTCGATGTGGGCCTTGTCGTCCTCGCCGGCGCGTTCGATGGTGTCGTCGAGCTTATCCACGGTCTTGTTCAGAGCGCTTTTGAACTTGTCACTCAGTCCCATGGTATCACTGCCCCCCTAATATCTGGGTATCTAGATAAAACCCACCCTGCGGGTTCGTTCGCCTGCGTCCGTGCCCCGGATTGAACGGGCAGGCCTCGCCCAGGCACTGGGCGTTCCTCGCGCTGAACATGCATACGGGGACCGACGAGGGCATGGGGACCCCCATGTTCTCCGTGATGAAGCGGGCGGCCGCGCCGAGGCTGAGGAAGGAGTCCCTCTTGCAGCATCTGGGTCCTCCGATGCTTCCGACCGCCGCGAGGCATTCCGACGTCATGCGGTTGGCCAGCGCCCAGGTGCTCCCGCTGAGAGGGGTGGTGCCGGTGACGGTGCTGACGAACGCGCCGCAGGCGACGGCGGACCCGCAGCAGCCGTACCTCCCGCAGACCCCTCCCGGGACGGCCGACATCCTGGATACCAGCTCCCTGAGCGCGCTCTCCAGGTCTATCTTCCCTCCGCAGTTCCTGTAGGCGGCCGCTAGGGCGCAGGCGTCCAGTATGTGGTGCTCCGGCCCGTGCATGCAGACCGACGGATTGTGCATGATCGACTCCGCCAGCTTTACCGGGTCCTTCTCTTCCGATTCCAGGCAGGCCCTGACGACGGCCGCCCGGGAAGGTGCGCGGCAGCAGTCGTCGCACACATAATGGCCTTCCGGGCACCATATGGACGTTCTCGTCTTCTTCCCGCATATCGAGCAGACGGCGTCCCTCTCCTCCGTCGAATAAATGAGCTCCTTCCCACAGATGATGCAGCCTTCCCCGTGCATGCGTGCGCCATGGCGGAAGGGATAGAAAACGATGCCCGGCCGGATGCCGCTGAACTGCTGGCACAGCGGCCGGAGCCCCTCTGGGCTGAGGGGGGAGGGGTTTCAGAGCTGGATCTCGATGCCGAGCTTCTCGGTGAGCTCCTTGTACCTGTTCCTGATGGTGACCTCGGTCACGCCGGCGACATCGGCCACCTCCCTCTGGGTCCTGCGCTCGTTGCACAGGATCGAGGAGATGTAGATGGCCGCGGCGGCGACCCCGGTCGGTCCTCTCCCGGAGGTGAGCTCCTTCTCGGAGGCGTCCTTGAGGATATCGGCGGCCTTGGTCTGCACTTCTCCGCTCAGCTTGAGCTCGGAGCAGAACCTCTGGACATAGTCCTGGGGCTTGGTGGGCATGAGCTTGAGCTTGAGCTCCCTGGTCATGAACCTGTAGGTCCTCCCGATCTCCTTCCTTCCGACCCTGGAGGAGCCGGCGACCTCGTCGAGCGTCCTGGGGACCCCGCACTGCCTGCAGGCGGCGTAGAGGGATGCTGCGACGACGCCCTCGATGGACCTTCCCCTGATGAGGTTCTTGTTGACCGCTTTCCTGTAGATCATGGCGGCGGTCTCCCTGACGTTCCTGGGGAGGCCCATGGCGGACGCCATCCTGTCGAGCTCGGAGAGGGCGTAAGCGAGGTTCCTCTCGGTCGCGTTCGAGACGCGGATCCTGCGCTGCCATTTCCTCAGCCTGTACAGCTGGGCACGGTTCCTGGTGGGGATGCTCTTGCCGTAACTGTCCTTGTTCTTCCAGGAGATCTCAGTCGACAGACCCTTGTCGTGGATGGTGTAGGTCATGGGGGACCCGGTACGGGCCCTTTTCTCTCCCTGCTCCACGTCGAAGGCCCTCCACTCGGGCCCCTGGTCGATGAACTGGTCATCGAGCACGAGACCGCAGTCCTCGCATACCAGTTCTCCCCTCTCGTAGTCGCGCACCAGATGGTGGCTTCCGCACTCGGGACAGACTTTGATTTCCTCGGTCTCTTCTCTGTTTTTTGGCATTTCTTCTCCTCGGATCTGTGCCGCCGAAGTACAGCTTGGCGCCCTCGGCGAATGTTTCTCTGGGTATGTCGGCCGCAGGAGCGATCGATGCGTACGGCCCGTCGACCGGGCCGAACACGCGTTTGACCGTCCCCACTATCCTCTTCCGGGAATCCGTCACGCGGGAGCCGATGTCGGGAGCTTCCTCGCATCTGGCGATGATGCGCCCCTCGGAGTTCACGCCTTGGACTGTGCCCGAAAAATTCATGAAACCTCCAAAAACCCTATATTTAGGCATATGATGCCCTTCTATTTGAATATATCGGATTCGTTTAATTATGAACACTCTTCCGATATATTAAGCAAATCCAATTTCTTCGAAATTCGAAGAGCGACTGGGATGGGTAATCCATGACCATCCAGCAGGGGCTGTCCCGCTCCCGTCCGGCGCTGCCGGAGGCATACGTGCGGGCCCTGTCAGACTGTCAGGCTGGTCTGTTGGACAAACCCATAAACCTTTTTATGGTAAACCTGCATCATCCGTACATTCGGGTGCCCGCGGGCATCCTCTGAATCGGAGGCTGAATTATGGATTGGACCATCTGGGAATTCATCACGGTGATCGTCATCGCGTTCGCCGTGGTGGCCATTGCGGCGGGCATCTTCTCCGCGTACTTCGGGAAAGGCAAGAACAAGGCGTACGGCATCATCCTCACCCTTGCGGGCCTCATCATCGGCTTCGCATGGCTCTACATGATTGCTTGGAGCGATGTCGAGCCCTTCTGCGATGTGGCGGCTTGGGATGTCTTCTACGATGCCCTTGTCAACCTGATCGGAATCCTCATCGGCGCGCTGATCGCTGTCGGGATCTTCCTGGTCGCACTTCTCAAAAGCTGAACCGATTCAGCGGGGCCCGGCCTCCGGGCCGGTCCCCTTCCTTTCTTTGAATTTTTCTCCTGTTCTCGAGCGTTCTGCTCTTCATCGCGGGTCCGGCTCTGTCGGACTATGCAGCCCATGAATGGGAACGGATTCTTGCTGCAAATGTCCGCCTGCTAGATGTCTGGGTCTTGATGACTGAGCGCTCTGATTTCGCAGCGTTCGGGCTGTGAATTTTCGGAGCGTATGCATGCATCCCATTTCTTCCGGAAGGGCATTGCAGAAGACATATTTCACGTAAAATTCTTTCATCAATAAAAACAAATTCAAATTCATCGGAAATGTTTTCATCAATGAAAACTTTTTCAATTGAAATCGCATCATACCCCGTATGCAGAAGGAGGTCATCAGGGAAAGATATCTGGACAGGCTCAGGTCAGGAAAGGACCTGACCGATGTCGTCAAGGTCGTCACAGGCATGAGGCGCGTCGGCAAATCTACGCTGCTGGACCAGTATATCTCCGATCTGATCTCCGGCGGTACCGATCCGAAGGACATCATCAAGATGAACTTCGAGACTTTCGAATTCAGAGATGTAGGCACCTCAGATGAATTGGACCGTGCGCTTTTGGAAAGGATCGGCAAGAGCGGCAGGAAATACGTATTCCTCGATGAGATTCAGAACGTCGCGGGGTGGGAGAAGTCCGTATCCCATCTGATCAACACCGGCCGCTGCGATGTGTATATAACAGGTTCCAACTCTAAACTGCTGTCATCCGAACTCGCCACGCACATCGCCGGCAGGTTTGTGGAAATAGCGATCCTTCCGTTTTCGTTCCCGGAATACCTGGAACTGCATCCTGGCGACAATGAACGCAGGTTCTCCGAATACCTGCGTTTCGGAGCGCTCCCCGAGGTCGACCCATCCCGCGGCGAGGAATTCTGCCGTGCGCAGCTCACAGGGATATTCAATACCGTGCTTGTAGACGACGTTCTCGCGCGCCTAGGCACAGGAGATGCCAACACTCTCCGCGCCATAGCGAGATTCCTGTACAGCAATATCGGCAATATCACGAACACGGATATGATTGCCAAAGCCATCGGCATTGGGCCGGTCACAGTAAACCGTTATGTCGGAAAGCTCGAGGAGGCATTCCTGTTCCGCCGTGCCGAACGTTATGACATCATCGGCAAGAGGATACTGAAGACGAATGCGAAGTTCTATGCCTCCGATCTCGGCCTGCGCAATGCCGCTCTCATAGGGGCCGAAGGCACCGATATCAGCCGCCCGCTGGAGAACACTGTGTACCTGGAACTGCTGAGGCGGGGGTATACTGTACATGTAGGGAGTTACCGCGACAGAGAGATCGATTTCACGGCTATGAGGAACGGCAGGGTGGAATATTACCAGGTCTGCCTATCGATGATGCCGCAGGAGGCTCGTGAAAGGGAACTGAGGCCGCTGTCGTCTGTCGGCGACAATTTCCCTAAGACCATCTTGACCTTGGATCGTCTGGGTCTCGGGACGGAAAACGGGATAGAGATCGTCAATGTGATGGACTGGCTCATCGGCGCGGATGATCCGGGGACCTTCTGATCGCTGCCGTTCGAGATTTAGGATAAACTAATAGTACTCAGAACGGTATTCAGCCGGCAGGCAATGCGCCGCGAGTCCGCGGCGCGCATGCTTGCACATCCTTCGGAGCAGCCGGAAGGGCGCTGTCCGCCCCCTCCTGCACAGAGGCCGCGCGGCCCGGAGGGGACGGAAAGGGATCGCGGGAACTGGTGAACCGAATGGAGAGATACCATATCGCCGAGAACACTGTGCAGGAGACCCTGATCATCCCTCTCTACGGGAGGAAGCTGGGGAGCGAGCTTTACCCCGGGATACTCGATGACCCGTACTCGGCCGCCGCGGCCGGCCGTCTGGATTATGATTTCGCCGAACTCGATAAGAAGAAGCGCACCGCCGCATGGCGGTTCGGCGCCCTGGAGGGGATCCTCCGCCCCAGGGACATCCTGGAGGAGATGAAGGCCTATCTGGAACTGCATCCGGGGGCATTCGTGGTGAACATGGGGTGCGGGCTCGATCAGACGCCGCTGATCGGCGATAACGGGAAGATGAGGCTGTACAACATCGACCGCCCCGATGTCATCGGGATAAGGAACGAACTGCTCCCGCCCATGGGGAGGGAGACGAACATCGCCGCGGACCTCAGCGACCCCTCCTGGATAAAGGAGATCGAGCCGGAGGAAGGCGTGTTCCTGTTCGCTGCCGGGGTCTTCCACTATTTCAGGGCCGGGGAGGTCAGGGACCTCGTCCTCAGGCTCCTGGAAGCGTTCCCCGGCGGGCGCCTGGTCTTCGACACCGTCGGCAGGACCGGGCAGAGGCTGCTGATGAAGAAGACGCTGGAGAACATGGGCATCAGCGATATCAGCGGGTATTTCTGCATCAGCGACCCGGTATCGGAGATCGGCGGCTGGTCCGACAGGATATCGGTATCGTCCAGGAGGTACCTGGGAGGTTACGTTGATCTGAAGTCCGAAGGCGTCCCTGCAGGCATGAGGCTCATGTGCCGGTTCTTCGACAGGGCGATGAATATGAACATCTGCCGGCTGGAGTTCAGGCCCTGAACGCCATGCGCCGCTGCGCGCAATGATTAACTATTGCGTCGCTGGTGCTCTCAGCATATGTCAAAGGTCTTCATCATCACCGGGAGCAAGTCTGATTTCCCAGTAGCGGAGAAGGCGATCAAAGTCCTCAAGAAATACGGCGTGGCCTACGATATCGCTGTCGCATCGGCGCACCGCACGCCCGCAAGGGTGGAGAAGCTCGTCACCGGTTCCGACGCGGATGTTTTCATCTCCGTCGCCGGGCTCTCCGCCGCCCTGCCGGGAGTGATCGCCAGCTTCACGGTCAAGCCCGTCATCGGTGTCCCTGCCAGCGGCGCACTGAACTACGACGCCCTCCTCAGCATCGTGCAGATGCCCCCGGGGATCCCCGTGGCCTGCGTGGGCATGGACCGCGGCGACAACGCCGCTACCCTTGCCGTGGAGATCCTGGCACTTTCCGACCCTGCCCTCGCTCAGAAGCTGAAGGACGACAGGGAGGCCATGGCCGCCAAGGTCGAGAGGGACTCCGAGGCCGTCGCCGAGGAAGCCAGGAAGGTGGAGTGATGTCGGGATTCTTCGACGAGCAGGAGTTCATCGACGAGGCCATCGCTTCTATCAAGGAGCAGATCCCGGCACCCGGGAAGGCGATCATCGCCTGCTCCGGAGGGGTCGACTCCATGGTCACCGCCACTCTCGCCTCGAAGGCCATCGGGGACCGCCTGCTGGCGGTCTATGTGGACAGCGGGCTCATGAGGAAGGGCGAGACCGAGGAGGTCGAGGCCATGATGAAGCACATGGGCATCAACTACGCTGTCGCCCGTGCCGCCGACGAGTACTTCGGCGCCCTGAAAGGGGTCACCGACCCGGAGCAGAAGAGGAAGATCATCGGCGAGAAGTTCATCAGGGTCTTCGAGAGGTACGCGAAGAACTTCGGGGCCACGCACCTGCTCCAGGGCACCATCGCCCCGGACTGGATCGAGAGCGGCGACGGGGTCAGGGACACCATCAAGTCCCACCACAACGTCGGCGGTCTCCCGAAGGACATGAACATGTCCCTCGTCGAGCCTCTCCGCGACCTTTACAAGGACGAGGTCCGCGCCGTGGCCAGGAAGCTCGGTGTCGAGGCCTCCGAGAGGCAGCCCTTCCCCGGGCCGGCCCTGGCCATCAGGTGCCTCGGCGAGGTCACCCCCGAGAAGGTGGAGATCGTCCGCAACGCCTGCTTCATCGTCGAGGACGAGATCATGAAGTCTGTGGGCAGCGGCGAGGCCGTCCGCCCCTGGCAGTACTTCGCCGTGCTCCTGCCCACCAGGTCGGTCGGGGTCCAGGGGGACAGGCGCGCCTACGGGTACACCGTGGCGGTCCGCGCCGTGGACTCTGTCGACGGCATGACCGCCAACTTCTCCTCCCTGCCCATAGCCCTCCTCAGGAGGATCTCGTCGAGGATCACCGACGAGATGAAGAGCCAGGTGAACCGCGTGGTCTACGACATCACCAGCAAGCCGCCGGCGACCATCGAGTGGGAGTGAAGTCCGGAAACATTTCCGGGGCCCTCTGCGGGCCCCGTTCATCGTCCTTTTATCGGAAAAGATACAGAGACGGCGGCCAGTGACCGGTTCAATCCTTCGGCTGAGGTTTCAGCTGCAGACGCTCTTCCTCATCCATATCGACGTTCTTGATGAACTTGGCCGGGACCCCGCCGTACACGGTGTACGGGGGAACGTCCTTGGTGACCACCGCGCCGGCGGCGATGATCGCCCCGTCGCCGATGGTGACGCCCCCGACGACGGTGGAGTTGGCGCCGATCCACACGTTGTTCCCGATGGTGATCGGGTAGCAGACGGTGTCGCCCCTCTTCGCCGGGTCCTGGATATGGTTGATGGTGGCCAGCGTCACCGAGTGGCCGATGAGCACATGGTCGCCGAGGTAGATCCCGCCCTGGTCCTGGAAGTGGCAGCTGGTGTTGATGAAATCGTTCTTCCCGAGGTGTATGTTCTTCCCGAAGTCGGAGTAGAACGGCGGGAAGACCCTGAACCTGGGGTCCACCTTGTAGCCGACGATCTTGGAGAACTCGGCGCGGCGCTCGTCGGCGGTCTTGAAGCCGTCGTTGAGCTTCATGCAGAGCCCCATGGTCTCCCGGCTGACCCTGTTCATGATGACGCACATGCGAGACCTCAGCTTGATCAGCGTCCCGGGCTTCATGTTCTCCAGGAAGTACCTCAGGTCCTCCTGGGTATAGGAGTAGTCCTTCTGGGCGGGCTTCCCGGCCTTGGCCTTCTGGATATCGTCGGCGTAGACCTCCTTGGCGTACCTGAACGCGCCCCAGGCGTTCGGCCATCCGGCGTAGAACGCCGCGTGCGTGAGGATCTCCGCCATCTCGCCGGCGGTGACGCCGTTCTTCCTGGCGTTGGCGATGTGGTACTTCAGGGATTCGTCGAGGATACCCTTGGACATCAGGGCGGTCACCGTGACGATGGAGCGGTCGCGCAGGGAGAGCTTGTCCTCCCTCGACCATACCTCTCCGAAGAGCACGTCATCGTTCAGTTCCGCGAATTTGGGGGCGAAATCCCCCAGAGCATCCCTCCCCGCCGTCTGCTTGACCATGTTACAGCCTCAGCACAGAGATTGCCTGACACTGTGAAAAACATTGCCCGCGGACAGAGGCGGGGACCATCCTTCTGCAGAGCTCTTCCGCTTCCGTCATTAGGATTATAAGCCAAGATGGGGAATCACCGCCCCATGAAGGTGTATGTCGTCGACAACGGGGGTCAGTGGACCCACCGCGAATGGCGCGTTCTGAAGTACCTGCGCGTGGAGACGAAGATCGTCCCCAACAACACCCCGTTCGACGAGCTCCGCGGCCTCGACGGCCTGCTCCTGTCCGGCGGAGCGCCCAGCGTCGCCTGCGACACCAACAGGATGGGGTTCAACGGCGATTACCTCGACAAGGCGGACTATCCGATCCTGGGGATATGCGCCGGGATGCAGTTCATGTGCCAGCATTTCGGTTCCGAGCTCGGCCCCGCCAAGGTCCCCGAGTTCGGGGAGGTGAAGCTGAGCGTGAAGGACCACTCCGATCTCTTCGCTGGCCTCCCGGACGAGTTCACGGTCGTCTGCTCTCACAACGACGAGGTCAAGCAGGTCCCCGAGGGGTTCAGGCTCACTGCGTCCTCCGAGAACTGCCCCGTGGAGGGCGTCGCCAACGACTCCCTGAAGCGCTACGGCGTCCAGTTCCACCCTGAGGTGGAGAACACCGAGCACGGGGCCGAGATATTCCAGAACTTCCTCGGTTTCCTCAAGAAGTGAGGGCGGGCAGGCCCCTGCGGCCGGTCCCGCTCATACGCGGAAAAATTAAGAAAAAAAAGGCCGCAGCGGTCTCCCGCCGCGGCCGGTGGCCGGTCCTTTATGTCAGGACCGATCAGTTGCCCTTGGAGGCGTCGTAGTCCTTCGAGATCTTCTCAAGCTGGCTGAGGATCTGGAGGATGAGGGTGTATGCCTGCATCGGCATGTTGCTGTCGCCGGTGAGGTCGCTGAGGACGTTCATGGCGCCTGCGCAGCGGACGTCGAGGGCGTATTTCTCGTTCAGGAGGTTGTTCTTGGCCTCCTGGGCGCTGCGCCTGATGTTCCTGGGGATCGTAGTGTCCTCAGCGAGCATGTCCATTTCGTCGCATACCATCTTGATCTCGTTCGCCATAAGATTCCCTCCCCATCAGGCGGAGTCGAACTCTTCCTGCAGGTCCATCGTCATCTGCTCGAGGACCTCCTCGATGTTCGAGGATTTGTACTCGCGGGTGCCGTTGTACTCGCTCTGGATCCTGGCGATGAAGTAGTTGTTGTCCTTGACCAGTTCGATGTTGCACAAAACGTCTTCCATGGTAACACCTCAAGGGTTTTTTGAAGGTACATCTGCGTTCCCTATAAAAGCATTATTAGATTGGCGCGGACGCAGAGCATCCAGCCTCCCGTTCCGCGGGCCTTTTCTATTATAAAAGAAACCCTGACGAAACCTTTAATACAAGCGTCCTTTGTTAGGGGTTTGCTTAATCGTTGTTCTAGTGATAACGAAAGAGTGCCGCGGCCGTTTACGGCCCGAGGATGATTTGAATGTCGGACATCGATGCAGATACCAGGTCCCAGGAGATCCAGGACGACCTCGAGTCGAAGATCAGAAACCTCGGCAAGGGGAAGTACGGGAGGATCCTCCAGATGGCGCACACGCCGGACAGGGACGAGTACCTCAAGACCTCCAAGATCTCGGCAATCGGGATCATAGTCCTGGGTGCGCTTGGTTTCTTCATCATGTGGCTGATGACCTATCTTCCGGATTATTTCTGAGCGGTGAGCGAAAAATGTCAGACGAAGTCAGCGGCCCCAACTTCACCGGCGAGACGGGATCGAAAGATGTCCATGCCGGCGGTACGGTCTACTGGGACTTCCAGGCGATTTCCGGCGCTCCCAAGGCCGAGCTGTCGTTCAGCGTGACGACCGATGCCGAGGACGCGCCCGAATGGAACGTTACCCTGTACGACTCTGTGGGCAACGAGCTCTGGGAGAACTACCGTTCCAAGAACTCCGTGACCGTGGACTTCCCGGGCAAGACCGCCAAGATCCTCAAGCTCGAGATCATCTGCCCCAAGGGAGCGAGGTACGGGGATGCCGTCAACGTCGAGGTGCACATCGCCTCCGACGCCGGCGAGGCGTCCGCCTTGTTCACCGCCGTCGCCAGGCAGTCCATCATGATCCTCAAGACCCAGATGGACCACGAGAAGGAGGTCGTCGATGCCCTCATGGCCAGGGCCGACAAGGGGGAGCGCGACGTCTACGCCGTCCTCAGCCCCATCGGGCTCAGGGGGTACGTGTTCGTCGAGGGCATGAACACCGACCAGCTCAGGGTCAAGGTCCGCGACATCAAGAAAGCATATTCATTCATCGACGGCGAGACCTCCATCGAGGAGATCAGCCACTACCTGGTGCCCGTATCGGCCGTCGTCGGTATTGAAGAAGGAGATCTGGTGGAGCTCGTCACCGGCCCGTTCAAGGGTGAGAAGGCGCGCGTCCAGAAGATCGACGAGAACAAAGAGGAGATCACCGTGGAGCTTGTCGATGCGATGGTCCCCATACCTGTAACTGTCAAGGCTGACAGCGTCAGGGTCGTTGAAAAGGAGAATTGAACATGGTAGATACTGTTGAGGCATTGGTTGACGGGGGCAAGGCCACCGCAGGTCCGCCTCTGGGCCCTGCACTTGGTCCTAAAGGAGTTAACATCGGTCAGATCATCGCTAAGATCAATGAGAAGACCAAGGCGTTCGAGGGAATGAAGGTCCCCGTCAAGATCCTCATCAACCCCGACAAATCGTTCGACATCAAGGTCGGAACCCCTCCCGTGTCCGCGCTCATCAAGAACGAGCTCGGCCTCGAGACCGCGTCCGGGAACCCCAAGACCACCGTCGTGGGCAACCTGACCGTCGAGCAGATCAAGAAGATCGCGGAGATGAAGCAGGACTCCCTCCTCGGCGCAACCGAGAGGGCCCGCGTCTCCGAGGTCGCCGGAAACTGCGTCAGCTGCGGCGTCACCGTGGACGGCAAGGACCCCAAGGTCTTCCAGAAGGACCTGAAGGCCGGCGTCTACGACGCCCAGATCGCTCACTGATCTCAAACTTCACCGCGGGGGCCTTCCCCCGCTCATCTCTGTTTCCGTTCTTTTTGCAAACAGATTCGGAACGGCACGATTCCGTTGCCAAGATTCGGCAGTTTGTTGTTTCTGCATGCACCATATCGGATTCTGCTAATCAGATCATGAAGTTCTCGATATCTGAGGCCCTGCCGGTCATGCCGAAGGGCCATGGGTACGGCGGGACCAGAGCCGATTATAAGAGCCAGGCCATATAGATAGGGATATAGAGGATCCCCTTTTCCTCGCGTAGGTCCTTGGTGTGGATCACGATCGGTCCCGCAATCCTGTCACGGTACTTTTCGCAGAAACGGTCCAGCGATATGTGGCGGTCGGATATTTTCCCTGATTTGGCCTCGATTGGGCACATCTTCTCCGCGCCGCACGGGAGAAGGAAATCGATTTCATGGATGTGGGTTGAACCTTTGTTATAGAACTCGCAGTAACGGAGCTCGTGCCCGCCTGCCTTCAGCGCCTGGGCGACTGCATTCTCGAATATCATCCCCTCGTTCATCGAAATGCTGCCTCTTGTGAACGAGGCGAAGAACTCTTTTTTCGAAAGGATGTCCCGGCTGAAGGAGAGCGTGATGAGAAGTCCGGTATCGGACAGGTAGCATTTGAACGTGTTCCTATCCAATGTGAGGTCGAGAGAAACATCTGGATCATTCACATTGTAGCAGACATTGCAGATCATCGCATCCGAAAGCCACAAGATGCTTCTGCTGTAATCCTCCATTCTCGTTCCTTTAGCTATTTTTCCGGGCCTGAACAGTTTTCTGCTGTCGGAAAGGAACGACGGAACATGGTCGAATATCTCGGCGGCTCTGCCACTGAGAGCGGATTCGCGGGTTATGTCCTTACGGTAAAGCGATATGATGAGGCTTTTGGTACGTTCAACTTCGTTTAAGTCGTTTGTTTCGATGAAAGTCGCAACAGATTGCGGCATTCCTCCTATCAGCATGTACTCTCTGAACTTGTTCATGAGAGTGTCATGTACATCCCTACCGAGCGGTGTTCTGTTTGCGTAGTGCTTGCGGATTTCCTGCGGGATGAATTCCATGTCGCACGCCCAGCAGAACTCCTCGAAATCCATGGGGTACATGCAGAGGTCCTCTTCCTCGGAAGGGATAGTGAAACCTTTCATGCTGTTCATGATAGATATCAGCGACCCGGTCTCGATGTAATCGTAACGTCCGTCTGCCACGAGATATTTGATCATCTTCCTGGCCAAGGGAAATAGCTGAATTTCATCAAAGATGACTAGGCTTTTCCTGCGGGTCAGGTTTACTCCGTATTCCGTCTGCAGCAGGAAAAATAGGCGGTCCAGGTCTGTTTGATAGTTTTCAAAGTAATGGATAAGATTTGGTCCAGGATTGTTGAAATCGATCAACAGATACGATTCATATTCGTTTTTGGCGAATTCTTCGGCGATTGTACTTTTCCCTATGCGTCTGGCGCCCTGTATGAGAAGTGCCGAGCTTCCGTTGGATTCGCTCTTCCACTTGAGAAGGGAGCCGTATATCTTTCTCTTGAAAATTCTGGAAGGCAGCGTCATCAATAGCCAGATGCTTTAAACGTATATCAAAAATTCCTTTTCTATCCATATTAAACACCACTTAAATTCCCATTTCTATCCATATTAAACACAACTTAAATTCCCATTTCTATCCATATTAAACACAGTTTAACCGATTCTTCGGAATCTTTGGTGTTTTAGACTGTGACGGCTGCAAGTGCCCCGGCAGTCCTGTCAGAGAGCTGCTCCGGCTCTTTAAGGTACACGTCGTACATGAGCGCACGTGCCCTCTTCTCGTGAGGATGCTTTATGATAGTTTTCTTTAAATATGGAAAGAGAATGAGCATGAATCGCTCGTAGAAGGGCCTCACGGTCCGCTATCACTACGAGGAGGAATTGTATTGGCAGAAAAACCAACCGTAATGGCTGTGCAGAAGGCGCTCGAAAGCGCCAAGAAGCGCAAATTCGTAGAAACGGTTGAGTTGGCCGTCAATCTCAGGGATGTTGACCTGACCATTCCGAAGAACCGTATCCAGGAGGAGATCATCCTCCCGAAAGGCCGCGGAAAGTCGATCAAGATCGCTGTCATTGGCGGTGGCGAACTAGCCTTGAAAGCCAAGGACGTTGCTGACCTAGTGATCTCTCCCGACGAACTCGGGACCCTCGCTGGCAACAAGAAACAGGCGAAGAAGATCGCGAACGACATCGATTACTTCATCGCCGAGGCCCCCCTTATGGCGGTCGTCGGTAAGAGGCTCGGTACCGTTCTCGGTCCCCGCGGAAAGATGCCTAAGCCCATCGCTCCCGGAGTTGATCCGGCCCCGATGATCGCAAACCTCCGCAAGTCTGTTACCGTCAGGACAAAAGACAGAAAGACTTTCCACGTTCCCGTCGGGACCGTTGAGATGTCCGCGGATGACATCGCCGAAAACGTCGATGTCATCATGAAGCGTGTTGAGAACAAGCTCGAAAAGGGTAAGCACAACATCGACTCCGCCTACATCAAGACCACCATGGGACCGTCCGAGAGGCTGATGTGAGGGAGGTCCAAGTATGGCACACGTCGCAAGTTGGAAGAAGGACATCGTGAACGAGATCGTCGCCGATATCCAGCAGTACCCGGTCGTAGCGATCGTGGACATGCAGGAGATCCCGGCTCCCCAGATCCAGTCCATGAGGGCAGGCATGAGGCAGCATGCCAAGATCAAGATGACTAAGAACAACCTTATTCATCTGGCTCTTGAGCAGGCCGCGTCCGTCAGGCCCGGCGTGGAGAAGCTGAAGGAGTACGTCGGCGGGCAGTGTGCGATCGTTACCACGGACATCAACGCTTTCCAGCTCTTCAAGAAGCTGAAGGCGACGAGCACTCCGGCTCCCGCGAAAGCGGGTCAGATCGCGCCCATCGACATCGTCGTTCCTGAGGGACCCACCCCCTTCGGGCCCGGGCCCATCATCGGTGAACTTCAGAAACTGGGCCTTCCCGCTCAGATCATGAACGGGAAAATAACCATCAAGAAGAAGACCACCCTCGTCAAACAGGGTGAGGCCATCTCCCCCGAGATCGCCGCGATGCTTCCCAAGCTCGAGATTCTTCCCATGGAAGTCGGAATGAACGCTTACGCGATTTTCGGCGATGGGATCGTCTACACTAGGGACGTCCTCGACATTCCTGATGATTATTACACATCTATGTTCGCTACGGCCGCCCACGACGCTATGGCGCTCGCTGTCGAGATCGCATACCCTGCGAAGGAGACGATGCCTGCCCTTATCGCCAAGGCATACAGGAGCGCAGTTGCGCTGTCTGTTGAGGCCGCGATACCGACCAAAGATACTATCGGAGCGCTTTTTGCGAAGGCAGACAGGCAGATGCTTGCCCTTGCTTCTGCGTCCGGATTCACTAACGACGACATCGCCGCGAGGCTCGCCTCCGCGCCTGTTGCCGCTAGCGCCGCAGCAGAGCCCGCCGCACCGGCGGAGCAGAAAGCAGAAGAAGAAAAGAGCGAAGAGGAAACTGAGGAAGAGGTTTCCGCAGGACTCGGCGCTCTGTTCGGATAAAGGAGTTGAAGAATTATGCAGTATATTTACAGCGCAATGGTCCTCTACTCTGCTGGGAAAGAGATCACCGAAGATGCCATCACGGCCATTCTCACCGCAGCAGGCGTAGAAGTTGATGCCGCGAAAGTCAAGGCACTCGTTGCCTCCCTCGAGGGAGTCGACATCAAAGAGGCAATCGCTAACGCCTCTGTCGCCGCTCCCGCAGCCGCCGCAGCTGCTCCCGCAGCCGCCGCCGAGGCCCCCAAGGAAGACAAGAAGGCCGAGGCCGAGGAAGAGAAGGTCAGCGAGGACGAAGCCGCCGCTGGTCTCTCCGCTCTCTTCGGATGAGCATCCCCGTTTACCGGCAATAACTGAAACGCCTTTCATCCATGCGGGGGTTTCCCCCCGCTCACTTTTGAAGTTCTGGTCATATGGACGGTTCAATGAAGCTCACTGCGAGAATCCCCTCCGACGAGCTCGTCCTGATGGATTCCCTCGTGAGCTCGCACCGCTTCGCATCGCGCAGCGATTTCCTGCTGGAGGCCGTATCGCGTCTTCTGGCCGAATGCCTGTCCCCGTCCGAGAGGGAGAGTATCCTCGAAGCGGCCGCCGAGGCCGAGTCCCACGGGATCGAGGAGTTCTCAGACGGCGATCCCGCCTCCGAGCTCGCGTCCGCGTACCGGGAGAGCCTGGAGAGGAAGGGATGACGGGAGTAGTCATCGTAGGGTGCGGGACCGACGGCTGCAGGACCGCAAGAGCGGCCGCCGCCGACTGCGGGCTCCCGCTTTTGACCATCGACCGCGAGGATGCCGACATATGCCTCTCGGACGGCCCTTCGGGGGATGCCCCCGGCGATATGGACGGGAGCTACTTCCGCGCCATGTTCATCCATGACGGGGACATCCTGGAGCATCTCAGCGGCCGCACGGCCGCAGTTGTCTCATTATTCGTCGGAGGTCAGACCGCGGACAGCGCCGCTCTCGCCTTCGGGCAGGTGGCCTCCTCCGCAGGGATACGGGTCACCTACGTCCTCTCCGTCCCTTTCAGGGCGGATGACACCCGCTCCCGCTTCGAGCCCCTGGTCGAGAGCCTGGCACAATCGGTGCCGGACTGCAGGATCTTCGTGATGGACCTCGATACCGCGTTCAGGGAGGACTCGTCGGCCTTGGACTTCGCGCCTCTGATCGACGAGTTCGCGGTCCTCCGCAAGCACGCCGTCGAGAGCATAGCCTCATTGGCGGGCGACGGCAGGTATGAACTGATATTCGGCGGGAGGTTCTACACTCTGGGGTACGGGAACGGGGCGTCCCCTGCGTTCTCAGCGGAAGGCGCGCTGGCGTTCCCGCTTTACCGGACGGATATCATGGGCAAGCGCGCGGTGGTCCTCACCGATTCTCCGCTGGGCCCTCAGGAGCGCGAGATGCTGGTGAGGCGGACGGCGGACCTGACCGGGTCGGTCCCGGAGGTCGTCGAGGGGACGATGCAGGGCAGCACCGGCGCGTTCGTCTTCATTCCCATTTCTTTCCGCTTTTCTGAAGGTTCCTGATGACCTTCGCGGCATCGCCGAAGACGCCCATGATGGTGTTGAACTCGTAACCGGTGGGCACGGACCTTCCCATCATCCTCCTGAACATGACGGTGGTCGCCTCCCTCCTCGGCTCGGTGTAGTCGATCTCCTCCAGAAGATCGCCGAAGAACTTGTACATGAGCTCCTTCTCGTGGCTGTTGCAGGGTTTGCAGTGCTCAGGTTTGCGGACCGCCTGGAACATCTCGTACAGAACGACCCCGACCGAATGGGAGAGGTTCATGACCGGATACTCGTCGTCGGCAGGTATGGTGACGAGGACGTCGCACCTGTTGAGTTCGGTCTGCAGCAGGCCGATGTCTTCCCTGCCGAAGACCAGCGCTATTTTCTCGTGGTATCCGCGGCACATGGATGCGAAGGTCCTCACGTCGACCGGGATCCTGGTGTAGTTGCTGTCGCCCTTGGTGACGGTGCCGGAGGTCCCGACGACCAGGAAGCATCCGTCGACGGCCTCTTCCAGGGAGGTGCATATGACGGCGTCCTTCAGGATGTAGTCCCCGTGCTTGGAGCGGGCGATGGCGGTGTCGCCGATCTCGCAGGGATTAACAAGATAAAGCTCCTTCACGCCGAAGTTAGCCATGCACCTGGCTATGGCCCCGACGTTGCCCTCGAACTTGGGGCCGACGACTACGACGCGGATATCTACCATTTGAATCGGAATCCCATATGCGGGGAGTATAAGGATTTTTACGGGGACGGACAAAGGGCGGAATGCCGGGGCCGTCAACTAGATAAACCTGCGACGGCGGTAGGCCGCCTCATATGGCATACTGGTTCAGAGGTGAGAGGTACGAGGACATCGAGCGCCTCATGAAAGCTGTCAGGCTGGAGATCGACGGGGGCTTCGGGGTCTCCGACCTGGATGCCATCCTGACCGAGAGGGGAGGGTTCACTTCCGAGGACGGCACCGTGTACCGTTCGGCGGCGGCCCTGAAGAAATCCGATCCGGACACTTACCGGGAGCTGCGCGACAGGGTGATCGACAGCATAGTGGACGGCCTCTGGGACGCTGTGACCGGCGGATACCTTCCTCAGGACGTTCCCTATGTGGAAGGGACGATCGACGAATGCAAATGATGCCCAGCGTCTGCATAGGCCCCTGCGCTTCGGGGCATTTTTCTTCATTTAAAGATTGTTAAGATATTTTTCAATAACGTCCAACATAACGTATAATAATAGGTTCTATAACATTTCGTGTGGAATCGGGCAGAGGAGCAGGCTCATAACGACCTGCAGCTGTCGCGGAAGAACACTATCCTTCCGAGACGCATCTCCTTCCCGTAACCTCTCGCCAATCCCTTGGACAGCTGCACCCTGCCGTTGAGGGATTCCTGGTAGCCGTTGTTGATGCCGGTCTCTATGGCCTTCAATATCCCTTCGAGATGCTTCTTCACGGTCTTGGCCAATGCTCTGAAACCCGCGGATCCTTCCTCTGCGGCCCACTGCGCCCATCTGACCAGATGGGCACGTGCCAGATCGATCTGCTCGTATGAGTAGTCGAACACCTGCCTGAGGGACTCCTTCATCTGATAGGATGTACCTACAAGCTCGTTGTCCTTGGTTATGTCCATGAGCTCATGCATCTCATCCGGACGGAGGTTCTCGGGGTTCTTCAGCAGCGCGTAACGGACGGATTTCCTCCTCTGGCCGTTGATCTGCGTCGATGCGCGGTCGCGGTCCAGATGCCTGTTGGCGATCTGGACCAGATGGAACGGGTCGTAGACCGGCTCGGCGTTGGGGAGATATTCTTTGGCGCCGGCGATGAACGCATCGCCGAAGTCCGTGGCGATCAGTTCGATGGCCCGCGGGTCGCCGTCATGTTCACAGAGCCAGACAGCGAATTCCCTGATGGTATCGGAATCCTTCCCCTTGGTTATGAACACGATATCCCCGGTATCGGCGTCGGTCACTGCCGTGATGTACTTATGGTGCTTCTTCGCCGCCGTCTCATCCACACGGATGCGCCTCAGTCCGGACAGGTCCATGGAATCGAGATGGCGGTCGACAACGGCCCCGACTATATCGTCCAGCACCTTCCAGGACACCTTGAGAAGCCTCGATGCCGCTGCAAGCGACATCTGTGCCATATGTTCGATGGCCGCCTCCATGAACCTCTTCGTATAGCTCACGCGCTGATCCGCCCAGGGTATGTCCGCCTGGGTTATCTTCCCGCACTTGGGACACATGCAGCGCGGTATCGCGGCATGGATGTAGCAGACGGTATCGTCCAGATTGGCATGTCTCCATACCCTGACCCTGGCGTCGTGGATCGAACGTCTGCATCCGCACTCCGGACATATTCCGGGGTCTCCGATGAAATCCATGTCGATGTGGGTGACCTTCACGTCATCCTCCACTCCTCCCCGGATCGCCGTTATTTTCCACTGATCGGTCTCCACCCCGAGGATGAATTTCATCGACTGCTCCAATGTCATCGGGGCGCATCCTTCGCCCTTCGGCGAAGGTGCCTTACAGCTCCTTTTGGCGCACACAGGTGCGTATGCGCATGATCGATTATGAGCCTGCTCCTCTGCCCGATTCCACACGAAATGTTATAGAACCTAATAATATTGTTTTGATTAGGCAATCGGCTATCGATTGCAATTTTCAATATACAATCAGAGGTGTTCTATGAACAATCTTGAACATGGACATATGGGAAGGTGTGAATTCCTCTCCGCCGGCCGGGGAACTCGCCGGCTCATCATCGGCATCGCGGCCGCGGTCTGCGTGCTGCTCTGCTGCGCGATTGGAGGCCTGTCGGCGTCATCTGAAGACTCGGATGCAGCTGCGGGAGACACTTTCAACGACAGAACGTTCACTTACACAGTGAACGAGGACGGAACGACCGTCGCTGTCACCGGACTAACAGATACCAGCATTACATCTGCCGATATTCCGAGCACAGCGACCGATTCCGACACTGGCACTTCATATACAGTCACGGCTATTAACGGTGGCACATTTTATCTTAACACAGCCCTCACATCGGTGAATATTCCATCATCGGTGTTGTTAATCGGAGATTATGCATTTTTCGGATGCACATCTATTGAATCGTTTATAGTCAGCAGCGAAAATGAATCATACTGCTCCGCAGACGGCGTTCTCTTTGACAAGGATATGACGAAACCGATTCAATATCCGGCAAAGTCAGCATCGACAACATATGAAGTTCCGAGTTCAGTACGGATTATTAACAGTGGCGCATTCTATTATTGCACCGCCCTCACATCAGTAACCCTTCCAGATGGACTTGAAGAAATCGGCATCAGCGCATTCTTCGATTGCAGTGCAATATTGTCTATCAACATCCCGGATTCAGTAACTACTATTGGCAGCAGTGCATTCTCTGGCGTGGGCACTTTCAAGAACACATCCGATGGGGCTGCTCTTGATGTTACCGCCGCTAACCTTTCCGGTCACACATGGAAGAGGGATTCCGCATCCGATCCGCTTCTTGCATACCAGACTCTGTCTTACGACGACAACGGCAGCGACAGCGGTTCGGTATCTTCGCAGACCGTTTCGTACGGTGGCTCTCTGACGGTCTCGGACAACGGCTTCATCAGGGCCGGCTACACTTTCAACGGCTGGAACACTCAGGCGGACGGCGAAGGCACCGACTACGCCGTAGGCGACACAATCTCCAACATCACCTCGAACATAACTCTGTACGCTAAGTGGACCGGGGTTAATCAGACAGTATCTTTCGACGGCAACGGGAGCGACGGCGGGTCATCAATGGATTCGATCACCGTGACCTACGGTGCGGGAGCTGTTACCCTTCCTGCCAATACCTTCACTAAGACAGGATACACCTTCTCGGGATGGAACACCCAGACTGACGGAAACGGCGATGCATATGATGACGGGGCATTGATCTCCAATCTTCTGTCTTCCATTACTCTCTACGCTCAGTGGATTGCTGACACATATGTTGTGACCTTCGAGGGGAACGGGAGCGACGGCGGATCCACCCTTTCGGTTTCCGTCACTTACAATGCCGCAGCTGTCGCTCTTACAGCCAACGGCTTTACAAGGACCGGCTACACTTTCACCGGATGGAATACCCAGGCGAACGGTGGAGGAGAAACGTATGCTGATAGCGCCTCGGTCTCCAATCTCCTGTCCGATCTCATCCTCTTCGCTCAGTGGACCGCTGACACCTACACCGTCACGTTCGACGGCAACGGTGCCGACGGCGGATCCACCCTTTCCATTTCGGTCACTTACGATGCCGGGGCCGTCACCCTCACTTCCAACGGCTTCACCAGGACAGGATACAGTTTCACGGGATGGAACACTCAGGCGAACGGAGAAGGGACGGCGTTTGCCGACGGTACCTCGGTCTCCAATCTTCTGTCCGATCTCGCCCTCTACGCTCAGTGGTCCGCGAACACATACACCGTCACGTTCGACGGCAACGGCAGTACGTCCGGCGCCACTTCGGCGACCAATGTAACATACGGCGCAGACCCAGTAGCCCTGACTCTCAACAATTTCGAAAAGATCGGCTACAGCTTCGTCGGCTGGAACACTCAGGCAGACGGAGAAGGCACTGCATACGCCGATGGTCAGGAGGTTTCGAACCTGACATCGTCCTTCACACTCTACGCTCAGTGGACTGCGAACGCGTATGAAGTGGTCTTTGTCGGGAATGGAAGCACTTCGGGAACGACCGCTTCCATGCAGGTCACCTACGGCGAGGCTGCCAAGGCCCTCACCCTCAATGGGTTCTCCAGGATCGGCTACAGCTTCTCCGGCTGGAACACCCAGGCTGACGGCGAAGGCGCAGTGTTCGTCGATGGGGCACTGGTGTCCGATCTCACTGAGTCCATAATCCTCTACGCCCAGTGGACCGCGAACACCTACACTGTTACGTTTGACGGCAACGGCAGCACCTCCGGGACCATGGACCCGGTTTCCGTGACCTACGGTGCCGGGGCTGTTACCCTCACTTCCAACAGTTTCTCCAAGACTGGCTATACCTTTTCTGGATGGAACACTCAGGCGGACGGCGAAGGAACTGCTTACTCTGACGGGGACTCAGTGTCCGACCTCACCTCTGCCATTACCCTCTACGCCCAGTGGACAATCATCACCTATACGATCTCGTACGATGGGAACGGCGCTGACGGAGGCTCTACCGACGCGCAGAACGTTGAGTACGGGGGCACATTGGCCGTTTCACTCAATGGATTCACCAGGACCGGCTACAGCTTCGCCGGCTGGAACACCCAGGCTGACGGAGAAGGCACCTCGTACGCCGCAGGCGACGAGATAGCCGACATGACCTCCATCCTCACACTCTATGCTCAGTGGACTGCAGACACCTATGCTGTCACGTTCGACGGCAACGGAAGCACTTCCGGTAGTATTCCATCGGTCTCCGTGACTTACGGTGCCGGTGAGGTTACTCTCCCCGCCAACGGATTCACCAAGACCGGCTATACTTTTACCGGCTGGAACACTCAGGCGAACGGAGGAGGAGTTTCGTATGCCGACGGGTCTTCGGTCTCCGACCTTTTGTCTGATCTTACTCTCTACGCCCAGTGGACCGCTGACACCTACACCGTTTCCTTCGACGGCAACGGCAGCACCTCTGGAACGACCGCTTCCATGCAGGTCACCTACGGCGAGGCCGCCAAGGCCCTGACCGCCAACGGATTCACCAGGGACGATTATTCCTTCGCCGGATGGAACACCGCCGCCGACGGCAGCGGGACCTCGTACGCCGACGGCGCGGAGATCTCCGACCTGACCGCGGACCTGGTCCTCTACGCCCAGTGGGAGAAGGACGACGGAGCGGGAGCCGGCATCGCTCTGCTCGCGCTGGCCACAGCGATCCTGATCGTGCTGTTCGTAGCCGGGGCCGTCGCCGCCGTGCACTATAATGTAATCAGGCCTTGAAGAGTCCGGCGCAAACCTTTTCGGCCCCGTTTTGCGGGGCCTTTTTCAGATTTTGAATCCAGACCGAATGCCGCTCCGTCATGGGGATTGAATCATTGAACACGGCATATGAAGCGCATGCATTGCAATACCCGTGACTCAGGATATGCAATCATTATCCGGCCGAACTGAACATTCAAAAAGACGGTATTCAGAAGAATGGCAAATCTTCGAACATGCTGGATTCCGGCTGCCTGTGAGCCGATCCAGCATACATCCCATAGCAGAGGTGTGCGAACAAACAACTGACGGACTGCGGTGTTGCAATGATCCTCAGGGAATTTACTGATGTCCAAAAGTATGAGATATGCGTCAAAAGAGATTCGCGTTTCGACGGAGTGTTCTGGTTCGGAAGCCGTGACTCAGAGGTGTTCTGCTGCCCACCCTGTATTTCCAGCTCTCGATGCCATTGCATCGGGAGGGCATCGGCTTCCCTGCTGTCTATTGTCATAGAGCGCATCGAATAATGACAATACTTCGGGCATCCTGCGCTGCGATGTGTTCTTCGCACGCGCAATTATAATAGGCGCACCCTCATTCAACGGCTGTGTCTTCTATTCCGAAGGATCATCCGCGCTACAAATCGCTCGTGACGAGGGAGAAGCTCGCCGAGGGCGTGAAGGAGGGAATGGCCGACCCCACCGGGCTGATATCCCAGGGCAGGGGAGAGGCGTTCGACTACCTCATGGGGGAGAGGACCACGGAGCCCGCGAGGCATGCCGAGAAGGTGGCCGCCGCCATGCTTCTGAGGGCGGAGAACCCCGTCGTGTGCATGAACGGCAACTCGGTGGTCCTGGACCCCGAGGGCCTGATCGCCCTTGCCGAGGCGGTCCCGGCCAAGATGGAGGTCAACCTCTTCCACCGCACCCCGGAACGGATGGAGAAGCTCATCTCGTACATGGAGTCGAAGGGCGCGAAGAACGTCCTCGGGAGGGACCCTGACACGAGGATCCCCGGGCTGAACCACGACCGCGCCCTCTGCACGCAGGAAGGGGTCGGGAGCAGCGACGTCATCGTGGTCCCCATCGAGGACGGCGACCGCGCGGAGGCCCTCGTGGCCATGGGGAAGAAGGTCATCTCGCTCGATCTCAACCCCCTGTCGAGGACCTCGAGAATGGCGACCGTGCCCATCTCCGACGAGATCTCCAGGGCGCTGGCGAACATCACCGCCTACGTGAAGGAGCTCAGGGGGAAGGACGCGGAGATCGACGCGCTGATATCCTCGTATTCAGCGCGGAAGACCCGCGAAGGGGAGATCGAGGCCATCTGCGGATACCTCATGTCAGAGTTCAGCAAGGAATGACCGGAAGGGAAGAAAATGGACGAACTTGTGAAAAAAGGGAGCCTGAGGCTCAGATGGGCGTACGAGCACATGCCGGTCATCCAGGAGCTGGACAGGCGCTACCGCAGGGAGAGGCCCCTCGAGGGCCTGAAGATAGGCATGGCACTCCACACTGAGGCCAAGACCGGGATGCTGGCGGTCACGCTGGCCAATGCCGGCGCGAAGATCTGCCTCGCGAGCTGCAACCCGCTCTCCACCGACGACTCGGTGGCCGCGGCCCTCCGCGAGGAGTACGGGCTCGACGTGCACGCCAAGAAAGGGGAGAGCCAGGAGGAGTACTACGCGAACCTGAACGCGGTGCTCGACATCGGCCCGGACTACGTCATCGACGACGGGGCCGATCTCATCACCATGGCCCACACCTCCCGCAGGGAGGTGCTGAAGAGCATCAAGGGAGGGAACGAGGAGACCACCACCGGCGTGGTCAGGCTGAAGGCCATGGCCGCCCAGCACAAGCTCGAGTTCCCTGTCATGGATATCAACGACGCGAAGATGAAGTACCTCTTCGACAACCGCTACGGGACCGGGCAGAGCGCCTTCGACGGATGGATGGAGGCCACCAACCTCATCGTGGCCGGGAAGCGCCTGGTCGTCGCCGGGTACGGCTGGTGCGGCAAGGGCATCGCCATGCGCGCCAAGGGGCTCGGGGCGCTCGTCACCGTCACCGAGATCGACCCGGTGAAGGCCATCGAGGCCCGCATGGACGGCTTCGATGTCATGCCCATGGCCGAGGCCGCCAAGACCGCCGACATCATCATGACCGTCACCGGATGCAAGGACATCGTCACCCGCGATGCTCTGGCCGTCATGAAGGACGGGTGCATCATGGGGAACGTCGGCCACTTCGACAACGAGATCTCCAAGAAGGACCTGGAGGAGATGTCGGTGTCCAAGGAGAAGGCCAGGGACTTCGTCGACAGATATGTTATGAAGGACGGCAGGAAGCTCTACCTCATAGCCGAGGGCAGGCTCATGAACCTGGCCGCCGGCCAGGGGCACCCCGCCGAGATCATGGACACCTCGTTCGCCTCCCAGGCCATGGGCATAGTCTACATGGTGCAGCACCACGACGAGATGGCCCCCGGGGTCTTCCGCGTCCCGGAGGAGATCGACACAGAGATAGCCAGGATAAAGCTGGCCTCCCTCGGGATAAAGATCGACGTCCAGACCAAGGAACAGTACGATTACATCCACAGCTGGCAGGAAGGAACCTGAAGCATGCGCATCGCCATAATGACCGACAGCTACCGCCCGACGATAGACGGGGTGGCCACGGCCGTTGTGGTCACGCGCGCGGCCCTGGAGGCCCTGGGGCATACGGTCTTCGTCATCGCGCCGGACCCCGGCCCGGAGCACCGCGAGGAAGGGGTATACTACTTCAAAGCGAAGGAGCTGAGCTCCTATCCGGGGTACTATGTCCCGTTCTACCGTTCCCGGACCGCCGCCCTCATAAGGGAGCTCCGCCCCGACGTGATCCATGTGCGCGGCATCGCCTTCATGGCCGTCAAGGCCCTCTGGGCGTCCAGGAAGACAGGCGTCCCGGTGGTCCTCACCTACGATACCCTCGTGACCGACGTCATCGATAAGTACTCCCCGATCAGGCTCCCGAAGAGCTGGCTCGTGAAGCTCGCCTCCGTGTACCTGAGGCAGCTGCTGAAGCGCCCCGCCGCGGTCCTCGTCCCCACCCCGTCCGCCGGACGGGAGGTCACCGAGAACCTGAAGGCACGTCCCAGACGCATGGAGGTCGTCCCCACCGGGATAGACACGGACCATTTCTCGCGCGATCCGGCGGCGGGCGCGGAGGCCAGGAAGAGGTTCGGCATCCCGGAGGGCGCCCGGGAGGTCATCACCGTCGGGAGGGTGTCCTTCGAGAAGAACGCCGACCTGCTGGTCAGGAGCATGGCCCTCCTCCCCCGGGACACGGTCCTCATGGTGGTCGGGCAGGGCCCGGCACTGGACGGCCTGAAGGAGCTGGCACATTCAGCCGGGGTGGAGGACAGGGTGTTCTTCACCGGCTATCAGACAGGCGCCGACCTCGTCGCCTGCTATTCCTCGGCCGACTGCTTCGCGTCCGCGTCCGTCTTCGAGACCCAGGGGTTCACGGTGCAGGAGGCGATGTCCTGCGGCCTGCCGGTCGCCTGCGGCAACGGCAGGGCGTTCGCGGACTTTATCCGCGACGGGGAGAACGGGTACCTGTTCGGCCTCACGGAGAAGGAATGCGCCGCTGCGATAGAGAAAGCGCTCGATGCTCCTCCCGAGGTCCGGGAGGCCGGGAGGGCGACCGCTCTCTCGTACGGCATCCGGCCGACCACCGAGAGGCTGTTGGAAGCGTACCGGTCGGCCATAGGTTCGGGAGCGGAGGAGCCCGTTCCCGGGAGATGATGCGATGAAGATCGCTGATGTCAATCCGTTCTATTATCCGTACAAAGGCGGCATCGAGCGCAGGATGCATGACACGGCCGTCCGGCTGGCGGCCGAAGGGCACGAGGTGACGGTGGTCACCGGCAGGCTCTCCGAAGACGACCCGGAGGAGGAGAAGACCGAGGGGTACCGCATCATCCGCCTGAAGTCGAGGCAGCTGAAGCTGTACAACCCGCCTTACATCTCATCGAAAGGGGTCGGGGAGGCGGTGGAGTCGCTGGACCCGGACGTCGTCAACTTCAACTACCGCTGGGCGCCGAGCTACACCAAGGCCATGCGCGCCTACGACGGGAAGAAGGTGTTCACCTACCATAACATGTGGGGCGAGGGCATGGGGATCGCAGGCGCGCTGTCGAGGATCAACGATTCCCGTTTCGATTCCTCGCTGAGGTCGTTCGACCACATCATAGCCGTCAGCGGGGCCGTGAGGGACGACCTCATCGCCCGCGGATACCCGGAGCGCTACGTCACCGCCGTGCCCACCTGCCTCGACCGCCCGGTCGAGCCCGGCAGCGGCAGCGGAGACTTCGCTCTGAGCTTGGGAAGGCTCGTGGCCACCAAGGGCCTCGGCGTCCTGATGGAGGCCATGAAGCAGGTGGACCACCGGCTGATCGTCTGCGGCAAGGGGCCGGAGGAGAAGAAGCTGCGCAGGCTCATCTCGAAGTACGGCCTGGAGGATAGGGTGGAGATGCGCGGGTTCGTCTCCGACGAGGAGAAACGGGAGCTCATGGGAAGCTGCCGGTTCTTCGTCATGCCGTCGATGTTCGAGAGCCTGGGTCTGGCGGCCGAGGAGCTCATGGCGCGCGGAAGGCCCATCGTCTGCTCCGACGCCGCCGGCCTGAAGGAGACCGTCGGCGATGCCGGGGTGGCGGTCCCGAGAGGGGATGCCGCCGCCCTCGCGGATGCCATGAACGCCCTCTTCGAGGACAGGGAAAGATGCGAGGAGCTGGCCAGAGCATCGGCCGAGCGGGCGAAGTTCTATGACTGGGACATCCATCTGCCCGCCATAGAGGAAGTCTACGCCAAGGTCGTATCCGGGGAGTACACCGAGGCGGACGGACGCAGGAGCGAATGAGATGAAGCCTTTCCTGACAGTTTTCGGCCACGTCACCATAGACCAGATCGTTTCCATACCCCACTTTCCCGCCCTCAACGAGACTGTGGACATCCTTTCGAAGAAGACGACGCTCGGCGGCACCGGCACCAATATAGCCATAACGGCGGCCCGGCTGGGCGTCCCCACGGCGCTGGCCGCGCTGGTGGGCCCCGACCTTCCCCAGGTGTACCGGGACGAGATCAGGGACAGCGGCCTGATCGACGACGAGATCATACCGGTGGACGGTTACGAGACATCATCGTGCATCATCATGAACGACAGCGGCCTGAGGCAGAAGGTCATCTTCTACCAGGGCCCGCAGGCGGAGATCATCAAGACGGGCATCGACCTGTCCCGCAACGCCATGAACTCAGAGCATGTGCACTTCTGCACCGGGGAGCCTCTTTACTACATCGCCCTGGCCAGGAAGCTGCGCGCGGAAGGGATAAAGGTGGCCGGCGACCCGTCGCAGGAGACCTACCGCAGGTGGGTGAAGGAGAACCTCAGGAAGCTCGCCGACACGTCGGACATCTTCTTCTGCAACTCCTTCGAGGCCAAGGCCATCGAGGAGCGCCTGGGTCTTAAGTCGGTGTTCGACATCGGCCCCAGGCTGGTGGTGCGCACGGACGGCGAAGAGGGGAGCACGGCCTCCATCGACGGCGAGATCTTCAGGATCCCGGCGGTCAAAGGGGCCGCTGCGGTGGACGCCACCGGCTGCGGGGACTCCTTCAGGGCCGGGTTCTACTCCGGGCTCTACCACGGATATTCTGAGAAGGAGAGCCTGGTCCTGGCCGCCGCGGTATCGTCGTTCGTCCTCGAGAAGACCGGCGCCCTGACCAACACCCCCACCTGGGACATGGTCGAGGAGCGCGCCAAGGGATACATGAGGGATTGAGACGCCGCTGATAGCGATAACCGGGACTCCCGGGACGGGGAAGACCTCTGTGTCGGAGGAGCTGAGGAAGCGCGGCTACGAGGTGGTGGACATCAACAGGCATCTCCGGGAGTACGGGCTGCTCGGGGAGAGGGACGTCCTCCGCGACACCTACAACGTGGACATGGATGCCCTCAACGACTCGTTGGAGCCGTACCGGAGCAAGGACTCGATCGTGTTCATGGATTCCCATCTGGCACATCAGTGCGACTGTTCCAGGATAATCGTCCTCAGGTGCGATCCCGCCGTCCTCGCCGAGAGGCTCAGGAAGCGCGGCTACTCGGACGGCAAGGTGCTCGAGAACGTGCAGGCCGAGGTGCTGGACGTCATCCTGTGCGAGAGCACGGACACCGACATCCCGGTGAACGAGATAGACTGCACCCGCGGCACCCCCGCGGAGGCGGCCGACATAATAGAGAGAATCGTCCGCGGGAACGGGGATATTTATAGGCCCGGGAACGTGGACTGGTCAGGGGAGATGGAAGAATGGTTCTAGACAAGCACAGGAGAGAAGCAGACCCCTTCATCGCACCGGTTGCGAGGCGCTTCATCAACGTCAACCCGAACACGGTATCCTGGCTCGGGCTGATCACGGCGCTCATCTGCGGCGTCGTGTTCTATTTCAGCTACGACGAGCACTGGCTGCTCCTTCTGGGAGCGATTCTGGTGCTGGTATCAGGGTACTTCGATGCCCTGGACGGCAAGATAGCGAAGCTGGCCGGGAAATGCTCGGTCAAGGGCGATTATCTGGACCACGTCTTCGACAGGTACGCGGACATGTTCATGATCGTGCCGTTCGCGCTCTGCGGATGGTGTAACGACTACATCGGCATGCTCGCTATCGTCGGCGTCCTGCTGACGTCCTACATGGGGACCCAGGCGCAGGCGGTCGGCGCCAAGAGGCTCTACGACGGCCTTCTCGGCAGGGCCGACAGGGTCGTCCTGTGCTTCGCCGTGCCCATATTCCAGTTCATCATGTCCGCGGTATGGGAGGACACCTTCGACGTCTTCGGGCACGCGATGTCCCTGATCGAGCTCATGATGCTCTATTTCGCCGTGGTCGGGAACCTGACCGCGGTGCAGCGCGTGCTCATGACCTGGCGCAACCTCGGCGAGGCCGAGCGTTCTGCCGGGCAGGAGGGCGGGGAGGCAGGGAAGAAGGAGTGATTCGCTCCTTCTTCCCCTCTCCGTCTTTCCCTTCTTCGGGCTTCCTGACGAAGTTCAGATCGCGCGATTTGAGCCGGTAATAGCTCAGAGGGTGCTTCACCTTCTCGCAGAGCCCGTCAGGATTGAAGCAGATCCCCTCCGTCTTCATCGCTCCGCACCCGGGCGGGGTGTACCCCTCCCCGCCGTTCAGCTCGCCGGTGATGTGCATTATCTGGTACTTCGACTTGCTCTCGTCGAAGTCCGGGGATTCTGCGAAGATAGAGATTATCTGATCGTAGTCCGCGCCCATCGCGTGCATGAACGAGACCAGGGCGAACCTGGCGCTGTGGGGGAGGTTCTGACCTGTCTGCGCCATCTTGATGATGGCCTTGATGCAGGGCGGCAGGCAGTCGTTGTCGATGCCCTTCCCGCCGGTCGGGCTGAGGGAGGCCTTCAGGTCCGCCAGAGCCAGGCGGACATGCTGGGAGTTCTTCGACAGCATCTTCTTCATGCTGTCCGTCAGATTCAGGGGGATCTCGGACTCCAGCCTCCTGAGGAACGCGTTCTGCACCAGCCTTCCGAAATCCTTCCTGGGTATGATGACGAACCCGTTCCTCACATCGCGGTTTATCAGCTTCCATTCGACCGCGCCGATGGCCACGGAGTAGCGCAGGTAGTCGGCGAAATGTATGCTCACGGTGTTGTCCGGATTGACGTGCTCGCTGATGTCCAGCTCCGAGGAAATGGCGTCGATCGATTCGGCATCGTCCTCGAGGATCCTGTTCACGCGCTCGGCCTCGGCGAGGGCGTACCTCTTGGTGAGGAGGCGGTCGTTGATGTCTGACACGATCATCCTGGCATACCCGTACGACAGGATCTCTATCAGATGCACATAGTTCTCGGAATCCCTCGACACGTTCAGGGGGACGTCCTCAATCATATGCTTCTTCAGCGCCCCCATGACCCTCTCCATCCCCCGGCGGCGGGCATCGGCGTACATAGGGGAGACCAGGAGGTCCTCTATGCTCACGCCGTTCGCGTCGATGAACGCGGCCGCGTCGGAGACGAACGGATATCTTGCGGCACGGAGGGAATCGACCATTTTGATCGCCTCATTCGAATGTTATCATGGTTTTTAGACCTTGTATGACGCGGGGGTCGTCCACGGCACGGGAGAGGTCGTCCGGGCCGCTGAACGGCCTCTTGGCGGCGATGGATGCCGCTCTCTTCTTCCCGATCCCGGGGAGGGCGGACAAGGCCGACATAGGCATGGTGTTGATGTTGAACGGATAGGTGATGCCTGTCACCGAACGGAAGCCCCAGCCGATGACGGCGACGTCGTAACGCTTCCCGAGCTCGATCTTGTACGGGATGCCGACCAGCAGGGGGTACGAGCCTGCCTGGCGGCCGAAGGTTATGTTCCCGTCATGCAGCTCGGCCATGACCCCTCTGAGGACGGTGCCCGCAGGAACCATGCGCTCCAGCATGGGGCGGTCGATCTCCTCGCGCACGGTCTCCTTGAACTTCTTGAACCTCTTCTCGTTCACCTTGACGTCGAACGGCCTGCGGGACGGGATGACCTGGCGGATGTTTATCCTCCTCAGCAGGAGCCCTTCGTCGCGGATCCTCCTCAGCAGGGCGAGGTCGGCCTCGTAGGTGGCCGCGGTCTCGCCGTCCAGCCCGCAGATGATGTTGATGCCCGGGAGTATCTTCGGCATCCCGCTCTCTCCCCTTCCGCCTCCGACGCGGTTGATCAGGCGGACGGCCTCGAGCACTCCTTCCGCGGTCGAGTTGAGATTGTTCAGACGGGCGACCTCCGGATCGGCCGATTCGAGCCCGAGGGCGAGGACGTTGCCGGACGAGCAGGTTTCCGCGAGGATGCGGACGATCTCCTCCGATTCTTCGGGATATGTGGAGATCACATTTGGGTCGGCATTGTCCACGCTGACGTTGTCAAAACCTAATTGTCTTATTCCCTCGAACAGCTCGCGTACCTTTTCCGGGTTCGGGCGGGGGCATCCAGAGTCATCGTCGGAGCTTCCGTAGGAGATGATGTCCGTCTGCCCTCCGATGCGGATGTTCCTCACGCCGATCTCCCTGAGCCTCCGTATTTCCGCGAGGATGTCGGCAGGCTCCCTGGTGAGGGGCCGCCCTTTGGAGGGCTCTACGCAGAACGAGCATCCCCCGGACTTCCAGCGGTGGCATCCGCGGTAGGTCTCGATCTCCGCCTCGAGGGGGTCCGGGAAGTCCTGGTGGCTCGCAGCTATGTCGGCGCCCAGGAGCATCCACCTGTTCCACTCGTCAAGCGTCCTCCAGCGGCCGGTGGGCTCCTTCCCGTGCAGGATGTCGCTGACCGCGGCGGCGAGGTCTCCTCTTATGCGGCGGTCGAACCTCTGGGCATCCGGCGCGAACGCCGACGATCCCCCGATGACCGTGAGGCCCGAGAGCTTGGGGGAGATCTCCCTGATCTCCTTCAGGGACATCGGCATCGACCTGAGGTACTTCCCCGGGACGGTGTTGCCGGACAGCAGGACGGTCACGTCGGCGTCGGGCGGCGCACGTCCTCCGCGGATCATGTCAATAGTGACGTATTCCGTAGAACACCCTGCGTCTTTCGCAGCACCGGCCACGGCCCTGATCATGGGGGAGATATAGGGCGGCACCCCCAGTGCGGCGGGGTCATCGATGTACCCGTCGATGATGGCCGCCTTGGTTGTCCTGCTCATGCGCGCCTCTAGTACTCTGAAGTATAAAGGGAATGACGGCTGCAGTCAGCATTATGCGCTCCCGGGATGCCGGATAAGGCTCGTATTCACAACAATATTAATAAGTGAAGTCATATCGACGGGACAGAAAGTTCGCAGAAATTCATACGAATTTCGAAGAAGAAGGTGTGGACATGAGTTTCATGGACAAGTTCAAGAAGAAGGAGTCCGGCGAGAGCGCCGGCAGCGAGCAGCCCAAGAAGCCGAGGTACGAGGACCTCACCCCGGAGCAGCGCCTGGAGTTGGCCGCCAAGCCCGGGAAGGACGCCATGATCATGCACAAGTACTACGGCGGCAAGATCGAGACCGTCCCCAAGGCATGCATCAGGAACTTCGATGATTTCTCCATCTGGTACTCCCCCGGAGTGGCGGAGCCCTGCAAGGACATCGAGAAGAACCCCGAGATGGTGTACGAGCACACCTGCAAGTGGAACACCGTCGCGGTGGTATCCGACGGTACCCGCGTGCTCGGTCTCGGAGACATCGGCCCCGAGGCCGCCATGCCCGTCATGGAGGGCAAGGCCATGCTCTTCAAGTACCTGGGAGGCGTCGACTGCGTCCCCATCTGCCTCGACACCAAGGACCCTGACAAGATCATCGAGACCGTCAGGCTCATCGCCCCCTCCTTCGGCGGCATCAACCTCGAGGATATCTCCAACCCCAAGTGCTTCGATATCCTCGATGAGCTCAGGGCCGACTGCAAGATCCCCGTATGGCACGACGACCAGCAGGGTACCGCGACCATCGAGGTCGCCGGTGCCATCAACGCCCTCAAGCTCGTCGGGAAGAAGTTCGAGGACGCCAACATCGCCATCGTCGGCGCCGGCGCCGCCTCCATCGCCACCGCCAGGCTCCTGCTCGGCACCGGGTTCCGCGCGGACCACCTCTGCATGTGCGACTCCAAGGGGATCCTGAACATGGACAGGGACGACATCGATGATGCCCACCGCCTCAAGAAGATGATCGCCGAGAAGACCAACGGAGCCGGTAAGAAGGGAGGCATCAAGGAGGCCATGGAGGGCGCCGATATCGTCATCGCCGCCTCCAAGCCCGGGCCCGGGACCATCCCCGCCGAGTACATCGACGGCATGGCCGACGACCCCATCGTGTTTGCCACCGCCAACCCCGTCCCCGAGATGTGGCCCTGGGAGGCCAAGGAGCACGGCTGCAAGGTGTTCGCCACCGGCAGGGCCGACTTCCCCAACCAGGTCAACAACTCCATGGGCTTCCCTGCCATCTTCAGGGGAGTGCTCGACGTGAGGGCCAAGTCCATCTCCGACGAGATGTGCATCGCGGCGGCCACCGAGCTCGCCAAGTGCGCCGAGGAGAAGGGCCTCAGCGCCGAGTACATCGTGCCCAATATGTCCGAGGAGGACGTCTTCGCCCGCGAGGCTGCCGCCGTCGCCGTCAAGGCCTGCGAGCAGGGCCTGGCCAGGAAGAAGACCACCTACCAGGAGGAGTACGAGCGCGCCGCGGCCATCATAGGCAGGTCCAGGAAGCTGACCCGCGCCATGATGGACCAGGGATTCATCAGGAAGTACGAAGAGCCCGCTCAGTGACGGGCGGAGGAGGGGCCGAGGCCCCTCCGCAATTTAAATACAGCCAGCCTTTGGGGAAGCCCGAAATGCAGGAAAACGGACGCGCCCCGAAGGTTTCGGTCATCGTTCCCGTGAAGAACGGGGCGGATTATATCGGGGAATGCATAGGCTGCCTGAAGTCCCAGACCTTCAGGGATTTCGAAGCGCTCATCTGCGTGGACGCCTCCAGCACCGACGGCAGCTCCGAGGCGGCCGTGTCCGCGGCCGCCGGCGATCCCCGTTTCTCGCTCTTCTCCCTGAAGGAGGGCACCCATCTCGCCGGCAACAGGAACCTCGGCCTCGCCCATGCCCGCGGGGAGTACGTATGGTTCCTGGATGTGGACGACTGGTTCGTCCCGGACCTTCTGGAGAGCTGCATCGGCCTGGCCGAGAAGGAGCGCTCGGACCTGGTGATCTTCAACGCCGTCAACGCCGGCCCCGGCGGGAAGGTCCCGGAGAGGATGATGGCCGTTTCCTACGGCGTCTACACGATGCCGGCGTCCGCCTGCATGAGGCTGATGAGGAAGGCGGCGGTGCCGGTCACGGCCTGGTCGAAGTTCGCGAAGAGATCGGTCATCGAGGGCGCCGGCCTGCGCTTCAGCGACTCCCTGGCGGAGGATGTGGAGTTCACCTACCGCCTACTGGCTGTCTGCGGGACGGTCACGGTGTCCCTCCGCCCGATGTACGCCTACCGCAGGAACACCGGGTCCCTCACCTCCGACCCGTCCAAGGCCGACAGGCGCGGAAGGGACGAGGTCAGGGCCTACTGCGCCGCGGACGTGACCGCTGAGGGCATCGAGGACCCGTCGGCGAGGGTGGAGGTCCTCCGCAGCAATGCTTACATGAAGATGCGCTCGGCCGGCCACATGGACAGGGCGAGCTTCGTGAAGTATGTCAGGAGCCCGGAGTTCGCCGAGATGCGGAAGAAGTATCTCAGGGGCTTCGAGGGCTGGGGCTGCTTCCATTTCCCGTCGGTGTACCACTGGGGGATCAGGTTCTACATCCGCCATTTCTACAAGCATGACGGGAAGACGTACATGCGGACCGACGGCAGGGTGTTCAGGAAGGCCCTGGGCCCCAAGCACTGAACGCCAACTGATATTTTCAACAGAAAGAACGGCCGTTCCGGAACGTTCCGAACAGCGAAAAGATGGGAAGGGGCCTTCCGGCCCCTGAAGGTTTCAGTAGTTGGTGGAAGAGACGCACTCGACGTTCTGGATCCCGGGGATCGAGGTGAGCGCGTTCTCGAGGTCGCCGCCGATGGTCTCGATGCTGTCATCGATGACGAAGGCAGCCACGATCTTCATGAGACCGAAGGCAACGGGGGCGATCTTGGTGTCCTCCTCGATGAGCTTGACGCCCTTGGGGATGATGTTCGGAAGGTCCGCCATGATCTTCTTCAGGTCGATGTCGGTGCTCTCCGGCAGGATGTCGTAGGTGCTGACGATCTGTCCCATGGATTCACCTCAAGGTCCGCAGAATCCGCAGTTGGGGCATTTGTAGGGGACTTTCTGGTCGCGGCACTCGGCGCACCTGCCGATCTCGACCTGTCCGCAGTTGGGGCATTTGAAGAAGGTGTTGCCGTGCCCGATAAGCCTCTTCCCGCAGGAAGAGCAAATCTTTTCGTTAGCCATGTGCGTACGATAATGGTTCCTGTATTAAAATACGACGGGGTTGGGACACCGTCCAGAAGGCATCCTCTCGTGAGGCCCGGCGGCATGTCTCCGGAAGGGGACGTTCCCGTATCTGGCACATTGGACATGCCGAATGCCGCAGACATCCCGTCCGCGATCCCGCAGATTGCCCCGGGGATAAGGCAATACTTAAATCGGCATCGCCGATGCTCATAAGCGTGGCAGTCGATAAGAAGAGGCTCGAGGAAGCGCTCAACCACGATGAGTCCAACAACGCATCGGAGAACTATTTCTACATCCCGCTCGGGAGCCTCTTCGTCAGGCTCCTGGTGCACACCCGCGTCACACCGAACCAGCTGACCATCTTCTGGGGATGCCTGATGTTCTTCAGCTGCTTCTGCTTCTGGACGGACGACCGCTGGATCAATGTGCTCGGCGGGATCGGCTGGGTCATCTCATATGCCCTGGACTGCGCCGACGGATCGCTGGCCCGCTACACCAACCTCAAGTCGGGGCGCGGAGACTACATCGATGGTTTCAACCACCGCCTGACCTATCCGCTGCTCATGTTCAGCCTCGGCTACTGGGCCTACAGGTGGGGGATGGACAGCATCTTCGGGTTCAGCTTCGACCCGGCCGTCTACCTGTTCCTCGGCTGCATCGCCGGGACCAGCATGGTGCTCATAATCGACGTGGGGAACATCTACAACCGCATCATGCCGGAGAACCAGCTGGTCACCAATGCCGGGACCACCGGCATGGAAGGGGAGTACGTCAGGCACAAGTCGTTCTACAAGAAGGTCATCCCCTTCAGCCCCTTCCCGTTCACCAACATGCTGTTCCTGATCCCGTTCTTCGCGCTCTTCGGGTACCTCGACGTGTTCATCGTGTTCTACGCGTTCGTCTACGCCGGCGGCCTGTTCTACCGTGCGCATCTCCTCTACAAGAAGATCCCCGGCCCGGACATGAGCGGGAGGTTCAGATGAAGGTCCGTGCCGACTGCGTCCCCTGCCTTCTGAAGAGGGTCCTCTTCCAGGCCCGCCTCGCCGGCAACGGCACCGAGTTCGCGGCCATGGACGCCGCAGTGAAGGCGTACGCCGCGGGCTTCTCGCCGGACGCATGCTCCGCGGAGCTGGCGACCGAGGCCCATTCCGCCGCGTACAGGGCGATGGGCACCGCCGATCCCTACCGCGCCATGAAGGAGGAGGCGGACAGGGTGGCCGCCCGCTATGTCCCGGCCGCCGCCGATTTCATCGATTCGTCAGACGACCGCTTCGCCGCCGCCGTGAGGGTCTCGATAATCGGGAACATCATGGATTTCGGGTCCGGCATAGCCATCGACAGCCCCGACCGCTTCGGGGAGATGTTCCAGTCCCTCCTGGACCAGGGGGTGGGCTCCGACCAGACGCCTGAGCTGGAGAAGATCGTGGGGTCATCGGAGACCGTCCTCTATGCGTTCGACAACTGCGGGGAGGACGAGTTCGACCGCCTCCTCATGCGCGAGATGAGGTCGGACGGGAAGAGGGTCATCGGGATCGTGCGCGGAGCGCCCATCCTCAACGACGTGACCAGGGAGGACGCCCTGCGCATAGGCCTGGACCGCGACATGGACGGGATCCTCGACACAGGAGGGTTCTGCATCGGGTTCTCCGACAGGCTGATGCCGCCGGAGCTCAGGGAGGAGATGTCCTCCGCCGGCGTGATGATCGCCAAGGGGATGGCCAACTACGAGTCTCTGTCGGAGATGGAGCTGCCGCTCCCGGTGGCCCATCTGCTCCGCGCCAAATGCATCCCGGTGGCCTCGTCACTGGATGTGCCAGTCGGCACCAATGTGGTCCGCATGGCCCACCTGTGAATATTAATACGGGCTGGAGCATCGCAAACCATGGCCCCGAGAGTGAAGCAGGCCGTCGTCCTCGTCGGAGGGAAGGGGACGCGCCTCCTGCCGCTGACGCTCACACGCCCCAAGCCTGCCATGCCGATCCTCGACAGGCCCTTCATAAAGTACCTCATCGGTTCCCTGGCCTCTGCCGGCGTGCGCGAGGTCATAATGGCCTGCGGCTACAAGTCCGACCTGCTGGCGGCGGCCGTCGGGGACGGGTCCGACATGGGCGTGGAGCTGACCTATTCCGATGAAGAGTCGCCCATGGGCACCGGAGGGGCGCTGAAACTGCTGGAGGACCGCCTGGACCCGGTCTTCGCCGCTGCCAACGGGGATACGCTGACCTCGGTCGACATCCTCGCTATGGAGGATGCGCATTTCTCATCAGGCGCGGCGGCGACGGTGTCCCTCTCCAAGGTCAGCGATCCGAGCAGGTACGGGGTCGTCCGCACGGACGCCGACGGGAGGATCGCGGAGTTCCAGGACAAGCCCCGCCCGGGGGAGGAGATCTCCGACCTGGTGAACACCGGGGTGTACATCGCCCAGCGCCGGGTGCTGGGGTACGTCCCGCCGCGCACGTTCTTCGATTTTTCCAAGGACCTGTTCCCCCTCCTGCTCTCGCACGGCGAGCGCCTGACAGGTTACGTCTCCCCGGGCCCGTGGACCGACATCGGCGTCCCGGCCGACCTCATAAGGATGAACCTCGAGATGGCCGGCAGGGTGCATCCGGCGCCGGGGTGGGAGAGCAGGGTGAGCGGATCGAAGATCTCCGGCAGGTTCTATATAGGCGATGATGCCTTCCTAAGACGTTCGGAAGTCTGCGAATCTGTTATAAGCAAGGGATGCACTATCAACGATTCGTACATATCTGGCACATTGCTGATGAAAGGTTGCCGCGCTGACGGGGCGCATATCGAGCGTTCCGTCATCGGCGAGGGCTGCACCCTCGGCCGGGGCTGCGTCGTCACCGACGCCGTCCTCGGCGACGGCACTGTGGTCGGAGAGAACGAGAAAGTCACAGGACGGTCGGAGTGAATGGTAGAGATCATCAGGTCCAGGGCGCCCCTCAGGATAGGCCTGGCTGGAGGCGGGACCGATGTTGAGCCCTATGCCTCGGAGAAGGGAGGCTACGTCTTCAACACCACCATCAACAAGTATGCGTACAGCACGCTGAAGCCGAGGAAGGACAACACCATGACGGTCAACTCCGAGTACTACGGCCGCTACAAGGCCCCCCTCGGCGACGGACCGCTCCCTCTGGACGGGAACATGGACCTTATCAAGGCCGTGACCAACCATTTCGGCGTGACCGAAGGGTTCGACATGAGCATCCGTTCCGACGTCCCCGCCGGGTCCGGTCTAGGAGGGTCGTCGACCATGATTGTCTCGATGATCGGGGCCATCGCCAACTGGCGGGACGTCGACATGTCCAAGCTCGAGATGGCGGCCCTGGCATACCACCTGGAGAGAGAGGTCATAGGCCTCAAAGGGGGCAAGCAGGACCAGTACGCGGCAGTCTTCGGCGGCTTCAACTCCCTGAGGTTCGACAGCGGAGGGGTGGCGGTCCTCCCCGCCAAGATCCCGCAGGACATAATCTACGAGCTCCAGTGCCGTTCGGTCATGTGCTTCACCGGCATGACCCACGATTCCGCCGCAGTCATCGATACCCAGATCAAATCGTACAAAGAGGGCAAGAACGACGCGGCCTTAGACAAGGCCAAGGACATCGCCATAAGGATGCGCTCCGCGCTCAGGCACGGCGACATCGACGAGGTGGGCAATCTCCTCGGCGAGTCCTGGCAGTACAAGAAGATGTTCTCCGACAAGGTCTCCAACCCGGAGATCGACAGCCTCTATGACACTGCCATCAAAGCGGGGGCCATCGGCGGGAAGGTCTCGGGAGCCGGAGGAGGAGGGTTCATGTACTTCGTCACGAAGTACGATAAGAAGCCCCAGGTATCGAAGGCCCTTGCCAAGGCGGGCGCCGATGTCACCGACTTCCAGTTCGAGCCCGAGGGCGTGATCTCATGGAGAAGCAGATATGACTGACGGTATCGTCGAAGAGCTGAGGAAGAGCTCCGAGGCCATCCTGGGCATAGACCCAAGGCAGATCGAGGCCGCGGCGGAGCTGGTCTACGAAGCGCTGAAAGGCAAGGGCCAGGCGATCTTCATGGGCAACGGCGGGTCCTCCGCCGATGCCCAGCACATCGCCGCTGAGCTGTCCGGCAGGTACAAGATGGAGCGCCCTGCCATGGCGGGGGTATGCCTGTCCAACATCGCACCGGTCACCGCGATCGGCAACGACTACAGCTACGACATCGTCTTCAAGAGGCAGGTCGAGGCGTTCGCCAGGCCCGGCGACGCCGTCGTCGGCATGTCGACGTCCGGCAACTCGAAGAACGTCATCCTCGCCCTCGAGAGGGCCAAGGAGCTCGGCAGCAGGACCCTCTCCTTCACCGGCCCCGGCGGGAAGCTCAAGGACATCGCCGACGTAGCGGTCATCATACCCAGCACCGACACGGCGCATATCCAGGAAGGCTACCTGGCCGCCTGCCACATCATGTGCGGGATCGTCGAGAAGAAGATGTTCGGGCGAGCGGCGGTCCTCGTAGACAGGGACGACACCCTCTGCCCGGACGTCCCCCACAACGGCGACCCGGCGAAGATGCACGTCTATCCGTGGGTTCCGGCCGCGGTGAGGAGGCTCAACGACGCCGGCCTCCCCGTAGTGATGGTGACCAACCAATCCGGCATCGGGCGCGGCATGTTCACCGTCGAGGACATGGAAGCGGTGAACGCCGAGCTCATGAGGCAGATATCGGAATCGTCGGGCGGCCGCATCGATGCGGTCTACTTCTGCCCCCACCGCCCTGACGAGAACTGCTCCTGCCGCAAGCCGGCGACCGGGATGGGCCTGCGGGCCGTTTCGGACCTCGGCCTCGATCCGTCCAAGTGCTGGATGGTCGGGGACAGCGACGGGGACATGGAGTTCGGCAGGAGGCTCGGGATGCGCTGCATCCGCGTATCTGGCACTTTCACCTTCGCCGATGCCGCGGACGAGATCCTGGGGAACGTCGGCGGACGGCACCGAACAGATAACGCGATTAATCGCGCGCACATAGTAAATAGGACGATGCCTTAATCCGCCGCAGGTTGACCCACATGTATGTCATATCCCTGATCGTCAAGAACGAGTTCGGCGTCATGCAGAGAGTCATGGGCGAGTTCACCCGCAACAAGATCAACGTCGAGACGATCGTGGTCGGGAAATGCGAGGTCCCCGGCAAGTCCAGGATGGTCCTGTCCGTCATCGACAGGGGCGAGGCCGAGCTGGCCATGGGAAGGCTCCAGAAGCTCCAGGACGTCTACGGCTGCGAGCTCGTCCCCGAGGAGGGGCAGTCGGCCTACGCGCTGATCTCCACTTCCAACGGGAACGTCGGCGTCGTCGGCGGGTCGGACCAGGTCGAGGAGATCATCGCGCGCTCCGAGCCTGACAAGTACGTCAAGGCCCTGAACGCGCTCTGAAATGTGTGTCACTGAGGGAATCCTATGGAAAAATGCGAATACATCTGGATGAACGGAAAGCTTGTCAAGTGGGCGGATGCCAAGGTCCACGTCCTCGCCCATGCCCTCAACTACGGTACCGGCGTCTTCGAGGGCATCAGGGTCTACAACACCCCCAAGGGCCCCGCCATCTTCAGGCTCAAGGACCACGCCAGGAGGCTGGTCGACGGCTGCAAGCTCATGGGCATCGACCTCGTCTTCGAGGGGAAGGAGTACACCTACCAGATGGTCATGGACGCCATCAAGGAGGCCGTCCGCGCCAACAAGAACGTCGACTACGTCAAGCCCTGCGTCTTCCTCTCCGGAGAGGAGGTCGGCCTGAACCCCGTCGGCGTCCCCGCTTCGTTCGCCATCACCTGCATCAACATGGGCGCCTACCTCGGCAAGAACGCCGACGCCGGCATCAAGCTGATCACCTCTTCGTGGCAGAGGCCCGACTACCTCTGCGGCCCGGCGGGAGCCAAGGTCAACGGGTCCTACGTCGCCAGCTGCCTCGCCAAGAGGGAGGCCATCCGCCAGGGCGCCAACGAGGCCGTCATGCTGAACAGGCAGGGGCACGTTGCCGAGTGCACCGGCGAGAACATCTTCATGTACAAGTTCGGCAAGGTCTACACCCCGTCCGCGGCCGAGGGCATCCTCCAGGGAGTCACCCGCGCGTCCATCATCCAAATTGCCAAGGACCTCGGCTACGAGGTCTGCGAGTGCCCTGTCACCAGGTTCCAGCTGACCACCGCCGACGAGGTCTGGCTCACCGGGACCGCGGCCGAGGTCGCCCCCGTCACCAGCATCGACGGACGCACCGTCGGGGACGGGAAGCCCGGAGAGGTCTCCCAGAAGATCCATGCCAAGTTCAGCGACATCGCGAACGGCAGGGACCCCAAGTACGACGCCTGGCTCGACTACGTGAACTGAAACTTCAGAAGGAGGGCTCATGCCCTCCGTTATTTTTCGATAATTGGGATATGCGGGATCCCTGCAGGGAACTGCGGAAAGTTTTCTGGGAAAGAGAAAATCACTTTTTCTTGCCGGTCTTCTTCTTCTCTTTGGCCTCGTCCGGGTACATCTCGTAATAATCGATGCGGTACAGCCTGGCGAGGATGCGCGAGCACCATTTCCCGAAGCCCCACAGCTGATGCAGGGTCATGACCGCGACCTTGGGGTTCAGGTGCGAATCTCCCTCGGCCCGCTTGCCGAAATCATACCTGACATAGGCGACCTTCACGTCGTGGGTCTCGTACTTCATGAGGTCCATGAGAACCTTCCAGCCCCTGTACTCGAACTTGTCCCAGCATCCTGCGATGACATCATGGAACTCGCTGCAGCGGACAGCGAACAGGCCGGACATCATGTCCTTGGTCGTCTGCTTCCCGTGGATGCGGAAGAAGATCTTGCAGAAGGCCTCCACGGCCTCGGAACCGAACGCACGGACGAATCCCATGGACATCCTGCTGTTCCTCACTCCGACACAGAGGTCCGCGCCTTTGTCCATCTCGCTGACGATGTCCTTCAGGACCTCTACGGGATGCTGGAAATCGCAGTCCATGCAGAGGGCGTAATCGGTGTCGGCGAGATAGAACCCCTCCATTACCGAGGCCGCAAGCCCTCTGGGCTATTTCCTGGGCCGGATCTCGGTCAGGGGGTCGTTCAGGCCCCTGACCAGATCTATGGTGCCGTCATCGGAGTTGTCATCCATGAACAGGATCTTGAATTCCGGATACGCCTTCCTGATGGCCTCTGCCATCTTCACGACGTTCCCTTTCTCGTTGTATGTCGGGATGACTACTGTGCACGATCCTGCCAAAGATATCCCCATCGACCCCTAATTTCCGCATTTATTTATAGGGTCGCTCAGCCCCGGATCCCTTTGCTTCAGGCGTCTGGGTCTTTGCCGATGCCTATCCCGTTCCTCTTTTTGAGGTACAGCGATAGGGCTATGCTTGCTCCTATGACCGTGAATATCATAATCAGCGTGAAGCTCTGGGCCTTTCCGCTGTCGAAGAACCCGTAGAAGAAGTCGCTCAGCAGCATTATGACTCCGAACTTGAGGACGCATCCGAGGACGATGTAGAAAGCGCATTTCGCAGGGTTCCATTTCATGATGGAGATGAACGCTCCGGCGAACGGGATCATGGGTGCCACCCTGTTCAGCAGCAGGAGACGCTCGTCGCCGAGGACCAGGAAGTCAGTGTAAGCCCCCACGGCCTTCTCGACCTTCTTCGGAATGCGGATGTGCTTCACGACATAGTAGAGTGAGAATATGCCGACCAGCTCGGCTGCCGCCGCCACCGCTATGAGCTCGCATCCGAACAGGATTGGGACATCAGTGTACTCTGTACCGGCCATGAATCCGATAACGAAGAAGAGCTCCGGGAGCGTAGGGATGACAAGAGCATCCAGCAGGAAGATCAGGAATATGCAGATCAAGATTCCGATCTCGCCGTTCCCTCCGAAGAGGTCGTAGATGCTCTGCCCGATGTTCATGGCCGCCCCTGCCTGCGTCACTGATGCTGTGCACAGTATTTAGCGGGAGCACCCTCCGCGGACAGATCATGGGCTTTTCCATTAGGATGCAGATACGTCGCTGGACCTGCAATCAAATCCGCAATAAATTAAAACAATTTCGGAATTTGTAATATTATTCGTTTCGGTAACAGACGTAACGTATTTCATATGAGCATTCATCAGCCGCCATTGATAAGCCTCATGGGCAGATGGTCTGAGTTCTCGGCGAAGCAGAAGCTAGCATCGATCGTGATCATTGCGCTCGCTGTTCGCTTTGTCTGCACAGTCTCCCTTACCCACATGGGCGATTCGTCCGCATGGCCGAGGATAATGGCGTCCGTCGAGAGCGGGAACGACATCTAGGGGTCATGGGGAACTATTACACTCCAGTCTGGGGGTACCTCCTTTCCTTCCTTGACATGATGATCCAGGCGGTCGGGGCTGTGCCGCTTTTCGGAGATTACTTCGAAGGCCTTCTGCCCCTGGAAGGGGTCAGGAGCTACCGGCCGTTCGTCATTTCCCCCGAGATGAACATGGCCATCAAGTTCCCCCTGGACGTCATCGACGTCGCCGTCGGATGGATGCTGTACCGCATCGTCCTCGGCAGGACGGGAGACATGTCCCGTGCGCTCCGCGCCATTGCGCTCTGGTGCTTCTGCCCCATAACCATCTACATGTCCTCGATCCAGGGGCAGTTCGACTGCATCTCGACGGCCCTGATCCTCGGGTGCATCGTTCTTGCCGGAAGGAACAGGCCTCTGCTGGCCGGCATCGTGTTCGGTTTCGCCATCTGGCTGAAGGTCTTCCCGGCCGTCTGCGTCCTCCTCCTGGTCGCTTATCTCCGCTCGGTCCGCGGCAGGGAATGGGCCGGAGGGGCCGTGTCTGCCGCAGTCGGGGCATTGATTGTCTCCGCCATTCTTATCCTGCCGCAGATTGCCAACGGGCAGATCGACGACGCGTTCGTGTTCCTGACCGATAGGCAGGGCACGGACTTCGGTTCCCTGTACGGGGCTGCGACATCTCTCCGTCAGATTCTCGTCGGGCTGCTCCTGCTGGCACTCATGGTTCTGACGGCGCGCCGCATCTGGCATATGGACAGGGATGAAGCAGGCAGGGCAGTGTACCTCTGCGCGGGCCTGCTCATCGCCGTCGCTGTGATGCTGAACCGCGGATATCAGTACGCCCCGTCGGCCATCGGGTTCATCATCCTCTGCATGGAGATGGCCCCCGACTGCCGCGGATATTCCGCATCCTATTGGGGCCTGGGTCTGTTCTCGTTCGCCGAGGCGTTCGTCCATGCAGGGTTCACCCTGCTGTGCCTGTCATGCGCCTATTACGGGCTGATCGATTACGATACCTTCACGTCCCTGTCGGTGTCCTTCGCCGAGGACCTGCCTGTGCATATGATCGAAGGAGTGCTGGCACTTATGTGGTCCGTTGCCGTGTGGCTGTTCATCGTCCTGGCGGCGTACGATATTCTCGGGCGGCGCGGGACCCGTTCCGGCATGCTGATCGAGCGCCTGCGCGCCCCGTTGGGGAGGATACCGGGATGAACATCAGCATGCATCTCAGCAGGAAGAGGGCGGCCGAGGCCGCCATCGTCATCGCGGTCTGCGCGGTGATCTTCATCGGCGAGGCGTACGCCTACCTTCCCGATGACTACGGGTACGGATCCTCGGCATCGGATGCAGGCGAATATGCTGAGTACTCCGTGACCGTGAACGGTTCGCATGAGTATGCGGCATCCCTGATCTCCTGCGGAGATTACGTCCCGGTGACCTCTGTGTATCTGTTCCTGGAGGAAGGGCGCACGTCCCAGTACAGCGACGGCAATGATTTCTTCCTCTCGCGCATGGACGAGCCAGGGTTCTATCTGGAACAGACCAGGACCTCCCTGGGCATCTGCGGGATTGACGATACGGAATACGTGGACATGGATGGCCTCGCCGAGGCGCTGTCGTCCGATATCTCGGAGGGGACCGCCGCCGGCAAGGGCCTGGTGATGGTCTACGGGGCGTTCCCGATGACCGTTTATGACGGGACATCCGGCGGGACGGCCCTGGAATGGATGGAGGCAGGCGGGACCGTCTATTGGGTGGGGCCGGCCCCCGGCGATTACGTGATGACCCGCGACGGGTACGAATATGCCGGCGGGAGGGCCTTCTTCACAGGGACGGCGGAGTACCTCGCCGATGACATTCCGGCGGATACGGAAGGGCCGTTCAGGAAGGAGCTGCAGCTGAAGGGCGACCTCCTGCAGAACGCCCCTGACATGTCCGGGACAGGGATGGAATCCCTCACGGCAGGCTACATGTCCGGCAGCCTGGGGACCCTGACCTTCGTGAAGGAAGGCTCCGGGCAGATATGCATCGCCGCAGGCGGCGTCTCGCTTTTCCAGGCGGAGGACATTGCATCCGCCGCCTCTGCCGGCCTGTGCTGGTGCAGCGTCCTCCTGGATTCTCAATCGGGCACTACGCACGGGAGCGGTTCCGGGACGCTGGACAAGAACGGGGCCTCGGGAACTCTGTGCGTCTACGTGACCGTCGGCGATGCTTACCAGATATACGCCTGCCGGCATCAGATCTGAGGGCGGCGGAGCTCCTCGAAGGTATCGCTGTCCCCATGGTAGATGAAGACGGAATCGGCCATGCCCGGGAAGATCCCGCATTCGATGACGCCCGGGATGCGGTCGATGTCGGCCTCCAGCTCGGAGGGGCTGCCGATCGGGCCGAAGCGGCAGTCGTAGATCAGGTTGCCGCCGTCGGTGACGAACGGGCTCCCGTCATGCATCCTGAGCACGGGCTCGCACCCGAGCTTCCGGAGCAGTTCCGCGGTGCGGGCGCTGCCGAAGGTGCAGACCTCCACCGGAACGGGGGCCTTCTCGCCCAGCCTGCCCACGAGCTTGATGTCGTCGGCGATGATGACCTCGCGCGCTGTCGAAGCGGCTATTATCTTCTCCCTGAGCAGAGCCCCGCCCAGCCCCTTCATGAGATTGAGGTCAGGGTCCACCTCGTCGGCGCCGTCGAATGTCACATCGATCCTGCTGACGGAGGAGATATCCGCTATATTCAGGCCGAGGCTTTTGGCCAGCTCCGCCGTCTTCACAGAGGAGGCGACGCAGACGAAGTCCGCCCCTTCGCGGGCCATCTCGGCCAGGCGCATCACGGCGTAATTGGCCGAGTTCCCTGTTCCGAGGCCGACGGTCATGCCGTCGCGCGCGTATTCGTCTACTGCCTTCTCGCAGGCGGGGCGCTTCATCTCCCAGGGCTTAGGGCCGTCCACGGTATCACAGGTTGAAGAGCTGGTCCTCGGAGAAGGACATCAGCGATTCGCAGAGGGGGATGTCCTCCTGCTTGGTTATCTTGATGTTGTTGGCGAATCCCCTGGAGAAGTACACGCGCCTGCCGTAGTAGATCTCCACCAGGTCCGCGTAGATGAAGTCATGCTTATCCTCAGCCTCGGCGCGGTCGTACAGTGACAGAAGATCGGAATACTCATAGGCCTGGGGGGTCTGCACGCGCATCAGGCGGTTCCTGTCCAGTTCCTTGTCGCCGGAGACCTGGTCGTCCGTGTATATCACGGTCTCGTAGCAGGGGATGGCCAGAGAGGCGTTGCCTTTCTCCTTGGCGACCCTCAGCATCTCGTCGATGGCCGCCTGCGGGAGGATGGGGCGCGCCGCATCGTGGATTATGACGATGTCGCCTTTCCCGAGCTCGCTGCGCAGATGGAATATGCCGTTGCGGGTGGAATCGTGCGAGGTCTCGCCCCCGGGAACGATGGCCTCCACCTTGGTGAGGCCGTATTCTTTGGCGAGCCCGGCCATATGATCTATCCAGTCGGGGACGCATACGATGACCACCGCATCCACCGAAGGGTTCCTCTGGAAGTTCTCGACCGTGTGGACGATGACCGGCTTCCCGCGGATCTCCAGGAACTGCTTGGGGCATGATGCGCCCAGCCTCTTCCCGACCCCTCCGGCCAGGATGACAGCGACCGTCCTCATGGGGATCGCTCCCGGTCTATCGCGGCCATGGCGTCGGCGAACATCCTCATGTACTTCTCGTCCCAGACGGTCAGGCGGAGGAGCCCGTCGATGTTGTTGCCGCCGCAGAGGATGAGGATGTTGCGCTTCTTCAGCTCCTCGGTGATGTATACCGCATCCCTGTGCTTGGGGCGGATGCAGAGGAAGCACCCGCTGCTGGGGACGTAGTAATAGCCGCGGGAGTCCAGCCATCCGGTTATGTACTCCATTCCTCTAGCGAACTTCTCTGATTCCTCCTTCAGGAGCCTGTCGATGTTGTCCACCACGGCCTCGCCGAAGGCCAGGGTGACCGCGTTCACGGTGTAATGCGGGCGCCAGTTGTTGATGCAGCGGATGTTCTCCTCGTTCGACATCACAATGCCGAGCCTGAGGCCGGCCAGGGAGAACATCTTGGAGAAGGTGCGCAGGACCGCGACGTTGTCATATTTTGATATCAGCGGTACGGACGACTGGGTATCGCTGAAGTAGTGGTATGCTTCGTCGATGACGACCATGGCCCCGTGCTCTGCGGCCTTCTTCACAACCGCCTCGACCTCCTCGGGCGAATAGGAGTTGCCTATCGGCATGTTGGGGTTCACAAGGACGACGATGCCCGTATTGTCGTCGATGGACGAGAGGATGTCACCGATGTCCATCCTGTAGCCGTCGCGGTAGGGGACCTCCTTCAACTTCATCCCGTTGAGCGCTCCGTAGGCTCCGTACATGTTGAAGGTCGGGCGTACGACCACCAGGTCCTTCCCGGGCTCTCCGAAGACCTTCATCATGTACCCCATGGCCACGACGCTGCCGTCGGTGACGGTCATCTGGGAAGGGGATATGCCCGCCATCTTGGAGTACTTCTCGATGAACGGTCCCTCCTCCGGGTACATCCCGAGGATCTCGGGGGTTATGCCCTTCATGACCCCGTCGAACAGCCATCTCGGGAGTCCGTCGGGGTTCTCGTTCTGATCGAGGCGTATGAATCCTCCCCTCCCCTCGGGCTGTTTCTTGCGGAAGGCGTTCTTCACATAAGGATCGACATAGACCATTTTATCGGATCTCTCTTTCTGGCACTGCGGTCGGCATCTGCCTCGCAGTGTATCTGATGCTCAATATGCGCACTGCTGTTTTATTAGTTATGGGATAAAGGGCAGGCAGCATGGACACTTTTTATAGGACATTGCGAATCTGTGCACCACAATGCCAGATTTGGAGGTGACTGTAGGGATATGCGCCTATAACGAGGCGCAGATCATCGAGCGGTCCATCCGCTCCGTCTACTCCCAGAAGCTCAGCACGGTCTCGGTGAAGGAGGTGCTGGTCGTCTCAAGCGGGAGCACCGACGGGACCGACGACATCGTCAAAGGGCTGCAGGCGGAGTTCCCCACCCTCCGCCTTTACAGGCAGGAGAAGAGGGAGGGCAAGAACTCCGCCATAAACTGCTACCTCGACCACAAATCATGCGATCTCGTGGTCATGCTGAACGCTGACAACGCGTTCGGCACCGAGGATTCCCTCCAGAAGCTGGTCGAGCCCCTCGCTGACCCGAAGGTCGGGATCACCGGGGGTCACCCTATCCCGACCAACGGGAAGGATACCAAGATCGGTTTCGCCGTCAACCTCATGTGGTGCGTCCACCACCAGCTCGCGCTCGAGCATCCCAAGATCGGAGAGCTGATAGCGTTCCGCGATATCGGCACCCGCCTGCCGACCGACATGCAGTCCGATGAGGACATCATACGCATGAAACTGGAGGAGGCCGGGTACATATGCGTCTACGTCCCGGACAGTATAGTCCTGAACCGCGGACCGGAGACGGAAGAGGATTTCATCAAGCAGCGCGTCCGCGTCAATGTCGGCGAATGCGTCATGCAGAAGAAGTATGGCTACAGTATCCCTACATGGAACAAAAGGTACCTCGTGAAGGCGGCGGTGGCCTGCATCAAAGAGTTGGGGTTCCATCCCTTCAAGATGCTTTACGTGGCGCGCCTGGAGGGCAGATGCCGCCGCATCGCGCGCGAGCATGTGGAGAAGGGAGGCGACAACATGAGCGTATGGGAGATGGTCGGCTCGACCAAGAAACTGTGAGGGATAGCATGGGGATCAGGGATTTCTGTGACGGTCTTTTCTACGGGAAGCACGGAGAGGTCATGCGCTACCTCTTCATCGGCGCCCTCAACGTTGCCATCACCTGGGGCGTCTACGCGGCCCTGGTCCTCCTCGGGATCAAACCGGTCTACAGCAATGCGGCCTCCTGGGTCATAGGAGTGATGGTCGCTTTCGTGCTCAACAAGACCTTCGTCTTCGGCAGTCAGACGAGGAAGAAGAAGACCGTCAGCAAGGAGGCCACCTACTTCGTCGCAGGAAGGGCCTTCACGGGGGCTATCAACATCTGCGGGTTCCCCGTCCTCTACGACATGGGCCTCGACCTAGAGCTCTTCGGGGTCGACGGGTTCCCCGCTAAGATAATCATCTCGTTCATCGAGATCGTGCTGAACTATCTCATCAGCAAGTACGCCGTTTTCGTGAAGAAGACCGATGATGATCTTCAGTGACCGTGCTCCCTGAGCCAGTCTCTGTAATCCTCGGTCATGCTGAACGCGACGATGTGCTTGCCGATCCTCTCCTCCTCGGGCGGAGGGGTCATGTAATCCCCGTAGGCATCCGTCAGGATGTCGTCGTAGTCGGCGTACATACGGAACATGTGCCCCTCGAACGGGACGTCGGTATACTCGCGGTACCATTCCCTGGGGACCGGGCGGGAGTCCACAGGATAGTCGATGCGGTACATCGTGCGGTCGTCCCTGCAGAGCCTGCGCATGCGCTCCTGCGCCCGCGCCTGCATGCGGTCGCACCATCTCTGGCGGCGGTCCTTCGAGGGGTCCCCGTAGCAGCGGAAGGCGATGAGCCTCATCCCCCGCTGGAACTTCAGCAGGAGTTCGTACCGCGCTCTCCGGAAGCGCCCGTCGGGATATCCGCGGGCGACGAACACGTCTATGAAGAGCCCCTGGTGGCCGCGGTTGCTCCAATGATCGTCCTCTATGGCGGTGGTCCCGTTCCTGCGGATCTTGTAGAATGTGTTGGCGAAATCGATGCTCAGGGGGCACTGGACAGTGTACTTCCCCTCGGGCAGGCTCTCCATGGCATCCAGGAACTTCGGGAGGTCCTCTTCCTTCACGAGTATGTCCATGTCGTCGTCCCATGGGATGAACCCGCGGTGGCGGACCGCTCCGATCGCCGTGCCGCAGTCCAGGGAGTATTCCGCTCCGTTCTCCCGGGCGGCCCGGTCGATGTCTGCCATCATATCCAGCAGTCCTTCCTGGATAGTGTTCATAAATGTATACCAAGCATATGCTCTTTATAATAGTCTCTATAGTTATCTGCAGTTAATTTCCGGAGGCAAGGGCGCCAAAAGCATTATCCCCGTTATGCACGTAAGGCACCCGAACTGTGAGATGGAGAGTGTATTGAAACGGTGACCGTCGATAGGTCCTTCTGGGCGAGGACCCCGCTTAACGCCGCGATGAACATCGTCAGGACTGTCGTCATGGCGCTCATCGGGGTCTTCCTCGTACCCTTCTACATCGACAATCTGGGTCTTGCGACCTACGGTATAATCCCCCTCGCCACCACCATGACGTCGTACGTCATGATCATCGCCGATTCGCTCGAATCTGCATGCTCGAGGTATTCCACGCTTGCCATAAGCAGGAGCAGCGACGCCTCGAAAGAGCTCAGCACGGGCTTCTTCGGCATACTGCGGACATGCATCGTTCTGGTCCCGCCGATAATCCTGGTCTCCTGGGCGTCGCCGTACATATTCGGTGTTGCCGGCAACAGCTACGGCGAGGTCCAGATCATGTTCCTGCTGATCATGGCCGCTTCGCTGCTGGTCGTTATCGGGTCCGCGTTCTCCAGTGTCTTCAACGCCAACAACACCCTGTACCAGATATACATGGCCAGGCTGGCGTACACGGTCCTGCAGGTCGGCCTCATCTTCGCCCTCTTCGCGGCCGGCGAGAAGGACCTCATAGCCGTGGGCCTGGCCTACCTGGTCTCCTCCGCGTTCCTCCTGGTCCTGCTGTACGTCCTCGCCAAACATGACTACCCCCCGATGAGGATCCGCTACCGCTATTACGACAGGTCCCTCTTCCGTTCGATGGGCACCCTCGGCGCATGGTCGATAATCTACAAGATCGGGAACATGCTGTACATCCAGGCGTCTCTGGTCATCATCAACATATACATCGGCGCGGAGGCGGAGGGAGGGTTCGCCATCGTGTCCTCTCTCATCTCGATGATACACACAGCATGCTATTCCGTGACCACCTCCTTCGAGCCCCTGGTCTACCACTATTATGCGGAGAAGGACGGCGAGGGCCTCCGCCACCTGCTGGTCACGGGCATAAAGTTCGTATCCCTGCTCTTCGCCATGCCGGTGGCCTTCGTCATGGTGTTCGCGCCGCAGGTCATAGAGGCGTGGGTAGGGGCGGACTATGTCTACCTGGCGGACGTGGTCAGGATCGCCCTGGCCGGCGATGTCGCCTACTGCGCCGCCACTGTCCTCCAGAGCGTGCCCACAGTGTACCTCAAGGTGAACACTGTCTCCATAATGACCGTGGTCTTCGGGATCGCCAACGTGGCGGTCTCCGCCGCCGTCTGCATGCTGTCCCCCTCCGACAGCTTCGAGAGAGTGGAGGAGGCCACAGCCGTGTGGATGGTCTGCACCCTGGCCTACACGCTCTGCACCACGGCCTACGTCGGGAGGATCACCGGCACCGGGGTATGGGAGATCATGCGCCCGCTCGCGGTCGGCTATGCATTCTTCGCCGCCTCGGGGGCGCTGATGTACCTGCTGTCCGGGGCCGTCGATATCCCCGGGGCATGGATCCCGGTGATCGGGCTGTTCCTCGCGCTCTTCGCGGTCTACGTGCCTGCGATGTTCGCCGCCCTGGACTCCTACGAGAGGGGGAAGATCAGCAGCTTCCTGCCCGGCTCGCTGAAGAGGCTTTTCAGGAGGTTCCTCGGCGAGCCCGGCGAGGAGTCCTGAGAGGAACGAGAGCAGTGAGCGGTCGCGCTCGTACGGGGGGAGGCGCATGGCCCTGGCCTCCGTCAGCTTGCTCCCGAGTTCGGACAGGTCCCTGACTACCGTCCCGCGCCCTATGGCCTCCACCTTCTCGGCCACGGCCATCTGCTGATCGGTGCCGGCATCGGGCATGACAACTTCCCTGGGGACGAGGACGAGGGGGATGCGGCGGTCGAGGCCGTTCACTATGGTCCCGATGCCCGCATGGGATACGATAAGGGAGCAGGAATCGAAGAGCTTCCCCATCTCAGTGTCGGGGAGGTATTGGAAGCATCTGCTGTTCTTCCCTTGGAAGCCGGTCCTGCCGACCTGCATCACGACCTCCTCCCCCAGAGAGGGTGCGAGGCGGTCCATCTCCTCGAACAGGGCGCCGTACGGGGCGTCGTTCATGCCGATGGTTACCAGTATCAGAATATCCCCCCGTGGAACTCCGCTCCGATCTCCTCCGCGAGGTCCTCCCATCTGACTATGAAGCGGTCGGCGAAGCGTCTGACGATGCCGGCGGTGCCGCTCACATAGCCGACGTTGGCCCCGGATTCTATGTACACTGTATATGTGCCGAGCAGCCTGCAGAGAGGGAAGACGAAGACATCCACATAACCCATTCCGGTGCTTATGAGCACGTCGGGACGGTCGAACAGCACGCAGCGGAGGGCACGGAAGAGGCCCCTCAGGAAACGGGGGATGCTGATCCAGGGAGGGGTTATGAGGACCATCGGCTCGTCCATGGCGGCCGTGCGCTCGCTCTCGTAGGTGATGAAGCGGTAGTCGTACCTGCCCCATGCCCCGCGGAGGTCCAACATCTCCTGGAGGTGGCCTCCCCAGCTGCAGAGGAGATCTATCCTCATGCTGTCCCCCCGGTGCTTAATCCTCGGACGCATCCTTTTCACCTCCCAGAATATCGGCGATCCAGCATCCGAAACCTCCGAGGTATCTGCGGACCTCCGCCTCGAATATGACGATCAGCACCGTCAGCACGCCCATGTACTGGACGACGCTCCCCGCCACGAACTGGACGTTCCATACGGTGAGCACGCCGGGCCCGGCATTCCAGACGTCATAGAAATGTGCCAGCGAGGAGACGTCCAGGAGGTCCGTCCAAACGGCGATCGGCATCAGGTGCGTGCAGAGGGACACCGTGAATATGACCGCGGCCCCGATGCTCAGCAGCTTCCATGAGATCATGAAACGGCGGTCCCCGGCCGCCGCGCAGCAGGCCAGCAGCGGGACGGCCGCTACCAGGTACTGGGCGGCGGGCGGGTAGAGCATGCACATGGTGACCATCGCCAGGGAGTACCGGTACAGCGCCCGGTCGGCATCGCCCGAGGACACGGTCTCGCGGTAGGCCCTCCTGCCTACGAGGCAGGCCACGGCGATGATGGCGGCGAACACCGCCACCCTCGCCGCTCCGGCAAGGCGGCTTCCCGCCGAATCCCCGAACGATATCCCCATGCGGTCGGTTATGAAGCGGAAGCACTCCCCCACGGTGCCGTCCGAGATCTGCGGGGCCAGGATGACCGCCAGAGCGATCAGCGCGCCGGCCGCGGACAGAGCGACCTGGACCATGCCGCGCCTGATGTCCCTCCTGTCCCTTGCAAGTATGTATGCCACCAGAGGGAATATGATGAAGAACGGGAAGAACTTGGTCAGGACCGAGAGCGAGAAGCATACTCCGGCGAGCACCGGGAGACGTTTCTGGGTCAGGCGGATGCATAGCATCATGAATACCGCGCCGACAGTGTCCGGCATGCCGATGATGGCCGAGGACCCCAGGACAGTCGCGCTCAGGAACACGAGCGCGAACGCCTTCGCGGCCTTCTTCCCATCGCCCGTTCTGTCCTTCACTGCCCCCATGCAGAGCCAGGCGAGGATGAGATCGGACAGTGCCAGAGGGAGCTTCACCAGGTACCCGAAGGCCACCGATGTGATGGTGGCGGCAGTCTGGTGGTCGCCGTTCTCGAAGTACACGATCTCCGAGACGCGTACGGCCGATTCGCCCAGGCCCAGGAAGGAGTCGTTGAACCACTCCTCCAGCGCCAGGAGGTAGCCCCAGACCGGCGTGTAGAAGTACCCGTCGAGCCCGTAGAGCCCGTTGCCGCTGTCGATGTTCCTGATGACCAGGGCCCAGTAGTCGGTGTCGTAGACCATCGACAGGGAGGTTATGAGGAGGCGCAGGATGAGGCCGGCGAGGACGACTGTGAGCAGAGGGTGCCTGCAGACGGCCCCGCGCATATCGAATACCGCAGCGCGCATCGTTTCAGCCGCGGAACACCGCCCCCTTGCAAACATATGTCCCTCCGAAGTAGATGTAAAGGGATTTTCCAGTCGCCGTTCCGGAGAAACCGAACGACCTGTCCAGGGTCTCCCTCACCGCCGTGCCCCCGTCATGCGCCAGCACTGCCGTGCCGGGGGTGATGCCCGCGGCCAGCGCCTGGGCCAGGTCGCCTATGGAGTAGTAGCCTGCGTCGCCTGCCACGGCGCAGATGTATCCGGAACCCTTGCCGATGAATGACATGCTGGCATATGCACCGAGGCAGTACCCTGCCTGCAGGCCGGAATCGGTGCCGAACAGGACGGAGGTGCAGGACAGCTTCAGGGCGCCGGTGAGCCCCCCGCTCACGGCATCCCCGCTCTGGGTATCCTCATGGCACACTCCGGTGCCCGTTCCCAGGAGGGTGTTCTCCGAGGCCCTGTCCAGGCCGTCCGCCGTCTTGTACAGGAGGCCGGCCTCGGACCCGAGCCAGTAGACCGCGCCGCCCGACGATATCCAGGTGATGAGGGCATCCGATCCGGACCCGGTGTACACAGATGACGGGAGCGCGTACGAGAGGACTATGAGGGCGGTGCCGGCGCCGGAACCCGGCGGTATCTTCGGCGATATCTCGTCGGTCAGTTCTCCGTCGCCGATCCTCGATATATCCCTGAACCCGCGCATCTTCAGGTTCAGCTCTATCTGCCGGGCGGTGTCCGACGGATCGTTGTGGAACGGGTCCGCATCGCTGAGCGCGCAGGCCTCGGAATAATTGCCCTCGTAATCGGGGTCGATGTAGATGAGGGCCCGCGTCGGCGCCGTGTACGGTCCGCTCTCCTCCAGGAGGACTGAGTCCCAGGCATCCGATCCAGTGCTGCGGACGCTGTACGATACCGAGCCGTCGGACCACTGAGCCTCAGCATCGCGCTCGGTGACCGGATTGTATGCCAGGAACTCCCCTGCCAGAACGGCGGCCGCGAGGAGGACGGCAGCGAGCGAGATAAGCATGGTTCCGCGGTTCATCATCACACCGAACTGCGTTCTCGGATACGGCGAGGCTGTTTATATAAGAGCGGGCGCGCAGGATCGCGTTCGAATCCTCGCGGCAGACCCCTGTACGGCCCGGTATCATGATCTCTGTCCGCGGCGGGGTTTCGACAGAGTCGATGCGCCGTGTACGGCCTGTTCATCATGATAATATACCTTCTCGGCTTCTTCACACCGATGAGCCTTAGGGAGGGGGCGCTCGAGCGTTGGGATACGATCAGCCGCGGCAATCCTGCTGCATCGCTGATGATCGTCCTGATGGCAGTTCTGCTGGTCTTAGATGCGTTCCTTTTCGCGGTTCCGGGCCTCGATGCTTTCCACGATTCGCTCCACAGCGATTCCGGGACATATTTCATGGATTTCTTCGACAGTCTCGTGGATTCCATGAACGATCCGTACGGCAATCTGAGGGATGTGACTGGGGCGATATACCCAGCACTCATCACCGTATTCTACGCCGCGGTCGGGAATGCGGTCTCCGGTTATGCTGCCGATCCGGCAGACGCGTTCTCGTACAGGGAGGCGCAGGAACCGGTCATGGTCCTGCTCATCATCACCGCCCTGTCCCTGTATGCTGTCCATCTGTTCTGCATGAGGGCGGAGAGGAAAGGGGGTCTGGGACATTGGATGTCAGAGCTGATGTTCCTGTGCGTTCTGCTGTCGTCTCCCGTCATGTACGCTGTCGTACGCGGGAATTCGATGATCATGTGTGCGGTGTTCTGCGCCATGTTCGTCCTCGGCTACAGGTCCGAGAGCAAATGGATCAGATGGGCTTCGTACATCTGCCTGGGCATCGCCGCCGGGATAAAGATCGCTCCCGCTGTCCTCGCATTCCTCATCCTCAGGGAGAGGGACTGGCGCGGGTTCGCCGGATGCGCGGCGGTCGTCGCGGTCCTTTTCATAGTCCCGTTTGCCCTGACCGACGGCAGCCTGTCAGATCTGACCGACAATCTGCTGCTATACGGCGATGGCAGGAAAGACGGCACAATCGTCACAGCCGGCGACTATGTCCACGCGATCCTGCACCGTTTCGCATCCGAAGGCATCCAGTCCGCAGTATCCCTTGCTGTGACTGCATCGGTCGTCATCCTGTTTGCGGCGATGATCCTCTTCGACAGGGGCCTTGACCAGTGGAAGGTCCTCATGCTCATGTTCGGGGCGATGATCCTCTGTTTCGGGAACGGCATCCGCTACAATTTCTGCTATGTCATCATCCCGATGGTCTGCTTCGCATCCGAAAGAAGGGAACTGTCCATAATCAATGCCGTATCGGCCGTCTGCTTCGCCGTGATATTCATGCTCTATCCGCCGGAGCCGTTCATCAAATCCCTGGCGCTCATCGCTGTCCTAGCCATGATCTCATGGGAGAGCCTGCCCAGGACTTTCAGGGCTATAAAGGACAGTTGCAGAAAGGGACACATAGATTGCTGATGCCATCAAATCGGAGAATGCGTTTCGAAGAGCATCGATTCAATTCTGTCTGTACTCTTTTGTCATCATGATCTCGGTTCTGTAAATAATGGCAAATACTATTCACTGCGAGCAGTCTCACGAGATAAATGCCGATGTTGCCGTCAGATATTATTAAACGGAATGTTATGAATGCAGAGGCTGAATAAAGATGTTCGAGGATATGAGCGAAAAAAAGGCTCGTAAGGAGATTCTGGAATCAGTCTCCGAATATTGCGAGAAGTTCCATAAGAGGAGGGAATACCGGGAAGGGGACCGCATCCCGTATGCATCCAGAGTGTATGACGATGAGGAAATGTGCAACCTCGTGGATGCAGCATTGGACTTCTGGCTGACATCCGGGAGATATACTGAAGAATTCGAATCCGGGCTCGGAAAGTTCCTCGGTGTACCGTATGTCAGTTTTGTGAATTCTGGTTCTTCGGCCAACCTTTTGGCGTTCATGGCCCTGACATCTCCTCTTTTGGGGGATCGCACTGTCCGTCGTGGCGATGAGATCATCGCCGTCGCCTGCGGATTCCCCACGACCGTAGCTCCTGCCATCCAGTTCGGAGCGGTTCCTGTATTTGTGGATATGACGATCCCGCAGTACAATATCGACGTCTCCATGCTGGAGAAGGCTCTCTCCCCCAAGACCAAAGCTGTAATGATCGCCCATACCCTCGGCAATCCCTTCGATATACAGAAGGTCAAGGATTTCTGCGACGAACATAACCTCTGGCTCATAGAGGATAACTGCGACTCCCTGGGTTCCGTATGCACATACAACGGCAAGAAGATGTTTACCGGAACAGTCGGGGACATAGGGACGTCCAGTTTCTATCCTCCCCATCACATGACAACGGGTGAGGGCGGGGCGGTTTATACTCGGGACCCGATACTTCACAAAATCATCCGCTCGCTTAGAGATTGGGGGAGGGACTGTTCCTGCCCCTCGGGGAAGGACAACACCTGCGGGCACAGGTTCGACGGTCAGTATGGAGAGCTTCCTCTCGGATATGACCACAAATACGTTTATTCCCATTTCGGATATAACCTCAAGGCTACCGATCTGCAGGCCGCCATCGGATGTGCGCAGCTAGAGAAATTGCCGTCGTTTATCGAGCGGAGGCAGAGCAACTTCAACAGGCTGAAGGCCGCGCTTGAATACGTGTCCGACAGATTGATCCTGCCGGAACCGCTGCCGGGCAGCGATCCGAGCTGGTTCGGGTTCCTTATGACCTGCCGTGAGGGCGTGGACAGGGGGAGCGTGGTTGGTCATCTGGAGACCAACAACATCCAGACCAGGATGCTTTTTGCCGGCAACATTATCAGGCATCCATGCTTCGACAGTATACGCGGCGACAGCACCAAGTACCGCGTTGTCGGAAATCTGACTGTTACTGACAGGATTATGCGTGATTCATTCTGGGTCGGTGTTTATCCTGGAATGACTGATGAGATGATTGATCGCATGGCCGCCGAGATAATAAAGGCGGTCGGAAAACACTGATACATCGGTGTTCAAAAGGATAAAATACGGACTGCAAGTGGGAGATAGCATGAAGGCCGTCATATTGGCAGGCGGGCTGGGGACCAGGATATCTGAGGAGAGTTATCTGAGGCCCAAACCGATGATCGAAATCGGCAGCCACCCGATTCTCTGGCATATAATGAAGACATATTATCATTATGGCGTAAACGACTTCATCATATGCGCTGGGTACAAGCAGCATATGATCAAAGAGTACTTCGCCGATTATTTCCTTCACTGCAGCGATGTTACCTTCGATTTTACCGATGGTTTCAAGACTGAGATCCATAACAGCGACGTAGAGAAATGGAAGGTAACCGTCGTAGATACTGGCCTCAATACATTGACCGGCGGTAGGATCAAACGCATTCGCAAGTACCTGGATGACGAGCCATTCCTTCTGACATATGGAGACGGTGTTTCCGACGTCAACATCGATAAGCTGGTGGCTTTCCATAGGGCGCATGGCAAACTGGCGACTCTCACTGCCGTCCATCCCGTCGGTAGGTTCGGAGTCCTGGGCATGAAGGGGGATTGCATCTCCTCGTTCGGCGAGAAGACCGAGAGCAAGACCGATTGGATCAACGGCGGATATATGGTCCTGGACCCCAAGGTGATAGACTACATCGAAGGTGATGAGACGACTTTCGAGAAGGAGCCTCTCGAGAGGCTCAGTTCCGAAGGTCAGCTGATGGCATACAAGCACGGCGGCTTCTGGCAGTGCATGGACACCATGCGCGATAAGGAGAAGCTCGAGGAGTTGTGGGCCCGGGGCGAAGCGAAGTGGAAGGTATGGTGAGGGCAAATCCGGGATTCTACGCCGGCAAGAAAGTCCTGGTCACCGGGCATACCGGTTTCAAGGGCTCATGGCTGTGCAGGATCCTGAAGCTCTTGGGCGCCGAGGTATACGGATACTCCCTGGCCCCGCCCACGGACCCCAGCCTTTACGATATCGCCGGCATCGGCGGGCAGGTGCATTCCAGGATCGCCGATATCCGGGACTACGCTGAACTCTCCCGTTTCTATGCCGATGCATCGCCCGATATCGTGCTGCATCTGGCGGCCCAGCCTATCGTCAGGGAAGGATACCGTATACCGCGCGAAACCTACGAATCCAACGTCATGGGGACGGTGAACATACTGGAATGCGTCCGTACCCATCCCTGTGCCAGATCGTTCCTCAATGTAACCACGGACAAGGTTTACGACAACAACGACTCCGACCGTTTCTATTCTGAAGGCGACCGCCTCGACGGATATGATCCGTACTCCAATTCGAAGAGCTGCTCAGAGTTGGTGACCCACAGCTACCGCCGGAGCTTCCTGGAGCAGGCAGGGGTAGCGGTATCCACCGCCAGGGCCGGCAATGTGATCGGCGGAGGAGATTTCGCCAAGGACCGCCTGGTGCCGGACTGCGTCCGGGCAGCCGTCGCTGGGAAGGATGTGGTCCTGAGGAACCCCAATTCGGTCAGGCCCTACCAGCATGTTCTGGAACCGCTTTACTCATATCTGACGGTGGCGGCGGCGCAGTACGCTGACCCGGAACTTGCCGGGTCGTACAATATAGGCCCCGATCAGGAGGATTGCATAACCACCGGCGAATTGGCTGACGGCTTCTGCAGGTTGTGGGGGAAAGGGCTGAAATGGAGGGCGGAGGACGATAACGGCCCCCACGAGGCGAGTTTCCTCAAACTGGACAATTCGCTCCTCCGGAAGGTCTTCGGGATCTCCCCCCTCTGGCACAGTCCGGAGGCAGTCGCCAGGACGGTCGAGTGGACCAAGGTCTGGGCGGACGGAGGGGATGTCCTTGCATGCATGGACTCCCAGATCAGGGAGTATTTCTCCGGGCGCGGCATCAATCTTTGATTTCATCGGTGATTTTATGAAAACGAGGGTATCGGATTATATTGCAAGCCTCTGCCGTGATGCCGGCATTACCGACGCGTTCACGGTGGTCGGTGGCGGTTCCATGTGGATGAACAATGCTTTCGCGCACTGCAAGGGCATAAACGTCGTCTACAACCACCATGAGCAGGCATCGGCCATCGCGGCCGAGGCATATGCCAGGATAAACAATAAACTGGCGATCCTGTGCGTGACGACCGGTCCTGGAGGGACCAACGCTATAACCGGCGTCGTGGGGGGATGGCTGGACTCCATCCCGATGATCGTCTTCTCGGGGCAGGTCCGCTATGCCACGATGGCCAGGAGCACTGGGCTCCCACTCCGCTCCATGGGAGACCAGGAGTTTGATATCACCAAGGCTATAAGCTGCATGACAAAGTACAGCGAACTGGTCCTAGACCCGAAGAAGATCAAATATTGTGTCCACAAGGCCCTCTTCATAGCTACCCACGGAAGGCCAGGCCCGTGCTGGTTAGATGTGCCTCTGGATGTGCAGAAAGCCGAGATCGAGACGGATGGGCTTGAAGATTTCAATTCCTCTGAATACATGAAGAGCATCTCCATGACGGTGGATCCTTCCGTTGCGGACAAGGTCATTGAGTTGGTGTCCAAGGCGAAGCGCCCCGTCTTCTACGCGGGGAATGGCATCAGGCTTTCCGGAGGATATGATGCATTCCTCAAGCTCATCGATAGGATGAACATCCCTGTGGTCACCTGCTGGGACAGCGTCGACCTGATCCCGGACGACCATCCTCTGTACGGAGGGCGCGGCGGGAACCTGGGGGACCGCGGAGGCAATTTCGCGGTGCAGAACAGCGATCTCATCCTCTCGATCGGGAGCCGCCTGAGCTTCCGCCAGACCGGATTCAATTATGAGACTTGGGCCAGGAAGGCATATGTAATCATGGAGGACATCGACGCCGCTGAGCTGAAGAAGCCCAACGTGCACGTCGATATGCCTGTCCATGCTGATGCCAAGGCATTCTTGCAGGCACTCCTGGACCGCGCCGGGGACAAGGTTTGTGACGACGATGATTGGATAGCCAGATGCAAGCAGTGGCAGAAGGAGTATCCTGTCGTCAGGCCGGAGTACTACAGAGAGGAGGGACCTGCCAACCCCTACTGCTTCATGAAGGAGTTGAGCAGGAGGCTTCCCGAGGGCACGGTGACCGTCGTGGGGAATGGAACCGCCTGCGCCGTCGGCAGCCATGCCTATGTCATCAAGAAGGGCACCCGCTTCATCGTGAACTCAGCCATCGCGTCCATGGGATACGATTTGCCGGCATCCATTGGAGCGTGCGTCGCAATCGGGAAGAAGCCCCTCGTCTGCATCGCTGGGGACGGGAGCCTCATGATGAACCTCCAGGAGCTGCAGACTGTCATCACCAACCGCCTGCCGATCAAACTGTTCATCATAAATAACGCTGGATACCAGTCTATGCGTCTCACAGAGACCAACCTGTTCAATTCTGATTTCTTCGGCATGGGCCCGGAGTCAGGGGATCTTGGATTCCCGTCCTTTGAGAAATTGGCCGCAGCCTTCGGTTATCCGTATTATTCGGTAAAAACCAATGCCGAGCTCTCCAAGCTCGATACGATTCTCTCTGAGAGCGCCCCCTTCATCTGCGAGGTCTTCGTCACCACCAAGCAGGCGTTCGAGCCCAAATCCTCCACTAAGATCCTGGAGGACGGTACCATGTATTCCGCTCCGCTCGAGGATATGTACCCGTTCCTCAGCCGCGACGAGCTGAAGAAGAACATGTACATCGACTGAAGGAGCATGACCGGTATGAGAGTGGCCATCACGGGGCCGACAGGGGCCATCGGGTCGGAGCTTGTCGAACTGGAGTTGGCGGTAGGGAACGATGTCATCGCGATAGTCAGGCCGGGGTCCAAGAACCTCGGGAACCTGCCGCACTCGGGCCGGCTGTCCATCATCGAGGCCGACATCTCGGATTACGCTTCCCTGAAGGGCAGGGGGAAGTGCGATTTATTCATCCATCTGGCGTGGGCGGAGACTTTCGGAGCCGAACGCGATAATGCCGAGATTCAGATCGACAATATCAAGTACTCCGCCGACGCCGTGAGGCTGGCGGCCGACTGGGGAGCGGAGGCGTTCGTCGGCACAGGTTCGCAGGCCGAATACGGGCCGTGCGACATGAAGCTCAGCAGCCGCACCCCTGTGAACCCGGAGAGCGGCTACGGGATCGCCAAGTACGCTGCCGGAAGGATGTGTCGCCTCCTCTGCGGCAGCCTGGGCATCCGCTTCGGCTGGGCGCGCGTGATTAGCGTCTTCGGGGACCGCGACGCCGACCATACCCTCATCATGTACCTGATCAAGTCCCTGCTGGCCGGTAAGACCCCGGAACTCACCGGCTGCGACCAGATCTGGGACTACATCTATGCCAAGGACTGCGCGGCGGCCCTGAAGGCGATCGGCGAGAGAGGGAAGGACGGAACGGCCTACTGCATCGGCAGCGGGAAGCCCAGGAGGCTCAGGGACTACGTCGAGGCAGTGAGGGACATCGTCGCTCCGGGTGCGGAGCTCAGGTTCGGGGTCAAGCCCTATTACCCGCACCAGCCGATGATGCTGGCCGGCGACATCTCCGAGCTCACGGAGGACACGGGGTTCGTCCCGCAGTACTCGTTCGAGGAAGGTATAATGAACGTCCTTGCTTACGTGAGGGCGCATAACCCGGATATGCGGTGTTGAACGTGAAGAAAATCTCAGTGATGGTCCCCACCTATAACGAGGAGGACAATGTGGTCCCCATCTCGGAAGCCATAATCGAGCAGCTTTCGAAGTGCGGGGATTATGATTACGAGCTCCTGTTCATCGATAACGATTCCAAGGACACCACCAGGGACAAGATTCGCGTCCTGTGCGCCCGGAACCCTAAGATCAAGGCGATATTCAATGCCAAGAACTACGGGCAGTTCAATTCCCCGTACTACGGGATCCTCCAGGCCACCGGCGACTGCGTCATCAGCATGGCGGCGGATTTCCAGGATCCTCCGGAACTCATCCCGCAGTATGTGAAAGCGTGGGAAGAAGGGTACAAGCTCGTGATGTGCCAGAAGACCTCCAGCAAAGAGAGCCGCCTGGTCTACAGGGCGCGCCGCTCCTACTATCGTTTCATGAGGAAGCATTCGAGCGTGGAATGGCTGGAGCAGGTCAACGGCTCGGGGCTATACGACCGCGAGTTCGTGGAGATCATGCGGAAGATCGACGACCCCAAGCCGTTCCTCAGGGGCGTCGTGGCCGAGATGGGCTACAAGATCAAGCTCATCCCGTTCGAGCAGCCGAAACGCAGGGCCGGCAAGTCCAGCAACAATCTCTTCAGCTACTATGACGGCGCGATGCAGAGCATCACATCCTACACGAAGTACCCCGTCAGACTGGCCACCGGCCTGGGGATAGGGCTCACGGTCCTGAGCGCCATCGCATGGGCGGCCGCTATCATCAATAAGATCCTCAACTGGGACTCCTACGCCCTCACCGACGATATCCTGGCGCTCGCGATATTCTCGGCGGTCTCGCTCAACCTGTTCTTCATCGGGATGGTCGGGGAGTATGTGATGAACGTCAACGACAGGGTCAGGAAGCGCCCCCTGGTCGTCGAGGCCGAGCGCATCAACTTCGATAAGGAGCGAATCGGAGGAGACTGAATATATCGCGGGGGGTGCGCGCGGAACGGTGCCCGGCAGGAACATCCCCTGCCGAACGGTACCCGAAACCGTACAGAACGGCGATGAACCCGATGCCGTTCGCCTCGGCCGCCTTGAAATCCGAGGAGGCATCCCCCACCATGACCGTGCGACCCTTCTCTGCTCCCAGCTTCTCGGCGCACATGCCGACGATCCGGGTCTTGTCCAGAGTCCCCTCGGGGTCCATGCCCTCAACATCGATGAAATAATCCGAGAGGCCGAAATCATCGAACATCCTCTCGGTGAAGTCCCTGCGTTTGTTGGTGGCCACCCCGAGGCGGAAGCCCGCGGACTTCAGGTCCTTCAGGAGACCCTCGATCCCGGGGTATACCGAGGCCTCGTTCAGATATTTCTCTCCGTAGATGGATCTGAACGTCTTCGTGAGAATCTTCTCCTTCTCCTCGGAGTATCCGCGTATCCTTGCGATGCTGGCTCCTATCGGGGGGCCTATGAGGGAGCGGACGGTCTGATCGTCGACAGGAGGCTCGCCGATCTCCTCCAGGGCATCCCTCAGGGCATGTATGATCCCGCTGCTGGAATCGAAGATGGTGCCGTCGACATCGAAGATGACGGCCTCGGTATCGCTGGCCTTTATCATCGTATATCGACTCGGTGACGAAGTTGATCGTCATGGTCTTGCGGTATTCGGCGATCTTCTTCGTGAGGCGCTCATTGACTGCCGACAGGTAGCTGAAGTCGCTGGAGAGCTTGAAGCTGGGATCGATGTAGTTCTTGTCGATGTCGTTCTTGAACCCATCGAACCCGGCCAGGTTGACCTTCGCGATTCCCACTTTCCTGAGAAGGTTGAGGATGATGACGAGCGCATTGTCCCAGATCTCGTCGTTCTCCGACACCAGATAATCGTAGCGGATGGTGTAGGCGAACGGCTTGTCGAGCGGGGCGATGTTGGAGGTGGCGATGATCTTCGAACTGCAGTTCTCCAGTTTGTGGAAGAGGAAGCTGTATCTCTTGGAGTTGCTCAGGAAGATGAAATCCGGATCGAGGTTCTCCGGGACGAAATTGACCGCCAGCACGACCGGGTTCTTTTCCTTGATGAACTCGAGGATGCGGTCCCTCTCAGTGAGCTCGGAGTTCCCGGGGCCTATGAGCAGCAGTTCGCGGTCCCCCAGGGCGGCCCTTACCTTCTTCAGGTCATCGCGGTCGTCCTCGTTCTCGGAGATGTATTCCGAATAGAGCGACTCAATGTACTGCTCGTCATACTTCAGTTTCCTTTCGGGATCGATCCTGGAAAGGATATTGTCGACGTCCCTGATGGCCAGGGTCTTCTTGTTCAAAAGATACTTGACGAAGTTGGGGTGGCAGTCATCCTTGGCCGCGATGTAGAACTGCATGCTGTAGCCCCAGTAATGCTCGCGGTAGATGGGCATGATGCTGACGTCGATGGCTTCGAGGAGCTGGCTGATGTCGTAGTTCTTACCGTAATCCTCGTTGAGATGCATGGCCAGGAGCTCGATGGGGGCGTTGCCTGCGCTCTTGCCCATTCCGTACAGTGTCCCGTCGACGATAATCTTCCGGTCCGAATGGATCTTGATCATCTCGATGGTGTTGGAATAGGCCAACTGGAAGTTGTTATGCGAATGGTAGCCGATGCGGATATCTCTCTCGAGGTATCTGTCGAGCAACTCGAAGTAATGGTACATCTGCTCTTTGTGCATCAGACCGTAAGTGTCCACGATGCTTACCGCGAACGGTTTTATCCGGTTCACGCACTCGGAGAACTCCCTGATGTCGTCGTCGCTGTAGGATGTGATGGAGACCATGTTCAGGCTCAGGAGGTATCCTTTAGCCATCAGTTCCTTCCCGAATTCTGCGGCCTTGCGCATGTTCGGCTTCTTGAAGATGACCCTTATCCCGTCCAGGAATGTCTCGTTCCTGGGCTGGACATGCTCTATCGAGCAGGTGCCGTAGTCGATCATGGCGAAAATCGCCGAATTTCCTGAGGCGGTCTTCGAATAAGCAGCCTCCAAGGCTTCTGTGCTGGGCTGTATGGTGCGGTTCATATCGGCCTGCCGGCGATCGTCCAGGAAGCCTACTTCTATGACATCCACTCCGGCGCTGTTGAGCCTGTCGAAGACATACGTCAGATTGCCGCTGCCGAAGTTCCAATCGTTGACATACCCTCCGTCCCTCAGAGTGCAGTCCAGGAGGAGGATCCTGTCGTTCATCCCTTTCATCAGATCGGTATGCTATCGGTTGGACGGTATAATACTTTAGTTATACTCTGAAAATCCTGCGGAGAGAAGATGCAATCCTGACCTCGCCACTTTGTGATTGTTGAACGAAGTCCGATCCATTCGCCACTTGGCGGTTTCCATAGCTTACGCTGCCAGTTGACCCGATGATCTCGGCCCGGGATGACCGTTTTCAGGCCGTAATCGCAAGATCCTTCTCGATATCGGCACGCATATTGCCGAAGATCTCCTTGGAAACGGGGTTCCAATTGCTGTAGACGGCCTCTTTCCTGTTCCCGTTCTCCATCATCCTCGTAAGTGTCAAATGGCCCAAAGACCAGACGATGGATTCGGTGTTCGGTTTCTCGATGACGGTCTTCTTCCTTCCCCGTTTGCCCTTTATCCTCTCCCTGCCCTTCATCTCGTATCTCGCCATGGCTATCGCTGTTTCAGAAAGGAGAGCCAGCATCATGGATCCGCGGATGGACGGTTCGCTCCACACCCTCAGAGGTTTGAGCCCCGTGACCCTCTTCAGGGAATGGATCAGGTGCTCCACGGTGGCCCTCGCGCGGTACTTCTCAAGAGCTTCCAATGGTGTCAATTGCTCCGAGGATTCCAGTTTGAAAATCCCTGCACGGGTGCCCATGATCTCCCGGATTATGCCATCCCTCTCACTCTCGTCGAATGCGAATTTCGTCTGAAGGCTCACCTTCACCTCCACATCCGCGAGAACGTTCCTCTTCACCGTTACGAAATCCGATTTTCTGAAATGCCCGTCCTCGTAGGTCCTCACCGCCTCCACCATACGGTCGAAGCTCTTCGATGCGGAATGATACGAACGGTTCCAATTGTCTAAGGAGAAGAACAGATACGTCGTCCTCCCGGAAGAGTCGAAGGTGTGTTTCTTACAACACACCCCTTCCTCCACATACTCCCATTCGCATTCGGGATCGTTTATCCGTTTGTCATCGGATACGTTCATCTTCACCCTCGTGAGATATTTATGCCCCGCATCGACGATGGAATCCAGGATGTCCCCCGATGCACCTCCGTTGTCCACGATTATCCACGAACCCTCCCGTATCATGGAGAAGATGTCCGGGAGCGCATCCCTGTACTGCTCGGGATCGGATGTGTTCCCCTTGTACGCCCTCATGAAGAAAGGGATCTTAGACTTCTGGAGTTCCGCTGTCAGGAACTCCACCTGTTTCCTGCTCTGGTCCCTGAAATCCCTGGGATAACCTACCGCACCCAATTCGGCTTCCGGACCGTTGACCACTACCGCTGAACCGTCGATGTTCACATCGGTGTTCTCGAAATGGTATCTTGCATCGAGCCCTTCCCACAGCTTCACTATGATCTCGTCGCTGTGTTTCCCCAACAGCGATATCGCACGGTTGATGGTCCTCTGCGATAGACCCGAATCCAATCCGAGCTCCTTCCGCACATCCTTGTTCTTCAGCCAATCGGAACACCTGCTCATTGAATTGCTGCCCATGAGGATGTGCGTGCACATCGCCACCAGTATCCTGCTCATGGGGACCCCGCGTCCTTTGAACGTATCCACGAACTCCAGAACGCCTGCAGAACCGAGATAATGCTCCACGGTTTTCACGAGACCGATAGGAACCGATATATTGTCGTTAGGACTGGGAAGTTCCGTCCCAGTCGCGATTAGTTTTTGTGTCACAGCTGAACATCGGACCGGGACACTTTTCGTTTTCGCCTCATGCCCCTGAATCCGTGTTCAGTTTACCCCTGGTGGCGAGGTCAGGATGCAATGTGTATAGTTCTGGGCATATGCATTCAGTGAGACGGCGGTACGAATGCTGCCGTGTGGAATCGGAAGCCAATCTTTTTCTAGCATACAGCCTAAACGGTAGCATGCGGGATGGAGCGGCGGGGCATTCCAAGGAGATAACGTTCAACACCATCGGCAACGTGGTGACGCTGTTCTTCCAGTGGCTCATCATCATGCTTATCCCGAAGATCACGGACTTCGCGGAGGCAGGGGTGTTTTCGGTGGCGATCTCCGTCTGCACCATCATGAACCATTTCGCGACGTTCTCACTGCGCGAATTCCAGATATCCGATCAGAACTCGCGTTTCAGAGATGACGATTACCGCGTCGTCAGGATCATCACCATAGCCATCAGCTTCATCGGGATCGTCCCGTTCTCGCTGATCTTCGGATACGGCACCGAACAGACCCTCATAATCTTCGCATATATGCTGTACCGGAACCTCATCCACTATGCCTACGTGTACTCGGCGCCCCTGCAGATCGCAGGCCATCTGGATTATGTCGGCAAGTGCATGGCCGTCGAGGGCGTCTTCAGTTTCGTATCGTTCATGGCGGTCTACATCGCCAGCGAGGATCTGCTCCTGGCAGTGTTCCTGATGGCGGCCATCGGCGGAGGATATTTCCTGGCCTCCCAGGCGGCCGGCTACAGGAAGGACGTCAGCAGGAGTGCGAGGATAAAGGATATCGATTGGCCGAAGGCGAAGGAGCTTTTCGGAGTCGGGCTCCCCCTCCTGCTGTCCATCCTCGCTCCGACCGTAATAACAGCTCTGCCGAAGCTCATCATACAGTTCGAGGAGGGGGACGATCTCGCCGGGATATTCAGCACCCTTTCGACGCCGACCATCATCGTGCCTACGCTCGCCATATCGGTATTCGCGCCCTTCATCGTACCGTTCACCAATATAGCCAGAAGCGGGGATATGGCATCGCTGAGGAGGCAGTTCACTAAGGTCGTGGCGCTTATCGCGGGCTTCGGCCTCGTCTGCGTGGTTCTTTCCCTGCTGTTGCAGGATTGGGTCTTCGGGACGTTTTACGGCGAGGAGATGGAGCCGTATTCACAGTATTTCGCGCTGCTGATGCTCGGCATCACCGCTTACACGGTCGGGACGATCGGGACTACGGTGCTGATAACGAAGAGCCAGGGCCCTTATGCGGCTGCTGCTTCATTCGCAGCTCTGCTGATATCGATTCCCCTGTTCCTGACCATGATCCCGGGGTCGGGAGTGGAGGGGGCATCTTGGGCGCTCGTTGCCTCATATTTCGTGTTCGGGCTGTCTGTGGCGCTGTGTATATATTTGGTGCCGTTATCTATAAGAAAATTCAAGTGAAATAAGTATTCGTCTCAGCCTTGCGATTAAATTTGGAATAAATCAAGATTCAGAAGTAAGATGAATACGTTTATTCATATCAATAGTCCTTTATTGTTAATACTATTTAGATATATATTAAAGTTAAAAATATGCACAAATCAGTAGGAAATGAATGAATATGTCTGAATTTCGGTCGAATAATGCATCTTATAATGCGTCTATTGTCAATCCGCTGAGTGCTCTGAGGGTATTTGCACTGATGTTAGTTTTCTTATTGCACAGTTACATATTCAGGAGTTATGCTGATTTCGAGATAGATGGAGGATTGGATTTCATTCTCAAAACTCCCGCATGGGCAGGAGTTTGGATATTCTTCATCGTTAGCGGATATTTGGCTGGTATGGGTTTTTTTGAGAGAAGATATGAGTATTCGATTACGGGTCTCGTTAGATATTATCTTGTTAAGGTTGTTAGGATACTAATCCCAACATTATTCTTTATTTTCTTGATATGCTTGTTGACAGCACCTGAATTCCTTGTTGATCATCCAGAAGTCGTTAAGGATATATTGTTGTTAAAATACGATGGTTCTATTGCTTTTGATGGATTGGGTGCAACATGGTTTATATTTACATTATTCTGGCTTTATTTGATTGCACCTTTTGTTTGCATCGCATTTGACTTTATTGGCAGATTTTTGAAAAATAAATCTGGATGGTTCGTTCTTCTAGCGACTGTCATCATAATAGGATTTTGGGCAAGAAACGCCTTTTACGATCCTTTTTCTTGGTCAGAAGGAATGTACAAGAGTCCCCTATTTAACCTGGATCTATTCGTAGCGGGGATACTTCTAAACAAGATTGTTCTGGAATTAAGAGGACTCAAGAAATGGTCATCATTGGAAAAGAATCTTCAAATTATTTCCATTATGCTGATTGTTATCGTTTTTGTTACGAACTGCTATATTTATACATGGGGCGAAATTGATAACCCTGACTACATCAAACTATACCAGATTGTTTATCCGACTATTTGGTTAATCGCAACTTCAATTTATATCGTGGCCTATTCTGAAAAATCAAGATTCAGAGCAAGTCTTCCTTCAGCAAAGACTGTAATCAAACATCCCAAATTAATTATAGAATCTCTCGCGACAATCTCGTTCGAATTCTATCTTTGGCATTCCCTAATACTTTCGAAAATGGAAGTGTATGTGCCGGATGTTTCTCCACTTTTCAATTACCTATCAATGATTGTGCTTACCTTTGCTATTACGAGTGCAATCGCATATGTATATCATTGTGGTTTTAAGCATTTTATCGATGAATCGATAAAAATAATCAAAAGAATCAATATATCCCTCAATAGGTAATCTCATTCCTGGTTGTATGACGGCTCTGCTGAGAGATTATCGAATCTTTATGAACATAGTACCGAATTAATACAAAATGAACGTGGTGAAATAACATGTTTGCAAAGGAGAAAACTTTCATCGATCAGAAGTTCAAAGAAAAGGTACTCAAAGATCATCTCTCTATATTTTGTTTTTTAATGCTCTTCGGATTGATTATATCCTTTATTTCTGCAATACTCACTGTTGGGCGCAGTTTTAATGGAATCTTCCTAAAAGATTGGGCAGACGTCTTCATGGATCATTTTAACAGCGTTATGTACAGCGATGATGATCCATATTCCAAATGGGATGTCATGTATCCGCCCCTTATCACGCTTTTTTATGCTTTCATAGCATACATCACAGTACCATTTACTGTTGATTTTGGATTGCATTCTTTAGCAATGAACATGAGGTCATCCAATGAACCGATGATGGTATTCATTCTTCTGATGACTGTTGCAATTTATTTCATTCACTTTGTTTTCACAGAGAAACTGAACGAATCAATGGGGGCAAGAAGAACTGAGGGTTTATTCTTATTAACTTTGGTTTCTTTTCCTATGGTTTACTGCATTAGTCGCGGAAATTGTCTTATTTTATGTTTGATTTTCATCCTTCTTTTTTTGGAAGGATACAAGTCTGAAAACAGGATCATAAGGTTATTTTCTTTTGTATGCCTTGGTATTGCTGCAGGAATTAAGATAGTTCCAGCTATTTTTGCCATTTTAATATTAAGAGAGAGAAAGTATCGCGATTTTGTGACCTGCTTCATCATTGTGTGCATTCTTTTGATAGTTCCCTTTATCTTTACAGATGGTTCACTCATGGGGATGTTGGATACAATAACTGACACTGCAAATGGGAGGGCAGGAAGCGAAGGCATCTTCAATTTTTCTGATTTAGTAGAGATAATTGGCATTTCTTCTTCGGTGGGCTCTGTTTTAAAAATAACCGTAATGCTTCTGGCATTCATTGTTATTCTGTTCGATAGAGAGATGAAGGAATGGGAGGCTGTAATGCTCATAGGTGCTCTGCTTTGTACTACTTTCAGCATCGGAACACCGTATTTGAGTCTATATCTCATTCCAGGTATAGTCTATTTCTTCGGAAACGAGAAGAAGACAAAAGTGACTGTGGCAGTCGCCATCCTCCTCGCCATAGCATTTTCTATGTTCCCTTCTTTGGAAGAGTTTCAGATTGTGCTTTTTAGTGTGAAGGGGATGTCTGTTATCGTTCTTTGCGTTTTTCTGATCGCCATCGGGTTTATGCGGATATCCAAGAATCGCAGAAGATTGAAGAGAGAATTTGCACTTCAAGAACTGTCGTTCTAAAGTTTACAGGTTACTATATTAATAAATTGTATTGAATTTTCCAAATGATGTAGCACAATCTATTGTAGAAGGTAGCCCGTGTCAGATTGTAACGATGGAGTTTTTAATAATCCAATATTTATGATCGATATAGGGCGCGGCCTAATCTCGGCATCTTCAATATCGTCCTATTTTAGTCTCCTTCATTTCTCCGGGTATGCTCTTATCGATGAATCCGCGGATCACATCGGTATCGTTCTTCCTTATCGCCTCTGATACCTCGTCAAGGGCGGTGTTGGTCTTCTCGAAGTTGTACCTTTTAAGATACAGATATGCCGACAGGTTCTTCGGAGGTCGTCGTCCAGCACGATGCCGTACCGCTCCTCGATCCATTCACAGAAGGGGGCACGGCCGTCTTTCCCAGTCAGCTTGAGATATTTCATTGTCTTCCTGTCGAAGATGCGCCCCATATTTCTCCAGCCCAGTTCTATTTTTATGGCATTGATTTTAGGATGTAAGCCTAAATCTGCGGTTTGTAGTACTACGACGATGTAACCATACAGATTGTTGATTCTTTTTTATATACGGTATTTAAAGAATATATAAAGAAAGGTATTAAATATGTAACCTTACATATAGGTTACTAATGGGAAGCATATTCTATATGGAACGCAACGGCCAGAAGTACGCCTACGAAAGTACCTCTGTCAGGGTACCGGGAAGGAAAAATCCGAAAACTATCAAGACGTACCTGGGCAGGGTGGACCCGGAGACGGGTAAGATCATTCCTAAAGAGTCGAGGAGCCGTCCCAAGGAGGAATATGCGAAGCATTACGGGTCCGTCAGGTTCCTTGACGGCATACAGAAGGACATGGGCATCTTCGAGGACCTGGATGAGGTGTTCACCACCATGGCACCCAACATCATGGGTGCCGCCATGGCCCTGGCGATCAATCCCACCTCCCTGGATTCGATCCACTATACGGTGGAGAACACCGTGATCAGGGAGACCATGAAGCTTAGAGGAACATTATCTCCGAGCACTATGGGTACCGTCTGCGAGGATGTCGGGGGAATGATGAACACCATGGACAGATTCTTCACGAGACGCATAGCGAGGACCTCCAGCGAATTCTTCTCTCTGGATCTGACCTCAGTTTCCACCTATTCCAAGATGGAGGGATGGGCACAGTGGGGACACAACCGCGACGGAGAGGATCTGAAACAGACCAACATCGCCATGGTCACCGATGGCGATGGGATCCCTGTCATGTTCCGTATGCTCCCCGGGAGCATTGCTGACATGGCGGTGATGAAGGACACCGTCCGTGATATGAAGGACATGGGCTGCAAGGGAAGGATGGTCATGGACAGGGGATTCGAGAGTGCGGCCAACGTATCCGCTCTGATGGATCTGGATATGGATTTCACCATGCCTTCGAACGTGAAAGCTGAGCCGATCAAGAAGCTGATGTCCAAAGCGATAGACGAACTGAAGGCATCGTCATCCTTCGCCTTCCACGAGGGGAAGGCGTACAAGTATGCGGAATACGAAGTGGGTGTAACCGATGGAGATGAGGGATATGAGTATATCGTCGAGGTCCTCAGGAACCACAAGGATTCCGCCGCCGTGAACGAGAGATTCGCAAAATCCAGGAAACTGAAGGCATTCGTGGTGTTCGATCCCTCGAAGGCATCCGACGACATCACGAAGATGATGTCGATGGTCTCGGAGACGGAGTTGAGGCTGGAGAACACGAAACACCGCAATCCCGAACTGACGTACAGGAAACTGCCGCCGTTCGTCAGGAGGTATCTGGACTACACCGTTGATGACGAAGGATATATGCACATCCAGAGGAAACAGAATGCGTTCACATTCGCCGACAACAGGGCGGGCATGTTCGTCATGCTGGCATCTTCGGGGACAACGTTCGAGCAGATGATGACCTCCTACGATGTCAGGGACTGGGTGGAGAAGGCCTTCGACGTGTATAAGAACGAACTGGAAGGTGACAGGAACAACACCGGCAATCCGGAACGCGCCAGAGGACGGCTGTTCATAAAGTTCATAGCGCTGATGATGAGGATACGCATCCAGAATGTTTTGAGGGACCACGACCGGGATGTGCTGCGGACCAAGGCGAAGAAGGATTCTGTCAACGGGATGTCGGTGAGCGAACTCCTCCTGTCGCTGAATACGGTGTTCGCCATCGGCAACACGGGCGACTGGAGGCTCACGCACATATCGAAGAACATCAGAGAGATATTCAACGTCTTCGGACTGGAGCAGATGGAATCGGGCCAGATCGTTCTGAGATGATGTAACCTATACAATCCGCAGATTTAGGATGTAAGGGTCCGACGGCATTGAACACCCGTTGACCGTATAGATGTCCCAGGTATCCGAGATGTCGGCATCCTCCTCCGATCGCCGTTCGGATCTCACATCCGGCTCTCTTCGGTTCATGCATCGGACACGGCCGCGTCCCCGACGGTGAACCGTGCCTGGCCCCTTCCTGCAGTGTTCCGATCGAGAAGGCCGGCCTCATGCGTGCCGGATATAGGCTGGGGCCAGCGCCTGTTTTCGGCCGGCCCCGGCGCTTATGCATCCTTTTTTATACGACCGCCCTATAGTCACGTTGCTCTAATCGAGCCGATGAATAATGAAGGCGCTGTTTGAGCGCCCGAAAGAGGTAGTTTGAAATGGCAGTTTACGTCAAATTCGAGACCCCCAAGGAAGTTTCCGACAAAGCCTACGCCCTCGCCGAGGTCGCCCGCGACTCCGGAAAGGTGAAGAAAGGGACCAACGAGGTCACCAAGGTCGTGGAGCGCGGAGAGGCGGCCGTCGTCATCATGGCGGCCGACGTCGAGCCCCCGGAGATCCTCGCCCACATGCCCGCTCTCTGCGACGAGAAGAACGTCCCCTACGTGTACGTTCCCTCCAAGGAGGAGCTCGGGAAGGCCATCGGACTCTCCAAGCCCACCGCCTCCGTCGCCATCGTCGACGCCGGCAATGGGAAGACCCAGGTCGACGAGATCGCTGCGGCCGTGAAGGACCTCAGGCAGTAAGCGGGGGATCCGAATGGTCGACACAGACAGCATCCCGTCCGAGGTGGTCAAGATCATCGGCCGCACCGGGATGACCGGGGAGGCCACGCAGGTCCAGGTCCGCGTCCTCGACGGCCGCGACAAGGGCCGCGTCATCGTCAGGAACATCATGGGCCCCGTCAGGATGGGGGACATCCTCATGCTCAGGGAGACCTCGAGAGAGGCCAAGAAGCTCGGAATGGGCAGGTGATTTCAATGGTGGAAGAGAAGAAATGCTCGTTCTGCGGGAAAGTCATCGAGCCCGGAACGGGCAAGATGTTCGTCAGGAAGGACGGAACCGTCCTCTACTTCGACTCCAGCAAATGCTACAGGAACATGATCCAGCTGAAGAGGGTCGCCAGGACCACCCGCTGGACCGCCAAGGCGCACGACGAGAAGGACAGCCGTCTCAAGAACGCCGCCGCCAAGGCCGCCGCCGACAAGAAGGAGTGAGCCCCATGGCAATCGAGAGGACCTACGTCATGATCAAGCCCGACGGAGTCCAGCGCGGCCTCGTCGGCGAGATCGTGTCCCGCTTCGAGAGGAAGGGCCTCAAGCTCGCCGCCGCCAAGCTCATGACGATCCCCAAGGAGACCGCCGAGAAGCACTACGCCGAGCACAAGGACAAGCCCTTCTTCCCCTCTCTGATCGCTTACATCACCTCCGGGCCCGTCTTCGCAATGGTCTGGGAGGGAGAGAACGCGGTCAAGGTGTGCAGGAGCCTCATGGGCAAGACCAACCCCCAGGAGTCCGCTCCCGGGACCATCCGCGGCGACTACTGCATGGTCACCGGCGTCAACATCATCCACGGCAGCGACTCCCCCGAGTCCGCCGCCAGGGAGATCGGCATCTTCTTCAGGCCCGAGGAACTCGTGGACTACAAGAGGGACGCCGACAAGTGGATCTACGAGTGAGGTCCGTCCCCGCTCCCGGGGCCGCAAGGCCCCTTCCCAAACCCTTTCCTTTCACTATTATCCCTAGACGGGCCCTGCTCGAGACGGTCCGGCCGGGAGGCATCATATGACGACGATCAGGCAGCCTGTTGTTAGCGTTCTGGGACATGTCGACCATGGTAAGACCAAGCTCCTCGACAAGATCCGCGGGACCGCGGTCGGGGACCGCGAGGCGGGCGCCATCACCCAGCATATCGGCGCCACCGAGGTTCCCATCGAGCGCATCTACGAGATGTGCGGCCCCATCATCGGCGCCAAGAGGTTCACGGTGCCGGGCCTGCTGTTCATCGACACCCCCGGCCACCAGGCGTTCACCTCGCTCCGCGCCAGGGGAGGATCTCTCGCCGACATCGCGGTGCTGGTCATCGACATCCGCGAAGGCCTGATGCCCCAGACCATCGAGTCCATCCGCATCCTCAGGCAGTACAAGACCCCGTTCGTCATCGTCCTGAACAAGATCGATACGATCGAGGGCTGGAACTCCGTCGAGGACCGGCCGTTCGTCCTCGCCGAGAAGGAGCAGTCGGACCACACCCGCCAGGTCTTCGAGGAGCACATGTACAACGTCATATCCCAGCTCTCCGAGAACGGCGTCTTCGCCGACAGGTACGACAGGATCGAGGATTTCACCAAGGCCGTCGCCCTCATCCCGGTGTCCGCCAAGACCGGCGAGGGGATACCCGACCTCATGCTGATGCTCATCGGCCTGGCACAGCGCTTCCTGGAGTCCAGGCTAGCCAACGAGGAGGGCCCCGGCAAGGGGACCATCCTCGAGGTCAAGGAGGTCAAGGGCCTGGGACAGACCCTCGACATGATCCTCTACTCCGGGACCCTCAAGACCGGCGCCACCGTCGCCATCGGGACCCGGGGCGCCCCCCTGGTCACCCGCGTCAAGGCCATCCTCAAGCCCAAGCCCCTCGACGAGATCCGCGACCCCCGCGACCGTTTCGACAGCGTCAAGGAGCTCCACGCGGCCGCCGGCGTGAAGATCGCCGTCCAGGACGCCGAGGGGGTCATCGCCGGCGCCCCCATCCGCGTCGTGAAGAACGCCAAGGACCCGGCCGTCTCCGAGATCAAGGAGGAGACCTCCATCAAGATCGAGACCGAGGACCGCGGCATAACCATCAAGGCCGACGCCATCGGCTCGCTGGAGGCTCTGGCCTATGAGGCGAAGGCCGCCGGCATACCCATCAGGAAGTACGGCATCGGCGAGATCACCCGCAGGGATGTCCTGGAGAGCTCTTACGGCAACGACACGCACCATGTCATCCTGGGGTTCAACGTCCCGGTGTCCAAGGACGCGGAGGCCGAGATAGCCACCCACAGCATTAAGGTAATGACGAACGAGATCGTCTACGCCCTCATCGACGATTACAAGCTCTGGCTCGAGGAGTCCTCCAAGCAGAGCGACAGCGACAAGAGGCTGGCGTACACCTTCCCGGCGAAGATCGCCATCCTCCCCGACCACGTGTTCCGCGTGAGCAAGCCCGCCGTCGTCGGCGTGCGCGTGCTCGCCGGCCGCATCCGCGTGGGGGAGGGGCTCATCGACACCGACGGCAGGGCCTGCGGGGAGATCAAGAGCGTCCGCGCCGACGACGGGACCGTCCTCAAAGAGGCCGTTCAGGGCGATGAGGTGTCCGTCGCCATCGACGGCGTCACCGTCGGCCGCCAGGTGAACGAGGGCAGTGTCCTCTACACCGACATGATCGAGTCCGGCTTCAAAGAGGTGCAGAAATCCGACCTCACCGACGACGAGAAGCTCGCCCTCAGCGACATCGCGGCCATCAAGCGCCGCGCCGAGCCCTTCTGGGGCATGTGAAGGCCCGGAAAACGTATTGTTTCGCTTTACGTTTTATAATCATGTCGATTCCAAATTGGCGGAAACGGGATAAAACCGATAATTTAAATTGGCGGAAACGGGATAAAACCGCGATTCCAAATTGGCGGAAACGGGATAAAACCGATAATTTAAATTGGCGGAAAATATTGCCAGTACATGGATAAAAATCTCTCTCCACCATTCCGGCGGAAAATCTACAGAGAAATGCTCGAATGGAAGAGAGGGTGGTCCGGCAGATACGCGCTTCTCATCGAGGGTGCCCGCCGTGTAGGCAAGACCACAATCGTCAAAGAGTTCGCTGCGAGAGAGTATGAGAACTCCATATACATCGATTTCAATAATCCGCCGGAACAGATAATCCCGCTGTTCGAGCATAATTCAGGCAATCTCGACCGCTTTCTGTCGTACCTCGGCGCTCTTTACAAGGTGGAGATGCACGAGCGCCGGACGCTCATAATCTTCGACGAGGTCCAGAACTATCCGAAAGCAAGGGCGCTTATCAAATATCTCGTGGAGGACGGCCGTTATGATTACATCGAGACCGGCTCCCTGATATCTCTGCGGAAGAATGTCGAAAATATCACGATACCCTCCGAGGAGATGCGTATCGAGATGTATCCGATGGACTTCGAGGAGTTCTGCTGGGCCGGGGGTGACGAGACGACCGTGCCGTTCATCAGGAAGCATTTTGAAGAAATGGTTCCTCTGGCCCCTCTTCACGGGGAGATGATGGAACGCTATCGGACGTATATGCTGGTCGGAGGGATGCCGCAGGCGGTAGCCGAATACTGGAACACTAAGGATTTTAGCAATGTGGAGAAGGTGAAGAGACAAATCCTGGCTCTTTATCGCGAGGACATGGGGAAGATTCCCGTGGGGAACGGGACGAAGGCGCGTATGATATTCGATCACATACCCTCTATGCTGTCGTTCCATAGGAAGACATTTAGTCCCTCTCGTGTTAAGAAAGGTTCCAAGAGGAATGCCTATGCCGACAGCGTCTCCTGGCTTGAGGAAGCGAAGATATGCAACATCTGCTACGTGTGCGCGGATCCCGACACGATGCTTAACCTTACCCGCGGGGACGAATTCAAATGCTACCTTCTTGACACCGGGCTCCTGGTCACCCTGGAGATCGAGGAAAGATCGAGCTCGGGCATTTATTCATCATTCATCGGCGGCGATCTGTCGATCAACAGCGGGATGTTCTTCGAGAACATGGTGGCGCAGGAACTGAGATGCTCCGGGCACAACCTGTTCTATCACGAGTTCTATCCTTCCCCCTGTAGCAAGAAGCCCTACGAAGTGGATTTCATTCTCCCCGCCGATTCGGGAGGAATCGTCCCCATAGAAGTCAAGTCCGGGAGGATATCGGCGAGGCATGCCTCTCTGGATGCCTTCGTGTCGAAGTACCAGGAAAGGGTACGCCGGTCATACGTGGTCCACTCACGCGATCTCCGCGTCGACGGGGATATCGTGTACATCCCGATCTACATGTCCATGTTCCTTTGAAGAGAGGCTTGTTTCATTTAAGAAATATTTATAATCCAAGCACCGATGGGTCGTTCACACAAAGGTGTTCAAATGGCTGAATTCAAAGTCGTTCTCAACGATGTGAAGACCGGCAAATCCTACAACGTTGCCGTGTCGGGAAACTACGCGAACTCCCTTGATGGCAAGAACATCGGGGAAGTCGTCGACGGTATCTTCGTGGGCCTCCCCGGATACAAAGTGAAGATCACCGGAGGTTCCGACAAGACCGGGACCCCCATGAGGGCAGACCTGCCCGGCAAGAAGAGGACCATGCTCCTCCTCGCCGACGGCAAGGGGTTCCACGAGAAATACCCCGGGCAGAGGAAGCGCGTCGCCGCCCGCGGCTCCGCCATCTCCTCTGAGATCGTGCAGATCAACATGATCGTCGCCGAGTACGGACCCAAGCCCGTCGAGGAGCTTCTCGCGCCCAGCGAGAAGAAGGAAGAATGAAGGTCCCCAAGCAGCCCGAGATCAACATCGGGATGATCGGCCACGTCGACCACGGGAAGACGACCCTCACCAAGGCGCTTTCCGGCGAGTGGACCGACCGCCATTCCGAGGAGATCAAGAGGGGCATCTCCATCCGCCTCGGCTATGCCGATGTCGCGTTCTACAAGTGCCCGAACTGCCAGGGAGCGGCCGCGTACAGCACCAAGAAGAAGTGCCCTGTGTGCGGCGCGGACACTGAGTTCCTGAGGGCGGTCTCCTTCGTGGACGCTCCGGGGCACGAGACCCTGATGGCCACCATGCTCTCGGGCGCCGCCCTGATGGACGGGGCCCTGCTCCTGGTCGCCGCCAACGAGCACTGCCCCCAGCCCCAGACCAGGGAGCACCTCATGGCGCTCTCGATCATCGGCATCGACAAGATCGTCATCGTCCAGAACAAGATCGACATCGTCACCCGCGAGCAGGCGATGCAGAACTACAGGGAGATCAAGGAGTTCGTCAAAGGCACCGTCGCCGAGAACGCCCCCATCGTCCCTGTGTCCGCCAACCGCGGCGTGAACATCGACCTCCTGATCGAGGCCATCGAGAAGACCATCGTCTCGAAGGTGAAGAGGGATCCAGATGCGGACCCCATCATGTACGTCGCGAGGTCGTTCGACATCAACTCCCCCGGTACCGTGCCCGAGGACATCAAGGGCGGCGTCATCGGCGGCACCCTCGTCCAGGGGAAGCTGAAGATCGGCGATGAGATCGAGATCGTCCCCGGCAGGCGCGTCGTCGCCCCCGACAAGAAGGTCACCTACGAGAAGATCATCGCGAAGATCGTCTCCCTCGAGGCCGGCGAGAGGGCGGTCAAGTCCGTCGTCCCCGGAGGCCTCATCGCCCTCGGGACCGAGCTCGACCCGTCCATCACCAAATCGGACGGCCTCACCGGCAAGGTCATCGGGTTCCCCGGCAAGACCCCCAAGGTGGTCAGCTCCTTCACGATGAAGATCACCCTGATGGACCGCGTCGTCGGCGCCGCCGACGAGCTCAACGTCGACGAGATCAAGAGCAGCGAGCCGCTGATGCTGAGCGTCGGCATCGCCACCACCGTCGGCGTCGTCAGGAGCGCCCGCAAGGGCGAGGCCGACGTCGTCCTCAAACTCCCCGTCTGCATCCTGCCGGGCCAGAGGGTCGCCATCTCAAGGAGGATCTCCAACAAGTGGCGCCTCATCGGCTACGGCGTGATCGAACAGTGAGCCGATGCAGACCGTAGTGCTGGACACCAATGCCCTGCTGATGCCGTTCGAGATCGGCATCAACCTCGATGCCGAGGTGTCCGGCCTCCTCGGGGACGTCCGTTTCGTCGTCCCCGGGCCTTTGGTGGGCGAGCTCAAGCACCTCGACAGCAAGTGGGCGAAGGCGGCCCTGGCGCTGGCGAGGTCCAGGGAGATCGTGCCCTCGGAGGCGCACGGGGACGATTCCGTCCTCGAGGTCGCCCAGAGGGAGCATGCCTACATCCTCACCAACGACAAGGAGCTCCGGCGCCGCGCCAGGAAGCTTCTCATCCCCCTGATCTACCTGAGGTCGGGGACCCATCTCGTCCTCGAGACCTACTGAACGGGCCCGGCACATTTTGCATCTTATCATTTTGCTCAGTTCCGAGCATTGCTGAGGTTTTTCATGACCGAGCATTACTGTTTTCCTTGATCTGGGCATCTCATAGGCATCGAATTCATCGCAAAAACACCGCAGAAAATACCACAAAATAACCGCAGAGAATACAGCAAATTACCGCAATCAATATACTGGCTATGCATGGGGGAATTCGTGCCTGAAAAGTATCTCCGCAGGGTCATCGATGAACGTTTCGAAAACCAGCTGAATGCTTTCGGAGCCATCTGCCTCAGAGGGCCGAAATGGTGCGGCAAGACCACCACCGCATCGAGATATGCGAAGAGCAGGATCCTGATGCAGGGCAAGGATGCCAAGGCATATCTGAAGGCGGCAGATACCGATCTCTCCCTGATTCTCGACGGGCCGACCCCAAGGTTGATCGATGAATGGCAGGAGTATCCGCAAATCTGGGATTCTGTCCGTTATGAAGTGGACGAACGGAACGACGTGGGTCAGTTCATACTCACCGGATCCAGTGCTCCCAAGGAAGGTTCAATGAAGCACAGCGGTGCCGGCAGATTCGGGTTCCTGGATATGTATCCTATGAGCCTTTTCGAATCAGGAGAATCCAACGGGACCGTGTCCCTCAGGGACCTGTTCTCCGGAACGGCCGATCTCAGAGGAGCAACCACAGAACTCACGGTTAGGAAACTGGCAGAATGCATCTGCCGCGGAGGATGGCCTGCCAACCTCGGTCTCAGCCAAGAAATATGCAGAGACAGAATGGCAGGTTATCTGAAAGAGATCTTCGAAGGAGAGGATTTCAGCACGGGCAGATACAACAAGGATGTGCATCTTGCCGAAAGCATAATCCGGTCGTATTCCAGGAACATCTGCACCATGGCCTCTCTTCAGGCGATATACAGAGATGTTCAGAATGCCGGAATCGCCCTCTCCGATGACAGATTCCATGCGCACATCAAGGCCCTGAGGAACGCTTACCTGATCTCCGATGTTCCTGCCTGGAATCCGGCAATCAGATCGAAATCGGCCATCAGAGCGTCGGAAAAGAGAAACCTGACGGATCCGTCGATCGCAGCCTATTATCTGGGTATAACGCCGGACAACTTCATCGAGGATTTCAACACTTTCGGATTCCTCTTCGAAAGCATGTGCATACGCGACCTCAAGGTATATTCATCCGCCCTCAGGGGGGATATCAGCTATTATCATGACCGGTACGGCCTCGAAGCCGATGCCGTGATACATCTGGACGACGGGCGCTATGCTCTTGCAGAAGTGAAGCTTGGCAGCAGGGAGATAGACGAGGGCGCCATGCACCTGTGCAGGATCGAGGAACTCGTCAGAGAGAAAGGCTTGAAGCTTCCGAGCTTCAAGATGGTGCTGACCGGCGGTAATCAGGCCTATATGCGCTCAGACGGTGTTGCGGTGGTCCCTATAGGCTGCCTCCGCGACTGACGGCGCTCCGCTATCGGCGGGGCCCCGGTCGGAGCCTCATTTCAGTTTGATGCAGAGGTCGGATACGATCCTGTTAAAACCATCATCATCGTTTTTCGCGTATTCTTCTCTCCATGGTTCAGTCAATAAATTCCAGATCTCTGCAGGATTGCGCAGAGCGTTCTGTTTCAGCGCGAACGGCTTGATGATGGCGCACATAGAGCCAATTAATTCTGATTTCCGTGCAGAGAATTGAACCATCGGGAGCATCTATGCGGGCCTTGACAAAAGAAAGAGAGCTTGAATGCCCATCACTCTCAATCCCTCGCCTTTATCTAAACGGCTTCGACGATGATGCGATCGGGCAGATGTCGGGCATTCGCATTGGCGGCCGTCCGAGAGATAAGTTACATATCGGCTTGCGTTATGTTGGAATATATGTCCAACTCAGATGCTCCCGTTTCCGAGGGGTCCCTGTCCCGTTCCGAGATAGGTGCGGACGGCATCTGCGTATGCCCTTACTGCGGCAGGCGCTTCGCAGCCGTTCAAGCCCCTGCGCGGCGCACATGCCTTCGCTGCGGGCACAGATGGGAGAGCCGGGGTCCGGAGCCGAAGAAATGCCCCAAATGCGGATCCTATTCTTGGAATGTCCCTGCGGAGAGATGCGTCTGCCGCGTCTGCGGATACGAATGGGAGCCCCGCAGGCAGGGAGGCCCGGTGAAATGCCCCAGATGCAAATCGGAGCGGTGGAATATCGGGCCGCCGCCGGGGGTCCCGGCCGAGGCCGGCATCTGGAGCGATGAGACGGTGGACCGCTGGATCGAGAAGCGCTATCTCAGGGGCGAGGGCTGCATCGACATCGCTTGCGAGACCGGGCGCCCTCTGTTCAAAGTGATGTCCGTCGTGCGCTCTCGCTTCGGGGAAGACGTATGGAGGTTCCGCTCGGACTCTGGGAGGAGCGGCGCAGATGCTGATCATTGAAACGGTGAAGAAGGGGGCATCGGCCCGTTTCGATGATTCGGACGTCATAGGGCTCCTGAAGATGATATGGAACGGCAGGGCCGTCAGCCGTTCGGAGGCGTGCGCAACCCTGGAGATAGGTGAGGGGAGCATGCGCAGGCTCGTCGAGCTGATGAGGAGTTACGGGCTCGTGGATGTCGGGAGGTTCGGGATATCCATAAGGCCTGCAGGCCGGAACATGGTCGATGCCATGGGGATCCGTTTCGCAGATGTGTCCGCCCCGGGGTGCGTCATCGGGGGATACTCTTTCTCGCTGATCGTCTCGGGGGCCGCCGGGAGGGTCGGCAGCGGGACCGCCCAGCGCGACGCAGGCATCCGTTCGGGAGGTTCGGGATGCACCACTTGGATAATGCGCGGCGGAAGGCTCCTGATGGCCCCCGAATGGGACGTCGATGCGAACGACCCGCGGTCGGCAGCCGCCATCCGGGGCTCTGTATCCATGGCGGAAGGGGACGTCCGTGGAACTGACCGGGCAGATCTGCTGCTTCGACATGGACGGGAAGGTCGTATGGTCGTCTATTTCATCTCTAGTCAAGGGGGCCCTTACCCTGGCTGATGGCGTCGTTTACGCCACAGACTACTCAGCGGGTTCCTTCTGGCCTACAGGCGGAGGTGTGGCTGCTTACTCCGCTGACACCGGAGAGAGACTGTGGAAGATGCAGCTTTCCCCGTATTCGGATGACTCGTATTCCATGGATTCGGTAACGGTCATCGACGGGAAGCTCTACGTGGGCAACGACTACGGGGCGATTTACTGCATCTCCGAAGTGGCGGGGCGGGCCTGGGGCGACGAAGGCCATGTCGAGATGGAGAACGGCCTGGATTGGACGTGGGGAGTGCTGGCGGTTGCGGCCGCGGTCTGCATCCTATTCCTGATCAAGTTCTATTGAAGGTGAAAGGTGATGTTCGTTTGAGCGGAGAGAAAAAAGGCAGGCGTCTGCGCGAAGGTTACGAAGGGCTCCTGCACCTGATGACCAAGCGCGACGATGAGAGCGAGATAAAGCGCAAGAAGAGGCGGTCGCGGTCATCGTCATGTTCGGCATAGCCATGTCGGTCATAGCCTTCCTGATCTCCATATCCATCTCCTCCGGAGGGATAATCTCTGTCGGCGATGCGGTCTCCGCCCTCATCTCCTCGGTCCAGAAGCACGGGGAGGACCTCGATACCACCGAGCTCTACATCTACCAGGCCAGGCTCCCGAGGGCCATCGCGGCCATAGCCGTGGGCTCGGGTCTGTCCATCGCCGGATGCATGTACCAGGCGCTGATACGCAACCCCCTGGTGGACCCCTACATAACCGGCGTGTCCTCGGGAGCCGGATGCCTGGCGATAGCCATCGTGGCATTGGAGATATCGGTCTCGTTCCTTCCCAACAGCAACCTTTACCTGATACCCATCGCGGCCATCGTCGGAGGGATCGCGGCCTTCGGCATAACCATGCTGGTGGCCGAGGGGGCGGGAGGCTCCGCCACCAATTACATCCTCGCCGGGACCATAGTCGGGTTCGCCTTCTCCTCTTTCCAGACCATCTTCCTGTCCCTGGGGCAGGACAACATCACCAACGCCATGTGGTGGCTGTTCGGGTCGTTCGCCAACATCACCTGGGAGAACGCTTGGCTGGTGTTCATCCCGGTGATGGGCGTGTCGTTGATATCCATGCTGTGGGCCCGCGAGTTCAACCTCTTCATGATGGGGGAGGACCAGGCCAAGCAGCTGGGCCTCAACGTGAAGAGGTTCAAGCGCTGCATGATGGTGATCGCATCGGTTCTCACCGCCCTCTGCGTGGCCTTCTGCGGGATCATCGGGTTCGTCGGGCTCGTCATCCCCCATGCCTGCAGGATGGCACTGGGGAGCGACCATCGTCTCATCATGCCGGCGTCGATAGTCCTGGGCGCGATGCTGATGCTGTTCGCGGACCTGATAGCCAGGACGGTGCTCTCGCCCATCGAGCTGCCCGTCGGGGCCATCACGGCCATGATCGGGACGCCGATATTCGCGTACATGCTGATGACCAAGGGGCGCAGTTACAATGGATGAGGACAGCGGCAGATACTGGGAGGGCGACCTGCTCAAGATAGAGGGGCTGTGCATGGATTTCGGCGACTTCAGGGCGCTGGACAACATCAACTTCAGTCTCGGCAAAGGCCGCCTGGTGGGCCTCATCGGGCCCAACGGGTGCGGGAAATCGACCATGATGAAGTGCATCTGCAAGATCAACCAGATGACCTCCGGCACCATAACCATCGACGGCAACGACGTGGGCTCCATGCACCCGTCGGAGATCGCCAAGCTGGTGGCGTCCGTCCCGGCGGAGGCCGGGCAGACCTTCGGCATGTCGGTGATGGACATGGTCATGCTGGGGCGCTATCCCTTCGTGGACCGCCTGTGGTGGGAGACCGAGGAGGATGAGGCCAAGGTGAGGGAGGCGCTCAGGACCTTCGGGCTCGACGATCTCCGCCGCAACCAGGTGAGCAAGCTCTCGTCCGGGGAGCGCCAGAGGGCGCTCATAGCCAAAGCGTACGTCCAGGAGCCGAAGCTCATGCTGGTGGACGAGCCGACCTCGCACCTCGACATGAAGTACAAGCTGGACGTGATGGAATATCTTCAGTCCATGGCGCGCACGGACATGACCGTCATGGTGGCGGAGCACGACATCTCCCTGATGGCGCGCTACTGCGACGTCTGCATCATCATGAAGAAGGGCAGGATCATGACCATCGGGGACCCGAAGAAGGTCATCACCCCGCAGCTCATCCGCGATGTCTACGAGGTCGATGCCCGCGTCGGTCTCGACGAGGACGGGGAGATATACGTGCTGCCCAAGAGGTACATCGGCGCGAAACTGTAAGGCGGAAATCCGTGCCGGCAGGGATCTGGGTCTTTCGGCGGCCCGGTCCTTCCGGGCGTCCGTCCTGCATGATCCTGTTCCCGCCGAGATGGCGCGGTTTTATAATCATACTCCGATGCGAATGCATGAGCCCTTTCTGGTGGTTCGCGCTTTTCATAGCGGTCCTCACGCCCTGCATCATGGCCGCCCTCGGGCATTTCCTGGCGGCCCATCCGCCCAAAGAGCCCAATCACTTCTTCGGCTACCGCACGCGGCGCTCCATGAGGACGATCGAATCCTGGAAGTTCGCCCAGGTGTACTCCGGGAATAAGATGGAGTGGCTGGGTCTCGTCATGCTGCTTCCGGCCACGGTCTCGATGATCCCGGTGATGGACTCCGACGAGTACGGGATATCCATGATGATGCTGGCCGTCGTGATCGCCGAATCCGTTGCCCTGATGGTGCCTATCTTCCTGACCGAGAAGGCGCTGAAGGAGAAGTTCGGCGATCCGCCGAAGAAGAAATGAGGCCCGGCGCCTGAGGGCACCGGGCGGAAGGATGGGGTTTTCCGGTCACTCGTCGCCGGACAGCAGGTCGGCGTTGAGGAGCGGGCGGGGCTCGTCCAGGGGCCCGCCGTCATACGGCTTCCTGCCCAGGGACGCGAGCTTGTCGATAACCAGCTTCTTCCCGATGTCGGTGACGCCGTAGATCTCGACCTTGTTGCCGGCGACGACTATGTCGCGGCTGCCGGCCTCTTTGCGGATCGGGGCGCTGGCACATGCGGTCACGAGGTCGCAGTTGTCGAAGTACAGCTGTGCGCCCTTGGGCCCTATGGCACTGCTGTGGACGGCCGCCACAACCGCCCTGTCCCCGTATCTCTTCCTGATGGCCGCTGCATCGTGGGGGTTGGCCACGGTGACGGCGAACTTCCCGTACCGGGCGGCGGCCATGTCGGCCCCTCTGAGCGGGTCGATGGTGCAGCCTTCCGGGTCCAGGATGTTCTCCCTCCCGACCGCATCCTGCACGACCTTCAGGGGGGAGGTCTCGACCAGGCCGGAGATCCTCCCGCAGAGCCCCTGGAGGAGCTCTGGGTCGGTGACGACGGCGGTACCCGCCCCGTCGCAGGCGATGACCGCGGCGTCGATGCTGCCGGCGGCCAGAGCGGCCGAGAGGATCTCGGAGATCCCGAACGTCACGTAGTCGCCGTCGCGCACCTTCCTGTTCTCGGTGCACAGGCCGAACTCGCGGATCCTCGATTCCACGTTCTCCTTCACGGCCTCGGGGGTGATGCGGTCGAGGTTGCGGAACTTCTTGAAGAGGGGGCAGTAATCAAGCTTCGGTTCGCTGACCGATACGACCTTCCCGTCCTCGATCACGACCCTGGTAAGTCCCAGGGCCTGGAACACGTGGCGGTCCTTGCCGGCGGCCATGGCGATCAGTCCTCGATGACCTCTGCCTTCTCGATGACGACGTCCCTGAGGGGCCTGTCGTTCATGTCGGTGGGGACTTTCTGGATCTTCAGGACGACCTCCATCCCCTCTACGACCTTCCCGAAGACGGGGTGGGCGTAGGGGGTGCTGGGGTTCTCCTTGTCCAGGTAGCCGTTGTCGTTGGTGTTGATGAAGAACTGGCTCCCTCCGGTGTGGGGGCGGCCGGTGTTCGCCATGGAGACGTACCCGGGCTGGTTGGAATGCCCGTGGCCGAACTCATCCTCGATGGTGTATCCCGGGCCGCCCATGCCGGTTCCCTCGGGGTCCCCGCCCTGGATCATGAAGTCGTTTATGACCCTGTGGAAGATGGTGCCGTCGTAGAAGCCCTGTTTCGCGAGCTTCACGAAGTTGCCGGTGGTGATCGGCATGTCCTCGTGCATCTGGATCTTGATGTCTCCCATGTTCGTGTGCAGAACGACATATGTTGCCATGCTCGGCGAATCGGTGTGGATGGTATAAAGAGGAATGGGAGAGGGAGAACCCTATATGCTCCCTGTCCATATCTCGTTGCGAGTGATCGGAATGTCGGAAGTCTCGGATGCCGTCGGGAGGATGGACGCCGCCGCTGCCGTGAAGGTCGCGGAGGGCATGGGCAGGGATGAAGCGGAGGCGGAGGTGCGCGAGGCCGTGTTCAGGGCCGAGAAGGGGTACACCGCCGGGAAGACGGTCTTCCCCAAGCTCATGGGCACCGTGAAGACCGCCTACGAGGTGCGCGAGGCGCTGGGCATACCCAGGCCGGACCTGGGCAAGGCGGTCGTCGCCACCCTGGACATCCACACCGAGGGCAGGAACCTGATGGCTCTCCTCCTGGGCATCGAAGGATTCGAGACAGACATCGTCGAGGAGGGCATGATGCCGGACGACATCGCCGCCCGCTGCAGGCAGGACGGGGTCACGGCCTGCGTGGTGTCCGGGGAGTTCGCCTCCATAGACACCAAGATGAGGGCGGTGGACAGCGAGCTCAGGAAACTGGGCATCAGGGACCGCATCGTGTTCTGCTGTGGAGGCCAGCCGGTCTCGGAGGAAGGGGCTAAAAGGGCCGGCGCGGATGTTTTCGACCAGAACGGCGCCGAATCGGTCAGGAAGCTGAGGGACGCGGTCCTCGCACGCAGGGCGCGACGGGGCCTCATCCTACGGTGACGGCGTACCCGTAGCCCTTCAGGATGCCGGAGGCCTTCTCCACATCCCTCTCGCTGTGGAGCTCTATCCTCAGCGATCCGGTCTCGAACTCGCGGTTGTGGACGATGCCGACGTTCTTGACGTCGATCGATGCAGAGGCCAGCATAGTCAGCACCACCGCCAGGGCCCCCGGCCTGTCCGGGATCTCCACATGGATGGCATTGTCCGTCTTGATGGGGCCCGCCGAGGCGGACGGGAAGGTCTCCCGGTAACGCCTGGCACTGTCGAACATCGCCCTCAGCCCCTCCCTGTCGCGGGCGTCTATGAGGCGTTTCGCTCCCTCCAGGTCGCTGATGTAGAGGGACAGCAGGCGCGATATGTTCTCCGAGTTCTCGGCGCATATGCTCTGCCACATCTCCGGCGACGAGGACGAGATCCTCGTGATGTCCTTGAAGCCGCCGGCGGCGACCGTCCGCATCCGGCCGTCGTCCGAGTCGGAGTCCTTCACCAGGTTCACCAGCGCCGCGGAGATAACGTGGGGGAGGTGGCTGACCGCCGCCGTCACCGTGTCATGCTCCTCCGGGTCCATCACCATCGGGATGGCGCCCATGGAGGCGACCAGGGAGCGGAAGCGCTCCAGGTCCTCCGGGGAGGTCTCGGGCGTGGGCGTGATGATGTAGTAGGCGTTCTCCAGGAGCAGCGCCTTGGAGTTCCTGTAGCCGGTCCTCTCGCTGCCCGCCATCGGGTGCCCGCCGATGAAACGATCAGACAGGCCCAGCTCTCCGATCCTGCGGTGCATGCGGGCCTTGACGCTGCCGACGTCGGTGAGGATGCAGCCGGGCTTCATGAACGGGGCGACCTGCGCCGCCAGCTCCATGTTGGTGCTGACGGGGGCGCACAGGAAGATCATGTCGCAGTCCGAGTAGCGGGAGTCGATGCCCGAGAGGAGGATGTCCACCGTCCCGTCCTTGTACGCCTCGGCGAGGGACTCGGCATCCCTGTCGTAGGCCATGACGACGGTGCCCGGATCGGCCTTCTTCAGCGCGCGTGCGACCGAGCCTCCGATAAGACCCAGTCCGATGAATCCTACAGTCAGGGAGCCCATAGCGTGCTAGACATTAGCACGGAGATTATAACGGTTTCGCACCTTCCCCGAGGAGGAAGCGGACGCCTCCTCCGGCGGTGTCGTACACTGCCGCCGCGACCGCCGTGCCGGGAACGGCCTTCTCCACCGCCTCGGCCGTCCTCCTCGCGTTGATCTCCGCGGCGGTGCGGGGGTCGCGCTCCCCTCCGATGTTGGCGGATATCCGTTTCACGATGTCCCCCATCGGGCCGCCGCTGTGCCCTTCCAGGGCGGCGGAGACAGCCCCGCACCCGGTGTGGCCCAGGACGACGATGAGCGGGACGCGGAGGTGGTCCGCGGCGTACCAGGCTGAGGCCAGGGCGTCCGGTCCGGCGGTGTTCCCGGCCGTGCGTATGACGAAGATCTCCCCCAGGCCCGCCGAGAAGACCGCTTCCGGCACCACCCTGGAGTCAGAGCAGGTTATGACGGCCGCGAAAGGGGCCTGCCCTTCTGCGAGCTCCCTCCTCCTGCTTTCTGAGAAATCTCCTGCGGAACGCCCTTCGACGTACTTCCTGTTCCCTTCGGCCAGCTTCCTGAGCGCGGATCCCGCATCCATGGTGATCCAAGAACGGCGCTTTTGTATTAAAAGCAGGGAACACGGAATTAACGGACGGACAGTCATTTATATGTCTGCGGCCATTCAGGGCCAAGGTGAGAATATGGCGTCGTTAGTCGCGTATTTCAGCTGCTCGGGAGTGACCAAGGCCGTCGCGGAGAAGCTCGCCGAGGCCACCGGTTCGGAGATCTTCGAGATCGTACCGGAGACCCCCTACACCGCCGCGGACCTCAACTGGAGGGACGAGAGCTCCAGGACCACTAAGGAGAAGGAGGATGATTCCTGCAGGCCGCAGATCAAGAACGGCGGCGCGCCCGTCGCTTCCGCCGATGTCATCTACGTCGGCTTCCCCATCTGGTGGTACAAGGAGCCCAACATCATCGACACTTTCCTGGAATCCTACGATTTCTCCGGGAAGACCGTCGTCCCCTTCGCCACCTCCGGGAGCTCCGGGATGGACGGCATCGGCCCCAGGATGCAGAAGCTCGTCCCCAAGGCCAAGGTGCTCAAGGGAAGGAGGTTCTCATCCTCCGTTTCCGTTCCCGACCTGAAGGAATGGGCAGGATCGCTCTGAAAACCCTTTCTCCGGCCCTTCCGGGGCCCTTCCGGGAGGACTGCCGCCCCTCTGCGATGGATTAATTCCGATTACGTATCAGTTCGCGATAATCTTTAAATAAACACATGGGGAAGGACGTCAACTGGTTGGAAGAAAGGATGGTCCCCCTGGTTGCATATTTCTCCATCGGAGGCGCGGTCAGACGCACCGCCGAGATGATATCCGCCGTGATGGAGGCAGACATCATCGCGCTCGATCCCGAGTCCGAATGGACGAAGGATCCATCCAACGGGTACGATACCGTCATCGTAGGCTTCCCCATGGTCATGTTCAAGGAACCGGAGGTCGTCGACAGGTTCCTCGGGGCCTGCACCCTCATCGGCAAGACCGTCTGCCCGTTCTACGTCTCCGGCAGCATCGGCAACGAGGGGCACGTCATGCCCGGCATACGCAAATCGGCCCGCGGAGCATCCATCATGCCGGTCAAATGGTTCGTCAACGACACGCCGCTCGAGGATGTCGAGGCATGGACGAAGGCCATAGCGGCGTTCCGCGCTCAGGCCCTCAGCTGAACCCTTCGACGGACGGCGGGCATGCATCGCCGCATGCCGGCGCCTGATTTTCCCCTCGCCACAGGTAGACTGCCTGGAGCATGATCCCCATGATCAGGCCGATGGCCGATCCGACGAGCGCCTCGCCCGCAGGGTTCTTCCTGTAGAGGTTGCGTCTGCCGTAGAGCACCATGAGGATGATCGTGCAGATGACGAGGTCCACTGCGAACCCCAGCGCGAAGGTGACGATCAGGTTCAGCAGGAAGCTTATCAGGAGGATGTTGTGCCTGAGCTTCCCGTCCTCCGGCACCGAGGCCGTGCCGGGTGTTCCGGAAGTCTTCCCGTACCCTGAGGTCCTGGTCCCGCAGTCGGGGCAGAAATCCGCTCCCTCAGGCAGCATCATCCCGCAATTCGGGCAGTACATCTCATCTTCCTCCTTTCCTCAGATATCATATGATGATCCACAGCAGGCATCCGATCAGGAACCCTGCGGTGCCTCCGGCGCCCAGGAGGAACACCCTGTTCCCCGGGACCATGCCGAGGACCGATGCTCCTACGGCGAGGAGCATGAAGATCACTCCGGCGACGAATCCGCCGATGGGCGTCAGGAATATCGTCGCGAGGATCGCGAGCGTGAACCCGACGAGCAGGGAGATGTTGCTCTCTGTGTTGTTGGTGTAGCGGATATCGTCCTTCACCCTCCCGCGGCGGGGCCTGTCCGCCGAGTATGTTCCGGAGGTGGCGGTGCCGTCCCGGTCTCCGCCGTAGACCATGTCCATCGAGGCCCCGCAGTCGGGGCAGAATCTGGCTCCTTCGGGCACCGGGCGCCCGCATTTGGGACAGTACATCTTATCGTACCTCTCTCGGCCGGTATTAGGCGTACCTGCGATAATACGGTTTGCGCCGTCAGCTCAGGCCCAGCATCGACCTGAACAATATCCCGGTCATGAGGCCCATGGTCCCTCCTCCCGCCATCGGGAAGAACGCTCCTCCTGGGATGTAGGTCGCCAGCAGGAGCGCCGCGGAACCGGCTAGGAACGAGAGCGAGACGCTTCCGTAGACGCAGATCCCGGCCGCGAGGATGAAGCACAGGAGCCAGACCGTCGATCTCTTGGCGGGGCTCATCCTGGGCACCATGGATGCCGGCAGGCCCGGGATCATCGCCTGCTGAGGGCTCCCCGCGGCATCTGCCGTGCTCCCCGCGCCCGCGGTGCCGGCCGGCTCAGGCCTGCTGACGGCCCCGCACCAAGGGCAGAAGCCGTATGCATCCTCGTATTCCTTTCCGCACTCGGGGCATAACACGGTGTCGTCCTCCAGATGCGTGCAGCATGCGCGTTTCTGCTTATTGACCTTGCGTTCGGTATCGGCGCCTGCGCAGGAACCCGCCGTCCTCCCCCATCTCGGTGAGGTACACGATGTACCCGACCGCCGGGTCGCTGCTCAGGCTGTCGTCCGGCCCGTCCTCTACGGACACCGCCTCGCAGGCGAACGAGAGGAAGGCCATGACGGCGGCTATCAGGCAGAGGGTCTGGAACTCGGCCACGGTGGAATCCGCGACCACGAACCCGCAGGTGGCGACCGCCAGGGCCCCGCCGATGAACGTGAACGTATGCATGCAGGCCACAGACATTGCGGAGAGTGACGACGGGAAGCATTCCTTGATCTGGGCCACGGTGGCCACCAGGAAGCCGGAGAAGAACCCGAAGAGGAAGTTCATCGACCCTTGGAACACCTCCGGGGAGAACGCGTCCCTGCCGGCGGTGAGCCACATGGCGGCCCACACCGCGGCGTACCCGCCGGTTCCGAGCATGGCGACGGCCTTCCTCGAGCGCAGCACCCTGTCGGACAGCACGCCGCCGACCGGGCATCCGAAAAGGGACCCGATCCCGATCATCATGACCATGATGCTCGCGTCGTGCTCGCCGTATCCGTAGACGTTGGTGTAGAAAGACCCGGCCTGCGATGCCTGCCACATCATCATGGTCCCGAAGAAGAAGAACATGCTGGCGGCCAGGGGCCAGAACCTCATCCTGCCCCCCAGGACGGTGGCGATAGCGCGGCGGGCGGGGATCCTCTCCTCCGCCCCTGCGTCCAGGGACCCGAGGCCCCTGTCCCTGGGGCTGTCGCGCACGATGACCCAGCAGCACGCTGCCACCATCACGGTGACCGCCGCGAGGAGGATGTACGCCTCGCCTATGCCGAGGGCGTCGGTCATCTCGTACATCGGCGTGGCGGCGGCGATGGCTCCGACGTTCCCGATAAGCAGGATGATGCCGTTCATCGTCGCGAAGCGGTCCTTCCTGAACCAAACGGCGAGGACCCTCATCATCGGTATGAATATGGACGCCGCCCCGAAACCGATGATGAACCTCCCGATGACCATGAGCATGAACTCATCGGTCCAATCGGAGAGGGCGGTCATGGCGGAGCCGGCGGCTATCAGGGACACGGCCGCGGTGGCCGTCCTGCGGGGCCCCCAGCGGTCCGTCAGCATCCCGCTGGGTATCTGCATGACAGTGTATGCGATCAGATAGGTCGAAGCGAGGAGCGCCACAGCTGACGGGCTGACCCCGTAGCGGTCCGCGAAGGTCTCGGATAGCGCTCCTCCTGTCGTCCTATGGAAATAGACCAGGAAATATGCTGCCGCCAATATGGCGAAGGTCGCGATGCCGTACTTCGCGGTGGTCGAAGGGCCTCTGTCCCCGTTTGACAAATTAACTGCTCCGGCCCGTATGATACGCGGACGGAGGATTAACTATTGATACGAACATGTCCTTTTTCGTATCCATCAATATTTAAAAGATACTACTGATGGACATAAATGATCAGCCCAGCAGCCGATGACAGGCCGTCGGGCAGGGAGTCCGCCGCCTCGCGCGGCGCCGGGGGACGGGTCTCCGTCCCTGCTGAGGCTCGGCTTCCCGCTGGCCCTGACCAGGACGTTCGCCTCCAGCAGCGAGTAGGCGCCTCCCTCGAACTCGTTGCGGTAGGTCTTCTTCCTGATCTGATACTCCAGGAGGACGTTACCGGCGCCCGATTCGGCCGCGCGGCGGCGCACCTCCTCGGCCCCCACGGTCTTGGCATATCCGACGGCGGTGTCGAAGTCAGGGAACTCGCGCTTGCCCTTCTTCGTGAACACGATGCAGGCCGGGTTGGCCGATACGCTCCCCGCCGCCGGCCTGATGAGCACGTCCTCGGTGACCGTCACCATCCCGGCGACGGCCCCCACGGCGTTCCCGATGTCGGCGTTCCTGGAGATCACCAGTTTGGCCCCGAACAGCTTGGCCACGGGCGGGAGCCACGCGGACACCGGCGCCCCGATCCCCACGATCGTGCGGGCGATATGCAGGGACATCGTGTAGTCTGGGTCCGGGTCCCGGGAGGCCGTCTTGGCGATGAGCTCCCCGGCGCGCTTTGCCGGGTCCGTGACCCCTTCCTCGGTCAGCAGGTGCTCCATGATGCAGGATGCGATCTTCTGCACCACAGCCTCCTTCATCTTGGCGACGAAGTCGGCCTGGGTCATGCGGGACTTCCTGGCGAGGTAGGATACCGCGGCCTCCGAGGCCGTCCTGTCGAACTCTGTGAAGGAGCCTTCGGCGTGCAGCAGGTCCGTCGGCGTCACGCCGATCCTGGTGACGAGGCCGAGCTTCTCCATCTTGCTGAGCGAGTACGCTATTCCCATGGTCCCCGTGAACTCCTCCGCCTCGGCGGCGGTCATCGGGGATTCCCTCAAACGTCCCAGGAGCTTCCGTTCGTAGTCCGTGAGCTCCTCCGAGGCAGGGGGCCTGGCGGCGGCGAACAGCTCGGTCTCCTGCCTGATGAGGTCAGGCTCCACCGATTCGAAGGCGGCGGACGGCCTCCTGTCCTTTAGCTGCCCGAGGACCTCCTTCACGTGCGGCCATCTCTCCGCCGCGGCGCAGACCGGGATGACCTTCAGGGAGGTCATCATCGGGCGGGTCCCGTTGACCAGGATCCTGCTGTCCCCGCCTATGCCGAAGGTGGACATGGCGGCGGCGAGGACGCGGGTGCGCCTGCCCCCGATGGACGCCCCTTCCTTCTCGAGGCGGGGGAAACCGTCCTTCAGCAGGCCGATATCGGTGGTGGTGCCGCCGACATCGACCATCAGCATGTCCTTCTCCCCGGTGATGGCGTACGCCCCCACCAGGCTGGAGGCCGGCCCCGAGAGGACGGTCTCGACCGGATGCAGGGCGGCGGCCGCAGAGCTCATGACCGATCCGTCCCCCTTCACGATCATCAGCGGGGCGTTTATGCCGCGCCCGCGGAGGGACTCCTGCATTGCGCGGATCAGCTCGGCGATGATAGGTATCAGGCGGGCGTTCATCAGGGCCGTCGTGGTCCTCTCGTTGAACCCCAGCCCGGAGGACAGCTCATGCCCGCAGACCACGGGCACGCCCAGGATCTCGCGGGCGAGGTAGGCCGCCCGGTCCTCGTGGGCCGGGTTCCTGACGCTCAGGTACCCGGACACCGCGACGGCGTCCACGCTCCCGGCCAGGCTTTGCAGGAACTCCCTGCAGGCGGCCTCGTCGAAAGGCTCGGTCTCGTTGCCGTCGAGGTCGTGCGACCCCTTTATGACGCAGCAGGGCCCGCCGAAGGAGCGGTCGCTGTAGCCGCGCCCGATGCATATCAGCCCTGCGCGCCCGCCCTTGCCCTCGACGATGGTGTTGGTGGCGAGGGTGGATGACAGGGAGACGAGGGATATCCTGTCCAGGAGGTCCCGGTCGAGCCCGTCGAGGGCCCGGGATATCCCGACGGTGAGGTCGTCCCTCGTGGTGGGGGAGACGGACCTGTCCCAGATGCGCATGGTATCGAGGTCGACGACGGCGGCATCGGTGTTGGTGCCGCCCGTGTCGATGCCAAGGCCCAAGGCCATGGCCATCACCTGTTGAAGACCTCGATGCCGAGGCCGCTGTCGCGCTTGCTTACTATGTCGCATATGTGATCGGCGAGGGTGCGCTCCTGATTCTTCCCCTGCACATCGGGGGTTTCCCTGAGGAGGAACTCGTAGTCGCACTTCCCGCACCTGACCTTCGGGCAGCCCTTCACGGCCTCGGAGCATCCCTGGCACGCGATGGCGCGGGCATAGACGAGCGAGAAACTGAATCCGCATCTGGGGCACTGGAACTTCCTCACTGAGGCAGTTGTGTTGAAGGAGAACCCCTTGGCGCTCATAGCCTCGAAATATGCATTCGCCATATCATCGCATCCTTGTTTCCTGTGGTTTGTTTCTGCAGTTTCGGTTCCGGAGAGTCCGGCGGCGCGGCAACGCCGCCGTAATAGGTTTACGGGTTTCGGAGCGGCACCCAGCTCAGTATTCCATCCTGCCGTACTTCCTGTCGGCGTCGACGACGGCCTTGATGTCCTCGAGCCTGCAGTTCACCGACGGAGGCACCTCGCATCCGCTGGCTATGCAGTATCCGGAGTTTAGCCCCCTCTTGCAGAGGGCGGTCTTGACCTCCTGGCACAGGTTCTTCGTGGCCTCCTCGCACTGGGCGGGGGTGTCCCTCATGAAGATCTGCGGGTCGAGGTTGCCGGCGACGAGGCAGTGGTCGCTGTACCCCTTCTCTATGGTCTCCGCGGCCGTCGGCGATCCGGCGATCAGCGGGTAGTAGGCCATCGAGTAGAGCGAGGGCTTGAACTTCTTGATCTGGGTATCGAGGTGGGGCAGGTCGGCGCAGTTGTGGATGGCGACGGCCATGCCGTTCTTCTTCGTCTGCTCGTTGAGGAAGGGAGCGTACTTGTCGCCCTCGAACTCCCCGTACTCCTGGTCTCCCAGACAGGCGTAGTTGCCCCAGAGGTAGTCCCAGCAGAGCGCTTCGATGCCGGTCTTCCCGAGCGCCTCGACAATCTGCTTGTCGTACTCCGTGGTGACCTCGAGCGCCTTGTGGATGGGCTTCGGGTCGCTGAACATGTCCATGAAGAGCTGCTCGGCGCCCGCGGTCTGGGACAGTGCCAGGAGAGGCCCCTCGACGAAGGCGGATGTGACCACCTGGTCCTTGAGCTTCTTGGCTATCAGCTCGGTCCCCTTGATGAGGACCCCGGTCCTGCCCTTGGTGATGTCCGGGACCTCGAGCTTCTCGTAGTCCTCCATGGAATGGATGATGTGGCCGTCGACGAACGGGGTGTTCTGCTCGTCCATCCTGACATGGGCGCCCAGGTCGCCGGCCATGACGGACAGGTCCATCAGCCCGATAGCGAAGTCCATGTTGAAGTGCTTCTGTCCCTGGAGGAACGCCTCGGCGAACTTCTCCGGGTCGTTGCACCACTCGCTGTACTTCATATGCCCGTCGCCGATGAACCTCCTGCAGACCCCGCACGCGATCGGGTAGGTGGGGAGGCAATCGGTCTTCTCTCCCGAGAGGGCCGCGAGCGCCCTCTCCTTGGGCTTCATCTCCTTGACGGAGGACATCTCAGACACGCTCCTTGAGGTACTTGACGCAATCCTGCGCATTGTTGTCCCTATGGTCCGCTCCGATCTGCTTGGCGAAGTCGGGCGAAGTCGGGGGCCCGCCGATGGTGACGATGCAGTTCCCGCGCACACCGTTCTCGTTCAGAAGATCGAGGGTCTTCTTCATGTTGTCCATGGTGGGGGTCATCAGCGTGCTCAGGCACGCGATGTCGATGCCGTCGGACTCGACGGTGCCGGCGATGGTCGCGGGAGGCACGTCCTTGCCGAGGTCGGTGACCACGAAGCCTCCGGCGGTGAGCATCGTCTTCACGATGTTCTTCCCGATGTCGTGCACATCCCCCTCCATGACGGCGGTCACGCACTTCTTCGCGTTCTCGAGGGATGCCTTGGGGATCAGCGGCAGCAGGATGTCCAGCGCCCCGTACATGGCGGAGGCGGCCGTCAGGACCTGCGGCAGGTAGATCTTGTGCTGTGCGTAGAGGTCGCCGATGACGTTCATCCCCTTGACGAGGCCGTCGTTGATGGCGTCCACGGGGTCGATCTTCTCTGCAACGCACTCGTTGGCGGCCGCGATCGCGTCCGCCCTCTTGTACTGGATGACTGAGTTGCTCAGTCTGTCCATTATCTCTTCCTTTGTTGCCATTCTTCACTCCTCCCGTTTCATCAACGGTTGGAATAAAAATCTGGTTGGAGAGTATTTAAATAAAGTTCCTAACGGCGGAATACTTACTGTTTAAATTGTACCAACTAGAAAACAAGTTATATAGTATTTAAAGACCAATAATTGTTACCTGAAATTTGACCCGAATTCAATAGAAAAATTGTAAATATACTCAGTGCCGAAAGTCTATTTTTCAACCATCAGTATTTCAAATTAATTATGAATATATCCAATAAACCCGAAAATACGTCGGAATCAACCACTCTTCCGCATCGAACCGATTCGGGGTTGTTACCCGGGAAAGGGGCGCAGGCCCGTTTCACGTGCCGGTGCATGCCTGGATGCTGTTCTCGGCCAATTATTAATAACCGTTTATCCGATGGTATCGGAGAATGTATTCGGTGCTGATAGATGCCGAGTCCGAGGTCGGCGCCCGCATCGGCAGGTATGTCCCGAATATAAGCAAGGACATCGGCCTGACCTTCGCCCGCGGGGCCCAGGATGCTGCTGCGAGGATCGCGGAGGGAGGCATCGATGTCGTCGTCTGCGAGCATACGCAGGGGTCCGACGCCTTCTCCTTCTTCGACAGCATGCTCAGGGGACCCGGCGGCAGTCTTCCGTTCATACTGCTGTCCGAGACCAAGGACGCGGACCTTGCCATCCGCGCCATGGACTCGCGCATGGACTACTACCTCCCTGAGGACACCCCGAACTTCTTCATCGAGCTCGTGTCCCGCATAAAGTTGGCCGCCGAGAGGCACCGCTCGGCCGAGCAGAGGGAGCACTCAATGGAGAGGTCGGAGGCCACCGTCGGGATGATGAGCATGAGGGGGAGCCCGCTGGAGGACATCATGGGGCGCGCCCTCGAGGAGGCCCTGAAGCTCAGCCGGAGCAAGGTGGGGTACATCGCGACCTTCAACTGCTCGTCCAAGAAGCTCAAGATGATCGCGTGGTCGATTTCCGCGATGATCGACAGCCGGCTGAAGAACCCCCCGCGCATATACGACCTCGATAAGACGGGGATATGGGGGGAGCCCATACGCATCATGAAGCCGGTGATCGTCAACGATTACGACGCCGAGACGGTGCATAAGAAGAAGGGGACGCCTCCCGGCCATATCAAGATCAAGAGGCTGATGATGATCCCGGTGATCATCAACGGCATACCCGTCGGGACCGCAGGGGTCGCGAACAAGGAGACCGACAACACCGACGAGGACGAGGAGCAGTTCAGGCTCTTCATTGGCAACCTGTTCTCGTTCTACGAGCAGAACATAAGGGAAGATGCCTCGCGTATAACGGAGAACAGGATGATCGACCTCATCGACGTCCTCCCGCTGGGGATCGCCACCCTGAACTCCGCGGGGACGTTCATCCAATCGAATTATGCCGCGGACACCTATCTCGGCCCGGAGAACGGGGGGCTCCTTAACATGTCCCTAGAATCATTGGAAGGGGACGGTGCGGCGCTGATACGCTCCCTGCTCCCGAAGACCGGCCCGGGCTCCCCGACCAAGTCCGGGTATTTCAGATACGCCCGCGGCGGCCGCTGCGCCGATATCTTCGTGACCGTGGCCTATCTGAACAACGAGAGCGAGGGGGTGTTCTGGCTGGTGTCGATGTCCGATGTGTCGGTGCTCATCAGATCGGCAGGGAGGCTGAGGCAGGTGCGGAACTCCGTCCGCTACTTCTCTGCCTACTCGGGCCACATCCTGTCGAAGGTGGACGATAACATAGGGCAGGTCCTGAAAACGACGGGGGACGGGGAGGAGCGTACGTCGCTGGAAAGGTCCCGCCGCGCGATCGGGGACCTCATCCGGTACTTCAGAGCGGAGTCCGCCATAGGGCAGAGGCTCCCGGTATGGATGCCGCTGAGCGCCTGCGCCTCCGGGAGGCCCGATGGGTTCTCCGTCGCGTTCTCCGCGGACGGGTTCAGCGTCCTGGCGGACCCGGTGTTCCCGAGCATGTTCGAGAGCCTCTATGAAGCATCGATGCTCCGCGGGTCCGACTCGGCATCCGTCTCGGCCTCGGAGGACGGGGCCGGGCATCTCGTCATCGCCTACCGGAGCGATTATCCCGGTGCTTCCGAGAACGCGCGTTCGAATACCGGCGGCACTTCCGACGGCCCGTACGAGGCGATCGCGAGGGACATCGCCGAGACCTCGGGGTTCAGGTACAGCTCCAGCACCGCGGGCGGCACGCTCGAGGTCAGGGTGACCGTGCCCGGCGAGAGCTATTCCAAGAGCACCGGGCGGGACGCCTGAGGCGCTCCGGAGCATCCTGTATCCGTATGCATGACGCACATGTCGGGCGGTCAGTTTTTACTGTCCCTCTCCGATTGCAGGACCATGGCATCCACGGTGACGGTCCGCATGAGGACATGCTCCAAGACGACCCGGGTGACGGCCGAGCTCCAGGATGACGGAGACACGATAAAGATCAAGATCGCCTCCGATTGCAAGAACGTCATGAGCTACGCCGCCCTTCTCGGCGATACGATACACGTCTCCGACGTGGTCGAATGGAAGGGCAGCCGCGTCGTCGACCCGGAGATCAGGCAGCCCCTGTCCATCCCCTGCCTGGTGCCCAACGCCATATTCGACGCTGCCTGGGAGGAGATCGGCATGCTCTCCAAGCATCTGGCACAGGACTTGGCGAAGGAGAACTCCCTCGAGTTCGGGAAGGAAGGCGGGAAATGAGGGGATGCCCAAGGCAGAGAATTTTGACAAACGCCGATAAGTGGTGGGCCCAGCCGGATTTGAACCGGCGGCCATCCGATTATGAGTCGGACGCTCTACCTAGCTAAGCTATGAGCCCTCAGTGCGCCATATCTGCTGTTTATTAAAATATGTTTTCAGACCGTGCGCACTACAATATTTCAACGGACGAAGCATTGCGTGACGCATGGACAGCACACCGTGGGCGCATACGGCGGCGATGCTGGCATCAGCATTGCTGGGTCTGGCCGCCGGCACGGTCTTCGGGATCGGCGGATGGGAGGCCGCCGTGGAGGCGTTCCTCATGATGATGCTGTTCGCGGTGTTCGCCGCCGTGGACATGCGCGATGTGAAGAGGTCGTTCTCCGACGTCCGCTTCGCCGGCACGGCCCTGCTGATAAACTTCGTCTGGACCCCGGTCCTCGCATGGCTGCTGGGTCTGGCGTTCTACTCCGATGCGGACATGAGGACGGGTCTGCTCCTGCTCCTGGTCACGCCCTGCACCGACTGGTACCTGGTGTTCACCAGGGTCTCCGGGGGCAACGTGGCCCTCGCCGGCAGCATCCTGCCGATGAACCTGGTCCTGCAGGTCCTGCTGATGCCCGTGTACATCATGATCTTCTGCGGGTCGGGGGCGGATTTCGATGCCGCCCGGATGCTGTTCCAGGCATCGTATGTCGTGGCCATCCCGCTGGCCGCGGCCGTCGCTGTGCGCCTGCTGTCCCGCCGCAGCGCCGCCGCCGGGAGGTTCTCTGGCTTCGTGAGGGACAGATGCGACGGGATCCAGCTGCTGTTCCTGTGCCTCGCGGTCTTCGCGATGTTCGCGTCCGCCCACAGCACCGTGACGGACAACCTGGGCCTGGTGGTATCGCTGATAGCTCCGCTGGCGGTCTTCTTCGCCTCGGATTACGCCCTGGCCAACTATATCGCGGGTCGCCTGCGCATGCCCAGGGAGGACGCCACCGCCCTGACGTTCACCACTATGGCCCGCAACTCCCCTCTGGCACTTGCGATCGCGTCGGCGGTGTTCGCCGATTCTCCCCTGGTCTTGGTGGCGCTCGCCGTCGGTCCCCTGATCGAGCTGCCGGTGCTTTCCCTGGTCTCCTCGTTCAGGCTCCGCGGAAACGGGAGAACGGGAACGGAAGCAGCGGCGGAAGCAGAACGATCGAAAAAATGCTGCAGAACCGCAGACAGGATGATAGAAGATGGCGCCCCCGCACGGGATCGAACCGAGGACCTTGTGATTAACAGTCACACGCTCTACCGACTGAGCTACAGAGGCTTCAACTTCTCGCATGGCGGACTTGTATAAAGAATTATGCCTTTATGTCCCGGCGGAGGCCCTCCACACGGGACTCTATCTCGTCCAGTCTGGACGATACGCTGTCCATGAACTCGCTGTACTTGGGGGAAACGGTCGCTCCGTCCTTCGTCGGGATTATGAGGCCGTCCTGCTCCAGGCGGCGGAGGCTGTAGCGCACCAGATGCTTCGGCAGCCCGGTAATCTCGGACAGGCGGATGATGCCCACGGGCTGGTTGTCCTTCGTAGCCTTAAGGACCATTATGTGGCGTTCTGTGCGGTCAAGCTCCTCGAAGGTCCCGGTGAAAAGCTCGTCCATGCTCCTGCGAACGGATGGCGCTTATAAAAAGTGTGTCCCTTGCTAGCACGGAGTACGGTTCATAAGAGCCAGAGTGCGAAAATTGTGGGAAAAGCGTGCCCGGCCGATAGGCCGAGCGTTGCGGGGCCGTGAGCCGCATCAGCGGCCGTACCACTTCTGGAAGCCCCACCTTTTGTAGTTTACGTAGAATCCCTGGATGAAGGATCCGCAGCAGTCCAGAGCTTTCTGTTCTGCGCCCTCGCCCTTGAACACCTTATTGCAGTTAAGGCATTGGAAGCAAAGTACAGGCGGAGATTTTCTGTCGAATCTCATTAAGCGACGATGGGGAATTCCGCATAAATAATTAGCCCCGGCCCCGGCGGCGTTCCCGTCCATGTCTGGGTACATGCTCCGGGCCTCAGATGCGCTCTTCTGCGCTTTTGCAGGCGGCAACCGCCTGGCTGAAATCTGCTGGCATGGACAAACGGCGACCGATTCTTGACATGTTGTCCTATGACAGTCATCGTAAATTATTCATGTTCGCATCATAACTGAACGAAATTATTTTGACAAATAAGTTGTCCAGATGGTGTTTGGCGTTCCGTTAATCATTATATAGTTCCAAAACCCCTAATTCGACCATGAATAGAATAAAGGTCATCAACGAGCCCTCTGAACTCGTGCCAATGCTCAGGGCCGTTGACACCCCGATCAAACGCGAGGTGCTGAAAGAGGTGACCTTGGAATGGAAGACCGCCGACGAGATCGAGAAGAAGTTCGGTCCCGAAGGCAGGGAGGCCACCATCTTCTTCGAGAAGATGAAACTGGTCGAGACCCGCTGGCTTTCCACCAACGGTAACTATCCGGAGAAATCCTACCATACCTACTACACTTCCTTCAGCATCAACGCCCAGTGGCCGGTCTACGAGATCAGCGATGTCCTGGCCGCCGCCATGATGCCCGAGGATGAGTACCAGAAGATCGAGGCCCAGATACTCGAGAAGATCGGGACTGAAGGTAAGTTCTCCGGCGATGTCGCCGAGGAACTGGGTCTTTCCTCCACCATGCTCAAATCCCTCGTCCGCAGGTCCGTCAAGATGGACTACCGCGGCCACAAGATAGAGCCGATCAAAGAAGACTGACTCATATGGGAGACATCTGGGTCCTGCGCATAGGGCACCGTCCCGAGCGCGACAAGCGCGTTACCACGCATGTGGCGCTGACGGCGAGGGCCCTCGGCGCCAAGGGCATCTACGTCGATACCGCGGACCCGGTGCTGGAGGAGAACATCCGCAGCACCGTCCAGAGGTTCGGCGGCGATTTCACGATCAAGACCGGGGTCGCCTGGGACGACGTCATCGGCTCCTTCAAGGGCAAGATCGTCCACCTCACCATGTACGGGCAGAGGGCGGACATCGCCATACCCAGGATACCCACGGACGAGGATATCCTCGTCATCGTCGGGGCGACCAAGGTCCCGATGTGCATATATGAGAGGGCGGACTTCAACGTCTCCGTAGGGAACCAGCCGCATTCGGAGATCTCCGCCATGGCGATCTTCCTGTACGTGTATACGGGCGGGAAGCACCTGTACGAGTACAGGGAGGGCGGCGAGATCGCCGTCGTTCCCAATGAAAGGGGGAAGACCGTTGTCGAGAACAGGCGATGAGAAGTATCCGAGCGGGAAGCAGTGCATCCAGTACCTCTGGGACGCAGGGTGCTCCAAGCGCGTCGTCGTGCACTGCGCCACCGTCCGCGCGGTCGCCGACGCGATCGCCAAGGGCATACCGTCCGCCGACCCGGACCTGGTCACCGCAGGCGCCCTGCTGCACGATATCGGGAGGTCCAGGGACCACTCGATCATGCATGCGTACATCGGCTCCGTCATCGTCCGCGACCTCGGCCTCCCGCAGGAGCTCGTCGACATCGTCCGGAAGCATACCGGCGCCGGCCTGGACCAGCAGGATGTCGAGGAGATGCAGCTGCCTCCGGGCGACTACATGCCGAGCACCATCGAGGAGAAGATCGTCGCCCACGCGGACAACATGGTGAGCGACAACAGGGTCGTGGAGCACACGTACTCCGTCGAGAAGCTCAGGCGCAAGGGCGCCGAGAGAGGGGCGAGGAGGATCGAGGACCTCCACAGGGAGCTTTCGGCCTACTACGGCCGCGACCTCGACGTCCTGGTCGGGGAGCTCGGGGAGTACCCCAAGATAAAAGGCGTGAAACCCTGAACCCCGGCCGGACTGTGTTCCGGCCACTTCGGGATCGGGTCCCGCACAAATGTGTTATAAACTGCATCGGGGATTCCATCGCAGGTGAACCTAATGGTAACGGAATTGAACGAGCAGACCTTCAGCACGTTCGTGAAGCAGGACGGCGTCGTCCTTGTCGACTGCTGGGCCCCCTGGTGCGGCCCCTGCAGGAGGATGGGCCCCATAATCGACCAGCTCTCCGAGGAGCTCCCCGATGTCAAGGTCGGGAAGCTCAACACTGACGAGAACCAGGCGGTCGCCCGCACCTTCGGCATCTCCGCCATCCCCACCCTTCTGTTCTTCGTCGACGGGGTCCAGCAGGAGTCCCTCATCGGCCTCAGGCCGAAAGAGGACATCGTCTCCTACATCGACGGGCTGAAGAAGCAGTGAGCTCAGATGGACGCCGACGTTCTGATCATCGGGTCCGGGCCGGCAGGCCTCCAGGCCGCCATCCACTCGGCCCGCAGGAAGGTGAGCACGGTCCTCATCGGAAGGATCTCCGGGAGCGCTGCCTACGGCATATCCGTGGAGAACTACTTCGGGACCGCCGGGAAGGCCAAGGGCATAGACCTGCTCATGAACGGCGTCCGCCAGGCGCACTCGTTCGGGTGCGAGGTCCTGGACATGAACGTCGTCTCCGCTTCGCGCGGGGCGGACGGGATGTTCAGGATAGTCGCCGAGTCGGGGACGGAGATCTCCGCGAGGGCGGTCGTCCTCGCCACCGGGGTCTCCCGCAACAAGCTGAACGTCCCGGGAGAGGCCGAGTTCTCGAACGGGAAGGGCGTCAGCTACTGCGTGTCCTGCGACTGCAATTTCTACAAGGGCAGGAGGGTCGCCGTGGTCGGGTCCGAATCGGAGGCCGCCATCGGCGCCGAGATCATGACCAGGTACGCGTCGGAGACCTTCTGGATCGCGAAGTCGCACGATGCGGACCCGGCACTCGAGAAGAAGGCCGAGGCCGCGGGGGCCGTGAGGATAGAGTCGTCGGTGAAGGAGATCCACGGCGACGGGCTCGTGAAGTCCGTGGTCCTGGAGGACGGCACGGAGCTCCCCGTCGACGGCGTGTTCATCGAGCTCGGCGGGAGGTCCTCCGCCGACCTCTCCATGGACCTCGGGGCGATGCCGGAGATCGACGACACCCTGAAGGTGGAGAAGGACTGCTCGGTGCCCGGCGTCCCGGGGCTGTTCGCCTGCGGGGACATCACCGGCAGGCCTTGGCAGATCGGCAAGGCCGTCGGCGAGGGCGTCATCGCGGGGATGTCCGCGGCCGCCTATGCCGCGAGGGCGAAGAAATGACCGTGGAAGACCTCATATCGGGGATGCTCAGGGAGGAGGGAGGTTTCCAGAAGGCCTTCCAGAACATCCTCGACGACGAGCTCCATATGTCCCTCAGCGAGTTCTGCTCGGTGTCGGGGCTGTCCCAGAGCACCATGTACAAGATCCTCGAGGAGAGGAGGGAGCCCAACCTGCGCACCGTGAGGCAGATTGTAAACGCCCTGAAGCAGATCTACGGCAAGGACAAGCAGAAGTTCACTGCCGTCATCGCCGCCTCATCGTTCATGGAGGGCCTCCCCAAGAGCTTCGACACGGGCGCCGGGGGCACCATCGCCATCCGCGAGTACACGGTCTCCACCGTGGAGGATGCTGTCATCGCCGCAGTGCGTGCAGGCAGGGACGGCGCGGTCGGCATCATCTGCGCGCCCATCGTGGCGTCCACCATCGAGAAGATCTCGACGGTGCCGGTATACCCCGTCATGCCGTTCGACAGCGTGATGAAGATCATCGATGTGCTGAAGGAACGCTACTGATTCGGGGCTGTGGGTCGGAGCATGCATCCAACCTTGCCTTATATGTATTATATATAATGCTTTGGTTTGAATTTAAAGCATTACCCATAGGAACCTTTTAATATGGTTCTCTGGTCATCCGAAAATTCGTAACGTTTTTTAAATAGTCTCCAATCGGATATTCTTTTCAGTCTTGCCCCGGGCCGGACACGATTTAGCAGGACGGCAATCCTGCGTCCGGCGTCAGGGTGCGGAGGAGTGGCAATGGCAGAAGCAAGCAGTCCCAGCGAAAGCTATGGAACTTCAGTTGAAGGTACGTCGGAGCTCGCGAGGACCATCGATTGGAAACAGGGAGTCATCATCGCGATGGGCGTGCCCATCCTGATCCTGCCGTCCCTGTACGACCTATCGGGGACCCTGTGGGCGATGAGCATCGCCATCTGGGTCATATCGGTCCTGCAGGGTTTCCTGCAGAACATGGCCATCGGAGAGATGGCGGCCAATTTCGGCGTGTCCGGCATCGGGGCATGCGCCCAGTATGTTTTCGACGATGAGGAGAAGTACCGCGGGAAGAAGGTCAATTGGGGTAAGTTCATAGGCGCGTTCACCGCCTGGTCCTATTGGTTCACGTGGACCCCGGTCATCCCGATCTTCACGATCATGACCGGGACGTACCTCCAGAGCGAGTACTTCGACGAGTACATCGGCTTCATGGCGGACATCGACCCGACCGTCCTCAACCTGGTGCTCGGGGCCATCATCTACGGAGTCATCGTCGGCATCGGATCGAGAGGGCTCTCCGGCGGCGCCACGGCGCAGCTGATCCTCTCGCTGATAACCATCGTCCCGCTGGTCATCGTCGTGGCCATCCCGTTCATCGACGGGTCCTTCAGCCTGGACACCGTCAGCAGGGACTGGACCTCCCCCGACTGGGAGTGGGACGCCAACGGGTTCATGCTGGTGTTCGGGTTCCTGGCGACCGCCCAGTGGAGCGCCTGCGCATGGGAGTCCTGCGCCACTTACGGCGCGGAGTACAAGGACCCCGGGCACGACCTGCCCAAGGCGCTCATCGCCTGCGGCCTCATCTGCCTGTTCATGTACTTCATCGTCTCGCTGTCGGTGTTCGGCACCCTCGGCTACGACGGCGTCGACGTCGCAGGATATGCGACCCTGGCCCCTCTCTGCGTGAGCGACTTCGGTGACGAGGGGGCCCTCGTCGCCCTGATCCTGCTCGTCGCAGGCATGGTCATGCTGATCCAGACGGCCTTCCTCGGTTCATCGAGGACGCTCTTCGCGATGAGCCAGAACGGCAACATGCCGAAGCTCCTCAGCAAGACGAACAAGAACGGGGCCCCCATCTACGCCATGTTCTTCCAGTTCGCGGTCGGCATGTGCCTGATCCCCCTCGGCACCCCGGGAATGATCCTGGCGGCCTCGTCGTTCGGGTTCTGCTTCGCGCTGGGGATGGCGATGATCTGCTTCCTCAAGACCCACTACGACCCGAAGTTCAAGGACAGGCCCAGGGTATGGAACGCGCCCAAGGGCTGGGTATATGTCGCCGCCGGATTGGCGATCTACCAGTTCTTCATACTGATTCCCTGCCTGGCGTACGAGTCCAACTACCTGTTCGGGCCGTCGTCCGTGGTCGTAGGGGCGATCATACTCCTGGCCTACATCCCGCTCTGGTTCGCACTGCAGGCCAAGGAGAAGAAGGCCGGGAGCGTCCCCACGGCCACCGCGGCCTCCGGGACCGATCCCGGGAACGGGGACTGAGCCCCCGCATCATCTTACGCTCAAACCCTTTAACCGGGGCATTCTCTGCCCCCCGGCGGGACCGTCCGCGCCTATACCCCCGCGCTTCGGTCCCGCCGTTTACTGCACTGTGCGGGGCCCGCCGCAGAGGCCCGATACAAGTTTATATCCGGGCTTAACTTTTCAAGCATAAAGGAAAGAAGGCGGTGCACAGATGTTCGAGCTCCAGGTGGTATCCAACACTCCCATGACCGGCGTGGACGATATTGACGTCCTCGCCGAGACGTTCCTAACGCAGATCGGCTACCTTTCTAAGGGCTACGACCCGAGGGGGAGCGGGGCGCTCACCCTGAGGGAGAGCATCCCTTACAGGATCTTCATGGACTTCTTCATGAAGAACCCCTCCAAGGCATGGGCGGCCGAGGAGATCGCCGCCCTCCTGGACACCACCAAGCCCACCGTCTACCGCTACATCAACAAGCTGAAGTCGATGGACATCGTCGAGTACACCGATGTCCAGGGCGCCGACGGCCAGGTCAGGCGCGGATACCGCCTGAGATACGGCGACCTGTCCAAAGCGTGGTCGTTCTGCGAGGCCAACGTGAAGATGGCCATGGACAACTACCGCAAGACCGTTGAGAGGTTCGGGCAGCTTGCGAAGGAAAGGGCGGAGAAGAGCTGAAGATGGGAAACGAGGTCCCCCAACGCATCGCGGAGGCCCTCAGGTCCGGGGAGGTCTCCGACCGCGATTCCCTCCAGCGCCTCAAGATGAAGCTGTGCTCCGAGCTGGGGCCCGACAAGGTCCCGCCGAACTCAGAGGTGCTGGCACTTCTGAGCGGGGAGGAGAGGGAGAGGTTCCTGCCCCTGCTGGTCAAGAAGCCAGTGAAGACAGTGTCGGGCGTCTCCGCGGTGGCCGTCATGACCTCCCCGTACCCCTGCCCCCACGGCAAGTGCGCCTACTGCCCCGGCGGGGTCGAGAACAACTCCCCCCAGTCCTACACCGGCAAGGAGCCGGCAGCCAGGAGGGCGGCGATGAACCATTACGACCCGTACGACCAGGTCGCCTCGAGGATATCCCAGCTGGAGGAGGTCGGTCACCCATCATCCAAGATCGACCTGATCATCATGGGAGGGAACTTCACCTCCCGCGACCCGATGTACCGGGAATGGTTCGTCAAGAGGTGCTTCGACGCCATGAACGGCCGTCCCGCAGCCTCGCTGGAGGAGGCGCAGGCGATCAACGGGTCTGCGGAGCACAGGTGCGTCGGGCTCACGGTGGAGTCCCGCCCCGACTACCTCATGACAGACAAAGCTGTAGAGGAGATGATGCGCCTCGGCGCCACCAGGGTGGAGCTCGGGGTGCAGATCCTCGACGATGAAGTTCTGAAGAAGGTCAGCAGGGGCCACGGCGTGGCCGAGACGGTCAGGGCCACCGAGGTCTGCCGGAGGCACGGGCTCCTGGTGTGCTACCACATCATGCCGGGACTTCCCGGCTCCTCGCCCGAAAACGACCTCAGGTGCTTCCGCAGGCTGTTCTCCGACCCGGCGTTCCGCCCGGACGGCCTGAAGTTCTATCCTGCCCTGGTGATCCCAGGTACCGAGATGCACAGGTGGTGGGAGGCAGGGGAATACGTCCCTCCGGACACGGCCACGGCGGTCGCCCTCCTGTCAGAGATGAAGTCCCAGGTCCCCGAGTACGTCAGGATACAGCGCATACAGAGGGACATCCCGGTCCCGGAGATCGCCGCCGGCATAATGCAGAGCAACCTGCGCCAGCTGGTGCAGGAGAACATGGCGAAGGAGGGGCTCTCCTGCAGGTGCATCCGCTGCCGCGAGGCGGGCAGGAGCGGGCTCCCGCCGGAAGGGCCGGACGGCGCGGAGCTGAAGACCCAGACCTACGAGGCGTCCGGCGGGACGGAGCATTTCATATCGTTCGAGACAGGAGACAGGATAATCGGCTACGTACGCCTGAGGACGGACGGCAGCGGGACCGCCCGCATACGCGAGCTCAGGGTCGCGGGGCAGGAGACGGCCGTTGGGAAGGAGGCCGAGGGATGGCAGCACAGGGGCTACGGGAAGAGGCTCCTCGCCGAGGCCGAGGCGGCAGCGGCCCGGGAAGGATGCACCCGCATGTGCGTCACATCCGCGCCGGGGGCCAGGGAGTATTATGCCAAGCTCGGCTACACTCCCGCCCCGCCTTACATGGTCAAGGACCTCTGACCGTCTGGGTCATCCGTAGAGCTGGTTATTGTCCCATTTGCCCTTCTTGCTGCTGCGGGCCTCGGCGGCCATGTCGGAGTACGCCTTGTAGGTCATGTCGTCGACGGACGGCCTGACCATTCCCATCGCCTTCTCGAAGTGCCTCATGTGCACGTACTCGATCTTCGGGTCCTCATGGTAGGCGGCCAGCCCGGCCTCCCTGCAGACGGTCGCCAGGTCGGCCCCGACGTAACCCTCGGTGCGGGCGGCCAGCTCCTCCAGGTCGACGTCGTCTGCCAGCGGCATCCTGCGCGTGTGGACCTTCAGTATGCTGAGTCTGGCGTCCTCGGAGGGCTTCCCGACCAGGATCATCCTGTCCAGGCGCCCGGGCCTCAGGACCGCCGGGTCGATCATGTCGGGCCTGTTGGTCGCTCCGATGACCAGGACGTTCTTCAGCTGCTCCACGCCGTCCAGGGCGGTAAGGAGCTGCGCGACCATGCTGTCGGTCGCCCTCGACGCCTCGTCCCCCGCCCTCCTGGGCGCCAGGGAATCCAGCTCGTCGAAGAAGATGATCGACGGGGCCATCTGCCTGGCGCGCTTGAAGATCTTCCTGAGGTTCTCTTCCCCCTGCCCGACGAACTTGTTGAGCAGCTCCGGGCCGTTCACCAGGATGAAGTTGGCGTCCGCCTGGTTGGCCATCGCCTTGGCGATGAGGGTCTTCCCGGTCCCGGGGGGCCCGTAGAGGAGGACGCCCTTCCCGGCGGAGATGCCCAGGCGCTCGAAGTCCTTGCGCTCCTCCCCCGGCATGAGGACCTCGGTCATCTCGCGCCTTATGTCGTCCAGCCCGCCGATGTCGTCCCAGGTGACCTTCGGGACCTCCACGGACACCTCCCTCATGCCGCTGGGCTCGACCTCGCTGAAGGCGGCCGAGAAATCGTCCATGCCCACCTTCATCTTCTCCAGCACCTCGGCCGGGACCTTCCTGTCGAGGTCGACGTCCTTCATGTAGCGGCCTAGGCATTTCATCGCCGCTTCCCTGCAGAGGGCGGCGAGGTCGGCCCCGACGAAGCCGTGAGTGGTATGTGCCAGCGCATCGAGGTCGACGTCCTCGGCGAGCGGCATGGACCTGGTGTGCACCTCGAGGATGGACCTCCTGCCCTCGAGGTTGGGTATGCCGATCTCGATCTCCCTGTCGAACCTCCCCGGGCGCCTCAGCGCCGGGTCGATGGAATCCTCCTGGTTGGTGGCCCCGATGACCACCACGTTCCCGCGGCCTCCCATGCCGTCCATGAGGGTCAGAAGCTGAGCCACGATCCTGCGCTCGGTCTCCGAGTCGGCGCGTTCCCTGTTGGGGGCGATGGAGTCGATCTCGTCGATGAAGATGATCGACGGCGCGGACTTCTCGGCCTGATCGAAGATCTCCCTCAGGTGCGCCTCCGACTCGCCGTAGTACTTCCCGACGATCTCCGGCCCGCGGATGGTCAGGAAACTGGCCCCGGACTCATTAGCCAGAGCCTCAGCGATGAGGGTCTTCCCGGTCCCCGGGGGCCCGTAGAGGAGGACGCCCTTCGGAGCGGATATCCCCATCCTCTCGAACAGCTCGGGGTGCTTCAGCGGGAGCTCGATCATCTCCCTGATGCGCCTCAGCTCGTCGTCGAGGCCGCCGATGTCGTCGTAGGTGGTGAACTTGCTCTCCCTTCCGAACTTGGCCTTCCCGCGCTTCTTGCCGGCGGGGGACTCGGGCCCTTCGAGGATCACCAGGTCGGTGGTGTCGGAGATGACGGCCTCGGGCGGGTCCGACGACACCACTCTAAACACGGAGCGGTTCCCCATGAGAGATACGTTCGGCACGGTGATGTCCAGCCCTTTGACGACCGGCCTCCCGATGAGGTTGCTCTTGAAGATGCCGGCGAAATTGTCGTCGACGGCGATGTGGGTCCCGGGAGGTATGTTCGGGGCGAGGACGACCCTCACCGCCCGGCCCGGGTCTATCCTCTCGACCTTGACGTTCTCCCCTATGGAGACGCCGGCCGAGGTCCTGGTGAGGCCGTCTATCCTGATGATCCCGGAACCGGCATCCTCCGGGTCGCTGCGGAATATCTTGGCGACCGCGGTGTTCTTGCCGGTGATCCTGACTATGCTGCCTATGGTGAGTTCCAGCGATGAGTACGCCTCGGGGTCGAGGCGGGCCCTTCCGTAGCCGGCCTCCTTCAGGCGTTTCGGCGCGTCTACGCGCAGGATCAGGGAAGTCATATGGTAGCTTCATCATGGAAGGGATATTTTAGCAGAACGTCCTGCAGCCATCGGAGATGTTCCCGGGGAATCCAGGGGACCTGCCGTTTCCAGCCCCTATAATTTAAATATGACTATCTTTTGGGGTGCTTTCGATAGGATAACAATTGGGCTTGTAGCTCAGCTAGGTAGAGCATCTGACTTTTAATCAGGTGGTCGGGGGTTCGAATCCCTCCAAGCCCGCTTTGTGTTCTTCATGAGCGATCGACGGCGGATCAAGTATGAGGATGATTCTACTGATTTCTGGGAAACACGGCTCCTGCGTACCGGGCAGAGTTTTCCGAGGCTTTTATCGATAAAAGGTGTAAAAATGGCAGCAGAAACTGACTCCTTCAACATTCTCAGGCACAATCTCGTGCCCGAGCACCATCTACTCTCAGAAGAGGAGGCCGAGGAGGTCCTGAAGAAGCTGGGCGTCACCCGCGACCAGCTTCCCAAGATCAAGACCACGGACGCGGTCATCCGGGTGCTCGAGCAGATCCACGGGCCGATAGACGAGGGAAGGATCGTCAAGATCATCAGGAAGTCGGAGACGGCGCAGGAGTTCACCGTCTACAGGCTCGTAACCAAAGGGTGAGAATCGAATGAGGGACCTAGTAAATCTTTATTTCAGGGACAAGAACATCGTAAACCACCACATCGAGTCCTTCAACGACTTCCTGGCGACGATCGACAATCCCAACAGCAGGATGCAGAGGATCGTCGACGACATCAGGGTGCCGACGGACGACGCCGTCAGGGGCATCATCAAGCTCGACCCCGAGAAGACCGGCGGAAGGGACATCGAGATCGTCATCGGGAGGGCGAGGAACGACGAGGGCGCCATCGACCCCCAGTCCAAGCCCACCATCAGGATCGACCGCCCGCAGATCAACGAGGCGAACGGATACAAGCACGACATCTCGCCCATGGAGGCCAGGCTCAGGAACCTGAACTACATGTCCCCGGTGTACGTCCGCTTCGAGGTCTACGAGGACGGCATCAGGCAGGACCTCGAGAACGACGGCTGGGTCCACATCGGGGACCTCCCCATGATGGTGAAGTCCAAAGGATGCAACCTCTGCCGCGCCAGCATCGAGGAGCGCCTCGAGCGCAAGCTGACCGAGGAGGAGTACCTGCAGGAGCTCATCAAGGAGAAGGAGGACCCCAGGGAGCCCGGAGGGTACTTCATCATCGGAGGGACCGAGAGGGTGCTCATCACCCTCGAGGACCTCGCCCCCAACCGCGTCATGGTCGAGTACAACGAGCGCTACGGCGCCGCCGTCGAGACCGCCAAGGTCTTCTCCCAGCGCGAGGGCTACCGCGCACTGACCCAGGTGGAGAAGAAGAAGGACGGCACCCTCATGGTCTCCGTCCCCGTCGTCAACGGAGAGATCCCCCTGATCGCCCTGATGAAGGCGCTCGGCATGGAGAAGGATTCCGACATCTACGACACCATCGTCTCCGATGACGGCATGGCGAACATCGTCTACGCCAACATCGAGGGGTCCTTCGACATCAACTCGAAGACCAACCTGCCGGTGACCCAGTCCCCGCCCGGGCCCCAGGACAAGATCCTGCCCGGATACCACACCACCGAGGACGCCCTGCTCTACCTCGAGAGGAACTTCGCCGCCGGCCAGGCCAAGGAATACAGGATCAAGAAGGTCGAGTCCATCCTCGACAGGTCCCTGCTGCCCCACCTCGGCGACTCCAAGGAAGACCGCATGAAGAAGGCCATCTACCTCGGCAGGATCGCGAAGTCCGTCCTCGAGCTCTCGCTCGGGCTCAGGAAGGCCGACGACAAGGACCACTACGCCAACAAGAGGCTCAAGCTGTCCGGCGACCTCATGGAGGACCTCTTCAGGACCAGCTTCTCCAGCCTCATGAAGGACCTCAAGTACCAGATGGAGAGGAACGTCGGCAGGAAGAAGTCCGACTTCTCCGTCGCCTCCAGCATCAGGCCCGACCTGTTCACCCACAAGCTGCTCCACGCCCTCGCGACCGGCAACTGGGTCGGCGGGCGCGCCGGTGTCTCCCAGCTGCTCGACAGGACCTCCAACATGTCGTCCGTGTCCCACCTCAGGAGGATCACCTCCTCCCTGACCAGGTCCCAGCCCCACTTCGAGGCCCGTGACCTGCACCCCACCCAGTGGGGGAGGCTCTGCCCCTCCGAGACCCCCGAGGGACAGAACTGCGGCCTGGTGAAGAACGCCGCCCTGATCATCAACGTCTCCGAGTCCTACCCGGAGGAGGACGTCATCAGGATGCTCAGGGAGTTCGGGCTCGCCTCCGTCAACGACGAGAGCACCCGCGTCTTCGTCAACGGGAACCTCGTCGGTACCTACCCCGACCCCGAGAAGCTCGTCTCCGAGATCAGGGAGCGCAGGAGGTACGGCCTGATATCCCAGGACATCAACATCCGCTACGACGACGAGATGGGCGAGGTCATCATCAACTCCGACGACGGAAGGCTCAGGAGGCCCCTGCTCGTCCTCAAGGACGGCAGGACCGTCCTCACCAGGAAGCACATCGAGGGCATCCGCGACGGGAAGATCTCCTGGGACGACCTGTTCCGCGACGGCATCCTCGAGTGGCTCGACGCCGAGGAGGAAGAGGACTCCCTCGTCCTCGTCTCGCCGTACGACCTGCCCGCCAGGTGCCCCGAGTGCGGCCATGCCCTCTCGGAGACCGATGTCGACTGGATGAACGTCGGCAAGGCCGACAGGGAGTGCGAGCTCACCTGCCGCTGGTGCCACAAGACCTTCAGGGTCCCCAGCAACATCATCGGCCCCGACGGCAAGTGCGACTACACCCACATGGAGGTCGACCCGATGATCATCATCGGAGTCGCCGCAGGGATCGTCCCCTACCCCGAGCACAACTCCGCGCCCCGTATCACCATGGGCGCCGCCATGGCCAAGCAGGCCCTGGGAGTGGCCACCTCCAACTACAGGATCAGGCCCGACACCCGCGGCCACCTGATGCACTACCCGCAGGTCCCCATGGTGCAGACCCAGGCGATGGACTACATCGGATACAAGTACAGGCCGGCAGGGCAGAACTTCTGCATCGCCGTCCTCTCCTACCACGGCTACAACATCGAGGATGCCATCGTCATGAACAAGTCCTCGGTGCAGCGCGGCCTCGGCAGGACCACCTTCATGAGGTCCTACCGCGCCGAGGAGCGCAGGTACCCCGGAGGGCAGGAGGACCACTTCGAGATCCCCTCGCCCGACATCGAGGGAGTCCGCGCCGACGAGGCCTATCAGAACCTCGGCGAGGACGGGCTCATCTCCCCCGAGTGCTTCGTCTCCGGCAGCGATGTCCTGATCGGCAAGACCTCGCCCCCGAAGTTCCTCGAGGAGGAGACCGACTTCATGTCGACCAAGAAGAGGCGCGAGACCTCGGTGACCGTCAGGCCCGGGGAGCAGGGATACGTCGACTCCGTCATCCTCACCGAGAGCGAGAACGGATCGAGGCTCGTCCGCGTCAAGGTCAGGGACCAGAGGATCCCCGAGCTCGGCGACAAGTTCTGCTCCAGGTTCGGGCAGAAGGGAGTCGTCGGCAGGCTCGTCGACCAGTGCGACATGCCGTTCACCACCGACGGAATCACCCCCGACCTGGTCGTCAACCCCCACGGTATCCCGTCCCGTATGACCGTCGGGCACGTGCTCGAGATGATCGCAGGCAAGGTCGGCTCCATGGAGGGCCGCACCATCGACGGTACCGCGTTCTCCGGCGAGAACGAGGAGTCCATCCGCGACGGCCTCGTCAGGAACGGCTTCAACAGGAGCGGAAAAGAGATCATGTACGACGGCAGGACCGGGCGCATGATCCAGACCGAGGTCTACACCGGCGTCATCTTCTACGAGAAGCTGCACCACATGGTCAGCGGCAAGCTCCACGTCAGGTCCAGAGGGCCCGTGCAGATACTCACCAGGCAGCCTACCGAGGGACGTTCCAGGCAGGGAGGCCTCAGGTTCGGAGAGATGGAGCGCGACTGCCTCATCGGCCACGGCGCCGCCATGGTCATCAAGGACCGCCTGCTCGACGAGTCCGACGGTACCCAGCAGTACGTCTGCGGCAACCCCAAGTGCGGCCACATCGCCGTGATGAACAGGTTCGGCCAGCTCCGCTGCCCGGTCTGCGGAAACACCACAAGCATCTACCTCGTGCAGACATCCTACGCGTTCAAGCTCCTCATGGACGAGCTGCTGTCGCTGGGTGTGGCCATGAGGCTTCAGCTGGAGGATCTCTCATGATCTCGAACATCACAAAGAAGATCGGCTCGATCAAGTTCTCCTGCGTCTCGCCCGACGAGATCAGGAGGATGTCCGCGGTGAAGATCATCACCGCCGACACCTACGATGACGAGGGATGGCCCATCGCGGGCGGCCTCATGGACCCCCACATGGGCATCATCGAGCCCGGGCTCCGCTGCAAGACCTGCGGGCTCAAGCTCGACGAGTGCCCCGGGCACTTCGGCCACATCGACCTGGCCATGCCGGTCATCCACGTCGGTTTCATCAAGGACATAAAGCTCATGCTGGAGTCCACCTGCCGCTCCTGCGGCAGGCTGATGCTGCCTCCCGAGGAGATAAAGGCCCGCCAGAAGAGGATGGACGACATCCTCGACATGGGCGGCGACACCATCGACCAGAAGCTGTACTCCAAAGAGGTCGCCAAGGACGCGTCCTCCAAAGGGGTCTGCCCCTACTGCGGCGCCGAGCAGATCAAGATCAAGCTCGACAAGCCCACCACCTTCAGGGAGGTCTCCGACAACCACAAGCTGACCGCCAAAGAGGTCCGCGAGAGGCTCGAGCGCATCCCCGACGACGACCTGAGGGCCCTGGGAATGGACCCGGCCACCTGCAGGCCCGAGTGGATGGTCCTCACCGCCCTCGCCGTGCCCCCCGTGACCGTCAGGCCCTCCATCACCCTCGATTCCGGCGACAGGTCCGAGGATGACCTGACCCACAAGCTGGTCGACGTCCTGAGGATCAACCAGAGGCTGAGGGAGAACCGCGACGCGGGCGCCCCGCAGCTGATCGTCGAGGACCTCTGGGAGCTCCTGCAGTACCACGTCACCACCTACTTCGACAACCAGACCTCCGGGATACCTCCCGCCAGGCACAGGTCCGGCAGGCCCCTCAAGACCCTCGCCCAGAGGCTGAAGGGCAAGGAGGGGAGGTTCAGGTCCAACCTGTCCGGTAAGCGTGTGAACTTCTCCTCGCGTACCGTCATCTCCCCCGACCCCAACCTGTCCATCAACGAGGTCGGAGTCCCGGTCATCGCGGCCAGGGAGCTGACCGTCCCGGTCATCGTCAACGTCCACAACATCGACGTCATGAGGGAGTACGTCAAGAGGGGCCCGACCCCCGACGAGTCCCAGGGATACATCCCGGGCGTCAACTACGTCATCAGGGGCGACGGCAGGAGGATCAAGGTCACCGACCACAACGCCGAGGAGGTCGCCGAGGGCCTCGACATAGACTACACCGTCGAGAGGCAGCTCATGAACGGCGACGTCGTCCTGTTCAACAGGCAGCCGTCGCTCCACAGGATGTCCATCATGGCCCACCGCGTGAGGGTCATGCCCGGCAGGACCTTCAGGTTCAACCTCTGCGACTGCGCCCCGTACAACGCTGACTTCGACGGCGATGAGATGAACCTGCACGTCCTGCAGTCCGAGGAGGCCCGCGCCGAAGCGAGGATCCTCATGCAGGTGCAGGAGAACATCCTCTCGCCCAGGTACGGAGGGCCCATCATCGGCGCCATCCACGACCACATCACCGGCGCTTACTTCCTCACCCACGGCAAGAACGGAGGGCCCCACTTCCACCGCTATGAGGCCATGAACATCCTCATGAAGCTCCCGGACATCAAGGTCCCCGAGCCCGCCGGCGTGGACGAGGGCGGCGAGCCCTACTGGACCGGCAAGCAGCTGTTCAGCCTCGTGCTGCCCCCGGACTTCAACATCACCTACAAGGCGTCCGTCTGCCAGTGCCAGGGAGCCTGCCTGAAGGAGAACTGCCCCACCGACGGGTACGTCAAGATCCGCAACGGGCAGCTCCTCATGGGAACCATCGACGAGAAAGGCATCGGGAACTCCAAAGGGAAGATCCTCGAGCGCATCGCCCGCGACTACGGGGCAGACCGCGCCGCCAGGTTCCTCAACGAGGTCACCAGGCTGTGCCTCGGGTCCATCATGGACCACGGGTTCTCGACCGGTATCGGCGACGAGGACATCCCGCAGGACGCCATCGACCAGATCAACGCCTCCACCCAGGAGGACATCGCCAAGGTGGACAGCCTCGTCGAGTCCTACAGGGAGGGCACCCTCAAGGAGATGCCCGGCAGGTCGCTCAGGGACACCCTGGAGGTCAACATCCAGGGGACCCTGGCCCAGGCCCGTGACAATGCGGGTAACATCGCCGGTAACTTCCTCGGATGGAGCAACCCCGCCGTCATCATGGCCAAGACAGGTGCCAGGGGTTCCATGCTGAACCTCTCGCAGATGGCCGGGTGCGTCGGTCAGCAGTCCGTCCGCGGTGAGAGGATCTCCAGAGGATACTGGAACAGGACCCTCCCCCACTTCCACAAAGGGGACCTCGGGGCCTACGCCAGGGGATTCTGCGCCGACTCCTACAAGAGCGGACTGTCCCCGACCGAGTTCTTCTTCCACGCCATGGGAGGAAGGGAAGGACTGGTCGATACCGCCGTCCGTACCAGCAGGTCCGGTTACATGCAGAGGAGGCTCATCTCCGCGCTGGAGGACCTCAAACTGACCGCCGACGGCACCGTCAGGAACACCGTCGGCACCATCGTGCAGTTCAGGTACGGAGAGGACGGCATCGACCCCTCCCGCGCCGTGCGCGGGAAGGCGATCGACCTCAACGACCTCCTGGCGGAGGTCCTCGGCGACAACGCCGACCAGTTCCTCAACGTCGACGCCAAGGAGGGCTCCGGAGGCAACTACGGCGCCCGCGAGAAGGACCTCGAGACCATCGACTCCGACGACATGGAGTCGGAGGACGGAGAGTCCACCGAGGACTACGAGGGCGGAGACGACGACTACGACGGAGGCGAGTGAAGATGGCGAAGAAGGACACGATTGCGGCGCTTGTCAAGAGAGGCGTCAGCGAGGAGGCCGCCGCCCTCATCCTGACCAGGTACACCACCCTCGGGAGCATTGCATCCGCCGGGGCGCCCGCCCTCGCGGAGCTGGGGATCGAGGAGGCCGAGGCCGAGGACATCATCATGAAGATCGGCAAGCGCCCCGCCAGGGCATCTTCGCCCTCCAAGAAGGCGAGGCCCGAGGCGGCGCAGCCCGAGGCCGTCCGCGAGCCCCCTGAGGAGATCTACAGGCCGCACGAGTACACCGACATGGAGAAACGCCTCTTCGCGATCGCCGACAGGCTGGGGATCAAGCTCCCCATGAAGATCGTCTGCGACATCGCCAAGAGGGTCAGCGGCGCGGACCTCCCCGAGGAGACCTGCGAGAAGCTGATCACCGTCGCCAACAGGATGTACACCTCGCACCTGATGGACCAGAACGAGTCCGCAGGAGTCATGGCGGCGCACTCCCTCGGAGAGCCCGCCACCCAGATGAACCTCCGTACCTTCCACTTCGCGGGTGTCGCGAACGTGAACGTCACCGAGGGTCTGCCGAGGATCATCGAGATCGTCGACGCCAGGCGCGAGCCGTCCACCCCGTCCATGACCATACCCCTGAAGGGCCTGGCCGCCGAGGACGAGGGCGTGGCCAAGCACGTGGCGTCCGAGATCGAGATCACCTCCCTCATCGACGTGGCCAGCATCGAGACCGACATCACCAACCAGAAGCTGATCGTCGTCCCGGACGCCAGGAAGATGGAGGAGCGCGGGCTCACCATCGACGACATCGTCGAGAAGCTGAACAAGATCAAGGCCGTCCGCGGGATGGTCACCAGGCAGGACTACGACATCGTCATCGGTTCCGACGAGCCTTCCTTCAAGAAGCTCCAGCAGATGTACGACGCCGTCAGGAACGCCAAGCTGAAGGGGGTCGAGGGCATCCAGAGGGCAATCCTCCAGATGAACAAGGCCACCGGCAAGTGGGAGATCGTCACCGAGGGGAGCAACCTCGAGGAGGTCCTCCAGCTGGAGTCCGTCGAGGCCGAGAACGTCATGACGAACTCCGTCCTGGAGGTCGCCGACGTCCTCGGCATCGAGGCCGCCAGGAACTCGATCATCCATGAGGCGATGACCACCATGGAGCACGCAGGTCTGGACGTCGACGTCAGGCACGTCATGCTCGTGGCCGACGTCATGACCAACGACGGCACCGTGAGGGCCATCGGAAGGCACGGTGTCTCCGGAAAGAAGTCCTCCGTCCTTGCCAGGGCGGCGTTCGAGATCACCGCGGCGCATCTGCTGCACGCGGCGACCGTCGGCGAGGTGGACCATCTCGAGGGAGTCACCGAAAACATCATAGTGGGTCAGCCGGTGACCCTAGGAACCGGCGCAGTCAAGCTAATCTACACACCCAAGAAGAAAAAGGGGGAAAATGAATGAGCGAAGAAGTAGACATATCCAAAGCACTGAAAGCAGCCATCGCGACCGGAAAGGTCGAGTTCGGAGTGGACCAGACTGAGAAAGCGGTCAAGTCCGGCAAGGCCCAGATGATCATCATCTCCAAGAACTGCCCCTCCGACTCGCTGAAGAAGACCTCCGTCAAGACCCACGTCTACGACGGGAACAACATGGAGCTCGGGGCCCTCTGCGGAAAGCCGTTCTCCGTATCAGCGCTTGCCGTCATCGACAAGGGCACTTCCAACATCTTAACGCTGTGAGAAAATGTCCGCCGAGAACTCGAAGCAGGAGATCGTCCTGACCGACGACACCCTCCGCTACATCGCGCTGTTCCAGCAGCTGACCCACACCAACGCGGTCGACTGCATGGACACGCCCGACAAGCTCGTCTTCGTAGTGGAGAAGGGCCAGGGCAACATAGCCGTGGGCAAGAAAGGGGAGCACGTCATCAAGCTGAAGGAGATCACAGGGAAGAACATCCAGGTGGTGGAGTACTCAGACGACCCCGCCCAGTTCGTCATGAACGTCTTCCATGTCTACAAGCCTCAGAAGGTCGTCATCGAGAAACGCGGCGACATCAATCACGCTACCGTGACCGTGGATCCCGAACTCAAGGGCCGCGCGATCGGAAAGGCCGGCAGGAACCTGCGCATAGCCAGGGATATCGTCAACAGGCATCACGATATCCAGAGCCTGAGCGTAGAGTGAGGCCGGCGCCCCCGGTCTTCACCAAGGTGGAGAAGCAAAACCTTTCAGCGGGGCCCTGCCCCGCCTCTTTTCTCTCTCAGCATCAAGTCTGGTCCATAGGCAGGCCCTCGGCCGGCCATGAGGGCATCATCGGTTGAGCGGAGTGCGCTCGACCTCGAGCCTGTCCCTGGTCGGGTATTCCTCCGTCTCGTAGCACCTGTACGGGAGGTCCCCGCAGATCTCCTCCAAGACCCAGGGGGCCGTCTCGATGCGGTTCCGCTCCCGGTCCACGAAGATGAGCTCGTCCGGCACATCGAAATCATCCTTCAGCAGGCCGGCGGCGGCATCGAGGTCATCGGCGTAGATTATGCCCTTGATCAGGGTCCCGTCCTCGGTGACCACATCGTAGGGCCTGGCCGTATTGGCCGCCCTGCGCTTGAGGCGGTTCCTCAGCTGGACGCCGTCCTTGAAGCGGGAGCTGCAGAAATGGATGGGGAGGTCCGGCAGGGCCTTCATGACCGCGAGCGCGGCCTCTTCCGAGCCTTTAACTGCAGATGACACTTCGTCCCTGACCTCGTAGCCGTGCTTCTCCATCATGTCCCAGTTGGTCTCGCTGAACTCCAGCTCGTTGAGGTTGGCGAACTTCACGCCTGCCGAGAATGCGTACTTCAGCATGGCCGCCATGTCGTCCACGCGCCCAGGCAATGCGGGGATCTCTATGCCCACGTCCATCCCGGTCCCGGACACGACTTCGGCAAGCTCGGTGGACTCCATGTTCCTCCAGCGCGCCTCTATCGGGTGGTAGCGGATCTCGTCGAGGCCCGCCTCCTCCAGCATCCGCGCTTTCTCCAGGGATATCTCGGCCGTGTACATGTGGATGTGATGGCCGGGGCCGAAGTGCTCCTTCAGGAGGCGGATGTAATGGAGGGTCCGTTCCATGTCCTCGGACGGGTCCCCGCCGGTGATCCCGGTGCCTTCCGCGTCCATCGCCTCAGCCTCCTCGATGACCTGGTCGTCGTTGGAGACCGGCCCTTCGTTGGCGTACACGGACCCGGAGGTCCTGCGGTTCTCTGATATCGGGCAGTAGAAGCACCCGGCGCGGCACCTGCCGGTGACGAACAGGACCATCTTGGATCCTCTGGTGCAGTATTCGCATCCCTCGGCAAGGGGGCCGTTGGCGGCCGAGCCCGAATCGAACCTCACAAAGGCCATGGCGCGGCAAACGCTTGCGAAGTTTTAATAATGTTCTGGGGATGGAATGTCAGATGAAGAAGAGCAGCCGTGTCATACTGGCACTTGACGAGACCGACCGTGAGAAGGCGCTTTCCGTGGCCGATTCCGTCTCCGGGACAGTGGACGCGATCAAGATAAACTGGCCCCTGGTACTCTCCGCCGGGCCGGAGATGATAACCGAGCTCTCGGAGCGTTCGGACGTCATCTGCGATTTCAAGGTCGCCGACATCCCGAACACGGTGCATCTGATCGTTGATCTGGCACTTAAGAGGGGGGCCTCCGGGGTCATCGTCCATGCCTTCACCGGCTCCGACTCCCTGTCCGAGGCGGTCAGGACCGCCGAGGGACGCGGCTATGTTTACGCTGTCACCGAGATGAGCCATCCCGGAGGGAAGGAGTTCACCGCCCCGGTCGCAGAGCAGCTGGCACAGATGGGCGTGAAGTGCTGCGTGAAGGGTTTCATCGCCCCCGCCACCCGTCCGGACCGCATCGCCGCCATCAGGAGGATCGCGGGCCCGGGCATGGAGATCCTCTCCCCCGGTGTCGGTGCTCAGGGGGGCTCGGCCGCCGAAGCGATCAAAGCCGGGGCCGATTATGTCATAGTCGGCAGGGCCATCTACGGTTCGGAGGACCCAGCGGCCGCCGCCCGCGCCTTCGCCGCCGACGTGCGCTCGGCGCTATGACCCAGACGGGAAATGCGGCGCGGCAGGCGCCGATTCCGTTCCGGGTCCGGCCTTTCCTATTGTATTTATTATAATTACGCGCCCTGAACGTATAAATAACAAGTCCTGCATGTTTGCGCATTCCGATTTATAATTGGAGATTCGAAAATGCGCATATTTGGAAAAGGAAAAGCCTCGCCCGAAGAGGGCGAAGCCCCTGCCGCACCCGCTGTCAAGAGCGAAGGCGGCATAGGTTGGCTCAAAGAGCACTGGCTCCCGCTTTCCCTGTTCGTGATCGTTCTGGCGGCCTTCCTGGTAAGGTTCGTCTACGCGTACGGGATCTCCGCCGGCGACAATTACGCCCTGTCCGGCGGCAGCAGCGCGAGCAGCAACCTCCGCATCGTCATGGAGATCATGGCGGGCACCTACGACCCGTCCAGCGTCGCCTCCCTGAACTATCCGTTCGGGTCTGTGAGCGCCTACGGGCCGGCCTACGATTACATCATGGCGGGCATAGCGCAGATCGTGACGGCTTTCGGCATCTCGGACCGCACCGCGGCAGCCGGGACCATCGCCTGGGCGGCGCCCATACTCGGTGCCCTCACCTGCATCGTGATCTACGGCATCGGCAAGAAGATGTACCGCGAGGACCGTGTGGTAGGTGTCGTCTCGGCGCTCTTCTATGCGTTCTTCGGCCTCATCATAATGACCACTCCCTTCTCGAGCGGCTCCGGGTTCGCGTTCATCTGCTTCTTCGCGTCCCTGATGGTCTACTTCATCCTGTGCGCCCTCAAGGCCGCCGATGAAGGCCAGCCCAGCGGACCCAAGGGCGTGCTGAAGGACAGGAAGGTCCTCGTTCCGACGGTCCTGGCGGCCGTCATGTTCGGGATCACCGTCCTCTCCTGGACGGGATTCTGGATGATCTTCGTCGTCATCGCCGTCATCCTGGGCATATCGCTGATCGTCCAGCGCATCTCCGGCAGGGACATGTGGCCCGCCGTCGCCATCGCCGATATCATCCTCGCGGCCGGCATCATCTGCGCCGCAGTCTGGTACGGTGCGGTCGGCCAGTGGGATGCCGTTGCCTCCGGAGCGGTCGTGCTCGGTGTGCTCACGGCAATATACGCCACTGCCTTCGCCTGCGTTGCCAAGAAGCCCTGGGTGGCCACCATCCCCGTCTTCGCCGTCGTCATCGTCGCGGTCGCCGTCGTCATCATGTTCCTCGACGGGGACCTCTCGCACGCGATATTCCACGGCAACAGCGTCTACAGCGGCACCCTCATGGAGGACCTTGCCGACAATGCGACCAGGACCTCGATCTCCGACATGGCATCGTACTACGGCTGGCTCACCCTCTGGTTCCCGTTCATCCTCGGATGCTGGATGCTCTACAGGTACAGGGCCCACGCCTCCTCCAGGCTGTACGGCTTCTCCCTGCTGTACATCTTCTCGATGTTCTTCGTCGGATGGTTCGACAGCAGCTATGCCGTCCTCGCCGGCCCCGCCTTCGCGGCAGGGTGCGGCATCCTCTCGGTGAAGGTCATCAGGGCGGTGGACCTGAAATCATACTTCAGGTCCCTCCGTGGCAACGGCTTCAAGGCCGGCGCCAGGAAGTCCCTGAAGTTCTTCCCGCTGGCCACCGTCCTCATCGCGGTGTTCCTGGTCGCCGTCCCCAATGCCGTCCTGGCAGCGGATGCGGCCACGCCCTCCAACGACGAGAAGGCCGGCTATTTCGGCGGGCTCAGCTACGACATACAGACCTCCGACGATTCCGAGTCGTCCGCCCTCTGGTCCTATTACTCGACCCAGGACGTCGACGGAGGCATCGTGACCTGGATCTCCAACTCCGATTACGCGGCCGAGGCCGGCTTCAAGAGCGTCACCGATTCCAACGGCGGCGGGACCGTGCCGATGTCCCAGATCTACCTGGGCAGCTCATCGGCCAACACGGTCGCCGTGATGACCATCAGGATGATCCTCAACCACGACGCCGCCTGGTTCGACAGCGTCATCAAGAGCGTCTTCGGCGACGATACGAAGGCGGAGATCTTCGAGAATCTCGTGGACGACCCCTCGGCCGCCCGCGAGGCCATCGCCAACAGCTCCTCAGACCACTCCGGCATCAAGCTGAACTCGCTGACCTCCGAGAACGCGGTGTACTACGCCGCTTCCCACTACCTCACGGCCAACCTCACCGAGGCCCAGATCCAGGCGCTCTATCATGACGTATGCGCAGCGTCGGGCAGGACCGGGATCCAGTACATCGAGCTCGACGGGAGCATGCTGCCCCTCTACTACGGCGACAGCTCCTCCTTCTCCACCATGGCCTACTTCGGCCAGTACTCCGCCGGGAACTACAATGCCCCGACCTACTTCTACAGCTACAACGCCTACTATGGCTACACGAGCTACACCTCGGCCATGTACGAGACGTTCCTCTGGAACGCCCTCATCGGCATCGACGCGACCGGGTACAGCAACTCGTACGCCCTGCTCTCCGCGCTTGCGGCCGCCGGCAGCGACGTGACCGTCAAGCCCCTGACCGGCATCGACGGATTCAAGATCGCCTACTGGCACGTCATGTACAATGCGGACGACAGCGCCACCAGTTCCTCCTCCGGATGGACTGAGATGGATGCCTACGAGGCCATCGCCAAGCAGAAGACCGACGGCGGGGTCATCAACTACCTGTCCAGTGTCATGCTCCTGGAGTACACCGCCGACGATGCGAGCTCCACGACCGAGACCTATACGGGCACCGTGACCGCCTCCGGCAGCGCCGTCGAGGGCATCAGGGCCTCCGTCTACACCTACGACAGCAACCTCGGGACATATGTCAGGGGAAGCACAGCCTACACCGCCTCCGACGGCACCTTTACCGTGCATGTCCCGGCCGGCTCCGACTCCTACCTCGTCCTGTACGCCGGATCGACCGGCGGAAGGGACGGCGTCGCGCTGTCCACTACGGTCATCGACTCCAGCACTTCGACGAGCCTGAACCTGACCGTCACTGCCGTCACTCCGTCCTCCGCAGTCATCACTGTCGGCGGCACAGAGTCATCTATCAGCGGCACCGCCCTCCTCGAGGGCACTGCCAGCGGCAAGACATACAGCGTGCCTGTCAGCAGCGGGACGCTCGACCTGAGAGGCCTGACCTCAGGCATCCTGCCCGACAAGTACACTGTGACCGTCACTTCCGAGAACGGGACCACCGTCGGAACCGCCACCGTCATCATCGGCGACGGCTCCGATCTTAGGATCGCGCTCACCGGCGGCAAGGTCACCGTTACAGTCACCAACGGACTGACCCAGGGATACGCCTCCGGCACCGAGGTCACCCTGACCGAGACCACTTCGGGCATCTCCTACACCGGGACCACCGGAGCGGACGGCAAGGCCGTCATTTACGTGACCGCCGGCACCTACGCCGGATCGGTCGCCTCCGACGGCCTCTACGGCTCCTCCTCATCCAACACCACCATGTCCTCGAGCGGGTCCGACAGGACCATGACCATCGCCGCCTACCCGGCGGAGTCGGTCACGGTCTCCGGGTTCTCCGGCGATGCCGTCGTGTCGGCGGTCGGGTTCTCCGGCCGCACCGACGGCTCCACGGCCTACCTGCCCATGACGGTCACCGGCAACACGTACACTGCGTACCAGCTGTCCGCCGGCAAGATCGCCTACGCAGTCTTCAGCGCGTCCTCGTCGAGCCCTGCGCTCACCGAGTACGATGCCCGCACCGTCACCGGTACTGTCTCCGAGGCCGACGGCCAGAAGATCAACGCGACCGTCGTCTTCATCAAGAGCGACGGCGCTGTGTTCACCTATGCCTCTGTTTCAGGCACCGGCGCCTACACCGCCTACCTGCCCGACGGAGATTACACTGTCTACGCCTACGGCGGCAGCGAGGTCTATTACGGCACTCTGGCCGTCTCCGGCGATGCGACCTGCGACATCAGCCTGGTCTCTGCCTACAGCGTCACCCTCTCGGTCAGCGCCAACACCAACAGGACCTCCACCTCGTCATACAACTACCTGCCCTACGTGGGGGTCTCGGCGACCGTCACTGTCGACAGCACCGATTACTCCTTCACCGTCCTCACCAACTGCGGGACCAGCTCCTCCTCCACCGGAAGGGCTGTTATCTGGGTCCCCCAGGGATCCGATGCCACCGTGAAGGTGCTCAAGGACGATCTGCGCAACACAGGCATGTTCACAATGACGGAGGACTACTCGCACACCTTCTCCGAGGTCTCGTCCAACTCCAGCCAGTCTCTGACATTCTCGGTCAGCACCTCCTCGTCCTCTACGGGGAGCCAGACCGTGAACGCTGTGGCCGCTAACGGCGGAACTATATCGCTGTACGATTCCGACGGCAACCTGATCTCCCTCAGCAGCGCCGTCCAGTACGAGCTGAAGTCCACCAGGACATCTGCCAACGTCTACACGCTGGTATCCAACAGCGACGGGACCTACACCGTGTCCTACGACACTTCCGGGGCCATCCCGGAGCTGATGCCCGGGCAGTACACCATCAGCATCAGTGATGACAGCGATCAGAGCAATGCTCAGCAGTACTTCACCTCCACGACCGTGTACATCGTTTACGAGTACGATGGCAGCAGCTACTCCGGCAAGGCAGTCCTTGACGGAGAAGCCGTCGATATCGTCCCGGTGAAGGTCACGTACGCCCAGGGAGCGACCGTCACGGTGGATTCGCTGTCCGCCCACCTCTCGTTCCTGCCCGGCTACTCCGATTACACCCTGTCCGACAATTACTGGACCGGATCGGAGAGCACAACCGACGGCGTCACCACCGTCTGGTACTACTTCGCCAAGCAGTCATACGACGAGATTTACACTATCAAGGCCGTGCTGAACAGCAAGGCCGCGACCGCCGCAGTTGATGGTTCCTCCTCCGCTTCCGGAACGACCGCCGACCTCACAACGACATACGACACGGTGACAGTCACCGGGTCCCTCGGCACCGATGCCGACGGAGTCGTCGCCGCAGGGTTCTACGCGAGCGGATCCGGTACCCTGGCCGCGAAGAACTTCGCTGTCCTGGCATTCGTGTCCCCGTCCGACGGCAGGTACACTGTCGAGCTGCCCAAGGACGAGGCCGGAGATTCGTACACCCTGTACTTCGCGTTCGCAGGCATCGCCAAGAGCGACGATGCGGCCTTCTCGGTCTACGCAGGGAACTCCGGCGATACCGTCATCGAGGCCGTTTCGACGCTCACCGAGGTCAGCTCGGTGTCCAAGACCACTGTCGATGCGGACGATGACAGCAGCATCACCTACAACCCCGTGTACGCTTCGGACTCGAAGGTGTTCAACACCGATTACACCGGGACCGTCCCTGCCGATGTGACATCTGCGCAGTTCGCAGACGGAGAAGCCACTGTCAAGATCAAGATCTACAACAACTCCGACAACGATGTTGTGTACTATCTGATCGGAAGCGGCAGCCTCACCCTGAACAAGGCGTACTTCATCCTCGTTCCCGCCAACGGAAGCACGGAGACCGAGGTCAAGGGCATCTACAGCGCCGACTCCGTCGGTGCGTTCACCGACAGCCTGAAGGTGGCGGTCTACAGTTCCGACGGGACCCTGGCCGACACCCTGCCTGTCGGAGCGATCTGCCTGGAGAAGTACAGGAACGGCAATACCTCCGACTACACCTTCACACGCACCGGCGACACCGGCGAGGTGACGATCGTCACCTCCGGCGACAGCGCCCTGCCGTCGCAGTACACCGGCGCTTCGTACAGGTACGCGGTCACGGTGACCAACACCTGCATGGGCCTTAAGACCGTGAGCCTCACACCGTCGGCAAGCCTGCCTGACGGGTGGCAGATGGTGATCGAGTACGGCGGCATCAGCAAGGTGCTGGCCTCCGGCGACACGGCGAGCGTCGTCGTGGCCGGAGACTCCGTCACTCCTGTCTACATCACCCTGGTCAACACCCTGGGCGATGCAACCAACGCGGCCAGTGTGACCGTCACCGGAGACATCGCCGAGACGACCCTGACCTACCAGACCGGAAGCATCAGCACCACTGACGGCAGCGTCAGCGGCGGCGATGCAGACAACAGCGAGGCCGGTATCAGCAGCACCTTCTGGGCTCTGACGGTCATCGCTGTGATCATCATCTTCATGATGGTCTACAGCGGAAGCAAGAGGGGGATGTTCTCACGCAGAAAGTGAAGTTGATCGCAGTATTGGCGGCCGTCATGGCCGCCCTGGCATTCGCGGCCGTCCTCAGCGGCCCGGATTCCGATGCCGAGAGCGTCGCCAACCATTCGGTCACGGCGGCCGACGACACAGACACCAAGACCGGCGGCGAACTGGAGTTCACGATCTCCTTCACGGAGTCTGCCGGCGACCCGTCCGCCATATCGTACGAGGCCAAGCTGACCAACTCCTCCGGGACCACCCAGAGCAGCGCGGTCAGCCCCAGCTCGGGAGATCTGTCCAACGGCGGGTCGGCGACCCTGAAGGTCACTGCGCCCACCACGACCGGCAAGTACACCCTTACCGTGACCTGGACCGAGAAACTAGGTGATGATACCCTCACCTATACCGACTCGGTCAGGATCGGGGTCCACGAGCCCATCACTCTCTCGATGACCCTGGAGAACACCGGCTCTGTCAGCATCAGCACCAACGTCTACTTCTATGTGGACGGGACGATGATCGAGGACAGCAGCACATCGCTGAGCATCGCGCCCGGCAAGTCCCAGACTCTCACCTACGGCTACTACGACTCCGATCTGAGCTCCGGCAAGCACACCTACTATGTCGCTTCGGCCGACGGCTCCACAGTCGTCTCCGGCGAGAAGACGTTCTACTACAATCAGGACGACAGCAACTGGCAGTCGTACCTGATGGCCCTCATAGTGATCATCCTGATCATCGTCTTCATCTGGATCTACAGGAAGCCCGTCAAGAACTACGGGAAGCCCAAGGCCAGGCGCTGAATCAAACCTTTTCCCGGGGGGCATTTCCCCGGCATTATTCTGAATTTCTGGAAAATACGGCAGGATCCCTGCCGCCGGACCCATTATGTCTGGGACATCATCTCTGCGCCGCGGACATGACGGCCGCCGTCGCGATCTCCGAACGGGAGCGCTCCACCAGCTGCCTCGCGAGGTCCTGCTTCCTCCTCACGGGGGCGACGGAATCCTTCACATCCAGCGACATGAGCGCGTCGCAGAGCATCTCCATGGAGGCGAACACCTCCCTGGCCTTGGCCGTGTTCCCGTCGGCGAGGTTCTGGACCATGTCCCTCCTGAGCTCTCCTACGGCATCTCCCAGCCCCAGGGCCCAGGCGGCGGGGGTGACGTCGAGCAGCTCATGCCCGGGGATCTCCGCTCCCCTCAGAGCGCTGTCGTAGATCGCCGTCTCGGCGAACTCGGCCATCGCCGACTGCACATGTTCTCCGAAGATAAGCTGGGGGTGGGCCATGAGGCTCTCCGTCAGGGCGGCGAGGTCCCCGGAGATGGAATCTATGAGCTCCGGGTCCCTCCTGCCGACATGGATCATATGGATCGCCGTCTTGGTCTTCCTGATGATCGCCCTGGAGCCGCTGAACGCGCGCTCCTCCGCTGCCTCGAGCTCCGAAAGGGCCTCCTGGACCTCCGCTGTCTCCTTCTCCAGTCCGTTCATCCTGTTTCCTCCCTGTACCTGTCCATCAGCGTCCTGTGGAACCCGGAGCGCAGCCCGTCCCTGAACAGGTCGCGGCCGATGCGGCGGGAATAGGGGCATTCCTCGGGGAAAGTGAAGCCCTCCCCCGGGAAGGTGACGTCCAGCAGCGTGAGCCCCTCGGGCTTGGCCAGTCCGAACGTCCCGTCCCTGCCGGCGAGGATCTCCTTGACATCCTGCAGCGAGGACATCCCGAGGCCCACCTGCATCACCGCGGCCATTATCCTGCGTATCTGGTTCCAAAGGAAGTAGTTCGCGCAGAAATCGGTCTCGATGATGTTCCCGCGGAGCCTGACGTTCACCGAGTCTATCGCCATCACTGTGGATTTCCCGGTCTCGTTCTTGGCGAAACGCTTGAAATCGTGATGCCCCTCGAACAGCTCCGCCGCCTCCCTGAACGCCGGGAGGTCCATGCGGTCGGCGGGGCAGGAGTACCTGTAATAGCGTTTGTCGGCGATCCTCGGGTTGAAGGCATCGTCCACCTCGCGGTATGCCAGGTAGTAGACCCCGTCGGAGACGGAGTTGAGCGCCCGGAGCATGGTCTCCGGGTCCTTGAACTCGGTGTAGAAGGCTATCGCGTTGCCGAGCGCCGAGACTCCGGCGTCGGTGCGGCTGGCGAACCTGAGGTCTATCCTGTCCTCGGGCACATGATCGGTGAGGAGCAGCTTCGAGCGGACCTCGCCGGCGACCGTCCTCAGGCCGGTCTCCGGAGGCTGGGCCTGCGATCCGCTGAAGCCCTCCCCGAGGTATGCGACCTTGACCAGGTAGCGCCTCATGCGCCGCGGATGGCCTTCATGTGGTCTATGCGCTTCTGTATGAGGGCCTGGGTCCCGATGTCGTGGCGGACGAAGGAGCCCTCGCACTTTATGTACTTCAGGCCGGCTTCGCAGTTCTCCTCGGCCTCGGCGATGGTGTCCCCCACGCCGACGATGCCGACGGCCCTGGAGGTCCCGGTGACGAGCTTCCCGTCGTTCTTGTACACGCTGCCGTAGTAGACGACGGCGCCGACCTTGTTGATGGCGTCCGTGTCGATGGCGATGGTGTGCCCGGCGACCGGGCTGACCCCGTAGCCCTCGGGGACCACGTACTTGACGACCGTCGCCTTCGGGGCGAAGCGCACGTCCGGCCTGGGGCCCTTGCCGGCCTCCCACTTGATGATGTCGGAGAAGCTGGTCTCCAGGGAGGTGAGGACGTTCATGGCCTCGGGGTCGCCGAACCTCGCGTTGATCTCGATGATCTTGGGTCCGTCCTTGGTGAGCATGAACTGTCCGTACATCACGCCGCGGTAGGGGCACCCTTCCTTGTCCAGGGCCCTGACGATGGCGAGGTCGATGTCGATCGCCTTCTGCCTCTCCTCGGCCGTGACGAACGGCAGGAGGCCGTCGGCATCGGAGTAGGAGCCCATGCCCCCGGTGTTCGGCCCTTTGTCGCCCTCGTAGGCCCTCTTGTGGTCCTGGACCAGGGGCATGGGGATGACGTCGGTCCCGTTCACGAAGACCATCTGGGTGAACTCCTCGCCCTCGGCCTTCTCCTCGATTATGACCTTCCCGCCGCCCACGTTGTTCTCGAAGATCTCGCGGATGTACGCAACGGTCTCGTCGAGGTTGGCCAGCTGGTCCCCCTGGACCTTGACGCCCTTCCCGCCGGTGAGGCCGACAGGCTTGATGGCCACGGGGTAATCGACCTTCTTCACGAACTCCACGGCCTCCTCCTCGCTGTCGAAGCTCGCGTACCTGAGGTTGCCGTCGATGCCGTACTTCTCGACGAGGTTCCTCATGAACGTCTTGGAGGTCTCGATCCTCGCCGCGGCCTTGGTGGGCGAGGCGCATTTGATGCCCATGTTCTCCAGGGCATCGACGACGCCCGCTCCGAGGGGGGCCTCGGGGCCGACGAAGGCGTACTCGACGAAGTTGTTGAGCGCGAAGTCGCAGATGCTGTCGACATCGTCCTCGTCGGTGTTCAGGACCTTCTTGGACCTGGCCTCGATCCCGGGGTTGGTGTTCTTCATCACGGCGTAGATCTCCGCTCCGGAACGCCAGAGCGCTTCGACGGCGGCATGCTCCCTGGCGCCTCCGCCGACTGTCAGTATCTTGATTCCCATCGTCATGCCTCCAGCAGCCCCAGCGCCGCGATGACGTCGTCCACGCCCTCGCCCTTCTTCGCCGAGGCAGTGATTATCTTCTTGACCCCGCCGGTGAGCTTCGCGTAGTCCCCGATGATGACCTGCGGGTCGACGCCGACGGCGTCAGCTATGTCCATCTTGTTCAGGACGGCGATATCCGAATGGAGGAAGATCTGGTGGTGCTTCCTCACCATGTCGTCGCCCTCGGTGGTCGAGATGACCACCGCGCGGTAGTCCGTGCCCAGCGGGAAGTCCGCGGGGCAGACGAGGTTGCCGACGTTCTCGATGATGACGATGTCGTACTTCGATAGGTCGACGCCGTCCAGCACCCTGTTTATGTCGTGGGCCTCGAGGTGGCATTCCTTGCCGGTGTTGCAGTTGATCGCATCGAGCCCGGCGGCCCTGAACCTCTTGAAGTCGTCGTCGCCGGTCACATCGCCGGCGATCACGAGCACCCTCTTCCCGGCGGCCGCGAGACGCTTCCCCATCTCGCAGATCAGGGTGGTCTTCCCGGAGCCGATGGAGCCCATGAAGTCCACCGACCTGATCCCGTTCTCCTTGAAGCGGTGGTATATGCCGTGGGCGAGGTCGCTGTTCTTCTTCAGGACATCGGTCTCCATCCCGGCCTGTATTATATGCATGCACGCGTGATTACACTCATGGCAATTAAAGGTTGAGAGGGCGGTCTGCGGAACATCATCCGCATGCCCCCGTCCCTTCCGGAGATGTTCGCCCCGCCTGTCCCCGCTGACTGCCGCACCCCCGGTTGAAATACCGTACGCATGTAAGCTGTCACGCCATGAGCAAAGACGGGAAAGGCATCGGTACAGAGCAGGGGAAGAGCATCGATATAAACAACGCAGTCGATTGGAGTTCCATGGATGCGGCGATCGGCAATTCAGATTTCAAGGACGTACGTGACAAGGGCGGATATTTTGTCGATAAGTCGGAGCTCATCAACAGGATTCTGAGGATGGAGAGCGCCAAGGTCTTCCTCTTCACAAGACCCAGGCGCTTCGGGAAATCGCTCAACCTGAGCATGATCGACGCGTACCTGAACCTGAATTATAAGGGCAACACCTGGTTCGACGGGCTGAAGATCTCAGACCTGAGGCCTGACGATCCGCTGAAGAACGCATCCCCGGTGATTCGCCTGGATCTGGGCTGCATCGGGGTAGACACATGCGATAAAGCTATAGCCAGCACTCGTGCGGTCATTGCCGACGTCTTCATGGACCACCCGGAACTGGACAACTCAGAGAGGCTCAGCCCGGCGCTGAGGAAGCTCTACACCAGATATTCCGAAGGAGAAGTTGAGGAGGATGAAGTCGAACTCTCGCTCAAGCGCCTGTCGAAGATGCTTGAGGCCCACTACGGCAGGAAAGCGGTGATCATCATCGATGAGTACGATGCTCCCATAAACAATGCATTCGGGAATCCGGAGCTTCGCAGCATCATCGATTTCTTCCGCAGGCTTCTGTCGAACGCGCTCAAAGGCAACGATTCCCTGGACAGAGCCGTCCTGACGGGCGTGATGCAGCTCTCCAAGGAGAGCATCTTCAGTGGCATCAACAACCTGTACGTCGATAACATACTGTCGACCGAGTTCGACGACATGATCGGGTTCACCGAAGAAGAGGTGAAGAAGATGTGCGCGGACTTCGGCGCTCCCGAGAAATTCCTGGAAGCGAAGGAATGGTACGACGGATATCGTTTCGGGAACACGGATGTGTACAACCCCTGGAGTGTCCTGAACTATGTCAGCAGGAGGTTCGTCCCGGACCGCTACTGGGCCGGGACCAGCGGGAACGGGATCATCGACACCCTCATCGGGAAGGCGGATAGCGAGACCTACAGGAACATAATGGAGATCGGCTCCGGCGGGATGGCGGCCGAAGATCTCAGCATGTCCGTGACGTTCAATGACATGTCTTCGGATCACGGGGGGAGCAGCATATACTCGGTCATGGCTGCCACCGGCTATCTCCGCGCCGAGAAGGTCCCGAGCGGCGGATACAGGCTGTCGATACCGAACAAGGAGATGCGTTCGGTGTACAAGAGGAAGTTCATGAACGCCCTCGATAGGCTCAGGGTCGGAAGCCGCCCGGTTGAGAATCTCTGCAAAGCGGTCCTTTCGAACGACGTCCCGGCGATGGAGAGCAGCCTCAGGGACATGATGGAGAGGTCCTTCAGCGTCAGGGTGTTCGATTCGGAGCACGCCTACCAGACGATGGTGGCGGGCATGCTCATGAGCCTGGGAGACACCTTCAGGGTGGAGGCCGACCGCGAATCCGGGGACGGGTATTCCGATATACGCATCATCAGCTCCTCTCCGGAGCATCCGAGCGTGATCATCGAGATCAAGCGCGCTAAAGACGGAGCCGATGCAGAGTCCCTGGCACAGTCGGCCCTCGAGCAGATCCGTGCCAAAAGGTACTGCGCCGGACTGAAGGGCGAGGTCCTCGCCTACGGTGCGGCATTCGCCGGGAAGGACGTCTCCATCGCATCGGAGACTGTTGCACCCGAGAACCGATCGCCCGAAGCCTGATGAGAAACAGGAGATACGGAGTTCCCGCTGACTGCCGTATCTCCTGCTGAAATACCGTCTGCCGGCACATCGTTCTGCTATGGCCTGCCACAACGGAACCGACAGAGGTACGGAAAAGAAGAGCATCGATATAAACAGCGCAATCGATTGGAAATCCATGGAAGCGGCGATCGGCAATTCCGATTTCAAGGACGTGCGCGATGTCGGCGCATATTTCGTCGATAAGTCGGAGCTCATCGACAGGATCCTGAGGATGAGAGGGGTCAAGGCCCTCCTTTTCACAAGACCCAGGCGCTTCGGGAAATCGCTCAACCTGAGCATGATCGATGCATATCTCAATCTGAAGTACAAGGGCAACACTTGGTTCGACGGGCTGAAGATCTCGGACCTGAGGCCTGATGACCCGATGAAGAACGCATCCCCGGTGATCCGCCTGGATATGAAGGACTTCGAGGCAGCGACTGCCGAGGAAACGGTAACTGTTGCGCGCACCGATATGAGCGCGGCCTTCAGGAGATATCGGGAACTGGAAGATTCAGATAAGCTCAGCTCTCATCAGATAAAGCTCTACGGCAGGTACTGCGACATGGATGTGGGGAAGGCCGACGTCATGATCTCGCTCCAGCAGCTGTCCGAGATGCTGGAAGCGCATTACGGCAGGAAGGCGGTCATCCTCATCGATGAGTATGATGCGCCAATCAACAATGCGTACGGGAATCCGGAACTGCGTGAGATCACCGATTTCTTCCGCAGGTTCCTCTCGAGCGCGCTCAAAGGCAACGACTACCTCGACAGAGCGGTCCTTACCGGGGTGATGCAGCTCTCCAAGGAGAGCATCTTCAGCGGCCTGAACAACCTGTACGTCGACAACATTCTGTCGACCGGGTTCGACGATACGGTCGGGTTCACCGAAGCAGAAGTGAAGAAGATGTGCGCGGACTTCGGCGCGCCGGACAGGTTCGCCGAGGCGAAAGAGTGGTACGACGGGTACCGGTTCGGCAATACCGATGTGTACAACCCCTGGAGCGTCCTGAACTATGTCAGCAGGAAGTTCGTCCCGGACCGCTACTGGGCCGGGACCAGCAAGAACGGGATCATCGATACCCTCATCGCGAAGACGGACCGGAAAACGTATGAGGACATCATGAAATTGGGCTCCGGCGGGATGGCGGCCGAAGATCTCAGCATGTCCGTGACGTTCGATGACCTGTCACCGGATCACGGGGGGAGCAGCATATACTCGGTCATGGCCGCTTCAGGGTACCTCCGTGCCGAGAAGGTCCCGAGCGGCGGATACAGGCTGTCGATACCGAACAAGGAGATGCGTTCGGTGTACGCGGAGAAGTTCCTCAACGCCCTCGGTAAACTGGAGATCGAACACGGCCCTGTCTACGGGTTCTGCCAAGCAGTCCTGGCCAACGACAGTGCGGCGATGGAAGACTGCCTCCGCGAGATGATGGAGAGGTCCTTCAGCGTCAGGGTGTTCGATTCGGAGCACGCCTACCAGACGATGGTGGCGGGCATGCTCATGAGCCTGGGAGACACCTTCAGGGTGGAGGCCGACCGCGAATCCGGGGACGGATATTCCGACATCCGCATCATCAGCTCCTCTCCGGAGCATCCGAGCGTGATCATCGAGATCAAGCGCACGGCCGGCATCGGGCAGGCGGAAGATGCCGCCCGGAAGGCGCTCGGCCAGATAAGCGCCAGAAGGTACTGCGCCGGACTGAAGGGCGAGGTCCTAACATACGGTGTCGCCTTCGCCGGGAAGGACGTGAAGGTCCTCGCCGGGCATGCGGACGGCCTCTCGGAGCACAGGCGGCCGGCATAAGGGCGGCAGGACGCCCGGACCGCGGCAGTCTCCCTCCTGCGCGCATTATAAAAGGAACGAGGGGATAGTCCCGCCGATGTACGCGGAGTTCCTATCGAAGATGCTGGAGGACGCCGGGGCGGAGGAGGGCTGCATGCTCGACCTGACCGTCTCCGGGAAGTCTTACCGCGGCGTTCTCATGCCCCACCATGAGTTCAGCGGGCATGACATCGTCATCCTCAAGGTGAAATCAGGTTACAACATCGGCATCAGGGTGGATGAGGGGGCCTCCGTGAAGGTCGTCTCCCGGCCGGTCGAGAGGAAGAGGCCGGAGGCCGCTGAGGCGGACCGCCCCGGCCTGAAGACCATCGTCCTCCTGGGGACCGGAGGCACCATAGCCTCCTACGTCGACTACCGCACGGGGGCCGTCCATCCCGCATTATCGACCGCCGATATGGTGAACGCCGTGCCGGAGATCAGGGAGATCGCCAACCTGAAGGCGAAGGTGCTGTTCTCCATTTTCTCGGAGAACATGACCCCGAAGCACTGGCAGGAGCTGGCCAAGGCCATCGCCGATGAGATCGACGCCGGCGCCGATGCCGTCATCGTGCCCCACGGGACCGACACCATGGGCTACACCGCTGCCGCGGTGTCCTTCATGCTCGGGGACGTCCCCAAGCCGGTGGTGTTCGTCGGGGCCCAGCGGTCCTCCGACCGCCCCTCCTCGGACGCGTCCTCCAACCTCATGGCCGCCGCCAGGTTCTGCGTCGGCGGCAACCGTGCGGGCGTCTTCGTGGTCATGCACGACACCCCCGGGGACGACTCGTTCGCGGTGCATCTCGGGACCAGGGTCCGCAAGATGCACACCTCCCGCAGAGATGCCTTCAAATCGATCAACGTCCCGCCTGTGGCGCACATCGACAGGGACGGGAAGATAACGTTCAACACCGAGGGGCGCCCCGTATCGGACGGGAAGTGCAGCGTGTCCGCCGACCTCTGCACCGATGTGGTCCTCCTGCAGTTCTACCCGGGGATGGACCCGGCGCTCTTCAGGGACGTGTTCATGAAGTCCAAGGGCGTGGTCATCGAGGGCTCCGGGCTCGGCCACGTGAACTCCAACATGGTCCCGCTCATCAAAGAGGCCACCGACAGGGGGACGGTCGTGGTCGTCACCTCCCAGTGCCTGAACGGGAGGACCAACCTCAACGTCTACAACACCGGCAGGGACATGCTGAACGCCGGCGCGGTCACCGTCTGGGACATGCTCCCGGAGACCGCCTACGCCAAGCTCATGTGGGTCCTGGCCAACTCGGAGGGCCGCGATGCGGCCGTGGAGATGATGAGGACGCCGCTCTGCGGCGAGATGTCCGACAGGAGGGAGCTGCTTTGAACGCCGACGGAAAGGAGGGGAAGCCCGAGATGATGTGCGGGATCGAGATCCACCAGCAGCTGGACACCCACAAGCTGTTCTGCAACTGCCGCAGCGAGCTCTCGGAAGAGGGCTTCGGCGGGATCTACCGCCGCCTGAGGCCCACCACCTCCGAGATGGGGGAGATCGACCGCGCCGCCCTCGCCCAGTTCAGGAGGGGCTACGGGTACGTCTACCAGTCCTGCCCCTGCGAGACCTGCCTGGTGGAGCTCGACGAGGAGCCTCCCCACGAGGTCAATGCCGAGGCCATGGAGACCGCGCTGATCTTCAGCGAGCTCATCGGGGCGAGCGTCATCGACGAGGTCGAGTTTATGAGGAAGATCGTCGTCGACGGGTCCAACACCTCCGGGTTCCAGAGGACCTCCCTGGTCGCCGTGGACGGCTCCGTGGAGGCCGTCGGCAGGAGGATCGGCATCCTCTCCGTCTGCCTGGAGGAGGACGCCTGCAGGAAGATCGAGGCGGACGCCGACACCGTCACCTGGAGGACCGACAGGCTGGGGATCCCCCTGATAGAGGTGGCGACCGCCCCGGATATGAGGACGCCTGAGGAGGTCATGGAGGTCGCCTCGAGGATCGGCTCGCTCCTGCGCGCGACCAAGAGGGTCAAGAGGGGGCTGGGGACGATCAGGGAGGACCTGAACATCTCCATCCCCGAAGGCGCGCGCATCGAGATCAAGGGAGTGCAGGAGCTCAGGCTGCTCCCGCTGTTCGTGGAGAACGAGGTGAAGAGGCAGAAGATGCTCGTGAGGGTCAGGGGCATCCTCAGGGAGAGGGGCACGGCCCCCGCCTCCGGCGAGATCGTCGACGTCACGAAGGTGTTCGACGGCTGCGCCTCCAAGGTCATCTCCGGCGCCCTGAAGTCGGGCGGGAAGGTCCTGGCCGCCAGGCTGCCCGGGTTCGCCGGCGTCATGAACGGCGATAACGGCACCCTCCGCCTGGGAGCGGAGATGGCCGGCTACGCCAGGACCGCGGGCGTGAAGGGAATATTCCATTCCGACGAGCTCGTCGGCGGCGCCTACGGCATCGACCCGGCGTACGTGGAGAAGCTCGCCGCCTTCCTCTATCCTGACGGCAGGGGCGCGAACGACGCGTTCGTCATCTGCGCCGCGCCCCAGAAGAAGGCGGAGCGCGCCGTCTCCCTAGCGGTTGGCAGGGCCAATGCGGCCTTGGACGGCGTCCCCGAGGAGACCAGGGACCCCCTGCCGGACGGGACGACCCGCTATTCCAGGCCCCTGCCGGGGGCCGCGAGGATGTACCCCGAGACCGATGTGCCCCCGACCCCCATCGCCCCGGAGAGGCTCGCCCGCATCAGGGCGAACCTTCCCGAGCTCCCGGAGGTGGCGGAGAAGAGGCTGGTCTCCAAGTACGGGATCAGCCCCCAGCAGGCGGCGCAGATCGTGCGCGGCGGGAGGGACGACCTCTTCGCCGAGATCGCCGACGGCTTCGGCCTGACCGCCGTGGCGGCCACCACCTTCCAGAACACCTTCCAGGAATTGGAGCACGAGGGCATCGACACCGACGCGTTCACGCATGAGATGCTCTACGGCGTGTTCCGCGCCCTGAAGGAAGGGAAGTTCGCCAAGGAGGCCGTCCCCGCCCTCCTCAGGGAGATGGCGGCCGGGACGCCCCTGGACGCCGCCGTCTCGAAGCTCGGGCTGTCCGCAGTCGACGAAGGCGAGGCGCAGGCGGTCATCGCCAAGATCGTGGACGAGCGCGCCGACTACGTGAAGGCCAACGGGAAGAGGGCCGTCGGCGGGCTCATGGGCCCCGTCATGGGGGCCCTCCGCGGGAAGATCGACGGGAAGAGGGCGAACGCCCTCCTCTCCGCCGAGATAGACCGGGTGCTGGGTCAGTGAAGGCGGGCCTCCGGCCCGCTCTTCACGCGTGACGGCCCCCGGGCCCCGGGGAAAGGCCCGGGGCGAACCGGTAATGACATAGCTTTATGATGGTGCAGCGACATATGAATGAATGCGAAGGGCCGGGGCTCCATCATATCCAAATCAAGCTCCGGCCCTTTTGCATCCTTTTCTCTATCCGTGACCTTCGATCTTCCGCAGATGCCCGCATCATATCAGGAGCATCAGCGTTCCTGCAGTGAGCATCGCGAGGCCGATCCACGACCTCGCAGACATCTTCTCGTGCAGGAACGCGGCCGCGAACAGCACCGTGAACAGGATGCTGAGCTTGTCGATGGGCACGACCAGCGAGGCCGGGCCGTCCTGCAGGGCCTTGTAGAAGCACAGCCAGGAAGCACCGGTCGCCAGACCCGAGAGGACCAGGAAGGACCCGCTCCGGCGGGAGATGCCGCCGATCTGCTTCTGGGTCCCCTGCATGAAGACGATGAGCCAGGCCATGGCGAGGACCACGCAGGTGCGGATGGCGGTCCCCAGGTTGGACTCGACGCCCTCGATGCCGACCTTCCCCAGGATGGACGTCAGGGCGGCGAACACCGCCGACAGCACGGCCCAGATGAGCCAGGAGTCCCTGGTGCCCTTCGACGCGTCGACGTCCTTCTTCTCTATCATCAGCATGGTGCCGGCGAACATCACGGCCATGCCGATGCCGGCCCAGAAGGAGAAGCTCTCGCCCAGGAAGATGAAGGCGAGGATCATGGTGAGGATGGTCGAGCTCTTGTCGATGGGGGCGACCTTGTTGACGTCGCCGATCTGCACCGCGCGGAAGTAACAGAGCCAGGAGGCCCCGGTGGCTAGTCCGGAGAGCACCAGGAACACCAGGGTCTTCGCGGAGATGTCTCCGATCCCGTCCCAGGAGCCGACGATGAGGACCATCAGCCAGGCCATGGTGAGGACCACGACGGTCCTCAGGGCCGTCGCCAGGTTGGAGTTGACGTCCTTTATGCCGATCTTCGCGAAGATCGAGGTCAGGGCGGCGAACACCGCCGAGCCGAAGGCGAACGCGATCCAATCCTCCATGCGAATGCATGGCCGTGCGCGAATAAACGCAGGAGCACGAACCTCCATTAGAGCAGAAAGGCAAGCCTCAGAACCTTATCTCCAGGACCCTGAGCCTCTCGAAGAACAGCGGCAGCTCCCCCAGGACCTTCACGTCATGATGTGCCAGCAGTCTTTCCAGCGCTTCGATGTCCATCAGCGAGGACACCACGACCACGACCCTTCCTCCCGGGACGAGATGTTCCGGCGCCCCCTCGAGCAGCCTCGGCAGCGGCCCGAGGCCGTCCGGGCCGCCGGACCATGCCTTCGCCAGCTCCCCCTCGTCGGATACCGGCAGGTACGGGAGGTTGAACACGGCGGTGTCGAACCTGCCGCGGACGGCGGACCAGACATCAGACAGGAACACCTCCATGCGGACGCCGTTCGCCTCCGCGTTCCTGCGCGCGAGCTCCACCGCCCGGGGGTTGATGTCGCAGGCGGAGACCTCGGCGCCGTTCAGGGCGCATTGGATGGACACGATCCCGGAACCGCACCCGATCTCGATGACCTTCTCCCCCGGCCGGACATCCAGCGTCTCCGCCAGGAAGACGCTGTCCTCGCTGGGGGGATACACCTCCGGGTCGGACGCGATGTCCAGGCCGTCCCTGTACTCCATGCCCCGGTGAACGCATTAAAAGGTAGAAAACACTGCGGACGGTGCATGTCGGAGAAGGGCACATCGGTCGCGGTCGTCATGGAGGGGCATCTGGAGAGGGGCCCGGAGGGGGATGTGATCCCGGAGCGCACATGGTCCACCTGCACGCTCGTGCGCACGGGCGGCAGGTCGGTGCTGGTAGACTCGGGGAGCTCCTTCACCGTCAGGGAGCTGGAAGCGGGCCTGGAGGCCGCCGGGATATCCGCGGATGAAGTGGACACGGTGGTGCTGACGCACCACCACCCGGACCACATCGGGGGCATCGGCCTCTTCCCGGACGCGGAGGTCTTCATGGTGCAGGGCCCGGGGGTCCCCGGGCGGGATGTTCATTTCATAACGGAGGACACCGAGATCCTCCCGGGGGTCCGGATGGTCATGACCCCCGGCCATACCTGGGACTCCGCCAGCCTGTTCGTCTCGCTTCCCGGAGACGGTCTGAAGTACGCAATAGCCGGCGACGCGGTCCCGAAGCGGTCGAACATCGAGAAGAGGAAGGTGCCCGCCCTGAACGTCTCCCCGGAGGACGCCATGCGCTCCATGGAGCGCATAGTCAGGTGGGCAGATATCGTGGTCCCGGGCCACGAGGCTCCCTTCCGGACCGACGGTCTAAAAAGACTTTATTAACGACATCGCCTGTTGCAAGGAGAGGAGATTGGACGGACATGGCGGAGGATATGCCTGATACTATTATGTTCGAATGCCCGGACTGCGGGGAAGAGACCGAGCACGCGATCCTCAGAGGGAAGCTGGGGAAGGCCGGCGTCGAGGGCACGTTCAGGTGCTCCGTCTGCGGGAGGGTGTTCTCCGGCTTCATCCGCCTGCCGAGGCCCTTCAGCGTCAGGGTGATGCTGTCGGACGAGGACAGGACCGAGACGACCTCCACCGTGCTGTACGAGAACGAGATCCTCGAGGTAGGGGACGAGTTCGACCTCGATGACGGGAGGCACGTGAAGATTACCCTCATCGACATGCCGGACGGCAAGAGGGTCAAGAAGGCCGCCGCCCCGGAGATCTCCGGCCTCTGGGTCAAAGCATACGGCACCCTGCACGTGAAGGTGTCCGTCAACGACAACAGGCGCACCATCCCGCTGTACCTCGATGCGGACCCGGGAGACGAGTTCTCCGTCGGGATGATCATGCATTTCGACACCTGGGACGCCGTCATCCACGCGATCAAGACCCGCAACAAGCTCATCCGCCGCGGCTCGGCGGAGGCCAGGGACATCGTGAGGATCTACGGCAAGAAGCTCCACGGGGACGCCGCCCTGGACGACATCGAGGGGCAGCCGTTCAACGAGGCCGACTACGACGACGGCGCGATGGACCTCGGCGAGGAGTGAGGGAAGGGAGGGCTCCGTGCCCTTCCTTTTCACTTCATTTATTCAAAAGAAAACTCGTTCATTCCTTCTTCTTCGCGAAACTGCCAAAGGTCGGATGGGATTTGCCCTCCGCAGTCCCTCCTGCAGTCTTTCTGCTGTCTGGGTCATCGCTGTCGTCAGGCAGGATGACGTCCAGGATGTCGGAGATGGTGTCGCTGCGGACGGTGTGCGTGGCGGCCTTGACGGTGTACTCGTCGGTGGGGTTGAAGGCGATCGATTCCGCCGAGACCTTGAACATGCCGATATCAGTGAAACTGTTGCCGATGCTGAGGGTGTGGGCGGAGTCGGTGCCGAAGCGGTCGATGAACTGCTTCACGTAGACTCCTTTATCCCTCAGGTCCACGACCACCTTCCCGTTGCCTTCGAGGGTGCCGTCCGGGTTCCACAGGACGGAATCCGCCATCCATCCGTCGAAGCCGTACTCGTTCGCGAGCATCTCGGCGGCGATATCTATCCCGCCGCTGACGATGACGCATCTCATGCCGTTCTCCTGCAGGGAGGCGACGGTCTCCTGGATGCCATCTATCACCGGCATGCTCTGGAAGCACCTGATCATGTCGCGCCGGCAGAAATCGGGCTTGGCGGACTTCCATTTGGCTATGTCCCGGCGCATGAACTCGGGCTCGTCGATCTCTCCGTTGACGAAGGCGCGGTAGGCCTCCTCGTTGCTCACTCCGAGGCACTGGTGGATCCAGGCCCAGGACGAGCGGAGGCGGGTGAGGGTGCCGTCCATGTCGAAGCAGACGAGGTCGAACTTGGGACGCATGGAACCTCATATGCGGACGATTAGAAATAGGGTTCTGATGGAGATGCATGCGGGAGATAATGGCATCGATCCAAAGGTTTAAAAGATCGAATCGATCTAGGGATTCCGATGGCAAAGGAGATCAGGGTCGTCGAGCTCTTCGCCGGTGTCGGCGGATTTCGGGTGGGGCTCGAGGATGCGTCCGATCGCTTCAGGACGGTCTGGGCGGACCAGTGGGAGCCCGGCAGGAAGAACCAGTTCGCCTTCGATTGCTATAACCGTCATTTCGCAGGCACTGGGTCTGTCAATGTAAACGTCGACATCAACGAGGTCCAGGACCAGGTCCCCGAGCACGACCTTCTGGTCGGCGGGTTCCCCTGCCAGGATTATTCCGTGGCGTCCACCAGGGCCCGCGGTATCGAGGGGAAGAAGGGGGTCCTATGGTGGAACATCGATCATATCGTCGGGGCCCTCCGCCCCAAGTACCTGCTATTGGAGAACGTGGACCGCCTTCTGCGCTCCCCTGTCAACCAGCGGGGGCGCGATTTCGCGATAATCCTCAGGTGCCTGGCCGACAAGGACTATTATGTGGAGTGGCGTGTGATCAATGCCGCCGATTACGGATTCCAGCAGCGTAGGAGGAGGACGTTCATATTCGGCTGCAGAAAAGACCATGCGTTCGCTCAGGATCGGTTGAACGAGGGCCCGGAGAAAATACTCACCAAGACCGGTTTCTTCGCGACCAAATTCCCGATGGAGAAGGAGGTCCCTGAGAATTCCATGGAGGTCTACTCGGTCTCCTGCGAGAAATACGGGGATCTCACTGATATATCGGACAACTTCAGCGGGCACTTCTATCATGCGGGCGTGATGCAGGGCCACGATGTGTACACAAGGGACTATGTGCCGATGTATGAGGAGTGCCGCTTGCCGCTCGGGAAGCTCCTGGATTCGGACGTTCCGGATAAGTACTACATCGCCGAGGACGATCTCCAGAAATGGGAATACATGAAAGGTGCCAAAAAGATCGACCGGGAGCATTCCAACGGAAAACACTACCTGTACACGGAAGGCGCGATACCCTATCCGGACATACTCGGCCGCGCAGCGAGGACGATGCTGACCTCGGAGGGAACGAAGAACCGTTCCAGCCATGTAGTCCTCGATGAGAAGACCCAGAGGTACAGGATGATAACCCCTGAGGAAGCAGAGAAGATCAACGGCTTCCCGGCCGGATGGACCGATACCGGGATGACCGACCGCCAGCGTTATTTCTGCATGGGGAATGCGCTCGTGGTCCCGCTCATCACCAGGATGGGGGAGAGGATCCTGGAGATCGATGGCCGGAAAAAGCGGCGGAAATCCTCTTCCTGATCAGGTTCGGCTCCTTCTTCACCTCGCATCCCCATATCACGACGACGGTCCATCCATCGGCCTGCAGCGCTTCGAGCGTCTCGCGGTCGTGGCGGACATTGTAGTCGAACTTCTTCGTCCAGTAATCGCGATTGTGCTCCGGCATGGGGAGATTGCACTTGGGGCATCTGTGCCAGAAGCATCCGTTCACAAGGATGGCTATCTTCCTTCCCGGGTAAGCGATGTCCGGGTGGCCGGGGGCCTTCCATTGCAGGCGGTATCCCGGATATCCCATTTCCCGGAGCATCTTCCGGACCTCAATCTCCGGTCCCGTGTCCTTCCTGCGGTTGCCCTGCATGGATTTCACGGTGTTCTCATTGAGCGGGACAGGAGAGCGTTTGTCCCTAACGGACGGCCTCATACGTTTCAGCATCGGACAAGCAGTATTTACGTTGGAATACGATATAATCGTGCTATGCCCAAGCCCAGCAGACGTGTCGATTATGACTACAGGGATCCGGAATCCATCCTCAGGTACGCTGAGAAGCTGATTAGCCACACTCTGAGGGAGGCGGTCCCCGGGATAGAGGATTCCAAGCACGGGAAGGGCGGTCTGGGCCAGTTGGTCGAGACGGAGTATTTCGGGATCGACAGCAACAACGAACCTGTGCCGGATTTCGAAGAGGCGAGGCTGGAGCTGAAGACGACCCCGATGAAGAGGATATCGAAAAATGGCCTGGTAGCGAAAGAGAGGCTGGTCCTCAACCTGATCAACTACAAGACGCTCCTGGACAGCGGTTTCGAAGGTTCCTTCATGGAGAAGGATTCGAGGATGCTCCTGATGTTCTACCTCTATGAAAAAGGGAAGAACCGTCTGGATTACACGTTCCTCAAATGCAAGATAATCGAGTTCACCGACAGCGACCTGAGGATCATGCACGAGGACTGGAACAAGATCTCGGACATGGTCAGGAATGGCAGGGCCGAGGATATCTCCTGCGGCATGACCATGTACCTCGAGGCCGCGCCGAAGGGGCAGGGGCACGGAAAAGACCTTACAGAGCAGCCCTTCTCTCCGGTGAAGGCACAGCGCAGGGCATTCGCGCTGAAGGCGTCGTTCGTGACGTTCTTGTTCAATCACTGGGGGGAGACGCGGTTGGAAGATTCGCTGGGCGATTGGAGCAGGGAACGCACATTCGAGCAGGAGGTCATCGCGAGGTTCGAGGGATTCTACGAGATGACCGTGGATGAGATTTCCGAGCTCCTCGATATCGACGGGTCCGAGGGCAAATCGCGGTATGCTTTCCTCGTGAGAAGGATGCTCAAGGTCACTGGGGACAGCATCGACGAGCTGACCAAGGCGGGGGTCATCGTGAAGACCGTCCGTCTGAAGAAGGACGGGGTCCCCAAGGAGAGCATGTCCTTCAGGGTGTTCAAGTACACCGATGTGGCATCGCAGGAGTGGGAGGAATCGGACTTCTATGAGGACCTCACGAAGAAGTTCCTGTTCATCGTGTTCCAGGAGGCCGATGCGGGGCTGGTGTTCAAAAGGGCGCTGTTCTGGAACATGCCGAAAGAGGACCTGGAGGAGGCTGAGAGGGTTTGGAAAGAGGCAAAGGAGAAGATCATCGCCGGTGATTATATGCATCTTCCCAAGACGAAGGACAGCCCCATCGCCCATGTGAGGCCCCACGGTCAGAACAAAAAAGACACCCTCTCCACGCCCCAGGGCGGAGAGGAAACTAAGAAGTGCTTCTGGCTCAGGAACACTTACATCGCGAAGGTCGTCAGCGGGCAGAACACGATCGACCGAGGCCGACGGGACCTGCCCTAAACTCATTCGAACTTGGCGCTGTCGAACCCTATAGATGCCAAGAGGTCCTCTATCTCCTCGCGAGTGGTGGCGAACTGCTCGAGGCTGTCGTTCTCGATGGCATCGAGCATGACCTTCTCCTTATGGTCGAGGCTGTCGTGTATGGCCTCGTCAAGGGATACCATCTTCCCATCGTCCTCGAACAGCGTCTCCAGGAAATGGTACTGGGTGTACTGCCCCTCTGCAAGGCCGAGCCGATGTATGCGGTCCTTGGACTGGAGCATGTGGACCAGATTGTAGCTGTATTCGAAATACACCGCATCGTGGCAGACATTATGGAGGGATACGGACTCGGCCAGGGTCTGCGGGTTGGTGATCATAACCTGATATCTGCCCGATTTGAACCCGTCGATGACCGTCTGCCGGTCGGGGGTATCGCCGTAAACGGTGCAGACAGAGGCCCCCTCGGCCTCCAGCAGCTGTGCCAATGTGCGGATGGACCTGACGAAGATGCACCATACGATGACGCTTTTCCCCGATGAGGCGAGTGACCTCACAAGGTCGACACAGGCCTTCGTCTTGGATGTCATCAGGTCCTCCGCGCCTTCTATGGCCCGCATGCCCTCCAGCCTGGGCTTCTCCCCGTCATCGGAGAACGAGGAGGCCTCGATCCCCTCGAGGGCAGTCTCCCCGAGCATGATCGGGTTGGATTCCAATTGGAGGATGCGGACCATAAGCACCAGGGGGTTCATCTTGGACTCATGGAGCTTTCTGAAGAGATCGTTCTCCTTCGCAGAGGCTGTGAGGCTCAGCACATTGTCCATATTGGCCGGCGGGACGTTCAGCTTGTTCTTCGTGGTGCGGCAGTAGAACGGCTGCAGTTTCTTGTTGAAATCCTTGGCGTCCGCTCCCTTCAGTTCCGAGAGCTCTTTGGGCCCGAGCACGAAGTAATCGTCGTAATCGTCTCCGTAGAGGATGTGCAGGAAATTGTAAACGTCCGCATAATTGTTGGGTATAGGGGTGCCGGTCATGACGATGGTGTACTTCGAGTTCCTCGCTATGGGGACCGCCCCTTCCGCACGCTTCCCTCCGATGGCCTTGATGCGGTGCACCTCATCGAATACCAGCATCGTACGGTCATCGATACGGTTCCGGAGCGCCTCGGTGAGTTCCAGGTTATGCTCGAATGCCTCGTAATTGATCAGGACCAGGTTATGCCTGCCGAGATCGAACCTGACATGGTACTGGATGGTCCCGCCTATGTTCCTCAGGTCCGTGCTCGTCACGGCATCGAGGGGGATGTTCGTTCCGAACACCCTCCTGAACTCAGTGATCCACGAATCGAATGAGTTCAGAGGGCCTATCACGATCAGCTTATCGACACCTGCCGTCCGGTTGAGGAAAGCGAACATGCCCAGCGCGGTGGCGGTCTTGCCTGATCCCGGCACTGAGAAGTTGGCGCTCTTCTTCAGCCTGTACGCGAAATAAGCGTCCCACAACTGCTCGTCGCGGAGGCCGCTAGCCGTGATGTTCGATACCTCCTTCTTGAACATCTCGAAGTATTCCCGATGGCCCGGGTCCCTCTGCTTTATCGACATGCCGAGAAGTGCCAGATGGTCCATGGAAGTGTGTTCTGAGAGATACTTCATGAACGTGTCGCTCTTGGAAACCTCGCGGTCTTCTTTGCCCGCCTCCCTGACGACCTTGTCCATCATGGACCTTACCGAGCGGGTCGGCAGTTCGGGCTTCATCACGAGGGTCCTGCCCTCGATGCGGTCTACGAGGCCCTGGACCGCCAGTTTGAACTTGAACCTGCCCGGGTTCTCGACAGATTCGGGCAGCGACAGGCGGATCGTCCCTCCGGAGATATCGAGGTAGAAACAATCATTCAGGTATTCCTGTGCATCTCTGAACAGTTTCCCTTTGTTCACCGACATCAAGTACCTGTCGAAGGATTCCGGCGGATCGGAGACTATCACATGGACGTTCGTTCCGCCCCACAGCGAATCGAACTCTTCCCTTTCGCCGGAGATCTTCCTTCTGTCGAACTCGCTGGACAGCCATGACGCTGTCACCTCGAACTTCTCATAATTGCTGTCGAAGGACATCTTGGTCTCGTTGTTCGATCCGTTGAAGCATAGGCAGTTGCCTTCGGAGTCCTCAGCATAGCCGGACTTCTCGTGGAAGAGCCCGTTGCAGCACATGGCGAACTTGATCTCCACAAGGCCGCACTCCATCAGGTATGCCAGGTTCGACAGTTTGACCGTATCCTCCAGGCTGAGCTCCTGGCGCATCCTCTCCTTCACCATCCCGTCCAGGTATTGGCTCAGGCGGTATCCTTCCCTGATAGCGTTGAACGTCTCCTCGGACACCTCATGGGATATCAGGAGGCGGAAGCGTCCGTTGTTCCTGCCGAGATAATAGAGTCCCGTGCAGTACTTCGCGAGAGCATCCAGGGTGAAATAGCAGGATATCCTATCGAAGCGGGTGCAGTTGCTCATCACGGGGATGTAGAACTGATCGGCCACGTCATCTTCGAGCGAGATGTACTGGGGCTTCAGGTCTATGGATTTAAGCGTCAAGTCTCTTCCTTATCTCGGCGATCCTGTCATCGAGCATGGCGAGCACGTTCTTGAGCTCCCTGCGGTCATCCTCGTTCATCTCGGACACGGATTCAAGGCGGACGGCATTGAGCTCTATCAGGGCCTCATTCGAGTTCTTCAGCGGGGCCTTCTTGAGCTTTCTGGAGTCCACAGCCTTCTTCTGGGTCACCACAGGGGTCACCAGTTTGTCTTTGATGTCGTCGCGTGTCCTGATGCCGTCGGCAAGATCGTTGTAATCTTCAATCGGCTTCTCATCGAGCGCCTGGATGGTCTCGTCGACCGCTTCCTGGGTGTCATCGAGGTATTTCTTGATGTCTCCTTTTTCGATGACCTCCTTGATGTCCCTCATGAAGAGGTTGAGCCTGGGAGTGACTCCGGCGCAGATGCTGGCGAATATGCGGGTCTTCACATCGTCCACCAGATCCGGGTCCTTTTTGTTCACCTTCTCGAGGATGGCCGGGATCTCGAACAGCGTTCCCTGGAGGTCCATATCCTTGGCGATGTAGTATTTGCCCGGTGTTCCCTGGAACTCAAGGTATTCGTTCATCAGGTCTGCCAAAGCAAGGTCCTTCTTCACATCCGACACGGAGTAATCATCGAACAGGGCAGCATATTCTTCGACCGTGAACGCTTTCTTTATGCGGATTGAGTTGTACACGCCGAACAGTTTGTCGACGGGATCGTACTTGACCTTCTCGTCTACGCCCATCTGGAGCTCGAGTTCGAGCGATTTGATGTACTTGTAATCATTCTTGTAGTCGTAATCGAGGATTATCGTCTCGAAGAACTGTTCTTGTTTCCTGTCCCTCTGGATCCTCCGGAGGCAGCTGAACCTCCTGTTGCCGTCGACGACGCGCCCGTCCCTGAGCGTGACGCCGGGGTTGTCCTGCCCGCGGGTGGCGATGCTTTTCTGGGTCTTGACGATGGCATCCGGTTTCGATTTGACGATGATATCCTCCAGAACCTGATTGTATCTCTCGCGGTCCTCGTCGAACAACTTGTCGATGTCGCATCCGTTCTCCTCGGTGTAGCGGACAATCTCGGTCGAGATGCGGTCGTTCTCTTTGTTGTAGTACAGGTATTTGAGGGGGACACGGTAGACGGGGAAAGTCTCTGATTTCCTCGCTATCACCACGGTCTTGGTCTTATCGGTCTGCATCACGCCCGGTTTGTTCACGATGACGTCGTCGGTCATTTCTAATCGCTTCCATGTAAATCTCGCTGTCTAGGTATGCGGTGTCGGTTTCTTCTGAGAATATGCAGGTCGAAAACTTTGCCGAAAGCTTTGCCTGGGTCCTCACCACGCTAATGTTTGCCGTTATCCCGTATTCGGACTCCAGGATGTCCTGCAGTTCGCTTACTGTTGCCTGCCCGTTATTGTTGTAGATTATATAACGTATGAACTCCGGAGCGGTCGCTCCGAACCCTGTGACATCGGAGGGTATGAAGTAGAAACGCTGTTTGGCCAGGTTCTGATGGTTAGCTCTAGAGGCGATGAGCATCGCATCGTAGAACTCAATGCCGTAATCATCGTCATCGATCTCCGGGATGCCGATCTTCATGTTCTTCAGGGAATAAGGCGTAGTGAACTAATGCTTGCATAGTTCCGTTATCTTTTCCTTGTATCCGACCAATATCTCAGCGAATCTGGCATTTTTCGGAGAGTCCAGATTGATGTACCTGTACTTGGAGACAGGGATCCAGTGGAGGTATCTTTCCAGATTCTCGACTTCGAGCCTGAACGCGCTGCAGTCCATCTTCAGCCTGAACTTGCGCTCGTCCACGTATATCTCGTCCCCGACGAACTCGCACTTCAGGACGCACTCGCCGAACGAGGAGTACTTGGCTCTGAAATATACGTCCTGCATGCTCGTGAAACCGAGCCTGTGCATGTTCATCTCGGTGAATTTGTCCTCGAGTTCGTGGAGGTCCGCGAATATGGACCTGGCATTGTCTTTGGATATCCACTCGTACTCAGACAGTTTTTCCTCTATGCTCCGGGCCTCTTCCTGAGTCAGTTCATTGCCGGTAGCGAACTTGCCGATGTCTATGGAGTCGATGATCGGTTTAATCTGCTCAGTCGGGCCTCCGCAGCGACGGATATACAATTTCCTGAGGTGCTCCGGGTTATAGACCTTGACGTCCCTGATGAAATGCTCGATCGCTTCCTTCAGTGAACCTCCGGCAAGGATGCGTCCGTTATCGACACGGAATCCGGTGTACTTGAGCAGGAAATCTTCCAATTCCTCCTGGTTTCCGATGCCGCTGGATAGGAGTTCCTGGCCGCATTTCACGTAGATCTTCTCAACCGATGCTCCGTACCCCATCTCCTTGATGCCGTTCAGAACGGAACATGCCGACTCGATGTTATCGTAAGAGAGGAACTTGACTGTGCTTTTCGTCTCCAGGAAATCATCAAATAAAGGCCCCCACTCTTCGAACACGGGGTGAGGCATCCTGAACCATTCGCACATGCTACCGAAGATCCATTTCACCTGGGTCTTCTTGATGGGCACGTTGTCGAACAATGCGAGGAGGGCCGAGACGAAGCACCTGCCATTCCCTTCATGGGCCTTCATATACTCCTCGAGGTACGACATGGCGCGGCTGTTGAGGTCGATACTCTCTTCTGAATTAGGGAAGAGGCGCACTTTCAATGCTGTGCCCGGCATCAGCGGGAATATGCGTTCCATGGCATCGCCGAATCCCGGATCGGAATTCACCAGGAACAGCCTGTAGTATGCCGGAGACCGATTGCACAGGTAGATCATGACGTTGGACGGCACATTGCATTCATCAAAGAACTCTGCATCCAACGGGTCTTTCGAGAACCTTTTGCTGAATTCATCTATGGTGCTCAATGCGCCGGACCCGTATACGCCGACGATGTCGTCGAGTTCCCAATTCTCGATGAAGAACTTTTCCAGAATGGTCTTCTGGGTCCCTTTCCCCATGGATGTGATGGTCTTCTCTACCACATACGCAGGATTATAGAACTCCTTGCGGGAGAGGATGCCGTGGGTTTCGGAATCGATGGCCTTGATGCGTTCGATGCGTTCTGCGCATCCTTCTTTAGTCTGGCCGTCAACTTCCGGACGGCCGTCCGGCCCTATGAACGTCGGCCTCGGCCCTGCAACGAATCCGTAGAACCCGTTGGAAATGGATGAGTCCGAAATCAGGGCATCAAGGGCCTTACCGAACATCGTGAACTTGTTCTCGGGGAAATTGGATTTCAGTTTGAAGAGATTGGCGTGATCTTCATTCGCCACGAAATCATAGATATCGAGGCACAATGATCTGAAATCCGAATATTCGGAGGGGGCGATATCAAGCGAGGATGGGTCGATCAGGTTCCTTGTCCTCCTGTTTGCGGCGGCATGCGCTCCCTGCATTTTGCTCGGTCTGCACATAAGTCGTGAAGAATGCGGGTGCCCCGGTCATCGAATCGATGTCGCCATCACCGCCCATCATATATGATCCAGGGAACATTGACCTTATGATAACATAGTTATTGAAATATAATTTCACTGGCGATTCGACTGGCTATCTATGGATTGCCTTGTTGCCGCCCCAGGGGCCTTGCCTTAAGGCCCGATCGGTCCGGGTCCGGGGCGGTTCCAAGGGTCTGCTGCACCGAAGATGCCAGGCCTGCTTTCCGAGTCCATGGGGAGGGCCGTATCCCCCGATGTGGCCTCTCCGAATCGGATATAAACCGCCGGTCCATCCTCTCGCCATATGTCCGACGACGTCCGCATAGACTACGAGAACGGCTACTACATCGGCGAAGTCTCCCCCTCCGGCGATGAGGAGGGCCTAGGCATGTTCCGCTGGTCCAACGGGAACTCATATGTGGGGCGCTGGCACAGCGGCATGAAGCACGGCCGCGGGACCTTCCGCGTCCCCGGGAAGTGGGTCTACGAGGGCGACTTCGACGCTGACGACATGACCGGACGCGGCCGCATGCGCTGGAAGGACGGCACTGAGTACGAGGGCGACTTCTACCGGGGCTCGATGCAGGGCCGCGGGACCCTCAGATGGCCGGACGGCCGCGTGTACGAGGGAGGTTTCGTATCCGGGATGATGGAGGGGATGGGCACCCTCTATGGTCCCGACGGCAGCGCCGTCTACAGCGGCGAGTGGATACAGAGCTGCCCGGTGACCCAGACCCAGGGATGACGTCTTCTCCGCCTTCTGTCACCGCCTCGGGGCTGTCGCAAAATCCGCCGCTGCCATCTGGCATCCTATTTATCCCCGGATGGCATCAGGAAAATCAACATGGCGAAAATGGCACACATCGAATACCCCGACGGCGCCTACGACGGCACGGTCCTCGACACCGCGGACATACCCGACGGACAGGGTTCGTATGTCTGGAAGGACGGAAGGAAATACTCCGGCGGCTTCAGGCTCGGCCGCCTCGAGGGCATGGGGACCTTCACATTCCCCGACGGCTCATCTTACCAGGGCACCTTCGTGAACGGGAGGTACGAAGGGCAGGGATTCCTCAGCCTCGCCGACGGCACCAAGTACTCCGGCGGCTTCCTCGGAGGCCGCTACGACGGCCAGGGCAGCATCACGTACCCCGACGGCTCCTCCTACCAGGGCGGCTTCGGGAACGGGCGCTACGACGGCCGCGGGGTCCTCAGGAAGGCGGACGGCTCCGTCTTCTCCGGGGAGTTCTCCTGCGGGAAGCCCTACGTGGTCCCCGAGCCGGTCGTGAAGGAGAAGATCGTGTACGTCGAGAAGAAGGAGCCCAAGAAGAAGGCCGCTGGCTTCTCCGGCGTGCAGAAGACCCCCGACAACGGCACCTACCGCGGCCCGATCGTCCGCGGGAAGGCCACCGGCGAGGGGACGATCTCCTGGCCGGACGGCTCCGTCTACACCGGCGACGTCATCGACGGCATGGCGAACGGCCTCGGCTCCCTGGTGGACAAGGACGGGAACGTCTTCGAGGGCGTCTTCGTCGAAGGGAAGCAGCAGGGGCCCGGCAGCGCCGAGTACTCCGACGGCCGCCCGAGCTACCGCGGCAGGTTCGTCGACGGCGAGCCCGAAAAGAGCAGGAAATGAGCCTCACGGTCATCGGCACCGGCCACGTCTTCAACATCGGGGACTCGGTCATGTTCCTGGTGAAGCATTCCTGGCCGGACGCGGTGTGCGTGGAGCTCGACGAGATGCGCTACCATGCTCTCACCGGGGACAGGGAGGCCCTCCGCCGGGACCTGGAGGCCCGCGGGATCGACCCCGACGCGGACAGGGAGGAGCGCCTGAAGAAGGCCCCTCCGATCTACCGCAGCTCCGCGAAGTACCAGGAGCGCATGTCCGCCGAGAACGGGGTCTCCGCCGGCGCCGACATGGCGGCGGCGATAGCCGCCGGCAGGGAGGCCGGCGCGGAGATCGTCTGCGCCGACGTCGACGCCCAGGAGGCCATGATGCGCATGTGGCGGGAGATGCCGGCCGCGGAGAAGATGAGGTACCGGCTCTCCGGCATCGGCGACCGGGTCTTCGGGAGGAAGAAGGTCGAGAAGACCCAGGAGGAGTATTCCAAGGACCAGGCCGCCTACATCGAGGGGATGCGCAGGAAGTACCCCACCCTGGTCCGCGTGCTCATAGACGAGAGGAACAGGCACATGGCAGAGGTCATAAAGAGGGCTGCCGATACCCATGAGCGCACTGTCGCCGTGGTCGGCGACGGCCACGTGGACGGCCTCGTGAGGCTGATCGGCGGGGACATCAGGACGGTCAGGCTGGCCGACCTGACGGACCCGCAGAGGCTGGCCGCCGTGAAATCGAGTTTCTGGGAAGGGAACGGGGAATGATAGTCAAATTGCTCGCATACACGCCGGACGCGGACAGGATCTGCGCGGCGGCAGCCAGGTCATGCTATTCCGAGAAGCCCGCCTCCGTGCTGGAGGACGAGGTGCAGCCGGAGAAGACGCTGAAGCACGTCGTTTCCATGGGCCACGACTCGGTCATCGAGCACGCGGTCTTCACCTTCTCGGTCGAGGGCGTGTCGCGCTCGCTCACCCACCAGCTGGTCAGGCACAGGATAGCCACGTTCTCGCAGCAGTCGCAGAGGTACGTCTCCCTCCGCGACCCGACCTACGTGGTCCCGGAGACCGTTCAGGCGGACCCGGAGGCCCGGAAGGTGTACGAGGACGCTATGAAGGGCATATGGGAAGCCTATGCCGAGCTGGAGGACCTCGGGATCCCGGCGGAGGATGCCCGCTACGTTCTGCCCAACGCCTGCACCACCAACATCACCGTCACCATGAACGCCAGGGAGCTGAGGCATTTCTTCTCACTCAGGTGCTGCAACCGCGCCCAGTGGGAGATCCGGGAGATGGCTGACCAGATGCTGGCGCTCTGCAAGCAGGTGTCGCCGATCATCTTCAGGAACGCCGGCCCCGGCTGCATACAGCCCACCGGATGCCCCGAGGGGAAGAAATCCTGCGGGCACCCCAGGACGGAGCTGAAGGACGACTGACTGCGGGCCCGGCATCAGCACTGAAAACGTCCCGTAAAGGTTTAAATACAGAACTTCCATGGGACGCTTCGCTCGGTGAAAGATATGGGAAGAATCAGACCCACCTACATCAAGAGAGTATCCATCGAACTTGTCAACAAGTACCCTCAGGCCTTCGGCAAGGACTTCGACGCGAACAAGGAAATGGTCGCGACCCTGACCGACGTCCAGTCCGTCCCCATGAGGAACAAGATCGCCGGATACATCACCCGCTACATGTCTCACCCCGAGGCATGAAGGCAAAACCGCTTACCTTCGAACAAGGAACATCCGCACACACATTTCCACGGGCATATGGGGTAGCTTGGATATCCTAGGGGCTTGCGGAGCCCTAGACTTGGGTTCGAATCCCAATATGCCCGCCATCAACCATCAGTTCATTTTTCGCCTGGACGCTTCCCGGTGGACGATTTTTTCCAGAGCCTTTCATTATCGTGGATCCCTCGGCGGATTCCCGGCCTGAGTCAGCGGCATTCGGCCTTCCGGTGGATTCGTTCGTTCCTCCCGATCTGTTTCCGACAGCCGCATCGCCCGTTCCTGATATCCGTCCAGGCGTTCCTCTCCGGCGGCCAGAACAGTTCCGAAGCTGCTCCGGTCAAGGAACATGGTCATGTAGATCGGCAGATAGACCACATCGCCGTCGACCCTCAGGTCCTTCGAATGTATGACGTATGCTCTCTCCCCCTGAGGGCGGTATGTTTCCATGAAGCGGTCCAGGGAAACATGCCTCCCCGACAGGCCGGATTTCACTTCTATGGGCACCAGGTTCTCGGCGTCAGAGATCAGGAAGTCTATCTCATGCAGATTCGACGACCCTTCCTCGTAGAACGTGAAGAATGTCAGCCTGTAACCCAGGGCGGCGAGCTCCTGGGCCACCATGTTCTCGGCGAACATCCCCCTGTTGACGTTCAGGTCCCCCTTCTCAAGGCCCCTGTAGACGATCTCGGGGTCGGCAACGTTCCCGCTGAACGCCGCGGTGAAAAGGAGCCCCGTGTCCGCCATGTAGATTTTGAAGGACCCTGAATTCTCCGACAGCGGCAGGGCGGGCGCGGCCTCGGTGGCGCAGCGGCATACGTTGACCATCCTGGACATCTCCAGCCATTTCACGTTGCCCAGGTAGCGCTCCGCGAGGGACCCCTTCCTGACGTCCGACGGCCTGAACGTTTTGGCGTGACGGGACAGCTCTCCCGGGATGTTGGAGAAGATCGCCGTGTCGGTCATGTCCCCGCCGATCATCTTCGCGGTGTCCTGGGTGTAGATGCGGAGGATGAGTCTCTTGGCCTTCTCCGCCGCGGCGAAGCTTCTTTCGGAGAGGAACGCGTCGACCGACTGAGGCATGCCGCCGACGAGCATGTAGTCGGCGTATTCCTGCATGATCTTCCTGTGGAGGGGGCCGAGGGGGATTAGTTTCCGGAACGACTCGCGGAGGAACGGAACGGTGCCTGTGTCTCCCTTCGCCCAGAGGTACTCCTCGAAGTCCATCGGGTGCATCACGATGATCTCTTCCTCGGAAGGTATGGATATGTCTCTGACGGTTTTCCAGATGGAGATCAGCGAGCCGGTCTCTATGATGTCGTACTTCCCGTATTCCGCAAGGTACTTCACCAGCTGTCTGGCGGGAGCATAGTTCTGCACCTCGTCGAAGACCACCGCGCTGTTCCGGTCGTAGAGGGTCACTCCCGTGAGGCGCTGCAGGAGGAGGAACATCCTGTCGAGATCGCCGTAATTGTCCTCGATGATCCTGATGATGTCCCTGGGCTTGCGGAGGAAGTCGATGTAGATGAACGATCTGTACTCGTTCCTGGCGAATTCTTTCACCACGGTGGTCTTCCCTACGCGCCTTGCCCCCTCTATCAAGATCGCAGTTCTTCCGCGGGACTCGGTCTTCCACTTCAGGAGGTCATCATAGATCTTTCTTTTGAAGATTCTATCCATATAGCCAGCATTATTGATGTAATCAGAAATATTAAAACTGATTCGTCGGATTTTCCCAGTTTTATTAAAATTTAAAATCTATATTTCATCAGTTTTCTTAAAACTCAAATTGCGATTTGCATCATGCTGTCCGGTCGGCTGCCGCAACGTTTCTCTGCGGGATCCGGGTCATTCGTCCCCGGAGCCTCCTCCGTCCCGTCCTTCCGGTTCCTTCTCCTCAGCCTCCTTCGGCCATACCTTCCTGACGGTCTCGATGCTTCCGGGAGGCAGGATCCTCGAGACCTCCTCCTCCGGGACATCGAGCGCCTTGGCGATCTCCCCGGCCATGCGGTGGTCCTTCGTCTTCGAGGGGCGGATGACGAAGTACTTCTCGGAGGACTTCTCCATGACCGGAGTCGGGGCGCACATGACCTTCCTCTCTCCCTGATAGAAGATCTCCCCCACTCCCATCTCCAGCGGCAGGTGGTACTCGTAGTTCCTCTTCCCGCGGATGATGAACGCGCCCCTGGGCACGAACTCGCCCGCGTTCGGGGTCTTGCTGACCTGGTCCGGATATACCCAGAAGGCGGCGCCCTCGGGCGATCCCGCGGTCCATGCCTTCGACTGCGCCAGTGCGAACCAGCAGGCCTCCTTGAGCTCCTCCTCGGACGCCTTCAGGCCGTCCTTGACGATGACGGACGGCGCTCCGTGGATGTCGGCATGGGCGTAGACGTCTTCCTCCTTCATGTGCTTCTTGACGACCTGGTCGTTGGAGCGGGTGTCCCTGCCCGCGACGGCCAGCCTGCCGCCCGATGTTATGAACCACTTGAACGAATCGAACCAGAACTGCTTGCTGGGCCTCGCCCTCTCCGCCTGGGCCCTGATCCTGCGGTCGAATCCCTTCTGCAGCTTGGCCAGCTCCGCCTCGGAGTCCTCCAGGGCCTTCTGGGCGGAATCCGCCTTGGCAGACTGCTCCTTCCCCTTGGCATAGATGGCCGAGGCGTTGCCGTCGATGCCCTTGGTGTAATCAAGCTCGGGCTCCAGCATCCCGATCTTCACGGCGACCGTGTTCTTGGACGGGTCGATCCATGCGACCCAGGGGATCTTCAGGGCGCCTTCCGTGAGCCTGTCCCAGGACAGTTTCGCGGACTGCTCGGAGAGCACGTTCAGGAGCTCGTCCACCTTCTGGTATTCGGTATAGAGGGAATCGGCCTCGGCCTTGAGCCTCTCGGCCTCCACCCGGTAGGCGTCCACCGTCTCCTTCTGCTTGGCTATCCTCTTCTTGAGCCTCTCGATCTCTGGATCGGTGGCCTCCTCCGTCTCCTCCTCGGAGTTCTGGGCCATCAGCATCCCGATGGCCTCGGAGATGCTGGAGACCGGGACCTTCTCGCAGCCGTCGTAGATGCGGAGGTCGATAGGCGCGAGGTCGACGATCTTCCCGTTCTCCTTGAAGACCGTGGGGCTGGGGGAGGTCTTGACGGAATTCGCGATGTCCTCCATGGCCGCGTACATCTTGGCGATGTCGGCGTCCGGGACGTCGGAGGCCTTCGCCTTCTTGTCCACGCCGGCCCTCTTCACGACCTCCTCGGCGTACTGCCCTCCGAGGTTGGCGACGGTGGCAAGGGTCCTCACGGTGTCCGCGTCCGACGAGCGGAACGTCTCGGCGAAGGATTCGGGCGCGGACTCCAGCGGGTTGAACCTCTCCCTCGGCATGGCATATTCCTCGCCGGGGCGGGTGACCCTGTCCCTGAAGGTCCTCTGGGTCAGGCAGTTCGCGATCTTCCCGTCCTGGAGCAGGAGGACGTTCCCGCCGCCGAACATCTCGAAGACCAGCCGGTACTCGCCGTCGGACTTGAAGAGCTCGGTCTCAGCGATCCTGTCGAATCCGATCTGCCGGGTCTTCCCGATCCTGGCGTTCGTGATGTACTTCCTCAGGAAGGTGGCGAACGATGTCGGCACGGTCGGTGTGTCGGGCCTGTCGGGCGAGATGAACAGCCACTTCTTGTCCTTGAAGAAAAGGTCCTTCTTCCCGTCCTTGGTGTTGATGCGGAAGAGGACGTTCCCCGCGCCCCACTGGAAGATCTTGTCCATGTGGGCGCCCTCCAGCGCGGCCATCTCGCCGACGACCGAGCGGACATCGAACGAGCTCATCTCCTTCTTCATGGCCACACCCTATGCCTAGGGGGATATTTAGGACAGCGTCCCGAACAAGCATTAAATAGGAAAGGGGGATAAGGCAGAAGTGCAGAGGCCGCTGTGGCTAAGGGGTATAGCGACGCCTTGGTAAGGCGTAGGCCGAGGGTTCAATTCCCTCCAGCGGCTCCACTTTTAATTATTACATCTCTCGGAAGCACTGGCTATCGCCCGTTTCCGCCCTGTCCGTTCCGTCATCCGCGCATCATATGACCCAGTCTCCTGGGGAGACTCTTTTATCCGTCGGCATTTTGCGATGCGCACGCATCTTCCGCCCTGAATATAGACCATACAATCATCAACGATTGACTAAAAAATTTGATAATAAGTTATGACAATCATGGTTCAAAGACCATTGATGATAACCATCGTCTCGGTCCTGACGATGATCAGCGCCCTGATCGTGATGGCGATGGGCGCTCTTCTTGTCGCCGGGGCGGACTCGATAACCGACGCCATACTGGACCAGGCGGACATATCCCGCGATGATGCGGAAGGCGCCCTGGAAATCGCCGGGGCGATCGCCGTCGTCGTAGGGCTGATCATCCTGGGGATCGCTGTCGGCCTTTACAAGGGGATCACGGTGTTCTGGTACATCGGCGTCATCATCTACCTGCTCTGCATCGTCGGCTCCCTCGTCACCATCTCATCGGGGATCAGCGTTGTCGAGCTGGTGATCTGCATCGTGGTGCTCTACTATCTGTTCCGCCCCAACGTCAAGGAGTTCTTCAAGGTCTGAAGGCGGAAGGAAAAGAAGGGGCCCTGTCCGGCAGGGCCCCGGAACTGTTTGCGTTTCCCGAGGGGGTCCCTCCCCCTCATTTCATCCTGTAGAAGACCCAGCCGGACCAGATCTTGGGATAGAAGAAGGTGGTCTTCTTGGGCATCCTCTTGCCCCGGCCCGCGAGGTCCCAGATGGTCTGGAGCTTCGGCGGGTTCAGGACGACGGCGGCGTCGTGCTCCTTGGCAGCCATCGACTTCTCCACGGAATCGATGTCGGCGTCATAGGAGATCTTGGACTTCCCCTCGTCGCTCTTGTAGATGCCGTAGAGGATCTTCTGCTGCGCCGCATAGGTGTCGAGCGCCATCATGGGGTCCTCCTCGGAGATGTTGTCCAGAAGGAGGCACTTCCCGGAGCGGAAGATCATGCCGAAGAGGTGCTGCGGGAGCTTCTCCTTCAGGTCGGAGACCGAGGATGCCTCCTCCGTCCTCATGGCCTTGGAGATCTTCTTGACGGCCGTGGTCTCGCCGATGTCCCCGGCGTCGATCAGCCGGTGGGTGGGGCGGATGACCAGCCCGCCGTCGTCCTGGGACACCATGGTGCAGAGGACGTACTGCTTGGCCTCGTCGCCGGGGTTCTCCTTGGCGTAGTTGAGAGCGGTCTCGTAGCGGTGATGGCCGTCGGCGATCAGCATCTTCTGGGTCTTCAGCTTCTCCTTCACTTCCTCGATGACGGCGGGGTCGGAGATCTGCGAGTAGCGGTGCTCCACGCCGTCGGGGTCCACGTACCTGTAGCGGAGCCTGGCGGCGGCATCGACCTTCCGGTCCAGGTCCTTCCCGAGCCCCTCGTATATGCCGAAGATGCTCTCGAGGTGGGCCTCGGTGTCGCGCAGGAGGTTCAGCCTGTCCGCCTTCACCTTGGAGAAGGTCTCTTCATGGGGGATGATGTTCCCCTTGGAGTAGTCCTCGGTCCTGAGGATGCCGACGAGCCCCCTGCGGGTGGTCTTCACGCCGTTCTCGTCCCAGGTCTGGTCGTAGAGGTAGTAGGAGGGGCCGTCCTGCCGGAGCGCGCCCTCGGCGATGAACGACTCGAGCCTCTGCGCCGAACCGCGGTAGCGGCCGTCGGCGTCCGGCTCCAGGGTGAGGTTGGTGACGTTGTGCTTCTTCGACTGGAGCGCCTTCAGCTGCTCCGGGCCGATGACGTCGTACGGCGGCGAGACGAAGTCGGCGATGGAATCGCCGGCGCCGATATTGGGCCTGTAGCCTTCGAAAGGCAGGAAATCGACCATTTCTTCATGCCTCCTTTCAGCAGATCCTCGGGACGGGGTCCCCGGACGGAGGCTCGAGGATCCTCCTGCCGCCGACCTCGGTGTTCAGCACGACCCTGCTCTTGCCCTCCGCCGCCTTCCCGATGATGGCGGCGTCCTTTCCTTCAGGGGTGGCCCTGATGGCCTTCAGGACCTCCTCTGCCATCTCGGGGACGGCGGATATCACGCACTTCCCCTCGTTGCCGATGCTCAGGGGGTCGATCCCGAGGAGCTCGCAGGCCGAGACCACGCCGTCCCTCAGGGGGATGGCGGCCTCGTCTATCTGCAGTTCCACGCCGGATTTCGAGGCCCATTCGTTGAGGGTGTTGGCGAGTCCTCCGCGGGTCGGGTCCTTCATGGAGACGATGCCGCCGACCCTCAGGCCCTTCTCGATCATGCGGTTGAGGGGCTGCACATCGGACTTCACGGTGCTGTCGAAGCCGTAGCCCTCGCGGAAGGAGAGCAGGGAGACCCCGTGGTCGCCCATGTACCCGGAGACGATGATGACGTCGCCCGGGCGGGTGTTGGAGTCGGCGCACCAGCGGCTGGCCACCTTCCGGTAGGAGTTGGCGACCTCCATGTCATGGTCGAGGGCGTCCCACCTCCTGCCGACGGCGGCCGTGGAGATGACCATCTTATCGAGCTCGCCGGCGCCCATGACCTTGGTGTCGCCGGTGACGATGGGGACGCCGGCCTCGCGGGCGGTGTCGCCCATGCTCTGCATGACCCTGTCGACGGTCTCGGAGTCCAGGCCCTCCTCGAGGACCACGGAGCTCGCCAGGCCGACCGGCTTGGCGCCCATGACCGAGATGTCGTTGACGGTGCCGGACACGGCGATCCTCCCGATGTCCCCTCCGGGGAAGAAGAGCGGGTTCACCGTATGCCCGTCGATGGTGAAGACGATATCGTCCACCACTGCCGAGTCGTCGAGGGAGTCGAGGGGGACCTCGGCCTCCATCTTGGGGAAATGCGAGGTGATGTGCTTGGAGATGAACTCCTGCATGAGTTCGCCTCCCGCACCGTCGTTCATGACAACTTTTGACATCATCCGGGCGATGGGCACGGGCTGGTTTTAATGTATGGGTCGTACCCGCGGAGGCCGGCAGGGCGCATTACGAACCTTCTTCTAACGCCGGGGCCATATGCCTCCGAGGCATCCCAATGTTCGGTTTCGGGAAGAAGAGGAAGCAGGACGGCGCCGAGGCGCCGGAGCCCAGGACAGCCAAGAAGGACGGCCCGCCCGCATGGCCGGAGGACCCGGACGCGCTGAGCGCGGAGGAGTTGAGGTCCCTGGCAACGCGTTTCTCCGCCCTCGGGACCCCGGAGGGGACTGCATCCGCCAACCGCCTGCACCTGAAGGCGGCCGAGAAGGGGGACGCGCTGGCACAGCTCTACGTGGCCCAGGACTACGCCAACGGGCTGGGCGTCGACAGGGACCCGGAGAAGGCCGCCGAGTGGTACGCCAAGGCCGCCCGGCAGGGCCTGGCCTCCGCCCAGGACGCCCTCGGGATGGCGTACGAGAAGGGGACCGGCGTTGCCCAGGACCCGGAAAAGGCTGCGGAGCTCTACCGGGAGGCCGCCGGCCAGGGATATGCGATGGCCCAGTTCCACCTGGGGAAGCTGTACGAGGACGGCCGCGGTGTCGCCAGGGACTTCGCCGCGGCGGCCGATCTCTACCGCAAGGCGGCGGAACAGGGGTCCAAGGAGGCCCAATGCAACCTCGGCGTGCTCTACAGGGACGGCACGGGCGTGGAGCTCGATCCGGCCAAGGCTGTCGAGCTGCTGTCGAAGTCCGCGGCCCAGGGGTACAAGTACGCCCAGTTCGAGCTCGGCATGATGTACTACCGCGGGCGCGGGACGGAGGTCGACTATCCCAAGGCCGTCGAATGGCTCACCAAGGCCGCCGACAGGGGCTTCATCCCGGCGAAGTACTACCTCGGGACCTGCTACGAGAAGGGGCTGGGCGTGGAGGCCGATTTCGATAAGGCCGTTGAGCTCTACAAGGCGGGGGAGGACCGCGGATACATGATGGCCGGCAGGAAGATGATGAGGCTCCGCAGCGAAGGGAAGGTGAAGGAGCCGCCGGGGAACGGAAGACCCAGGCGCCCGTCCGAGTGATGAATATGAATCGCGATACCATGGCCTGCAACATATGCGGGGACCTCTGGCAGTTCACCGATTACATCGAGAGAGCGGGGATCTCCATCCACCAGTACCTGCTGGCCGGCCGCGTCCCGCTGGTTTTCTGCACCGGGACCGTCGCCGAAGCCGAGAGGAACATGCCGGAGATCGAGAGGATCCTGGCCGGCAGGAGCCTCAAATACATCCTCATCTCGCATAACGAATCCGACGAGGACGGGGCGCTCGGTCTCTTCCACGAGAAGTTCCCGGAGGTGTCCGCCGTATGCTCCGCGATGACCGCCAGGGAGCTGAAAGGCTACGGTTACGAGGGGAATGTCATCGCGGCCGCCCCCGGCCTGCCGCTGGAAGCCGAGGGCGTCAGCATCCAGTTCGTCGCCTACCCCTCGGAGGTGCATATGAACGACGGGCTGCTGTTCTTCGAGGAGCACACCCGCATCTTCTACAGCTCCGACCTGTTCTTCTCCACCGGGAACACTGCCGGGAAGGTCAGGAAGGTCTCCTGGGACGATGCCATAAACGATTTCGGGGAGGCGAGGATACCGGAACCGAGGAGGAACGCACTGAAGGCCTCGCTGAAGTCGGTCTCCCCGCTGTTCGTGGCCGCCGGGCACGGCGTCTGCCTGGACTGTTCGAACTGAAAACAACGGTATTAATACGCCGTCAGGATATCAAAATCCGGGCCTGTGTGGTAGCCAGGATGATCCTATCAGCTTTCGGAGCTGACAACCCGGGTTCGAATCCCGGCAGGCCCTTCCGCCGATGGGCGCTCCGGCTATGGCCGGGGCGCTGGCACATCGGTCTTTTCAGTTGCCCGGGTAGATGATCAGGCTGTCCATATCGTAGCCCTTGAGGGCCCCTTCCCTGGCGCCGAGGCCTGCAAGCTCCATGACGAACCCAATCTTGACGACCTTTCCGCCGAGCCTCTCGACCATGTTGATGATGGCCTTGGTGGTCCCGCCGGTCGCTACGAGGTCGTCTACGATGAACACCCTGTCGCCCTTCTTGATGCTGTCCTTGTGCATCTCGAGGGTGGCGGTGCCGTACTCGAGGCCGTACTCTTCCGAGATGGTCTCGCGGGGGAGCTTGCCCTTCTTCCTGGCGAGGACGAAGCCCAGGCCGAGCTTGTAGGCAACGGGGGCCCCGAAGACGAACCCTCTGGACTCGGAGCCGACCACGACGTCGATCTTCATGCCGTCGACCATGTGCGCGAGCCCGTCGACGGACTTCCTGAACCCCTCGGGGTCCGAGATGAGGGTGGTGATATCTCTGAAGATGATCCCCTTCTTGGGGAAATCGGGGATCGAGGTGATGTACTTGCCTAAGTCATCTGCCATATGGGTCCCAGAACCGCTTCTCTGTAATAAAAATGACCGCGGAATTCAGGAGTACCGGCGCCAGTCGTACCTTCCGTCGCGTATCCTGGCCATGACAGTGCCCGGCACGGCCCTCAGATCATCCTCCGAGAACCTCCCGGAGGTGACCGTGGAGAACCCGCGGGCGGACAGCATGCTCACGGAGCACCTGCACACCCCGTTGCGGCGCTCCATCGGCCCCGCCAGGATGTCCACGGACTGGACCTTGTCGTAATTGAAGCGGGTCTCGGACCGGTCGAAGCCCCCGGTGACGAAGATGAAGATGCTCCCGTCCGAAGCGAAGGCGCGGAGGCCGGCGGCGCACAGGCCGTAGGCTGCCGAGCCCGCCGCAGAGAGCAGCAGGACAGCGGCTGCCGGAAGTGCCAGCATGCTGTATTCGCTGTCATCGAGGAGGTACCAGGAGATGCCGGCCGCGGCCGCGAACAGGGCGGCGGCGGTCGACCAGTAGAGGATGCAGATGTGCTTCCCGGCCTTCGGCTGGGGCACGGTGCCGGCCTGCGATGCGAATTCCGGCAGGGCCCTTTCCAGCAGCGCCCGGACATCTTCCTTCCTCTTCATCGGGCACAGCAGGGGAACGGTATCGTCGCCGTTCCCGTTGGCGGTGCCGACGACCTCAGCCTCCAGGGTGCAGAGACCCAGCGCGCGGGCGAGGGCGGGCGACCTCATGCGGACGGAGTTCACCTTGTTCTCGCGGAAGGAGACGGTCTTCTGGGTGAACATGCCGTACTCCACGACCACGGTGTCGCCGGCGCGCTCTATGCGGTAGTTGTAGTAGCGGCAGCAGACGGAGATCATCGGGATGACCTCCTCCAGCATGAAGAGGTAGAGCGCAATGTATCCTCCGCCGACGCTCTCCGACAGCGCGGACCATGCGCCCCATACGATCAGAGCAAGTGCCAGCAGGAGCTGCGGGGACGACTGGGACAGGAAGCTGTGGACGATGATCTCCCGGTTGGTGACCTTCACGAGCGATTCCCTGCGCACCCCGGCATCAGGCATCCGGGCATCGTCTGCAGTCTCCTGAGGAGGCGCATCCTCCTGCCTCATTCCGAAGATCACGCCGTTCAGGTAGGTGCGCAGCCTTTCGGCCTCCTCCTTTTCGATGCAGAGGGTGGCGTCGGGTGCGGACGAGTTCACGCCTGAGTTCACGTTGAAGGTCAGGGTGGACACGCCCAGCAGCCTGTCCAGGATGCCGCGAGTGATCCCCACCGAGGCCATCCTGGAATACTGGATCTCCGATTTGTTCCTCGAGACGAACTTACCGCTGACGGTCAGCTTGTTCCCGTCGAAGGTGAACACCGTGTGCTCCACGATGTACCAGCAGCTGTACGCGTTCAGCGCGGTCAGGATGCACATCAGGGCCTGCCAGGCTGGGCCCAGGTCCGCTTCATCGGACAGCAGGCCCTCCGCGCCCCAGATGACGGCTATTATCGCTATCTCGAAAACGATGAACTTCTTCGCGATGACGACGCCGCTGTTCTTGTACTGCCTCTGTTCCATTCAGTCCCTTTCCTTCAGGATCCCGACCACGACCTCGTTCAGGCGGGCGGCGATGCTCTCGGCGGTCCTGCTGTCCAGGTGTTCAATGGACTCGGTGCCTCCGGCGGTGACGATCTCCACATCGGCGAGGCCGAAGAGGCCGTTGATCGGCCCGACGGTGACGGTGACCTCGTGGATCCTCTCGATGGGGATGAGGGTGTGGGTGATGACGATAACCCCTCTGCGCACCTCGACCTTGTCGCTGTCGATGCGGTAGCGGTAGCGGACGTAGTATATGCCCGGGTAGACCGCGAGCAGGACCAGCAGCGCTATCGTGGCGGCCGTGTATGCGATCCTCAGCCAACCGAGATCATCTCCTATGTGCGGATAGGTGAACGCGAAAATAGCCAGAAGGACGGCCGCCATTATGGCGTCGGATATGTACATGGCCTTCTTGGCCGCCGGCTCAAGGGCGTGGTATCCGTCGGCCGTCAGGCCGTCCGCGTTCAGGCGGAACTGCTCGGATGCTTTCATCAGCATCTCATCGGGCGGTATCCGTAAAATTGTATCGGATTAAATGCCCTTACAAGATGATGATTTGCGAAGAAACGGGAATGGACTCGGGGTTCCGAGCAGCAGGCGACGGTCATAACGCCCGTCCGTCGTTCGGATCTCGGAACCTTGCTCCGGTTTACTAATGAGTTTGGCCGCTTTCTGCGCGATCCCGTTCAGATTGCGCTCCAAACCGGCGCGCCGACTGGCCCTGCGCCGCATTTGGCGGTCTGCTCCGAAAAGAACCCGATCGCATCGCGGATGTCCAGCGTATTTTGTTTCCCTATTGGTACGCGCCTCCTGTAGCATATATCTGCATATCAGGTATATATAACATTCTTTTTTCGCAGTTATTGGATGCATTTTATCGCAATTCCTTGATTTTGTTACGATTTCAGCAACAATACTACGAAAACAATTAAATTTGAACTCTGGACATCATCGCGGGTCCGGGGGTCAGAACCCCCTGCCCCCGGGCGCTCCGATCTCCTGCTCCACGGCCTTCAGCACGTAATCGGTGTTCTCAGCGGTGTTCCCGGCGATGACGGGGCCGGGACCGTAGAGATGGACCCCTCCGTCGAGGGAGCGGATATGCCCTCCGGCCTCCTCGACGATCCTGGAGGCCGCAGCGTAGTCCCACGGCGAGAGGTTGATCTCGAAGTAGATGTCGACCGCGCCCTTGGCCAGGAGGCAGAGCTCGTAGGCGGCCGTGCCGGTCCTCCTGATGTCCTCGCAGACGCTGTACAGCTTCTCGGCGATGCGGAAGCAGGCCGGGGCCTTCGACTTGTCGTATGCGGACCAGGCGGTGGCGAGCATGGCGTGCTCAATGCTCCGGTCCGACACGTGTATGGGCTTCCCGTTGAGGAACGCCCCCTGCCCCTTGTACGCCCAGAAGGTCAGGTCCAGGTAAGGGTGCCTGACCACTCCCAGGACGACCTCCCCGCGCCTCATCAGCGCGATGGAAACGACGCTGTTGTCCATGCCGCGGGCGTAGTTGGCGGTGCCGTCGATGGGATCGACGATCCACACCCACCTGTCGCTCCCGATGAGCCCGGAGTCCTTCTCGGGAAGGTCCCCTTCCTCTCCCATGAAGTACGATCCCGGGATGAGCGCGGTGAGCTCCTTTTTCAGATAATCCTGCACCTTGATGTCGGTCGAGGTGACGTAGTTCTCCTTGGTCCCCTTGTTGCCGACCTTGAAATCTTCGTCGCAGAGGACGATCTCCCCCGCCTTCACCGCGAGGTCGATCGTATCCAGGAGCATCTTCTCCATGGGGTTCCCCATGGGGCGTGCCCGTATTGAACCTTGCCCCGGTCAGAAGAACCGCTCGTCGCAGTACGGGCAGTAGCGCGGGGGCTTGGAGAGCCCGCGGATGTCCCCGCCGCAGAACGGGCAGAACGAGAACCTGCGCTTCTCCGCACGCGCGGAGGAGGCGTATTTCTCCATGGGTGAGGGGCTTCCGCACTCGGAGCAGTAGCGGTAGGGATAGGAGTTCAGCGCGCCGCACACCGGGCACATGACCTTGGTCTCCGCCTCCTCCTTCCCGTTCTGCGGCGCACCGCCGCCGTACCTGTAGAACAGCGGGGGGAAGAGCCACATCCCCATCCCGGACCATCCGTCGTCGCCGTTGCACAATGAGACCCACTCCGGAAGATGAACAAAGGGGCGGGGAGCATCCCCGCCACGGAAAGGTTTTCAGTAGAGCTGCTCGGAGCAGTACGGGCAGAACTTGGGGGTCTTCTTGAGGCCCTCGAGGCTCTCGCCGCAGTACGGGCAGATCTTGAACGCCTTGGGCGCTCCCGCGGCCGCAGGGGCAGGCGCCGCGGCGGGCTGCGCCGGAGCGGGGGCCGCCGGCTGCTGGGCCTGCTGGCCCATCGCCTGCTGCTGCATGGGCGAGGGCTTGCCGCAGTTGTTGCAGAACTTGTACGGGTAGGTGTTCAGGGACCCGCAGTACGGGCACATGACCTGCTGGGCCTGGGGGGCCTGCTGCTGCGCGTTCACGCCCTGGACCGGCTGCTGGTTGAGCTGCTGGTACATCTGCGGGAACAGCATCATGCCGGCGCCCATGGCGGCCCCTCCCTGGGAGTCGCCGATGGCGTCCGCCATCCTGTCCATGACCTCGTAGCGCTTGAAGGCCTCTCCGTTCTGGGAGCTGAACTGCAGGTACTCGAAGACCTTGTTCTTCTCCTCCTCGGTGGTCGAGACCTCGTTGATCTTGAGGGCGACGAGCTCGATCCCCCTCTGCTGGAAGTAGGGGTCGATGAGGATCTTGGTGCCGGTGGACGCCTTCTCCAGGTTGGCCATGACGTCCATGTAGTACTGCTGGTTGAGCTGCTGGATTATCTGCTCGGAGATGAACCCCCTCATGAACTGGTTCACATCGCCGGTGGTGTAGCTCTTCATGCCTCCCAGGACCTGGGTGTAGAACACGCTCACGTCCGCGACGCGGAACTGGTAGTCGCCGTTCGCCATCAGGGTGATCGGGACCTCGTACTCCTTGGCGGCCTTGATCATGGAGCGGATGCCCCATTTGCCGTTGAAGATCTTGAGGCTGATGAACACGACCTGGACCTTGAACGGGGTCTCCTTGAATCCCAGGGCCGCGTTGTACAGCTTGGTGAGCCAGGGGATGTTGTTCGACGAGATCAGGTGCCTTCCGGGCTCCAGGACCCCCTGGAGCTGGCCGTCCCTGATGAACAGGGCGACGGCATGCTCCGGGACGGTGACCGAGGTGTAGAACCTCAGGTCGTCGTGCGGGGAGACGTAGATGATGTCGTCCGGGCCCTGGTCCGCCCAGTAGACGACGTTGGTCTTCTTCTCTTCGTTCTTCTTGCTGCCGAATGCCATTAAGATCACTCCTGCTCGGACGCGATGCCCTTCATGACCGCGTCCCTCTGGTTGAAAGTCTCTATGAGGGCGTCCACGTCCCTCTCGATCATCCTCATGGGGGTCTTGATGTCCTCTCCGGAGTCGGCGAACCTCGTGAGGTCCGCGGTCTCCTTCTTGAGCGCCTCGATCCCGTCGATCAGCCGGGCGTCGAAGGACACGACCCTGTCCAGCTCGGTCTCCCTGATCTTGACCGCCTCGTGGAACCCGGTGTAGCCCACGGCGGTCTTCTTGACCTGGGAGGTGTAGCGGTCCACCTTGGCCCTGAGCCTCTCGGACATCCTCATCGCGTCGAGGTCGCCGACGGTGGCCGCCGCGGAGTTGGCGAGGTCGTTCTTGACCGCGGTCAGTTCCCTGGCCACGATGTCCCTGATCGCCCTGTCCTCCTCGCGGCGGAGCTGCTTCTGCTTGTACCCTTTGTAGATGGGTATGTAGCCCGCGATGCGGGAGGGGAGGGTCCTGTTCTCGGATATCTGCTTCTCGGTGTTGTTCTCGAGGTCCTTCCCGTTCATTTCCATTGAGTGTGCCTCCTTCTGTTCAGTATTTGCTGTGCTTGCTGTTGTTCGTCGCGGCGAGGAGCCCGATCAGGGCGATGCCGACGATGAACACGACCGCGGCGACCCAGAGGTCGCAGTACTCGGTGATCACGAGGACGATTCCGATGAGGATTATGACGAGCCCCGCGGCGACCCTGGAAAGCATCTCGCCGGGCCCGAACTTGTCAGGCGCGGAGGAGTGGGTGGCGCCCACGCCAGCAACGGCGATGCCTATGATGAGGATGACCGCGCCGGCGGCGACCGATGCGGATGTGTCAGCTCCCCAGTAGAGGATGATGCCTACTGCGGCGGCGAGGAGGACGAGGAACATCGTCCAGACCTGCTTCATCCTGTATGCGTTCCCTTTGTTCTCTGTCATTTCGATCCCTTCTTCTCTGCTGTCGTTTTCTTCGGTTTCAGTCGTTGAGTATTATCAGTTCGGATGCTTTCATCCTGGAGACCCTGGCCGGCCTCAGCCTGAGGTTGCCGGGGGACTCGAAGGATTCGCCGCTGAGCGTGAACGGCACGTAGATCAGCCTCACCACGTCGGGGTTGCTGAGCTTGAGCTGGGGGTTCTGGACGTTCGCCACGTAGTTCTCCGCGATCAGCTCGGCCTCCCTCTTGGTGCTGAGGGGCACGACCACCTTCCTGGTGCCGATGGAGTTGGGGGCCGCGCTCTTCACGACCTCTATGATCCCGGCGCTGTTGCTGATGGACCCCTCTTTCCCGGACAGCCTGTCCAGGAACCCGGACTTGGAAGCGCCGGCGAAGACGTCGGTGACGGCCTCCGCCGGGCGCTCCAGGCAGCCTGAGTCGATGACGAAGTCGGCGCTCACCAGGAGCACCTCCTTCACCTCGACGGCCTTCTTCTTCCACAGCGACCCGGTCTGGAAGCTGTAGTCGAGCGATACCTGCCAGAAGGGCACCAGGACGTTCCCGGGCCCCGCCGCGATGCAGACGCCCTGCCCGCCGGTGGCGGACGCCAGGGCGGCCTTCATGTTGGCGAAGACCTCGGCCAGCCTGTTCTTGTCCTTCAGGACGCTCCCCCACCTGCCCACGTTCGGGTAGTCGGCGGTGAACAGTCTCCTGACCTGGGACAGGCTCTTCAGCGGGTCGCCGCCCAATGCGTTGACGGCATTGGCGGTCTCGTTCAGCGCCTCGACCTCCGATATCTCGGTGGCCACGGCCTGGCCCATGATGGCGACCTTCATGTTGGTGATGCAGTCCTTCTTTGCCTGGTTCAGTTTGGTCAGGGCCGCCGTGAAGCTGCCCATGGCGCTCGTTATGTCGCCGCTGAGCATCCTCTCGCATCCCTGGCACGCCAGGGACAGCCCCTCGAACCTCACTGCCGCAGGCTCGTAGCCTTTGGATGCGCGGAAGTCCTCCGCCGCGGTGTTGAAGTTGTTCACCATCAGCAGGTACCTGCCGGGCTTGTCCTCGCGGAACAGCTTGGAGTTGTTCGCCAGCATGGCATAGGCGTCGGTGAGGCCCTTGGCGGTCCTGACGTACTCCTGGGATTCCTCGTCTACGGCCAGCGGGGAGACCCCGTTGATCTGCTCCGCGAACTGGAACAGCCTCTCGGTGCTGTGCTTAGGGCTGACGCTCGTCGTCACGGTGAAGGGCATGACCAGCATCGGGTTGGAGAGGAAGGAGGTCAGGGCGAACCTGTACTCCCCGTACTCTATGTCGATCTTCGGCTTCACGCTCTGGGTCCAGATGTTGTACCTCGCCACGGGGTCGACGTTCTGCGCGCCGGCCACCGCCATGCCGCCCGGGACGGCCTTGCCGATCCAGGAGCGGACCTGGGCCATCATCTGGTCGAGGTACGCTTTCGCGTCGAGCCTCTGCTGGGTCGTACCGCAGCTCGGGCAGGTGACGTAATCCCCGTCGCCTTTCACGTCGTCGGCGGACAGCGGGGCGCCGCAGTACTTGCAGCGCAGCGCGACCATGTCGTCCCCGATCATCTGCTCATCCTCACGGACACGGAGAGGGCATCGATCTGCCTCTGGAGCCTGGCCTCTGTCTCCCGGAGGTTCTTCATGGCCTCGTTGTAGTAGCCGATGGAGATCTGGTTGGCCCGGTTGGAGATGGCGGTGAAGCAGGGCATGCAGATGTAGATCTGCGTGGGCGACCCGTTATCGCTTCCCCCGGCGAACGGCAGGACCTCTCCGCTCTTCTCGCCTTTGACGAACATCTGGGACACAGTGGCGTTCTGCGCAACGAAATGTATGCCCAGGCCGTTGGCCGGCCTGCCGCAGATCCAGCACCTCCCGGAGGTGCTGTACGCCTTCATCGCGTCCATGTCCTCCTGGCCGGAGTCTCCGAGCTGCTTGCGGAAGGTGTAGGCCATCTGCATGTACTCGGCGGCCTGCTTCGGGTCCCCCTCTACGGCTCCCCTCCCCATGGTCTCGTAGGCGATGGCCTGGAGGATGAGCGATTCCCTCGTCCCGGTGGATTTCGAGTTGCCGTTGGTCAGCTCGTCGAGGGTGATGCTCTGGTCGCCGAACTCCGATGCGAACTCGCCGGCCACCGCGATCATCTGCTGGCCTTTGCGCATCCACTCGGAATCGGGGATCTCCTGCTGAGCCTCGATCTCGTGGATGTATGCCTCGCACTCCTTCTTGAGTTTCTCAGTATCGACATCGGTGATGCCGAACTTCAGGCTCCCGCCTGCGGCGCTGATCTTGCCGATCACCTGCTGGTAGGCGTTCTTTTGGCCGCGGTTCCTGACGAGGTCTATGATGGCGATGTACAGGACGGCGAGGTCGCGGCTGCCGGTGTTCTTGGACACCGCGTTCTCGAACTTCTTCCTGGCGCCGTCAAGATCGTTCATCTTGATGAGTTCCTGTGCTTCCTCGAAGAGGTCGTCTCCGCTCTTGAAGAGTTTGAAGCCCATATCTGTCCTCCCTTTAGTTGCCGATTGTACTTTTTCTTATTAAAAACAATGTAAAGCCAGATTGTAACGTCGTAAACCCATTGTCGGCAGGGGGACGCGGAAGGGGCTGTTTGCCCCTCACGGGTCATGCGATGCCGTTTTCAGTAACGTCAGGGACATGCCCCGGAGAGCCTGTTCCGGGCAGTCTTCCGCGGCCTCCGGGAGATATGCATCTTAAGAAGTGTTAATATGATAAAACCATGTTTAACGAATCTTCATATTCCGAAAATCGACTTTTTATTTTGGCATCTCAGACTTAACCGTAATCAAACATCTATCGAAAATGGAATGTTGCGTACAAATGTCTAACAGCAATCATGAACAATCCTTATAAACAACATCTGTAATCCGCGCATCATGCAGAACTTCAGGTTCATAGCGGTTGAGAGCGCGATTTCCAAGGTTCCGTCCAAGGCCGAGCCTCCCGCGAAGGAGACGTCGGCATACTACGGATGCAACGTCTTCGACAGGAGGGCCATGAGGAAGTACCTTTCCGAGGAGACCCGCAGGTCGATCTATGAGACCGTCGAAAGGGGAGCGACCCTCGACAGGAACGTCGCCAACCATGTCGCAGAGGGCATGAAGCGCTGGGCCATGGACCTGGGCGCCACCCACTACACCCACTGGTTCCAGCCCCTCACCGGCGGCACCGCCGAGAAGCACGACTCCTTCGCGGACCCCCGCGGCCACGGCGAGTCGATCGAGAAGTTCGAGGGGAAGCTGCTGTTCCAGCAGGAGCCGGACGCATCCTCGTTCCCCTCCGGCGGCCTGAGGAACACCTTCGAGGCCCGCGGCTACACCGCCTGGGACCCTTCGTCCCCTGCCTTCGTCATCGGCGACACCCTCTGCATCCCCACCGTCTTCGTCTCCTACACCGGCGAGGCCCTCGACTACAAGACCCCCCTCCTGAAGTCGGTCTCCGCGGTCACCAAGGCCACCAAGGATGTGCTGGCATATTTCGGACAGGGCAATGAGGTCGTCCACTCCTACCTCGGATGGGAGCAGGAGTACTTCCTGGTCGACAAGGACCTCTATATGCAGCGCCCCGACCTCGTCATGACCGACAGGACCCTCGTCGGCCACGACAGCGCGAAGAACCAGCAGCTCGACGACCACTACTTCGCGGCCATACCCCCCAGGGTGATCGAGTTCATGCGCGACCTCGAGTACGAGGCGTACAAGCTCGGCATCCCGGTGAAGACCCGCCACAACGAGGTCGCGCCCAACCAGTTCGAGATCGCCCCCGTTTACGAAGAGGCAAACCTCGCCATCGACCACAACCTCCTCCTCATGTCCGTCATGAAGAACGTCGCGGAGAGGCACGGCTTCGAGGTCCTCCTCCACGAGAAGCCCTTCGCGGGCATCAACGGATCCGGGAAGCACTGCAACTGGTCCCTCGGAACCGAGAGCGGCATCGGCCTGATGTCCCCCGGGAAGACCGACGAGGAGAACCTCAGGTTCCTCTGCTTCATGGCCAACACCCTCAAGGCCGTCTACGACAACAACGCCCTCCTCAAGGCCGCCGTGCTGAACGCCGACAACGCCCACAGGCTCGGCGCCTCCGAGGCCCCGCCCGCGATCATCTCCTCCTTCCTGGGACAGCAGGTCAGCGCCGCCTTCGAGGAGCTCCTGAAGTCCAAGGACATGGTCAAGATCGCCGGCAAGAAGGGATACAGCCTCGGCATACCGCAGGTCCCCGAGCTCCTCGTCGACAACACCGACAGGAACAGGACCTCGCCCTTCGCGTTCACCGGGAACAGGTTCGAGTACAGGGCCGTCGGGAGCAGCGCCAACTGCTCCGGACCCATCACCGTCCTCAACACGATCCTCGCCGACCAGCTCGTGAAGTTCAAGGCCGCGGTCGACAAGAGGATCAAGAGCGGCACGCCCGTCCTGCAGGCCGTCCTCGACGAGACCCGCGAGACCTACAGGGCAGCCAAGGCCGTCGTCTTCGACGGAAACGGCTACTCCGACGAGTGGAAGGCCGAGGCCGCCAAGAGGGGCCTCGACTGCGAGACCTCCGTCCCCCTGTGCTACAACGCCCTCGACTCCAAGAAGACCGTCAAGCTCTTCGCCGACACCGGTGTCATGACCCGCGTTGAGCTCGAGAGCAGGAAGGAGGTCTTCCTGGAGATCTATTCCAAGAAGATCGCCATCGAGGGAAGGGTCCTGAGCGACCTGACCACCAACCACGTGATCCCCGTCGCCATCGCGTACCAGAACATCCTCCTCCAGAACGTCAAGAACCTCAAGGACATCTACGGGGACAAGGACTTCCGCAAGATGGCGGCCTCCCAGATGGACCTCATCAAGTGCATCTCCGATGACATCTCCGCCGCCGAGGGCATGGTCGACGAGCTCGACGCCCTCGACTCGAAGCTGAGGTCCGAGGCCGACGGCATCGGTTCCGCCGAGGAGTACCACGACAAGATGGTCCCGCTGCTCGAGAGCATCAGGAAGCATGTCGACAGCCTCGAGATGATGGTCGACGACCAGATGTGGCCCCTGCCCAAGTACAGGGAGCTCCTCTTCATCCACTGAGGCTTCCGTGATGGCCGCAGGTCTCGCGGACCCCGAGGGGAAGGACTCCTGCGGGGTCGGGATGGTCGTCTCGGTGGCGGGCGCCGCGGACCACGGCATCGTGGAGGCAGGCCTCCGCGTGCTCGAGCGCCTGGCGCACCGCGGCGCGGAGAACGCGGACGGCCTGACCGGCGACGGCGCCGGCATCACCGTCCAGATCCCCCACGCCTTCTACCAGAAGCTCGGCATTCCCCTGCCCGCCCCCGGGTCCTACGGGACGGGCATAATCTTCCTGCCGAAGGACCCCAAGGCCGCGGAGGCGGCATGGGACCGCTTCCGCAGGGCATGCGCCGAGAACGGCCTGAGCATTTTCGCGGACAGGGAGGTCCCGGCGGACCACTCCGTCCCCGGCCCTCTGGCACTTGCATCCGAGCCTCTCATGAGGCAGGCGTTCGTTGTAGGCGGGTGCGGAGGCATAGATCTGGAGAGGAAGCTCTTCCGCGCCAGGAAGAGGGCGGAGGCGCTCAACTCCGCAGTGCCGGATTTCTATGTCTGCAGCCTCTCCACCCGCACGATCGTCTACAAGGGGATGCTGACCCCGGGGCAGGTCCGCGCCTACTTCCCGGACCTCAGCGACCCCGTCTTCGCCAGCTCCGTGGCCATGGTGCATTCCAGGTTCAGCACCAACACCTCGCCGATGTGGAAGCTGGCCCAGCCGTTCCGCATGCTGTGCCACAACGGGGAGATCAACACCATCCGCGGCAACCGCGCGTGGATGGGCGCCAGGGAGGGGCTCCTGTCGAGCCCCGCCTTCCCGGACGTCTCCGACTTCTCGCCCATCGTCCAGCCGGGCATGAGCGACAGCGCTTCCCTGGACAACGTCTTCGAGTTCTTCACGCTCAGCGGCATGTCGGCGCCCAACGCGCTGACGTCGATGATCCCGGAGTCCTGGAACAGCAAGAACCCCATACCGGACTCCCTCAAGGCATATTACGAGTACTGCTCCATACTCATGGAGCCCTGGGACGGCCCCGCCGCCGTCCTGTTCACCGACGGCAGGTTCGCCGGCGGGATGCTGGACAGGAACGGCCTCCGCCCCGTGCGCTATGCGGTTATCGACAGCGGCCTGTTCGTCCTCTCCTCGGAGGCGGGCGTCCTCGACGTCCCCTCGGAGCATATCGCGGAATCGGGCAGGATCCGCCCCGGCAAGATGATCCTCGTGGACACCGAGGAGGGCCGCATCATCAGGGACCCGGAGATCAAGGGCGCCCTTGCCTCGGCCTATCCGTACCGCGACTGGCTCGAGAAGAACAGGATCGACCTCGGGGACGTGTCCTCCGGGCGCTCCGTCGACCGCTCCGTCCCCGGCGCCCGCCGCCTGATGGCGGAGTTCAGCTGGTCCGAGGAGGACATCGACAGGATTATCCTCCCGACCATAGAGAAGATGAAGGAACCGGTCTCGTCGGCCGGCTCCGACATCCCCCTGCCTGTGCTGTCCTCGATGCCGCAGAGCTTCTTCAATTACTTCAGGCAGTCCTTCGCGCAGGTCACCAACCCCGCGATAGACCCCATCCGCGAGGAGCTCGTCATGTCGGTCACCGGCTACATCGGGTCGATCCACCACGACCTGCTCGTCCCGGCGCCGGAGAACTGCCGCATCGTGAAGGTCCGCCACCCGATCATCACCGACAGGGAGATCGACCTGCTGAGGAACCTCCGTTACCGCGGATTCTCCACTTCGACCATCCAGATCGTGTTCCCGGTATCGGACGGCCCCGCCGGCCTCGAGAAGGCCCTCGAGAGGATATGCGCCCAGGCCGAGGAGGCCGTTTCGGACGGGATATCATACATCATCCTGTCGGACCGCGGCGTGGACGCCGCCCATGCGGCGGTCCCGTCGCTGCTGGCCACCGCTGCCGTCCACCAGCGCCTCCTCGAGAAGAAGAGGAGGGTCGAGACCGGCATAATCGTCGAGACCGGCGAGGTCAGGGAGACCGAGCACGTCGCCCTGCTGTTCGCGTACGGCGCGAACCTCGTCAACCCGTACCTGGCATACTGCGAGGTCGAGTCCCTCTCCCTGGCCGGGAGGACCGGCTACGACCCGGACACGGCGGAGTACCGCTACGCCCGCGCGCTCGAGAACGGCCTCAAGAAGATCATGTCCAAGATGGGCATAAGCACCATCCGCTCGTACCGCGGGACCTGCCTGTTCGAGGCCGTCGGCCTCGACCGCGGGCTCTGCAACAAGTACCTCTGCGGCACCAGGTCCTGCGTCGGCGGCATCGGGCTGAAGGAGATAGCCGAGACCGTCCTCGCCCGCCACGCCGAGGCGTTCGCCTCCGAGCTGCCGGACGGCCTCCCCCAGACCGGGGTCTACACCCCGGTCAGGGGAGGGGAGAGGCATGCCTGGTCCGTCGAGGCCGTCAGGCTCCTCCATGCCGCGGCCTCCGACGCCGACGGCAGCGCCTACGACAGGTTCGCCGAGCATGCGGACCTGGGCGACGGCCTGTTCTACCTCCGCGACCTGCTCGAGCCGGCAGCCGGCAGGCCTGCAGACATCTCCGAGGTCGAGCCTGCCGGGTCCATCCTCAGCAGGTTCGTCGTGGAAGCGATGTCCTTCGGCGCCATCAGCAAGGAGGCCCACGAGACGGCCGCCGAGGCCGCCAACATGCTGGGGGCCCGCAGCAACTGCGGAGAAGGAGGGGAGGACCCCTCCCGCCCCGCCGCCAAGGCATCCAAGGTCCGCCAGGTGGCGTCCGGGCGCTTCGGCGTCGACACGGAGTACCTGGCATCGGCCGAGGAGATCCAGATCAAGTGCGCCCAGGGCGCCAAGCCCGGAGAGGGCGGGCAGCTCATGGGGTTCAAGGTGGACTCCGTCATCGCGGCCACCCGCCACACCCTGCCGGGCGTTACCCTGATCTCCCCTCCGCCGCACCACGATATCTATTCGATCGAGGACCTGAAGCAGCTCATCCTCGACCTCAGGTGCGTGAACCCGTCCGCGAAGATCAGCGTCAAGCTCGTCTCCGAGGCTGGCGTGGGCACCGTCGCCTCCGGCGTTGCCAAGGCCGGGGCGGACATCATCCTCATCTCAGGCGGCGACGGAGGGACCGGAGCCGCCCCCATGTCGTCCATGCGCTACGCGGGGATGCCCTGGGAGGTCGGTCTCGCCGAAGCTCAGCAGACCCTCATGGCCAACGGCCTCCGCGGCCGCGTCAGGCTGCAGGTCGACGGGCAGCTCAGGACCGGGCGCGACGTCGTGGTCGCCGCCCTGCTGGGCGCCGAGGAGTACGGCTTCGCGACGTCCGTCCTCGTGTCCATGGGATGTGTCATGTGCCGCAAGTGCCAGACCAACAAGTGCCCCGCAGGCATCGCCACCCAGGACCCGGTGCTGAGGAAGAAGTTCAAGGGGACGCCGCAGGGCGTCGCCCGCTACCTCACGGACATCGCGGAGGACGTCAGGCGCCGCATCGCCGCCATGGGATTCCGCTCGCTGTCCGAGATCATCGGCCGCGCGGACCTGCTGGGTCTGCGCAGCGTCGAAGGCCCCGCCTCCTCCCTGGACCTTTCCCCGCTCCTGCATATGGAGAAGGGCGAGAGGGAACTCGGCCCCGGCCAGCCCGACATGCTGTCGGAGCAGATCGACCGCGTGATCATGTCCGATGCCATGCCCGAGATCCGCAGGGGCGGGACGGTCTCCCTATCCTACGCGGTCAGGAACACCGACCGCTCGGTCGGGGCGATGCTCTCGGGCGAGATCAAGAGGCTGGGCCTCCGTCCGTCCGACGGCTCGGTCAGGCTGTTCTTCAAAGGGACGGCCGGGCAGAGCTTCGGAGCCTTCCTGACCGAGGGCATAACCCTGGAGCTCGACGGGATGGCCAACGATTACATCGGAAAGGGGCTGTCGGGCGGCAGGATCGCCGTCTTCAGGTCCGGATGCGAAGACCCAGGAGTGCTGGCCGGGAACACCGCCATGTACGGGGCCACCGCCGGTGAGCTCTATGTCGCGGGATCCGCGGGAGAGAGGTTCTGCGTCCGCAACAGCGGCGCGATAGCCGTCGCCGAGGGCGTCGGGGACCATTGCTGCGAGTACATGACCGGAGGGCGCGTCGTCGTCCTCGGGCACTGCGGCAGGAACTTCGCCGCCGGTATGTCCGCGGGAATAGCCTATGTCCTCAACGATGACGGCGATTTCGACCGCCACTGCAACATGGACATGGTCGAGCTCGAGGCGCTGGACGTCCCGAAGGACTGCGCCGAGCTGAGAGGGATCCTCGAGAACCACGTCAAGTACACCGGGAGCGCGCTGGCGAAGTCCCTCCTGGCCGATTGGCCGGCGGCCTGCCGCAGGTTCCTGAAGGTCATCCCCGTCGGTTACAAGATGCTCCTGAAAGACGAGAGCAACTGATGGGGGGACGGCCGGAAGCCCGGCCTGTCTCCCCTGTTTCAGGGTTTCTCTGGCTCTTCGATGTATTCCACCGGGGTGGCCTTCAGCCCGACCACTCCCGCAAGGACGACCACCAGGAAGACGCCCATGAGCCAGTTGAAGTCATCGAGTCCCAGTACCGCGGACACGATGACGGTCAGGCCGACCCCGACCCCGATCCATACCGCATAGGCGGTGGTGAACGCTATGCCGTGCTTCATCGGCCACTCGAGGCAGACCATGCTGAGCGCCAGGAAGACCACGGTGACGATGTCCCAGGTCCACACGGTGAACTTCTCGGTGTAATCGACGCCGATGGACCATCCTATCTGGAATATCCCTCCCAGGAGGAGGACGATCCATGCCAGCATCTTCTCGTTAATGCCGACCGATGCCATCAGATTTCACCTGCCAGCCTGGTGCCGATGATCCCGATCACGATGAGGGCCACGAAGAAGATCCTCCTGGCGGTCAGCTTCTCCTTGTAGAGCACGCGGCCGATGGCGACCACGCCTGCCGCCCCGATCCCTGCCAGGACCGAATACGCGACTCCGGGGCCGATGTACGCATCTCCCGAAGAATCCTCCATCCCCACCGCGTATGCTAGTAAATATAAACATAAGAGGACCAGGACTATCGCCGCGATCCCCCACCCTTTCTTCTTGAATCCGTCAGACTTGTCAAGGCATGTAGGCCATATGGGCTCTATGCAGCTTGCCGCGAGCAGAACCGCCCAAGCTATCAATTCGCTCATGCACTTTTGAAGCCGCGAATTTGTAACTAAACAGGTTTGCGAACATGTTCGGGTCAGCATTTCTGTGCATCAGGTCTCTCCGCGCTTCCGGAAAGGCCTCCGGCACTAATCCTTAAAGGGATAATTTAATTTTAAAAATGATACTTTCAGGAATGTGTAAAATAAAGGAAGAAATCGGGATATTTTCGGATAATCCAGATAACGAAAAAGACACGTCCAATTGGTCATTAACCTAAGGTTGTCTACCAAAAGAATGTTTATATAGAAGAACATTCAATCAAGGCATAGTTCCCGAAGAGAGTCTTCGGGCTAAAGGAGAATGTAAAAATGGGTATGGGCAACGCACCCGTGCTTATCCTCAGGGAAGGCACCAAGAGGGACAAAGGAAAAGACGCTCAGTTCAACAACATCACCGCTGCGAGGACCATCTCGGACGCTGTCAGGTCCAGCCTCGGGCCCCGCGGAATGGACAAGATGCTTGTCGACTCCGTCGGAGACGTCGTCATCACCAACGACGGTGTGACCATCCTCAAAGAGATGGATGTCCAGCACCCTGCCGCCAAGATGCTCGTCGAGGTCGCCAAGACCCAGGACCAGGAAGTCGGCGACGGTACCACCACCTCCGTCATCATCGCGGGAGAGCTCCTGAAGAAGGCCCTCGACCTGATCGACTCCAACGTCCACCCGACCATCATCACCGCCGGTTACAGGATGGCCAACGAGAAGGCCCAGGAGATCCTCAAATCCATCGCCACCAAGGTGGACCCCAAGGACGACAAGACCCTGAAGCTCATCGCCCAGACCGCGATGATCTCCAAGCAGGTCAGCGGCTCGAAAGAGTTCTTCTCCGACATGGTCGTCGACGCCGTCAAGACCATCATGGACAAGGACCCCGAGGGCAAGATGCAGATCGACCTCAAGAACATCCAGACCGTCAAGAAGGCCGGCGCCAACATGGAGGAGTCCGAGCTCGTGAAAGGCCTCATCGTCGACAAGGAGCCTGTCAACCCGACCATGCCCCACCTCGTGAAGAACGCCAAGATCGCCCTGGTCAACGTCGCCTTCGAGGTCAGGAAGCCCGAAGTGGACGCCAAGATCCAGATCACCGACCCCGCTATGCTCAACCAGTTCATCGCCGAAGAGGAGAAGACCCTCAAGGACATGGTCGAGTGCGTCAAGAAGGCCGGCGCCAACGTCGTCTTCTGCCAGAAAGGCATCGACGACCTCGCCCAGCACTACTTCGCCAGGGAAGGAATCTACGCCTGCCGCCGCGTGAAGAAGTCCGACATGGAGAGGCTCGGCAAATCCACCGGCGCCTCCATCATCAGCAAGATCTCCGAGATGACCGCCGAGGACCTCGGATACGCTGACACCGTCGAGCTGAAGTTCGTCGGCGACGAGCAGATGACCTTCATCAACGGATGCAAGAACCCCAAGACCGTCTCCGTCCTCGTCAGGGGAGGGACCCAGCATGTCGCCGATGAGGTCGAGAGGTCCCTCGTGGACGCCTGGTCCGTCGTCAAGGTCTGCCTGGAAGACGGCATGATCGTCACCGGAGGAGGCTCCGCGGCCATGGAGATCGCCATGGGCGTCCGCGACTACGCCGCCTCTGTCGGCGGAAGGGAGCAGATTGCCATCGAGGCCTTCGCCTCCGCCATGGAGATCATCCCGACCACCCTCGCTGAGAACGCCGGTCTCGACCCCATCAACATGGTCATCGAGATGAGGAAGCAGCACAAGGCGGGCAAGAAGTTCGCCGGCATCAACCCCTTCACCGGCAAGGTGGAGGACATGATGAAGCTCAACGTCATCGAGCCCATCAGGATCGGCAAGCAGGCCATCAACTCGGCCACCGATGCGGCCGTCATGATCCTCAGGATCGACGACGTCATCGCCTCCAAATCCGGATCGCCGCAGGTCGGCGAGGGAGCCCCCGCTCCCGGAGCGGACGACTGAGCGGTAAGCTGAGATCGAAAGGGGGCCCGTAAGGGCCCCTGAGCCACCGGTTCGGTAAGAACGGAGGCCGCGATTTGACAGAGAAAGAAGAATCCGACAGCGGAAGCGCTGGAAAGAAAGCTGATAAGAAGGCGAAGAAGGCCGAGAGATCCGAGGAAGCCCGGAAGGAGTCCTACGGAGAACTCGAGGCCAAGCTCGCCGAGGCCGAGAAGAACGCTGCGGAGTACCTCGACATGGCCCGCCGCAAGCAGGCCGAGTTCGAGAACTTCCGCAAGAGGACCGAGAAGGAGAACGAGGACTACCGCAAGTACGCGGTGAGCGGGCTCGTCTCCGAGCTAGTCAACGTCGCGGACGATCTCGGGCGCGCGCTCGAATCGGCGAAAGAGGACAGCCCCCTCAAGGACGGGGTCAGGAGCATCAGGGACAACCTGATGAAGATCCTCGAGGCCCAAGGCCTCAAGGAGATTCCCACCGACGGGAAGTTCGACCCCAACTACCATGAGGCGCTCATGGTGACAGAGGGCCCGGAGGACGACAGGATAGCTCAGGTGTACCAGAAAGGGTACACTCTGAACGGCCGCGTCCTGAGATGCGCCAAGGTCATAGTGACCAAGAAGAAAGAGCAGCCCCCGCAGGACCAGCAGCCCGCAGGAGATGCGAAGGCCCAGGAAGCCCCGGCCGACGGGAAAGGGGCCGAGTGAAACCGTTTACAATACCGAAAGCAGGTGAAGAAAATGTCAAAGATAATCGGAATCGATCTAGGAACGAGCAACTCCGCCGCCTCCGTGATGGAGGGCGGCAGGCCCACTGTGATCCCCAGCGCTGAGGGGACCTCCGTAGGAGGGAAGTCCTTCCCTTCGTACGTCGCGTTCACCAAGGACGGACAGCTCCTTGTCGGAGAGCCCGCCCGCAGGCAGGCCGTCACCAACCCCGACGGAACCATCAAGAACGTCAAGAGGAAGATGGGGTCCAACGAGAAGGTCACGGCGCTCGGCAAAGAGTACACTCCCCAGCAGATCTCCGCTTACATCCTCATGAAGATCAAGAAGGACGCGGAGGCGTTCGTCGGCGAGCCCATCGAGAAGGCCGTCATCACCGTCCCCGCCTACTTCAACGACAACCAGAGGCAGGCCACCAAGGACGCCGGAAAGATCGCCGGCCTCGACGTGGTCAGGATCATCAACGAGCCTACCGCCGCGGCCCTCGCATACGGCCTCGACAAGGGCGGCAAAGAGCAGAAGATCCTCGTCTTCGACCTCGGAGGCGGAACCCTCGATGTGACCATCATGGACTTCGACGACGGCGTCTTCCAGGTCCTCTCGACCTCCGGAGATACCCAGCTCGGAGGCTCCGACATGGATGAGGCGCTGACCAACTACGTCATCGGCGAGTTCCAGAAGGAGACCGGCATCGACCTGTCCAAGGACCACGCGGCCCGCGTCAGGGTCGTCGAGGCCGCCGAGAAGGCCAAGATCGAGCTCTCCACCACCATGCAGACCGAGATCAACCTGCCGTTCATCACCGCGGACGCCTCCGGCCCCAAGCACCTGGTGCAGACCATCACCCGCGCCAAGCTCGAGGAGCTCGTCGAGCCCATCGTGTCCCGCTGCCGCGGCCCGATCGAGCAGGCCATGAAGGATGCCAACCTCACCGCCGACGGCATCGACAAGGTCATCATGGTCGGAGGCCCGACCAGGATGCCCATCGTCCAGAACTTCGTCGAGTCCATCGTCGGCCCCAAGATCCAGCACGGCATCGACCCCATGGAGTGCGTCTCCATGGGTGCGGCCATCCAGGGCGCTGTCCTGTCCGGAGACGTCAAGGATGTCCTGCTGCTCGATGTCACCCCGCTGAGCCTCGGTATCGAGACCCTCGGCGGAGTCGCGACCAAGCTGATCGACAGGAACACCACCATCCCGACCAAGAAGAGCCAGGTGTTCTCCACTGCCGTCGACAACCAGCCCTCCGTGGAGATCAACGTCGTCCAGGGAGAGAGGAAGATGGCGGCCGACAACACCAGCCTCGGCAAGTTCGTCCTCGACGGAATACCCCCTGCGCGCCGCGGAGTGCCTCAGATCGAGGTCACCTTCGATATCGATGCGAACGGCATCATCAACGTCTCCGCCAAGGACCTCGGCACCGGCAAGGAGCAGAAGATCACCATCGCTTCCTCGAACAAGCTGTCCAAGGAGGACATCGACGCGGCCATCAAGGACGCTGAGAAGTTCGCCGATGCGGACAAGAAGAAGGAGGAGCTGATCAACGCGAAGAACTCCGCGGAGACCACCATCTACTCCGTCCAGAAGTCCCTGTCCGACCTCGGCGACAAGGTCACCAACGAGGAGCGCGCCCCCATCGAGAGCGCCATCTCCGACCTGGAGAACGCCTCCAAGGGAGACGACACCGAGGACATCAAGAAGAAGACCGAGGCCCTCCTCAAGGCGATGGAGCCCATCAGCGAGAAGATCTACAAGAACGCCACGCCCGAGCAGCAGAAGGCCGCCCAGGACGCCGCCAAGGCGTACCAGGAGGCTCAGCAGCAGGGCCAGGCGTCCTCGGGCAGCGCCAAGGCCGGCGCATCCGAGGGGTCTTCCGCGAAGAAGGACGGAAACGTCGTCGACGCGGACTACAAGATCGTCGACGACGATCAGTGATCCGAAGAAGAGTGGTTGAACCATGCCCGATCAGAACAAGAGGGACTACTACGAGGTGCTGGGTGTCTCCAAGACGGCCACCGCCGACGAGATCAAGCACGCGTACCGTACCCTGGCGAAGAAGTACCACCCCGATGTCTCCACGGAGCCCAAGGACGTGGCCGAGGCCAAGTTCAAGGAGATCTCCGAGGCGTACGAGGTGCTCTCGGACCCTGACAAGCGTTCCCGCTACGATCAGTACGGCTTCGCGGGTGTCGACAGCTCGTTCGGGGCGGGCGGGTTCAACATGGACGACTTCGCCCAGGAGCACGGGGACGAGTTCGGCGACATCTTCGGCGACATCTTCGGGAGCTTCTTCGGAGGATCCAGGAGGAGCCGCAACCCGAACGCGCCCCGCCAGGGAGAGTCCCTGAGGTATGACCTCGAGATCACCCTGAACGACGTGCTCGCCGGCAAGACGGTCACCCTGACCGTCCCCCACACCTCCCAGTGCCCCGACTGCCACGGCACCGGGGCCAAGGACGGCAAGACCCAGGTGTGCCCGGAGTGCGGCGGCCGCGGCCAGATGCAGCAGGTCCGCCAGACCATGTTCGGCAGCACCGTCATGGTCTCGGAATGCAGCCGCTGCGGAGGCACGGGCAGGGTCTATGTGACCCAGTGCCCCAAGTGCCGCGGGTCCGGGATAGTGTCCAAGAACTCCAAGATCGAGATCAACGTGCCCAAGGGCGTCGAGGACGGCATGCAGATGCGCGTCCCCGGAGCAGGCGACGCCGGCGTCAACGGCGGGCCTTCCGGAGACCTCTACGTCGTCTTCCACGTGAAGGACAGCAAAGGCTTCAGGCGCGACGGCCCCGACCTGTGGATCGATGCAGAGACCACATATCCCAGGCTGGTCCTCGGAGGCACCGTCAAGGTGAAGAACCTGGAGGACCAGGAGATAGAGGCCACCATCCCCTCCGGCACTCAGGTCGGAGGCGTGCTGAAGATCGCCGGCCAGGGGCTCCCGATGCTCAACAGGGAGACCCGCGGGAACCTTTACATCCGCCTCGGCATCACCGTGCCCAAGAGGACCTCCGACTACGAGAAGGAGCTCCTCCTCAAGCTGGACGAAGAGGCCGGCACCAAGAGGACCCGCTCGAAGGTCGCCAAGGCCAAGGCCACGCTCTTCGGCAAGAAGCAGCGAAATCTGTGACGAAACAGCCGGGCGCCGGAGGGATTCGGCGGCCGGCATCTTTCTTTACGTTTCAGGATGTTATCTTCATCCGAACATAGGGTCGGCGAACGAGGTTTTCTCGGGGATCAGCGCCTTTATCGCGCCGTCGTTCGCATCCACGGTATCGACCACCATCTTCACGACCGCGAGTATGACGTCTCTCGAGGGTATCCTCCCGTCCAACAGGAAATGGTACCTGTAGAGCAGGCGCCCGGTCTCCGGGTTGAGTATGAACGCTCCGAAGTGAAGAGAGGAGTTGATGACGTTGAGCCCCTCGAGGACCGGGCCGAAGGATTTGTCGGGCGCCTTGAAGTCAAGGAGGCAGTCGAACATTATCATCGGGGCCTCATCGGATACGGACACCGAGAGTTTCACTGGCATATCGTCGCCTTCGAAGAGGCACCAGATCTCCCTCTTCAGGGCATCTTCCCGGTAGGCGAGGTTTTCGCTGTCGAAGGCTGCGCGGATCTCTTTGTAAATGCGGGCAGGGCCATCGGCGGTCAGCCTCCTGACAGAACCGAACATGGTGTCTGGATGCACGGGACGGTTTATATCAGATGTGCCCGGAACGTCCGCATAGTTATTTATGAAGTCACCGGATATGCGAAGGTATGTCAGAGAGCGCCCTCTGGGTAATCTTCATCATCATCTTCGTGACGGTGATGGCAGTCGACCTGTTCGCGGTCGACAGCAAGGAGACCCAGATCAACACCAAGAAGGCCGGGAGGCTCACTCTCATCTACATCACGATCGCGCTTCTTTTCGGAGTGCTCATATTCTTCGAATTGGGATCGGAGAGCGCGGCCTCTTACTACGCGGCCTATGCGATAGAACTGTCGATGTCCGTCGACAACCTGTTTGTCTTCATGGTAATCTTCGCCGCCTTCGCCATCCCGTCCAAGGACCAGCACAGGGTCCTCTTCTACGGGATCCTCGGCGCGATATTCCTCCGCCTGCTGTTCGTCGAGGTGGGAGCGGACCTTCTGGACACTTTCGATTGGATGATGTACATCTTCGGGGCCATTCTCATCTACACTGCGGTCAAGACTGCGTTCAGCAAGAGCGAGGGCAAGAAGACCGAGGACACCCTGTCCTACAAGCTCAGCAAGAAGATCAACTCCACGCCCGATCTCCGCGGCGCGAAGTTCTTCGTCAGGGAGAAAGGGAAGCTGCTGGCTACTCCGCTCTTCCTGTGCCTCATCGTCATCGAGCTGTCGGATATCATGTTCGCCTTCGACTCGATCCCGGCGGCGCTGGCCATCTCCACCGATATCTTCCTGGTCTACACGTCCAACATCTTCGCGGTCATGGGACTCAGGTCGATGTACTTCGTCATAAGGGACGTCCTTGGGAACCTCAGGTTCCTCAAGTACGGCCTCGGGATCATCCTCGCCTTCATCGGCCTCAAGATGCTGCTGTCGGCCGCGGACATCTGCGAAGTGAGCACCTTCGTCTCGCTGGCGGTCATCATCATAGTCCTGGCCGTCACCGTGGTCTCCTCGCTGGCATACAAGAACGCGTCCCCCTGATCCTATGCTGGCGGTCGCAGGCCCCGTGAGGGATGAGGGGGCGCCGGAGGCCCTGGCACATGACCCTCTGGTCATGTCCATGGGAAAGGGCGATTTCCTCCTGATACTGGGAGGATCAGGGGTGTTCGAGCCCCGCCGCGGTCGGATGGAATCTATACGCCGGCTGTCCTGCCTCCCATGCAACGTCCTCTTCCTGGACGGGGCCTCCGACGATTATGATGCAGTCGATGGCTATCCGGAGTTCCCGTGGAACGGAGGGATGACCAACGACGTCTGGAGAGGCGTGAGGAGGCTCTGCCGCGGGCAGGTGTTCTCCATCGACGGTTACACTTTCGCCGTCATGGGAGGCGCCCGCACGCCGGGAAGGGACGACATCGGGAAGTACTGGGACTGGTGGCCGGAGCAGGACCCGTCCGCCGGAGAGGTCTCGGATGCAGTTTCGAACCTTGCCGGACACGGCGGGAAGGTCGATTTCGTCTTCTCCTGCGAACGCCCGACGGAATGGATACCCAGGACAGGGGGCCCCGGGAGATCGGCTGCCTCGGACGCCTGCAGCGACGTTCTGTCGCACTGCAGCTACGGGCACTGGTACTTCTCCTGCCTCGGAAGGGAGGAGGAGTTCCCGGACCTGAGGGCGACATGCATAGGCAGCAGGGCCGTCAGGGTATTCCGATCTCGGTAAGAATGGCAGACAGCCGGAAGACAGCGCACATGCGCCAAGAATAAAACTGGAAAAGAAGGGGTTTGCCGGGGCGGATCGTCTCCGCCCCCGGATGCTTCTCACTCGGAGATGGCCTCGGACGGGCATTCATCGATGCACGCGCCGCAGTCGACGCACTTGTCGGCGTCCACGACGGCAACGTCCTCGATGGTAATCGCGCCGTTGGGGCAGGCATCGGCGCAGGCGCCGCACCCGACGCATTTTCCGGCGTCGATCTTCACTGCCATCAGCGTCACTCAGTGATGGCCTCGGACGGGCACGCGTCGATGCACGCGCCGCAGTCCGTGCATTTTCCGGCGTCGATGACGGCGATGTCATCGACGGAGATGGCTCCGCTGGGGCAGGCATCGGCGCAGGCGCCGCAGGCAACGCAGTTGTCGGAAACGATGGTAGGCATTTTTTTATCACCTTGAATCAAAAGTCGCGGTGATGGTATTTAAGCCGAACCTGCCTTCAAGGACACTTGATTTAGGCTCTTCTTATTACTATTTAAAACAGACTGGGACAGAAGGCGCTCGGCCTCGGAGATGCGCATCTCCCTATGCCTCGAAAAGAACAATACGCCGTCACGCATCCCCGCCGTCATGGAAGATCCGTATGCGGACGAGCTGTCCGCCGCCTGCGCCGCGGTCCGGGCCGCCGCCTCCGTCTACATGAACGCGGCGGACCCCCGCAGCTCCGAGAAGAAGAACGCCGTCGGCTCCTATGACACGGTCACGGATGCCGACACCGCCGCCCAGGAGGCCGCCGTATCTGCCATCCTGTCCGTCTTCCCGGACGACAGGATCATCGCGGAGGAGGGCAGGGACGGCGATCTCACCGGCGAGCGCACGTGGATCATCGACCCCATCGACGGGACGCTGAACTACCAGCACGGAATCCCCTTCTACGGCACCCAGGCCGTTCTTGCCGTCGATAAGGAGCCGGTCATGTCCGCCATCCTCCTGCCGGCCCTCGGCGAGCTGTTCACCGCCACGGCCGCCTCCGGTGCGCGCCTGAACGGGGAGCCGGTGCGCGCACATCCCGAGCGCGAGCTCAGGCAGTGCATCGTGTCCACAGGAGATTTCTCGAGGAAGAGCCAGGAATGGAGGGACGGGCACTACCGCATCATCGGCGCGATGAAGGACAGGGTAGCGCGCATCAGGATGTTCGGGGCCGCCTGCTCCGACTTCGCCTACCTCTCGGCGGGGAGGACGGACATACACATCCGCTACGTCAACAAGCTGTGGGACTTCCTCCCGGGGCTGTTCATGGCCCGCGTCTCCGGGGCCTACGTCGACGAGGAACTCCTGGCGGAGAAGAGGTTCCTCCTGCTCTCCGGCACCGAAAAGGCCGGGCGCGCGTTCAGGGAGCAGGTCCTGGAAGGAACGGATTTCCGAGCAGGCTGGAAATATTTAACGTGCATCCGCGATAACCGCTCCGATAGCAATGACCCAGAAAACCAAGGCTGATGCGAAAGGAGTCCCGGGGTCCTCGGCCTCCGCCGGGCCGGTGGCCGCCGAGGCGGCGCCGTACCAGAAGAAAGAGGGGCCCGCTCCCGCCGATTTCACGGTGGCGCGCATCGAGGCCGCCACGATGATAACCCTCGCCTGCAACACGGTCGCCGACATGCTGAACACCGACGAGGGCACCCAGTCCAGGAACGTGTCCATCAGGGCATGCGACAAGACCTTCAGGGACATGGAGAGGGCCGAGGAGAAGTGCAGGAAGGAAGGGGCGGACGATGCGGCCGATGCCCTTGCCAAAGGTATCGCGGCCTACAGGGAATACATCGCCAAGCACGAGGCCGCTGAATCGGCATCCCCTGCCGACAAAGGAAAGCTGAAAGGAGAGGCGGCCGCCGCCACCGAGCATCTCGCCGACGTCATGAACGAGATACTCCACGCGTTCTGAGGAAGCCTTCCAGATGGAGGGGAAGAACGTGGGGCGCCTCGGCCCGGGGGCGTTCCTGGCCCTGATCGTGGTCCTGGCGGCCTTCCCGCCCATGTCCACCGACATGTACCTGCCGGCCCTGCCGGTGATGGTGGACGAGCTGGGCACCACCGAGGCGGTCATGAACATGACCCTCTACGGGTTCATGTTCTCCATGGCCGTCTCCATCCTGATCCTGGGGCCGGTCTCGGACAAGTTCGGCAGGAAGAAGGTCCTGGTCTGCGCGCTTGCCGAGTACTGCATCACCACCCTTCTGTGCTCCCTGGCCCAGGGCGTCGGCGAGCTGATTGCCCTCCGCGTCCTCCAGGCCGTCGGTTCCGGGGCGGCGATGACGGTCTCCACCGCTTACGTCAAGGACGTCTACTCCGGCGCCCTCCGCGTCAGGATGCTGAACGTCGTCGCCGTCATCGGAGTGCTGGGTCCTCTGCTGGCACCTATCGTGGGCGCCGGCCTGATCTCCGTCTGGGGATGGAGGTCCACCTTCGTCGCCCCCGTGTTCGTAGGGATCGCGGCGTTCATCATGGTTCTGATGACCGACGAAACCCTGCCGCCCTCCGAGAGGGTCGAGGGCGGCGTCCGCCAGATGCTCAGGGGCATGAAGGAACTGTGCGGGAACCGCGCCTTCGTGGTCTTCACCGTGATGACCACGATCTTCAACCTGCCCTTCATGGGCTACCTCTCCGTTTCGTCCTACATCTACGAGGACATGTTCGGGATGAGCGAGGCCGCTTATTCCCTGCTCCTTGGGTTCACTTTGATCATGGGGACCGTGTTCATGACCGTGATAAACAAGCTCACGGGCAGCGTCGTGAACCGCCGCATGCTGAAGTTCTACCTGGCATTGGGGACGGTCAGCGCCGTCGCCATGCTGCTGGTCGGGAACAGGGAATGGTACTTCTTCCTCGTCGCGTTCATCATCTGCGTGACGGTGGGGACGGCCATGGGGATACTCATGGCCAGCCACCCCAGGCCCTGGGGCATGGGGATACTCATGGCCAGCCACCCCGGCGACTCGGGCGCGGTCTCCTCCCTGATGAACTTCATCTTCTTCATGATCGGATGCACGGGAATGGTACTGTCCACCCTCCGCCTGGCCGGATTACGCCATAGGGATGGAGGCGTGCTCATAGCCGCCGCCGACATAGCGTACGCGGAACGCTGTGGATGGGCAGGCCTGGGGGACCTTGCGGCCCTGGCCCCCCCTTCGGGCAGCGCCGCCAGGCGGGGAGTGAGAAACGGCCGCGCCTTTCTCAGGCCTATGAACCCTCTTCCGAGGCCTGCGCCCTCAGCATGGCGGGGCTCGGCGCTCCCGTTCGCCCTTTCCAGGAGGAACCTGCTTTGGCCGGGCGCAGGGCATCGCCGTCGCCCTGAGGTGACATGGGAGGCTCCCGGAAGCACTGCGCGTCAGCGGTGGTCGTCCGCCGCAGCTTTCCAGATAGTATGATGATTTGGGCAGGTCGCGCCCTCCCGGCACGGCTCCCAGGTCCAGGTGGTACCATCCTTCGAATCGCGCCTCATCACTCTCTGACGTTGAGGCCATCGGCGGCCTCATGCCGAGGAACCTCAGGCCAGCAGCTCCCAGGGGCCTCGCCATGCTCTCCTCCCATGCCGAAGGCAGTTCATCCACTTGCCAGGTCATACACAAGGGAATGGCTACTTTTGTCCATTCTCCCCGGCCGATTCGCCATAGGGATAGGCGTGCTGATAGCGCTAATCCGAATGCGAGGGTCTGTATCCTTCAGGAAGCGCCAGAGCGGCCGGGACTACCTTCGGGCAGGAGTCGGCAGAGAAGAGAAACGCCGGCGTATCGGCTCGGCCTATGCCTCTTCCGAGGCCTGCGCCCTCAGCATGGCGGCGGCCTCGGCGCTCCCGTTGCCGGCCGCCCTTTCCAGGAGGAACCTCGCTTTGGCCGGGTCGCAGGGCACGCCGTCGCCCCTGAGGTACATGGAGGCGAGGAAGCACTGCGCGTCGCGGTGGTCGTTCATCGCCGCTCTTTCCAGATAGTATGATGATTTGGGCAGGTCGCGCCCTCCCGGCACTCCTCCCAGGTAGTAGGCCATGCCCAGCGCGTACTGGACGTTGCAATCGCCGGAATCGGCGGCCTCGATCGAACCTCTGAGCAGCTCCTCTGCCTTCGCCATGTCACACTCTCCTCCCATGCCGAGGCAGTTCATCCAGGCCAGGTACACCAGGGGCTCCGATTCTCCGCCGGCGGCCGCACTTTCGAACCTCACTCATGCAATGACTTGATAACAAGGTCATCGTAACAAGGACTTTTGATATGCTGGCTAATCCGAAATGAACGAGGGTTTTTATACAATCATTGTTATCATTCTTAACAATGAGTTACAAGGTCGTCCAGAAGCAGAGCAACGGCAGATACTACCTGTACGAGGTCACGGGAGTCTGGGATCCAGTCAAGAAGAACTCGAAACAGACCAGGACGTATCTGGGCGTGTGCGATGCCGAAGGCAATCTGCTGAAGGAACCGGCCAGGAACAGGACGGTCAGCTGCAGTCCGGTGTACGGGCCGTACCAGCTGTTCGTACAGCTGGCGGAGAGGAGCGGACTCACGTCCGCTCTGGACGACGTGTACGGGGTGAGGGACGGAAGGAGGCTGCTGGCCATGGCCATACTGGGCATCGTGGATCCCGTGACCGTGAACCAGATGGAGAATGCCATAGACGACACCTACCTGCGGGAACTTCTCGGTGTCGACTGGGGTTTCGAACAATCGTCGGTCTGCCGGTTCCTGCAGACCGTGGGCCACGCTTCGGAGCAGAGGGAACTCCTGTTCAACGAACTCGCCCCGAAGAGCGGATGCGTAATCTTCGACATAGTGTGCCTGGGCACGGATTCCGAGGACCTCGAATATGCGGAGGTAGGAAGGAAGACCCACCTCACCGGATTCAGACAGTTCAATCTAGGCATGGTGCATTCGATGGAGGACAACCTCCCGTTCTGCTACCGCACCTATCCGGGTTCGGTGGCGGACGTATCCACACTGGACAACATCGTCTCGGACCTCCGGACCATGGACTGTTCCCCCGTAGAACTGGAGATGGACAGGGGGTTCTTCAGCATAGGCAACGTGCAGATGATGCTGGAACGCGGAATGGGGTTCACCGTGCCGATACCTGCACGTGTCGGCATATCCAAACTGCTGCTGTCGGAGAGCGTCAGGGAGATAGACTCGCCCCTGAACACGGACTATCTGGCACGGTCGGTGGTGAGGGGATACGAGACATTCGTGAGACTTGAGGACGAGGAGCTGGTGAAAGCCTCCGAGGGGGACGCGGGGGCGATCAGGGCGTTGGTGTTCCAGGACGATTCGAAGCGTACAAAGGAGATCGCCACGCTGTATTCGAGGATCGGGGAGCTCGAGAACAGGCTGTCCGGTACGGAATACGACCGTTTCGCCAGGAAGAAGCTCACACGCACGGAACAGCAGACCGCGGATCTGCTGGAATTCGCCGCGGACGGCAACGGGAAGACCGTGGTGACGAGGAAACGCAATGCGATATCCGCCAAGGAGAACGCTTGCGGAAGGTTCGCGGTGATAACGACGTCGGACAAGCATTGGCTGGACCTGTTGATGCAGTACCGTCTCAGGAACGGGGTGGAATATGATTTCTCGCAGCTTCAGTCGGATCTGTTCGTGGGCATAACAGGTAAATCGGACCAGGATTCCGCCGAAGGCGGACTCCTGGTGAACTTCCTGTCACTAAGGCTCAGGCTGACGCTGATAAACCTGCTGAAGGAAAAGGGATTGGCGGGCGATTACTGGGTCCCGGACGTGCTGAACACCCTGAAGAAGCTGAAGATCTCGTGCATCGGCGGGAAATGGAGACTGAACGAGGTCACCAAGGCCCAGAGGGAACTCTTCGAAGCTCTCGGGGTAAAAATCCAATGAACCCCTTGTTATCAAATCGATGCATAAGTGAGGTTTCGAAGTATCCGCGCGAGATAGCATAGTCCGCATCCGTCCCTGTTCCGCAGAAATACGCGATCCCCAGGAGGGTCTCGGCCTTGTGCACGCCCTGCGAGGCCAATGCCTCAAGCTCATCTATCCTGAAAGATTGCATGATTGTACGTCGTCTGCCGATAATTAAATCAAATCCCGGTAGGACGAATTGCTGTTACCTCAATCATCCAACATCATCCAGAGAACATTTTTCCGAGGGATGGAGTATTTAAGGGGTTTCGGTCAGCGGCTGTTTTCGAGGCATGTTCCCGGATCCGCGGTCCGCCCCGGTCTCAAAAGATTTTCCCGGTGCGTTCCTCTGGGACGTTCCCGGAGGCCTTGACCTTCCTCTTGACGTCCATGTAGACTGCCTTGGTGGCCTCTACGTTGGTCATCGTGAAGACGAGGTGCCTTCCGGCGTGCTTGGCGACGGCATAGACCTTGGAGGACACGTGCGAGGCCATATCGTACTCCCCGAACTCGGAGTTCCTGAATATGCCGACGTTGACCGTCCCGTGCTTCCCTTCTATGCACTCGCCGATCTCCAGCTTCTCGTAGTCCCTGAGCAGGAGCCCTTCCATCTCATTGTAAGGGATCCTGCGGACGAAATAGGGGGTGGTGACGGACAGGGCGTCCTCCCCGGCCTCGACGGAGATGCTCGGCATCTCATTTCCTTCCGGTGAAGACGACCCAGTGCTTGTCGGGGTTGGTTACGGCCTCGGCCTTCAGCCCTGCCTTCTCCATCAGCGATACCATCTCGCCGTTGGACACCAGGTGCACCTTGGAGGCCCAATCGGAGTCCGCCATCTCGGAGATGTCCTTCTCGAAGTAGGCCTCGGCGATAATCAGCATCATGCCGCCCTCCTTCAGCTTGGAGGCCGCCTCCGCGATGCCCTTCTCCAGGTCGGGCCAGAAGAAGTAGGTCTCCACCGCGGTGATGACGTCGAAAGTGCCGTCCGGGAATGGGATCCTGTCAGCGCTCGCCACGATCGCGTCGAGGTTGCCCAGGCGGTGGTAGACGCTGTTCCTCTCGAGGGTCATCTTCACTGCGGTCTCGGAGATGTCTATGCCCACGCACTTGGCGCGCGGATAGCTGGCGCTCAGCATGCGGAGGGTGTTGCCGCCCCCGCAGCCGATGTCGAGGACGTTCCGGATCTTCATGTCCGGATGCCCGCGGAGCTGCGACAGCCCCCACGCGGTCAGCTCCCGGTGGTGGTCGTTCATCCCTGCCAGGACCTTCCGGCCCTCCTCCCCCTGAGGGAACCCGCACTGTGCCAGTTCTTCTTCTGAAGTCATATCGTCACCGGCCATGCAATCATACCGCACACCATGCGCGGCGCACTGTTATAGGTTTCGAGGCAACAGTTGGATGCAGGCCCTGAACGGCCGGAGTCTGCCGGGTCCATCCATCCCAGCATTGCCGATGCAGCAAGCGTCGATGCCGTCCTGCAGGTCCACTGTTTTTAAGGCCGTTTTTGCAGTGATTTCACTGCAAATACCCCAGTTAAAAATAGTAAAATACCTCAGTGACGATGATCATCGCATGGAACGCAAGATCTACGCGGAACTGATGGGGTGGAAGAACGATCCCGACAGGAAGCCGATGATCCTGCTGGGATGCCGGCAGGTCGGCAAGACGTTCATCGTCAGGGAGTTCGGGGATAGGGAGTACGGCAGCACCGTTTACCTCAACTTCGCCGACAATCCCGATGACAGGCTGCTGTTCCGGGGCAATCTGGATGCCGACAGGCTCGCCGATAGGATAATCGTCTCCAAGAACCTCCCTGCAGAAGGCAGGACCCTGCTGGTGCTCGATGAGATACAGGAATGCGACGATGCCTACTACTCCCTCAAACCTCTCTCATCCAAAGGCCGCTTCGACATCATAGCCACCGGGTCCTTCCTCGGCGTCACACTGGAGTCCGGGAAGAAGGATGACAGCGGTCAGGACGAGCACAGGGTCTCCCCGATGGGTTATGCCTGCGTGAAAAGGATGTACCCGATGGATTTCGAGGAGTTCCTCTGGGCCATGGGGGTCAACCGCAGCCTGATCTCCGATGTGAAAAAGTCTGTAACGGACGGAACCGAGATCGATCAGTACTACCACAGGACGCTCAGCGACCTGTTCAGGAGATATCTCGTCGTCGGGGGCATGCCGGCCGCAGTGAAGGCGTATTCGGAGACCGGCGACTATGCGGAGACCGTGAAGCGCCTCGATGAGATAGTGGCCATCCTCCGGATCGATGCCGGCAAGTATTCGCCGAAGAGCGATGTCATGCGCATCCAGGCCTGCCTTCAATCGATACCTTCGCAGCTGGCAGGAGGGAACAGGTCGTTCCAGTACTACGATATTGAGAAGAAGAAGGGCACCGGCAAGCGCGAGTACGGGACGGCATTGGAATGGCTGGAGAATGCGGGCATAGCCCTCAGATGCAGGAACCTCCTGTCCGTGGACCCGCCCTTGGACAACAACGTCGACGGCGATGCGTTCAAGATGTACCTGTGCGACACGGGCATCCTGATGTCTCTCTGCGGATACAGGGATGTGCAGGAGATCGTGGCCGGCGATCCGTTCACCAACAACGGCATGCTGATGGAGAACGCCACGGCGGACGCCTTGGCATCGAAGGGGTATCCGCTTTACTACTATGCGAAGAAGGACAGCACGCTTGAGGTCGATTTCGTTCTGAAGTACAAGGGCAAGGTGTGCATCGCGGAGATCAAATCCGGGAAGCACAAGAGGTCCAGATCGCTCAGCATGCTGCTGTCGGAGAAGAACAGGAACCGCATGGGCCTGAAGGTCTGCGACAACAACGTCATGACCGACGTGAACGGCGTCATGCACCTGCCCCTGTACGGCCCGTCCTTCCTGGAAGGGCCGGAGGTCCCGAGGATCGCCAGGGTCGATGTGGATGAGATCAACAGGAGATACAGTGCCGGGAAGGCCTGATCCCGGCAGTCAGCCGACGGAATACGCACGGTCAGGAATGTAAAATGGCGCCGAGAGAGAGATTCGAACTCCCGAGGTCTAGGACCAGTAGTTTTCGAGACTACCGCCATACCGGACTTGGCTATCTCGGCTCGGCGCCGACTATCTGTTACCGATATTTAATCCTCGTTGTGGCGCGGCTGCGTCCGGCAGGGCCTCCGCAGGCCGGCGCCCTCCATGTGCATATGAGAGGTGCCAGGAATGTAAAATGGCGCCGAGAGAGAGATTCGAACTCCCGAGGTCAAGGACCAGCGGTTTTCAAGACCGCCGCCATACCGGGCTTGGCTATCTCGGCTCCCTTGCGAATAATCGCTCAACCCTTATATGGATTACCGAGATTAGCATGGCATGAGCGATCTGACTTCCGAGGTCATAGAGGCGAAAAGGGCGGCGCTGGCGCTGGCGGCCCTGCCGTCCGAAACAAAGGACAGGGCCCTGGAGGCCATGGCGGCGGCCCTGGAATCCCACAAGGCCGGGATCCTGGAAGCGAACGCCGAGGACGTCAGGGATTCCGAGGGGAAGATCCCCCCGGAGATGATGCGGAGGCTGAAGACGGACGCCGGGAAGGTGGACGACATGATAGCCAGCATGAAGTCCGTCGCCTCCCTCCCTGACCCCGTGGGCGAGACCATGGACACCGTCGAGCTCGACGAGGGGCTTACCCTCTACCAGATCAGGTGCCCGATCGGCCTGGTGGGAGTGATATTCGAGGCCCGCCCCGAGGTTGTCCCCCAGATCATGTCCCTGTGCCTCAAGAGCGGGAACGCCGTGGTGTTCAAGGGAGGTTCAGAGGCGAAGAGGTCCAACAGGGCGCTGTTCGACATCCTGAGGGATGCCGCCGCCTCCGAGGGCGTGCCGAAGGAGGCCTTCGTCCTCATGAAGTCCAGGGAGGATGTGTCGGAGATCCTGAAGCTCGACGGGGTCATCGACCTCCTGGTCCCGAGGGGCTCCTACTCCTTCGTGAAATATATCCAGGACAACACCAAGATCCCGGTGCTCGGCCATTCGGCGGGGGTCTGCCATGTCTACATCGACGGGGCCGCCGAGCTGCAGAAGGCGATAGACGTCACGGTGGACTCGAAGGCCCAGTATCCGGCGGTCTGCAACGCCGCCGAGCAGCTCCTCGTGGACAGGAAGATCGCGAAGTTCATCCTGCCGAGGGTGGCGGACGCCCTCATCGCCAAAGGGGTGGAGATCCGGGCCTCGCCCGAGTGCATGCCGCACCTGCTGGGACTTCCGGTGAAGGAGGCGACCGAGGCGGACAAGTCCGCCGAGTACGACGACCGCATCATCAACGTGCGCATAGTCGACGGCCTCGAGGACGCCATCGCGCAGATCAACACCTACGGCAGCCACCACACGGACTGCATCGTGACCGAGGACAGGAGGGCGGCCGAGAGGTTCATCAAGGGCGTCGACTCCGCCGACGTCATGGTCAACGCCTCCACCCGCTTCGCTGACGGCTACCGCTTCGGGAAAGGGGCGGAGATAGGCATCTCCACCGGCAAGGTGCACGCCCGCGGTCCGATGGGCATGGAGGGGCTGTGCATCTACAAGTACGTCGTGATCGGGAACGGCCAGAAGGTCGCCGACTACACCGGGCCGCACGCGAAGAAGTACCTCCACCGGCACATACAGAAGAAACTCGACCTCGGGGAGTGAGACGGCGGACAGGAAAGAGGTCCTCGGGGACCCGGAGAGGATAGTCGTCAAGGTGGGGACGTCCTCCATCACCATGGGCGGGAGCGTCCCGTCGGACGCCTTCATGGATTCTATCGCCCGCCAGGTGTCGGAGCTGGAATCGGCAGGGAAAGAGGTCCTGCTGGTGTCCTCCGGGGCCATAGGCATCGGCCTCAGAGCGCTCAACGTGGTCCCCAAGCCCAACGAGGTCCCGGTGAAGCAGGCTGCGGCCTCCGTCGGCCAGGGCATACTGATGCAGAAATGGAACGATGCGTTCCAGAAGTACGGCCTCACTGTCGGGCAGATACTCATAACCGCCGACGGGTACTCGAACAGGGACGTCGTCCTCAACCTGAACAACACCATGGCCGAGCTCCTGAAGCACAAGGCCGTCCCCATCTTCAACGAGAACGACGCCATCTCGGTGAAGGAGATCGGGCCGATCTTCGGGGACAACGATACCCTGTCGGCGATAATAGCCAGCAGGGCGGACGCGGACCTCCTGATCATCCTCTCGGACATCGACGGGCTGTACGACAGCGACCCGAGGAAGAACCCGGACGCCAAGATTATCCGCACGGTGACCGAGATAGGGGACGATGTGCTCTCGGCCGCCGGGGGCCCGGGCTCCAAGGCCGGCACCGGCGGGATGAGGACCAAGATCCGCGCCGCCGAGATCTGCCGCGACGCAGGGTGCCAGATGATCATTGCGTCATCGGCCGAGGAGGACGTCATCCTCAGGGCGGTCCGCGGGGAGGAGGTCGGGACGGTTTTCGTGGCCGACTCCGCCATCACCAAGAAGCGCAGATGGATCAAGTCCGCGCCCCCGGTGGGGAGGATCGTGGTGGACGAGGGCGCCGGCAGGGCGCTCAGGGAGCACCGTTCCCTGCTGCCAGTGGGCGTCAAGTACGCCGAAGGCCCGTTCGAGGCTGGGAAGCCGGTGGACATCGTATGCGGCGGCGCCGTCATCGCCCGCGCCCTTCCCGATTACGGCTCGGAGGAGATCAACCGCGTCCGCGGGATGAGATCGTCCGAGGCGAAGGCGGCCCTGGGCGGCAACATGAAGCACCGGGACATCGTCCTCAGCGAGAACATCGCGCTGCTCCCCTGAGGAACGCCTGCATTCAGGTGCATGGGGTATCCTCTCCCTCCTCGGTAAGCCTGTATTCCGGGCTATCCTGTGCCGTCCCTACCGTCTGCAAAATAGTAAATTTATTTTACTATATCGAAAATATACCAATTTCGAGAGGGTAACCGATGGCAGAATCAGTCAATATCAGGATATCGCCGCGCTCGCTGCTGTTCTTCGCAGTCCCGACGATCCTGGTCTTCGTATTCCAGAACATCTACAGCCTGGTGGATTCGGCGCTCGCGTCGAACCTGATCAGCACCGATGCTCTCTCCGCGATCAACATCGATGCCCCCGTCCTTGTCTTCACCATGGCCGTGGGGCAGATGATCGCCATAGGGGGCAGCGCGCTCATAGGGAAACGCCTCGGAGAGGGCAGGAAGCAGCAGGCCAGGGAGAACTTCAGCCTGTTCATGGTGCTCTGCATTGCCATCAGCGCGGCGTTCTGCGTGGCGGGACTGGTGTTCAGGGAGCCGATCATCTACGCTCTCGGGGCCCGCGGCTCGCTGTACGATCTCTGCGAGGATTATCTCATTCCCCTGTTCCTGCTGATGCCTGTCGCCATGGGGGGCGTGGTCCTCTCCGTCATGTTCATCCTCAGCGGGAAGCCCCATCTCGGGCTGTTCGCGACAATAGCCGGCGGCCTGATCAACATAGTCCTCGACTATGTGCTGATGGGCATCCTCGACATGGGGGTCGCCGGGGCAGCATACGCTTCCGGGATAGGCTATACTTTCCAGACGGCCGTGGGGCTGATCTACTTCATGTTCAACCGCAGAGGGGACCTCTATTTCGTCCGCCCGAGGTGGGAAGGCCGTGCGGTCGTCAAGGCGTTTGCCAACGGGAGCAGCGAGATGGTCACTTCTCTGGCCGTCACCGTGAAGATGATCGCCCTCAACATCATCCTCATGGACCTCGCCGGGTCCGATGGCGTCGCCGCAGGGGCCATAGTGGTCAACATCCAGATGCTGCTGTCCGCCGTGTACATGGGATATTCGGAGGGGATCGCTCCTTTGTTCAGCTACAATTACGGTGCCGGCGATGTCGGGAATCTGCAGAAGATCTACAGGATAGCGCTGAAGACGATGGGCATCCTGTCCGTCATCACCTTCGCAATGCTGCTGATCCTGGCGGTCCCGCTGGCGTCCCTGTTCGCCGCCGAGAACGCGGATGTCCTGGACCTCGGGGTGAGAGGAGTGTACGTGTTCTCCGTGTCGATGCTGTTCATGGGGTACAACATATTCGCATCCGCGATGTTCACTGCCCTGAACGACGGGAAGACGTCTGCCATCCTCTCGCTGCTGAGGACCACCCTGTTCCTGCTGATCCCGCTCTCGGTGCTGCCCTGGCTGTTCTCGACGGACGGGGTCTGGGCATCCCTGGCCATGGAGGAGACCCTGGCGATCGTCCTGACAGTTCACTATTTTAAGAAGAAGAAAACCGTTTTCCATTACGCATGAGGAGGCACGGGGTGCATGGAAGGCAGCAAGAAGACCGACCGGACGGACAGGCTGATGGACTCGACAGCGGCCGCCGACAGGCTCTACCAGGATTATGCGAAATCAGTCGGAATGAGCTACACGAGCCTGCTGGTGCTCGACATACTGTACGATGCAGGCCCGATATCCCAGAAGGAGATCTCCGAGGCGATGATGTGCTCGAAGCAGAGTGTCAATCAGATCGTGAGAGCGCTCTGGGAGAAAGGCTATGCGGAGCTGTCCGAGGACCTTTCGGACCGCCGCAACAAGCAGGTCCGCCTCACCGAATCGGGCACGGCCTACGCGGAGAAGCTGCTCCTGCCGCTGTACGAGGCCTCGGAGAATGCCTTCGATGTCCTGGGTGCGGAGAAGAGCGAAGAGATGATCCGCAGCGTCATCGCCTATACGCGCAGGCTCAGCGAGAACATCAGGAAGATGATCGCAGCCGGCAGGAACAAGGGATCAGTAGGAACAGCGCCTGAAGGGCGCATCAGCGAAAACGAAGGGGATGGTGGGTCCGGCCAGACCAGTAACTTTCTTGTGCCAGACACGCGGAAATAATCGTTGATAGCGCCAGATTGCAGACTAATAAAAAACGAGAAAAAGTTTGGGAAAAAGGTTCGAGGAATCAGTTTATCGGATTGGTCCTCCACTGATCGCCGAGGGCGTCCCGCACCTCCTTATCGCAGTTGATCCTCGCGTAGTCGCCCTCATACTCCCTGCAGACGAGGATGTCCCCGGCGGCCGCGGACCACTCCGCCGTGGTGCGGCAGAGGTGCACCCTGGACCCGTCCGGGCATATGATGCAGAACACCTTCGAGGAGCCGTCTAAAGCTTGCGCCGATAGCGTCGATTTCGTTATATTCTGGTCTTCCTGCAAAGGTAATCTTTGCAGTACAAAGATTAATTTGGGTCTTATTCAACCGTTTGTGCAGAATTTTGTTACGTATGGTAGTTACAACCTCACTTATGCAGATAATTGATAACGAGGTCACAGCAGCGGAAGACCCAGTTTGGATATGAGTTCCCTCTGTTTCCTCGTGACCTCGTTGAGGCGCCACTCGTCGCCCACCAGGGTTATCCTCAGTTTCCTCATGATCTTCATGAACTTGGGGATCCACATCTCGTCCGTTATCCCTGCGGTCTTCATCCTGTCCAGAAGAGTTAGTCTCAGTCTCAGGGAAAGGAAGTTCACCAGGAGCCCTCCTTCGGCGGACTTCTGATCAGATTTCCCTTTGATCCCCATGAACAGGTCCGACTGCAATTGGGAGAAATCGTATTCCACATCGTTCCTCTGCCTGTATTCTATCATGAGTTCCTTCCACGGCAGATCGGATGTCGTAAGAACAGCGAACCTTCCGCATCCGTTCTCCTTGGCCGTTATGGCGTTGCGTTTCCTCCGGATATCGTATCTCCCGTTTGCATCGGATACCTCCAGCAGATTGTATATCTCGATCTGATTCGCAGACAGTTTCTTCGGCAGGAATGCGTCGTACTTCCTATCCGCCAGGAAACTCTCCATCTCGCCGATCCTCCTGTATAAGGTAGAGACCTCCGTCTGCCTGCGGGCGTCGTCCTGGAATACCACGGCCCTTATCGTCCCTTTGTCGGGATCTATGGAGAACTCCCCCTCCTCCAATACAACCCTGGTCTCGTAACCGCGTACAGAACTGCCCGCCAGATAGTCGGTGTTCAGAGGGGATTCGATATCCTTCACACTATCGGATATCAGGAGTTTCAGGATGGAGTTCCTGGCCGGTACGGGGACGGTAAATCCCGCACTGCGTTCCATCATCAGTTCCACGTTGCCCGCGCTGAAGAACCCCCTGTCCATCACCATCTCGAAACCGTCGCAACCCATCCTCTTCAGATCGGCAACGATTATGTCCAGGGTGACCACGTCGGCCACCGAACCGGGATAGGTGCGGTAGCAGAAGGGCAGCCCGTCCTCCATCGAATGCACCATACCGAGATTGAACTGCTTCGAACCTGTGAAACGTGCCTTGCGTCCGGCTTCGGAATACTCCAGACCGTCGGAGTCGGTGCCCATGCACACTATGTCGAAGATCATGCATCCCTTCCCGGGACACAGTTCCGCGAAGAGGTCCTCCCTCCTGCCGGCATCCTCGCCCACGGTCTGCAGGAACCTGCAGACCTCCGACTGTTCGAAGGACCAATCCATGTCCATCAGTTCGCGCAGGTAGGTGTCCTCCACCGTCTCCTCCAGGAGGTCCCCGCTGCCCGGGTCGGTGATTCCCAGTATGGCAAGAGCCAGGAGTCTCTTCGCGTTCCTCGCACCGTAGATCTTGGTCAGCACCTCATCCAGATGCGATTCCCTGGCGAGGTTCCACATGATGTAGTACGGCCCGTAGGACGGACTGCGCACTATGGTCTGCTTCTTCGCGGGCTTCTTCAGCAGATTGCCTTTCTCGTCGCATGGACCGAGATATCTGCGTTTCTGCTTCGAACATTTCTTCACGGGATCCCATTCCGCAGTGACCTCGTAGAGATAGTACCTCGTCCCGGTCTTGGTCTTTTGCTGCTGGATCACGTTGTATGACATCGTTAATAGTGATAACGATGTTTATATAAATACCCTTTGCCGGAATCACATGAGCCAGACAATCAGGATCCTGCCTCGTTATCAAAACTCAGCATAGGTGAGGTTACAAAACGCAACAAAAAATCTCTGAACATCACAATCTCGCAGGATCTTTTCGAGTTCCTCGACAAGGGAGTGCAGGAGCACGAGTTCGCGAGCTGGTCGCATGGAATAGAACTGGCCTTGGCTAGGCTCAAAAAAGAAATGGAATAAGACCGATTCTTAAAATTTGAACCTCACTGGCCCCATTTTGTTCTCTTACATCCCCTTCGGGGATGTGGTATGTTGTAAAGATGCGCGATCCCGATATGTTTATTTCGGATACGCCGCATTCAGAAGGACGCCGGGAGACGGGAAGTTCGCGCATGCCGAACCTCTTACACCCGGCATGCGCGGAACCGTCCCGGCAGGAGGCGAGAAGATCGTACTGATCGTCACCAAGTGTCGGAATCGCGGATTCCGTCTGATGATCATGACCGACGAGGCCGTGATCGTCATCGACATTCCGTAAGGAATGATCGGGACTGACCCGCCTCAAGGGTCCGGCTCCTTCCGGAGCCGTCATCTTCTCCCTGAAATCGATACTGCATTCGGAGATATTTATACTGAATGCAGTCACGCCGGTCCGACCGTGCTTCCCGGGCCCTGTCCTCATTCTCTCGCCTCCGGGCAGAGCCCTTCCTCCGTCCAGGGCGGCAGTATCGGTGTCCACTGTGTAGAGAAGACCGCCCCATTCAAAAAGCGACCTGCTGATTCATAGTTGCAACAAAAAACCGCAGGCCGAGAGGAATATCGCCGACCTGAGATAAAGATTGGCGCCTCGGCAGGCCTCCGGGGAAGGTTGCGGCAGGGAGGCAAGGAAAGCTTGAGGATAGCGATCGGGATGGACCTGCACAAGAAGACCGCGGTATGCTGCGCGGTCCATGCGGGCCCGGGGAAGCCGAGCGAAGACGAGGAGGAGTTCCTGAGGCGCTTCAACAGGGACCACGGCACGCAGCCGTCGGAGCCCGAGGACATAGCGCGGATCGCGGAGGCGCTCCGCGGGCATGAGGCGCATGTCCTCATCGAGAACTCCACGAAGACGCACGAGACCTACTGGGTCCTGACCAACCTCGGGATCGACACGGTCGTGGCGCAGGCCCAGGACCTCTACCGGATCACCAAGTCCGTGAAGAAGACCGACGCCAACGATGCGGCCGAGCTCGCGGGGTACATGCGGCGGAGGCTGAACGGCGAGCGCGAGTTCGCCGTCTGCAAGATGCCGTCCCCGGTCTGGATGGAGCGGCGCGAGATATGCCGCGCGGTCCTCGCGGAGAAGAGGCACCTGGCGGACCTCAAGCGCCGGGCCAGGATGCACATGCTCCTCCACGGGATCAGGCTGAGCAAGGATTACTCCGACATCTTCTCGAAGAAGGCGATGAAGGAGATGTGGGACTCGAGGGACACCTGCCTGAGGCTCCTCGTGTCGGAGGCGAGGTCGATAAAGGCCCGCACCGACGAGGAGGCCAGGCTGATCCGGGCGACGTTCGGGCACATCACCGACTTCGACCTGGTGATGAGCATCCCGGGGTTCGGCGCGGTCTCGGCCGCGTACGCGGTCTCTATGATCATCGACGTGAAGCGCTTCGGGTCGTCGGCCCAGCTGGCGGCGTACTTCGGCCTGGTGCCGAAGGTGCGCGAATCGGCGGAGACCTCGCACCGGTGCGCGACCACGCACCGCGGCGACAGAGAGATGCGCAGGCTGCTGTGCCAGTCGGCGATCGTCCACGTCCGCACCGCCGAGGACTCGGTGGTCTCGGCCCTCTACAACAGGCTGAGGGCGAGGGGGGTCTCCCACCGGGAGGCCCAGGTGGCGGCCGCGCGCAAGCTGGTGACCGTGGTCTGGTCGGTGCTGAGGAACCGCAGGCCCTTCAGCACCGACAGGGAGCTCCTGGAACGCTCCGCCGAGATGGCGGAGGAAGCGGAGGGGGATCCGGCGGCGGACTGAACCCCTGATATGCGGGCGCCGAGCGCGGGCATCCCGGGGCCTTAATCGCCGAGCACCATTTGGCCGCCGCATCAGCGGCAGGCCGAAGCAAAAGATGGCGCAAAGCCGAGGGACAGCCGGATACGCGGTGAGGTCCTCCGTCCCGGAGGGGCGGATGGGCGTGAATAAGATGGCGGCCCGGCGGAGATCCCGCCCGCACGAGAGCTGAGGCACAGCACCTGCAGAAGGCGGTCGCACAGCGGAAGCTACGCAAAGTTTAACCAAAACGGGGCTGATAATGTGGTTGGCGGGCGCTGCCTGAATGGAATAAGGTCCCCGTTAACGAAACGCGGCCGTGATGATCAGCCGGAACCCGGCTGAGATTTCGGATTAAAATTTAACATGACCTAAAAAAATCTTGCTGGCCATCTAAGATGGTGGGCCCGGCCAGATTTGAACTGGCGACCTTCACAATGTCAATGTGACGTCATAACCCCTAGACCACGAGCCCAGTAGGCCTCTGTAATAACTGGATATAATTATACTTTCCGAATGCCCGGTCCCGGACCGGCAGGTTCTGGCCCTCCGATATGCAGGAAGATTTGGGAAACGGTTATTATCACGACTTCCATGGAAGGGCGATGATAACGCTGGGGATCGAGGGCACGGCGCACACTCTGGGCGTGGGCATCGTCGATTCGGACGGGAAGATAATGTCGAACGTGATCGACATGTACCGGCCGCCCCAGGGCGGGCTCCACCCCAGGGAGGCGGCCAACCACCATGCCGAGGTCGTCGCCGGAGACATCGGGAAGGCCCTGGAAGAGGCAGGGATCTCCATTCACGACGTGGACCTGGTCTCGTTCTCCATGGGCCCGGGCCTCGGCCCCTGCCTGCGCGTCGCGGGCACCGCCGCGAGGTCCCTCGCGCTGTCCCTCGGGGTCCCGATCGTCGGCGTCAACCACTGCATCGCCCATATCGAGATCGGCAATGCGACCACCGGATGCTCCGACCCGGTCCTGCTGTATGCCTCGGGAGGCAACACCCAGGTGATCGCCTATTCGGACCGCCGCTACCGCATCTTCGGAGAGACCCAGGATGTCGGGATCGGGAACATGCTGGACAAGCTCGGCAGGGAGCTCGGCCTGGGATTCTACGCCGGGCCGGCCATCGAGAAGCTGGCCAAGGACGGCGACAGGCTCCTGGACCTCCCTTACTCGGTCAAGGGGATGGACATCTCCTTCTCCGGGATACTGACAGCCGCCGAGTCCTACAGGGACAGGGGCTGCAGGATCGAGGACATCTGCTATTCAGTCCAGGAGACCGCCTTCGCGATGCTCACAGAGGTCACGGAGAGGGCGATGGCCCATGTGGGCAAGTCAGAGGTCCTCCTGGGCGGCGGGGTGGCCCAGAACGGCCGTCTCCGCGATATGCTCTCTGAGATGGCCAAGGAGCGCGGCGGGAGGATGTTCGTCCCCGACAGGAACCTCTGCAGGGACAACGGCGCCATGATCGCCTGGCTGGGGAACCTGATGTACGGCTCCGGGGTCAGGATGGACATCGCTGATACCGAGGTCAGGCAGCGTTTCAGGACCGACGAGGTCCCCGTTACCTGGCGCGACTGATATAGGGAATATCGTTCTCAGCCATCTGCCGAGTCAGAACCGGCGTTCAGACAATGGCTGTACCTCAGATACCTGCTCCGGTCGGTTCAAATCGGTCCGGCCGGATGCTGTTCTCAGTTCTTAGTCTTCTTCTGCCGGCCGACGGCCTCGTCGGCGGCCCTGAGGAAGTCCTGCACCCTTTCGGACGGGAACGAACCGCCTGCAGCGATCTTGTGGCCTCCCCCTTCGCCGCCTGCGGCCCTGGCGGCCTCAGACATGGCCTCGGCGAGGTCGACGCCTGCATCGAGCAGGGAGAATGTCGCTCTCGAGGAGGCGTTCGCCTTCGGGTCGGAGGTGTTCACGCCGACAGTGGGCTTCGACGGGTCGGCGAAGTAGCTCATGGCGGTCCCGCAGACCATCCCGGTGAAGCCGACGACGGAAGAATCGAACCACTGGATGTTCTCCATCTGGACCAGGCCCTCCCTGTCGACGGCCAGGACTGCCTCCAGGAGTTCCCTGGAGGATGCCCTGTCGATCTCCTCGGCGGCCTTCAGGGACTCGGCATCGCCCATCCCTGCGGCGACGCCCAGCCCGGCCTCCCCGGAGCGCCCGGCGGCGTTCAGGACGCCTGAGAGCGACTCAGCATCGGTTCTCCAGCCCGGGAGCCAGTACCTGGTGCGGGCCAGCTCCTCGAGCTTCTCGCGGGTGACCCCCTGGGAGATCAGCTTCAGGGCGATGAGGCTGGACAGCCTGTCCTTCTCCTCCTCGGTCAGGTCCGCCTGGGACCTGTCCCCGGATATCCCCGCATCGGCCAGCAGGGCCGCCGTCCCCGTCTCGCTGCCGCTCACTCCGCGGATGTAGGGGTCGGTGGACAGGTAAAGGGACTCGGAGAGCTTCCCGGGCGGGATCAGAGAGCCCGGCCTCTCCTCGGCCAGCCCTCTCTGCTCAGCGCCGCTCAGGACGAAGGCGTTCAGCCCGCTGAGGCCGTTGATGTGCTGCCTGTCCCCTGCCATGCCGGCGAGGGCCAGGGGCGCGAGGTCCCAGTTGGATTCGTCAAGGGTGACAGCGAAAAGGAACGCCATCGTCGCGCCGCATCCCGAGGTCATGCCGTCGATCCCGTACAGGTGGGGGTTGGCGTAGACGGCCTTCTCCGCCTGGTCCTTCACCGTGTGGTGGTCCAGGACCACCGCGTCGCAGGGCAGGGCATCGAAGCGCTTGATGTAGGATGCTCCGAGATCGGTTATCAGGACGCACTCCGACGGGGTCTCCTCGATCGTCTTCATCTGCTCCTCGTTGAGCGTCGGGAAGATCGTCATGCGGAACTCCTTCCCTTCGCGGAGTAGGGCCTTCGAGATGATGGCGGCGGCGGTTATGCCGTCGGCATCGAAGTGCGAGTAGCATTGGATAAAATCATGGCCGCGGACAGTGTCCGCGGCCGCCCGCAGGGCGGAAAGAAGTTTAGAAGGCAGGTCGAAACCTTCCATGAAGCTCACTTGAGCATCAGTTCAGCGTTGGAGAGAGAATACTTCCAGGTCTCGGGAAGGACGCCGTTCTCTTTGTAGTAGCGCTCCAGGCGCCTGATCTTCGCTTCGATCAGGGTCAGTCCGCGCTTGTTGGCGACGTCATTCGGGTTTGCTGAAACATGGTTGTTGAGGTTGATCGCGCGGACCATGAGGGCGGCGAGGTCCTCGGGAAGTGCTCCGCTGGCCTTCCTCTCTGCCATGATCTCGGTGACGGTCTTACCGGTCGCGAGCTTCACGTTGGGGACGGCGTACTGGTCCCTGAGCACCATGCCGATCATAGCGGGGGACATACCCTCGTTGGCGAATGCCTCGATCTTGTCCTCTATCTCGGTGGCTGACAGGGGGACCCAGTCGGGGTTCTCGGTGATCATGGGGCGTTTGGAGGACGCCTTTCCCTTTCTTCTTGCGTGCATTCTTGCCATTATGAATCACTCATCTTGGCGGCGAGGCTAGGTCTTCCCTATCGGTGTTCCCTATTTAAAGTGTGTTGTAAGGCCGATCGGAGGCCCCGCAGGCGTCCAGCTCGCGCTCCGCCCAGGGGACGGTGTCCAAATACTCCTCCCTGGGGAAGGACAGCTTCTCCGGGAGCGAGCCGAAGAACGAGCTCTCCATCTCGCAGTCCCCGTCGGCGGCCCCGGCATCCGCGACGGCCGCGCACACATAGCAGTGGCCCAGGTCCCTCGTCGCGACCACCTTTATCGCGAACCCGGACTCCTCCCGCGTCTCGCGGACGGCGGCCTGCTCCGGGGTCTCGCCTTCCTTGATGTGCCCCCCGGGCATCTCCCAGCCCCCTCTCCGGGCGTTGAAGACCATCAGGAACCTCCTGCCGCGGAACGCGACGGCGTACACCGTCGAGCCGGTGTCCGGGGTCATGCGCGCCTCACGGCGATCATCTCGTGGGAATCCTCGAACGGCTCCAGGCGCCTGGCGTCTACGATCTCGAACCCTCTCTCCCTCAGGCGCTCCTCGGCCTTCCTGAAGATCCTCGCCGGCTCCTCGGCCACGTCCTCGGACCTCGCCTTGACCGCCATCATGCCGTGCTCGGCGCCGTACGCCTCCATGTTGTCGGCCAGGATGTCGGCCTGCCCCTTCTGCGCCACGTCCTGGTAGACGATGTCGGCGTGCGAGACCATGAAAGAGTACTCCGAAGGCCGGGTGGCGTCGGCCAGGATCGGGATCATGTTCTTCCTCGGCCGGCAGTTCGAGACCAGCTGCCTGAACATCCTGGGGGCGAACTCGACGCAGTAGACCTTCCCCATGCTGGCTATGTCGGAGACGTGCGACGGGGTGGTCCCGCTCGAGGCCCCGAGGTACAGGACGGAGGACCCCGGGAGGAACGGGAACGCCCTCCCCCCGTTCGCCAGGTAGGCGGCGAGCTTGCTGCGGTGCGGGTCCCATTCGCGGTACTCCTTCCCGCCCGCCGTGACGGTCCTCTCCCCGTAAACGCGGGTCCCGGGCGCCGCCGAGAGGGTGTAGAGGCGGCCGTTCTCCGCGAAAACGGTCCCCGATGTGAAATCCATGGGCTGCATTCCCCACTCCGATGCGGCGCCGCCGATAAAAAAAGTGCGCCGGCGCGCTGTCTTTATACGCGCACGTACGATAGCAAGGTCCATATGGAAGTCACGCTGGAGGTCCTCAAGGCCATCGGGGCGGCGGTCAAGGAGAACATCGACAAGATCCCGACACAGGAGGAGAAGGGGAGGGACATCGAGATGGGAGCGGACGGCACTCCGACCGCCCTCATCGACAAGGTCGCCGAGAACACCGTTCTCGATTACATCGTCAGGAACGACATCGCCCTGAACGTCCTGAGCGAGGAGATCGGCTTCATAGACAACGGCGCGGAGGAGACCATGGTCCTCGACCCCATCGACGGGTCGCACAACGCCATCGCCGGGGTCCCGCTGTACACCGTGTCCATGGCCATCGGGTCGGCCAGGCTGTCCGATGAGAGGCTGGCCTACCTGTTCATGCCGGCGACCGGGGACGAGTACTGGGCCGAGAAGGGGAAGGGGGCGTACAAGAACGGGCGCAGGCTGCATGTCCGCGCCCCGAAGGAGAGCTCCCTCCTCATGATGATCTACACGGGGAACGGCGCCCATCCGTCCGCCTGGGAGCTCGGGAAGAGGGTGAAATCCTCCCGCTCCTACGGCTGCTCCTCGCTGGAGATGGCGTTCGTCGCCGAGGGCACCGCCGACGGGGTCTACATGAACTCCGAGAGGTACACCCGCGCCATCCGCGTGGTGGACATCGCCGCCTCGTACCTGATCCTCAGGGAGGCCGGGGGATACATCTACACCCTGGAGGGAGCGGACTTCGACATGCCGTTCGACCTCGAGACCCGCGGCAACTTCATCGCGGTCTCCAGCCCGTCCCTCTACGATTTCATCACCCGCAAGCACCTCATGTCCGGCAGGAGAAGGGTCTACGGCATCGTCGCCAACCCGAAGGTGGACGGCGTCAGGGGCTACTTGGAGAGGGTCATCGAGTCACTGGGGGACGCCAGCATAGTGCTCGACAAGTCCGCCGCCGCGGTGCTCGGGAGGGACGACGGTCTCGAGATCTCCGACATGCATGCGGACACCGTGATAACGATCGGCGGCGACGGCACCATCCTGAGGACGCTGAACGCCAACTCGGCGCCCGTCATGGGCATCAACGCCGGCGGCGTCGGGTTCCTGGCCGCCCTCGAGCCCTCCCAGATAGAAGAGGGCATCGCCAGGCTCAGAAACGGCGACTACACCATGGAGGAGAGGTTCAAGCTGGACACCGCCTGCGGGGACGAGATGTTCGACCCGGCCGTCAACGAGGCCGTGGTGCACTCCGACTCCATCGCGAAGATCAGGAAGTTCAGGATCTACGTCGACGACAGGCTCGCCACGGAGGTCAGGGCGGACGGGATCATCATCTCGACCCCGACCGGGTCCACCAGCTATGCGATGAGCCTCGGCGCCCCCGTGGTCGACCCCAGGGTAGACGCCCTCGTCATCGTACCGATGGCAGCCTACAAGTTCTCCTCCCGCCCCATCGTGGTGCCCAGCTGGAGCAAGGTGGACGTCGACTGCGTGCTGGACAAGGGATGCCTGCTGGTCATCGACGGGCTCCTGGAGCATAAGGTCGAGGGCGGCTCGAGGCTGACGTTCGTCAGGTCCTCCCAGAGCTTCAGGATCATCCGCTTCGACCGCGACTTCTACAAGAGCCTGACGGAGAAGCTGGTGAACTCGTCATGAACATCAAAGGGGTCAGCATCGATTTCATCGATGCCCTGAACGAATCCGCGAGGTCCGTTTACCCGGACGAGTTCATCTGCCTGCACCGGGCGCACGGCGGCATCATCGACGAGATGGTCATGCTCCCCGGGACGGTGTTCGGGGACTCCCACAGCTTCATCATGGACTGGATGGACCCCATCGATTTCCAGAGGACCGGCTCGGCCCATTCCCATCCAGGGTACTCCAACGAGGCGTCGGAGGACGACCTGCAGGTTTTCGGGAGCATGGGCGGGGTGCACTTCATCACCTGCCAGCCGTACGACAGGACCAGCTGGAAAGCCTATAATTCAGCGGGCGATGAGGTCCGCCTCGACATGCTGTACGCCGACGGCACCAAGGCCGACCCGCAGGCCCCGCGAAGGTCAGATCGAGCCGCGGACGAGCTCCTCCGCCTCATCGAGCATGGTCGCCAGGTAAACAGGGTCCCCGGACTCCGCCGAGATCTCGATCCTCTTCGGGTCGGAAGGGTCGGGGTTGACGTAGAGGATCCCGCGGCTCATCTGGATGCAGAGCCCTCCGCCGCCGTCGACTCTGCTCACGTCCGCATCCTTCACAGAGTTCAGGAAGCGGTCGGTGAAGGCGCTGAAATACCCGTCGAAGTCCACGTAGGTCCTCCTGACGGTGTATCTGGGGAAACCCTCGAGCACGTTCCTTATGCTCCTGGCCCCCGCGAGCTTGGAGATCTCGGCCGCGGCGGCCAGCGCGTCCGGGCACTGGGTCCTCTTCGGGAACACGAAGAGGCCGTCCAGGGTGCCGGCGAAATCGGCCCCGCTGTCCTTCGCGGCCTTCATTATCGATTCCAGCGAGTTCCCGTGGCGGATCAGCCCTCCGCCGTTCTTCCCGCGCGGCCTGTACCTGTAGAACGCATCGTCGACGATGCTGGGAGAGGCATAGGGGACCACGGCCCTGGACGGTTTGACGGCCAGCAGCATTATCGCCAGGAGCTTGTCCCCGGGAACGAACTTCCCGCTCTCGTCCAGGAGGGCCAGCCTGGTGCCGTCGCCGTTGAACGCTATGCCTATGGACCCGGTGCTCGCGTTCACGAAGCTCGACAGCCCCGCCAGCTCCGCCCTGTCTATGCCGGGGGAGCGGGGAGGGGCGCCGCCGCTTATGTGGGCGTTCAGGCCGATCGGGTCCGCCCCGCTCTTCTTCAGGATGCGGTCCGCGCAGACGGACGTGCTGTTCCCTCCGGTGTCCGAGAGGATGTAGCCTCCGCCCTCGCCCTCGGGGAACGAATCGATGTACGCGTCCACCGCTCCCGGCTCGGAGCGTATGCAGCCGACGTCGCTGAAAGGCGGGAGCTCTCCGTCCGCGCCGTCCAGGCGCTCGAGCGGGAAGGGGGAGCCCTCCGGGAGGCGGATGCGGATGCCGGCGATGTGCCCGTAATCGTCGGGGGAGCCGACATGGACCGTGCAGTCGACCCGGTCCCTGAACGCTATGCAGAGGCCGGGCGCAGGGATTATCCCTGCGTCGATGGCGTCCGCGCCGGCGGAGGTCAGGCCGGCCATGAAGGCCGCCGCGATCATCTGGCTGCTCGGGTTCGCGTCGCGCCCTACCGCCACCTTCAGGCATACGGACCCCAGCTTGGTCCCGAGGGAGAGCGCCCTCGAGGGGGTCATGTCGTCCGTCAGGGATACCGCTCCGCCGCTGCCGTCCATGGACTCATGATGGGCACCGCCGATAATAGTTTTTGGCAGGGCCCCAGACGGCAGGAGAACGGGCCGGGATATATCGGCAAACTCGCAGCCAAAAAGACCCAGATATGACGTTTTTTGCAACTCGGAACCTGAATTTTCGATAAGTCTTATATACTATTCAGCGAGTTTATCTTCATTAAGAGAAACTGCAGTATGAGGTTTTGAAATGGCGATGGAGAGAATAACAATAGCCAAGGCCAAGCAGATAGCGAAGATAAAGGGTCTGAACCCCGGAAAGGTCAAGGGCACCGAGGGCGTCCAGTTCACCAAGGGCACCAACGGGCGTCTCGACGTCATCTCCTGGGATGAGTTCGAGGCGATCCTCAAGAAGAGGAACCTGGCCGTCTACGAGTCCGGCGGCTGGATGAAGATCATGAACGCCTGAACGGACGCACATCTCCGGACAGGAAATCAAACTCCACAAACTTCTTCCAACACTTATCCTTTAATAGAAGAACGCGATGGGGAACCCCACCTGCAGAGATAGTCAAGCATGGCCAACGACGTTAGATTCAGGGTCTAATCCCTAGCGGTCCACGGGTTCGAATCCCGCTCTCTGCACCATCACTCTCATTTCCGCCTGCCTGAGGGCATTTCCCCCGGCGGCCCCGTCATGCAGCCTCTCTCCCCGCTTCTGCTTTTCTGTGCTCGCGCTCCCTGAGCCTGAGCCCCCATTCTGCCCAGGCCCACATGAGCAGGGCCCCCAGCCAGTGCCCGGTTATCAGCGCCCACCATTCGGCATCGAGCGAGAAATACGATGCGGCCCAGAACGCGGCGGTCATCTCCAGGTTCCTGATGAGCGCCGACGCCATCGAGGACCCTGCCATCCTTATGCTCTGCAGCTGGGCCGATCCGATGTCCCTGAGGACGAGTATCGGTATGAACAGGCAGTACAGGCGGATGGTGCGGGCCAGGTCCGCCCTCAGGTACGCCGAGTCCCCGGATGCGAACACGGCCGCGAACCAATCGGAGAACACGAACAGCACGGCGGCGGCAGCGGTCACGGCGATGAGGGATATCTTCAGCCCCTCGGACACGGTCCTGCGTATCCTGCCGAAGTCCCCCATCCCGAACTGGGCGGAGCAGACGGTGGCGATGGCCCCGCCGATCCCCGCAGGTATGACTCCGATGAGGTCGACGTACTTGTACGCGGAATTGTAGAGGGCGGACCCGTCCGGGCCTCCGACCTTCACGAAGAAGTACAGCATCAGGATGTTGAAGATGTAGAAGATGTCGAGCTCGACGGCCTTGGGCACCCCGATGGAGGAGAACGCCTTCACCGGCCCCTTCCTGAACCTGAACCCTCCGTAGGAGATGCGGAGCTCGGTGTCCTTCTTCACATGGTACCAGTAGGCCGCGGGCACGGCCGCCGCCGCGGAGGAAACCGAGGTCGCCCATGCGAGGCCCGATATCCCGTATCCGAGGCCATAAGCGAAGACCGGGTCCAGGACCATGTTCAGCAGGGCCCCGAAGGCCAGGATGTACATCGACCGTCCCGCGTCCCCCTCGGCGCGCAGGGCCCCGGCGTAGATGTTGGGCATGATGATGGCGGCCGAGCAGATGAAGCAGGGGATGCAATACTCCCAGGCCTCCCCGCTGACGCTTCCGCCGCTTCCCATCCAATCCACCACGGGCCTCCCGGCCAGAAGGAAGAGCAGAGCGGCAGCGAGGGAGACGATGAGCATCGCGGGGATGGCCTGCCTGACGATCTCGGCGGCCTCGTCCCTCTTCCCCGCGCCTATCCTGTTGGCCCCGGCGGCGGAGATGCCGATCCCCATCCCATTCCCGATCCCGGCGACGACGGCGTACATGGGAATCCCCAGCCCCAGGGCGGCCAGCGCCTCCCCTCCCAGCCCGGAGCACCAGAAGGTGTCCGCGAACGCGTTGATCTGGGCCACCAGAAGCGAGATCACTATCGGCACCGCCATCGCCCTGAGCGCGGTGCGGGGCTCAGAGGTCAGGACATCGGTTCCGTGCATCTGCCCTCCGTCTAGCGTTTATCTAGTTAATCCTTATGCTGTCCATGAAGAAGGAGGGGAAGGTCACGGCGCAGACAACGCTTTTCGGAGACGAGCCGAAATCGGCCCGGAAGCCCGTCCGCGGGCCGGGGGAGCCGCTGGCAGGGCGGATGCGCCCGGACAGCCTGGACGGTTTCGTCGGCCAGGAGCACCTGCTCGGCGAAGGCAAGGTGCTGAGGATGATGATCGAGCAGGACCGCATGCAGTCCATGATTCTCTGGGGCCCGCCGGGCGTCGGGAAGACGACCTTGGCGCACATAATCGCCGTCCGCACCTCGGCCGAGTTCATCCCCTTCTCGGCGGTCACCGGCAGCGCGAAGGAGGTCCGCGCGATCATGGACGCCGCCGAGAAGAGGCGTGCGTCCGGGAGGAGGACCGTGCTGTTCGTGGACGAGATCCACCGTTTCAACAAGGCCCAGCAGGACGCGTTCCTGCCTTATGTGGAGAAAGGCAGCATCATCCTCATCGGCGCCACCACCGAGAACCCGTCGTTCCACGTGAACTCGGCGCTGCTGTCCCGTTGCAAGGTGTTCGTCCTGAAGGCGCTGTCCGAGGACGACGTCGCGGGGCTGGTCCTCCGCGCCGCCGAGAAGGGGTTCCCGGGGACGAAGGCGGTGATATCGGACGACCTGGCGCATGTCATCGCGAGGTTCGCCAACGGCGATGCCCGCACCGCCCTCAACACCCTCGAGGCGGCCGCCTCGGACTCCCCGAAGGAGAACGGGGCCATCATGGTGTCCGAGGAAGCCGTCGCCGACTGCGTCAGCAGGCGCTCCCTCCTCTACGACAAGACGGGCGAGGAGCACTACAACCTCATATCCGCGTTCCACAAGTCCATGAGGAACTCGGACCCGGACGCCGCGGTCTACTGGCTGGCGAGGATGCTGGACGGCGGGGAGGACCCCTGCTACATCGCCAGGAGGATGATCGAGTTCTCGGGGGACGACGTCGGCATGGCCGACCCCAATGCCATGCTGCAGGCGGTGTCCTGCTTCTTCGCCTGCAAGAACATGGGCATGCCCGAATGCCGCTTCGCGCTCGCGCAGACGGCGATATACCTCTCCCTCGCCCCCAGGTCGGATTCCGTCGCGAAGGCTATAGAGAGCGCGATGGCGGACGTCCGCGGGAAGCCGAACGAGCCCGTCCCCATGCAGCTCAGGAACGCCGAGACGAAGCTCATGGAGCAGCTGGGATACGGGAAGGGATACCAGTACCCCGAGGGGACCGAGGCCAAGGTCACGAAGATGCAGTGCCTTCCGGACGGCCTGAAGGACAGGATCTACTATGAGCCGGGGAACCGCGGCAACGAGGCGTACATCTCCAAGCGCCTGCAGGGGATCCGGGACTGGAAGGCCGGCCGCCGCGGGGAGCCTCCCGAATGACCCAGACATCATTGGATACAGGGACCGAGGACCCCGAGCCCCTGGCCAGCAGGATGCGCCCGAAGACCCTGGACGGGTATGTGGGGCAGGAGGCCCTCCTCGGGAAGGGGAAGTTCCTGAGGCACGCCATCGAGGCGGACAGGGTGCCCTCGATGATCCTCTGGGGCCCTCCCGGCACCGGGAAGACCACTTTGGCAGGGATAATCGCGCGTTCCACGGGGGCAGAGTTCGTATCGATATCGGCCGTCAAAGACGGTGTCCCGGAGATCAGGAGGATCATGTCGGACGCCGAGGCGAGGGCCTCTCGCGGCGGAAGGACCGTGCTCTTCGTGGACGAGATTCACCGCTTCAGCAGGACCCAGCAGGACGAGTTCCTGCCGTACATGGAGAAGGGGAGCATAACCCTCATCGGCGCCACCACCGAGAACCCCTCGTTCGAGCTGAACTCGGCCCTGCTGTCCCGCTGCAAGGTCTTCGTCCTCTCGAAGCTGTCCGAGGGGGACATAACCGCCCTTCTGAAGAAGGCGGCCGCCGAGGGCTTCCCGGGCAGGAGCATTGAATGCTCCGACGCCGGCCTGAGAAGGATCGCCGCCTTCGCCGACGGCGATGCCCGCGCGGCGCTGAACGCCTTCGAGACCGCGGTCGAGCTGTCCGGCGGGGATATCGTTACCAAGGAGGCGATCAGTGGGAGCCTCGGGGACCGTGCGGTCCGCTACGACCGGAACGGCGAGGAGCACTACAACATCATCTCGGCCTTCCACGAGGGGATGCGGAACACCGACCCGGACGCGGCGGTCTACTGGCTGGCGAGGATGCTCGCGGGAGGGGAGGACCCCAAGTACATAGCCAGGAGGCTGATGGAGGCCGCCCCGGAGACCGTCGGTCTGGCCGACAGCACCGCCATGGAGATGGCAGCGGCCTGCTACGAGGCCTGCTCGGAGCTCGGCGAGAGGGAGAGCGCGCTCATCCTCGCGGAGACGGCTATCTACATGTCGATGGCCCCGAGGACCAATGCGGTGCCCATGGCCATAGGGCACGCTCTCTGGGACGTCCACCATTCCCCCGGGGAGCCTGTGCCCATGCAGATACGCAATGCGCCCACCAAGCTCATGGAGGGCCTCGGCTACGGGAAGGGGTACCAGCATGCCGAGGCCTCGGAGGAGAAGATCACGAAGATGCAGTGTCTTCCGGACTCGCTCAGGGACAGGAGGTACTACGTTCCCGGCACCAAGGGCGACGAGAAGTATTACGCCCGCAGGCTGAAGGCGATCAGGGACTGGAAGGCGGGCATCAGGAAGGACCCGCCTCTCTGAACGCCCGCCAGGATGGATGATGCATCCGTAAGGCCGCCTGCTGGGGCCAATTTTAATATTATAAGAGCCTCCCCGGACCCAGTGCGACACAGACGCTGGGCGTTCGGGGCCGCAACATCGGAACTCATCGCAAAGAAGCATGTCAGACTAATTGGGTTACTGTTACTGTTTTTCGGGCCTGGTTTCATCTCTCCTGCGAGTTCGCGAATGCACCTATATGCGCATCTCCCATGATCTGGGGTGCTTCCGGCCCGGAATTTTCCGTTACGGATATTTCAATTGTTTGTAGTCTATTTTGTTAGATGGGCAATGAATATTATAAAATAATTTTAGACAAATATCCGTTTTATTCAGAATTTTTAGTTATATGTTTTTTATATGATGGGTTTTTTCGAGCACTTATGCAGAACAACCGGTACTTCGTTGAGCATCAGAACGAGTACGAATCCTCCGCCAGGAGCTATCCCCGCAAATTCCCTATCGCGATCAAGTCCGCGAAAGGATCATGGATAGAGGATGCGGACGGCAGGAAGTACATCGATTTCCTCAACGGGGCCGGGACCCTTGCGCTCGGGCACAACGACGACGAGGTGAACCGGACGATGGTCGACCTGATCCAGTCGGGAGCCGCGCTCCATACCCTGGACCTTGCGACCCCTGTCAAGGACAGGTTCGTCGATGCCCTCCTCTCCATCATCCCCAAAGAGCTCGCTTCCAGGGCCAAAGTGCAGTTCTGCTCCCCTTCGGGCACTGACGCCGTGGATGCCGCGATCAAGCTCTGCAAGACCGCCACCGGCAGGGGCACCGTCATCGCCTTCTCCGGCGGGTTCCACGGCATGGGGCACGGCGCCCTCGCCCTCACCGGGGAGCTCCACCCCAAGGAGCACGTGCAGAACCTCATGCCCGGGGTCCAGTTCATGCCCTATCCGTACTCCTACCGCTGCCCGATGGGCATCGGCGGCGAGGCGGGGACCAGGGCCTGCATCAATTACTTCGAGAGGTTCCTCAAGGACACCAACAGCGGGGTCACCAGGCCCGCCGCCGTGATCCTCGAGGCCATCCAGGGAGAAGGAGGCGTGATCCCCGCTCCCGACGAGTTCCTGCAGGCCGTCCGCAGGGTCACCAAGGAGCTCGGGATCCCCCTCATCTGCGACGAGATCCAGTGCGGGATGGGGCGCTCCGGGAACGTATTCGCCTTCGAGCACTCCGGCATCGTCCCCGACGTCATCCTCATCTCCAAGGCCGTAGGGGGATCGCAGCCCCTGTCCGTGGTCGTCTACGACAAGGACCTCGACAAATGGGGCCCCGGGGCGCACACCGGGACCTTCCGCGGAAACCAGCTGGCGATGGCGGCGGGGACCGTCGTGATCAGGAGGATCAGCGACCCCGCTTTCCTGGCCGAGGTGACCCGCAAGGGAGAGTACATGATGGGCCGCCTCAGGAAGCTCCAGAAGGAGGTCTCCATCATCGGCGACGTCCGCGGCCGCGGCCTGATGTACGGCATCGAGCTCATCGACCCCCGCGGGCCGAAGGACCTGATGGGCGTTCCCGAGCCCAGCGGGGACATCGCCGCCCGCGTGCAGAGGCTGTGCTTCGAGAACGGTCTCATCATGGAGAGGGGCGGGAGGAACGGCGCCGTCATGAGGTGCCTCTGCGCGCTCAACATACCCGATTCCGACATCGAGAAGGCAATGGCCGTCCTCGAGAAGGTCATCAGGCAGGTGGACGCCGATGCCCGCGTCTGACAGCATCCCGGTGCTCCTCTCCGATTCGGAGGATGTGAAGAAAAGATTCACAGAGATGATAGAGGAGACCCTGAGGGCTGTCCTCTCATCGTACTCCGACGGGAGCGCCTTCTCCGGGATCGGCCCCTATGAGCTGAGGAAGGAGGTCAGGGACCTGGGGTTCCTGCCCGTTCAGGGGAAGGGTTTCGATAAGGTCCTGGAGGAGACCGAGAAGGTCATCCTGCCGAACATGCTGCGCACCTGGTCCGTCAAGTACATGCCCCACCTGCACTCGCCCGCGCTGACAGAGTCGATCTGCTCGGAGCTCATCATCGCCTGCTTCAACGACAGCATGGACAGCTGGGACCAGGGGCCCGCCGCCACCGAGCTCGAGGTCAGCATGATCAGGGGCCTGGAGGGGCTCTACGGCTTCCCGCCCGAGACCGCCGACGGGTGCTTCACCTCCGGCGGCTCCCAGTCCAACATCTCGGCCATACTGGCCGCCCGCGACTGGTACTGCATGGAGAAGTTCGGCTGGGACGTCAAGAAGAAAGGCCTGCCCCCCGAGTTCGGGAAGCTGCGCCTGTATGCGTCCGATGTCTCCCACTTCACCATGGAGAAGGCCTGCCACATCCTCGGGATGGGGTATGAGGCGGTCAGGAAGGTCCCAGTGGACTCCAAGTGCAGGATGGACCTCGGCGCGTTCGCGGAGATGCTCGAGGAGGACGTCAGGGCGGGGCTCTTCCCGTTCTGCGCCGTCGCCACCCTCGGGACGACCGACTTCGGGTCCATCGACGACGCCCGCGGCATGAGGGCGCTCTGCGACCGCTACGGCATGCACCTCCACGCCGACGCCGCCTACGGCTCCGGGCTCATCATGAGCAGGAAGTACAGGGAGAGGATCTCCGCGGTCTCCCTTTGCGACTCGGTCACGGTGGACTTCCACAAGATGTTCCTGCTCCCGATCTCCTGCTCGGCCCTGCTGATGAAGGACGGGGAGAGGCTGAAATGCTTCGAGCTCCACGCCGATTACCTCAACCGCGAGGAGGACGAGGAGGAGGGATACATCAACCTGGTCGGCAAGTCCATGCAGACCACCCGCCGCTTCGACGCCCTGAAGGTCTTCATGGCCTTCCAGACCCGCGGAGAGGAAGGCTACGGGAGGCTCATCGACACCGCCGTGGAGAACGCCGCCTACTTCTACCGCAGGATCTCCGGCGACCCAGACTTCATCGCCCCCGTGGAACCGGAGATCTCCTCGGTCGTGTTCGCCCTGGACAGGGGCGACGGGGTCAACAAGGGGATCAGGCGCCGCCTGATGGACGAGGGCACAGTCATCGGGCAGACCGTCATGGACGGCCGCGTGATGCTGAAGTTCACGCTCCTCAACCCCAACCTGGACCACGCTACGATCGACTCAATCATAGCCAGGATCAAGGAGATCGGGACCTCGCTCTCCTGACCGGGCCCCGGACAGCCTTCGGTTTCCCCGGCGGGCGGTTCAGAGGAACACGGTCGCCAGCATGCCTATCACGATCACGCAGCACAGGGCGTAGGCGATCCTCGTCCAGAACGTATCGTGCTCCTTCCTCAGGTTGTAAGTGGCCGCCGCTATCCCGGCGACCGGAGTGAAGATGAGGACCAGTATCCCGGCCGCCAGCAGGAGGTCCGTGACGTCCAGGACGCTCAGCAGCAATCCCACGCACATGATGGACAGCCCTATGAGGGTCCCCCAGTGGAGGACGTTGGAGGTGTCGGAGTTCAGGCTCATATGATCCCTCCTGCCTGGCACAGCATCACGGCGGCTATGAAGAAGTAGACCACGGTCATGTACCTCTTGAGCGCCTTGGCGTTGATCCTGGAGCTGATGCGGGTGCCCAGCCTGGCCCCGATATATGCTCCGATGGCGACCGCGGCGGCGACGTCTAGGATAATCTCCCCCATCAGGAAGTAGATAACCGCCCCGGAGAATGCAGTTATCCCGATCATGTAGTTGCTGGTGGCGGTGGCGACCTTAATGGGCAGGTGCATGTAGATGTTCATGAGGGGGACCTTTATCGACCCCCCTCCGATGCCGGTCATCGACGATACCGCTCCGGCCACCGTGCACAGGGCCATCCCGCCGCGCACGTGCTGGACGGTGTACTTCTGCTCAGAGGGCTCCGCGCCCGCCTCGACGTAGGAGAAGGTGAACCGGGAGTCCTTCTCGTCGGTGCTGGCATAATGCCTCTCGGGGGACAGGCCCATCTTGATGCCGGAGTACAGCATCACGGCGGCGAACAGCACGATGAGGACGGTGTTGTCCAGGTAGGCGGCGATTATCGCACCCGATACCGCTCCCAGGGTCGTCGTGATCTCCATCATCATCCCGAGGCGGACGTTCGACATCCCTTTCCTGATGTAGCTGGTGGCCGAGCCTGTGGAGGTCGCCACAATCCCGACGAGGGAGGCGGCGGTCGCCTCGGTGGCATCGAGCCCGAAGAGGATCGTCAGCACCGGGACGAAGACGATGCCGCCTCCGAGGCCGAACAGGGCGCCCACTATGCCCGCGCCGACCGCGATGACCATGAGCACCAGGAGCAGGAAGGGTTCCATCGGGCCTCTCCATGAAGGGGACAGATAATAAACTGACGCGAACTCCGCCGGGAGCGGGCCCGATGCCCCCCGGCGGGGGAAAACGTTTCAGAGCTCGTCGAATTCAACAGAGTTGCTTCCGGATTTCCGGGCCAGGTTCTTGGAGATCATGCCCTCCTCGAGCCAGGCGGCGTTGAATACCGCCGGCACGGCGAGGCACTCGAAGCAGACGTTCCCGCGCACCTCGGGGGACATGATCCTGCTGTGGTATACGTCCATGATATCGTCCGAGGACACCTCTTTCAGGTCCTCCCCCATCTTCTGCAGCTTGCTGCAGTCCGAGACGATCTCGATGAGGTCCCCGTTCTCCTTGTGGGTGGCGGTGATCCTGCATTTCTTGTCGCAGACGCGCATGTTTACCTTTACGGTCGAGGTCATGCCGGGGCTATGCGCGAGGAACGATAAGCAATGTTCTACGGACGTCGGCATCCGATGCATGTTGCAATAACGGTCGGGTGTCGGATCCAACGTCCGCACGGCGCATCATCTCGGCCGGGGTCGATAAGTAGAAAGACCTCCGCCCGATTGGGAATGCGATGGCAGTGCTGCTGATCAGGTATTCGGAAATCGGCCTCAAAGGCTCGGCGGTCCGCAACCGCTGGGAGAACCGCATGAAAGACAATCTCATGCAGATGCTGGAGGCCGACGGGGTCGAATCCCTGGTGGAGAAGGGCCAGGCACGCTTCTACATCACCGCCGGGGACATCCAGGCGGCCATAAGGTCCGTGAGGAAGGTCTTCGGGGTCTCCTCGCTGAGCGTCGCCGAGGAACTGGACAGCACCGACCCGGAGGAGATATGCGCCGCGCTCGCGGAATACTCCAAGACGCGCATGGCCGACGGGAAGACCTTCGCTGTCCGCGCCCGCAGGGAAGGGGGCCAGAAGTACACCTCCATGGACATAGCCAGGCAGGTCGGCGACGCCATCTGGGACGCCAACCTGGACAAGCACCCGAAGGTGAACCTCAGCGAACCCGACATCACCTTCTGGGTGGAGGTCAGGCCGAAGAAGACGTACTACTTCCAGGAGTACATCTACGCCCATGCCGGCCTGCCCCTGGGCACCCAGGGGAGGGTGGTCGCCTATGTCGATGACGACCGCGGCCTCCTGAGCGCCTGGCTGATGATGAAGAGGGGATGCAGGGTCTACGTGGTCGGGGACTACGGGCTCGGCGTGCTCAGGCAGTACGACCCCCGCCTGAAGGTCATCGATCCCGGATTCCGCGTCGAGCGCAACCTGGGGTACGTGTTCGGGTACGGGCTGGAGGAGGCCGCCGGGTTCGACCCCGCCTCCCGCGACCGGCCGGCGTTCTTCCCGACCGTCGGGATGACCGATGCCGAGGTGGCGGAGAGAGTGGCGGCGATCAGGAAAGAGGCGGAGGAATCCCCCTCCTGGGGCCGTTCCGCGGAATGACATTCCCCGGTCGTTCACATTATTAACCGCCGCGCCAATCAGGCCTCATGGCGAGATACCAGTGCACCCTGTGCGGGTGGATCTACGACGATGCTGATCAGAAGGTCCCTTTCGACAGCCTCCCCGATGACTGGGTCTGCCCCGTCTGCGGATCGCCGAAAAGCGCCTTCAAGAGGATCGCCGACGGGCCGAAAAACGTTCCGGCGGCCTCCGGCGGCCCGAGGGCGCCCAGGCGCTACCAGTGCCCGACCTGCGGATGGATCTACGATGAGGCGTTCGAGGGCGTTCCCTTCGACAGCCTCCCCGATGACTGGGTCTGCATCATGTGCGGCGAGAGGAAGGAGAACTTCATCCTCCTGGAGGACTGCCCGCCCTCCGGTCAGTCCGGGCAGCCCGGCCCCGAGCATCACGGCGGCGGCCGGGACTCGGAGTTCGATCCGAGCCTGATCAAGCATGACGGCGGGGTCCTGGACGAGATCCACGAGATGGCCGCGACCGGGAAGAGTCCCGGGCAGGCCATGGACACCCTCCTGCCGGTGCCGAAGTTCGACGACATCCTGATCCTGGGAGGGCAGCTCGCCCATCCTCCCCTGGACGACGGCGCCCCGGTGAACATAAGCACGGTCATCGGAACCTCGGCCGCCAGGCCCATGGTCCTGGACAATCCGATTTTCATATCCCACATGAGCTTCGGGGCGCTCTCCGCGACGGCGAAGACCGCTCTCGCCATGGGAGCTTCCGCCGCCGGGTCCGCGATGTGCTCGGGAGAGGGCGGGGCCCTCCCCGCGGAGATGGAGGCCTCCGACCATTACATCTTCGAGTACGTCCCTAACAAGTACAGCGTCAGCGACGCGACGTTCGGGAGATGCTCCGCAGTGGAGATCAAGATCGGCCAAGGCACCAAGCCCGGCATGGGCGGGCATCTTCCGGGCGCCAAGGTCACGCCTGCGATAGCAGAGATGCGCGGGAAGCCTCCGGGGCAGGACATCCAGAGCCCGTCGAGGTTCCCCGAGATAAACTCCCCCGAGGACCTCAGGGACATGGTGTCGACGCTCAGGGAGAGGACCGGGGGCAAACCGATAGGGGTCAAGATCGCCGCCGAGAGAATCGAGGACGACCTGGAGTTCATATCTCATTCCGGGTGCGATTTCATCACGATCGACGGCAGGGGCGGGGCCACCGGGTCCTCGCCCAAGTTCCTCCGGGACGCGTCCTCGGTGCCCACGGTCTACGCCCTCGCCCGCGCCAGGAGGTACATGGACGCCCACGGGATGACCCAGGAGCTCGTCATCACGGGCGGCCTCAGGACCGGAGGGGACTGCGCCAAGGCCATCGCCATGGGGGCGGACGCCGTCGCGCTCGCATCGGGACCGCTCATCGCCCTCGGGTGCCAGAGGTACAGGGCCTGCGGTTCCGGCCGCTGCCCCATGGGCATCGCCACCCAGGACCCGGAGCTCGAATCGAGGCTGGACCTCTCCAAGGGAGCGGTCCGCGTGGGGAATTACCTCAAAGCGCTCTCCGAGGAGCTCAGGGTCTTCGCCAGGGTCACCGGCCATGACGACATCCATGATCTGGGTCTCGACGACCTCTGCACCACGGACAGCGATATCGCCGCGGCAACCGGGATCAGGCACGCCTGACCGCCGGTCAGAGGCATCTGCCGAGGGTGTCCTTCCAGCCCTCGGCCCCCATGAAGGACGAGGGCACATCGGCCTCCATCCTCCGATAGAGGCTGTATGGCACGGCGAAGGTCATCTTATCGCGGTCGATGTAGCGCCTCGCATAAAGGTCGGTGAAGCCGACCACGGCGCGGGGGTGCTCCTTCATCCCTTCTCCGGCGGGGATGGCGTAGATCTGCTGGCAGGCGTGCCCGTAAGGCATGATCACTGCCTGCCCCTCGCCCTCGTAGCCGAAGGAAGCGAGCTGTGCCAGAGCCGAGATCCTCGTCGGGTCGGCGATGAAGACGACCACCTCCACGGGCCTCTTCTCGGCCTCGGCCTCTCCGAGGTCCTGGAAGACTATGGCGTCGTTCCCGTCGCCGATGTCCGGGATCCCGGAGAGGCGGGCCTTCGCGATGTCAGGGTTCCTGAAATGCAGCTTGGCGGGATGCTTTGACCCGGGAACGCCGGTGGACATGGCGCAGGCCGTAGATTCCCTGTCGGGGATGCCGCCAAAGCCGAACCCGCTGACCGCCCCGTGGCAATAGATGTGTGCCTTGTCGGCGGCACACTTCTTCCCGGTCCTGGCACATTTCAGCAGGAGAGGGGGAATGGAGCAGTGGCCCTGCGGCACATCGGCATCCGCGGGGATCTCCGCGGAGCGGTATATCGCGACAGGTCTGACGGTCAGTTCAAGTGCGGCGGCGATGCGGTCCATTGATTATCCCGCTATGAGAACATGGAGCGGCGTTAAAACTGTTGCCGGACGCGGATCGGACAGGCGCCGAAGCCTGCAAGCCACCTGCAGCCATCAAATCGAACGAAAGAAAAACCCGCCCCGTAAAGGGGACGGGGAAGAAGTTTGGCGGGGCAGGGAACTCAGTTGTTCCTGTTGCCGTTGGCACCGCCGGAAGGCCTGACCTTCTCGGCGCCGTGACCCTTGTTCTGGAGGCCGCGTCCCTTCCTTCCGGCCGCGGTCAGTCCGCGGTAGACGCGGTTCTTGTGCTTGTTGTTGCAGATCCAGTTGATCTTGGGGTCATGCTGGATGACAGGGCATGCGGGGTCGACGAGGATGATCTCGTACCACTCGTTCTGTCCGTCCGCTCCGACCCAGTAGGAGTTCAGGACCTCGAGGTTCTGATAGCGCTTCTGGGTCCTCTCCTCGGCGATGGACTGGAGGGATTTGCTGACGATGAGCTGTTCCTCTCCCTTCCTCTTCGCCCTCCTTCCGGTGTTGATGTGCCTCTTGCGGTAGGCACCCTTCCTCACCTTGGCCCTGACGAGGACGTATCCCTGCTTGGCCTTGTAGCCGAGCGCGTGGGCCCTGTCGAGCCTGGTGGGCTTCTCGATGCGGAGGAAGTTCTCTTCGCTCCTCCACTTGATGCGCCTCTCCTGGTTGAGGGCTTTCACATAGGTGTTCCTGCTGTCGGCCCAGGCCTCGGCGATGTACTTGTACATGCTCTTGCCCTGGGGGGCCTTTTTCTCGGTAGATTCTTCTGCCATGATAATCACCTTCCGGATTCGCCGTTAGACGGTACATTTCCGACGGGAACGGAATCCCGTGCCATGTCCGATGCTTACCCCTTATTTAAAAGACACCCGCGCGCGGGGCGGCGGTCGCGGGGGATCCGGCAGACGGATGAAGGGCCATCCGTCAAACAACCGAAGGAAAACTCCACAAACAACCGAAGAATCTTCCTACAAATCGGGGAGGCAACCGAAGAATCTTCCGTCAAACAACCGAAGGAAAACTCCACAAACAACCGAAGAATCTTAAAAATCATCAATGCGATTGCATGTGCCAGATGTCTGAATTTCTTTTAAATTGCAAATTGCTTCAGATTATTGCTTCACCAAATCTTTCGAGGCCTCAGACAACTGTGCGGAGGCGAATGATGAGTTCCGATTCTGAATACACATGGTACTTGAAAATTCAAGCATTCGACATAGAGTCAGGGAAGCCCATTTCAGGTAAGAGCAGGTATTTGCCCGCTTCGTTTCCGGATAATGAAGCATTAAGTCCCGAGGATGCCGAGCGCTTCATCGCTGCGGAACTGGCCCGCCGGGGGTACACGGTCTTCGACGCCTATGCCGGCAGCGTCCGCGTTTCCCTCATGGGCATCAGGAACGGCCTGAGGATATACGTCCGCACGGTGCAGAAGCTCGATGACGGCAACGCGAAAAGGGAACTGGCCGCATTCAGGTACGCTCCGGACTTCTTCCCGAAGCACATCGTGTCCCTGGAGCCGATCTCCCTTACGGCTGATATGTGCGGGTTCAGGTTCAGGATGTTAGGGGAATTCCTGGCATCGAAGGATTACTGATAATCTGTGAACTCAGAGGTCGCTGCGCTCCCGATTGGTAAGAATTAGCCAATCGTTCTGCTTCTGTTGCGGATCAGCAGATAGATCAGGACGGGTGCTCCCACCACTGCGGTGATGGCGCCCACAGGGAGCATTATCGGTCTGATCACCGTTTTCGCTATATAGTCGGCCAATACGAGGATAAGGGATCCGGTCACCATCGAGGCCGGAATCAGGTATTTCATATCGTTCCCGACAAAGATGCGGGATATCTGGGGCGCGAGCAGGCAAACGAAACCTATTGCACCCACGATGCTGACATCTATTGCCGTGATCAGGCAGGCCAGTATGATCGATTCGAGCCTCACTCTGGTCACATTGATTCCAAGCGAGGTAGCGGTGTCGTCGCCCATCCTCATCACATTGATGTTATTCACAAGCAGCATCGAGGCGATCACGGCGAACAGGAGGTCCGCAAAGACGTATTTGACCTGACCGATGACGACGTTGTCTAGGTCGCCCACGGTCCAGAACATGGCCTGTTTGACAGCATCGGCATCGCCGAAGTATTGCATCAGCGTATTGGCGGCGCTGAAAGTGTAGGAGATGCAGATGCCGATGAGTATCAGGGTGGTCGCGTTCACATTCTTTAGGAAACTGACGGCCAGAATGACGCCTGCCGGGATCAGGGAGAATATGAATGCATTGACCATTATCCCATAGATGCCATCATTGGCGATGTTCAGTCCCAAAATAATGGCTATGCCGGCACCGAAAGCGGCGCTGGATGAGATGCCGAGGGTGTAAGGTGTGGCAAGGGGGTTCTTGAGAATGGTCTGCACGATGGCTCCGCCGATTGCAAGAGTGCCGCCTACGCACATGGCAATCAGGACGCGGGGATAATACACCCTCCAGATTATCTCCTGCCGCCTCCATTCGATATCGAACGGATCGTCGCCCGGCCATATCTTGTTGATGAATACCTGGTAGACCTCAGATGCTGTTATGCCGGAAGATGACACTGTCACGGAGTATGCAGACAGCAGCAGCATGGCTGCTGTCACAATGAGTATGTAAAGCAGCCGTTTTCTGCGCCCGAGCCTGATGCTCTCTCTTTCCGCATCGGTCTCGGGCTTTCCGAACAGCTTCTCTGACAGCATCGATCAACACTCCGCGGTGCAGCGTTCTCCGATCAGGAGGTTGGGTTCTTCCCGTATTCGAAGAACACTCCGTGTTCTCCGACGTCATATCCCTCTATTCCGAGGAATTTGACATATTCGTTGTGCATATCAACGGGGTCGATGCTGGAATACTGTTCGGGGTTGATCAGATTCCCGAGATAGGCTGCGAGCAGCACACCTCCCGTGCATCCGTTCCTGAAATCGCCGGCCATCATCGCAACGGTCTCAGTGGTGACAAACGACTGTCCCAGCGCAATGTCGATGGCGTTCCTGAACTCGGTATCGTCATCCTGGAGATAGCCGTGGGCAGGAGTGCTGGCCATTGTCATTCCGCCGTATGTGTACTTCACATTATGAAGGCAGATGTAATCTACGGTTCCTGCTTCTGTGAACAGGCTGTCCAGGTTGATTTTGACAGAGTATTTCGAACCGTAGTCCGTTCCCAGTTTCTCGTGTATGTTGATCCCTCCGGCCAGAATGACTGCCTGTCCCAGGGGGTCGTTCTGAGTGTATGCCGGGACCTGGTCTCCAGCGCCGGTGCAGAAATAGCTCTGCGTGTAGTTGGACATGAGCACTACAGGCTTGTCAGCTTCGGGGATGGATTCCTCTATGCTCAGCATTTTGTCCCTGTATTCCAGGATCCATTGCGTGTAGGCTCTGGCCTTGTCGACAGCTCCGAAGATGTACCCTGCCTTCAGGATGCCCTGTATGAATGAGGAGCTCTGCGTGTTGATGATGTCCGGGTTGTACAGTCCCAGGTAGAGGACATCCGTTCCAACCAATTTGTCCTGCTTCGCTTCATAGTTGGCTGTCGATGAGAAGATTAGCAGCACATCGAGGTTTAGCTTGTTCACGGCATCATAGTCGGGCTCGTTCATGTTGTTGAGGTTCGAGATATTCTTCTTCTGGTCATCGGTGAAATAGAAATCCAGGTACTGCCACGGAGCGAAATCGACTGCGGCAATCTTGTCCGCCAGGCCGAGGATGAGCATGGTCTCGACGCCTGTGAAGTATTCGCATCCGACCTTCTGGATGCTGTCTCCGATGTCCATATCACGATCTTTCTGGATGCCATCCTGAAACCACAGGTGGGTGGCCTCTCCGTTTGCGATCGCTTTTGTCTGCTCGACATCCTTGGAATCGATGGTCCCGTTATTGTCTGCATCTGCGAAATCGAGGTTAATCATCTGTTTCAGTTCTGTCTGCTTGTCATTGTCATCGGAGTTTACCGCATCGATCCATTGCTGGATGAGGTCGGCATCATCAGAGTCGACATCATCATCTCCGTCCGCATTTCCGTAGACTTCGAGCTTGGTATCGATCTTGTAATCCTTTTTCTCATCATCATCGTCATTCAATACGATGATGGCCGCTGCCGCCGATGCGACGATTATCACGGCGACGGCAGTGACTGCGATAAGTTTTGAATTCATAATCACTGTATTATTAATACATATAAAAGTAACACTGATGAAATATGAAATAAGAAAAAAAGCATAACCAGGTATGCGTCTGCGGATGGACAGCGTGGAATTCAGTTACGGTAGCAAGCCGGTGCTGAAAGGCGTAGATCTGGAACTCGATCCTTCTGAAATATTGGGGATATTGGGCCCCAATGGTTCTGGGAAGACAACCATGATGCGCTGCATCAACTGCATACTGGAGCCGCAGCAGGGGCATGTCCTTCTGGACGGAGAGGATGTCCGGTCCCTGCCCAGGCTGGAGATGGCCAGGCGCATGGGCTATGTCCCTCAGAACAAGGTCGACTCCATGACTGCGCCTACTGTCTACGAAGTTGTTCTCATGGGCCGCCGCCCTCATATCAAGTGGGAGTACGGGCAGAAAGACAGGGACATAGCCTGGGCCGCCATGGAGGAAATGAACGTCAAGGACCTAGCTGCAGAAGATTTCAGCAGCCTCAGCAGCGGACAGACCCAGAGAGTCCTAATGGCGCGTGCTATTGCGCAGGAGGCCGATATTCTTCTTCTCGATGAGCCTACCAGCAATCTTGATGTGAAGTACCAGCTGGAGGTCATGAACACTGTTAAGGACCTTGTCGGGAGCAGGGGAATCGGAGCCATCGCCATTATCCATGACCTGGATCTTGCCATGAGATATTGCGATAAGGCGGTGATTTTGGACGGAGGGGTCATAGTCGCAGCCGGGAAGACTGAAGATGTGATAACTCCCAAGATCGTAAAGGAGGTCTACGGCGTCGATGTCATCATCGACCGCAATTACGGTCGCCCCAGGGTGATCGTCCTTTGACGGCGTATCTCGAAAACAAAACATGGGCATCTGAGCAAGATCTCCTTGCCGACTGGGAGCACGACAGGCTGCGCCATCCGTTCTTCGTCGAGGGGCTCGACGAGAAGAGAATCAATGAGAATTGGGAACGTTCCTCGAAGAACTACAAGGGCATCGAGTATGCCTCGATCAGAGATGAAATCGCGAAAGACCTGATATCAGACGGTATCCTCGGTCCCGAATCCGAGGTGCTTGACATCGGGTGCGGTCCGGGCCTGTACGATATCCTTTTCTCTCCTTCGGTCCGCTCGGTGCACTGCACTGATGCCAGCCCTGGGATGATAGAGCGTTTGAAGGCTGAATGTGCCAGATTGCGCATTTCAAATGTTTCGGGGGAAACAGTTTCATGGGAAGACATGAAGCCGTCGGAGCCGTACGATGTCGTTTTCTCATCGCTATGCCCCGCGCTCAATGACCCGGCGTCAATCCTGCGTATGGAGTGCTTCTCGGGCGGATGGTGCGTCTACGTATCGTCTGCCGATCCGGTTCCGTGGATGCCCTTGGAAGTGTGGTCGAGGCTGGGGCTCGACTGTTCTTTCTGCGGATACGATACCCACTACCCTTACGAGTTCCTCAGAATGAGAGGCCGTTCTCCCAAGATGAAGTTCTATTCAAGCCGTACCGAGACAGTCCAGACCCGCGAAGAGGCGTTAGGTTCGTTATTGCGCTATATGGCGAATTACCGCACGGTAACTCCCGAACTGGAGCGTATCGCTGGGGATGTGGTGGATTCGCACGTTTCCGGAGGTAAAGTGAAGCAGTGTCGCAGGCTGACGCTCGGAATGCTTGTCTGGCATATTCCGCAGCTGCGGCAATCTTGATCATGAAATGGCTGCCGCGATGCCGTCTTCCGGAGTGAATCATGCCTGCGGGACTGTTGTTCTGGGAAAGATGCATGAAGAATCACGTTCACGACGTTCGGGGAGTTCCCGGCATCCAAGGATTATTGATGAATCCGGAACCGCCTGGCTGCCGGCGTTGTCGCAAAGCCGCAGGGTTCTGGTTCAATGATTTCCCGAATTCAGGAAACACAGTAAGTTTTCAGCATGTATTTCCTGATATCAGGAAATAGCGAACAAGATTCCGCGCCCTCTTTATGCCGAACGCATCATGCCGTTCATCGGCAGTTCCGTTGCCAAGGTGCTCATCGGCATCAGATGCGTTCTGCTGAAGGACTTCCTGCTGTCAAAAGATTATTGATGCCGTCAGCTGAAGAAACTGTCGAGCGATGCCGTCTTCCCGCCGCCGGCCTTCTCTTTGGCGCTGCCTTTGGACACTTTCTTCGGCTTCTCCGGCGAAGACCCGCCTTCCAGCAGCGTGGTCTGCTGGGACCCTGCCAGCAGGTCCTCCTCCTTCCAGCCGTAGATCTCGGTGATCCTGGAGGCCATCTGCGCTATGCGCTCGGCGTAGTAGCGGTAGTCGGGGACGGCGTCGAACGGCGCCCCGCTCACGTAGGGCTCGACCTCCTGGGGCGTCTTGGAGGCATCGGTGACGATCCAGGACACCTTCATCCCCGGGATGAAATTGTAGCCCTTGGCGACCAGTTTCCTGGCGGCCTGCACGTTGGCCATCCTCTCGGGGTTCTCATAGGCATCGAGCCCTTTGCAGGTGCGGGAGATGACCAGGTCTCCGGCCGGGACCTTCCCGGCCATCAGGTCGCGGATGGAATCCTTGACCATCTTCAGCGCTCCGTCGGTGTCCTCGTCGAGTATCATCTCGAAGAGCTTCGTCAGGACCCTGCTCTGCATGTCGAAGGAGTCCGACCTCCTGATCTCGTACCCGCGGACCAGGAGCTCGTCCTGCTTCTCGGGCCAGATGATGCGGCCGACGTACCTCTTCTTCATCCCGTGGGAGAACATGGGCTCCATCAGCTTCTCGAACTCGAGCGTCTTGCCGTCCTTGGAGAACCTGTCCGCCTGCTCCTTCCCGAACTTCACGGCCCCTTCGACGTCATGGTAGGGCGAGAGCACGAAGACCGAGTCGGTGTCCCCATAGATCACCGGGTATCCGTCGGCCTCGAGCTGCTTGATGATCCCGGTGATGTAGAACCTGGCGAAGCTGGTGATGGACGAGCCGATGCTCTTGTCGGTGAAGCGGTAGAAATCGCTGGCGAAGACGCCGTAGAAGGTGTTCATGACCACTTTCACCGCGGCCTGCAGGCCGTTCAGGTAGTCATGCTCCTCTGGGTCGGAGGTCGCCTTCATGCGCTTCTTGATGGAGTCCCTCTGCTCCATCAGCCCCGAGAGGATGGCCGGCAGCAGCCCGCGCTTGCGCTGGGGGGACATGTAGCGGGCCCCCGAGGGGGCGGCGATCTCGCCGTCGTCGCTGAGGGTGGTGAAGCAGATGTTGTTGGCGATGATCAGCGACGGGTACATCGATTTGAAGTCGAGGACGACGACCCAGTGGTAGAGCCCCGGCTTCATGGTGTGCACGTAGCCGCCCTCGATCCTGTCCTCGCGCTGCGCCCGGCGCCTGCCGTTCATCGGCACGCCGACGCCGTGCCTGTCGGCGGCGCGGATGAGTAGGGAATCCGCCAGGGTGGAGGTCCCGGAGACCAGGACGTCCTCCGCCGGCAGCTTGGAGACGGCCGCGAGGTCCAGGGCCTTGCGGACGGTCTCGACCTTCAGCAGTATGCGCAGTGCCAGATTGGCGTCCTGCACGCAGTAGCTGAGGACCTTCTCCCGGTTCTTGTTCCACTCCTCGTCCATGTGGCCCGGGTCCACATCGAGCTTCTGCTCCCCGAGGACCTGCAGGGAGACGGCGTTGAGCGTCTCCTGCTTCGGCCGGAGCTCCCTCTTGGCCGCCCACCAGGCATCGACGATGAGCCTGCCCTTTACCCTCCAGAAGCGCTCGGAGAAGAGCTTGGGCTGGCCTCCGTCCCTCCCCCAGGGGAGGGCGTCCTTCATCTTCAGGGCCTCGGCGCGCTCCATGATCTTGCGGATGTCGTAGTTGTCGATGTTGTACCCGGTGATGACGTCCGGGTCCTCCTCCTGTATGAGGCGGGCGAACCCTGCGATGATGTCCTTCTCGGCCCCCCATATCGGTTCCGGGACCGAGAACTTCCCGTTCTCGAAGACCTCGGTGCAGATGCAGTAGATGTGCTGGTCGGAGATGCTGTTCTCGATGTCGAAGGAGAGGTACTTCAGCCCCGGGTCGAACGGCTCGAGGTTCTCGAAGCTCTCCATCCGGAGGACTATGTCGGTGGAGTACTTCGTCCCCTCCGTCTCCGTACCGGTCGCGCGTATGCACGCGCCCATGTCGGTGTCGTAGATGTAGCGGTCGTGGTACTGGATGTCGCCGGCCAGCACCTTGAACCTGGGGGACAGGCGGCTGCGGTGCCCGGGGACGGCCCAGGGGCTCTTGAATACTACCTTGAGGCAGTCGTGCGGCTTCCCGCCGACCTCCAGGACGGTATGGGACACGGAGCTGACGTCCTGGTCCTCCTTCAGGCCCTTCTCGATGTACTCTACCGGGTCCTCCACGTAGAAGTACGGCTCGAACCCGTACACCAGGAGGGTCGCGGAACGCCGGTCGCGGGTCTTGCCGAAGAGCTCTATGTACGGCTCCCCGTTCTCATCGGAGGAGTAGGAGGCGCTTATCAGCCTGACGTCGTATGTCCCCATCTGCGGTTCTCACTTGTTGGCCACTATGCGGATGATGTCCCCGGGCTCCAGCACGTAGTCGGCGCCGACCGTGCGGTGGGTGCGGCAGTTCACCGCGCGGATGAACTTGTCGCCCAGGTCGGTGTGGATCCTGTACGCGAGGTCCTTGGCGGTGGACCCGCGGGGGACGAGATGGCAGTCGGGGAGCACGCGGCCGAACTGGTCGCACAGCTTGCTCTCGTCCTGCACGGGGAAGACGGGTATGTAGTCGAGGGTCTTGTAGACGGCGTCCTCCAGGCATTTCTGGATGCCGGTGCCGCCGTACTTCTCCATGTTCTCCTTCATGTACTCGAGGGCCTTGCGCTGGGCATCGTTCAGCTTCGCGCCCTCCTTGATCCTGAACGTCGGGTCTCCGGGGGTGTACTCGATGATGCCGGCCTTCTCGGCCTTCTTGAGCGCCAGCTCGGTCTCGGCCATGGTCGGGACGGACTCTTCTCCGAGGCCCGAGAGCTTGTCCAGGTTCTCCTTCGGCGCGATGTCCGCCTTGTTCATCGCGATGATCATGGGCTTGGACGCCTTCCTGATCTCGGAGCAGACCTTCAGGAGGGATTCATCGTCCCAGAGGGTGGGGTCGGACGGAAGGGGGGCCTTCTCGAGGGCGGCCTTGATCTGCCCCTCGGTGACCTTGAGCCCGGCGAGGCGGTCCGCCAGGACCTCCTCCGGCTTGCTGCCGTTCATCTTGGCCTGCCTGGCGATCTTGCCCAGGCCGTCCTTGATGATCTCCCTCATCCAGCAGTCGATCTCATGCCTCAGGAAAGTGACGTCCTCGGTGGGGTCGAACTCCCCGGGCTTTCCGGGGATGCCCTCGATGTTGGTGGAGCCGGAGGCGTCCACCACGTTGATGAGCGCGTCGGCCTGGCGGAGGTCGTCCAGGAACTTGTTGCCCAGGCCCTTTCCCTGCCAGGCGTCCGGGACCAGCCCGGCGACGTCCAGGAGGTCGACGGGGATCATCCTGGTGCCGTTGATGCAGAGAGAGTTGTGGGGGTTGCAGGTGATGCCGAGCTCCTTGCAGGGGCAGGGATACCTCACGTATCCGACGCCCTTGTTGGGCTCGATGGTTGTGAAAGGATAGTTGGCGATTTCGACGGGGGCCATGGTGGCGGCGCCGAACATCGTCGATTTCCCCACGTTCGGTTTTCCGACGATGCCTATTTGCATGTAATCGCCGGGCATTAAGCGGACGCGTTGTTTATAGGTTGGCTTCGGAGGGGAGCACGGAACCGCCCGCATACGGCCTGGCGGACGGAGGCCGCTGGTCACGGATCCTTAGATTCATTCGGGACGCGAAGCGCAAAAACGTGCGTAAACCCCGTTTCGGGAAGCGCAAAAACGTGGGAAAACCATGTTTTGGAAACTGCAAAAACGTGCGTAAACCTCGTTTCGGGAAGTGCAAAAATTGTATAGGTAAAAATATCTGGATGCACATTGTTTTTGGGATTCAGGCGGCGGAGATAAAATGAGGGTGTTCAAGCGGAAGATCTGGGAAAGGCTTGCCGAATGGAAGCGGGACTTCAGCCGCGATTATGCGCTGCTGATCGAAGGCGCGAGAAGGGTCGGGAAAACCACTGCTGTCAGGGAATTCGCCGCCGCCAACTACAGGTCGTACATCCTGATCGATTTCTCGAAGGACAGGGAATCCATGAAGCTGTTCAGAGACTGCATGAACGATCTGGACGGTCTGTTCCTCCGTCTCCAGTCGGCCTACGGCACTGAGCTGTACGTCAGGGACAGCCTGATAATCATGGACGAGGTGCAGTTCTGCCCGCAGGCCAGGCAGGCGATCAAGCATCTGGTGGCCGACGGACGCTACGATTACATCGAGACCGGGTCCCTGATATCGGTCAAAAGGAACGTGAGACAGATTCTGATACCTTCGGAGGAGATGGCCGTTGAGATGTTCCCGATGGATTTCGAGGAATATCTGTGGGCCAAAGGCGATACCGTCACTGCCGGGCTCATCCGCGAATGCTTCAGGAAGAAGCAGCCCCTCGGTCAGGCGGCCCACAGGAAGATCATGGGCGAATATGCTGAGTACATGCTGGTCGGGGGCATGCCGCAGGCAGTCGATGCGCTGCTGGAATACAACAGCTTCAGCCGCGTCGAGAAGGTGAAGAGGGGGATCCTCGATCTCTACGTGAAGGATGCGGCGAAAACAGAGGAATCCGGTTCTCTGCTGGCTTCCATGACCCTTCAAAACGTTCCTTCCATGCTTTCGAAGCATGAGAAGCGCTTCATGCCCTCAGCGGTCCGTCGGGGGAGCCGCATCAGGGATTTCCGCACCAGCATCGCTTGGCTGGCCGGGTCCAAGACGGTCAATATCTGCTATCGCAGTACCGATCCAAGCCCCGCCCTCGGACTGAACCTCGACGAGGACGTTTTCAAGCTGTACATGGCAGACACCGGGCTGCTGTTCACCGCTGCTTTCAGAGCGAACATCGGAGATGCGGATGAGATCTGCTCGGCCATGCTGAAAGGGAAGCTGTCGATCAACGAGGGGATGTTCTTCGAGAACCAGGCGGCGCAGGAACTGAAGGCATCGGGACACGATCTGGTCTACGGGCGTTTCTATGCCGAAGGCACATCGCGCGTTCAGGAGATCGATTTCATCCTAGCCTATGCCGGGAGGCTTATCCCCATAGAGGTGAAGTCCTCGGTGTCGGGAAAGCATGTCTCTCTCGACAGGTTCATGGAGAAGTACCGGAAGTGGGTGAAAGAGGCCTACGTCATCCATACGAAGGACCTCAGGGTTGATGGGAACGTCGTTTACATCCCCATCTACATGACGATGTGCCTGTGATGCCGGCGCATCAGAAGGCGGTTTTTCAGAAAGAGGGTTTGAGGGGGAAGAGGGCCTCACGGCCTCCTCTTTCCCTTGCCCTTGGAGTGCCCCTTCCCTTTATGGTTCGGGCGGCCGCCGTCCTGCCTGGGCTTCTTCTTGGGCGGGTCTGGGTATTTCTTCTTGATCTCGGCGATCCTCTTCTTCAGCTCGCTGTTCAGCCGGTCGCCGGCGAACTCCCCGCCGTATTCATCGATCTTGGCGGCGATGAGCACCTTGCCCGCGAGGGCCCTGGCTATGTTGCCCCTCTGCCAATACGGCGCCTTCCTCAGGTCCGGGTACTGGAAGATCACGCCGTGCTTCGGCGGGAGCTTCCCGGAGCGGAGGTGCCTGAACATGGCCTTCTCCGCGCCCAGGAGCTGCACGGTGGACGAGGGCAGGGAGGCGAGCCTCTCCAGCCCGCCGGCCAGCGATATGAGCCGGGCCGAGAGCGGCCCGCCGATGACCGCGCACATGTTGGGGCAGACGTCGGCCACCACCGCGTTGATGTAGTCCTCGGTCTCCTTCCGCTCGCGGTAGATCTCCGCCAGCCCGGAGGCCAGGCCCTGGACGGCCCTCATGTCGTCGGGCTCGAAGTCCGCGCCCATGGACTCGATGTCCAGCCCCAGCTCCTCCACGACCCCTTCGCGGTCGCCGAAGCGGGAGATGAGCTCGGCGTAGCGGTCGTCCTTGGCGATGTCCGCGAGCTCCGGGAAGTGCATCCCGTACCATTCGTGGAGCCGCTCGCTCATGAGGTTGGAGACCTCGATGAGGTCGTCCAGCGAGCGGATGGCCTGCACGAGGTTCTTGTCCCGGGCCATTGGCTCGGAGGTCCTCAGGCGTCCGAGGTCGAGCATGACCTCGTGCATGAAGTCCCCGCCGAAACCGTAGTCCTCGGGCACGATGTACGATGAGTCGTAGAGCATCGGCCTCCCGAGCTCGGCCTGCCGGCGGTCGCCCACGGAGAGCCTCTGCCTCCCCTGGGCCAGTTCCCTCTCTTCGGGGAGGATGCCTCCCCTCTGCACCTCGGCGAGCTTCTCGGCGCAGGCCTCCGCGTCCTTGGGCATGAGCCTGTAGGCGATGACCCTGTTCGATTTCTCATCGGCCAGGAAGACCCCGAACCACTTCGTCACCAGGACCGCCATTCATCTCATCTCCAGCAGTTTCGCCACCTCTTCCTTGGGCAGCTCGGGGGCGTCGCCGGAGAGCAGCTGCAGGTGGGCCTGGAACTCCAGCTCCTCCATGCGGTTGAAGGCCTCCTCCAGCGTCCTGCCCTGGGTGATGGCCCCGTGCTTGGACATGGTCATGGCCGGCTCCCCGGCGTATTCCATGACCGCGTCGACCAGCTCCTTCGATCCCGGGGTCTCGTAGCGGACCATGGGGACATGTCCCAGCAGGAGGACGCCCTCGGGGGTCATGCAGGTCCTGATCTCCTCGTTCCTCACGGCAAGTGCCAGCACATAGAGCGGATGGCAGTGGAGGACGGCGTTCGTCTCGGGGTTGGCCTTGTAGATGCCGACGTGGAAGAACCTCTCGATGGACGGCTTCCCTTCCCCGCGGACGGTGTTTCCGTCCATGTCTATGACGATGAGGTCGTCCTCGGAGATCAGCCCCTTGTTGACGCCGGAGGGGGTGATGAGCACTTCATCATCGTTCAGGCGGACGCTCATGTTGCCGCCGGCCGACACGGTCAGGCCGCGGTCGTAGAGCAGGTGGCAGCACTCGGTCAGCCTCTTCCTGGCATATGATTCCGGCATCATCCTTTCATCTCCGAGATCTCCGACGGGGAGAAGATGCCCTTCTCGGTGATGAATCCGCCCGTCACCAGTTCCGCAGGGGTGACGTCGAAGGCGGGGTTGAGGGCCCTGGACCCGGGCGGGGCTATCTGCACGCCGGCGATCTGGGTCACCTCCTTCTCGGACCTCTGCTCGATGACGATGCCCTTCCCGGACTCGGTGCTGAAATCGAAGGTGGATACCGGGGCGGCCACGTAGAACGGTATGCCGAAGTGCTTGGCGGCGATGGCCTTGTCGAAGGTCCCGATCTTGTTGGCGAAGTCGCCGTTCGCCGCGATGCGGTCGGCCCCGACGATTATCATGTCCACTCCCTGGCTCATGTAATAGGCGGATGCCCCGTCGGGTATGATGGCATGGTCTATGCCCTCCTGCCCGAGCTCCCAGGCGGTGAGCTGCATGCCCTGCAGGCGGGGGCGGGTCTCGGATACGTAGACGAAGAAGTCGGTCCCGCGGGCGTGGGCGTCCCTCATGGGCGCGAGCGCGGTGCCGTAGTCGACGGTGGCCAGGGCCCCTGCGTTGCAGTGGGTCATCAGCTTCATGCCGTCTTTGATGAGCTTCCCGCCGTTCTTCCCGATGGCGCGGCATTTGCCGACGATGGCGTCCGCATAGGCATCGGAGGCCTCGACCGGGTCCTCGCCCTCCTTCAGGCGCTCCGCCATCCAATCGACGGCGTAGAACAGGTCGTAGGCGGTGGGCCGGGCGGCCTTGATGTCCGCGGCCGCCTTCTCCATGTCCGCTCCCTGGAGCTTCGCGAGGCACATTGCATAGGCCGCCGAGGCGCCGATGCAGGGCGCCCCCCTGGTCGTCATGTTCCTGATGGCCTCCGCTACTCCGCGGTAGTCGGAGAAATCCGCGAATGCCAGCTTCAGCGGGAGCTGCCTCTGGTCGATCATCCTGACCTTCCCGTTCTCGAACCAGACGGCCCGGATATCGGCCGTCCTGCCGTCATCTGTTCTCGCTTTCATAACGCGGAACGATTGGCTGACAGGGGTAATAAGATTGCGGGCGTCCGATCGCGGACGGTCACGCGCTTTTCTTCTTCGTCCCTTCCGAGTATTCCTCCCCGAACGTCCGGAGCAGGCCGTCGCGCCTCTTCAGCAGGTGCGAGGTCCCGAAGCGTCCGGCCGTCAGGGAACGGAGGGTCAGGAGGAACGCCGCGCGGACGTGGATGATGTAGGGAGGGGCCGCCGGGCCGGACCATTCATCTGCCAGCGCGTCCAGGCGCTCCGAGGGGAGCGATGAGGATACCTTCGCGGCCTCGTTCCTCAGCGATTCCGTGAACGACAGGTACGCGTTCAGGCAGCGGAGGGGCTCGGGCTTCTTCCCGGGCATCGCGTTGGGGAGGCCCTGGGCGGTTTCGATCATGTTCCCGAGCGCCACCGCCGCCTCGGAGCAGAGGTCCCGCAGCTCGCGGATATCGGTGTAGGCGGAGAACGCCTCGATCAGCAGGAACATGTACGGGTGGGCAAGCCCCAGCACTCCGTTCTGGATCTTGCAGACGCCGAGGCTGGAGGACAGCCTCTTCATGAGGTCCGGTATGAGCTCGCGGTCGCGGATCATCATATCGATGTCGGCGAAGCCCGCCGCATGGAAGCTCTGGGCGGAGACCGGGTAGTTGAGCATGCCCTCGGTCAGGGAGGACAGCATGCGCTCGTAGACGGCGTCGCTGACGCGCGGCTCGGCGTACAGCCTCTTCTTCCAGGCCGCCGTCGCTTCGGCTATCCGGCCCGCCGAGGCCATCCATGCGCCCTCCTCGACCGGGTCCGACGGGACCGCCGGCTCAGGGGCGGGCGCTTTCCCCTGTGCGCTGAGATAGGCGCCGCAGGCGGTGCAGAAACCGAGCGATGGGTCTGTTACTTCGGCGCCGCAGGCAGGGCATTTGACCATATCCCCGCATAAGCGCCGGGGATTTAATAATCCGGCGCATCCCGCACCGGCCCGCAGGTCAGTACCTGGGAATGAACGTCAGCAGGGCCCCGTTCCCGAGGACCTCGGCCGACTGGATCTCGAGCCCGATGCCGCCCGGAGCGACCCAGCCGTCCCCGTCCGCAGGGGTGGGGGAGTCCCTGCCGCCGATGATCAGCCCGCCGACGAACACGGTGTAGCGGTCCACCAGCTTCTCGCGGAAGAACGAGGCGATGACCTCCCCGCCGCCTTCGACCATGACGCTCTCGACACCGAAGTGCTCGGCGAGCAGGTGCAGCATGCCCCGCAGGTCGATCCTCCCGTCGCTGCCGCACTTCATGACCGTAGCGCGCCCGCCCCAGTTCCTGGTGCAGTCTGAGTCCACGGCGATCACCGTGGGGGCATCGCCGTTCAGCACCCTGGCACTGTCCGGGGTGCGGCCGTGCGCGTCCAGGACGACCCTGACGGGGTTCTCGTCATAGGATGCGCCCTTCACGGTCAGCTTCGGGTCGTCCGCGAGGACGGTCCCCACCCCGACCAGGATGGCGTCCGCCCTCCTGCGCATGGCCTTCACGCGTGCCAGGTCCTCCTCGGAGGAGATCCTCACCTGCTTCCGGTCCGTCCCGGCCAGTTTCCCGTCCGCGGACATGGCGCAGTTGACCTGCACGAAAGGCTTGAGGAGCTTCATGCGTGCTCCCCCGGAGTGACGGTGAAGTGGTACCCGTCATCCTTGCGCTCGACACCGAACCTGACGTCCAGGAAGGACTCCAGAGTGTCCATCTGGGACAGCAGGTGCTTGCTGATCCTGGACACTATGAACTCCGACCTCCCCTCGGCCATGGCCAGGTAGGGGAGGAGCTGGTCGGCGGTATGGATGTCCACCGTGGACCCGGAGGACATCTCCTGCAGGAGGTCCGAGGCCGCGTCCAGGCCGGACTGCTGGGCGCTGTGGCCCTTGGACGAGAGGACGTTCGACGACAGGATCCCGTTCTCGTATTCGGCCGTCAGCACCATGCCGGCGCCCCTGGACATCCCCTCGGAGCGCTGGTAATCAATCTCGATGTCGTATTTCCCTTCGAAAGCGCGCCGGCAGGACTCCATCATCTCCTGGCCCACGCGGTCGGAGAGGTGCTGCATGAAGCATAGCCCGCGCACTCTCTCGAGCCTGCCCAGTTTGTCCAGGACCAGGGGCTTGATCTTCCATATGGGCTGCACCTCGAGGACCACGCGGCCCCCGCCGATGGGATAGAACCCTCTCTCCAGGATGTCCACCTTCGCATCGATGCCCATCTTCTTCATAAGGGGGAAGAGGACCATCGAATAGGAGTCGATGGGAGGGGCCCACATGACGTTCGTCCCTCCGGTTATGTCGATCCTGAACGGCACCGTGTAGTTCCTGGCGGCCAGCATGGTGGCCTGCATGACCAGGCTGACGGCCCCGGCGGAGCCGATGTCGAGCACCAGGTTTGTGTTCTGCTCATGGCCAGGCTCGATTAGAAGCTCGGACGATCCGAGGGTGTTGCCGGTGACCGTCGAGCCGGTCATCCTGGCCACCGCGTCGACGGCGGTGATGTGCTGCTTCGAGAGCCCGTTGGTGGGGCGGTTCTCCCTGATCCGGGTGAGGCGGGTGGTCTTCCCGGTGAGCGTCGCCAGCGCCACGGACGTGCGGACCATCTGCCCTCCGCCCTCGCCCCTGGAACTGTCGATCTCCAAAACCATGTTCACTGCCTAGGAGATGCCGTTATTTTAGATTAGCGAGCCCTGGACGGACGGCTGGACCGCCCCTGCTATCGCCATGATCGGGAGGCTCATACTGCGACGGAACAGGACATCTGTGCAGGAACCGGAGGTCTGGGACAATATGTGTACCGAAGGATCGGGCAGGGGTCGCGGCGATGCGCATGCAACCGCAGCAGAATGGACAGCCGAACGAAAAGACCGCCCCATTCAAAAAGCGACCTGCTGATTCATAGTTGCAACAAAAAACCGCAGGCCGAGAGGAATATCGCCGACCTGAGATAAAGATTGGCGCCTCGGCAGGCCTCCGGGGAAGGTTGCGGCAGGGAGGCAAGGAAAGCTTGAGGATAGCGATCGGGATGGACCTGCACAAGAAGACCGCGGTATGCTGCGCGGTCCATGCGGGCCCGGGGAAGCCGAGCGAAGACGAGGAGGAGTTCCTGAGGCGCTTCAACAGGGACCACGGCACGCAGCCGTCGGAGCCCGAGGACATAGCGCGGATCGCGGAGGCGCTCCGCGGGCATGAGGCGCATGTCCTCATCGAGAACTCCACGAAGACGCACGAGACCTACTGGGTCCTGACCAACCTCGGGATCGACACGGTCGTGGCGCAGGCCCAGGACCTCTACCGGATCACCAAGTCCGTGAAGAAGACCGACGCCAACGATGCGGCCGAGCTCGCGGGGTACATGCGGCGGAGGCTGAACGGCGAGCGCGAGTTCGCCGTCTGCAAGATGCCGTCCCCGGTCTGGATGGAACGGCGCGAGATATGCCGCGCGGTCCTCGCGGAGAAGAGGCACCTGGCGGACCTCAAGCGCCGGGCCAGGATGCACATGCTCCTCCACGGGATCAGGCTGAGCAAGGATTACTCCGACATCTTCTCGAAGAAGGCGATGAAGGAGATGTGGGACTCGAGGGACACCTGCCTGAGGCTCCTCGTGTCGGAGGCGAGGTCGATAAAGGCCCGCACCGACGAGGAGGCCAGGCTGATCCGGGCGACGTTCGGGCACATCACCGACTTCGATCTGGTGATGAGCATCCCGGGGTTCGGCGCGGTCTCGGCCGCGTACGCGGTCTCTATGATCATCGACGTGAAGCGCTTCGGGTCGTCGGCCCAGCTGGCGGCGTACTTCGGCCTGGTGCCGAGGGTGCGCGAATCGGCGGAGGCCTCGCACAGGTGCGCGACCACGCACCGCGGCGACAGGGAGATGCGCAGGCTGCTGTGCCAGTCGGCGATCGTCCACGTCCGCACCGCCGAGGACTCGGTGGTCTCGGCCCTCTACAGCAGGCTGAGGGCGAGGGGGGTCTCCCACCGGGAGGCGCAGGTGGCGGCCGCGCGCAAGCTGGTGACCGTGGTCTGGTCGGTGCTGAGGAACCGCAGGCCCTTCAGCACCGACAGGGAGCTCCTGGAACGCTCCGCCGAGATGGCGGAGGAAGCGGAGGGGGATCCGGCGGCGGACTGAACCCCTGATATGCGGGCGCCGAGCGCGGGCATCCCGGGGCCTTAATCGCCGAGCACCATTTGGCCGCCGCATCAGCGGCAGGCCGAAGCAAAAGATGGCGCAAAGCCGAGGGACAGCCGGATACGCGGTGAGGTCCTCCGTCCCGGAGGGGCGGATGGGCGTGAATAAGATGGCGGCCCGGCGGAGATCCCGCCCGCACGAGAGCTGAGGCACAGCACCTGCAGAAGGCGGTCGCACAGCGGAAGCTACGCAAAGTTTAACCAAAACGGGGCTGATAATGTGGTTGGCGGGCGCTGCCTGAATGGAATAATGGAATAACAGCATGAGTGCGGGTGCCGGGATTCGAACCCGAGTTAGTGGCTTGGGAAGCCGCCGTCTTAACCAACTGGACTACACCCGCTCGGGGTTTCCACATGCACCTTCATCTATTTTAGTCTAAGGTTCGAAACGTGCCCGCCAGGGATTTTATATTTCCTCGCCAATCAGAAGCCAGCTTTCGGCCCTGCTGAGACTGTAACGCAGCCTTTTCCGGGACTGTCTGCGGACCTGTGGTCTAGCGGTTATGACGCCGCCCTTACAAGGCGGAGCTCGCCGGTTCGATCCCGGCCAGGTCCACTCAGTCTATTCTTCTGCGCATCGCATCGGTTATCTTCCTGAACGGAGTCGGGGCCTCCATGGACCCGGAGATCGGGATGCTGCTGTCGGCCGCGGAACAGAGGGAACTGGCGGAGGATGAGCTGGTCCGCCTCCTCGGATGCCCCGAGGATTCCCCCGAGGCGTCGGCGATCATATCCCACGCGCACTCGCTGGCACTTTCGGCCCAAGAGGGCATAGGGGAGATCGGGGCGCAGATAGGCATCGCCACCGGACCGTGCCATGCAGACTGCGCGTTCTGTGCGTTCGCCTTCAGCACCACCGACGCGGACGACTACGTCATGCCCGAGGACGTCCTCCGGCGCTATGTACGGGAAACGACCGCGGCCGGGGATGTCTCCTGCATATCGCTAATGACAATCAACGATACGGAGATCGATGTCCTGCTCGATGCGGTCCGTACGGCCAGGGCGGCCGCTCCCTCCGATGTCGTCATCGCGGTGAACACCGGAGACAGGGCCCCGGAGGAATGCGCGGAGCTGCGCAGGGCCGGGGCCTCCCGCGCCTACCATGCCCTCCGCCTGGGGGAAGGAGCAATCACCTGGCTGGAGCCCCGCGACCGCCTGGAGACCGTCAGTGGCTTCATCGGGGCGGGGATCGAGGTCTATACGGGGACGGAGCCCGTCTACGCCGGCGTCTCCGACCGGGAGATCGCCTCCAACTACCTCGGCGGGATGCAGTACGGGTTCCGCCACGGTTCCTCGTCGGCGATGGTGCCTGTCGGGGGAACGAGGTTCTCCAAACAGGGCATCGGAGCGGTGTCCGCCCGCCGCGCCGACCAGATATCGTCAGCCCTCCTGCTCTCGACGTTCGCCGATCGGGAGTACGGGCCGATCGGCTATTACGGGGGCTTCTACGGTGGGTTCGGGAAGGTCTTCGCGGAGTTTGCCGGGAGCCCGAAGGGGACGGCGGACTATATCGAGAAGGCGGACCCGTCGAAGAGCCTGCAGGGCGCAAGGAAGAGGCTCCTGGAATCGGGCTACGGCATGGTCAGGGCGGCGGACGGGTCGGTCCGCAGCCTCAGCGCGCTCATCTCCCCGGCCCAATGATCGGATCGAAGTCCGAGACGTTCTCGGAACAGCAGGCGCGGCATCATCCATGCGATCGATGGGAAAGAAGTCCGCTTCCCCGATCCCGGGAGGAAGCGGTAAGAAGTTTTCAGAGGGTTCGGCCGTTCAGCGGTGCATCCTGAAGTACAGCAGGCCTATGGCAGCGATCACGATAACGGCCGCCGCAGCGCCGCCGATGATCAGGCCGGTGTTGTCTCCATTGTCATCGGAACTTCCCGAATCGGAAGAGCCAGAGTCTCCGCTGTCTCCGGAATCGGAACTTCCAGAATCAGATCCGGTTGTTTTCGCGAACAGGCCGAACACATTGCCCTGAGAAGTTGTATCCAGAAGGTCATCATCATTGGAAACTGTAATAGTTGCAGATGATTTATCAGTGACCTTGCTTGGGTCGATTATGATCGCAGTCCCATCATATGTTATCCAACCATCTGTAGATTCAGAGAGCGTCTTGATAGAGGTTATCTTATGTCCGCCGGCAGCAGAATAATCATAGATCAGATCGCTGTCTGCATCGACGGTGAGAGTCACATCGTTCATCGTGCTGATGTCGGTGAATCCTGAAACATGGGATGCATGAGGGCTCTCGCTCTCATCGACAGTCGCAGTTGTGAGGCCATATCATTCTTTGCTTCCGTCGTTGTATCCTGCAAGTTTTGGATACGCGTAGTTCTCCACTGCGATATTCATGCTGCATGAACTGTAGAATGCAATGGCACTGATGTCCGCGCTTGACTGCAGAGAAGAATACAGCAAGGTGAGGTTTTCAAGATTCTCGCATCCGTCGATTATCGTGTATCCCATGCTGCACGCCGGCATGGCGAGGCTCTTCAGAGACGTGCACCCGTAGAACGCGCGATTCCCGATATTCTCGACTGTTGCAGGAATCTCGATCTCCGTCAGGGATGTGCATCCGCCGAATGCTTCAGTCCCGATTGTTTGCAGAGTGGTTGGAAATGTTATCTTCGTGATGTTTGTGCAGCCTTCGAACCCATTGTCATCGACGGCATTTACAGTGTATTTTGTGGATCCGTGGTATACCTCAGAAGGAATAGTTATTTCCGAATACAGTCCAATGTTGACACTTGCTGAGACATATGCATAAGTGGAACTGCCCTTCACAGTATATTTGAAGCTTCCATAGTCGTCCCACGTTTGTATTTCAGTCTCGCTGGAACTCTCTGAATAATCAGCGGAAAGAGGCACAAGCAAGGCAGCGGCGACGGCAATCGCCGCAATCGCGGAGAGCATCCTGCCTCCGCAGATCGACTTGTTCTTCATCATGGTTCTCACCGGGCCAGCGTATCGCATTACATTTTTTCTACTTATTTCCGGAATGCCTCAACGGCACCCGTCTGGCCCGCAGGACATTCCCTTCATTTTGTCAGGATCCAGGGATTCCGCCTCTTCCTCGGCGATGGCCCGGGCGATCACCTGCTTGAACTGCTCGGTCTCGATGCATCCGGGGATGCTGTACTTCCTGGCGACCGCGAAGAACGGCACGGCGCGGACCCCCAGCATGTAACCTTCCTGCTCGTCGCGGCGGACTTCTTTGGCGAACCTGTCCCCGTCCAGGATCCCCTTGACATCAGACCTCTTCATGCCGGCCTTCTCGGCCGCATCCAGGATCACCTCGTGGTCGGAGATCCTCAGGTTCTTGGCGAAGAAGTCCTCGAACATCAGATGCGAGTACCTTTCCAGCATCTCCTCCGACTGGGTCTGGGCGTATTTCGCCACCCTGAGGGCATCGAAGGTGTTGCAGGTGTGGGCGGTCCCGTAGTTGAACTCCAGCCCCTCCCCGCGGGCCATGCTCTCGATCCTGTCCACCTTGGCCCGGGCATCCGCCTCGGATATACCGTAGGTGTGCTGCATGGCCTCGACGATGTTCCTCTCGGCCCACTGCGGGGCCTCCTGGTAGAGCTCGAACGCCTTGAAGACGAGCTTCACGCGGCCTCCGAGGTTCATCTGGGACAGCGCTTTCTTCAGGCGTGCTTCGGCAATGCAGCAGAACGGGCACGTGTAGTCCGACCAATATTCGATAAGCATCGTTCCGGGAATCGGTCCCGGCCGATAATAATCTTTCAGACCCTCGCGTTGTACGCAGGCCCAGTCCCGTTCCCGCCGGCGTCCCCGGGCTCGGGCTTCTCAGGGGGGCTGTTCAGCAGGTCCATGACCTCGGAGAACGTGATGCCCAGCTTGAGCGCAATCGGCAGCGGTTCCATGCCCTCGCCGCTCAGGGCGAGGACCCTTTCCCGGAGGCCGTCCGGCCCGTCGGTCCAAGGGACGGCCGCATCGCTCCTGCTCCGGGCCTCCAGCGATTCCGCCAGCAGGGAGAGCGCATGCTCTTCGCGGGGCTCCGGCCGTCCGGATGCCAGCCTGCTCAGGTCGACCATCTCTTTCCTGCACCAGATGTCAAGTTTCACCGTGCCGATGAGCTTCCCGTCGCGGTAGGCATAGGCATAGTTCCTCCCGTTATCGATGTAGTTGATGATCAGCCCGTCGCCGCTGCTCCATATGCGGACGGACCTGCCGATGCCGAACCTCGCGCTCCCGTCCGCGACGGGGCCGCTGCGGCCGAAGATCGGCCTCGGATGCATCTGCGCATACCTGTCGCATATCGGGCACAGGCCCCCGCGGCTGTTGGAGCGGAGGATCCTCGTGCGCCCGCACTTGGAACAGGTGAAGACCTTCCTCTCCTTGTTCCACATGGATGAATGGCAGGCGGGGCAGTATTTGGGAGGGTCGTCGCTCCTCTGCACCCATTCCGCCCCGCAGCGGAGGCACTTGTCCCTGATCTCCGGCTTGTTCCATCTGGTGGATTTGCATGAGGGGCATCTCATCGGCGTCCCGTGACGGGGCGACCATGTGTATCCGCAGCGGGTGCATTTCAGGCTCATTTTCTCACGTTGGAACTATAGTCCAATATGGATTGCATGTCATCCATATAATAGTTGGCTCTATAATCCAACTGATTCCGTGATGTGATGAACTGTCAATAATCAGAAAGGCGCATGCACGGAAACCGCACGGATTCAATTGAAACGGAGCGGATAACGCGGTCGGCAGGCACCGGCCGAATAGAACGATGGTGGACCCAGCCGGATTTGAACCGGCGACCTCCGCCGTGTGAAGGCGACGTCATAACCCCTAGACCATGAGTCCGTTGAGTCGCCAATATGGTCTCTGTATTTAAGAATAAGGCAGGCTGGGCGGTGAAAGGATTATCTTCATATCAGGGGATACGTGGATGTTATGCCTGCAGATTATGACGACAAGACCTTCGAAGCGGCCATCGACATGGTGCTCGGACGTGAGAAGCATGATTTCCCGCAGATCATCGGAGGGCTGAAGATAGCCTCCGGCACGGACAGGCCCCTGTGCAGCCCCATCGACAGCACGGTGATCTTCGGGACCATCCAGGAGCCTGAGGAGGGCACCGATGCTCTGGCCGTCGCGAAGGCCCGCGAGGCTTTTTCATCCTGGTCTGGGACGTCTCCGGCCGAGAGGGCCGCCGTCATCGGCAAGGCGGCCTCTTTCGCCAGGACCGCGAGGTACCGCCTGGCGGCCGAGGTCATGTTCAGCACCGGGATGGTCAGGGAGGACGCCATGCAGGAGGCGGACAGGCTCATCGAGGTCCTGGACAAGGCGGCCGCCGACGCAGGTTCCGTCAAAGGGAAGCCCGTAGGCGTATGGGCGGTCGTTGCCCTCGCGAGCTCTCCGCTGGCCTCTGCCGTCGGCTACGCCGCGGCGGCCATCGCTGCAGGGAACACTGCGGTCATCGCGCCCAGCGGGTCCTGCCCCCTCCCCGTCTACACAGTGTACAGGTTCTTCGAGCAGGCCGGACTGCCCGCCGGGGTGCTCAACATCGTCACGGACAAGAGCGATGCGCACATCGCCCGCCTGATATCCGAAGACGGGATCGACGGGATCGTCGCCTCGGGATGCGGCCGCGCCGTAGACGAGCTCATGTTCGCGCCTGCCGACGAGTCGATAAAGTTCATCAACGAGGTCAAGGGGACCAACACCATAGTCGTCGCCCACCCGTCCAACATCAGGAAGGCGGCGCAGGATGTCGCCGATTCTGCGTTCGCGTACGCAGGCCAGCGCCTCTACTCGACATCGAAGGTCATCGTCCTGGCCGAGGAGGAGAGCGAGTTCGTCCGCGCCCTGGTGGAGATCGCCAAGGACTACTGCGTCGGGGACCCTGCCGAGAAGAGGACCAAGATGGGCCCGCTGCTGTCCCCCGAGCAGGAGAAGAGGTACCTGGACTTCAAGGCCGAGAACGAGGCGAACCTCCTGTTCGGAGGAAAGAAGGTGTCCGGAGAGTACCTCGAGAACGGGAGGTACTGGACACCCATGATCTTCACCGGCATAGATCCCTCGTCCGACGCAATCTACGAGGACCAGGCCATTCCCGCCCTCTGCATCATCCCGGCCTCCGGCATCGACGATGCCGTCGGCATGCTGTCGGAGATGGATTCGGGGCTCTCGATCGGGGTCATCTCCGCAGATGACAAGACGATCTCCAAGGTCAAGAAGGCCGCAGGCCCGGGGCAGACGGTGTTCGTCAACCAGAGCAGCCGTTCGCTGAAGCCCGCCGCCAAGGCATGCGCCGAGAACTTCCTGGCGTGAAAGCGGAGCAGGCGTACAGACAGCGATCCGCCTATGCCTCAGTTCCCAGGCATAGGCGGTAAAACTTATTTTGACTGTGTCAGAACCCGGACAGCTTCACGTGCCTGGCATATTTCTTGGCCTCGGCGACCAGCGCCGAAGCCTCTGCGCGCGTATAGGGGCGCACCTCCCTGAACTTCGGGGAGGCCGCCTTCGACGGCTCGAACTGCGACACGGTCAGCGATGTGCCCTGACCGGCGATCCTGGCGATGGCCGCGATCCCCTCCGGGCCCGATATCCCGGGGACCGCCCAGGTCCATATGCCGTGCGGGACGTCGAGCCTCTCCAGGACCTCGGCGGAACGTTGCAGCTTGGACGGATCGGCGGTCCCGGAGGTCGCGTCCGAGAACTTGGGGGACGTAGGCGCGGCGGGCATGAAGAGCCTGACCTCGTCGAACATCATCGCCCCCGCCAGGTCATCGAGCTCCCCGGGCCTCATACCCCATGTCTCCAGTAGGATGGGGACCTTGGTCTTCCTGAGGTCCTTCAGGAACCTGTACAGGCCGGGGTCGGCGAGCGGTTCGCCCCCGCCGAGGACGATGCCCTCCAGGTTGCCCTTCCTGGAATCGATGTAATCCAGGATCTCGGACGTGTCCACGGACGGGCCACCCGCTTCATAGAGCTCCGATCCCCCGAGGAAAGGGCACCTGACGTCGTAGCCCCTGAACTCCAGGCGGCAGCAGTCCTTCCCCTGCCAATCGGCGAGGGTGGTCCTGATGAATCTTCCGACGGGCATCTTCAGAGGCGCTCGATCTTCTTCAGCTCGTAGACGCCGTTGAGCTCGGACAGGTATTCCGGGAGTTTCTTCTCCAGCTCGTCGGCCTTCATGCTGCTCCCTTTGATGTCTGCGACGACCTCGATGTCCATGGTCTGGTACGATATGACCACCTTGGTGAAGACCGAGATGAGGTTGACGCCGGCATCGGCCAGCATCTTGAGGGCGGTATCGATGGAGCCCATGCAGTCCGGGACGTCCATGTCTATCTTGACGAGGTCGGTGTCGTCCTTGAAGATGACGACGGAGACGATCCACATGCCCGGGTCGACGGTGATCATGACGTTGCGGCCGCTGAGGTCCCCCAGGATGTCGCCGTACTCCTTGCCCAGGTCGAAGAACCCGGCCTCATAGGTGACGGGGGCGCCCTTCCTGAGCTCGGTCTTGAGCCCTCCGGTGCTGCTGCGCTCCCTGAAGATCCTCCCGATGCTGGTCGGTTTCACGCTGATGAACTTGATCTTGTCCACCGACGCGTCGCCTGCCTCTCTGAGCTTCTGGTACCCCTCGGTGAGGAGGTCGCCCTCTCCCGCGAAGTTGAGCTCGGCCAGAATGTCCCAGACGATGGTGGTGTCGGAGATCCCGTTCAGGGATACCGAGTTCAGGACGCGTATCTTCCTGTCGGTGAGGAACCTGGCCGCCTGGACGGTCGCTCCGGGCACATCATCGGTGTAGATGGTGATGTGGGCCAGGTTGCGGAGGTTCTCCTGAGGGTACATGGACAGGAGGAGCTCGTACTTCTTCGGTCCGGCCTCGGGGTACTGGAAAAGGGTGCTGTAGATGTACCCTCCGTCCACCAGGCCCATGATGTCCGAGACCCAGCGGTCGATCTTGATCCTGTTGCCCTCGATCTTAGTGAACTCCCAACTCTTCAAGGATGTCAGACTCCTCTCTCAAACGCGCGAACTATCGTCCAGCCGTTATAATTCATTTGTGGGGAGGGTACTTCGGGGTGCTCAGGGGTTCGGCCCACAGCGGGAGGCCGGCGCCGTCCCCCCGAACATCCGCGATGAGGTTCGGGATGCTCCCGGCCCTCTCCTTCGACGATACGATCTCATCGATGGCATCGGAGGCGAACGCCTTCCTGTCCGGGAAATCCGTGCCTTCGAGCGCTTCGCCGATCAGCTTCTTCGCCTTCCTGAGGTGCGAGGCGGCCGTCTTCAGCAGGCGGACCCTGCGCGCGTCATCGGAGACCTCATGCTCAGGCGCGCGTGCGAACACGTACCTGCCGGGCGAGTGCGGGTGCATGCCGACAGAGAACGGGCAGACGGTGCAGACGCGCTTGAACTCCGCCGTCCCGCCGTCCAGGGTGGAGTTGGTGACGGGGGACATCGCGTTCCCGCACACGGGGCAAATGTCGGGAAGCTCCCTGTTCTGCGACCCGCGGTACTCGATCTCGATCCTGGCGGCCCCGGACGCCGCGGCGACGCGGCGCACCCTGGCATCGGTGAGGCGCACCTCCTCCCCGTTTTTGGAAAGGTCCTTCCTCACCAGTTCCCCGAGGGCATGCTGGCTCTCTGCTCTCTGAACAGATGCCAGCACGCGGCGGACGGATCCCGCTATGTCCTCGTCGGAAGGGATGCCCTGCATGTGCGGGAATCTGCGTGCCTGATATTAATAAAGGTGCATGACTGGGTCTTCTGTCCGGCCGTGAGGTCCATGGATTTATAGCGGGAACCCAATCAGGTATCCGGGCGGGGTTAGCCGAGTCGGCCAAAGGCGGAGGACTTAAGATCCTTTCCCCAGCGGTTCAGGGGTTCGAATCCCTTACCCCGCACCAATCCGATAAGTGCCAGAATATGAGGCCGAGGGTCCGCCCCGGAGGGTGTCCCCTCTTTTCAGCCGGCCTCAGGCCGAGATCCCCATGTCGGAGAGCCAGGATGCGACATCATCATCGATCCCGCCGTCGGCATGGCTGCTGGTGCACCAGAATCCGTTCGCCACGGTCGCGCCGCTCTCACTGCGGATGGACTCGTAGCTGGTGTCCGGGGAGCTGCTGGCCGAGGTGCAGAACGGTATGATGGTCTTGCCGGACATGTCCCCGTAGAGCGCATTGTACTCATCGATCAGGGTGAGGATGACCATGGGGCGGTCTTCTGGTACCATATGGGGTATCCCAGGAAGATGTAGTCGGCGCTGTGCATGGCATCGAGCGCGGAAGAGAGGGACGAAGCCTCTATCGCAGGCCTCTGCCCTATCTCGGACTCGGCCCTCTGCACGATGTCATCGTAGGTATCTGGGTAAGCTGTCTCCGGGACGAGGCCGATCGGCGAATCCCCGGTGATGTTCCCGATGCTGGCGGCGATGGTCCCCGCGTGGTTGCTCCAGGTGAAGTAGACGACGGCGGTGGACGCGCCTTCCGGTATCTGGACGTCGGAAGAGGTTTCGATGTCGCTGTCCTCACCGTCCGACAGTATCACATAGGCCGCGGCGGCGGCCACGACGATCACGGCGGCCGCGATCACTGCCGCGATCACGATCTTCTTCATGAGATAAGTGACGTGACGTTTGATATATAAAAATAACTGACATAAAGAAATTAATGCCCGGCGGCCTCTCATGCGCCGCCGAGCATGTCCTCCACAAGCATCCTGCGGACGGCCTCGGCCATCGCCTCAGGGACGGTGATGCCGTTCCTGAGGGCATAGTCCGCCAGCAGGTCGAAGGTGCCGTCGTCGAGGTCGGCGCTCACTGTCGGCATCAGTCGTCCCCGAGCTCTTCGTCAGGGTCGAAGTGGATGTTCTTGCGGACCTCGTCGACGGTGACCCCGTTGGTTATGGCGGCCTTGGTCATGTCGTCGTGCTCCGGCTTCCACTTCCTGAGGCCGTACCCCTCGGAGATCTTGATCCTCACATCGCCGAAATCCGTCCGGTACTTGATGAAGGACGGCTTCATCTCGTACCTCTGGCACCTGTGGAACCTGAGCCCGACGGACGAGGTGTGGGCGAGGATGATCATGGCCATGTCGTCGGTGTCCTCGTCCCTGCATATGCAGCTGAGGATGTACCCGGGGCGGCTCTTCTTCATGATCACGGGGCATATGGAGGCATCGAGCGCTCCGGAGGCCATCAGCAGGTCGATGATGCCGCCCAGGTCCTCCGGGGTCATGTCGTCGATGTCGGTGCGGATCTCCGTGACCGTGGGCATGGCCTCCTCCGCCTCCCCGATGTAGGCACGGAGCATGTTGGCGGTCTTGGAGCTCTTCTTCCCGAAGCCTATGCCGCAGTCCTCGTACTCCATGACCGGCATCTGCGCGTACCTCGTCGCGAAGTGCTTGATGATGGCAGCGCCCGTGGGAGTGGTGAACTCGCCCTCCTCGTCGCCGGCGTAGACGGGCATGCCCTTCAGGATGTTGGCGGTGGCGGGAGCGGGGACAGGGAGCACGCCGTGGGCGCATTCCACGGTCCCGTACCCCGTCCTTAGGGGCGAGGATATGATCTGCTCAGGGGCGAGCTTCTCCACGAGCAGGCAGACCCCAACGATGTCGGCTATGGCATCTAGCGCCCCAACCTCGTGGAAGTGGACCTCCGAGACGGGCTTCCCGTGGACCTGGGACTCCGCCTCGGCGATGATCGAGTATATCTCGGAGGCGTCCTTCTTCACCCGGTCGGAAACCTTCAGGCCGGCGATGGTGCCCATGACATCCCCCAGCGAGTGGTGCTCGTGGTGCTTCTTCTCCCCGGGGGTGCCCTCCTCGACACCGTCGACGAGGATGCGGACGCTGGTCCCGGTTATGGACGACCTGTCCGAGGTCTCGATCTCGCATCTGACCCCGGGTATGCCGGAGGACTCCATCATAGCGCCGAGCTCGGCGGGGTCCTTCAGGAGGTCGGTCAGTGCACCAAGTATCATATCGCCGGATGCCCCGGCGTTGCATTCCAAGAAAAGCGTCCTCATTGCGGCGAACTCCTTCTGTCTATCATTGCGGCTATGTATCCGGCGCCGAAACCGTTGTCGATGTTCACGACGCTCACATCGGAAGCGCACGAGTTCATCATGGATAAAAGCGCGGTCACACCCCCGAACGATGCCCCGTACCCCACGGACGTGGGGACGGCTATCACCGGGACGTCGACCAGCCCGCCGACCACGGATGCCAGCGCTCCCTCCATCCCGGCGACCACCACCACTGCGCGGGCGCGCATGAGGTCATCGGTCCTCGAGAGTATGCGCTGGAGGCCGGAGACCCCTGCATCATATATCCTCGTCACCCTGCTGCCGAGGGCGGCCGCAGTGACGGCGGCCTCCTCTGCGACCGGGATGTCGCTGGTCCCTGCGGTGACCACGCAGACCGAGCTGTTCGGGGACGGTTCGGGAGGGTTCCCGACGGTGCATATGCAGGATACGCGGTCGAACGCCGTCACGGGGAACTCCCTGCCGGCCAGGGCCGCGGTCTCCTCCGGGCAGCGGGTGATGATTATGCACCCGGCCCCTGCATCGGCGAGGGCGTGCGCGATGCCTATGGCCTGCTCCGGTGTCTTCCCGGCGCCGTAGATGACCTCGGCGGCCCCCTGGCGGACCTTCCGGTGGGTGTCCGCTTTGGCATATCCCAGTTCCACGAACGGGGCTGATTTCAGCATGACCTCCGCATCTTCGGGCGAGATCTCCCCGTCCCTGACCTTCTCCAGAATCTCGCGGGTCTCCATGCTCCTCAAAGATGCGGCCTCCTGATACCGTACTCTATCCCGCTATAATGTCTCAGGATGAGCGACTCGAATTCTGGGCGCACGCGCTCCAGGAGGTCCTGCTGCTCCTCGGTGATCTCCGCCAGCGCCGTCCCGTCCGGGCGGGCCCTTATCCTTATGTCGGAGAATCCCAGGGCGCGCGCCCCGTTCTCCGCGCGTTCGGTCTTGGCAAGGATATCCTCCGTCAGGAGCATGCCCTCCGGAACCCTGGTGGCCAGGCAGGAGTAGGAGGGCAGGTTCCAGGTCCAAAGCCCCGCTTCGTGCGAGAGCCTCCTGATCTCCGGCTTGGTCAGGCCGCATTCCCTCAGGGGGGAGAGTATCCCCAGCTCCGGCAGGGCCCTCATCCCGGGCCTTCCGTTCGGGTCGTCGGATGCGTTCGTGGCATCCATCAGGAACGCTCTGCCGTCCCTATCGGCCCTTTCCCGTACGGCACCGAAAACCTTCTTCTTGCAGATGTAGCAGCGGTCGGCCGGATTAGCCCTCAGGGCGGGATCGGCCAGGACATCGGCGCTGATGATCTCCAGGGGAACGCCGAGCTCCTTTGCCGTCCTCACTGCGTCGCCCTTCTCGAACTCCGGCACGAACGCCGATTTCACGAAGTACGCTTTCGCGTCCGCCCCGCAGGATGCCGCAGCGTAGAGCAGGTATGAGGAGTCGGCGCCCCCTGAGAACGCGATCGCCGGCCGCGGGTGCTCTGCGAGGAACCTGCGGAGGCTCTCCGGGACCGCTGCGTCCGGATCGGCCGATGCTCCTGGAATGCTCATCGATATCGCACCTTCGGCTTGTACATCTTCCTAAGCTGCTTATCGAAGTTGTGGTTGGCATAGGAGAGCAGGTCGTTCCCGTGCAGATCGATGCTGCTGGGGCCCGACCTGACGTAGAACGTCTCCGTCTTGCCTTCGATGAGGAAGCAGGGCGAGTCGCTCGGCCGGCAGTCGACCCTGATGACCGTCCCGCTGTCGAAATCGACGGCCTTGTACGAGATGTACGGAAGGTATTGGCTGCCGATCTGGCTCTTTATGAGGTTGTTCAGATGCAGCATCATCTTGTCCCTGCTTTCGAAGGACTTCTCGTCCACGCCTATGATCGTACCGTCGTCCGAGACCCCGATGAGCAGCGTGCCGCCGCGGGAGTTGAGGAAAGCGACTATGGTCTTCAGGACGGCCTTCTCCATCCTGGGGTCCTTCTCTCCGGTGTGCAGGTTCGTCCTGATAGTGGATTTGAACTCGGTAACCGAGGTCTCCCCTCCGGATATCCTGCGGAGGATGTTGTCTTTCTCAAGCTCATCGATGCCGATGGCGTCCGCATTGCCGCGGAGGAACGCTTCGACGGTGTTCTGGAACAGGAGGCTGTTCCTGTTCAGGTAGAACAGTATGCTCATGGCCCCCGCCCCGATGATCGCGGAGGTCATCTCCCCGGCGGAGGCGAATCCCTGGCTCCCGGAGAAGTGGCCCTCGACGAAGGATGAGGTGACGAAGGAGCAGAGGATTATGAGCGTCGACATCGAGAACCCGAAACTGAACGCGGTGGCGCTGATGATCCCGTTCTCGCGGTCCAGGCCCGGCATGCGCCTGACGAGGATGTACACCAGGATAATGCCTATCAGGCACAGGAACATGCCCATGACGAAGTCCGATACGGGGTCCAGCCACCACATCCCGCCGTTATACTTGAACGTCCAGCGGGCGCCCATCTGCATGACAAGGACCGCGGCAAGTATGGCGTCTATGGCCATGGGCATGTAGAATCCGCCGCTCCGGCGGAGTGAGACCGCAGCGATAGCGCCCGAGGGGACCGAGAGATACAGCGCCTTGTATTCTCCGATGGCCGCCGATATTGCAGCGCATACAACGGAGATCGCCAGGAGTATGATGCATCCCGAGCGGGCCTTCATGAATAGCGAAATCTCGCGGCCTGCGGCCGTTTCGGCGGGCCGTTCCCCATCATCTTCTGCCATCGGGCGAATGTATCCGGGCACGGTATTAAAATACAACTTGGTGACGAGAGGTGCTTTCTACTAAGTTTTATAGAAAGATTCTTTATACTAGGTTGCTTCAGAAACCCCGGAGTTATAAAATTGGAGAATAACGAAGACAGCCCGAGCAGGCCCGTGAGGAAGGACGCCAAGCCGCCCTACAGCGGGAGCAGTGCTCAGCCTTCCGGACGCAGCCCGGATTCACATCGCAGCTACCAGGGCGGGGACCGCCAGGGATACCGCTCGGACCGCGGGTCCCAGGGAGGATACCGCTCCGACAGGCCGTCTCAGGGCCAGTCTTCGGGATACCGCTCCGACAGGAGCCAATCGTCAGGAGGATACCGCTCCGACAGGGGTTCCTCAGGAGGCTATCATTCCGACCGCCCCCAGGGGGGATACCGCTCCGACAGGCCGTCTCAGGGCCAATCATCCGGCGGCTACCGCTCCGACAGGGGCTCCTCCGGAGGATACCGTTCCGACAGGGCGCCTTCCTCGGGCGGCTACCGCTCGGACCGCGGGTCCCAGGGACAGTCATCCGGCGGCTACCGCTCCGACAGGGGTTCCTCAGGAGGCTATCATTCCGACCGCCCCCAGGGGGGATACCGTTCCGACAGGCCGTCTCAGGGCCAGTCTTCGGGATACCGCTCCGACAGGGCGCCTTCCACGGGAGGCTCCTCCGAACAGTCCCAGCGCGGTTTCAGGCCTCAGCAGGGCGATGCGCCCGCTCAGCGCAGGCGTTTCGAGGGCGAGGATTCCGGCGATGCCCGCGAGGGGCTCGTTTCCGATTCCCACGACGATACCGACGATGCGCCGGCAGGGGTAAGGGGCATCAAGATCCCCAAGAGGAACGATGCCAACTACACCCGCTCCTACAAAGGGTCCGCCCAGAAAGCTCCGTCCCGCTCGCCCAACAGGCAGAACCGCAGGGGAAGCGGATCCGGATCCAGGGGAGGGAGGACCTCCTCCAGGCAGCCGATGCTCAACACACACCGCCTGGCGCCTTTCAAATACGACATGAACGAGGTCCTTTCCCAGTCGTCTATGGACCCGACCATGGCATCATCGTTCCTGGCGACCGTCATCGCCAAGGCATCCCGTATCTCCACCCGCGATGCGAAGGACTATGTTCAGACCTTCGTGGAAGCCGGTAATCTTACCAAAGACGAATCGGTCAGCATCAACAGGCTGCTCGACCGCTACAGCATGTACAGGTGAGGGATATTAAGTACCGCGAGATGAAATTGGGACGCACCTTCGTGCTGAGGCTGGAGGACGGCGAGCTGGTCAAGCAGACCGTCGAGGCCTTCGCGAAGGAGCACGGCATCGAGTGCGCATATTTCCAGATGGAAGGCGCAGTCAAGGCCGGTTCCTAGTTCGTCGTGGGAATCCATGATGTCGGCGGCCACATGGAACCGAGGGTCTACCAGACAGATGCCGATGATGAGTTCCACGGGGTCGGCACCCTTGTGCCGCAGGACATCACCGGGGAACCGGTCATCCATATGCACGGCTCCGTCGGTCACAACGGTATCTCCGTCACCGGATGCTTCCGCGAATGCGTGACCGTTTCCCTCACCATGGAGGTCGTCATCCAGGAGCTTCTGGGCGGCGGGCTTGTGAGGGAATACGATCCGGTCTGCGGGGTCAGGACCCTCGTCATAAGGGAGAACGGCGGGGACCGGGACATCGCCGACTGAACCGCTGAACTGGCTTTCAAATAATCGGGGGACAGAAATCCCCCATTCTTCTGTTATGAACTGCCGCTCGGTACAATGCCGTCGGCATCAGCGCCTGTTATAGGTCTCTGCCCAGCGGTTGAAGACCTCATCGGTGTAATCATTCATGATCCGCTGGTCCCTGCGGGAGTTCTCTCCTCCGGGCACCACGAAGCCGCTGATGGGGAATTCCGAATCGCAGTAGGGGCACCTGACGTTGGGGCATCTGGTGGATGCCTTGGGGCAGTACTTGCAGGCCACGGCCCTGGACTGGAAAAGGCTGAACTCCTTCCCGCACTTGGGGCAGAGGTACCTGCGCGCGGCCACCTTGAGCTTGCTGTCGATGCCCGCCTGCTGCTCCTCTGGAGTGGTCCAGATATATCCGGTGGGAGAGAGAGGAGTGTTGTATGACGGCGCGTTTCCGTTATAGTCTGCCATATCAGATGCCCTTCGCAGCATGCACCACGGATGTGAGGAGGCCCTCGTCGTTGCACTGCTCGACGAAAGTTCCCGTCACGATGGCGTCTGCGCCTGCTTCCCTGGCCGCAGCCGCGGCCTCCGGGGTCCTGATCCCTCCGCCTATGATAAGAGGGACGCTGACGGCCTCTTTGACCGCCCTGATCATCTCGGGCGGCACCGGCCTGTCGGCCCCGCTCCCTGCCTCGAGGTAGATGAGCTGGTGCCCCAGGTACTGGGCGGCCAGGGCATAGCCGACAGCTTTCCCGATGTCTCCGCGGGGGACGCATTCGGCCTTGGTGACCTCGGCCACTTTCATGCCAGGTTCGATGATGATATATGCCATGGGTATGGACTCGATGTGCATCTTCGCCACATAGGGTGCCACCATGGCATGCCCGTGGGATATGAACATCGGGTCGCTGCTGTTGAGGATGCTCATGAAGAACATCCCGTCGACCTCCGGCGAGATAGCTTTGGGGTCGGACGGGAAGTAGATGGTGGGGAGCCCGGTCGCCTCCCTGACGGCCTTTGCAGTTGCTCCGAGGTTCTCGCTGGTGACCCCGGTGGACCCGCCCAGCATGAACGCGTCCGTCCCGGCCTCTTTCAGGTTCTTGGCGATCTCCGCGGCGTGTGCAGGGGTCATCTTAACAGGATCGGGGTCGAGAAGGGTCATATGGATGGTCCCCTCGGCCATCTTGCGGAATAGGTAATCTTTGAGACCGGTCATCACAGCACTCCCACTATGAAGGCGATAAGCGCGGCGAACATGGCGATTTTCGCCAGCTTCTCAGTCTTGTGTGCGTCTCTGAACACACTGTACGCGCAGTAGATAAATATTGCATCGGGGACGATGACGAAAAGGTACCCGATGCCGAACGTGTCGCAGGCGAAGGGGACGAAGCTGAGAACAGGGCCGATGATGAAGAACGCCGCGGCCACGGCGGCCGCTTTCCTGTTCCCGATAATCATCGGCAGGGTCCTCCTGCTTCCGGCGTCCGAATCCTCATCCTCGATGTCCTTGGCGATCTCCCTGCCGACGGAGACGATGAACGCGAGGATCGCAAGGATCCAGACGTTGGAATAGTCGTCTGCGACGGCGCCTCCGAAGATGAAGATCAGGCCGGTGAGGACCGCGATGCAGAGGTTGCCCACGAACCCTCTCTGCTTGAGAAGAGTCTCGTATGAGTACATCAGGACCGCGCATACCGCCACGGTGATAACGGTCCCGAGGTTCAGGGCGAATGATATGGCCACAGAGAGGGCCAGCCCTCCGATCCCGCAGATGTGCGCAGTCCGCGGGGTTATCTCGCCCTTGGGTATGGGGCGGTCGGGATGGGCGGTTTTGTCTATCTCCCAGTCGATGCTGTCGTTCAGGGAGTTCCCGCCGGCGACGAAGATTATCACCAGTATGCAGGCGACTGCCACATCGAACGCATTGTCCGCGATATCGGAGCCCATCGCGATGAAGCACGCGATCAGGGTGCCGAGCGCACCCATCAGGCCGTTCCCGAACCTGAACAGGCGGAGATACTTGTTCACGTTCGTTGAATATCAGCCCCCCTATTATAACTGGCGCACGTAGATGTGGTAGAACCTGGACAGCGAACCGTGGACATACTGCTCGTAAACTTTCTGCAGCCTCATGTACGGGTTATCGTACACGTGGGGCAGGACCACGCCCGCCCTGCCTTCCTGGGACAGCACCTTCGGGAAGGCCTCGAGGGCCCTCGCGTAAATGTGGTCCACGTTCTCCCCGCCGGTCTTCGTGGACCTCCCGTACGGGGGATCGCAGGCGATCGCATCGATGTCGCTGAACCTTTCCGGTATGTCGCCGATATCGATGGTCTCGAAGTCATGGAGCGGGAGATGATAGTATTCGAGGTTCTCCCTGGTGCCGGCCACCATCTCCGGGTCGAAGTCGGAGGCGATGGCCTTCATGCCCATTTCAGCGGCCTCGATGACGATGCCGCCTGTTCCGCAGAACGGGTCGAGGACAGTTCCCCCCCTTCTGACCCCGGTCAGATTGATCAATGCCCTGGCATATTTCGGATGCAGGGATATCGGCGAGAAGAAGGGCCTCTCGCTGACCTTGCGCTCTCTCAGCAGGTCGGCGTCGAAGACCCTGTCGCGTATGAACAGGTGGAGCCGGTCGGTCATCAGCATCCCGACGGTGATGTCGGGGTGCTTCAGGTTCACATCGTTCTTCCTGGACAGCACTGCGCCGGCCTCGCGGACCATCTTCTGCGAATCGACGTCCGGCATGAAGCCCTTGAAGCGTATGTGGCGGACGGCGAACGTCCCCTCGGGCATATCTGCGTTCCCAAGGGGGCCGAAATCGCCCGGATCGACCGAGCACAGGTATCTTCCGGCCGAATGAGCCAGTGCGAGCCTGGAGCATATGTCGGAGAATCTCTCCTCCGGGAACTCCGAAACAACATAGCCGGGGCCGGCGGAGACCGTCAGGCAGTCTCCGTCAGTCTCGGTGCGGATGGTCTGAAGCACCTCGTCGCGGGGCATGTCGCCCAGCTCTCCGAGGAGCTCGAAGAGGAATCTCCTTTTCACGGATGGCCAACTGGGTCAGTCGGTAATACCGTTTTCGGTGACCATGAAGACGGCCTCGCCCTCAGGCATGTTGGGCGAGTCGACGAGCCTGGCTATCCTCTTGCCGGCCTTTCCCTTCCTCAGGTAGACACGGAATGTCGCGGTATGGCCGACGACATTGCCGCCGATGGGCCTGGTTGGGTCGCCGAAGAACGCATCGGGCTTGGACGCGACCTGGTTGGTCACGGCGATGACGGCGTTGTTCACGGTGGCGAAGTTCAGCAGGTCGTGCATGTGGCGGTTGAGGATCTGCTGCCTCTCCGCGAGGGCCCCTCTTCCGAGGTACTCGGACCTGAAGTGCGAGGTGAGGGAGTCGACGATCAGCAGCCTTACCTTGACCTCCTTGGCGAGCTCCATTGCCTTGTCGACGAGCAGCACCTGGTGCTGGGAGTTGAACGCGCGGGCGACATGGATCCTCTTCAGGGTCTCCTCAGGGTCCACTCCCAGGAAATTGCACATCTGGACGATCCTCTCGGGCCTGAAAGTGTTCTCGGAGTCGATGATGATTACATCGCTGTCCAGTCCTCCCCTGTCCTCAGGCAGCGTGGCGTTGACGGCAAGCTGGAAGCACACCTGCGTCTTGCAGCTTCCGAACTCTCCGTAGAACTCGGTGATGGCCTGGCTCTCGAGGCCTCCTCCGAGCAGGTCGTCGAACGCCTTCGACCCGGTGGTCAGCTTGGTCACCGCAGACCTTCTCTGCTGGATGACGTCACCGGTCTCGAAGCCGCCGATGTCCGCGACCAGCTTCGCGCCCTCGATGATGTCCATCGCCTTCTTGTCGCCGATCTCGCATGCTTCTGCGAGGTCCTTGGGCGCCGCGACCGCCACGGTCATGACGTCATTGTATCCAGACTCGCGAAGCTTGTCTGCGATCGCGGGGCCTACTCCGGGAATGTCCTCAAGGGTCTTCTCAGCCATTCGAATCACTTCGATTCTCATTACACGGATTTGGTATTTAAGCGGAATCGGGGGATATCCGATTCTGACCGAAACTGATAGCTGGGTCACTTTATTATTAAAAGAATATCATATAATAAGTAATTAAAATCATTTATAAATCGGAAGCATCAGACAGGTTAAAATTACTTTAAAATAGTAATAAAAAGAATAATCCTCAGAATCGGGAACGGCCGATTCTGACCGATTCTGAGGTTCCGGGACGACTGCTATAAATTTATAAGCAAAGGAAGGATGGAGGGCGCAATGGCAAAGAAGAGGCATCTAGTCAAGGAACAGCAGGAGGAGGAGTACAGCTTCACCCCCAGCGACTTCGACGAGAAGGAGTTCATCCTGAAGTCGATATACTCTTCCAAGGTCCTCTTGATCACCATCGTTTTCGCCGTCATCATCGGAGTGATCGCATCCTTCATCTGCAAGGCGCTCGACGATACTGTGGCGACAGCGGTCTGCACGGTCATCGTCTTCGCGTTCGTGGCCGTCATGAAGAAGTTCTACCGCGCGCTCGGGATAAGGGTCGACCTCATGGACGGGAAGAGCCTGGCAGTAGATTATCTGATATTCCTGATCCTGGCCCTCGGTGTCTGCATCGTCTTCATCAACGCCCCGTTCGACTGAGGCGCTTTACTGGACGGGGGCCCTGTCCCCCGGCTTTTTTTTAATTTTTATCTGATAATTTTCTGTTTGTTCCTTTGCACGGCCCGAATGATCTGCCGGGCCTGCAGGAATATCTCGGAAGGCCGGTCACTCGGCCTTCCAGGGGAGCATGGGGTCCATGAGCTCGGTCAGGAGGGCCCTGTCGCCTTCCTCGATGGACTCCGCATGGCCCCTGATCTTCATGGTCTCCGGGTCCATCTCCCTGCCGATGCCTGCGAGGGACGCCTCCTCCTGAAGCATCTCGACCGCCGAGAAGTACATCCTCTCCGCGATCACGCACCACGACCCGTCCTCGATGAACGGCGCTCCGTACTCGCTGTTCTTCCATTTCTGGAGGAAACCGTCGGCGGCCTTGACCCAGACCGGCGGGCCGATGTGCTTGTAGGTCTTCGAGAGCACGTCGCGGTCGAGCTCGAACGCGATCGTCATCGTGTCGTTCTCCAGGCCGTGGACGGCCCTCAGGACGTTGAAGTCGAAATCATCGAGCTTCTTGGCCAGGGCGTACTGGGTCTTCCAGAGCTGGGACCAGAGGTTCTCCTCGATGACATCGGGCCTGCGGAACGTGACGGTGAGTATCCTGGAACCGTGCACGGAAGCGATCTCGTCGAGCATATCGGCGCTCAGGGGCTTCCTCTCGACAGGGAAGAAGAACCTCTCGGACGGCTTCGCCAGGTAGTCCTTGGCCGCCGTGATGAACAGGGCGAGGGTGTCGAGATGGACGGCGGAGGCGACGTTGCGCTTCTTGTCCACGGGGTCGTAGACGATCAGGGGACCGATCATAGGGGGTCCGCGCTCTTTGATCTCGATGGAGGTCCCTTCCTTCCAATCGGAGGCCGCGGCCTGCAGCACGCCGTCGAAGGACCCGTATTTGATGATCAGCAGCTCGCACAGGTAGCCGGAGAACCCGCGGGTGTTGGGCTCGGCCCCGTAGGCCCCGATTCCCTTCATGAACTTCTTGAGGAGCCTGACCTCGTCCCTCTGGCCCAGGCTCATGTTGTCGAGGATGAACTGGGTATGGAACGGGGTGCGGTCGACGGCCGACTGTATGCGGTCCAGCCCGTCAAGGTGGTAGCAGGGGACGAGGTCCACGTCCACCCCCTCGTACTTCCCGGTGGTGTAGGGGTGCTCGGCGAACATCCTTTCGCCGTGAAGCACGTCCTCGCCCATCTTGAGGCCTATGCGGACGAGGTCCTCCCTGGGCAGCGACGGCGGGAACATGACGAACAGGTCGATATCGGGGTCCGCGAGATAGGTGTCCTTGGAGTACGAGCCGGCGAACCTGATCTCCGCATCGATGCCCTCTTTATCGATGTACGCCTGCACGGCGTCATGAAGGTCGTCCGCCGCCTTCTTGATGCGGGCACGGTCCTCCTCGGTCGGCCTTATCTTCCTAAGCACGTCCTGCTCGACGCTCATGCGCTGTGCATCAATCGGCTTGGTTTAATATTATCCCTGAACGCCGGGCCGTTCAGACGAGGCGCTGCCTGGTCGGAGCCCAGGAAGGTATGAAGGGCTCCCGTCCGTCGTATGCCCGCCTCTCGCCCAAGGATATGTTCTCGCCCACGTCGAGGGTCATCAGGTCCCTGCCGGCCACCGTGCGGACGCCGGACCTCTCCTGGCAGATCGCGGCTTCCTTCTCCGGATCCTCCTCTATCATGACGATGCCCAGGTGGATGAACACCGCAAGCTCCGGTCTGACGAGGGCGCAGATCTCAGCCGCTGTGTCTGTGCACATATGCCAGGGGATCTTGTTATCATGCGGGGTGGTCACCGGGAGTATGAGCACCCTGGAGCCCATGTACTGCCTGCCGATCTCCTCGTCGTACTCGGTATCGCTCAGGTATGATACGATGCCGTTCTCAGTATGGAACCTGAACCCGACGTTCGTGGGGTCGCTGTGCCTCGCCCTGCAGATGTCGACCTTCATGCCGTCCACATCGAGGGTATCGCCGGGGACGAAGGACGAATATCCTTCCGCGAGGCCCAGATGGTATTTCGAGAGGGTCGGCCCAAGTCCGGCCGCTCCGGAGATCACCGACGGGCTCCCGTAGATGTGCCCGCGCTTCACCCATCCGCCGTGTGTCATCCCCTCTATCACGCTCGGTCCGTCGGAATAGTGGTCCGGGTGGGCGTGGGAGATGATGACCGAGTCGGTGGTGCCGAGGTCGTAATGAATGCGGGCCATCTGGGTCAGCGCGCCTGGCCCCGGGTCGACATGCAGCCTCTTGGCCGGGTCCCCGTGCTCTATGAGCATGCCGCCTGTGCAGCGCGTCTGGTACATCGTCGTGTGCCTGCCGCCTCCGGTCCCCAGGAAAGTGATGCGGAACATTGTCAGCGGATGTTAACGCACGGCCCTATTTCCGAGTATCGAATGCCTGTTCCGATAAGATGTGCCAGAGGTCAGCGCACACGTTATAAACCAGCCGTGCGATTAACGGGCATGCTCACAGTCTTCAGGGATGCCTGGATCGTCACTCAGAACGCGGCCAGGGAGGTCGTCCGCGGCGATGTCGCAGTGGAGGGCGAGAAGATCGTCCAGGCCGGCGGGAAGTACAACGGGACGGGCGATGAGGAGATCGACTGCTCGGGCGATATCATCATCCCGGGCCTGGTGAACACCCATACGCACATCGCCATGTCCGTCATGAAAGGCGTCGTAGACGACCTGTCGTTCGACGATTTCCTGGCCAAGGTGTTCAAGATCGATGCCGACAGGACCGATGCCGACCTGGCCCTCGGAACCAAGATCGGCGCCGCCGAGATGATGCTGTCCGGGACGACGACGTACATGGACCTCTACTATTCCGAGGACGTCATAGCCAAAGCATCGCAGGAGGCCGGCATCCGCGGAGTGCTGTGCTGGTGCTGCCTCGATGAGGACAAGACGACCCAGAACGGCAACCCGGTGAAGAACTGCGACCGCTTCATCCAGCGGTTCTCCGGCGAGCGCAAGGTGATCCCGGGGGTCGGCCTCCAGGGAGTGTATGTATGCAACGAGGAGACCTGTGTGCAGGCGAAGGAGCTCTCCGACAGGACCGGGGCTCCCATGAACTTCCATCTCTCCGAGACCCGCGGCGAGGTCAACGCCCACAAGAGGCAGACCGGGAAGAGGCCTGCGGAATGGCTCTCCAGCATCGGCGTCCTCGGTCCCAGGGGCGTCGCGGCCCACAGCGCCTGGCTCACTATGAACGAGGTCCGCCTCATGGGGGAGGCAGGCATGTCCATATCGTCCTGCCCCTGCTCCAACATGAAGCTCGCCACCGGAGGCGTCGCCCCGATACCCGAGTTCGACAAGTACGGGGTCAATGTATCGCTCGGCACCGACGGGAACACCACCAACAACGCGCTCGACATGATCGGGGAGATGAAGACCCTGGGCCTCCTGCAGAAGGCCAGCAGGTGGGACCCGACCGTGACCCCTGCCCAGGAGCTGCTCGACATCGTCACAGTCAACGGCGCCAAGGCCGTCGGCATGTCCGACAGGATAGGGAGCATAGAGCCGGGGAAGTACGCGGACCTGGTGGTGCTGGACGGCAAGGCGCCCAACCTCAGGCCGCTGGTGCCTGAGAACATCATCGCGAACCTTGCCTACTCCCTCAGCCAGGCCAATGTGAAGACCGTCATGTGCCAGGGCGACATCGTGGTGCGCGACAGGGTGGTCACCACCATGGACGTTCCTGCCCTGGTCGGGGAGTCTGAGGAAGCATGGAGAAGGCTCTGCCTGCGCTGACCCTGTCGGCCGCTGCGAGGGGGCGCGTGCTCTTCTCGCCCCCCATGTACCGCGAGCTGAAGGAAGAAGGGTACATGTTCGCCGACATGCACTTCCACACCAACTGCTCGGATTCCTTCACCAAGATAGGGGATGCTGTCGCCCTGGCGAGGAAGAGGGGCACCGGGTTCGCGGTCACCGACCACAATCTGATCTCCAGCGCCATGCGCGCCGCCGACAGGGAGGACGTGTTCGTGGTCCCGGGGATGGAGGTCAGCACCACCGACGGGCCCCATGTGCTGGTATATTTCTACGAGGCCGGGGACCTCCAGGATTTCTGGAAGCGCCACATCCGCCCCAATCTGCAGGCGTGCCCGTGGCTGGCCCTCAGGAAGTTCACCACGGAGGACCTCCTGAACACTGTCGAGGAGGAGGACTGGCACTGCGTCGTCTCCGCCGCGCACCCAATGGGGTACTTCGGCACCAACAAGGGCGTGGAGGTATGCATCCGCAAAGGCTATCTCGGTGAGGACATCGCACGCCGCCTCGATGCCTACGAGGTCATATGCAGCGGGATGAGCCGCGAGAGCAACCTCGCCGCCTTGGAATCTGCGGCCCGTTACGGGATAGGGTTCACCGGCGGCACCGACGGGCACATGCTGAACGAAATCGGCAATGTCGTCACAGCGGTGAGGGCATCCGACCGCGAGGAGTTCCTCGACGGCATAAAGGACGGAAGGAGCTTGGTGATCGGCGAGGAGAAGACCGCCGCCAGGAAGGTCATGATGGGCTCGGAGTCCTTCGCCCGGTTCCTGAGCCATGCCCCGTCGGCGGCGTATGTCCAGACCAAGTCGGGAGTGCGCTCCCTGCACCGCTCGGTGAAGAAGGGAGCGAAGGTCCTGAAGGACCAGTTCGGCCGCTTCAAAAACCGAGTTCCTCTCCGACCAGGATGACCTGGATTCTGCCTTTCTTGGGGCAGAAGCTCATCTGCTCGGTGAAATTGCAGATCGAGTCGGTCACCAGGGTGTCGTCGGTGACGTCCCTGTCGGTGTAGAGGGTGTCCTCGAGGCCGAACCTGGCGGCATTGGCCGCCGCGGCCGTGTCCTGGGCGCGTATGAGGGCGCCTTCCCTGTCCCTGCATACCTTGTTCATCCCGACAACGGCGATGACGTTCCTCGGGCCGTAGGTTATGGCCGCGACCCTGTTGCCGGTGCCGTCGATGTTGAAGACGGTCCCGTCCATCGATATGCCGTTGAAGCTTGTGAGGTAGTAGTCCACGGAGAACGCCCTGCGGACGAGCTCCTCCTTCTCCTCGGGAGTGGACGCCTCCGCCCTATCGATGATCTTGTAGGGCCCGGACCTGACCCTGTCCAGGAGCCCGATCTCATCGATGGTCATCGACCCTCCCCACGATACGGATGATTTGGGGGGCATCATGGCCAGCGCCTTCTCGACCGCTTCCTCAGCGGTATCCGCATAGACCGCTCCGAACTGCCTCTCCCTCAGGTTCTCCACCAGGACGCGGGCCTGGGCCTCCCAGAGCTTCTTCTTCACTGCCTTGACATCGGCCTTCGCTGCCATGGTCATGAATCGCTCTGACGGGGATAAAAACATTGCATGCCCCGGCCGGGATGTGCTCCGGCCTCAGAGCTGATCGTAGTTGAGCAGCGAGAGGAAGGTCCTGATCTTCTGGCCGCGGGTCCTCGACATGTACATCTCATGGGTGTACTCGGTGCTCTTGGACAGGTCCCTCATGAATTCGTCGGCCATCCTCATGCCCATCTCGGACGAGTACATGAGGACGTTGCATTCGAGGTTGATCTTGACGCTCCTCTCGTCGAAGTTCGCGGTGCCCACCGAGCAGTAGAATCTGTCGGCGACGATCGTCTTGGAGTGGAGGAACCCTCCGCGGTATTCGTACACCCTGCATCCGGCCTTGATGGCCATGTCCGCATAATGCCTGTTGGCCCAGTAGACGCACGGGTGATCGCCGATCTCCGGGATGATGATGCGCACATCGACACCGGACCTCGCCCTGAGCATCAGTTCCCTGAGGATCTCCCTCGGAGGGACGAAGTACGGGGTCTCGATGTAAATGCTGCTCCTGGCACATCCGATGAGGGTCAGGAACTCGATGCCCACCGGGTTCTCTTCGGGTATCACCGGGTCCCCGGGGATGATCTGCATCGCGACAGGGTTCTCCGCAGGGGCGGCGGCCGCGAAATCCGGCAGGCCCCTCAGATCCTCCTTCTCCGAGTACATCCACAGGTCGGCGAAGAGCCCCAGCATCTTCCCGGCCTGCGGTCCGACGATCCTGACGGCAGTGTCCCTCCATTCTCCGAGGGGGCCGTCCCCCAGGTACTCGTTTCCGATGTTGTACCCGCCCTGGTAGGCTATGCGTCCGTCGATGACCACGGTCTTCCGATGGTCGCGGCAGTTCTTCTTGGGGCTGAACATCATGCGGTTCATGTTATGGAAGAACGATATCCTGCATCCCGATTTCTTCAGGCGGCTCACGAACAGCATGTCCCCTCCGTCGTAGCCGTAGTCGTCGAAGGAGATGTAGACCTTCACACCGGCGCGGGCGCGTTCCTCCAGGATATCCAGGAACTCCTTTCCGGTGCGGTCCCTGCGGATGACATAGCACTCGATGGCGATGAGGCTCTGCGCCCGCCTGAGGTCTCCGAAGAGTGAACCGAAGTACTGGGTCCCGCCGGGGATATAGGCGGCGGAGCTGTCCGCGGAGAACCCCAGGGCCCCGGAGCGGGCGAGGGCGCGGGCGGCCGACAGGGGCTCGGCCATCGAGGTCCTGTCCATGATGGCCCTGTCGATGAGGTCGATCCCCTCGTTGCGGTACACTCTGAAACGGCGCCTGAAAACGGGTTTCCCGACCATTATGTACGCTCCGAACATCACGACCGGGTTGATCAGCATTATGATGAACCAGACGGCCTGCCTCCTGAAGGTCGAGCGGCGGGCGGCCAGCAGGGCCCCGATGACCAGGATGTCGATGGCAGCGAACACCGTGTAGATGAAATCCCAGGTGTGGCCTGCCAGAGCGTATGCCATGCTCTTTCCGATGGTCTTCCCTGTTTATTAATCTCCGCGCCTGCGGTCCGCGAAGTTCCCTGCCAGGACCTCTATCGCCCATATGCATTCGCCGGCGACGGTGTCCGCATCCTCATCCATCCCCCGGAGGATCCAATACGATATCGTCCCCTCGAAGACCCGCCCGCAGATAATCGCTAGCATCGGGTTCCTGTATCCGGGGCCGGCCTCGTAGGCGGCCGCGCGCCCGGCCCTCATGCCGATCTCCCTGAAGGCGCGGACAAGCTCCCAAGAGGCCGACGAGCGGGCGACGGCGGACACTACGTCCCTCTATTCGGAGGCGGCCCTGAACGCCCCGGCGATATCCTCCCTCCAATCTTGGCTGCCCTGCCCGATGCAGAGCCGGCGGACGATCCCGAACACGCTCCCGAAATGATAGTAGAAAGTCTGGCGGGAGAGGCCGCTGGCCTCGGCTATCGCCGAGACTGTGACCTTATCGTAGGGAATCTCCGCCAGAAGCCTTCTGAACGCCAGGCAGATCGCTTCCTCGGCGGCGCTTCCGTTCATGGTCTCGGGCTCTCCGGAAACGCCGAACGCCCTTCGGCGGCCTCAGGCCGCCGTCAAAGCTTCCTGATCACCCTCGCAGGGCTTCCTGCCACCACTGTGCCGGGCTCCACATCCTTGGTGACCACCGCTCCGGCCCCGACCACGGCGCCTTCCCCGACGGTTATCCTCGGGAGGATTATCGCGCCCGCACCGATCCATACGTTGTCGCAGATCCTGATGGGCTGGGCGTACGACATGAACGGGTTCTCCCTCCTGGTCTCGGCGTCCAGCGGATGCGATGCGGTCACGAGCTTCGCGCCCGGCCCTATCAGGACGTTGTCCCCGATGTCGATCTCGGCATCATCCAGCATGACCACGTCGTAGTTGATTATGTCGTCCTTCCCGAGGCGGATGTTGAACCCGAAGTCGAAATGGAACGGCGGCACGACCTTGGTCTCCCCCTTCACGGGCGCATGCAGGATCTTCTCTAGCAGCGCCTTCCTCTCGCTGCGGGTCAGGCCTGATGAATTGTATTCTGTGCGGAGCCTGTCCCCTTCGTCCAGGGCCTCGTCGAGCACCGCGATCTCCGGATCGCTGCGTCCGATCGGCTGGCCCTTCCTCATTCTGTCCAATATCGTCTCTCCCTTCATATGCTCACCTTTCCGTCGGGGCCGATGGTGACGACCTCGATATCCACATCCTTCCCGCTGGCACTGACGGCATCCTTCACGGCGCGGACGATGTCGCCGCAGCAGGGGACGGTCATCCTGGTCACGATCACGCGGCGGATGTCATGCCCGCCGATGATGTCGGCCAGCTTCCGCCAGCAGTCAGGCGGGTCGAGCTTGGGGCATCCGATCGCCACGGCCCGCCCCTTCTCGAACCTCTCCTGGAAGCCGGGCATCGCGTATGCGGTGCAGTCTGCGGCCACGAGGAGCTCCTTCCCGTCGAAGAACGGGGCGCCCGCCGGCACCAGCCTCAGCTGGACGGGCCACTGCGAAAGCGCGAGCCCCTCGACCCTGCGGGGGCCTCCGCCGCGGGTGCCGGCCACCATCGGGACGCCGAACGGCACCGCCTCGCGGGCCTCTATGCTTATGGCGCCCGCAGGGCATGCGGGAAGGCACGCTCCGAGGCCGTCGCAGCAGGATTCGTCGGCCACCACGGCCTTTCCGTCCACCATGCGTATCGCACCCTCTTCGCAGGCCTCGGCGCAGGCCCCGCATCCAGTGCATTTCTCCGGATCTATCCTGACGACATTCCTGAGCATCAGGCAATGAATCGCCGTGCGCGCTAATAAATCAGATGCTGGATGCGCGCTGCGCGTCGGGAACCCTTTTAACCCGCGGCAGGCATATTGAAGCTGTCGGCGGCCCGTTATCCGGTGCCGCGGAGGGATACATTGAGGTGCGCTGTCCTGGCATGTGTGGCTTTCGAGACCGTCAAGGTGGTCCGCCCCGCTGCTTTCTACGGTGCGGACGAGGTGCATCTGTTCCATTACAGCCGCAGCAGCGGCGACATCTACGGTAAGTTCTATTCCGAGGTGGTCAGGCTTCTGAAGGCCGAGGTCCCCGGCGCCCGCATCGTGGAGCATTCGAAGGACCCGGTGTACGACTTCCCGGCCATGCTCAGGGCCCTTCTGGACTGCATATCCAAGGCCGAGGCCGAGGGATGCGAGAGAGTGCTTGTGAACGCCTCATCGGGCCCGGCCCAGTTCACCGCCGCGGCGGTGGTGGCATCCTTCATGACGGGCGCCCGTGCGTTCACTGTCGGCACCAAGGAGTACACAGTCCCGGAGAAGGACATCGAGAACCTCTATTTCCGCGACGGATCGCCGGTAGGCCTGTCCGGTAAGATCTACGACCCGCGCCTCATAACGAATTTCCCCATCAAGATGCCGGATGAGAACCTCGTCCGCGCCCTCAGAGTGTACCGCGATATGCGCAATGCCATGCTCCCGGTGAGCGCGTCCAATGTGATCGCGGCCCTCAAGGAGGAGGGCCTCTGGAACTACTCTGCGGACCGCGGCTCCTGCAGGACATCGGAGTTCCAGAAGGAAGCGATGTACTATCAGCGCCATTTCATCGATGAATGGAAGTCAAGGGGCTGGGTATCGAAGAAGGGCCGCAACTCCAAGTACGATCTCACAGAGGACGGCCGGAACATCGTCGACACGTTCTACAACAAACCCCGATGCCGGCGCCGATGCCTCTGCGCGGTGATGCGGTTTTAAATCGAAGTCTTCCCATATGAACGGCGATACCGGTGGTATGATTGGCCGAAGGTCAGCATGGGAACGGGACGGAGGATGCGAAATGGGAGACTAGGTACATGACCATCTCCGGTTTCCGCAACCTCGGCCCCCTCATCGGCGGGAGACAGCACAGGGTCCGCGTCGATATCAACCGCGGTCTCGACCGCACCATGATCGGGGGGATCGTCACCCTGATAGGCGCCAACAACTGCGGTAAGTCGAACGTTCTCAAGGCCATAGAGACCTGGTACCGCGACATCATACAGCCGGAGGACTACACCGATTTCGTCGATGACCCGCGCGAGCCCGAGCTCCGCATGGTGGTGGCCGACGGGAAGTACGATGCGATGGCGGAGCCGCTGACCATGGAGGGCTTCATCGAGGCCATCGAATCGAAGCGCGGTTTCGAGCTGTTCAGGCAGTGGCTGGCCGTCATCGAGAAGGCCGATGAATCGAACCGTGCCTCCGAGTACATCACAGCGCTCGTCGAGCCGGAGTACAACGATGTCGGCAATCCTATCAGGATCACTTCGAAGACCATCACCAGGGAGCAGTTCTGCCAGTATATCGATGTGGGAATACGTTTCCTGGAGATATTCGACGAGGACATGCTTAACGCGGTCCGGGAAACGGGGCCGAGGCAGGAGCAGAGGTTCTTCGTCGACATGTGCGCCGCGGTCTTGTCGGAGGAGCCGGAGATGGCGCTGAAGTACGGGCGTTCGTGGATCAATCTCCTCCAATTCCTTGAGAGGTACCCGGACGATCCGATGTTCGATGTGTTCGGGATATCATACGAATCCGTTTCCCGCAACTTCGGCGACCGCTACGGCTACTACATCAGCCAGAGGGTGTTCCGCTATGAGTACACCAAGCTCCGCGATTCGGACCTCGTCTGCGACCCGAGGAATCCCAGCAAGACCATGCTGAGCCTGCTGGGGTCCGCAGGCTGCAGCCTCTCAATGCTCGCCGATGCTTACAAGAGCGGAAAGGATTCCAGGAGGACGCTGCAGAAGAACGTCAACTATCTCCTGACCGACATAGCGGACAATTTCAACAGCCTCCTCGGCCCGGTCACCGGGAAGTACTCGTTCAAGGTGGACATGGATTCCACCCAGATATCGTTCGGGATTTACCGGGAGGACAGGCAGGTGGACATAGACCACCAGTCCGAGGGCTTCCGCTGGCTCTTTGATTTCTTCGTGTTCCTGTTCGGCAGGAAGAACTACCTTCCGGGGGACATCATACTCATCGACGAATACGGAAACATGCTGAACTATTCGACCGTGGGGTACCTCACGGAGGTCATCCGCAACTTCGGCAAGAGCTCCGGCATCACGTTCGTTCTCGCCACCCAGAACCCCATGGCCATCGACGTCCGCCACCTGGACGAGATCCGCCTGGTCAGTCCCAGGCCGAATGGCAGCGCCATCGTCTACAACAATTTCATGCAGGTGAGCCGCGAGGACCACGATATCCTGCGCCCGGTCCTGGAGAGCCTCACTGTTGGCAGGAACTATCTCCGTCCCGAGGGCAGGAACATCATATTCGTCATCGGCTTCACGGAGTACTTCGTCCTCAACGGATTCGCTTCAGAGCTCGAATCGCATGGGTCGGGCGTGCATATCGACTTCATCCCGGTCAACGGCCTCGGAGGGTCGAACGTCGGCATGGCCGAGACTCTGGAGGAGATCAGGAGGATCGAGGAGAGGGCGGTGGTCCTGGTCAACGGAGACGAGGAGGGCGACATCTTCTCTGTTTATTCCAGGGGATCCCCCGGGATATCGGTCATCAAGATGCCTGACACTGTCGGAGATCCGGCGATCAGGACGATATCCGATATGTTCACCCCGGCCGAAAGGGAGAAGTACGGCATCGACAGCGGCAATTTCGACCGTCTTGCGTGCTTCTCTCAGAGCATCGGGACGTTCTTCGACGAGATCAATCCGATGACGAAGCTGCGTTTCATGCGGCTGCTGAAGAACCTGTCGCGCTGCCGCTGACGGCTCAGGTCAGAGATATCCCAGATGCTCGAGGGGGACGGAGATCCCGATCAGTATGAGGATTATCCCGCCGATGAGCTCTGCGGCCGGACCGAGGCGGCCGCTGACCCTGCACCCGACGTAGGTCCCGATGAATGACATGGCGAATGTGACTGCGCCGATGACGATCGCAGGGGCCCAGATCGAATCCTCCACCATCGCGAGCGATATGCCGGAAGCGAGAGCGTCAATGCTGGTGGCTATCGCGAAGAACAGCATGGCTGCGAACCCAAGCCCTGCGCCCACATCCTCGGATTCTCCGGAACGGGATTCGCGGACCATGTTGGCGCCGATGAAGACGAGCAGCGCGAACGCGACCCAGTGGTCGTAATCCTCAATCGCCCCGCTGAAGGCATCGCCGATGTAGTACCCGATCACCGGCATCAGGAACTGGAAGAACCCGAACCATGCGCCGACTATGATCCCGGCGCGGACCGAGGACCTGCCTATGGCCAGACCTTTGCAGACGGATACTGCGAATGCATCCATGGCCAGGCCGAATGCCAGCAGGAGAACTGCGATCGCTTCCACTGATGCCAGAAAGGACGCATCATATAAAATCCAGGCGGACAGCTGACGCGAATGCCGCTGCAAGATAACAGATTGGTCCCCACCCCCTGATTTGAACAGGGGACCTGCTGATATCAGCGGCTGTATCGGATCTCTCCGAGAACACTCTACAGTCAGCCGCTCTAGCCAGTCTGAGCTAGGTGGGGACTATCCATGGGATAATGCTGGGATATAAAAAGTTAATCCAGTTCACCCGATGTAGCCGAGATCGTCCCTGCTGCTGTCGGCGCTTCCCGCGGCCTTGACCTGCTCCGAGAGCTCATCGATCTTCTTGGCCTTCTCCTCGAGCCCCTTCGTGTCGGCATCTGCGATGCTGAAGTACGAGAGCAGGACCTTGACAACCGCGAGGGCGCTCTTGTGGTCTTCGAAGTATCCGGAGGTTTCGCCCATGAGGCAGAATCCGTCCACGCCGTTCATCTGCGCGAATCCCAGGAGCAGCCCTGCGGCGCCGATGATACCGGCCTGAGGCTGTCCGGGGTTGAAGACGGTGCCGGCCTTCTCCAGATCAGGTTTGAGCTCTTTGCGGGTGACGGCCCCGTATACGTGGGGGACGTCGGCCATGAGGCCGGTGCCGTAGCCGCCGAGGGTGACGACGAGCGAGGGCCCGTAAGGCATGATGATGTCCGTCACGTCCTGGGCCAGAACGAACTGTCCCTCGGGGCTGCTCGCCTGATATCCGCCGCGCAGGAACACGGCGTCCCTTCCGTCAGGGAGTTTGGCATGCCACAGCTCGTTGCATGCCATCGACACGACGCAGTCCTCGTCAGGGACGACCTGTGCCGGGAAATTCATGGAATATATCCTCGCGAACCCGGTCGCTTTGAGGGTGTCGGCCAGGAAATCCCCGGCGATCTTCCCGACATTCCCGATGCCCGGGAGGGCCTCAATGAGTATCGGGTCCCTGAGGACCGGCTTGCTGTCAAATCTTATGATACTTTCCATCGGCACCGAACTCCTCTTTCAGGGTCTCGCGGCGGTATCTGCCGTAGCGGTCATCGGGGGAGAAGCGCGGCGGCACGGGGCAGACAGTGGCCCTGCCGCATTTAGGGCACGAATCCGATAAAGTGTAGCGCCCGCATGCGGGGCACCTGCGGATCCGCGAGCCCATGTTCACTTGCTCTCGCGCTTGAGGACGGCGGAACCGCCGTTCTTCACGAGGCTGTCGATAGCGGCCTTGGAGACGCGCTTCATTATCTCCTCGGCCTCTTTGTACTCAGGTGCCGTGACGACGATCCTGTAGCGGGGGGACCCGACGCTGGTGATCTTGGCGTCGGCGCCGTCCGCGGCCTTGAGGCCCTCCAGGAGAGCATCCTTGATGAGGATCGCACCGTTGGGGGCGTTGGAGGTCATCTCGAGCACGCCGTCGATCTCGACAGCGGGCGGAGTGATGTTCTCTTTCGCCACCTCTACGAACTTCTCGACCCAGTACCCATTGAAGTAATCGGAGAATTCCTGAGGCTGGGCCACTACGGCTTCGAAGGCATCGTAGAGGGAACCGTATTCGTCCATCAGTGTGTTGCCGAAGTCCTTGTAGGCCGTCGGCAGGTCGATCGAGAGCCTCTCGGCAACAATCTCGAGGAGCTTCGCTGCCTTCTTCTCGTTCTTCCACTGCTGGATACGTTCCCTCTTCTGGTGATCGTTGACGGACTTCAGAGAAAGGTCGATATGGCCTTTCTGGGAGTCCACGCCCAGGACCTTGCAGACTATTTTCTGCCCTTCCTTGACGTAGTCTTTGATGTACTTTACCCAGCCGGTGGCCACATCCCTCACATGGATGAACCCTTCTTTGTCGTCGTATTCGTCCAGCGTGACGAATGCGCCGAAGTTCTTCACCGAGGTCACGGTGCAGACTACGAGTTCGCCGTTGTCGGGGAAGCCACTGGCACGGGACATCAGCCGACCACCTCAAGGACCTCTCCGGAGATCTCGCCGTCGCCGCCCTTGGGGGTGACGAGGACGGATCCGCACATGCTGCAGAGGACCTTGGTGGCTGCCTTCTTGAAGACGATCTGCTCGGCGCCGCAGTCCGGGCACTTTACTTTGACGAAGTTTCCTGCCATGATAATCACTCGGTGAGTTCGAACTTCTTGGCCCTGATGCATGCGGTAAGATGGGCCTTCTTGCAGTTCTCGCACCTGTACCTGAGGTTGATCCTCTTGGTAGGCTTCTCCCTTCCCTCGGGCTTAGGCCTCGGGAAACCTCCGTAACCAGAGGTGACCTCCCTGAATCTCCTCTGTCCCCATTTGAGCTCGCTTGCCTTCTTCTTCTTGACCCTCTCGACCGCGTGCATGGTGTGGGTGCCGCAGTAGGGGCAGTAGGTTTTGATCGTCCTAGGCATCTTCATTCATATCACCTTGAATGTTCTTCGGCTGGAATGCTATAGCATACGCCGGAGCGACTAGGTCTGCTATACCGAGGTCATATTTAATAGTGTAAGGAAAAGAAAGACCGTTCAGATTGGTAATCGCGCGCTCCCTATATACAGCATGAGGCGCTTAGACGGCAGCAAGGCCATCCATTCGGACCGGTCTGAAAAATGTTCCCCGAGGGGTCGATCGTGAGTATGAATCATCAGCTCAGGGCTGTGCGGGTCTACGATCTGAAGCCGGATACGGAAGGATTCCGGATTCTGGTCGACAGGCTTTGGCCCAGAGGCAAGCGCAAGGAAGATCTTGGGCAGTTCGAGTGGGCGAAGGACATTGCCCCGTCGAACGAGCTCAGGAAATGGTTCGGGCACGACCCCGGCCGTTTTGAGGAATTTACCCGGAGATACCGGGAGGAATTGGACGGGAATCCCCAGGCTGGCACATTCTCGGATGAGGTCAGAGAGAATCTGAAGAGCGGGGATGTTCTCCTGCTGTTCGGAGCGAAAGACAAGGAGCAGAACCAGGCCGTCGTCCTGAAGGCTTGGTTAGAGGAAAGGCTCGGAACGGAATGAAATATTCCGGGAGGCCTCCCGAAAGGACCTTCCGGTTTTCAAATAGAATCTCGGGATCGGCCGTTCAGGCCTTCCTCTCTTCTATCGTCCCGTCCGAATGGGCGATGACGGCCGACACGGCGCAATTGAGGAACAGCCCGCACTCCACCACCCCGGGGATGGTGTCGATCGCGGACTGCATGAAGTACGGCTTCTCGATGCCGTCGGGGAACCTGCAGTCGTAGATGTAGTTCCCGCCGTCGGAGACGAACGGCTCGCCGTCCTTCATCCTCAGAGTCGGCTGGCAGCCGTTCCTGGCGAGCCCGTACGAGGTCTTCCCGTGGCCGAACCTGCAGACCTCGACGGGGAGGGGCGCCTTGGTGCCCAGTTTCTCGACGAGCTTGGTCTCGTCGGCGACGATGACCTCGGCGACCGTGGCCGCGGCAACGATCTTCTCGCGGAGGAGCGCCCCGCCCAGGCCCTTGATGAGGTTGAGGTGCGGGTCGATCTCGTCGGCCCCGTCGATGGTGACATCGATGCTGTCGACGCTGTCTATGTCGGCGATTTCGATGCCGTGCTGCCTGGCTATATCCTCGGTCTGCTGCGAGGTTGCCACACATCTGAGCTTGTAGCCCTGGGCCACCAGCTCTCCGACCCTGAGGATGGCGAAGTAGGCCGTGCTGCCGGTCCCGAGGCCGACGGTCATCCCGTCTTCCACGTAACTGTCCACAGCTTTTTCGGCGGCCGCTTTCTTCAGATTGCTCAGGTCCGGCATAACGAGCGCCCATAGATGAAAAGTCATATAAGGATAGCGCAGGTTCGTCACCGCGTATGAGGCTGGCATCCCTCTTCTCGGGCGGCAAGGATTCCGCGTTCTCGCTCTATCTGGCGGAGCAGAGGGGCCATGAGGTCCCCTACCTGGTGAACGTCGTCCCTGACGACCGTGCTTCCTGGCTCTTCCACACCCCCAACCTGGGGTGCGTCCCCGCCATGGCCGAGGCCATGGGGAAGGAGCTGGTCATAGGGCATTCCTCGGGAGAGGAAGGCAGCGACATGGAGGGCCTCCGCAAGGCGCTCGAGGGCCTCGATGTGGACGGCGTCGTCTCGGGTGCGGTCTGGTCGGACTATCAGTGGGACCGGATGAACATCGTCTGCGGGGACCTCGGCCTGAAGTTCATTGCTCCGATGTGGAGAAAGGACCAGGACATGCTGCTCGGCCAGTTGATCGATGCGGGGATAGAGGCCGTCATCGTCGGATGCTATGCAGAGGGATTCGACGAATCCTGGCTGGGGAGGCCGATCGACCGCGCTGCGGTCGAGGATCTGAAGAAGCTCCGCGCGAAGTACGGCATCAGCATCATGGGCGAAGGCGGGGAATATGAGTCGATGGCGCTGTATTCGCCGCCGTACTCGCACCGGCTGAGGATCGTTTCGTCCGAGAAGGAATGGAAGCACGGGTCTGGAATGCTCAGAGTGAATGAGATCGTCTGATCATTTTGATAATCATTTAAAAGTGTAAAAAATTGTCATTAGAGATTGCAAAAATAATATTTTTCTGATTTTTGCAATCAGTGAACATATTTTCGAATCAGTTTGCAATGACATGTTCAATGACGATGATCATAAGAACGCAATATTTCGACCTGCTCTCGGCAGCGAGGACGGCACCGATGTCGTGAACCTGATCGACTGGCTGTTGGGGAAGCAGGGTGCCTGAGGGTTTCCTGCCGGATGAAAAGAGAGAGCGCCGGGATTCCGGCGCCCGATAAGGTTTGATCGTTCAGGCGGCAGGCTGCGGGGCCGTCAGCCCGGCATCCTCCAGGGACCGCGGCCTGAACCTGCCGAGCCTCAGCGCGTTGGCCGTCACCGAGAGCGATGAGCAGGCCATGGCCGCGGCCGCCAGCATGGGCATGTGGTCGAACTCCCCGAGCCCGAGGACAGTCAGGAGCCCGGCGGCGATGGGGATGCAGATCGAGTTGTAGATCAGTGCCAGGAAGAGGTTCTGGTGGATGTTCCTCACCACGGCGCGTCCGATCTCGAACGTCGCCGGGACGTTCCGCAGGTCGGGGTTCATGAGGACCACGTCCGCAGCGCCGATGGCGATGTCCGTGCCGGAGCCGACCGCCATGCCCACATTAGCCTGGGTCAGCGCGGGGGCGTCGTTGATGCCGTCCCCGACCATGGCGACCGTCCTCTGCTCCACCTGCATCTGCTTGACGGCATCGATCTTGTCCTTGGGCAGGGCGGAGTAGCGGACGTCCTCTATCCCCACTTCCCTGCCGACGGCGAGAGCGGTCTCGCGGTTGTCTCCGGTGATCATGACCGGTTCCACGCCCAGGGCCTTCATCGATGCGACGGCGGACCTGGAGGTCTCCTTCACCGGGTCGGCCACGGCTATGATGCCGGCGGCCTTTCCGTCCGCGGAGACGTAAACGCAGGTCTTGGCCTGCCCGGCGAGCTCGTCGAAGCGGTCCTCCAGGGCGGAGACGTCTGCCCCCTGGGACTTCATGAGGCCTGCGCCCCCGACGGCCACCTTCCTGCCGCCCGCGGTGCAGATGACCCCGTTGCCGGTGACGCTCTCGAACCCGCTGTGCTCCGGGATCTCCAGCCCCTCGGCCTTGGCCTTCCGGACCACGGCGGCCGCGATGGGGTGCTCCGAGTCGGATTCGGCCGCCGCCGCAAGTGCCAGCAGCTCCTTCGCATCGAACCCGGGCGCCGGGACGGCATCGGTCGTCTCGGGGTGCCCCTCGGTGATGGTGCCGGTCTTGTCGAGCACGACGGTGTCGATGTTCCCGCATGCCTCCATGGTGGCGGCGCTCTTGAACAGGATGCCGTACTTGGCGCCCTTCCCGGTGCCCATGATGATGGCCAGGGGGGTCGCCAGCCCGAGCGCGCAGGGGCAGGCTATGACCAGCACGGAGATGAGGGCGGTGACCGAGTACGACACGCTCCTGCCCCCGGCGATCAGCCACAGGAGGCATACGCAGACCGCTGTGATGATCACCGCGGGCACGAACACCGCCGATACGCGGTCGGCGATCCTCGCGATGGGGGCCTTGGTGCCCTGGGCGCCCTCGATCATCCCGATGATCTGGTACAGTGCAGTGTCCTTGCCGACCAGGTCGGCGCGGAACCTGAGGCTCCCGGTCCCGTTGACGGTGGCCCCGAAGACCTTGTCGCCGGCCTTCTTGAGCACGGGGACCGACTCTCCGGTGAGCATGGACTCGTCCACGCTCGACTCTCCCTCCAGGACGGTTCCGTCCGCAGGGACGGACTCCCCGGGCCTCACGAGCACCGTGTCCCCGGCCTTCAGTTCCTCCAGGGGGATGATCTCCTCCTTCCCGTCCCTTATCACCGTGGCCTTCTGGGGCTCGAGCTTCAGCAGCCCGGACACAGCGTCGTTGGTCTTCACCTTCCCGACGGCCTCCAGGTACTTCCCTATCGAGATGAACGCGATGATCATGCCTGCCGAGTCGAACGTCAGGTCCTCCACGGCGCCTGTATCGCCCGTCCAAATGAGCCAGGTGTTGTATATCCCGTAAAGGAACCCGACGCCGGACCCGAGGCATATGAGGGAGTCCATGTTGGGGCTCAGCATCATGAGCCCGCGGATGCCGCGGCTGAAGAACCTGCGGCCGGCGATGAGGATGACGGAGCACAGGACCAGCTGTATGCACGCGTACACGAGCGGGTCGTCGTCGCGGAACGGCATGCTCGCGCCGAACATCGGCCCCATGGCGTATATGCTCAGGGGGATCGCGAAGACGACCGCGATAATCAGGTTGGTCTTCTTGTACTCGGCCTCCTTCCGGTCCGCCTCGGCGATGGCCTTGGCATCCCCTTCGATGACGGTGTATCCCGCCTTCTCTATGGCGCCGATTATCTTCGAACGGTCTGTGCCGTCTTCATAGGTAACGGTGGCCGTGTTGTTCCCGTAATTGGCCACCGCATCGGAGACGCCCGGGACCTTCTTGACGGATTCCTCTATCTTGACGGCGCAGGCCGCGCAAGACATCCCTCCGATGCGGAGGATCTCCTTCTTCTGCGTCATCGCATCGTCAGAAGAGGCCCTTCTTCACCTTCGCAGGGTACCCTGCATCGACCACGGCCTTGACGATCGCGGCCTCATCCGTCTTGGACTCGTCGTACTCGAGCTTGGCCGAGCCGATCTTCACCTTGACGCCGGACACCCCGCTGACGCTCTCCAGCGCCTTGGTGACGTTCGCGACGCAGTTCTCGCACATCATGTTCTCGATCTTGAGGCTCAGTTTTGCCATATGTGCGGTTATGCGTGCATCAACGATAATGATTTTGGTGAGCCTAATAAAGAGTTTCAGGGGCCGGGGCCCCCGGCATCGCCGAGATGCGGGCCCCGGTTCACGGCTGGATAGGGGACCCGGTCTGGGACCTCTCGATGGCCTCGACTATCCTGGAGATCTCCGTGTCCGGGGACTTCCACATGCCGGGGGTCCATACCCTGTGGATGTGCCAGCCTCTCGATTCGAGGTATTTCTGGCGGTGGTAGTCCCTCTCCCTCGTCCCGGCGCCGGAGGCGTAGATGCGGGTGTCGCTCTCTATGCCCAGGATGTACCTGCCGTCCTGCTTGACGGCGAGGTCTATGGTGTAGCCGCCGATGCCGACGTTGCGCTCGACGGTGTAGCCCTTCCTGACCAGCGTCTCGTAGACCCTGTCCATCACCGGGGCCGCCGCCTGCTCTTCCTCCTCGATGCGCTCGTCGGTCCCGGGCGCCGTGTACGACCTCAGGATCGCCTGGGCCTCGTCCCTCCTGCCGTTGCTGACCGCCCTCGCGTACTGGAGGTAGCTCTTGAGGATCCTGGGGCCCTCAGACTCGAGGGCATCGACCTGTAGGTCCTCCGGCTCGATCGACGACACGATGATTATCTTGCGCTTGGCCCTGGAGATGGCGACGTTCAGCCTGTTCTCGCCGCCGCGGGCGTTGAGCCAGCCGAATCTCTGGTGGAACTTCCCGTCCGGCTCCCTCGCGTACCCGATCGAGAAGATGATAAGGTCCCTCTCGTCCCCCTGGACGGACTCGATGTTCTTCACGAACAGGCCCACGTCCTCCCCGTTGTCGTAGCGCCGGCTCTCGTCGGCCACCCAGGCATCGAAGTCCGGGTCCTTGGCGCAGGCGTCCTCGAGGCGGTCGTTGATCAGGTCGCGCTGGGACACGTTGAACGCTATGATCCCTACGGTCTCCCTGTTCCTCCTCTCGACGGAGAAGCGCTTGAGGATCGCGACCACCCTGTCCGCCTCGGCGAGGTTGCTGCGGTCCTTCCAGACGCCGTCCACCCTGACGACCTCGATCGGGGGCCTCTCCGGGGTCTCGATGTTGGGCGAGACGTAGAGCCTCCCGCCGTAGAACGCGTAGTTGGAGAACGCGATGAGCTCCTCGTACTTCGAGCGGTAGTGGAAGTTCAGGAGGATGCTGTCGTACCTGGAGCGGGCGAGGTCCAGGAGGCTCTCCTCCTCGAGGGCGCTGTTGACCTCGACGTCCTCGGATTCGTCCTCGTCCTCGTCGCCGTAGGTGATCCTGCCGACCCCCAGGGAGGAGGGCCTGAGCTGCTTGTGGTCCCCGGCGACGACGACCTTCTTGGCGCGGTAGATGGACGGCACCCCGCGCTCGACGTACATCTGGGACGCTTCGTCGAACACGAGGAGGTCGAACAGGCCCATGTCCATCGGGATGATCTCGGAGACGACCTCGGGGGTCAGGAGCCAGATCTTCACGGCGCCGAACAGCTCATAGCTGTAGCGGCCGATGAACTTGCCGAGGCTCCACTTCCTCTTGTTCTCGATGATCCTGGCGATGTCCCCGCGGCGCTTGGACTCGCTCATGACGCGGAGGGAGTCGGCGAGCTTAGCCTCGAGCAGCCTCCTGGTGGCCGCCCTCTTCTGCTCCATCTTGAGGTCTATGTCGGCGATGATGCCGTCGAAATCGTGGAGCATCTGGAGGATCTGCCGGTGGGTGGAATCGAACGACTGCAGGCGCCTGTTCAGCAGGTACTTGTAGATCCCGTCGTTGGCCTCGCTGTCGCCGATCGAGAGGTCCTTCCCGACGGCCAGCAGGTCCTTCCCGTATTCTCTCTCCGCGAGGCTGAGGCCGTGGTAGACCGTGGAGCGGTTCGCGTAGGTCTCGTAATTGTCCAGCGCCTCGGCGTACTCGGCGGGCGCCCGCATGATCCGGTCGATCGTCTTCCCGTCGTAGCTCTGGAAGTACTTGTTCGCTATCGAGGTGGCGTCCCTGGTCACCTTGCCCTTGGAGAACAGCCTCGACAGGAATCCCTTCCTGTTGAGGTCCTCGACCTCCCCGCTGAGGCGCTCGAGGTCGGACTTCATCGCCGCGATGTCGAAGCCGCTGAGGTCCTGCTTCATGATGCCCATCCACGGGTCCTTCTCCATGATCCGGAAGTAATCGCGGTAGTTGCCGACCAGGCCGGAGGAGGCGAACTTGCTGTGGAGCCCCCTCACTCCGTCGTATTTCTGGGACAGCAGGGAGCCGTCGACGTCCTTCTCGTAGATCTTGTAGGTCTCGAACTGGCTCCTGTCCCCGGAGTTGAGCCAGGGGTCCATCCCGTAGAGCCTGACGGGAGCGATCCCGAAGTCGTCCGGGCTGTAGATGCAGTCGGATATCTCGGTGAGCTTGGAGACATCCTCGTCTATGCGGCCGGAGATCTCGTCGGTCCCCTTGGGGATGGCCAGGGGGCGGATCTCCATCATGATGCCCAGCTGCCTGTAGAAGCGGTCCTTGTCAGAGGTGTCGTCGATCTGCAGGCAGTACTTCGACAGACTGCCCAGGCGGCTGTAGACCACGTCCAATGCGGTCTTCTTCTCGGACACCATCAGCACCGTCTTCCCGTTGACGGCCGCCGAGCAGATGAGGCCGGTGATCACCTGGGACTTTCCGGTCCCGGGAGGGCCCTGCACCACGATATCGTCCTTCTTCTCGATGGCGGTCAGGACGTTCTCCTGTGCTGAGTTGAGGACGTTGATGTAGGTCAGATCCTTCTCGGACGCTTCGATGCCCTCCTTCTTCATGTCGCTCTCGCTGAGGGGGGCAGGGCCGTCCGCATAGTAGTCCTCCTTGTTGAGGTCCTTGATGAGGTCGGCGAGAGTGGAGTTGATGGCCCTTCCGGACAGCATCTCGTCGAAGTCCCTCTGGATGAAGTTGGAGTACGACGGGAACTTCCCGAGGACGGCGCTGAACACGACCATCATCTCGCCCTGGCCGTATCTGGGGAACTGCGAGGCCCGATACTCGGTGAACTTCTCCAGGGCGGACCTGCGCCGGTCGCAGCCGATCTTCAGCCCCGCGCTCGCATAGAAGGCGAGCAGCTCGTCCATGAACTTCTGGCGGTCGGGCTCCTCGATCACGCTGTCCGGCAGGGGGCGGTTGTGGCGCGAGGTCTTCATGAACGCCAGCAGCAGAGTCGTGTTGTAGACGATGTCGCGCGCGCTGTCCAGCGTCAGGACGAAGGTGGAGGAGTGCCTCTCGGCCCTCACCGGGAACAGGGCGAGCGGCGCCCTGATGCAGAACTCCTCATCGCCTTCGAGGCGCCCCTCGCAGAAAGGATAGGCGATGTACAGGTCGTACGATCCGCGCTCCCTGACGTCGCGGTTCACCTCGCGGAAGATGTTGTTGACCCGGGTGTACGCCTTGGCGTCCTCTTTCCCGGAGGTCCTGTCGCAGACGGTCAGGCTCTCCCTCCTCCCGAAGAGGAAATCGAGCACGTCGCCGCTCTGGACGGTGATCGTCAGGTCGTAGGAGCTCTTGGCGCCGGTGCGCGGCATGAAGAGGAGCCTGTTGCCCTTGCTGACGTTCACCAGCTTCTTCTGCAGCTCCCTGAGCGTCCCGGCGACGCCGTCGTCGAGCTTCGCCCCTTTGGCGGCCGTGACGGCGTAGCGCCTGGTCACCGCCAGGAACGAGTTCCCGTAGACCTCGGCGAAGCGCTGGCCGATGCCGTCTATCGCCGTCAGGTCCTCGAGCTTCGTCGGCATGCGGCGGGCCATCTCCATGAGCGCCTCGTCCGAGCATATCTGGGGAGCTTTCCCGTTTTCGGCGGTGTGCTCTTCCCTCAGTTTCTTGCGCAGCTGCACCAGTTCCTTGTAGAGGTTCTCCTCCGAGTCCATAAGGTCCCACCCTTCTCGCCGTGCTAAATGCCGTTCCATAAATAAAACGAACGACGCCCGTTCCGATTAAATAAACACGCGGGATTGCCCGTAAACATGATAACCGTAGGCATGAAGGCCGAGAAAAGGCTCGCAGTGACTGAAGCGGACACCGCGGAGGCCCTCGGGAGCGGGACCCTGCCCGTTCTCGCTACCCCCAGGATGGTCCTCCTCATCGAGGCGACCGCCATGGAGGCCGTGAAATCGGGGCTGGAGCCCGGGGAGACCACCGTCGGCACCAAGGTGGACGTGGACCACGTCTCCTCCTCGCCTGTCGGCTCGGAGGTCGTCTGCCGCGTCGAGGTCGTCGAGGTCGACAGGGCCAGGATCAGGTTCTCAGTGTCGGTAACCGACCGCTTCGGGGATGTGGGGAGAGGGTTCCATGAGAGGTTCAGGGTCCGCTCCGAAAGGTTCATGGAGAAGGCGGCCGCGAAACTGGCCGGCAACTGAATTTTTCTATCGCGCAGGGGCCCCGGGCCGTTCCGGGGCCTCCGCGGTCATTCTTTCCTATCCCTGACCGCCCAGGAGATCAGCGCCACTGCCAGGCAGCAGGCGGTGACGAAGGCGGCCGTGGGGACAAACCCGTCGAGGAAGGCGTCCCTGGTGACATCCCCGATGTCGACCCCGTCCGACTTCGAGAAGAACGTGAACATGGCGGCGGCTATCGCGGTGCCGAGGGCGCCCCCGATGTAATAGCCCTCGTTGGTCAGCGACGATGCCATGTCGCGCTCGCTCCCGGCGTGCTCCACGAGCCTGGAGGCCATCGGGCCCCCGACGAACGCCCATCCGATCCCCTGGGGGATCATGATGAGGCCGAACAGCAGGAGGTCAATGTTCCCGGCGAACACCGCGAACATGCCGAACGCCAGGGCGGTCACGAGCCCGGCGGTCACGCAGAACCATCTCCTGCCGCGCCTGTCGGACCAGCGGGCGATGGGAAGACCCAGCACGGCCGTGATGCTCGCCGCCTCCAGCAGGAAGAGCCCGACATCCATGGAGCTCATGCCCTCGACGGTCCTCCCGTAGAACGGGATGAGGTAGAGGATCCCCATGTAGGCGAGGTTGATCAGCATGAGGCACAGGAATATCGCCGTGAAGTCCTTCCTGGCGAACATCGAGAGCTTCAGGAGCGGCGAGTCCTGGCGCCTCTCCCAGGCGATGAACGCCGCCAGGAGGACGATGCAGATGACGGCCGCCGCCGAGGTGTAGGCGAGGAAGCCGTCGTAGGACAGGGTCTCCACGGCGAAGATCCCGGAGGCGATGGCGGCGAAGAGCAGCGCCGTGCCCCTGAGGTCCAGTTTCCCCCTGCGCTCCTTCTCCGCGGACGGGGGGATGGCCTTCAGGACCAGGGGCGCCGTCAGCATTCCGATCGGAATGTTGATCAGGAATATCCAGTGCCAGGTGGTGAGCTCCACGATGATCCCGCCCAGTGCTGGCCCGAGGGCGAAACCTACCGAGGACCCGATAGTGACCACCGCGAGGCCGGTGCCGAGCTTCTCCGGCGGGAGGTGCTCGGTGCAGCACATCGGCCCGGCCGCGGCCATCATGGCCGCTCCGACGGCCTGGAAAGCGCGGGAGGCGATGAGCATCCAGAAGTCGTAAGATATCCCGCAGAGGAGGGAACCGACGGTGAACACCGCCAATCCCGCGGCCATGACCTTCCGCACCCCCCTGTCCGCCGCGATCCTCGCGAACAGGACCAGGAGGCCGGCGAGGACCATCATGTAGATTATGGTGACCCAGGAGCTGGTGGCCGTATCGACGCCGAGGCTCTCGCCGATGTCGGGGAGGGCCACGCTGACCACGCTGCCGTCGAGCCCGTCCATGAACGTGGCGATGAATACGACCGCCAGCATCATAGCAGTGTGCTTTCCGTCGAGTATGGTTCTCTGCATACGCAACCCGGCACGGAAAACCCCTATTTGAAACATCTAGAATCACGTCGCAGGAGGACGGGCACGTCCGGGCTCAGCCCCGCCTGCGACATCAGGACCGGGACGATGAGGCATGCCGTCAGGCAGACCCTCCCGATGCCGAGGGCCGGGGGGGCCATGCCCAGGGCCGCGGAGAGTGCCAGCACGGCGAGGCCCCACGGGCCGGTCAGCAGGAGGACGAGCGCCAGGATCAGGAGCAGGGAGACGGTCCCCAGGGTATCAGACGGCACCCTCTCGGCGATCCCGGCCATCGCCTTCCCGGCCCCGATCGTTATCGCGTAGCCGGCGGCGGAGGACACCGCGATGCTGAACAGGATCAGGACGAACGCCTCGGAGCAGAAACCTTCCAGCGAATCCCCTATGACCTCCTTCAGTGCCAGCGCCGTCCCCGACCTCCCGCTGCCGGAGACGGACAGGGTGACGAGGGAGAATACTGATGTCACCGTTCCGATGCTGGCTGTCATCGATATGAACGACGCCGCATCGTTCTCCCGGGACAGCGCCGATGCCAGCGACGACCCGGCGGCCGCAGTTATCCCTGGGAACCAGCCCGCGATGCATCCGGTCAGTACCCCCTTGAGGCCGGGGAGCGGGCCTACTGGGTCCCTGCCGTCATCAACCTGCTCGGGGATGTCGGCGGCGCGCTCCCTGTCGAGCAGCGGAGGCAGCCCGAAGAGGCCGGCGAGCATCGGGAAGAGCATCGTTCCGTCGCCCATGATCCCCCTGCACGGGATCCCCAGGTTCATGACCGCCCATCCCAGCACCCCGGCGGCAGCCGCGAGGGCCAGGGACGCCAGCGGCCTCGGGGACATCAGGATGATGGCCGCCAGCGTGACGGCGAGGACGCCGAACGTAGCAGCATCCAGGTAGGGGCCGAGGCCGTGCAGCAGGAGCCACTGCATCGGAACCGCCAACGCTATCGCGGACGCCGCCCCCACGGCGCTTCCGACGGCGGCAGCGCGGACCGCCGCCATGCCGTGCCCCTCCAGCAGCAGCCGGTGGGCGGGGAGCACGGACAGCGCCTCATCGGGGTCGGGCGCCCCGATGAACACCGACGGCACGAAATCTACGAAGGAATGGACCGCGGCCGCCGACATTATGACGCAGCCGACCAGGACCGGGACGTACCCGTCCGGCACAGAGCCAGGCATTGCCGCCTCTATGGCCGGGTATGCGGCGAGCATGAGCGCCGCCAGGGTGTTGACATGCACTCCCGGGACCAGGCCGCTAAACGTGCCGGCCGCCGCCCCGACGGCCGATGCCGCCAGCACCAGGATGATGATCTCCGGCCCCACGCTCCGCCGAGCGGGGAGCGGTTAATGAAGGGAGGGTACGGGAGTCAGCTTAACTGCCCGTGAGGCGGCACTTCACCCGGCGGTCGGGGCCGACGGAGACCTCGACCATGGTCTTCACGCGGACCCCGGTGGATCTCTCGACCGCCTCCTTGCCGTTCGCCTTGTCGACCGGGACCACGACGTCCGCGATCTCAGCGCCGCATTCGTCCCTTATCGCCTTGATGATGGCCGTCAGGGTCCCGCCGGTGCTCACGACATCGTCGATGATGGTGACCCTGTCCCCTGCGGATATGCCGTTGATGTGCATAACAGACGAGGAGTACCCGGTCTTCTGCTCCACGGAGACCTCTCCCGGCAGGAAGTACTCCTTCTTCCGGATCACCGTGTACGGGATCCCCGTCCTCAGAGATATCGGCACCCCCAGGGGTATCCCCATGGCCTCGGGCAGGGCGAGGACGTCGCAGCGGAGGTCGGCCTCGGCCATGATCCACCCGAGGACCTCCTCCAGGACCTCTGGGTCCATCCTCGGCACGCCGTCCGTGAGGGGATGGACGAAGTACGGGTACCCCTTGCGGTCCACCACGGGGCATTCCTCGAAGCTCCTGATGAGTCTGTCGTACATGTGCCCCCGATTCAGGTACGACGGTAAAATGTTGGTCCTCTGGGTCCGGTCTCATTGAAACCCTCCCCGCAGCCTATCGATACGTCCCAGCCTGATGACCCTCAGGACGTTGAAGACGATCGCCTTGAGGAGGGCCTGCCTTTCCCTGCAGGCCGGTATCCTGGCCGATACCGACGGGCCGGCCGCCTTCTTGATCATGAAGTTCGTCGATTCGATGACCGCTCTGCGCCTGTACGCCCTGCTCTCGGCGCTGTCCGGGTCGGACAGGGCCTCGTCCATCATGCGCCTGTACGGCCCGTGGATCGCGGTCCCGCGGTTCCCTTGGCCGCGGCGGACCGGGATCGCCGCTCTGGCCCCCAGGAACTTCCGCACGAGCCGGTGGTTGAGCGACGAGTCGTAGGCCCTGTCCGCGATGAGCCAGTCGACCTTCAGCCCGGAGCCTGCGAGGTCCGAGATGTGCCCCGGCATGAACGTCGTGTCGTTCCTGTGCCCGTCGGCGGAGGCCGACGCGCTCAGGACGATCCTGGTGCCGGTATCGACCGCCAGCGACAGCTTGGTGAACGACCTGCTGCGCCCGGCACCGAAGTCGTCCAGGCGCTTCTCGTAATGGGCGGACCTGTCGAAGTCGGACAGGCCGGTGCTGTCGACGGCCACCGTCGCGCCGCCGTCCGCGGCGGCCCCGAAGGCCCTCACCACCCTCTCCAGGACGTCCGTCCCGATCCGCTTCAGGAACTTGCACAGGGTCGAGCCGTCCGGGATGCGCTTCAGGCCGATCGCGTCGGTGAAGCCCCTGTACATGCCCAGGTCCCTGCGGACGGCCCCGTAGCTGATGCCGTGCCGGGCCATGAGGACCAGCACCGCCAGCTTCTGGCGGTCCGTGTAGATGCAGTTGCTGAACTTCGAGAAACACTGCGGCACCCCGGCGGCGTCCATGGCCGCCGTCAGCGCCTCGGCGAACTGCCCCGAGGCGCCGCCGTCCGCCGGCATCCTCGAGTACGATTTGCCTCTGTTCGCCCCGCGGTTCCCGCGGGGCCCCGCAATACCCTTAACTATGCTGTCAGCGCTATCTTGGCATGTCATCCGAATCGCTTCCGGGTGGCCGCCCCCGCATGTTTCCTACGCACAGGGGGGCGTTCCTCTCTTTTCCGATGTCTGGCTCTTCGCCTTGCACAACATGCCGTTCAAATATTGTATATTTATGTCTATCGAAAAAAAGAAATAATAGAATTCCAAGCGGAACAGAGGTCCGGCAGACGGAATACGCGTGCCCGGCATGCCCGCAGCCCATGATTGCGAAAGGATCTGCCCCGCAGGATCGAGGAAAAAGCGAAGAGGGTTTCAATGGGACCTCTGGGTCCGTTTCCTATTTATGAGGGGACGCGCCTTAACCGCGTGATAGATATGGATACTGAAGAGAGGGTTTCCCTTGTGACAAGGAACGCGATGGAGATCATCAACGAGGACGAACTGCGGAAGCTTCTGTCCGAGAAGGAGAATCCCCTCGCGTATATCGGGTTCGAGCCCTCCGGACTGGTCCATATGGGCTGGGCCCTCGTCACCTCCAAGATCCGCGACCTCTGCGATGCCGGCTTCAGGGTCATCATCCTCTGGGCGGACTGGCATGCGGCCATCAACGACAAACTGGGCGGCGACCTGGAGAACATCCGTGCCTGCGCCCGCTACATGGAGGACTGCTTTGTGGCGCTCGGCGTCCCCCGCGACAAGGTCGAGTTCAGGTACGCGAGCGAGGTGCTCGACGACCTCACCTACTGGGAGGACCTCATAAAGATCGGGAAGGTCACGACCATGTCCCGCGTCAAGAGGGCCATGACCATCATGGGCAGGAAGGAGGACGAGGCGGAGCTCGACTCCTCCAAGGTCATCTACCCGCTCATGCAGGCCACCGACATATTCCACCTGAAGGTGGACCTCTGCTACGCCGGCATAGACCAGAGGAGGGCGCACATGCTCGCCAGGGACGCCGCCGATAAGCTGGGCTGGAAGAAGCCGATAGCCCTCCATACCCCCCTGATCCCGGGGCTGAAAGGAGGTTCCAGGATGAACCCCGAGGGAGTCAAGGAGCTGCAGACCAAGGAAGTGGAGGTCTGCAAGGTGGACGATGCCGGAAAAGGCATCGAGGACCGCGCCTCCGTCATGATCGAGATGAAGATGTCGAAGTCCGACCCGACCAGCAGCATCAACATCCACGACACCCCGGACGACATCAGGAAGAAGATCAAGAAGGCGTACTGCCCGCCCGAGAAGGAGAAGGAGAACGAGAACCCCATGCTCATGATGGCGCGCTACATCGTGTTCCCGCGCCTGGGCAGGCTCGACATCAAGCGCCCGGAGAAATACGGCGGCGATGTGTCCTTCGCGGATTACGACGCCCTGACCTCGGCCTATTTCGGCGGAAGCCTGAGCCCGGTGGACCTCAAGACCGGTGTCGCTGACTCCCTGATCGAGATCCTGGCACCTGTGGCGGAGTACTTCTCGGCCCATCCTGAGAACTACGAGAAGATGAAAGCGATCCTCGCTTCCGTCAAGAAACTCCGCTGAAAGCATTTCCGCCGGCCCCGAAGGCCGGCATCCCGGGCCCTTCCATGGGCCCGGCAGATGAAAAGGGAAACCTGCCGATTTCTCACGCGCTCAGGAAGAGGAGCCGTTCCCTTCGGCGCCCATCTTCGTTTTGATGTCCCTGAAGATGTCCATCGTCTTCATCATGCACATGTTGAGCATGGCCTCCGCATCGCCGGTGCCGGTCATGCCTGCGGCCCCGCCGTGGCCTCCGCCGTCCGTCTCGGTCTCCTGGCAGAGGTCTCCCATGATGCTGTCCAGTTTCACGCCCCTGCGGACGGCCTCCTGCGTCGCCCTGCCGGACACGCGGAACTCGTTCTCTCTCTGGGACGCCACGAACGATACGTCGGCGCCGGAGGCGATGAGGGCCTTGCAGCAGGCGGCCTCGTAGCTGCTGCTCATCGACACCGCCACGATCATGTCGCCGACGCGCTCGAACTTCGACCTCCCGACGGCCTTCATGGCCGCCGTGCGCTCGCTCATGCTCACCGGCGCGCGCGTCAGGAGCATGGCCTCGTCCATCGGTATGGAGCACATGTCCATGACATCGGCGAACGCGCGGAGCTCGGCGGGGTCCGAGTATTGGAAGTGGCCGGTGTCCGTGAGCATCCCGGCTATGAGTGCCAGGCCCACATCCCTGCCGATGGGCTTGGAGCACCCTCTGATGATGTCGAGGACGATCTCGCAGCACGATGCGCGGTCCGGGTCGATGAAAGTCCTCATCCCGTCCCATCTGCCGTTCGCGGTATGGTGGTCGATGACGATGCATCCCTCGGGCAGCCTGAGGTCTTCCTTCTGCAGCTGCTCGGGGGACGAGGTGTCGACGATGCAGACCGTGTCGTAATCCGACAGGTCGCACTCCTCGAGGACGGGGATGCCGATCTTGTCGGCTACCATCCGGGCGACCCTGTCGAGTCCGCACGGGGCGTAGATGTCAGCCGGAGGGAACGTCTTGGAGAGGGCATATGCCGACCCCACCGCGTCGCAGTCCGCGTTGCCGTGGACCAGGATCGCTTTCTTCCCGCTTCCCTCAAGAGCCTCTCTCGCCTCGCTCGTCTCCATCTTCATTGTCTCCGGACGGTTTCCCGAACATCCTCATTATCTTGCTGCGGTCGAAGCCGGTGATGAGGACGTCGGAATTGTATATCTTCACCGTCAGCCACACCAGGAACGCATCCAGCACTATAAGGTAAACGATTCCTCCGGCCACCAGGGAGATGTTCCCGAAGACGAGGTTGTTCATGACCATCATGGGATGGGAGAACGGGATGGCGAACACCAGGACCTGAGCGACGGCCGGAAGGCTGTCCCAGCTCAGGAACATGAACACGAACATGGGCACGAGGGCGAGGACGCTGATGGGCATGGTCATGGTCTGCGCCATCTTGTAGTTCTTCGTGAACGCGCCGAGGATCATGCAGATGGCCAGCGCGCTGAAGATCGACAGGAACAGGACGGCCATCAGGATTGCCCAGTCGGAGGCCCCCATGGCCAGGCCGTAATCGCTGAGGTCCACCGAACTGGTGCCGTACATGATGCCGTCGGTGTAGAACAGCATCCCGATCATGTACACCAGGCCGTAGATCAGCCCCATTATGGCCGCGGCCAGGAGCTTCCCGCTCACGATGGTGGTGCGCTTTATCGGCATGGTCAGGAGGGTCTCCAGGGTCTTGTTCTCCTTCTCGCTCCCCATGGACGATATCACTATGCTCCCGACCATGACGATGACTATCATCACGACTATCGGGACCATGAACGTCTGGGACATCATCGCTCTCGATATGTCGTACGGTGTGACGTCGTCGTACACGGTGCCGTTGATCTCCGTATGGTTGCTGCTCCCGCCCCAGCTGAGCGGCTGGACGATCCCCTCCATATCCTTCGCCCCGATGTTCAGGAGTATGACCTCGGAGAGGATCGTGTTCATCTGGCTCACCAGGGCGGTGCCGGTCGAGCTGGAGGCCGAGCCGTACAGGCCCTCGTCGCGGTAGGAGAAGTACACGCCGACGGAGGTGCGCTTGCTCTCCGCCGATTCGGAAGCGTAGTTGCTGATGATGTATTCCACATTGGATGTCAGGGCGGAATCCACCGATATCGCGAACTTCAGGCTGCCGTCGGACACTGCCTGGGTTATCGCAGAGGCATCGTCCGATGCCGCATCGAGGTAATGTATCGAGGCAACGGCCCTTTCGCTGTCGGTGTCATAGAGGGCCATGTACGACAGCGTGATCAGCGACATCACGTCCTTCGGGCCGGAGAACGTCGGGCTGCCGTCCCGGAGGCTCTGGACCCAGCTGTTGAAATCATCGATGCTGTAGTCAGATTCGCTGCTCTCATACACCACGCCGATATCGGGCGCGGAAGAGGAGCTCTCGGTCTCGCCGCTGATAGCAGAGCCGATGGCGCAGAACATCACGACCACCAGGACCATGGACGCTATCGTCCCGGGGGTGAGCATCTCCCGGACCTCTTTCTTGGTGATGTTGATCAGGTGGTTCATCCTCTCACCGCCCTGACGAAGACCTCCTCGAGGTTCTTGGCGCCGTATTTGTCCATGAGCTCCCGGGGTGTCCCGAGCTCGACGATCCTGCCTTTGTTTATCATCGCCACCCTGTGGCACAGGCTCTCGACCTCGAACATGTTGTGGCTCGAGATCAGGACGGTCGTCCCGTTCTCCGCGATGCGCTTGACCGATTCGCGGATGTCATAGGCGTTGAGGACGTCCAGCCCCGAGGTTATCTCGTCCATCACCGCCAGGCGCGGCGAGGGCATCATGGCCCTCGCGATGAGAAGCCTGCGCGTCATCCCTTTGCTGTAAGTGCTCACTTTGGAGTCGATCCTGGGGCCGAGGCCGGCCGTCTCGATGCCGCGCGCGACCATGCCGTCGAATTCCGCGCCGGAGGCGAAGAAGCCCGCCATGAAGCGGATGTACTGCCTCCCGGTCAGGTCCTTGTAGGCCCCGGAGTCCTCGGGGAGGTAGCTGATTATCCTGCGGACCGCATCGCCTTCGGATGAGACGTCATGGCCGCAGACGCTGATGGTGCCGGAGGTGATCCCGAGCAGGGTGCAGATCATCCTGAGCGTCGTGGTCTTCCCGGCGCCGTTCGGTCCGATGAGGCCGAATATCTCGCCCTCGCCGACACTGAAGCTGATACCCTTGACCGCTTCGCGGTCCCCGTAGGCCTTGCATACGTCCCGGAGGACCAAAGCATCGGTCATGCATGGTTATCCGGGCGGTCGGATAAAAAATGTGACGGGGCTACGCTCACGCGAGCCCCTGAAAGGTTTCAGTCGTCCTCTTCCTCGTCGTCGGAGCGCTTGGCCGCGGCGGCGCGGGGAGCGGCACGGGCGGAAGCGCCCATGGCGTTGTTGATGTTGCTCTGGAGCATCTCGTATTTGGCGCGGAGGTCCTTCTCCTGCTTCTCGAGGCCGCGGATGCGTATCCCGACGGTCTCGAGGGACTCCTCGAGCTCGGCCTTGAGGGCCTCTTTGTCATCCACCTTGATGAGGAGGACGCCGACATTGCGGTAGACGTCGCCCTTGGATTTCTCCAGTTCCTCGACGGTCCTCTGGAGCTCCTTCTGCTGAGCCTCCATCTGGCTCTTCTGGGAGAGAACCGTCTGGAGCTGCTGCTGCACCTGCTGGAACTGGGTGATCTGATTCTGCAGCTGGGGGCTTATTCCGTTCATTTTGATTCCTCGGTCAGTTTAGCGATGCTGTCGGTGACTGCGACGCATTCAAGAAAAGAGTTGAGCGCCGCGCGGACGGCGGACGTATCGGACGCTTCGATCGCGAGGACGGTCTCCCCGTTCTCCTCCCTGATCTCGGCATGCGTCCGGGAGAGGTCCCGGTGGACCTCCGGAGCGAGCGCCGCGGCCGAAACGGCCGCACCGGCGCCCGATATCCTCAGGACCGCTTCCGGCATATCAGTCGGATTTCAGGGTCTTCTTGGAGTTGGGTCTCTCCTTGATGAAGATCCTGGAGCCGCACTTGTCGCACTGGAGCCCGATCGCGGTCATGTTCCTGATGGGCTCGTTGCACTTGGCGCATCTGTACATTTCGACCGCCGGTCAGTTTCACTCGGCCGCAGCGGCGGGCTCCGCGGAGGGGGCCGCTTTCGCTTCGGCAGCCTTCGCGGCCTTGGCGGCGACGAGGGCGTCGGTGGTCTTCTTGGTCCTGGGGCTGTAGGCCGCGGCCGCGAACTTGTTGCCGCAGTGCCTGCACTGCCAGATGCCGGACGCTACCCTGGTGACGGACATGTGGTGGCACTCGGGGCACTCATGCCTGGCTTTCTGGTGGGCCTCGATGGTCTTGACCCTGTTGCGCACGACGACTCCGTACCTGGCTCCGAACCTTCCGGAGGTTCCTGCTTTCTCGGTTCTCTTGGACATTCTAATCACCCGATGATCTTTCTGATCTGTCTGCCAATCTCGACGGCCCTGTCGAGGCAGAGCGAGAGGTCACCGCGGGTGATCGATCCCTTTCCGCCTTTCTGCATGGCCCTGAAGTTGCCGTTATCGTCGGTCGTGACGGTTAGACGGGCTGAAGAAATGGCTTCCTCGTCGAAATTAGGGTCTACTATTAAATCATTGCCTATTTTGCATTCGGTGACGGAGATGGGCGTGCAGGTGATCGGCAGGGGGCAGTCCTCCATCTCGGTCACATTGCCGTCGTCGTCCGTCCTGCTCTTCCCGTACTGCTTCCAGGGGACGGTCGCCGTCTTGAGGGCCATGACCGCCGCCAGGTTGCAGGCGTCGAACAGGTTGCCGTCGAAGTCGAGGGCGTAGATGTCGATGTAGATCATCCAGATCTCCTCCCCCTTCTTGATGCACAGCTGCTTGACGTCGATCATGCCGGACTCGCGGATGCCGCGGTCGACCACGCGGGCCAACTCGATGGCGTCCTCCGAGGGGGGCCCGGACTCGAACGACTCGTGGGCCATCGGGATGAGCTCGGCCCCGGTGGTGATGACTCCGTCTCCGGGGGCGTCCATGTAGGGCGCTCCGGGGATGATCTTCACGCCGGCGATGACCGTCGTGTCGCCGAGGCTGACCTTGGCGGAGCCCTCGGCCGAGGCGATGATGCCGGTCTCGACGGAGATCTTCCTGACCTCGTCGAGCTGCCTGCCGTCCGCCCTCCTGCCCTCGGCGAGCAGGTTCATGAGGTGGTCCCTCTTGATCTGGGATACGATGTAGTTGCTCATTCGGACGCCTCCTTGGACGCTTTCTCGGTGTATTTGCGCTTGAGGGCATCCCTCTGGATGGCGTTGAGCTCATGGGCGGCGCCGAACGCCATGTCGAGGCCCCTGTCGAGCTCCTCGCGGGTCATGTTCCCGTCCATCTGCAGCAGGACGATCTCGTCGGTGCTGGGTATGATGGCCAGGGGGACATCGGCCTGCCCGTAGTTGTCCTCCTCCTTGTTGAGGTCGAGGACGACGTGGCCGTCGGCCTTGCCGCAGGCGATGGCGGGGATCAGGTCCCTCATGGGGATCCCGGCGTCCGCGAGCGCGACCGAGGCGGCCGAGAGCCCGGCGCACCTGGTCCCGGCGTTGGCCTGGAGGATCTCGATGTACACGTCGATGGAGGCGCGCGGGTAGAGCTCGGTCATGACGACGGAGCTCAGGGCCTCGGAGATGAGCTTGGAGATCTCGACGGACCTCCTGTCGGTCCCGGGCCTCTTCCTGTCGCTCACGGAGTACGCCTGCATGTTGTACCTCACCTGGATGACGGCCTTGGTGGGGTCCTGCATGTGCTTCGGCCGGCATTCCCTGGGCCCGTACACCGCGCACAGGACCTTGTTCTTCCCGATCTCGAGGTAGCACGAGCCGTCCGCGTTCTTCAGGACGCCCGCCTCGATCTTGATCGGCCTCTTCTCGTCGCATCTCCTTCCGTCAATCCTGATGCCGTCGTCGTTGACCAGCACCATGTCAGTGTGTCCGCTCATTCAGATCCCTCCTCTGCGTCCCCGGACCGGGGCACCTTCTCCGACAGGAACCTCTGGACCCTCTCGGTCAGGTCGGCCGATCTCGACTCGGCCTCGATCATCTTCACGGCCGCTTCGGCGGCCTCCGCGTTCATGCCGTCCCCGTCGATCCATATCCTGCCGTTCTGCCCCACGAAAATGCGGCAGTCGGTCATGTTCTTCAGCATCTGGATCATCGATCCCGCCTTGCCGATCACGCGGGAGATCTTGTTGTGGTCGATCTCGGTGAGTATGCCGCCCTCGATCTTCCTGAGGCCGGAGTCCTTCATCGTCACGGAGACCTTCTTGGCCTCGTCGACCATCAGTATCTTCAGCAGGACGACGTCGCCGACCGTCAGGAACCTGGAGGTGTCCCCGAACTCGACCTTCCAGGGGACCTCGCTCACATGGAGCGGGGCGGGATAGGGCGAGCGGATGTCGACCATCCAGTTGGACGGGCCCACGTCGATTATGATGCCGATGACGGTGTCGCCGGCGACCGGCATGTAGCAGCCGCCCATGGGGATGACCCCGACGGCGTCGCCGGTGTAGTTCTTCAGCCCGGTTATGCAGGCGCGGACGGAGCCGTCCGCTTCGTAAGCATTCTCTCCCGGGGCGTACCTGTCGGACGGGCCGAGGACATCGCCCGGTACGACGATCTCCCTGGGCCTCCTCGGGCCTCTGCCGTCGCGGGGGCCGCTGCGGCTCTCTCTCTCGGGCCCGGGGCCCCTTCTCTCAAAAGACATATGTTATCTCTCCGTAATGATGCAGGCCGCTCACGACGAGACCAGTTTTATCTGGGCCTTCCCGTGGGTGCGGTTCTTCAGGTTGTTGGTGAGGTCGGTTATGAGGCCCGCGGGGATCTCAAGCATCCCTATCCACGAGCCGTCCGGGGTCCATTCCTCCCTGTCCACCAGGCCGAACTTCGAGATCTCCTCGATGCAGCGGCCGTAGTCCTCCCCCCTGAGCTTGATCGCGACCCTGCTCTTCTCGAACCTGATGGGGAGAAGGGGGCGGAGGACCTTCATGGCCTCCTCGACCTCCTTGTCGAACGGCCTCTTGGCGTCGACATGGTACTTGCCCTCCTCGAGGGCGAGCTGGATCCTCAGCGGGGGATGGGGGAGCTTGGTCTGCGGGTTGATGGCGTTGGCCGAGATGTACGCTATGACGCGCTTCCTCTTGGCATCGAGCAGCTCCCTGCGCTGCTCGGCCGTCATCTGGACCTCTCCCTTCTCGATGATGTGCTTCGCGACGGCGATGGGGTCGCCGGCGTAATCTCCGAAGACCTCCTTCATGGCGGACTCCGCGGGCCGGGTGCCCTTGCGGGCGTCCTTGAAGACATCCTCGACGGCCAGATAGTCCGCGAGGTCCACATCCTTGCCCTGCTTTATGAGGTCCATCGCCTTGGGGTCGAGGAGGACCTCGAACCTTTCCCCATGGCTCTCGAGCCTTGCGACAATCGCATCATCGAGGTCGACCATCGGTCTCACTCTTCGGTCTTCTTGACGGCCTTCTTGGTCCTCGGGGATCTCTTCGGTTTGTCCTCGCTGTCGGCGCCGTCCTCGGAGCCGGCATCCTTCTTCCCGATGCCCTTGATGGCCTCGGCCTTCTCATCGTCGCTGAGGCGCCTGAACTTGGAGCCCTCCTCGACGACGCCGATCTCCACGGATTCCGGCTTCAGGTCCTCCTCGATGGCCGCGGAAAGGGCCTCGAGGGCGAGCTTTAGCGCCTCCCCGTAGGGCATCCCGTCGCGGTACGATTTCTCGAAGACCTCCATCGCCACGGCGCGCCCGCTCCCGATGCAGCTCGCCTTGTACGCCACGAGCGCGCCGGACGGGTCGGTCTCGAACAGGTGGATGCCCAGGTCGTCGGTCCCCGCCACGAGCAGGGCGGTGCCGAAGGGCCTGGCCCCTCCGTACTGGGTGAAGTTCTGCTCGTAGTCGCAGACCTTCTTGGTCAGCATCTCCACGCCGATGTTCTCCCCGTAGTTGACGCGGTGGATCTGGGCCTCTTTCCTCGCCTGGTCGACGAGGATCCTGGCATCCGCGACCAGGCCGGAGGTCGCGCAGCCGATGTAATCGTCGATGTTGTAGATCTTCTCGATGGAATCGGGCTCCACTAGTTTGGAGGAGACACGTTTGTCCACCGCCAGGAGCACGCCGCCCTTGAACTTGACACCGATGGTCGTCGCTCCCTTCTTGACGGCCTCGCGGGCGTACTCTACCTGGAACAGCCTTCCGTCAGGGGAGAAGACGGTTATCCCCCGATCATATGCCATTTGTCCTGGTTGCATGGTTATCCTCTGTGGCCCTCGTATGAACGCGCTTCTATAAGAAAGCGCGTCACAGAGGTCAGCGGGCGCCGGACGTTCCCGGAGGCACCTTGCGGGGCGGCCTGGGCGGAGCATTCTCCCTGAGGATGCGGTACCTGGCGCGGAGGGTGCGCAGGGTGCCCGATGTGCGGACCGGCTCGGAGGAAGGGTCCGCGCGCCTGACCGCTGCCTTGCAGCCGTCCGCCGTCTCCGGGGAGCACCGGACTATCGCCATGCCCCCTGCGCACTGGATGACGCGGAACTGCCTCGGCACCTTTTGGGACAGCTCCGGTGCCGTGAGGCCGGGGGAGACTTTGAACGCGATGTAGCGGCGCCTCCCGCGCTTGGATTTGACGGTCATGATGCCGGGCCCATCGCACGGCACCGCTTTAATCGTTCGCTGACGGGAGGGGTTTCCTCGGAGGCTAAGACCCTCTCCGGGGGAGCTGCGGAGGCGTAGCGGCCCTACGGTCCAGCGGAACCCGGACGGTGCGGGCCCAAGCCGCCTGCCTGGCCCCGGACGGTCTGAGAATCGCAGATGGATACAGCATCCTGCAATACCCAGCATCGCGGACTGAAATCAAATCTCTAACCAATGATATTTAATCCATTCTGCAGGAGTTCCTGATTTGAAAAATTTTAGGCAAATCTTAAACGGATACGAATTTGAAATTATTATGCGATTAAGGTACAGGGAAAATAGTTATTTTACCTAATCGGCTAAACCACTATCGAAGCCGTTGCGCTCCGATGCTGGCACATTGGGTTTTTTACCCTACCTAAAATTTGTTTGAGCCGTTTTTTATTTGATTTTCGAGAATGTAAAAATAAATAATGGTATCAATGATATAAAAAACCTTCATAATCGGGGTTTAATAACCGCTTGCCATCCTATTTCTCATTCCAACCAAAAATTGGGAACGGAGGTAATGAATTGACAACCAAATCTGCTCTTGTGATCGGCGGAGGAATCGCCGGTATACAGGCGTCTCTCGATCTTGCGGACAGGAACATCCACGTCTACCTCGTGGACAGGCTGCCCACGATCGGCGGGACCATGTGCATGCTCGACAAGACCTTCCCCACGAACGACTGCTCTGCGTGCATCCTGTCCCCCAAGATGGCGGATGCAGCCGGTCACCCCAACATCACCCTCATGACCTACCACGAGGTCAAGAAAGTCGACGGTGAGGCGGGAGACTTCAAGGTCACCGTGACCAAGAAGGCCAGGTACGTCGACCCGACCCTCTGCACCTCGTGCGGAGACTGCGTCGCGAAGTGCCCGACCCGCGGGATCCCCAACGAGTTCGAGTACGGGCTCACCACCAGGAGGGCCATCTACATCCCCCACTCTCAGGCTGTGCCCAGGGTGGCGCTCATCGACCCCAGATACTGCAAGAAGCTCCGTGAGAACAAGTGCGGTGTCTGCGCGAAGGTCTGCGGCAAGCAGGCCATCAGCTACGAGGACAAGGACCAGGACCTGACACTTGATGTCGGATCCATCGTCGTCGCCGCCGGATTCTCCGTCTGGAACGCCAAGAACGCGTCCGAGTACGGATACGGAAGGTTCAAGAACGTCGTCACCGCCATCGAGTACGAGAGGATGGAAGGCGCCGCCGGTCCGTTCGACGGACACATACCTGTGCCCTCCACCATCGTCTACGACAAGTTCGGCGTCGCCCAGAAAGGCGCCGGCGAGAGGGGCCCCAAGTCCGTCGCATGGATCCAGTGCTGCGGATCCAGGTCCCATAAGAAGAACTGGAAGACTTACTGCTCGTCCGTGTGCTGCATGTACGCGACCAAGCAGGCCCAGATCACCAAGGAGCACGGAGACGTCGACGAGGACATCTTCTTCATGGACATCAGGTCCTACGGAAAGGAGTTCGAGGCCTACATCAAGAGGGCCGAGGACGAGTACGGCATCCACATGCACCGCGGAGCCCGTGTGTCCAACGTCGAGGAGGATCCCGAGACCAAGCAGGTCACCGTCAACTACACCGACAAGGACAACAATCCCGCTTCGAAGACCTTCGACATCGTCGTCCTGTCCGTCGGGCTCGAGGCCCCCGAGGGCGCCGAGCAGCTCGCCCAGACCCTGGGCATCGAGCTGAACGAGTACGGGTTCGCCAAGACCACCGTCTTCAACCCGCTCGAGACCACCAGGAAGGGAATCTTCGTGACCGGTGCCTTCGCGGCGCCCAAGGACATCCCGACCTCCGTCGCCGAGGCATCCGGTGCCTCCGCCAAGGCCGGTGCCTACATCGTCAAGGACCCCGACTTCGTCCCCTGCAAGCCCAAGGTCTACCCGCCCGAGAAGGATGTCGCCGGCAAGGAGCCCCGCGTCGGTGTCTGGGTATGCCACTGCGGTATCAACATCGGCTCTGTGGTCAACGTCCCCGCCTGCGTCGAGTACGCCAAGACCCTGCCCCATGTCGTCGTGGCCGTCGAGACCAAGTACGCCTGCGCTCAGGACACCCTGATGCAGATCTCCGACTTCATCAAGGAGCACGACCTGAACCGTGTCGTCGTCGCGTCCTGCACCCCCAGGACCCACGAGCCTCTCTTCAGGGAGGCCTGCAGGAACGGCGGTCTGAACAAGTACCTCTACAACATGGCCAACATCCGCGACCAGTGCTCGTGGATCCACATGCATGCCCCCGAAGCGGCCACCACCAAGGCCAAGGACCTGATCAGGATGGCCGTCGCCAAGGCCTGCCTGCTCGAGCCCCTCGAGGGAGCCGAGATCCCCGTCACCCAGTCCGCCGCCATCATCGGAGGAGGAATCACCGGTATGACAGCCGCCCTCGACGTCGCCGCCCAGGGTGTCAAGGTCGACCTCTTCGAGCGCGAGTCCGAGCTCGGAGGATTCGCCAGGAACTTCGTCCACAGGGAGGACGGCAAGCTCGTCTCCGAGTTCCTCGCCGAGACCATCAAGAAGGTGGAGTCCTGCCCGCTGATCACCGTTCACAAGAACGCTGTCATCGAGGACATCCCCGGATACGTCGGCAACTTCACCGTGGAGCTCGCCAGCGGAGAGGAGATCCCCGCAGGTGCGATCCTGTTCGCCGTCGGTGCCGCCCAGTACAAGCCTGTCGAGTACAACTACGGCTCCGACCCCAAGGTGCTCACCCACGTCGAGCTCGAGAAGAAGGTCGCCGCCGGCCAGTTCACCGGGAAGAACGTCGTGTTCATCCAGTGCATCGGGTCCAGGAACGAGAAGGTCGGCTACTGCAGCCGTGTCTGCTGCGCCAGCGCGATCAGGGACGCTATCGAGATCAAGATGGCCGACCCCACCGCCAACGTCACCATCATCCACAAGGACATCAGGACCTACGCCTTCAGGGAGGACCTCTACTACAAGGCCTGCCAGCTCGGAGTCAGGTTCCTGAGGCGTGTCAACGACGACACCCTGCCCAAGTACGACGGCAACTTCGTCGAGGCGTTCGACACCACCCTCGGCCAGGAAGTCAAGATCCCCGTCGACACCCTGGCCCTGTCCGTCGGAATCGCGCCCATGCGCGAGGAGAAGGAGAAGCTCGCGGTCATGGTCAAGGTCCCGCTGAGCAAGGACGGCTTCTACTTCGAGGCCCACCAGAAGCTCAGGCCCGTCGACTTCGCGACCGAGGGTGTCTTCGTCGCCGGAGCCGCCCACTGGCCCAAGTTCATGGACGAGTGCATCGCCCAGGGATCCGGAGCCGCCTCCAGGATGCTGACCATCATCACCAAGGACCACCTGGTCTCCGAGGGTATCGTCGCCTCCGTCGCCAACCCCCAGCTCTGCAACGGCTGCGGAACCTGCGAGGGATGCTGCGAGTACCACGCGATCACCATCGTCAACGGACCCGACGGAAGGCCTGTCAGCCAGGTCAACGCCGGTCTCTGCAAGGGATGCGGATGCTGCGTCGCGGCCTGCCCGTCCGGTGCGATGGAGCAGAGAGGCTTCAGGAACTCGCAGATCATCGCTGAGATCGATGCCATGTTCAACAGGCCCCTCATGGAGAAGGAGTGATTCCAATGGCAGAAGAATTTGAACCTCTGATCGTAGCGTTTTGCTGCAACTGGTGCTCCTACGCGGGTGCCGACAACGCCGGAGTCGGGAGGCGCCAGATGCCCCCCAACTTCCGTATCATCAGGACCATGTGCTCCGCGAGGATCGACCCCGAGTTCGTCCTCCGCGCCCTCTCCAAAGGAGCGGACGGAGTCATTGTCCTCGGATGCCACCCTGCCGACTGCCACTACATCGGCGGCAACTACAGGGCAAGGAGGAGGATCGCGCTGCTGAGGCTCGTCCTCGAGCAGTACGGATTCGACCCCAAGAGGCTGAGGCTCGAGTGGGTCTCCGCTTCCGAGGGAGAGAAGTTCCAGACCGTCATGACTTCGTTCATCGACGAGATCAAGGCCCTCGGCCCCACCCCCGTCACCTCCGCGAAGACCATCGCCCAGGAAGAGAACGTCAGGGCACACCCCAAGGAGGCCTGAACCAATGGGATTCTTCAGCAACCTGTTCAAGAAGAAGGAAAAGAAAGAGAAGAACGAGGCCCCGGCCGCCAAGGCCGCCGCCCCGGCGAAATCCAAGGAGGCTCCCGCTGCTAAGGCCGCGGCAGCCGCTCCCGCTCCCGCTCCCGCCGCTTCCGGCGAGACGGGCAAGGCCGTCAACGGGAAGCACGGGCACACCGAGTACCCCTTCGCGGACCTCGGCGAGCTCCTGCCCGCCCCTCCGGCGAACGGCAAGATCAACCTGGCCATCTACTGGGCCGCGGCATGCGGAGGCTGCGATGTCTCCCTGCTCGACACCAACGAGAGGGTCCTGACCATCGGCCAGTTCGCCAACATCGTCATGTGGCCCATCGCGGTCGACGGCAAGAAGGACGACATCGAGGCCATGGCGGACGGTTCCATCACCGTCTCCATCATCAACGGAGCCGTCAGGAACACCGAGAACGAGGAGATGGTCAAGCTCCTCAGGCAGAAGTCCAAGATCGTCGTCTGCTACGGGTCCTGCGCCTGCTTCGGCGGAACCCCTGCGCTCGCCAACCTGGTCAAGGGCGGAGCCGACGAGATCCTCGACTACGTCTACACCAAGACCCCTACCAGCGCCCAGTTCCAGAAGGACTACCACGCCGGCAAGCCCCAGGTGCCCGAGACCGAGTACCAGGCTTCCGAGGGAGTCCTCACCCTGCCCGTCCTGTACGACACAGTGAAGACCCTCGACGAGGTCATCGATGTTGACTACTACATCCCCGGATGCCCTCCCCTCCAGGAGTCCATCTCCCAGATGCTCAAGGGAATCGTCGACTTCGTCTACAACGGCGTCGCCCTGCCCCCGAAGGGATACGAGTTCGGAGTCACCGAGAAGTGCCTCTGCGACGAGTGCCCCCGCGAGAAAGAGTACAAGAGGATCACCAAGATCTACGAGCCCTACCAGGTCGATGTCGACCCCAAGAAGTGCCTCATGGACCAGGGAATCCTCTGCCTCGGCCCCGCGACCGTCGGCGGATGCAACGCCCGCTGCACTGCGGCCGGCCAGCCCTGCCGCGGATGCTACGGTCCGACCCACTTCGTCCAGGAGCACGGAGCCAGCGCTCTCAGCGCCATCGCTTCCCTGTTCCCGGTCCTCGACGACGATCCTATCATCGACGAGCAGAAGATCATCGAGATCATGTCAACCATCAAGGACCCGCTGGGATACTTCTACGCGTTCACTCTCGGGAAGTCCCTCATCAACAGGTCCGTCACAGAAGAGGCACCCTCTGCCTGAACAGGAGGATGAAATCAAATGGCAGCACCTATCATTTGGGATGAGAAGAAGAAAGTCACCGGCGACCGTGTGACCATCGACCCCATCACCCGTCTTGAGGGTCACGGGAAGATCGAGATCTTCCTGGACGACAGCGGGAATGTGAAGAACGCATACTGGCAGGTCCCCGAGGTCAGGGGATTCGAGAGATTCTGCATCGGCAGGCGTGTGACCGAGCTCAACCAGATCACCGCCAGGCTCTGCGGAGTCTGCCCCGGAGCGCACCACCTTGCCTCCACCAAGGCAATCGACGGATGCTACAGCGCCAAGCCCACCGAGGCCGCGTTCCATATCAGGGACACGTTCTACCACGCCCACTTCATCCACAGCCACATCGCGCACTTCTACGCGCTCGCCTCCGCCGACTTCGTCGAGGGGCCCGCCGCGCCCGCCGCGCAGAGGAACATCCTCGGCGTCGTCGGTACCGTCGGCCTCGAGCTCGGAAGCGCCGTCCTGAAGGCCCGTGCCAACGCCCAGAAGATCCAGGGTATCATCGGCGGCAAGCCGACCCACCCTGTCATGGGCGTTCCCGGAGGAGTCTCCAAGGCCATCTCCAAGGAGGAGGCGGCGGAGATCCAGTCCTACACCGATGACCTCGTCAAGTTCTCCCAGACCTCGCTCAAGGTCTTCCACGACCTCGTGCTCGGCAACAAGGAGTACCTCGACATCATCCTCAACAAGGACCTCTACTACCACGAGACCTACCACATGGGCCTTGTCAACGACAAGGGCCAGCTGGAGTTCCACGACGGTAAGGTCCGCGTTGTCGACCAGACCGGCAAAGAGCACGACCTGTACGACCCGAAGGACTACCTCGACCACATCGCCGAGGCGTCCGAGCCCTGGTCCTACGAGAAGTTCCCCTACCTGAGGAACCCCGGATACAAGGGACTCGTGGACGGACCCGACTCCGGTATCTACAGAGCGACCCCGCTCGCCAGGCTGAACGTCTGCAAGGACATCTCCACCCCGCTCGCCAACGAGGAGCTCAAGGTCTACCGCGAGACCTTCGGCGTCAAGAACGGAGAGCCCGTGCAGTACACCCTCGCCACCCACTGGGCCAGGCTCATCGAGATGCTGTATGCGGCCGAGAAGCTCAAGGAGGATGCGTACTCCGACAAGCTCACCGACCCCAACATCAAGCAGTTCGACCTCGTTCCCGGAGGACGCGGTGTCGGATGCGTCGAGGCTCCCCGCGGAACCCTGACCCACGACTACACCTGCGACGAGAACGGAATCGTCACCGCCTGCAACATGGTCGTCGGAACCACCAACAACAACGGCCCGATGTGCATGGACGTCGCCAAGGTCGCCAAGGCCCTCATCAAGAACTACGATGTGTCGCCCGGCCTCCTGAACATGGTCGAGATGGCCTTCAGGGCGTACGACCCCTGCAACTCCTGCGCTACCCACTCTCTGCCCGGGCAGATGCCTCTGACCGCGGAGATCAGGAACAGCGACGGGTCGCTCTACGACACCATCACCAGGAACTGAAACATCTCCGGGGGCGTGAGCCCCCATTCCCCGGCCCTGCCGGGGATCAATTATTCTGTCAGAACATTCGATGTGGGCAGCCGTCAGGCCGGCGGCCGCCGATGCAGCCATCCCTCGATCGAGCTCAGGATGATAGAAAAGGTTCAGAGCGACGTATGGCGGGGAGAGTTCTCGTCATCGTTCCATCTCCTGAACTTGCGGTCCTTCACCATCAGGTCCTTCCTGAAGCCCAGATCGATCCCGTCCAGGAGATAGATGCGCGCATCATCGAGGTCCACCAGGTCCGAGTTCATGATCGGCCCCAGCAGAGGCGTTCCGATGGCGTTCACCGGGGATCCTCCCAGAAGCCTGTTGAATGCAGGTACGATGATGAAAGATTCGGGGAGATGCGCATATCTTTCATCGGATTCTTTGGCGAACCTGCCGCGGAGCCAGCAGGGCTCCGACATATGCGAGCCGACGCCGTCCCTGAAGAGGACGGCGGGATGGCAGTGCCCCATGATCAGCGTCTGCTTGGACATCACCTCGGCCGAGGGCCAGGTGTGGCCGTGGACCAGGCCGATGTTCCCGGAGATCATCCCAGTTGCCGGATAGATGCGGACCGCCCCCGGGACGAAATCCTCGATGGAGGTGTCATGGTTCCCGCGCACGATGCAGACCTCTGAGAAATGCTCCAGGAGCCTGTCGCAGAAGGCCGGTATCTCGCGGTACTCCTGGCGGGTCGAGCCGGGCACGGAGTCCTTGATGTCCCCGATCATTATCACGCGGTCGATGTCGGTCCCGGCGGCCTCGATGATACTGTCGAACATCATGTCCGTGTGCGAGGTCAGATGGACGCCTTTGGCGCCCATATGCGCTTCCACGCCGATGTGGAGGTCGCCGATCACCAGGGTATCGTCTATCTTCAGCGCAGGGATGCCGGGAACCGGCTGTATGTCGGCCATCAGATGCCCAGGCGGTCCAGCCCGTTGCATATGGCTTTGGGTATGTACCTGATGACGTCTGTGGCGATCATACCGTACGAGAACTTCGCGAAGGCGCGCTCTCCTGCTTTCCCGGACAGGTATGCTCCGAGGCAGCCTGCGTCGTAGGCGTCCATCTTCTTGGACATCAATCCTGCGATTATCCCGGCCAGGACATCGCCCGTCCCGCCGGTCGTCATGCCCACGGACCCGGATGAATTGTATTTGATCCGTTCTCCGTCCGTGATGATGTCGTCCTTCCCTTTCAGCACGATCACGGCGTTCATATGCGCCGCAGAGGCCATGGCGTTCTCATCGTTCCCTTCGCTGTTGGTGAGGCGCATGAACTCCATGTGGTGGGGCGTGAGGACCGTCTCCGGGTTCCTGGCCACGAAGTCCATGCCGAGGGCGTTCAGGCCGTCGGCGTCGATGACGAGCGGCTTATCGCACAGCGAGACGAATTCCTTCACGGCCTCGGAGGTCTTCGGGTCGCGCCCGAGCCCGGGGCCGATCAGGACCGCGTCATTGTTCTCGGCCATGTCCAGTAGCTCCTTCACATGCTCATGGCGCAGGATGTTCCCTTTGAGCGGGTGCACCATCAGCACAGGGGACACGGCCGCGACCTCATGATAGCAGTTCTCGGGGACGGCGACGGTAGCCAGGTCGATCCCTGTCCTCATGGCGGCCATGGCGGCCATCGCCGGGGCGCCGTAGAAAGGCCCTCCGCCGATGACCAGCAGGCGGCCGTTGGCGCCCTTGTGGCTCCGGGCATCGGGCCGGGGGTACCTGTACATGTCCCCGGGGCCGGTGTGGGTGTACGCCTTCTCCGGCATGCCGATGTCCGCGATGACGATCACGCCGCAGTTCTCAGCGTCCATGCCTTCTTTGGTGTCATGCATGGTGACCGTGAAATCGGGCAGGACCTGTTTGCCGGTGCCGAACCCGGTGGGCACATCGACCGAGACGATGGTCCCCTTGAACCTCCTGGTGAGGTCGATGTACGCGGAATATTCCGGCTTCACCTCTCCGGATATGCCGGTCCCCAGGACGGCATCGACGAGCACATCGTAGCCGGTCCCGGGCGAATCGAACGGGACCTTCGGGCAGCCGGCCTTGGCATAGAACGCCGCCGCAGAATGCGATTTGATGTTCTCCGGGCTCCCGATGAGGCAGAGGGTCACATCCTCCCCCTCCATGTGGCAGGCTGCGGCTGATCCGTCCCCGCCGTTGTTGCCGCGTCCGCAGAATATGATGAACCTCTTCCCGGAGAACCTCTCGGTCAGGAAGTCCGCCAGGGCCTTCCCGGCATTGTCCATGAGGATATCGGTGCCGACCCCGAGGGCCTCGGAGTTGGCATCCATGACCTTGGAATCAAGCGCGGATATCATATGCCTCACGCGCCGTTCTTGATCAGGATCTCGCCTATGCGGGGGATGATCTCCGTCTTCTTCAGCTTGCCCTTCTCCACCCGGACGCAGCCCTTCTTCGAGGTCCAGTCGGACGGGTAGCTCTTGCTCTCGTCGATCCTGTACTCCAGGCCCAGGATTATCGCGCCTTTGGCGATCATGTCCAGGGACGGGTCCTTCACGCATTTGGAGACAGGAAGCCTTCTCCCCTGCTTGCGGGAGAGGCCTGCATCGAAATATTCCGGCCACAGGACGATGGCCGTATCGTCGTCATAAGCCATGTTATCATCCTCTCGATACAGCCGAGGAATAATAACCTGTTTCCTGCGGACGTATAAGGGCGGCCGAGGAAGAGTACAGAAATACACAAAAAGAACCGAAAACCGGAAAGCGTTGGAATGCCCCCGGGGGCAGGCCCCGGGTAAGATGGCGCTGGGTCTCACTCAACGAGCACTGCGTTGACGACGCCGCACTGTCCGGGCCTGGAGGTAACGATGGCCTCTCCGAGGTCGGTCTTGATCCTGGCGCCCTTGTTGAGGATGTTACGCTGAACGAGGTTCCTGTCGGAAGGGTTGTCGGTAACAGTGAGGATCTTCGCTTTCTTGACGGTGTTCGTCTTCTTGTCGACGACGTTGGCATACTCGGCGTAGAGGACTCCGACCTTCTTGGATCCACCCATTCCGCGGTACTGCTTCAGGGACTCGGTGCCGATCCTGGTGAACTGCTGCTCCCTGCTGATCTCGAACTTCCTCTTTCCGCGGGCGAGGATGTGCCTGCCGCCGGTGGATTTCCTGTTGGATTTACCCTGCCATAGTGCCATGTTAATCGCCTCTGCTATCGTGGACGCATATTTAATAGTATCAGTCAGCGGAATCGGTGGGCCCGACGAATCTGACGTATGCGCGGTCCCCGTCCAGGACCAGGATGGCGGCATGCCCGTCCCTGGCCGGGCCGGGGTTGACGTAGAGCGTGCCGTCGATGTACTTGGCCCCGATGTCCTCATGGATGTGCCCTGAGAGCGCCACGAGTGGGCGGAACTCATCGCAGATCTTCTTTATCGCCGGGCTGCCGACAGACGTCCCGTTGGGGATGTGGTCGAGCGTCCCGTAGGCGGGGGCATGGGTCATGAGGATCATCCTCCTGCGGGATATCGGCCTCAGCTTCGCGTCGATCTCCTCCTCAGTGAGCTCGAACGGGGTGCCGAAGATGGTGATGTTGGAGCCTCCGAGGCCGGCGACGTAGTATCCGCCTATCTCGGCGGACTTCCCGTGCATATCGGTCGCGACGGCAGATATCTTCTCGGGGAGGTCGCGGGGGTCGCAGTTTCCGGGCAGGCAGTAGACCTTGGAGCGTATCGAGGAGACGATCTCGGCGGCATCGTCGGCGGTCCCCATGTCGGTAACGTCACCCAGGAACAGGACGGCATCCGTTCCCTCAGATTCTATCAGCCTGTTGATCCACTCTATGTTGGACGCCTTCTGGTGAAGGTCGGTGATCACGAGGAATTTCATGCGGGTTCATCATCCACTTGGTACTTATCCCCGCCCCTCGGCGGTGTTGCGCCGGCGGCCTGAACCGCGTTTCTCAATCCGTCCGCAGGGTTCCTTCGGGTTTTCATGGACCGGCTGAAATAACGGATCATTGTCCGAACATCATTTGCTTGTCGTCCTGCATTCATTTCTGTATAATAATGAAAAGAAGTTCATCGTGTACGGTGTTTTATATTATGAACGCCATACAACTTTTAATGCTCAATTGAATTGGGTCGCAAAGTGAGGCCTTCAACTTTCGATTTATTATATTATATAACGAGGATAATCCCGTTCATTGCGGGATATTGGGTTTTTACATTCCTCCGCCGGCCGCATCGACGGTCTCGGCGGGGCTTCATTTCACATTTTTCGGCGAGTTCCGCCGATGCAGTTTTGCAAGAATGGGCTTCGTGCCTGCGTACCGGTCCTGTTGTGCTGCGGCACCATGCCAAGCCTTCCGTGCGGCATGTGTTTTAAACAGGCGGCCCATGGCGCGCCGCATGCTGAGGTCGATAATCTACGACAGCAACACGGGGAACACCCTCGAGATGGCCGAGCTCATCAGGAAAGGGGCCGAGAGCACCGGGGACGAGATCTACTTTGCGAAGGTGCAGGAAGCGGACCCCTCGAAGATCGCAGCTTCGGGCATAGTGTTCCTGGGCTGCCCGGCGACCGGGAAGGAGAAGTACACCGCCCCGGTGAAGAAGTTCCTCTTCGATAACGGCGGCGTGTTCTCCGGCAGGACCGTTTACCTCTTCGGCTCATGCTCGAGGGGAGAGGGGCTGTGGCTGGAGCGTCTCGCTGAAGCCCTCCGCGCCGAAGGCGCTGTCCTCCCGGGGGAGAACCTCATCTCCATCTATGCGCCGAACGAATGGGTCTCGGACCGCTGCATGGCCTTGGGCGCGGTCCGGCCGTGAAGGGCGGGACGGCGCCATTATAGAACAGTATAGAAAAAAATCCGAAACAGGTTTACGGGCCGGAGGACAGCCACATCCTCCGGCCGCAGTGGCAATCCTTCACTCGCGGATGAGCTGCTTGATCCAGGCCTTCTCTTTGCCGGAGATCTTCCCGTCCGCGGCGCAGACGATCATGGTGAGGATGACGATGTCGTCCTTGATCTCGGGAGAGACGGACCCGACGAGGTCCACAAGGGCGTCGACGGCGGCCTTGTTGTTCCTGGAGTTCAGCTTGGACTTGTTCATGATCTTCTTGGCATCATCGTAGGAGATGGGCTCGCCGACGGCCGCGGAAAGGCCGGGCGCGATGAGGGCATACTCGTCCTTGGAGAGCTTGCCGTCCGAGGCCACTGCCATCAGGACGATGTCCACGTAGGACTCAACCGCGGAGGCGAGGTCCCCGGTCACGGCCGCCATCCCGGCCAGGACGTCCTTGGATTTCGCCGCGAGGAACGCGAGGTACGTGGCAGGGTCGATCTTCTCGAACTCTTTGCAAAGCTTGTCGAATTCGCTCATGATAATCGGACTCTGTATCCTTAGGATGCGATATAAAACGTGCTATATCAATGACTGCTGGATGTAATTACAATCGATTCACGGTTTCCCATTCATGACTATCCGCTCATAGAGCGCCGCGATCTCATCGGATACCGAGACGTGGTTCTCCTCGAGGATCTTCTCCGCCTTGGCCTTGAGGATAGGATCGATGCGCGCTGATACTATCGAGCCGCGGGTCATCCTCCCCTTGCCGGCGAAGGCATCCCTGCACAGCGAGTCGATGTACTCATCGTAGCCCATCCCCTTCCTCTTGGCCATGGCGCGGACCAGGTCGGTGGTCCCGCTGCCGTACTGCGAGGATTTCTTGGTCCTCTCGGCGAGGAAACCGAAACCTAGGTCGGCGGCGACATCCTTCAGGACCGATTTGCGGGACCCCATGTCGGCCGGCTTCATGGCCAAGGGGCTTATGCGGCCGATCTCCGTCTGAACCCCCTTCTCGAGATAGGGATAGCAGAGGGTCTTGCCGAAATGGGCGGCGATGTTCCTCTCGCACGGGACCGATATCGACAGGAGCCTTTCCTTCGCCGCCTCCTGCATTATCATGAAATCGGCATCGGAGCAGCCGACGAACTTGGCGCAGCCCATGAAGTACTCGTCCGATCCCTGCCCGGTCAGGACGGTGCTCTCGGATGCAGCCATGCACACGCAGAAGAGCTGCAGCTCATATGAGATCGTGAACGGGTCGTCGGTGTTCCCGGCCACGGCCAGTTCCGAGATGAGGTCCTCGATGTTGGATTGGGAGATCTTCACATGCACCCACGGGAGGCCGAGGCGGTCGGAAAGGTCCTTGGCCATAGCGACATCGAAAGCGTTCGCGGTGCCGCAGGTGTACAGGGTTACGGAATGCGCGCACTTCTGGGCGAGCGCCGCTACGAGTCCCGAATCCAGGCCGCCCGAGCAGGCGACGGCCACATCCTTCCCTGCGGCGTATCCGTTCACAGCGCGGACTATGGAGTCCCTGAGCGCCTCATCGCATGCCATGCGCGCCTCATATCCTTATTATTATATTATAGATAAAGAGAAGAAAGCTTACGGATGGGTCCGGACAGACGCCGATATGCGGATAGACCAGTGCCGCCGATGATCATGGCACGGCCATAATGATGATTCTTAGAAAGCAGGATGGCGTGGAGGGGGGGATTCGAACCCCCGGGTCACTTAGTGACATCAGATTAGCAGTCTGACGCCTTACCAGGCTGAGCCACCTCCACCTGCGGTCGCGCATATCAGTTAGTCCTATTAAAATGTGACAGATTGAGGGTTTCCGCCCCAGGCTGCGCTTTCAGATCGAATCTGTCGCATTTCTTGGAAAAACAGATGATCTCAGGCGGGCCTAAGATTGAAAGCATAGAAATTTATTTATATTAGCCCTAAATAGTGGGGTTTACCTTGAAACATCGGGAACACCGGTGCCTAGAGGGGAAACAACTGCTTCCTCGGAAGTATTATATACTACCCAGGAATCAGGAGATTCACACGACGCAATCGGAGCGGCTTTCACGAGTTGCTTCGACACTGTGCTGTGCTTTCGGACTGTTGAAAAACATCCCGGAAGAAATGGTTAAATACTTCCTCTGTTTACAGGGGAATGCGCGGGAACAGAACCTCAAAACATCTGTTTCCGTATATGGAGAGTCAAGATCTCCTTCCGAAATCGGAAGTGCACTCTTGAACTCTGACGTTCGATGCTACGAATGTCTCGTGAAATAACGGACATTCTTAGAGTGTGCCGTCACGGGACATAGGTGAAACGTGGTAAACTGCCAGTTTCAGTTTCATTCATCTGATGACGATGTCAATAAGATTTGACTCCGGTTGATCCTGCCGGCGGCCACCGCTATAGGAATTCGATTAAGACATGCGAGTCTAGAGAGCAATCTCGGCGGACTGCTCAGTAACACGTGGACAATGTGCCCTAAAGTGGGAGATAATCAGGGGAAACTCTGGATAATATCCCATAGACCATGAGATCTGGAATGACTTATGGTTCAAAGTTCCGGCGCTTTAGGATCGGTCTGCGGCCTATCAGGTAGTAGTGGGTGTAGTGTACCCCCTAGCCTATTACGGGTATGGGCCTTGAGAGAGGGAGCCCAGAGTTGGATTCTGAGACACGAATCCAGGCCCTACGGGGCGCAGCAGTCGCGAAAACTTCACAATGGGCGAAAGCCCGATGAGGGAATTCCTAGTGCTAGCACTTTTGTGTTAGCTTTTCTTCAGCGTAGATAACTGAAGGAATAAGGGCTGGGTAAGACGGGTGCCAGCCGCCGCGGTAATACCCGCAGCCCGAGTGGTGGTCGATTTTATTGAGTCTAAAACGTTCGTAGCCGGTCTGATAGATCCTTGGGTAAATCGGGTTGCTTAACAGTCCGAAGTCCGAGGAGACCGTCAGGCTTGGGATCGGGAGAGGTAAGAGGTACTTCAGGGGTAGGGGTAAAATCCTGTAATCCTTGGAGGACCACCGGTGGCGAAGGCGTCTTACTAGAACGAATCCGACGGTGAGGGACGAAGCCCTAGGTCGCAAACGGGATTAGATACCCCGGTAGTCTAGGGTGTAAACGCTGCAGACTTGGTGTTGGGGGCCCTACGGGGGCATTCAGTGCCGGAGAGAAGTTGTTAAGTCTGCTACTTGGGGAGTACGTCCGCAAGGATGAAACTTAAAGGAATTGGCGGGGGAGCACCGCAACGGGAGGAGCGTGCGGTTTAATTGGATTCAACACCGGAAAACTCACCAAGGGAGACCATCACATGAAAGCCAGGCTAATGACTTTGCTCGATTCTTGGAGAAGTGGTGCATGGCCATCGTCAGTTCGTACTGTAAAGCGTTCTCTTAAGTGAGATAACGAACAAGACCCTCACTTATAATTGCTAACTTGATCTCCGGATCAGGTGCACATTATCGGGACCGCTGGCGCTAAGTCAGAGGAAGGAGAGGTCAACGGTAGGTCAGTATGCCCTGAATCTCTTGGGCTACACGCGCGCTACAAAGGGCGGGACAATGAGTTCCGACACCGAAAGGTGAAGGTAATCTCGAAACCCGTCCGTAGTTCGGACTGAGGGTTGTAACTCACCCTCACGAAGCTGGATTCCGTAGTAATCGCGAATCAACAACTCGCGGTGAATATGCCCCTGCTCCTTGCACACACCGCCCGTCAAACCACCCGAGTCGGGTTTCAGTGAGGCTGCCTTTTTTGGGGTATTCGAGCTGAGATTCAGCAAGGGAGGTTAAGTCGTAACAAGGTATCTGTAGGGGAACCTGCAGATGGATCACCTCCTACGCAGGGTTGGGCTTCGGCCCAACCCTCACACATATAGCGAATAAATTGCAAGGAAAATCGTAAAAGGTTTTCTCGGCAGTTCCTAGGCAGCTTACCACGCACTAAACGTAGCATCGAACGCCATTTCATTTCTATCTTTGTTTTGCTTTGATTCAGACACGTCTTCATAGCCGTCTTTCTTCGTTCTTCATCGGACATCTGCTTTCTGCATTGCTGCCTATGTTCGCTGCACGATAAGGTCCTTATCCGGCAAGAAGGCATCGGACGGCATACGCTGCGGTCGAATCGTTCTGCGGCCGCCGATCATCGATCGTCAGCTGCGGAAAATACGCCGCAGGTCAATGCAGGCTCCGTCAGAATACAATGAGTGGTAGTCCTGCCCGGATTCGAACCGGGGTCGCAGGCTCCAAAGGCCCGAATGATTGACCGCTACACTACAGGACTGTAATCCGACCCAGCAATTCTCCGTATAAAATATGAGCGATAATCGGCTGAATTCGGCTTCAATATACCGCCGGTATCTCCGGGAGAAGGCATGCGGAGGCAGGCCTTCAGAATAAAAACTGAGGGATCGGCTCAGTCAGCTCTCTTCCCTATCAGGTATGTAGGGAAGGCATCAGTAACCGTCGCCCTGATGAACGTTCCCAGCGGGATCTCTTCGCGTATGGCGATGGGGCGGTAGTTGTCCGTCCTGGCTATGACGGACCCGTCTTCGGACCTCTCGCTCACGAGCGCGGAGTATGTCTTCCCGACCATGGACGAGTTCACGTCCTTCTCGGTCTCGTTCTTGACGGCCGTGAGCTCGGTGGACCTTTCCTTGAGGATCCTCCCGTTGAGCTGCTCCATAGAGAACGCCTCAGTGCCGGGCCTGGCGGAGAAACGCGTGATGTTCACCGTGTCGGCCCTCAGCTTCCTGATGAGGCCCATGCTGGCCTCGTGGTCCTCCTCGCTCTCGCCGGGGAACCCGGCTATCAGATCGGTGGCGATGCTCATGTCCGGCCAGCGTTCCCTTATCCTGCCGACCAGGCTGAAGAAATCCTCCGAGGTGTAATGCCGCCTCATGTTCTCCAGGACGGCATCGCTGCCGCTCTGCACTGGGATGTGGAGGAACCGGTAGACGCGCGGGTCCTCGAAAACGTCCATGACGGAGTCCAGAACCGGCATCAGGCTGTTGGGGTTCATCATCCCGATGCGGATGCGGTAGTCTCCGTCCTTTTCCAGCAGGGACCTGACCAATTCCCCGAGGTCGGTGCCGATGTCCCTGCCGTAGCATCCGGTGTCCTGGGCCGTGAGCAGGATCTCCTTGGCTCCGCGGTCCAGCAGGTCGCAGAACCTTTTCTTCAGGGCCGTGGGTTCATAGCTTTTCAGGGTCCCCCGCGCGAAACGGGTGATGCAGTAGGTGCAGTTGCCGCGGCAGCCCTGGGCTATAGGGATTATCGCCGTGGTGCCGATATGCTCGGAAGTCACGGCTTCGCCGCACCCGTAGGCCCCGGCGACTTCATCGGCGAACCTGCCGTAGTCCTCCGGGGGTATTATAAGAGACCCAGGCAGGCGTACATTGATCCTGCCGGCCTGAACCTTGGCCATGCAGCCGGTCACGATGACCTTCTTGCCGGCTGCCTTAAGCTCGTTCATCCTCTTGATCATCCGCTTCTCCGTGGTCTCCACTACGGTGCAGGTGTTGAGGACGACGAGATCGGCTGCATCGGCGGAGGGGGCGCGCCCGTATCCGAGGCCGTCCAGGCGCTCGGCGAGCTCTTCGCCCTCCCCGTAGTTCATCGTGCAGCCGTACGACTCGACGAAGTACTTCATGCTTCAGTGGTTCACGGGTTCGGTGGTGGGGAGGCCGAATGCGGTCTTCGCCGAGATGTTGGTGATCTTGACGTTGACCCTGGTCCCGCGCTTGGTGCCGGGAACGATGACGAGGTAGTCCATGTACTTCCCGACGCCGTCGCCTTTCTTCCCCACATCGTTGATGGTGACCTCGATGATGTCGCCGGAGCGGAGGGTGTTGGCATCCTCGGGCCTGGCGGCCTTCCTCACCATGATGGGCCTTCTGGCGCCGCACGCCTCGCAGACGAGGATGGACATCCTGTCCTCCTTCTCGATGTGGGTGTCGGGCCTGCCGCACTCGGAGCAGATGACGTACGTCTCGGTGTAGTCGCGGATCTTCTCGTCGATGCGCTGGGGTGCGATCTTCGCCTTGAAGACAACCCTGCGCCCCTCGAGGTCGCCGGGGGTACCGAGTTCCTTCAGGAGATACTGGAGGAGGTGCTGGGGCTCCCTCCTGATCTTGTCGGTGATGTCGATGAAGTTCCTGAAGATGGTGATCTTCCCCTCCTGGATGATGTCCAGCTCGGGGAGTTCGAACCTCTCGTGCTGCTCGATGACGTCGGGGATCTGCGATTTCGCCCGGTCGAGCATGGCCATGTAATCTTCCTCTTCTTCCATTCTTCTCGCCTCTAACGCTTTCGCTATCGTGACCCTTCTTATAAAGTATACGTGCGCGCGATGGCGCGCGGCGATGCTTCAGCCTTTCCTGCGGACGGCGCGGGCATGCTCCATGGCGGCATCCACCAGGCCCTGGTGGAGCGGCGAAGGCTCCATGGGGCGGGACTTGAACTCGGGGTGGAACTGCGATGCGACGAAGTACGGGTGCCCCTGCAGCTCGCCGATCTCCATCTTGGAGCCGTCCTCGGAGCGCCCGGTGAACTTCCATCCCGCCTTCTCGAAGGCATCGATGTAGCTGGGGTTTACTTCGTAGCGGTGGCGGTGTCTCTCGGAGATGACGGTCTTCCCGTACAGCTCCGCGGCCTTGGAGCCTTCCTTCACCAGCACCGTCTGGGCGCCCAGGCGCATGGTGCCGCCCATCTGCTTCACGCCCTCCTGCTCGGGCATGATGAAGATGACGGGGTTGCCGGTGTCCGGCGCGAACTCCGTGGAGTCCGCATCGGCCAGGCCCATGACGTCGCGGGCGATCTCGATGGTCGCCACCTGGAACCCGAGGCACACGCCCAGGAAGGGTATGCCGTTCTCGCGGGCGAACTTGGCCGCGGCGATCTTGCCCTCGACTCCCCTCACCCCGAACCCTCCGGGGATGAGGATGCCGTCCGCCTCTCCGAGGATGGAAGCGGGGTCGCAGTGCAGGAGGGTGTCGCTGTCGACGAACTTCACCTTCACGTGGCAGCTCCTCTCGGCACCTGCGTGGGAGAGGGCCTCCAGCTGGCTCAGGTAAGCATCCGCGAGGGCGGTGTACTTGCCGACCAGGGCCACGGTCACCTCGGAGGTCGGGTTGAGGACGCGACCGAGGAAGGCCTCCCACTTCTCCATGTGGCGGCCGGACGTCATCGGAGCGAGCTTCATCCTGCTGACGATGTAGTCCGCCACGCCCTGCCTCTCGAGGATCAGCGGGACCTCGTAGATCGAGCGGGCGTCGGGGCAGGAGATGACCGCGCGGTCGTCGACATCGCAGAACATGGCGATCTTGGAGCGGGCCGCCGGGCTCAGCTCGCGTGAGCAGCGCCCCACGATGATGTCGGGCTTGATACCCGCGGACATGAGGTCGCGGACGGAATGCTGGGTGGGCTTGCTCTTCTCCTCGCCGACAGAGCCCATGATGGGGATGAGGGTCGTGTGGATGAAGAGGACGTTCTCCTCTCTGCCCAGGTCCCTGCCGAGCTGCCTCGCGGCCTCCAGGAACGGCATCGACTCGATGTCGCCCACGGTGCCTCCGAGCTCGACGATGGCGACGTCCGCCCCCGAGGAGCGGGCCGCCGCGGTGATCCTGCGCTTGATCTCGTCGGTGATGTGCGGTATGATCTGCACCGTCTTGCCCAGGTACTTCCCCTCGCGCTCGTTCTCGATGACGGTGCGGTAGACCTTGCCGGTGGTGATGTTGTGGTCCTTCCCGAGGCGGAGGCCGATGAACCTCTCGTAGTTGCCGAGGTCCAGGTCGACCTCTCCGCCGTCGTCGAGCACGAACACCTCGCCGTGCTCGAAGGGGTTCATGGTGCCCGCATCGATGTTCAGGTAAGGGTCGATCTTTATGGACGTGACCGCGATCCCCCTGGACTTCAGGAGGAGGCCAATAGAAGAGGCAGTGATGCCCTTTCCCAAACCGGAGATGACTCCGCCGCTGACGAAAATCAACTTCATCTCAAATCAACGGGAAACTCCCACCGCGGGGATTATTATTAAACGTTTGTCTGAGGATAAGGCGAACCGCTGTCCGTTTGTTCAGCCTGAGGACGTGCCGATGGCGGCATAGCGGCCGCAGGCCCGTCCGGAGCCGTCATCCCCGGTCCGGCGCTCCGGGGCCCGGCGGGGCGCTTTCCCGCCGGGAGCATCCGCAGGGGCCCCCTGGGTTGCAAGCCATTAAATATAATCTACTAATAGCGACGCTCAGATTAGCCACGCGTATCGAAAACAGTTGTTTTCACGCACGGGGCATCACGCTCTCAGAGCGAAAAACGAAGTTTGGTGAACAACTATGGGAAACGGTCTATTCACTGCAAGGAAAATGCAGGCAGACAGGCAGAAGTTCCGCTGGCTCGACAGGGGATACAAGAAGAGGGTGCTCAAGCTCAGGGAGAAATCGGACCCGCTCGAGGGCTCCGCCCAGGGACGCGGCATCGTCCTGGAGAAGGTCGGTATCGAGGCCAAGCAGCCCAACTCCGCCATCAGGAAGTGCGTCAAGGTCCAGCTCATCAAGAACGGACGCCAGATCACCGCTTTCGCGGTCGGCGACGGCGCCATCAACTTCATCGACGAGCACGATGAGGTCCTCGTCGAGGGTATCGGCGGAAGGATGGGAAGGTCCTACGGAGATATTCCCGGGGTCCGTTACAAGGTCATCAAGGTCAACAACGTCTCCCTGGACGAGATGGTCAGGGGCAGGGTCCAGAAGCCCACCAGATGAGAGGTGCTATCATGGCAGATGAAGAAGTCCAGGTTCAGGAGCAGCAGGCGGCCGCTGAGGTCCCTGTCGAAGAGCAGCAGAAGCCCTCGGCGCCCCACGCGCCCGTGTTCGGCAAATACGACACCTCCGAGATCGTCATCAGCGATGCCGGCCTCGCGAAGTACATCGACCTCAACTCGACCGCCGTCCCCCACTCCGGAGGCAAGCACGCCAACATGTGGTTCGGCAAGTCCAAGCTGAGCATCGTCGAGAGGCTCATCAACAACATCATGAGGACCGAGAAGTACACCGGGAAGAAGATGAAGGCGTACAAGGCGGTCGAGGATGCCTTCGAGATCATCGAGAAGAAGGCCAAGAAGAACCCCGTCCAGGTCCTCGTCGAGGCCATCGAGAACGCCGCCCCCCGCGAGGAGGTCACCAGGCTGCAGTTCGGAGGCATCTCTGTGCCCAAGGCCGTCGACATCTCCCCCCAGAGGAGGCTCGACATCGCGCTGAGGAACATCGCGACCGGAGTCGTCGCTGCCTCCGCGAAGAACAAGAAATCCATCGAGGACTGCCTTGCCGACGAGCTCATGCTCGCCTCCCGCGGGGACATGACCTCGTTCGCCGTAGCTAAGAAAGAGGAATCCGAGCGCGTGGCACAGTCTGCCAGATGAGCGCTCCGAGCAACTGCACAACAACACGATTAATCAGGTGTGAGAATGGGACGTAAAGAAGAGAATATCAAGTATGCGACGACCATCATGAAGACCCCCGAGTTCGTCAGGAACCTGGGGACCGCAGCGCATATCGACCACGGCAAGACCACCTTCTCCGACAACCTCATCGCGGGTGCCGGTATGATGTCCGAGGACCTCGCAGGAAAGCAGCGTGTCCTCGATTACGATGAGCAGGAGGCAGCCAGGGGTATCACCATCAACGCCGCATCGGCATCGATGGTCCACCACTACAACGGCAAGTCCTATCTCATCAACCTGATCGACACCCCCGGCCACGTGGACTTCGGAGGAGATGTCACCAGGGCCATGAGGGCCCTCGACGGTGTCTACATCCTCTGCTGCGCGGTCGAGGGCATCATGCCCCAGACCGAGACCGTCATCAGGCAGGCCCTCAAAGAGAGGGTCAGGCCCATGCTGTTCATCAACAAGGTGGACAGGATGATCGTTGAGCAGCAGGTCACCAAGGACATGATGATCCAGAGGTTCTCCAAGCTCATCGCCACCTTCAACGAGAAGATCAAGGCGAACCTCCCGGCCCCCCTCAACAAGGAGTGGCAGGTCAGCATCCAGGACGGCACCGTCGCGTTCGGGTCCGCGTACAACAACTGGGCCATCTCCGCCCCGTACATGAAGAAGACCGGGATCACCTTCTCGGACATCTTCGACTACTGCAACAAGGAAGGCGGCCAGAAAGAGCTCGCGAAGAAGATCCCCCTGCACGAGGTCGCCCTGCAGATGGCCATCGAGCACATCCAGCCCCCGACCCTCGCCCAGAAGATCCGTATCCCCATCATCTGGAAAGGGGACCTCGAGTCCAAGGTCGGGAAGGAGCTCCTCAACTGCGATGCTTCCGGAGATGTCGTCTTCATGGTCACCAAGATCATCATGGACAAGCATGCCGGGGAGGTCGCCGTCGGAAGGCTGTTCTCCGGGACCATCCTGAAAGGCCAGACCCTCTACGTCGCCGGCCAGCCCGCGCCCCAGCGCGTGCAGACCGTCGCCCTGATGGTCGGTGCCGACAGGATCCCCATCGAGGACGCCATGGCGGGGAACATCGTCGCGGTCACCGGGCTCAAGGACGCCATCGCCGGTTCCACTGTGTCCAGCCTGCAGGACATCACCCCCTTCGAGAAGATGGCCCACTACTCCGAGCCTGTCGTCACCGAGGCCATCGAGGCCAAGGACACCAAGGACCTGCCCAAGCTGGTCGAGGTCCTCAGGACCATCGGTAAGGCCGACCCGTCCCTGGCCATCGAGATCAACCAGGAGACCGGAGAGCACCTCATCGCCGGTATGGGAGAGCTCCACCTGGAGATCACCGTCTACAGGATCCAGAACGAGCAGGGCGTCCCCATCGTCGTCTCCCCGCCCATCGTGGTGTACAGGGAGTGCGTCAAGGGCACGAACCCCCAGGGCTTCGAGGGCAGGTCGCCCAACAAGCACAACAAGTTCACCTTCGTCGTCTCCAAGCTGGAGAAGGGAGTCTGCGACGCCATCCACAAGGGCGACATCGACCCCGACGCGAAGATCAAGGACCCCAAGGCGCTCGCCAAGCAGGTCATGGACCTCGGCATGTCCGACCCCATCCAGGCCAAGGGCATCGTGAAGTTCAAGTTCGACAACGTGCTGATCGACGCCACCAAGGGTATCCAGTACCTGAACGAGACCATGGAGCTCGTCGCCGACGCGTTCGACGAGGCCATGTCCAAGGGACCCCTCGCCGCGGAGAAGTGCTCCGGGCTGAAGGTCGTCCTCATCGACGCCAAGCTCCACGAGGATACCATCCACAGGGGACCCGCTCAGATCATCCCCGCCGTCAGGGACGGTATCTACGGTGCGATGTGCGAGGCCGGCCGCGTCCTGCTCGAGCCCATGCAGCACGTCTTCATCAGCGTGCCCCCCGACTACACCGGAGCGGTCATCAGCATGATCACCCAGCGCCGCGGTACCATCCTCGAGATGGGCCAGGACGGATCCGACTCGACGATCAGCGCCAAGTGCCCCGTTTCCGACATGTTCGGGTTCACCTCCGACATCAGGGGCGCCACCCAGGGCCGCGCTCTCTGGTCGACCGAGAACGCCGGGTTCGAGGAGATGTTCCCCGACCTGCAGTCCAAGGTCGTCACCGAGATCAGGACCAGGAAGGGCCTGAGCGCGGAGCCTTACGACGCGAAGTACTACTCCGGGCTCTGAACGGGCCCGGACCGAGTCCTTCGGTCTAAACCTTTTAATATAAACAGCCTTATCGACCAAAAAGTAACCCTATCTGGGTTTGGAAAGGAGACATTGAAATGGCAGAAAAGGAGCACATGAACCTAGTCATCATCGGGCATGTCGACCACGGAAAGTCCACCCTCACCGGGAGGATCCTCCTCGAGGCCGGTGCCATCGACCCTCACCTCGTTGAGAAATACAAGAAAGAGGCTGAGGAGAAAGGAAAGGGAACCTTCTACTTCGCTTGGATCATGGACGGTCTCAAGGAAGAGAGGGAGAGGGGTGTCACTATCGATGTGGCCCACAAGAAGTTCTACACCGACAAGTACTACTTCACCGTCATCGACGCCCCCGGACACCGTGACTTCGTCAAGAACATGATCACCGGAACCTCCCAGGCGGACGCGGCCATCATCACCTGCTCTGCTGTCGAGGGACCTCAGGCCCAGACCAAGGAGCACGTCTTCCTGGCCACCACCCTCGGAATCAGGCAGATCATCGTCGCCGTCAACAAGATGGACGCCGTCAAGTACGACAAGGCCGCCTACGACAAGACCGTCGAGGCCATGTCCAAGCTCTTCAAGATTGTCGGTGTCAAGCCCGAGACCGTTCCCTTCATCCCTGTGTCCGCCTACTACGGCGACAACGTGAAGACCCTCTCGGCCAACACCCCCTGGTACAAGGGCAAGACCCTCTTCCAGGCCCTCGACGACCTCAAGGTCCCCGAGAAGCACACCGAGAAGCCCCTCAGGCTGCCCGTCCAGGATGTCTACACCATCACCGGTGTCGGAACCGTCCCCGTCGGCCGTGTCGAGACCGGAATCCTGAAGCCCAACACCACCGTCATCTTCGAGCCCTCCAACGTCAAGGGAGAGGTCAAGTCCATCGAGGAGCACCACGAGTCCCTGCCCCAGGCCGTCCCCGGAGACAACGTCGGATTCAACGTCCGCGGTGTTGCCAAGAACGACATCAAGAGGGGAGACGTCGCCGGACCCGTCGACAACCCTCCGTCCGTCGCCAAGAGCTTCATCGCTCAGGTCGTCGTGCTGAACCACCCCTCGGTCATCACCGTCGGATACACCCCCGTCTTCCACTGCCACACCGCTCAGGTCGCGTGCAAGTTCGAGGAGCTCATGTACACCGTGGACCCCCACTCCGGAGCCCACAAGGCCGACCACCCTGACTACATCAAGAACGGTGACATCGCCTTCGTCAAGATCGTCCCCACCAAGCCCCTCGTCGTGGAGCCCGTCAAGGAGTTCCCGCCTCTGGGCAGGTTCGCGATCCGTGACATGGGACAGACCGTCGCCGCCGGAGTCTGCATCTCCGTCGAGAAGGCTTGATTCCGGATTTGGGGAGGGTTTCCTCCCCGAATCCCAAACCCCAAGGTGCAATATACCATGTCCCAGCGTGCCAGAATCTCTCTCAGCGGCACCGACCCTGCTATGGTCGACTCTGTCTGCAACCAGATCAAGGGCATCTCCCAGAGGACCGGAGTGGCCATCCGCGGCCCTGTTCCCCTGCCGACCAAGAAGCTCAGGATCCCCTGCAGGAAGTCTCCCGACGGAGAGGGCAGCGAAACCTACGACAGGTGGGAAATGCGCATCCACAAGAGGCTCATCGACCTCGATGCGAATGACCGCGTTCTCAGGCAGCTCATGAGGATCCAGGTTCCCGATGGCGTCAACATCGAGATCGTTCTCCGCGGCGCCTGAAATCCCTTAAAAACCATTCATTTCCTTTCCATAGGGGCTTCTGCCCCCTGATGGACTCCGGACGGGTTGCCGCCGAAAGGCGACAGCCTTCTTTTTTATCATCGCTTCTGTGCAACGTCAATTATTAATCGATGTTGCCATAGAGGCCGCACTGATACCATGAGAAGCGACGTCATCAAGCAGGGCATCGATGCTGCCCCTGCCAGAAGCCTTCTCCGCGCCGACGGGCTCGGAGATGCCGATTTCGATAAGCCGTTCATAGGGATCGCCGATTCCTGGAACGAGATCGTCCCCGGTCACATACATCTCAACAAGATCGTCGAGGCCGTCAAGGAGGGAATCAGGGAGGCCGGAGGCGTCCCGTTCGTCTTCGGGACCCCCGCGGTCTGCGACGGCATCGCCATGGGCCACAAGGGGATGAGGTACTCCCTGATCTCCCGCGAGGTCATCTCCGACTGCTGCGAGGTCATGGTCGAAGGCCATGCCCTCGACGGCTGGGTCGGCGTCTCCAACTGCGACAAGGTCACCCCCGGCATGCTGATGGCCGCCGGGAGGATGAACGTGCCCGCCCTGATTGTCACCGGCGGCGCCATGGAGGCCGGGAACCTGAAAGGGAACGTCGTGGATTTCCAGACCGTTTTCGAGGCGATCGGCCAGGTGCAGGTCGGCACCGAGGGCGCAGATTACCTGAAATCCGTCGAGTGCGCCGCCTGCCCCGGACCTGGGAGCTGCTCCGGCCTCTTCACCGCCAACACCATGGCCTGCCTCACCGAGACCCTCGGGATGTCCCTCACCGGCTGCGGGACCTCCCTCGCCGTGGACGAGAAGAAGCTCAGGATCGCGAAGGAATCCGGTAAGAAGATCGTCGAGCTGGTCCGCAAGGGCATCAAACCCCGCGACATCGTGAACATCCACTCCTTCCGCAACGCCATCTGCGTGGACATGGCCATCGGAGGCTCCACCAACACCGCCCTCCACATCCCAGCCATCTCCAAGGAGTTCGGATGCCCCGTAGACCTCTCCGAGTTCGACAGGATCTCCAGGGAGATCCCCCACATAACGAGCCTCAGGCCCGCCGGGGAATTCCACATCCGCGACCTGGACAACGCCGGCGGAGTCCCTGCCATCCTCAAGAGGCTGAGGGACCACCTGGAGGACGCGCCCACCGTCAACGGCAGGTCAATCCTGGAGATCGCCGATGCGGCCGAGGTGAAGGACGCCAACGTCCTGAGGCCCCTGGACAACCCGTACCACAAGCAGGGAGGCATCGCCATCCTCAAGGGAAACATCGCCCCGCTGGGATCCGTCATCAAGCAGGCGGCCGTCAGCCCCAAGATGATGGTCTTCTCCGGACGCGCCCGCGTGTTCGACTCCGAGAAGGACGCCACCGAGGCCATCAAGTCCGGCAGCATCGTCGCTGGCGACTGTGTCGTCATCAGGTACGAGGGCCCCAAGGGAGCGCCCGGCATGCCCGAGATGCTCGCGCCCACCAGCATCATCCAGGGAATGGGCCTGGGAGAGTCCGTTGCCCTCATCACCGACGGCAGGTTCTCCGGCGCTACCCGCGGAGGAGCGATCGGCCACGTATCGCCCGAGGCGTACGAGAAAGGCCCTATCGCCGCCCTGAGGGACGGGGACATCATCGACATCGACATTCCCAACAGGAAGCTCAACGCCCGCATCTCCGATGAGGAGATGAAGGCCCGCTTGGCAGCCGTGAAGATCGTGGACAGGCCGGTCACCGGCGTCCAGAAGAAGTACCGCAAGCTCGTCAGCAACGGAGTGAGCGGCGCTTACCTCGGAGACTGAAAAAAAATCTTTTCGGCGGGGTTCTCCCCCGCCGTTATTTTTGGTTCTATAACATTTCGTGTGGAATCGGGCAGAGGAGCAGGCTCATAACGACCTGCAGCTGTCGCGGAAGAACACTATCCTTCCGAGACGCATCTCCTTCCCGTAACCTCTCGCCAATCCCTTGGACAGCTGCACCCTGCCGTTGAGGGATTCCTGGTAGCCGTTGTTGATGCCGGTCTCTATGGCCTTCAATATCCCTTCGAGATGCTTCTTCACGGTCTTGGCCAATGCTCTGAAACCCGCGGATCCTTCCTCTGCGGCCCACTGCGCCCATCTGACCAGATGGGCACGTGCCAGATCGATCTGCTCGTATGAGTAGTCGAACACCTGCCTGAGGGACTCCTTCATCTGATAGGATGTACCTACAAGCTCGTTGTCCTTGGTTATGTCCATGAGCTCATGCATCTCATCCGGACGGAGGTTCTCGGGGTTCTTCAGCAGCGCGTAACGGACGGATTTCCTCCTCTGGCCGTTGATCTGCGTCGATGCGCGGTCGCGGTCCAGATGCCTGTTGGCGATCTGGACCAGATGGAACGGGTCGTAGACCGGCTCGGCGTTGGGGAGATATTCTTTGGCGCCGGCGATGAACGCATCGCCGAAGTCCGTGGCGATCAGTTCGATGGCCCGCGGGTCGCCGTCATGTTCACAGAGCCAGACAGCGAATTCCCTGATGGTATCGGAATCCTTCCCCTTGGTTATGAACACGATATCCCCGGTATCGGCGTCGGTCACTGCCGTGATGTACTTATGGTGCTTCTTCGCCGCCGTCTCATCCACACGGATGCGCCTCAGTCCGGACAGGTCCATGGAATCGAGATGGCGGTCGACAACGGCCCCGACTATATCGTCCAGCACCTTCCAGGACACCTTGAGAAGCCTCGATGCCGCTGCAAGCGACATCTGTGCCATATGTTCGATGGCCGCCTCCATGAACCTCTTCGTATAGCTCACGCGCTGATCCGCCCAGGGTATGTCCGCCTGGGTTATCTTCCCGCACTTGGGACACATGCAGCGCGGTATCGCGGCATGGATGTAGCAGACGGTATCGTCCAGATTGGCATGTCTCCATACCCTGACCCTGGCGTCGTGGATCGAACGTCTGCATCCGCACTCCGGACATATTCCGGGGTCTCCGATGAAATCCATGTCGATGTGGGTGACCTTCACGTCATCCTCCACTCCTCCCCGGATCGCCGTTATTTTCCACTGATCGGTCTCCACCCCGAGGATGAATTTCATCGACTGCTCCAATGTCATCGGGGCGCATCCTTCGCCCTTCGGCGAAGGTGCCTTACAGCTCCTTTTGGCGCACACAGGTGCGTATGCGCATGATCGATTATGAGCCTGCTCCTCTGCCCGATTCCACACGAAATGTTATAGAACCTTATTTTTTTCCCGCGATATGTCCGCGGGACTGTTCGCGGCCTCAGTACATCGCGTACAGGGCCAGCATGATCACAGAGAACAAGATGAATATCCCGCCGAAGAGCCAGGTCCGCCTTCTGAGGCTCCTGAGCTCATCGCTTCCGCGGGTCTCGGGCGCATCCTTCCAGGCCAGCAGGAAGCTTGAGAGCGCAAGGGCTATCGGCAGCAGCGTAAGGCAGAACTTTATCGCGGCGTTGGCCGCATCATCGCTGCCGATGAAGGAAACGGCCGCCGAGGCTATGATGAGCACAGCTGCCAGGATGATGCCGGTGTTCCGGTATTCCATCGCTGCTTTCCTGCCTGCAGTGTTGTCGTCCGGCGTGTCCTCCGGCTGTTCATCCTGCGCCTCATCCTGCCGGGCGCCGGACACCCTCTCCTCGTTGGCGCAGGACTCTTCCATTATGGCGCGGCAGATGGCCTCGCAGCGGTCCGGGTCCATGCCGTTCTCCGCTCCCAGGTAGCGGTAGCGGTCTATGACCTTGCGGGCGGTGCTCGGATCGTAGACCTCCATGCCGTTCTCGGCCTTGTAGCGGCCGATGTCGGTGGCTATGTCGAGCCTTTTCCTCAGGAGCTTTATGATCTCCCTGTCGGTCTCGGCGATCTCAGCTCTCTTCCCTTCGAGGTAATCGTCAGCCGTTTCAGAACCCCCTTTCCATCTGGTCCGCGATGATCAGCGCTGCGGCGGCCTCCACGACCGCCGCTGCTCTCGGCGCGATGCACGGATCGTGCCTCCCCTCGGCGGAGAGCTCGGCGTTCCCGCCGGTCCTGAGGTTCACAGTATCCTGCTTCTTCCCGATGGTCGGCGTGGGCTTGAACGCGGCCCTGAAGACCAGGTCGGCCCCGTCGGACATCCCTCCGACGATACCGCCCATGTTGTTGGATTCGGTGACTATCCTGCCGCCGTCCATGCGGTACCAGTCGTTGGATTCGGACCCGCGCATCCTCGCCAGCCCGAACCCCTTTCCGAACTCGACGCCCTTGCAGGCCGGGATGGAGAACACGGCATGGGCCAGTTCCGCATCGAGGCTCTCGAACCATATCCCGCCGAAACCGATGGGGAGCCCCGATACGATGCACTCCACCGTCCCCCCGACGCTGTCCGAGTCCTTCCTGGCGGCCATTATCTCCTCGGAGAACTTCGAATCCAGTTCCGCGTTGCAGGCGCGGGTCGGGAACGCGCGGGAAGCCTCGGCGTCCGCGAAGGTGCGCTCGGCATCATCGGACACGGTGCCGATCGACCTGCAGAACGAGGCGATGCGGATGCCCTTCCGTTCCAGTATCTGCCTTGCGATCGCGCCGGCCGCGACGATCGGCGCCGTCAGGCGCCCGGAGAACTGCCCTCCGCCGCGGATGTCGAACTTCCTGATGGAAAGGAGCGCCGGCAGGTCGGCGTGGCCGGGGCGCGGGGTCTCCTCGAACGGGAGGTACTTGGAATCGTCCGTGTCGGCGTTGGCTATCTCGATGATAATCGGGTTGCCGTCCGCCTTCCCGTCCCTGACGCCGGAAACGAACACCGCTTCGTCCTTCTCGCGCCTGGCCGTCCCGATGCCGGGGGAAGGGCGGCGGAGGGTCATGTCGTGCGCGACGGCCTCTGCATCTATGATCGTGCCCTGCGGGACTCCTTCGACAATGCAGCCGACGCACGGGCCGTGGCTCTTCCCGAACAGGGACATTCTGAGTTTCTCGCCGAGGACGTACATAGTTCATACCAGGGACGCGCCCCGGTTCCTCGTTCTTCCATGCGCGGCGGATATAATAAGCCGATGCCCTGACAGGCGGCCGGTATCCTCCGTCCGGATATCTGGAACATATGCTCCTGCAGCCATCAGAGATGCAAGCGGGCCATGAAAAGTTATATATCCGCCCGCTCAATCGTCCGCACAGCCTGAGGTTTAACGGGCTAACGGGCAGTTAGATCAGCTGGAAGATCGCCTGCTTTGCAAGCAGGAGGCCGCGCGTTCAAATCGCGCACTGTCCACCATTGTATATCCTGTTCGCTGTCTGATCCGAGTGCATCTGCATGCGCGGATGCTGGTTTTCCGGGATGCCTGTTCAATATTCTATCCCGATTCTGGCGTCTATCCCCTTATCGAACGGATGCTTCACCAGCCTCATATCGGTCACCAGGTCCGCATAATCGACGAGGTCTTCGGTCGCGCCCCTCCCCGTGAGGATGACCTCCACATGCTCCGGGCGGCCCTTGAGCACGTCTATGAGCTCCTTCGAGGTGATCAGCTTCAGCCTGACGGCGTTCACGCTCTCGTCGAGCACGGCCACATCGTACCTGCCGGTGCCCATAAGTTCTGCGGCCTTGCTGAGGCACCTGTGAGCCGCGGCGACGTCCTCTCCCTTGGCTATTCCCACGAAGTGGTCCAGCCCCATCGGTATGAGGTCTATGCCGGGGATCTTCGCGCATGCGAGCTGCTCCCCGTATCCTCCTTCCGGCTTCAGGAATTGCAGGAAAAGGACCTTCAGGCCCCTTCCGGAGGCTCTCAGAGCGAGCCCGAGGGCCGCCGTCGTCTTGCCTTTCCCGTTGCCGGTGTATATCTGCACCAATCCGAGCTGCTCCCTGGGGTCCTGGCTTTCTTCCATGAGAGTGGAATGGCGGTTATAACGGAATAAAACTGGCTGCCGACATGTTCACATGCCGCCCCGATGTCAATGTCAAACAGGCATCCGTACGGGACCTCGGCATCGTCCATTATTCGGGGGCCGGGAGGCCCCCGTGAAAGAGGTTTCAGTCGAATTTGCCGACGACGGCCTTGATGCGCCTGACGCCGGCCGCCGAGCTCTGCTCCTTGAGGATCTTGAATCCCTGGAGCTCGCCGGTGTGCTTCACATGGGGGCCGCCGCAGATCTCGCAGGAGACGTCACCGATGGTGTAGACCTTGACGCGCTCCCCGTACTTGTTGTCGAACACGCCGATGGCGTTCCTGGCACGGGCCTCTTCGAGGGTCATCTCCTCGCATACCACCGGGATGTCGGCCTTGATGGCGTCGTTGACGTACTTTTCGATCTTCGCGATCTCCTCGGGCTCGAGCTTCCTGTCGAAGTTGAAATCGAATCTGAGTCTCTCGGCGGTGATGTTGCTGCCTTTCTGCCTGATGTTGGGGTCGATGAGGTTCCTCAGGGCGGCGTTCAGCAGGTGGGTGGCGGTGTGGAGCTTGGTGGTCTCCTCGGAGTGGTCCGCGAGGCCGCCCTTGAACACCTGGTTGGTGTCCATCCTGGAGGTCTCCTGGTGCTGCTTGAACCTGTTCTTGAAGTCCTCCTCGTCTACCTTGTAGCCTTTCTCTGCCGCGAGTTCCTTGGTGAGCTCGATGGGGAACCCGAAGGTGTCGTAAAGGTGGAAGACCTCGTTCCCGTCGAGGACCTTGGAGTCGCCGCAGGAGGCGATGACCTCGTCGAGCTTCCTCAGCCCCTTCTTGAGGGTCGAATGGAACTTCTGCTCTTCCGCGGAGACTGTGTTCAGGATGTTCTCCTTGTTCTCACTGAGCTCGGGGTAGGCCTTGCTGTAGTCGCGGATGACGACCTCGGAGATCTCTGAGAGGCGAGCTCCCTCGACACCGAGCTGGTTCATGTAGCGGCTCGCCCTCCTGATGAGCCTGCGGAGGATGTAACCTCCGCCCATGCGGGCGGGGACGACGCCATCGGCGATGAGGAATGTGGAGGCGCGCATGTGGTCCGCGATGACGCGGAACGCCTTCTGGTTCTCGGCGTACGGCTTGCCGGAGAGCTCCTCGATCTTGCCGAGGATGGGGGTGAAGAGCGGGGTGTCGTAGACGGTCTCGACGCCGTTGACGACGCGGAGCGCCCTCTCGAGGCCCATCCCGGTGTCGACGTTCTTCTGCTTCAGGGGCGAGAACTTCCCCTGGGCGTCCTTGAAGTACTGCATGAAGACGTTGTTCCAGATCTCGGTGTAGTACCCGCAGTGGCAGCCGGGGCGGCATTCAGGCCCGCAAGGCTTCTTCGTCTTGTCGATGAAGAAGATCTCGGTGTCGGGCCCGCAGGGCCCGGTCTGGCCGGCGGGGCCCCACCAGTTGTCCTCCTTCGGGAGGAAGAAGATGTGGTCCTCCGCGATGCCCTGGGCCTTCCAGAGCTCGGCGGTCTCGGTGTCCTTGGGGGCATCGGCGTCGCCGGCGAAGGCGGTGACGGCCAGCTGCTCGGGCGGGATGTGCAGGACCTCCTGCAGGAGCTGGTAGCTCCAGGCGATGGACTCCTTCTTGAAGTAGTCGCCCAGGGACCAGTTCCCGAGCATCTCGAAGAACGTCAGGTGGCTGGCGTCCCCGACCTCGTCGATGTCGCCCGTCCTGACGCACTTCTGGAAGTCGGTGAGGCGCTTCCCGGCTGGGTGCTTCTCGCCCAGGAGATAGGGCACGAGGGGATGCATCCCGGCGGTGGTGAAGAGGACGGTGGGGTCGTTCTCGGGGATGAGCGAGGCCGAGCGGATCTGGACGTGGCCCCTTGCTTTGAAGAAATTGATGTATGCTTCTCTGAGTTCCTGTGCTTCCATGCGCGCACTTCCGAATGTGTGCGCGCTATAGGGTGCCCCTATAAGTAGTTTAAAAAAAGGCCCGGGGGCGCAGGGCCGCCCTCAGGCCCTGTCCGCAGAGCCCATCTTCCAGCTGCCGGAAGAGGACTGCAGCTCCGCCATCCCGGCGAAGATCCCCTTTTTGGCCAGGAGGTCCCCGGGCGTCCCCTGCTCTGCGATCTCCCCGTCGGAAAGGACCACGATCCAGTCGGCATTGCGGACGGTCCTCATCCTGTGGGCGACCACCAGCACGGTCTTGTCCTTTATGAGGGCGGATATCGCCCTCTGCACCTGGCTCTCGCATTCGGCGTCGAGGGAGGCGGTGGCCTCGTCCAGGAGGATGACGGGGGCGTTCTTCAGGAGGGCCCTGGCTATCGAGATCCTCTGCCTCTCGCCGCCTGAGAGCTTGGCCCCGTTCTCGCCGATCACCGTATCGTACCCTTCAGGCAGCCTGCTGATGAACTCCCCGCAGGCGGCCGCCTCGGCGGCTGCCTCGATCTCCTCATCCGTTGCGTTCCGGCGCCCGACCCTGATGTTGTCGCGGACGGTCGTGTTGAACAGGACGACGTCCTGGAACACGATGGAGTAATGCGAGAGCAGCGTCTCCGGATCGATCTCCGAGATATCCGTCCCGCCCAGGGTTATCTTCCCGGAATCGATGTCCCAGAACCTGGCCGCCAATTTCGCCGCCGTGCTCTTGCCGCTCCCGCTGGGCCCTACGAGGGCGGTCACGGTGCCCTGCTCCGCCGTGAAGCTGATGTGCCTGAGGGCAGCGTTCCCGCTTTCGTAGGAGAATCCCACGTCCTCGAACGACACGGTATGCCCGTTCGGGGAGAAATCCTGCCTGCCGGTCTGCTCCGGTCCTTCAGGCGGGATATGTTGTACTCGGCGGAGTTGATGGCGGCCAGCATCTGCAGCGCCTGGTCCAGCGGGTCGTAGACCCTTCCTACCAGGATGATGTAGCCGATGAACACGTAGACGCTGACGCTGCCTTCGGTCAGCATCCATCCTCCGACGGCGGCCGTGGTCACGATGCCGAACTTCAGCAGCAGCTGGGCGGCCACCACGAAGACCGAAACCGCCAGCTCCGCCGATATCTGGCTCTTCTCGGCTTTATCCATTTTCCTGTTCAGGCCGGCGAGGTACTCCTCCCCGGCGCCGTTGGTGCGCAGGTCGCACAGGTTCTCCAGGTACTCCTGTATGCCCTCGTTGACCTCCAGGAGGGCCTTCGCCTTGCGGCCGTTGTACTTGTTCTGGACCCTCTTGGAGAGGAACACCATGGCGATCGATATCGGCACGGGCCACAGGGCGGCGGCGCCCAGCAGGGGGTTGAAGAGGAGGATCGCCACGCTCATCGCTCCGACGAAGATCATGGCGCTCGCCATGAGCGGGAACCATTCCGACATGGCCTGCTCCTGCTGGGTCACGTCCCCCATGATCCTCTCGGTGATGTCGGTGGGGTCCTTCTTCTCGAAGAAGGACATCGGCAGTTTCCTGAGCCTCTCGGCTATCGCCGTGCGGACGTTCGCGCTCTCCCGGTAGACATCGGTGTAGGAGCGGTCGTAGGACCACAGGTAGACGGCATAGGAGAGGACGGCGGAAACGCACAGGATGGCCGCATAGACCCAGACGCTGATGTCGAAGTCGTAGCTGTTGTCTCCCATGACGTCGCATATGAGCAGGAACGCCGCCATCACGGGTATGATGAGGGTGCAGTTGAAGGCCACTCTGCCGGCCGTGCTCCTGACGTAGTTGTCATAGCCTTCGTCGGTGAGTGCCAGGCGCTCGCATGTGCGCGATCTCAGCGTCATTGCGGCGTCCCCCCGATCTTCCAGTCGACGGATTCGGTGTACTCCTTCCACATGCGGCTGTACCTGCCGTTCCCGGAGGCCATCTCGTCATGGGTCCCGTACTCGGATATCCTCCCTCCGTCCATCACGTATATGCGGTCTGCCCGGCGCACTGTGGTCAGGCGGTGCGCTATCATCAGCACCGTCCTGTCGGCGGAAAGCTCCTCGAAGGCCCTCTGGACGAGGTATTCGTTCTCCGGGTCGGCGAACGCCGTCGCCTCGTCGAGGATCACGATGGGCGCGTCCTTCAGGAAGGCGCGGGCGATGGCCAGCCTCTGGACCTCCCCGCCGGAGAGGTGCGCTCCCCCGGGCCCCAGCATGGTGCCGAGCCCCTCGGGGAGCTTGGCCACGATGTCGCTGCATTGAGCCCTGCGCAGGGCCTCGGCCACCTCCTCCTCGGTCGCCGACGGGCGGGCGGCCCTGACGTTGTTCAGCAGGGTGTCCTTGAGCAGGCCGCTGCGCTGGAACACGAACGAGACCATCTCGCCCATCTTCGCGCTGCCGATGTCCCTGATATCGATGCCGCCGATGGTCACCCTCCCCTCCTGCGGATCCCAGAACCGGCAGGCCAGGGCGGCGGCGGTGCTCTTCCCGCTCCCGCTGGGACCCACGAGAGCGGTCACGGCCCCCTGGCGGATCTCCATGTCGACCCCGCTCAGGGCAGGGGTCTCCGAGCCCGGATAGGTGAACGTGACTCCTTCGAACCTCACGGTCATGTTCTCGGGGGCCTTCGGGGATTCCGGCTCGGGGAGCGGCTCCTGTGCCAGGAGCTCATCGACGCGGGCGAGGGCATCGTCCACGATCATCCCCTCCCTGCTCGAGTACATTATCCTCAGCAGGAGGAGCGAGATGATGGGCGTGAACACCACGTAGAAGATGAAGTCGGACAGGAACCCCGAGGACCAGTCCGTCCCGCCGTTCAGGGCGAGGGCGGTGATTATCAGGAGGGAGATGGCCGAACTGGAGATGACCACGAAAGCGGTCATGCGCTTCCGGCACCACATGGTGTACTTCACGGCCCACTCGCCGAAACCGTCGATGGACGCCTTGAACTCCCGGAATGAGTCCACGGTCTGCTGGAAGGTCTTCACCACGGACATGCCGCGCACATACTCCACGGCCTCCCGGTTCATGCCGGCGAGCGCCGTCTGGTAGGACTCCAGGGATTTCCTGAGGGCCTTTCCGCCTGCCATGCTGAGCATGGCGGCGGCCGCCATGACGACCACGAGCACGGAGACCAGGCCCAGGCGCCAGTCGAATAGGAACAGCAGGACGGCGAAGGCGACCGGCAGGACGCAGGCGCCGGCCCGGTCCGGCAGCTGATGGGCCATGTACGTTTCGGTGGCGGCCGCCGAATCGAAGACGGTCCTCCTGATCTTCCCCGTCCCGGCTGCGTCAAGGGCCCCGGGAGGGAGGCTCAGGATGCGTTCGAGCATATCCTTCCTCATGTTCTTGGCGATGCGGAAGGCCGACAGGTGCGAGCACATCAGGGCGCATATGTAGACCAGGACCGAGGCCGCTGTGAAGGCGAGGGCGGCGATGCCGTATCCGACCACGCCGTCGGCCTCGCTGTAATCCGGCATCGAGCCGATGATCTCGTCCAGTATCTTCCATATGTAATAATACGGGACCGCGGACAGGAGGGCGCTCGCCGTCGACAGCACCAGCGAGGCGTATGTCAGGTACCTGTAGCGGCCGGCATAGGCAGTGAGCCTTCTCAGCCTCTTTCTTGCTTCCATGAAATAATTTAAGCATTCCTAAATATATTAAAAAAATGGAGATAAAACCAAAATAAAGGGAAAACAGGGCCGCCGGGATGCCCGGCGGGGGATCAGCGCACCGAGGACACGGTCTCCCTCACTCCGCCCTCGGTGACGATGACCCTTTTCCCACGTCCCTCGATGACCGCCCTCGGCATATCTCCGATCTCCTTCACGGCTATGATGTCGCAGTCGTCGAGAAGGGTCACGATCTCCTCTACATGCTCCTTGTGGGACCGCCCTGCCACTTCTTTCGCGAGATCGGCCGGGCGGACTTCGCGGAGGAACCTGATGTCCGGGCCGTCAGCTGAGTATACAAGGAAGCGGGAGGCGCTGCCGAAGCCGCTGTCGACGTTCCTCCCGTTCTCGGAGGCCAGCGCTATCACGTACTTCCCGGTGCGGAACGATACCATGTTAGGGCCGGTTTCCGCAGGCCCGCAGCCGTTGCCGGACCCGTACCCGCAGCCGGCGAACTCCGCCGAGCGGTCCTCTCCCAGCAGGCCCACGGCATCCGCGCGGCACTGGCGGCAATGGCGCATCATGCGGGCGTCCGCCGAGCACAGGTCCATGAGGGCCTTCCTCTCCTCCGCGGTCGGAGGGCGGAGGTTCTCGAAAGCGGTCCCTTTCACGGGGATGAACGGCAGGATATTGACAATGTAGGCCCCCTTGGCCTTGGCCATCTTCACGATCTCGGGGATCCTGTCCGCGTTCTTCCCGGGGATCATCACGATGTTGACCTTCACCAGCATCCCGAGGGCGGCGCATTTCTCGATCCCTTCCATCTGCCGGGACAGCAGTATCCGCGCCCCCTCCCTCCCGGTGAGCCTTCTGCCTTCCCAGATGACCGATCCGTAGACCTCGGCCCCGGTCTCCTCGTCCGGGGCGTTGACTGTCACGGTGACGAACCTGACGCCGAGGCCGTACAGCCTCTCCGCGCTGTCCGGCAGGGCGAGGCCGTTGGTCGAAATGCACAGAGTGAGGTCCGGGAACCTCTCCTTCACGAGGGCGAGGGTCTCGAAAGTCTCCTCGTTGGCCAGAGGATCCCCCGGCCCGGCGATGCCGATCACCTTCAGGTTGGGGACGTGCTCGCGCACGTAGGCGATCTTCGCTGCCGCCTGCTCCGGGGTCAGGACCTCGCTGGTGACTCCCGGGCGGGATTCGTTGCTGCAGTCGAACTTGCGGTTGCAGAAATTGCATTGGATATTGCACTTGGGGGCCACCGGGATATGCATGCGCGCATAGGCAGTGTGGGCGGCCTCGCTGTAGCACGGGTGTTCCTGCAGAGCCTTCTCGAGTTCGGGATTGACAGACACGCGACCACGTATCGGGTGCAGTTATAAAGCGAGTTGCCGGCCCGTCAGGCCTGCGTTGTATCCGGCATCACGTGCGCGGAGAAGGGCCCTGCGGCCGCCCGGCGGCAGGCACAGCGGCCCGGCCATGTTTCTTACCTCCTTTAATATAATAAATAAGATAAAGGCAAAGGAAGACGAAGGAGGGCCGGGAGAGCATGGAGTTCGGCATCGAGGACGATCCGCGCAACATCAAGGCGATGCTCGCAGGGATGAACAGCGAACTGCCAGTCAGGCGCCGCACGCTCATGGATTACATAGAGAACGGCGGCGACACCTTCGAGACGCGCAGCGGGGAGAAGGCATCCTTCAGCAGGGCCGGCATAGACTACCTCAGCTCGATCTGCACGGACCAGGAGAAGATACTGCTCAAGCTTCCGCTGTTCGTCTCGACGGACACAACCTCCGAGGAAGGGGGCTGGAAGATAGACGGAACGGTCGAGACGGCGGTCGTCGCCAGGATCCTCGAGCGCCGCGTGCACTCCGAAGACCGCATCCGCCTGTACTACCCGGACCTCATGAGGCTCAAAAAATGCATTCCTGGCCTCATTTTCACAGTTTTCACGCCGTGACGAAACCGGTCCCCCGTTAATTATATATACTACTTGTGTGTAGAGGGGTATGCGCGATGTGTAACATCGTGTGATCCGCAAGAATTACTTGCGAATTATAGAGGGAAGGCTCGCTGCCTAAAAACAGCGAAAATCTTCTGAATGCGAAGGCTTAAATATAACCCTCGCATCTGGGATTTTTGCTGAGTTGGGCGCGAAACCTGACTCATCATCATGCACCCGGTGAGGATGACTCATGCGGGGAAGAGATTGAGGGTACCGCACAGGAAGAGAGGCGGAACAATACCCTATGACGATCGATCATACGAAACCTGGACGTGTGCTAGATCATACGCCAGCGGCGTTGCTACGCCGTATGGGGGATGGTTCGGCTAGAGAACTGATGAAGGTCGTGTCAAGCTGCGATAAGCGTCGGGAAGGTGCAAGAAGCCTATGATCCGACGATCACCTAATGGGACTTCCTATTCTTCGGAATTGTCAGTAATGACAGGGAACGCGGGGGATTGAAGCATCTTAGTACCCGCAGGAAAAGAAATCAACCGAGATACCGCTAGTAAAGGCGATCGAACGCGGCATAGAACAAACTGAATCCTCATGTGAAAGCATGGGGAGATGTGGTGTGGACCCATTTACTCCTTGGGCAGAAATATACGAAGTTAGTTGGAAAACTACGCCATAGAGGGTGATAGCCCCTTAGTAGAAGGTCTGTACGGAGATTGATGGATGTCCAGAGTAACGTGAGTTGGATATCTCGCGTGAAGATGGGGGACACTTGCCTCCAATTCTAAATATTACTCTAGTCCGATAGTGCAGTAGTAGCGTGAGCGAAATCTGAAAAGTACCCTTAACGGGAGATGAAAAGACCTGAAACCATACGGTTATAGATTTATACGGCATGAAAGGGAAGAAGCCAGCAATGGTGGACCAGTGTTGTATAGTTCGGTTAGAAAACCGATCCATGGAGTTCTGGTCATTGGCGAGGTTAACTATTAAATTAGGTAGCCGAAGGGAAACCGATTGTCCGCAGTTTTTACGAGGGACAAGGTGTGCTCGCCTTTAGTCAATGGTGCGGAGACCCGAAGCCGGTCGATCTATGCCTGAGCAGCTTGAAGCCTTCCGAAGGGGAGGTGGAGGAGCTAACCAGTTCTGATGTGCAAATCGTTTGGATGACTTGGGTATAGGGGTGAAAGGCCAATCTAGGCCGGATATAGCTGGTTCCCCGCGAAACTAGTCGCAGCTAGACTTCGATCGAGGCAGAACGTGAGGTAGAGCACCGATTGGATGCTTAGGGAGGGAAACCTCTCGGTGTCTTGTCAAACTCCGAACTTGCGTTCACCGTAGACATCGGATGCAAGGTAACCCGGGGTAAGCTTGGTTACCGTAAGGGAAAGAACCCAGCCTTAAGTTAAGGTCCCCAAATCTCAGTCAAGTGTAACATGAAATGGCGTCAGTAGTCCAATACAACCGGGAGGTGAGCTCAGAAGCAGCCACCCTTTAAAGATAGCGTAACAGCTCACCGGTCTAGATTATGGGCCCAGAAAATGGACGGGGCTAAACTGAGTACCGATACTTAAGAATACAGCAATGTAATTTGATAGCGGGGCGTGGTGCATGGGCAGAAGTAGGGCCGTGAGGTCCTATGGACCGTGTACCAACGAGGATCATGGAGTGAGTAGCAGCATAGCATGGTGAGAATCCATGTCGCCGCAGGGGCAAGGGTTCCTTGGCAATGTTCGTCAGCCAAGGGTTAGTCGATCCTAAGGTATCTCTTAATCGAGGATATCGAATGGGAATCAGGTTAATATTCCTGAACTTCTACTTTCTTTGCCTATGGTGCAGGATCGGGGTAGTTGGAGCAAGTTTGTCTGCTTGTTCAAGCGTGTAAGGGAGCGAAGAACCGTAATGGTGAGAAACTCCTGAAAGCGTGATGATGCGGGAGAAATCCCGCTTCTGATGATCCCTGGTCCCAGTGAACCCACCATAGTTACAATTGTAGGAATCGTACCAAGAACCGACACAGGTGTCCCTAGGTGAGTAGCCTAAGGCGTGTTAGCATAATCAAGGTAAGGGAATTCGGCAAAATAGCCCTGTAACTTCGGGATAAAGGGTGCCAGTAATGAGAGTTACTGGTCGCAGTGACAAGAGAAATCCGACTGTTTAGTAAAAACATAGGTCCCAGCTAGTTCGAAAGGATGTGTATTGGGGCCGAAGCCTGCCCAGTGTCGGCATCTGAACTCCGGTTTCAACCGGTTGAAGGACCGATAAACGGCGGGGGTAACTATGACCCTCTTAAGGTAGCGTAATACCTTGTCGCTTAATTGGCGACTTGCATGAAGGCTCAACGAGGTTTCTACTGTCCCTACCTTGACGCTAGTGAAAACAATCAATCTGGTGCACAATCCAGATCATTCCATCTGAAAGCGAAGACCCCATGGAGTTTCACTGCAACCTGTTGTTGTTGTAGGAGGCGATATGTGTAGAATAGTCGGGACTCGTTACCCAGGACGGTGCGCTAGCATCGCTCCGAGAGGACAGTGAAATACCGACCTTATCGCTTCTTACGACTCACCCTTTCGAGGGGACAGCTATAGGCGGGCAGTTCGGGTGGGGCGCCACGCCCTCAAAAAGATAACAAGGGCGCCCAATGGTTAGCTCAGTAAGGTCAGAAATCTTACGAAGAATGTAAAGGTAAAAGCTAGCTTGACTCGGAACCAGACAATAGGGTTCGGAGATAGGAAACTATGGCTTAGCGAACCAATCAACCTCCCAAATGGGGGTGATTGATATCAGAAAAATTACCCTGGGGATAATTGAGTTGTCACGGGCAAGAGTTCATATCGACCCCGTGGCTTGCTACTTCGCTGTCGGCTCTCCCTATCCTGGTGGTGCAGCAGCTGCCAAGGGTGGGGTTGTTCGCCCATTAAAAGGGATCGTGAGCTGGGTTTAAAACGTCGCGAGACAGTTTTGTTGCTTTTTGATGGAATTGTAAGTGCCTGACGAGAAGGATCCATTAGTACGAGAGGAACATGGATTCGTCGCCTCTAGTTTATCAGTTGTCTGACAAGGCAAGCTGAGTAGCCACGCGGTAGTTGATAAGAGCTGAAGGCATCTAAGCTCGAAGCAACCTTGAAAAAGAGGCACTATAAGCCACTCTGTATATGAGGAGTTTGATAGGAGCCGGATGTAAGTACCGAGGCCATCCGAGGTATTCAGTCCTGGCTTACTAACGGCTTTGCCGCTGGATGTGGTCTAGCAGTCAAACAGGTTTCGTATGAAAGTCTCTCTTCCATTTTTTCTTTCCAATTCTTTTCTGTTTTTTTTTGTTCCTGACGGATTCGTTTATCATCTCCGCCGTTCTATCCTCATTCGGATGACGATACATCTGATAGAAGCGCACAGGGGCTTCAATTCCAATATCTACCTGCTCGTATCGGACAGGACCTGCCTGATCGATGCCGGGTGCGGCGACGATTCTTCAGGCGTGATATCCCAGATCCGCAGCATACTGGGGGACAGGAAACTGGATCTCATGATCCTCACGCACTGCCATGCCGATCACATCGGCGGAGCTCCGGACATACAGGACGAGTTCGGCTGTATGGCATACGCCGATTGGCGCGAGGCCCGTGCCATCGCCGGTTCGGGCGTCCGTCCGATGGTCTGCGGGCCGATCGGGGAGACGGATGTTTTCGATCTCGGAGGATACAGGCTCCGCGTCATCGAGACGCCCGGGCACACTCCCGGGAGCATCTGCCTCTACGATGAGATCTCGCATTCGCTGTTCTCCGGGGATACTGTGTTCGACGGCGGTGTCGGCCGCACGGACTTCCCGGGAGGGTCTGCAGAGGACATGATAGCGTCGCTCGAGAAGCTGCGCAATTTTGATATCTCATACCTCTATCCTGGACACGGAACGGTCTCAGCGGACGGAAATATGTCAGTGAGGACCGCTTTGACGATGATGGAAGGCTGGTGAATTGAGGATCATAAAGTGCGATTGCTCCAACGGGCTCAACGATGACTGCATCCAGGCCGCCATGTCAGGTGCAGAGGATATCTCCGAGGGAAAACTCGTCGTTTACCCTACCGATACCGTCTACGGGATCGGAGCGGACATATTCAACGAGGCCGCTGTGAAGAACCTCTACCTTGCCAAGAACCGCCCGTTCGACATGGCCCTTTCCGTGGCCGTCGCCGACAGGAAGATGATGGAATCCATCGCTGTCCTCAACGAGAACGCCGACAAGCTCATCAAGGCGTTCCTCCCGGGGCCCCTGACCATCATCATAAAGAAGAGGCCCGAGGTCCCTGACATCGTCACGGCATCCTCGGACAAGGTGGGGATCCGCATCCCCGACCACCCGATGGCCATCGAGCTCGCCAAGCGCGCCGGCCCCATCGTCGCCACCTCGGCCAACAGGCATTTCCATCCCGATGCCACCGACATCTCGATGGCGCGCGTCGCCTTCGGCGATACGGTGTCCACTTACATCGATGCCGGGCCCAGCACCTCCGACAGGCCGTCGACCATCGTATGGCTCAAGGACAGGGAGTACGAGATCGTCCGCCCCGGACCGATCACTGACAAAATGATAAGAGATGTTCTGAATGCTTGACGCGGACGGATTGGAGAAGCTCCGCAAGGTCGGAGTGGTATCCGGCGCCGCCAGAGAGCTCGGCATGAGCCTCTGCGAGCCGGGAGCGAAGCTGTATGATATCGCGCAGGAAGTCGAGGGGTACATCCGCAAGCACGGGTGCGGGCTCTCGTTCCCCTGCAACATCAGCAGGAACGACGAGGCCGCCCATTACACCCCGTCCTGCAAGGACGAGACCGTCCTCGAGACCGGTGACGTCGTCAAGATCGACTGCGGCGGCATGCTCGACGGTTACATCGGGGACACCGCGGGGACCGTCGAGGTCGGCACCCGCGATTACACCGAGCTCGTGGCCGCCGCCAAGAAGGCGAGGGATACCGTCGGCGAGTTCATCGGCGACGGCGTCAGGCTCTGCGATGTCGGCTCTGTGATCGAGAACAGCGTGAAAGGCTCCGGCTTCAAGGTCGTCGAGAACCTCTGCGGGCACCAGATCGACCGCTGGAACCTCCACGCGGGATTCTCCGTGCCGCCTTACGATTCCGGCGACCAGACTGTGATCAAATCCGGCATGACGGTGGCCATCGAGCCCTTCGCCACCAACGGCGGAGGGTACGTCGTCAACGGGAAATGGGGGAACATCGTCATACTGTCCAACGACAAGAAGACCGGGAACGAGGGCGCCGACGATTTCCTCGAGTACGCCAAGAAGGAGTTCCCGAGCTCCCCGTTCTGCGCCAGGTCCTGCGACTACCCGGACGCTGAGAAGTGGGTCAGGTTCCTGCTGCGCAAGGGGGTCCTCTCCGGCTTCAACATCCTGAAGGAGGTCGACGGGGGCATGGTCTCCCAGTTCGAGTACACCTTCTACATCGACGGGAAGCGCGGGGAGATCACCACTTCCCCGTAAGGGATCCTCGGCCGGCGGCCCTCTGGGCCGTCCGGCACTAGGAACCTAAATATCCCCGGACGCTTCTGGGGAACAGCAAGCCGATGTAGCCGAGTTGGCCAAAGGCGTCAGACTCAAGATCTGCTCCCTAGCGGTTCGCCGGTTCGAATCCGGCCATCGGCACCATCAATACTTTCAGCTCGGCAGGCTCTGACGGCCGCGTGCGCTGTCTCTGCGCCCATGTTTTTATACTATAATGGAATCGAGCATCCAACGTAAACTCGGGACCCGTTCTGCATGCCAGGACGAAAACCGAGAGCGCGTCCCGGTGCGGGCCCCGCGCTTGAGCATTCCCTGCGCCTGAAGGCGCCGGGAACATTTACGGAGGAACAGAATATGGCAGCACCCAAAGCTAGCAATCAGAAGGCTGCGGAGCCCAAGACCGTCGCGGACAAGAAGAAGGCCGCGGCCGGCAAGCAGCAGAAAGGCCCCGCGAAGACCGAGGGCGAGGATTTCAACTACATCGTCCGTATGGCGAACTCCGATATCGACGGTCAGAAGCACGTCGTCATCGGGCTCCAGAGCATCAAAGGAGTCGGAAAGAGGGTCGCCCAGATCATCGTCAAGAAATCCGGGCTCGACGGATCCGCCAAGATCGGATCCCTTTCCGATGAGCAGATCAAGGACCTTGAGAAGCTCGTCATCGATTACGTTCAGTACGCTCCTTCCTGGGCCGTCAACCGCCAGATGGACTACGAGACCGGCGCCGACATGCATCTTATCGGCCAGGACCTCGGGATCATGCAGGACGACGACATCAACAGGATGAAGATGATCCGCAACTACCGCGGAGTCAGGCACGACACCCACCACAAGGTCAGGGGTCAGAGGACCAGGTCCAACGGAAGGAAGGGCCTCGCAGTCGGAGTTCAGAAGAAATCGGATGCAAAAGCCGCAAGCGCTGCACCCAAGACTCAGTGAGGTGTTTTGAATGGGAGATCCTAAATTCTCGAGGAAGACCTACGACACCCCCTCCCACCCTTGGCAGGGAGAGAGGATCAAGCAGGAGAACGAGATCGTCAGGGCCTTCGGTCTGAAGAACAAGACCGAGGTCTGGAAAGCCGAGACCATGCTCAGGAACTTCAGGAAGCAGTCCAGGGAGCTCCAGGCCCGTCTCAGGACCGGCGACAAGCAGGCTCAGATCGAGACCGACGCGCTCATCGCGAAATGCGCACGCCTCGGCGTCCTCCCCGTCACCGGAGGGGACCTCAACGCCATCCTCGTCCTGAAGGACGAGGACATCCTCAGCAGGCGCCTGCAGACCATCGTCTACCAGAAGGGGCTCGCAGCGACCCCCAAGCAGGCCAGGCAGCTCATCAACCACGGGCACATCTTCGTCGACGGGCACAAGGTCACCGTTCCCGGATACCTTGTCCTCAGGGAAGAGGAGGGGACTGTTTCCTACAACCCCGCCTCGCCGTTCACCGACGAGAACCACCCGATGAGGGTCGCGGCCGCCAACGCCGGCGCCGGATCCGAGGCCAGGGACGCCGCCAGGGCCCAGGCAGATGCAGAGAACGCGGCGGCCGCCAGGGCCGACGCGGCAGAGGCAGGAATCACGGAGGCTGACAACTGATGGCACAGATGAAATGGGGAATCGCCAACATCTACTCGAGCTACAACAACATCATGATCACCCTGACCGACATCACCGGGGCCGAGACCCTGGCCAAGGTCACCGGCGGAATGATCGTCAAGCAGGCCAAGGACGAGTCCTCGCCTTACGCGGCGCAGAAGGCCGCCGAGAGGATCGCCGAGGTCGCCGCCGAGAAGGGCATCACCGGCATCCATGTCCGCGTCAGGGCCCCCGGAGGCAACAAGGGGACCTCTCCCGGTTCCGGTTCCCAGGCCGCTGTCCGTGCTCTCGCACGTGCCGGCCTCACCATCGGGCGCATCGAGGATGTCACCCCGATACCCCACGACGGTACCAAGCCCAAGGGCGGACGCAGGGGACGCAGGGTCTGAGGAGGACCTGTCATGAAGATCGAGATCGTCGAGATGGAGGACAGGAAGGCGAAGTTCATCCTGAAGGACTCCTCGCCGGCGATGGCCAACGCCCTCCGGCGCACCATGCTGCAGGACATCCCCAAGATGGCCATCGACAAGGTGGAGTTCCACCTGGGACCCATCCAGGACGAGAACGACCTCGACGAGAACGCCAAGGAGTACGAGAGCGTGACCTCCCTCTTCGACGAGGTCATCGCCCACAGGCTCGGGATGATCCCCGTGCCCACCGACTACTCCCAGTTCACGTTCCGCGACAAGTGCGAGTGCGGCGGCGAAGGCTGCCCGCACTGCACCATCATGTACAGTCTGAACAAGCACGGGCCCGCGACCGTCATGTCGGGAGACCTCCTCCCCCTGGGCGACAGCTCGCTCAAGGTGAAGGACGAGTTCATCCCCATCGTGGAGCTCACCGCCGACCAGGCGGTCCTGATCTACGCCACTGCGGTCATGGGCACGGCCAAGCAGCACGTGAAATGGCAGGCCGCCTTCGGTGTCGGCTACTCCTACGAGCCGGAGATCGAGATCGACCCCAACTGGGCGTCCGACTCCGACACCCTGAAGCTCGCCGAGACCTGCCCCGGCCTGTTCGAGGTCAGGGACGGCAGGCTCGAGGTCGCCGACAAATGGAAGGCCATCTCCTTCGGCAGCACCGCTTCCGCCCTCATGCACGATGACAAGCCGGTCGTCAAGATCACTTGGAAGGACGACAGCTTCCTGTTCAAGTTCGAGACCGACGGCTCCCTCACCGCCAGGCAGGTCCTCGACAAGGCCGTCGAGATCCTCAGCGCCGAGGCCCTTGCCATCGCTTCGCAGGCCGACGCCCTCGTGGGCGCCGAAGAGCACCCTGTCAAGCCCCGCGGCTACTGATCAAAAACATTTCCGGCCCCTGCGGGCCGGTTTTTTTTCAATTCATCAGGATCGGCCCTCAGAAGAAGTCCGTCAGTTTGGTCTTCCTGATCTTGTCGTTGTTGAACAGTGAGTCCATGCTGGCCTCGATGATGCCGATCCTTTCCTTGGTGTAGTTATCGAGATCGTACTTCTCGCAGACGTCCTTGGAGACCTCGAGGTACTTGCGGACGGACGCTTCGTGCACGGTGAGGTTCAGCTCGTGGCCGCATTTGGTGCAGACGCCTGCCAGGGGCACACGGCGGTATTTCGTACCGCATTTGGTGCAGCGGACGGTCTGGGTGGCGAAGCTCCTCAGGTTTCCGATCATGTCGGGCATGAAGTGCTTGTTGATGACCTTGAGCGCCACATCCTTGGCGTCTACCGCGCGGCATTTGATGCCGAGGTTCAGCTGAGCGTACATCTTGTCCCTCATGGAGCCTAAGGTGGTGTATGCGGACTCCTTGGGCCCCTCGGAGATGTCCGGGGTGTCGTGGGTGAATCCCAGCCCCTCGTACTGCGCCGGGGTGCCGATCCTCCCTCCCACCAGATCCATCTGCTTCTCCATCTCCTTCGGGTCCTTCATGTCCATGGCGGCATAGTAGAACTCGCGGGGGTAGAACCTCCTGCAGTCGACGTTGTGCGCTTCCTTGTCGATCTCGTTCGGGTCCAGCCTGGTGGTCAGGACGAGCGGGCAGTCCATCAGCCCTCCCCTGCGGTCCGGCAGGAACACCCTGGAGAAGTTCAGCAGGGCATCGAGGGCCAGGATTATGCAGTCCTCATCGCCGTCGCAGTTCCTCCTCTTGGACGCATGATAAAAGGGGTGGCCGTAGCATCCGCGGATGTTGCTGTACCCTATGATCCTGCACAGGATGCAGCCGGACGTGTGCGGGGCCAGCCCGAAGACGACCTTCCCGATCAGATCGGACCGGTTATCGCACTTGTAGTACCTCGGCAGATGGTAGATCAGCTCGAGCTCGTCATCGACGAACTGGGAAACGCGGACCATGTAATCTCCGCATTCCCTCGCGGGGATGATGTCCTGGCACTTCAGCTCCACGATCTGCTCCGGGTCGGTGAGCGGCGCGCCGTTCCAGTCGTGAGTGTATCCGAGCTCATGCGCCTTCTCGATGGTGAGCCCGATCTCCCTCGGCCTGAAGTGGGTGATGGGGATATCGGTCATGTCGTAACGTATGGTTCCGTCCCTGAAGATCGACACATTGTGCCTGCGCCTGAGTATCCCCTTCTCCATCAGTTCCGGGGTCTTGGTGCGGGACGTGAGTTTATCGGTGCATTTGAGGGTCTGCTTGGAGTCGCTCTCGCCGACCGCGTCCATGGCCGCCTTGTACTCGGCCTCCACGTTCACGGCGACGGTGGAGTTCTTGGCGCCCTCTTTCTTCGCCTTCTCGAACGGGAAGGTATGCACTCCGCAGTCCCTGCACCAGCAGCGGAACGTCTCCCGGTTGCAGACGGGGCATCTGCGGGCCCCCATTGCCACATTGATGACCTTCCTGGCGGCAGCCAGGTGGTTCTCCTGCTGGAGCGATTTGATTACCGACAGGGTGTCCTTCTGAGGGTTAGGGCTGTCCTCTTCGCCGAGGGCGAACAGGCACTGGCACAGCGGAGACCCGGTCCTCTCCTTGGCCTTCTCCGGCCTTCCCATACGGGTGCCGATGCGGGTCATCGCGCGGGCCATCACCTTGTAGCCGGCCGCCTTGGAAACGGCATCGAGCGAGTCCTCCCCGTCGAAATCGCCGTTCTCCACCAGCCTGTCGCCCTCGACCTTCAGGCCGAGGCAGTCGATCATCGGCAGGCAGTACTTCTGCTCGATGGCGATGATGTTCCCCTGCATCCGGTGGAGGGCGCCGAGGTCCTCCAGGACCCTCTTCATCGTCGGGTCGTCGTCCTTACGCTGGGGGACAGGCTGGCGGTCGGTAGGTACGAATATGCGGCCGTCACGGAACTTCGCCTTCTCGGCGAGATATCCCCTCAGGGCCTTCAGCCTGGGCAGCTCTATGTCCGACCAGAAGAGGTTGAACTTCGGGTGGAGGGCCACTTTGAACTGCCTGCTCATCTCCTTCGAGCGCTCGTACGTCGGGTCCTCCCAATCGTCCGGCAGGACGCCTCCGTTCGCCGCTTTTATCTCCTCCCTGTGCCACTCCGTAGGATACCCGCAGGGCACGAGGACGTGGTTGTTCTCGCAGAACTCCCCGAACGGCACGAGGATCTCGCCGTTGTCGACGACCTCCGCCACCTTGTTCCTGATGCTAATGTACTCTTCCTTGGTGCCGCAGTATACCAGGTCGCCGTTGTTCAGGAGGACCGTGGGGCCCTCGATCGAACGGACGGGGGTGACGACGCAGGCTTTCCCGGGGCGCTCAATCTTGAGCTGCGTCCCTATCGCCATGAACTCGTCCATGGCGTACATGCTCGCCGGGTTGTAGGCGAGGGCGGCGAGACCGGACGTGCGGGCGCGGCCGTAACGCAGCCTGAAGCCTCCGAAACGGCAGGGATGGCCGAAGATGGGCCTTCCCGCGACCATATCTTTGAGATACTTGTAGGCGGGCTCGACGACCTTCTTCTTGGATTTGGTGTCGGTGTCGACCGCCTTGTGCATGTCGAGGTACTTTCCGATGAAGTCCCAGCCTTTGATCCCGAGCTTGTCGACGTGCTTCTTCAGCTTGGATGCCTTCAGGCACATGCCTTCGGCGATAACCAGGCAGGCGCCTCCCCTGACGCGGTTAGTGGATATGCGCGGCAGGTCCCTGAAACCGGAAATCTCCACGCGTTCGGTCCCTTCGCCGTCGACCATGACAGGGCATTCGCTGACGATGGTCCTGATCTCCTCCGAAGTGGGGGTGAACTGGAGATGCTGGCACTGTTTGTACAGCGGGATCTCCTCATCGAACCTGGCTATCTCTCCCTCGGTGGGGATGTACTTCCCGATGCCGAGCGCCTGCCTCACGACGTCGCAGATGAGCACGGACATGGCCTGCCCGGTACCTCCGGACGCCCTGATAGGTCCGGCGAAGACCAGGTCGGCGAAGGTGGACCCGTCGGCGTTATGGCCGATCTTGGTGGTCGCGATCCCCTCCAGGGGAGCGACCAATATGCCCTCGGTGATGATGGCGAGGCCGAGCCTCACGGCCCTGTCGAGGGTCTTGTCGAGGCTCTCGCCCGGGCGTTTGGCGTATTCCTCCGCCACCTTGATGGCGACGATCTCCCTGTTCCCGTATTCCTGGGTCTTCTGGCGGATAAGGTCCGCGACGCCTTCCACGTGATAGTCGGATAGCAGCTCCTCCACACGCGAGGCCAGGTCCTCCGCCCTGGGTATCTCGACCTTCTCCACCGGGTCCTTGCCCTCTTTCCTGGCCTTCTCGGCCAGGTCGAAGATCGCGTCGGATTGCTCCTGGAGGCTTTTGAAATAAGCCCTCATCTCGTCGCTGACGGCGACCTCGCTCATTCGGATGCCTCTGGAGCCTCCGGCTCTTCGAGGGGCCTGCTGCGCAGGATCTCCCTCAGCTTCCCGATGAGCATCTGCCTGAACTCCTCCATCCCCTCGCCGGTGGCGGCGGAGATGCGGATGGCGTCATGGTCAGTCCTGAGGACGTCGCATTTGCTCTCGACGACGATTATGGGGACGCCGTCGAAGTTCTCGCGGACGGTCCTCAGCAGGTCCTCCTGCTTCTCCATCGGGTACCCGCAGGTCTCCGAGGGATCCAGGACGAAGATCATGATGTCGGTCAGGTACCTAAGTGCCAGCACCGCCTGTTTCTCGATGTCGTTCCTGTCCTCGAAGCTCCTGTCGAGGAGCCCGGGGGTGTCCACTATCTGGAACATCCTCCAGTCGTCCTTGATGTGCCCGATGGTGATCCCTTTCGTGGTGAACGGGTAGGGGGCGACCTCGGGCGCCGCGGTGCTGATGCAGGTCACCAGGCTGCTCTTGCCGACGTTCGGGAACCCGGCCACGACGGCGGTCGGGATCTTGGGGTCGATCGACGGGAGGTCCCTGAACTTGTTCTTGGCATCCTGCAGGAAGAGCAGGTCCTTGGATATCTGGTCGACATAGGACCCCAGCCTGCCGTAGAAGCCTTTCCTGATGGACTCGATTATCTCCGGGTCCTTCGTCCTGCGCACCTCGCGGAGGGACTGCTTCTTCAGCAGCTCCGTCCTCCCGGCGCACCAGTTGAGGGCTCCCAGGGCCTTCTTGTAGCGGTCTATCCCTATCACCAGGTCCACGAGCTGCGGGAAGAAGTCGTCCTCCTTCTCCATCCTGGGGAACTTCTGGATGTAGCCGACGAGAGTCGTCTCGACTATGTCGCCCGAGGCCGTGATCCTGGCAAGGGCGGTCTTCTTCTTGGTGTCCAAGGAGTCGCTGCCTTTCTTACTGATCCTGCTGGCCCTGCGGAATGCCTTGTCCATGAGCTCCTCGGCGGTCAGGACCGTCGGTATCTGCGTGTTCATTCCGGCCATATGGAAGTCCATTGTAATCGCGCATAAATAAGGATGTGCCGGGACGCCTGCGTTCGGCGCCCGGAACACCCTCCGATGTTCACTTCCCGGAGACGGTCATGCGCATGAGCCAGAGGTCGTGCTTCATGCTGCTGTCGTACTTGCTGCCGAACGAGACGGCGGACGCCGGGCAGTCGCGGACCACGATGCCGGCGTTGACCTTCCACTTCGCTCCGCTGTCATGTCCCAGCAGGTTCGAGACGGCCTCCGCGTTGACGTTGACGTCGATGGATGCGCTGGTCTCGGGGGACCCGCTCATGTCGATGAACTTCGGCACCCCGATCCCGGCGAACGCCTCCGCGCCGATGTACACGTCCCCGAGCGCCACATCGGCGATGCTGACCTTGTACGGGTCGTCGATGTGCAGCAACAGCTCGGCGGCGCGCCCCATCAGGAGCTTCAGGGCATCGGAGGCGGTGCCGCGGTCGACCTCGATGTACGCCTGGAACCCGGTGCATGCCGTTCCGGACGCATCATGCAGGCGGCACTCCGCGAACAGGCGGGCGCCGACGATCATCCCCGATATGTCCTCCGCTACCTTGTCCATCACCTTCTGGGTTATCTTCTTGCAGAGCAGGCTGAGGCCGTCCATGTCCGTCACGTGCCCTGCTTCGTCGATCGCCTCCAGCGCGGCATCCTTGACAATGTCCTTGGCCGAAGAGAGCAGGTAACCGTCGGCATCGAAGAGCCCCGAGTTCTTCTCGCCGGGGCTGCCTTCCCCGCGTTTCCACTGGGTGCACCCGTCGACCGTCCTCTGGTACGTCGTGCTGTCGTTGGCGCTGTCGCTGAACTTCGGCGTATGGCCGATCTCGGACCCGTCGGCGGCCAGCAGCTCGAGCTTTTCGCCGCTGTTGTTCAGGAATGCTACGGGGAACGTCACGACCTTGTGCTCCATGGGCCCGATCGTGCCGCTCAGCCCCCATGTTGCGCCGCGGGAGTTCCTCAGCGACATGCCGTCGAGGCTGATCTCCGACCTGGAGAAATTCAGCAGCTCGACCCATTCCGAGCCCTTGTCCTCCCCCGCAGGGTTGGATTCGGCCTCGTTTATCAGAAGGCCCTCTTCCATCGGGACATTGTACTTCAGCTCCGCGCCCGCGTCCACCGATATCAGGGTGCCGGGAACTGGGGACGGGAGGTTGGAGAGCACGGTGCCCATGCCGGGGATGTCGGAAAGGCGGACATCGATCCGCCGGTATTCCTGGACCTCCGGGAAGGAGATGCTCACCTCTGTGTCCCCGTAATGACCGTCGACGGTCAGGATGCGGTCCGATCTGTACATCGAAGGGTTGAAGGTCCCGCTTATCCCCCAGCCGTCGCCGGTGTACCCGAAGCCCCCGTGCACCTTGTACCCGCTGCTGTTCTGGGACACTGTGAGCCAGGCCTTCATCGGGGAGCCCCCGAGGGTGCCTTCGGCGCCGATCTTCAGCAGGTCCTTGGAGCTCTTGTCGATGTTCTTGGCGTAGACCGTGAAGGTAAGCTTCCATCCCATGTAGCCGATCCCGACGGTCTGGCTGCTGGCCTTGATGTCGATGATCTCCTGCACCTCTCCGGTCAGAGACTCCAGAACCTTCCCGGCCGAATCGTTGAGGATCTTCTCCACCGCCTCGCCGAGCATCTCAGTGCGGGAGCCGATGAGCTCGTAGATCTCCCGGACTATGCCGGAATCCCGCACGATCTCCATGACGGCACCGGCCAGCCTCTCTCCGAGCTCGCCAACTGTGCGCAGGTAGCTGATGAGCGGGTCGGCCAGCTCTCCCGCCCACTCTGCCAGTTTCTTCCAGGCATCCTCTGTTATGGTGTCGGTTGCGGAGTATTCGAAACCGCTCAGGGGCCATCCGGAGACCACCGGCACGTCCGCTTTCAGGCTGACCGGGACCGAGGCCCTGAAGACGCAGTTGCCCGTCCCGAGCCTGCTCTGGAGCGGGCCGCTCCCGGTCACGCTGTAGGTGACGGTATCATTCACCTCCACGGAGAACACCGAGCAGAAATCCGCCCCGAAAGTGCAGAGGTCGGTGCAGTGGGAGCTGGACCCGCTGTTCCTAGCGATCGAGACCGAAGGGCGGGAATCCGTCTCCACGGTGAGCTTCTCGAAGCTCGAGGCATCTCCCAGGAGCTCGAACGTCCCTTCCTTCCCATACTCGCGCAGCCCTTCGAAAGGATCGGCGCCGACGGATTGGGCGAACTCCTCTGCCAGCTCGGCGAAGCGCTTCTCGGTATCGAACGAAGTCGCTATCAGCGGGAGCCTGAGGATCTTGGCGCAGCCCTTCTGGATTATCGCGCTGCTCTTCTTCTCCACTTCGCAGAGGGCCGACAGCCCGGCGACCTCGGCATCGACCTTGTCGGAGTACTCCCTGAACTGTGCCAGGTTCCAGGCGGCGGTCGTGAGCGAGGCGATCCCGGCATCGGCGTAGCTCTCCGCCAGGGCACTGTCCGCTCCCGCTTCGGAATAGGCGGACACCAGCAGGCCGCGGATCTCCGGCAGGCGGTCCCGGAGGATCGCCTCCGGGTCCGTGGTCCAGATGTCGGCCCTGTTCTCCTCGATGGTCCTGTATATCGCCGTGTAGAACGGGTCCGGGTATCCTTCGGCGCGGACCTGGGCGGTGAGTATCTTCAGGAAGTCGGCGTCGCACCTGGAGGCGTTCTCCTCCGCGAACGCCCTCACCGAATCGGCGAAGCTCCCCCTGTCCTGTATCGCGGCGGTCCCCATCGATTGCGCTTCGGCTATCTGTGCCAGCGCGCCGTTCGCTACGCTGGTGATCCATTCCATGAGCCCGTCTGTGTCCGCGCGGTAGGTCTTCTTGAAATGGTCCACGGTCCCGTAATGCAGCAGGTCCGCCTCCGGGTAGGGCACCGTGATGCTTACCTCCCCCATGTTCTCGGCCGGGGACGGGACGCGGAGCTCGAACGATCCCCGCACCGAGAAGTCCGACCTCCCGGTGACCTCTTTGATATAAGGAGCGGCCGAGTAGTCGGTCTTCTTGTTCGTCAGGAAGGAGACCAGGGAGTCCCAGGCATCGGCCAGGGTATCTGCGACGCCGTCGAGGGCGCTGATGATCTCCGACCCGAGGAAGTAGTCGAACCATTTCCCGATCAGCCTGTCCATCGATGCAGAGGCTATCTGCGAGTACATGCCGGAGAGGTCCACGGTCAGCCCTCCCCTGCTCCTGACCAGGTCCATCCCGATGTCGCGCGTGCCTCCGACGATCTCCCCGTCCGCGTCCCTGAAGACGATGCTCTCGGCTGCGCGGAGAACGGTGCTGTACGCCTCCTTCACGTCCTCGGCGGTGATGACAGAATCCGTCCCCTTCTCTCCGGACACGTATGCCCCGTATCCGCTCATGATCCTCGACTGAGCGAGGGAGGACAGCTGGTACTGCATCATCTGGGACATCATCGATCCGTTGCCTTCGAGCAGGCTCTCGAACAGCGTCCCGCGCTCGATGGCGAGGGGCAGGGCGCAGCTTCCGTCCGCCCTCAGCTCCACCGTCCGATGCGCTTTCCCGGAGTCGGATTCGAAGGTCAGGTCAGCGGTCCCGGCGGCGTAGAGGTACGCGGGCGTGTAGCCGTCCGCGGCGTACAGGCCCTCCTGGGTCCTCAGGTCCTCCACGTTCAGCTCCGCAGTCCATCCTTTCAGCTTCACGAGGACGCCTGAGTCCTCGGCCGGGAACATGGACCCCATCCACCGCTCCATCCGTTCGGAGAACTCGGCGCGGCGGCCGTCCAGCCCGCCGGCGTCCGGATCGAGGCTCACCGACCGTACGTTCTCCCCCATCCCCTGCTCTATGAACGCCGTTATGCCGTCGGCCGCCGAATCTATCGCCTTCACCGACCTCCAGGAGTCCTCCGCCCCGTCCCTGGCTCCCTCGATCTCCGCCTGCACCGCTCCGTATGCGGTGACCGACAGGAGGATCGCCACCGCCGCCAGGGCGAACGGCATGCCTCCCCTGCGGTCCCCCCGTATCGCTGTCCCTTTCATGGCAGGCGTTTCGCCCTCCGGGGATAATAAGCGGGCGCACTGCAGTCAGGGGCAACTGCCGCATTATCCCTCTGGCAGGGGAGCGCCCCGTGCCGAATCGACGGAGAATATTATTTAATAATAAACAAATGCAACCGTCATGAGCGCAACTGTGAAGCCCTATTCGGCGGCCGTCGGACTGCCGAAGAAGACGCAGTCCATATGCCCCGAGTGCGGCAAACTGCTCGAGGCCAATGTTTTCGAAAAGGACGGGAAGGTCTATATGGAGAAGGACTGCCCGGAGCACGGCCACTTCTGCGACCTTTACTGGTCCGACGCCAAGAAATACCTGCAGGCCGAGAAATACGCGAAGGACGGCACGGGGCTCAGGAACCCTATGGACAAGTCGCTCAAGGACGGCGAGAACGTCCACATCGTCATCGACGGGGAGCGCATCGACATGATGTCGCCCACCGCCCTGGCCAACATCGACCTGACCAACAGGTGCAACATGAAATGCCCCATCTGCTTCGCCAACGCGAACGATGCCGGGTATGTGTATGAGCCAGATTTCGAGACCGTCTGCAAGATGCTCGACGCCCTCAGGAGCGAGGAGCCCATCAAATGCACCGCGGTCCAGTTCTCCGGAGGAGAGCCCACCGTCTATCCCAGGCTGGTCGACGTCATCAAGGCCGCCAAGGAGAGGGGCTTCGCCCAGGTGCAGATCGCCACCAACGGCATCGAGTTCTGCAACCATTACGACAAGCTCAAGGCCTGCGCGCAGGCCGGGCTCAACACCATCTACCTCCAGTTCGACGGCTTGAACGACGACATCTACAGGAGGTCCCGCGGCCGCTGGATGATGAAGGTCAAGGAGGGCGTCATCGCCAACTGCATGAAGCTGAGGGAGGAGACCGGCCACAGCCCGTCCATCGTCCTCGTCGTCACCACCGTCCGCGGCCTGAACGACGACGAGATCGGGGACATACTGAAGTTCGCCATCAAGCACAGGGAGGTCGTCAGAGGAGTGAACTACCAGCCTGTCGCGTTCACCGGAAGGGTCACCCACGAGGAGGTCGACAAGGGCAGGATCACCCTCACCGACGTCGCCAAGGCGATCAACGACGAGACTGGATTCACCACCATGGACGACTGGTACCCGGTGCCCACCGTGGCCGGCATCTCGAACTACGCGTCGATCATCCTGGGACAGAACAAGATCACGTTCCCGACGCACCCCCACTGCGGGCTCGCGACCTACCTCTTCATCGACGACAAGGACAACGTCATGCCCATGCCGAGGATGATCGATGTCGACAGGTTCGTGAAGGGCATGGACGAGATATCGCACAAGGCGGAGACGGCGGCGTTCAAGAAGCTCACGGTGCTGAAGGTCAGGAAGCTCCTGCTCAACTGCATCAACGAGGCCGGTCTGCCCGAGGGCATGACCAAGAACGACCTCATCAACGCCCTCGTGAGCATCATGAGCAAGAAGTCCAAGGCCGCCCTCGCCAAGTTCTCCTGGGGGGCCATGTACGTCGGTGCCATGCACTTCCAGGACTCCTACAACTACGATGTCGAGAGGGTAAGGAGGTGCTCCATCCACTACGTCACTCCCGACTGCAAGATCATCCCGTTCTGCGCCTACAACAGCGGGATCGAGATGCGCGTGGAGACCGAGAAGAAGTTCTCCGTTCCTCTGGCCGAGTGGAAGGAGAAGCACAAGGAGGAGGCCAAGCAGCTCGCCGAGGCGCTGATCGTGCCCAAGGACCCGGACGAGGCCCCGGCTGAGAACAAGGAGTGAATCGGATGAAGGTTGATACGAACAAATGCCTGCACTGCGGGGGATGCGTCGGATGCTGCCCCCAGAACGCTATCTTCCTCTGCGATTACGTGCTGACGTTCAGCGATGCCTGCAACCGCTGCGGCCGCTGCGTCAGGCTCTGCCCTGTCGGGGCCCTGTCCATGGAGGCGAAGGAATGAAGGAGCTGAAATGCGAGGTGCTTGTCGTCGGAGCGGGGCCCGCCGGAGGAATGGCGGCCAAATCCTGCGCCGAGAAGGGCATCGACACCATACTCATCGAGAAGAAGGCCGAGATCGGCGCGCCCCTCAGGTGCGCCGAGGGTGTTTCCAAGAAGATGTTCGCCGAGATCGGGATCAAGCCCGAGCCCGAGTGGATACGCGCCGACATGAAAGGCGCGGTCATCGTCTCCCCGGACGGGACCTCGTTCCAGCTGGATGAGACCAAGGCCGGCGCCGAGGTCGGATACGTCCTCGAGAGGCACCTGTTCGACAAGGGCATCGCCAAGCTCGCCGTCAAGGCGGGCGCTAAGCTCATGATGCGCACCTGGATGACCGGCCCCATAATGAAGGACGGGAAGATCGTCGGCGCGCACTGCGTCTCCATGGGCGAGCCTCTCGACATTTACTGCGACTGCATCGTCGGCGCTGACGGCGTGGAGTCCCAGGTCGGCCGCTGGTGCGGCATCGATACCAACCTGAAGATGAACGACATCGAGCCGTGCATCCAGTACAGGATGGCCGGGATCGACTGCAGCATGGAGTTCTGCGAGTTCCGCCTCGGCCTCGAGGTCGCTCCCGGAGGGTACCTCTGGATCTTCCCCAAGGGCGACGGCGTCGCCAACGTCGGCATCGGGATCATGGGTACCTTCTGCAAGAACGGCGTCCGCCCGAAGCAGTTCCTCGACAAGTTCATCGCCGAGGACCCCAGGTTCAAGCACGCCCAGATCCTCGAGATCGACGGAGGGTTCGATTCCACTTGCCCCGGCCTGGAGAAAGGCTACTCCGCTGACAATGTCCTGCTCGTCGGAGACTCCGCGAGGCTCATCGACCCGATCACGGGAGGCGGCATCGGCCATGCCTGCATCTCCGGGATGTACGCCGGAGAGGTCCTCGCTGAGTGCAAGAAGAAAGGAGATTACTCCGCGGCCGCCCTGAAGCCCTACGACAAGAAGATCAGGGACAGGATGGAGGACAACCTCTACCGCGACTGGATGGCCAAGGAGCGCCTCGCCGAGCTCGATGATGAGACCATCAACCAGGTCGTCAAGCTGATCAAGGACGCCGACATCGAGCATGTCAACGTCGAGAACCTTCTCAAGGCGATCAAGGAGAAGTTCCCCAAGGTCGTCGAGGGGTTCGAGGACCTCATCTGAAAATACCGGGGGCCGGAAGGCCCCTTTTTTCCGGCCCCCCGGGGCCGTATCTTTCTCACTCTTTGCTTTTGCCGGTCGGAGCGCCCTTCTTCTTCTGCCTCCAGCGGCGCCTGTTCCTGCCGTCCCCTTCCCGCATCTTCACGGTGATGCCGGGGACACCGGTCTTGACGATATAAGGCGTGCCGCCGTGGGCGCGGATCTCCTTGGAGACCTTGTCCGGACGGTCGGTGAGCGCTACCATGCACCCTCCTCCGCCCGAGCCGGTCAGCTTGGCGCCGTAGGAGTACGGGAGGACGGCATCGACCATGTGGTTCAGTTCGTTGCAGGATACCCCGAGGATCGACAGCAGGCGGTGGTCGTAGGTCATCAGGGCCCCGAGCTCCTCGAGGTCGTTGTTCTTCATGGCCTTCATGCCGTCCAGGGCGACGTCGCCGAGCTCCTCGATGATCTCCGAGGCGAACCTGCTGCTCTCGGTGTACTCCCTCACCTTCTCCACCAGGGGGCCGGTGGCTGCTTTGATCCCGGTGTTGCCGATGACGAAGTGCATCTCGGGGACGTCTATCTTGGATATGTCCCAGGACCTCTCTCCGTTGTCGATGTGCCAGAGGAAGTCCTCATCGTCGTAGGGGACGTTGAGGGCTATCGCATGGCCGTGAGCGGAGGCCGAGGTGTCCATCGGGCTGCCCCTGCCCTGCGCGGCGTACTCCGCCTCATAGGCGAGCCTGGCTATGGACTCCTCGTCGGTGGGCAGCCCCTCCAGGCAGCTGATAGCCGCCGCGTAGGCGTTGGACAGCGCCGCCGAGGATCCTAGGCCGGAGCCCGAGGGCACCCTGCCGTCGACGTAGATCGACACTGGGGAAGTCCCTATCTTGTCCGAGATGTACCTCATGTGGGGGCTCATGTTGTAGGGCGCCGCCGGCTGGTTGTTGACCATGTACCTGTCGCTCCTCTTGACGCGGATGCTGAAGCGCATGTTCATGGCGACGGATATCGCAGGCTTGCCGTAGACGACCGAATGCTCCCCCAGGATGACGAACTTCCCGGGGGCCGAAGCCGAAACGTACGTCATCGGTTCAGCCCGTACTTGGCGAGGGTCTCTTTTATCGCGTCGTTGGGGTTCCTGCCGCCCAGGAGAGGCTGCGGGATGTCCCACCAGGCGTCCTCGAGGTCCGACAGCGCGCGGGTGTACTCCTCGTCGTCCTTGAACTTGGAGGGGTCAACCGCCTGCAGGGCCTTCTGCTGCTCCGCGAACAGGTTGACCCCGTACTCCATGTTCGTGAGCGCCACGCCCATGAAGATGTCGAAGTCCGAGAACGTGTCAGGCGCGGATTCCGGAGGCTGGGAGTCGGCGAACATGTCGAGGACCGCCTGCGCGGTCAGCTTGAACACCATCTGCATCTTCGCCTTGGTGTCGGGGAGTTCCATGGCCTCCACCTGCTTCGACAGGTTCTCGAACCAGAGGTCGTTCATCGCGCTGACCCTGTTCCCGTTTTTCCCGTAGACGAACTCCTGGGCCTCATCCGCCTTCTCAGAACCTTCCTCGGGGAAATCGTCCCCGAAGAGGTGCGCGTTCGGGTCGTCGCCGTTCATGCGCTTTCCCTCCTGATGCGCCTGACGGTGCTTTCGAGTATGTCCATCCCCTTGGAGATCTTCTCCTCGCTGGCGGCGTAGGAGAACCTGAGATGCCCCTCGCCGTAGGTCCCGAACGCGGAGCCGGGGGTGCAGATGAGCCCGGCCTTCACCAGTTCGGCGGCCAGGTCTGCCGATTTCATGTCCATGTCGTAGGAGGGGAAGGCATAGAACGCGCCCTTGGGCGGCAGGATGCTGAACCCCGGCACTTCGTTGAGCCTCTTGGTGATGAGGTCCCTCCTTGCCCTGTAAATCTTCCTGGCATTGTCCAGGTAGGGGTCGATGTGCGGGAGGGCGTTCAGGACGCCGTACATGGCCGGCATCCCCGGGCTGGCGCAGACATGGTACTGCATTTTGATGAGGGCGTCAGTCTGCTTAGGGCCCGAAATGACGAACCCCAGCCTCCATCCGGTGACGGCCATCATCTTAGAGAACCCTCCGACGACGACCGCGCGGTCCAGGTAAGGGAGGAACGACTGGTGCTTCCCTTCGTAGATGAACGGTTCGTAGACTTCGTCGGAGAGGATCATGACATCCTTGTCCGCGGCGATGTCGGCGAGGGCGTTCCTGGTCTCTTCGGTCAGGACGGCGCCGGTCGGGTTGGACGGGTTGGTGACCACGATCATCTTGGTGCTCGGGGTTATCTTGGACTGGATATCGTCGGTGTCCGGCTGGAAGTCGCCCTCGGTCAGCCGGTACTCGACGGCCTTCCCGCCGGCGAGCTTCGCGTGGGGGCCGTAGATGACGAAGCCGGGCGACGGGACCAAGACCTCGTCCCCGGGGTCCACGAACGACTGGGACACTTCGAGGAGGGCCGTGGAGCCGCTCGGGGTGATGATGACGTTCTCCGCTCCCAGGCCGCCGGCGTACATGGAATAACGCTCGGCCACGGCCTTCCTGAGCTCCGGGATGCCGGCCGTCGGGGAGTACTTGTTCTTCCCCGCGAGCGCGGCCGCGTTCATGCCCTCCACAGCCTCCTTCGGCGGGTCGAGGTCAGGCTCTCCGAGCCCGAGGTTGATGGACCCGGGCCCTGCCAGATCGAACATCTTCCTGATCCCCGACATCGGAACGGACTGGAGCCTGTCCGAGACTTTCATGCCTCTGTTCATAACCGGGCATATGAGGAAGCCCCTATATATCTCGGACGCGCGGGCGCGGGAGGCAGCGTCGGATGCCGTGCGGTGTCCCGAGGGCTCCCAATGGTACCTTTATAACATCGTCCGTGTGTTACCGAAAACATGAAGTTCGGACTCCCGGAGGTATCTCTGGTCCTGCTGGCGGCAGGCATCGTCGTTTCGGTGCTCGCCATGCTCGACAGCACCGGCCTGTCCGACGGGCCGGTCCCGGGAGCGCTCATGGTCCCCGGATACATCATGATCGTTGCCGGCATCGCGGCTTTCGAGATATGCTCCAGGAGGAACAGGGCCGCTATCGAGGACTATGAAAATGACCGCGCGATCTCCGCGGAGCTGTCCCGCTTCCCCGACGACGGGTTCCTCATAGACCTCACCGGAGAATACAAGGCATATAACGGCGCGGCCATCGAGGATCTGACGGAGGGCAGATGACCCAGAAAGCGCTGAACGCCGCCATGGTCTACTACATGTTCGATGCCTCGAACATGCACAGGTGGAACGACCACCTCCGCACGCTGGACCTCACCGAGCTGGACAAGCAGGCCCACAAGGCGGCCATCGCATGGATCCTGGGGAAGTGCGAGGAGGACGTCGGGAACAGGGTCGATTGGCCGGCCCTCATCGAGCGCTGCCTCTTCTCCTTCATCCAGAGGGTGGCCCTGACCGACCTGAAGCCGCAGATATTCCACCGGATCGAGGAGGAGAAGGCCGGAGAGGTCAGCGAATATGTCCTGGCGGAGTTCTCGAAGCGCGTCGGCGGCATGCCGGATGGGTTCACGGAAAGCTTCCGCGGGTACCTGGGGTCGCCGAAGGACACCAAAGAGGATGCCATCATCCGCGCCGCCCATTATCTGGCGACTCGCTGGGAGTTCATCACCATCTACGACGCGAACCGCTCGGTCTACGGCATAGAGGACACCAAGGACGAGATCGACCGGCAGGTCCTCCAGCACCGGGACCTGGCCGGGGTAAGGGAGATGATGTCCCCGGATTCGAAGCTCTGGCATTTCGTGAACATCATCGGCCAGCTGAGGTTCCAGCAGAGGTGGGCGAGGACCCCCAGGATACCCAAGACCACGGTCCTGGGCCACTCCCTCCTGGTCGCCGACTGCGCGTACCTGGCGGACCGCGATGCCGGGGCGTCCGCCGAGCAGGTGTACTGCGACTTCTTCACCGGGCTGTTCCACGACCTGCCGGAGGTCCTCACGAAGGACGTCATCACCCCCGTGAAGACCAGGGTCAGCGGCCTCCCGCAGCTGCTGGACGGCATCGAGGGCGAGCTCATGAACTCCCGCATCATGCCCCTGATCCCGGAAGGGTGGAGGTCCGAGCTGGAGTTCTTCGCCTGCGACCCCTTCACAGTCTCGTCGGATCCGGTGCGCGACGGCAGGAGGGTCAAGGCGTGCGACCTCCTGGGGGCATGGGTCGAGGCCCTCGTGTCGATACGCTACGGCGTGACCTCCCGTTCCCTGCGCGAAGGCGTGGAGGAGATAGGGGCCAAGCTCTCCGCTCCCGGCTACGAGGAGAGCATCGGTGCTGGCCGGATACTCGAAGATTTCAGGAAGATGGATATTTGACCTGGAGGATCGGCGGGCTGGAGATAGACGGCAGGGTCATCCTGGCACCTATGTCGGGTTACACATCGAGGGCCTACCGCCGCTTCATGAAGCCGTTCGGGGTGGCCGCGGACGTGTCGGAGATGGTCTCTGCGATGGGCCTCATCCGCGGCACCGACAGGTCCTGGGAGTACATCGGGTCGGATGCGCGCCCGTCGGGGGTCCAGCTGTTCGGGTCCGACCCGGAGACGGTGGCGAAGGCGGCCTCCGCGGCCCTGGATTATGACCCAGACATAGATTTCATCGACATCAACATGGGATGCCCGGTGAACAAGATAGCCAGGAGCCTGTCGGGTGCAGTGATGATGAAGGACCCGGCAAACTGCGGGGCGGTCGTGCGCGCCGTGAAGAGGGCGGTGGGCGTCCCGGTCACCGCCAAGATACGCCTGGGCCAATCCGCTTCGTCCGAGAACTATCCCGAGGTGATCTCCGAATTGGAGGCGGCGGATGTCGACTGCATCGCGCTGCATGCCCGCACCAGGGAGGAGAGGTACACCGGCGATCCGCACTGGGATGAGATCGCCGGCCTCGGGAAGGAGATGTCCGTCCCTTTGGTGGTCTCCGGGAGCATATACACGCTCGCCGACGCGGTGAAAGCGGTGAGGACCTCGTGCGCCCGGGGCGTGATGGTCGCGAGGGGCGGCGTGGGGAACCCGTTCCTGGTGACCCAGATAGACCGTTATTTCCGGACAGGAGAGGTCCTCCCCTGCCCGACGGTGTCCCAGCAGGCCGCCTGGTGCAGGCAGCTCATCGGCATGGTGCTGGATGAGAAGGGGCCGGAGGAAGGGTTCATGAGGCTCCGCAGCTACGTCCCGCGCTTCGCTGCCGGGATACACGGGTGCCGCATGTACAGGAAGGAGCTCGCCTGCTCCGCCGATGTCGGCGAGATGCTGAGGATCCTCGGGGAGCTCGAGGATACCATGGGCGGCGAGAGGATAAGGCCCGGCGGTTCCGGCGGGATGCCGGAGCCCGGCCCCGACGGGCCGGGGGAATGAAGGAAGGCCGGTAAACGGTTTGGCGGTCAGAACGTCTTCTTCTTCTCGGGCGGGACGATCTTCTCCTGCCCGCCCATGTAGGGCCTGAGCACCTCGGGGATGGTGACGGACCCGTCGGCGTTCTGGTAGTTCTCGAGGATGGCCACCATGGTCCTGGGGAGGGCGAGCCCGGAGCCGTTCAAGGTGTGGACGAACTCGGACTTGAGGTGCTGCTCGGGCCTGTACTTGATCTTCGCGCGGCGGGCCTGGAAGTCCAGGTCGTTGGAGCACGAGGAGCACTCGAGGTACCTCTCCTCTCCGGGGGCCCATACCTCGAGGTCGTAGCATTTGGCGCAGGAGAAGCTCTGGTCCCCGGTGCACAGGAGGAGGACGTGGTAGGGCAGTCCGAGCTTCTGCAGGAGCTCCTCGGCGTCGCCCCTCATCTCCTCGAGGGCCGCCCAGGACTTGGAGGGTTCCTCGAACCTGACCATCTCCACCTTGTTGAACTCGTGGACGCGGATGATCCCGGCGGTATCGGCGTGCTTACCGACCTCCCTGCGGAAGGAGGGGAGGTAGGCGGTGAGCTTCACCGGCAGGTCCTCTTTTGACAGGATGTCGTTCTGGAGGAGGTTGGTCACAGGGACCTCGGCGGTGGGGTTGAGCCACATGTCGTCCTTCTCCAGGTGGTACATGTCGTCCTTGAGGTTGGGGTACTGGCCGGTGCCGGTGACGGCGGCAGTGTTGACGATGACGGGGGTGAAGACCTCCTTGTAGCCCTGTTTGCGGTGGGTGTCCAGGAAGAAGCTGATGAGTGCCCTCTCGAGCCTGGCGCCGTCGCCCTTGAGCACGTAGAACCCAGAGCCGGTAATCTTGGCGGCCCTCTCGAAATCGACCATATCGAGATCGAGCATCAGCTCAGAGTGGGTCTTGGGCTTGAAGTCGAACTTCCTCTTCTCTCCCCAGACCTTGATCTCGACGTTCTCGGTGTCGTCCTTCCCAATGGGGACGTCGTCCGCGGGGATGTTGGGTATGTTCAGGAGGCAGTCGGTCCTGATCTCCTCGAGCTCCGCCATGCGCTTGTCGTTGGCGGCGATCTTGTCGCCGACCGCGCGCATCTCGGTGATCTTGGCATCCTTCTCGGCGCCCGCCGGCATCTTGCTGATCTCCTTCGAGACGGCGTTCCTGGTCTTGCGGAGGTCGTTGTTCTCGTTGGTGAGGGACTTCCACTCCTTGTCGGCCTCGAGCAGTTTGTCGAGTCTCTCAGTGGTCTTGTTCCTCTTCTTCAGCATGTCCCTGATCTTCTCGGGGTTCTCCCTGATGATGTTGATGTCCAGCATTTGTCTTCCTTCAATCGTTCTTCTTCTGGCACAGCGAGGTCCAGGTACGTTTGTCGGTCATGACGATGACCCCTCCGCGCACATCCACGGCCACGCCCTGGGTGAGCTCCTCGAGCTTGGCGGCCACGGCGTCCGCGTCCTCCTCGCAGTTCCCCAGCACCTTGACCTTGATCAGGCGCTTCTTCTTGAGCTGGGCGACGATCTCCGCCCCGATGCTCTCGGTGACCCCGTCCTTCCCGATGCGGACGGTCGGGTCGATGTCAACGCTGCGCCTGATTAACTCCTTCTTCGCTTCCCTCTCCGTCATTCTGATGCCTCCCCGTCCTTTCGAAACGGGCCTCTTTCTGTTCCCTGATGTACGGCATCCTGCGGACCGTCCCGCACCTGGGGCAGGCGGAAACCACTTTGCCGCCTGTCAGCCTCACGGTGCAGTTCACGCCCGGCAGCAGCGGCAGGAGGCACTCCCTGCAGTACGCGAAGCCCTCGGGCATGGGCGTCTGGGACTTCCCGCAGACGGCCCTGGCCAGGCTCACATAGCGTATTGCGCGGTCCTCCCTGCCCTCGCGGACGGCCTCGGCGGACAGCTCCGCCAATCTGGCGGACCTTCTCATTCCGATGTACCTGACGGCCGAGCGGGCGGGGTGCTTTGCCATACCGAACGGGCTCTCCAACCATGATTCCGATATAAAGCATTGCTCCGAAAGGGATGTTCCGCCGCCCACAGGGACGGAGAGACGGGTCAGGTTCATATGCCGTACGGGATACTGGCACATCCGGGATTCCCCCTCGGGCCGCCGGTACTCATGTCCTAGAGTGCCCGGACCGGCCGGCCGATGCGAACCCTTATATTGTTTGGCCATATCGGAAGGCTCAGTTATCCCTACCAAGGGATTAAATACGGAACGGGGATACTCGCTCCGTTCGCTACCTTCAGGTGGTATCATGGTAAGAAAGCCAGCATCGATGTACAGGAGGATTACCGGAATGGCCTATACTCGTCGCGAGTACATGGGCGGAGTTCCGGCGGTCAGGATCAGCCAGTTCGACATGGGAGACCTCACCAGGGAAGACGAGTTCCCCGTAAAGCTCTCCCTCAAAGTGAAAGCCCGCGTGCAGATCAGGCACACCGCCATCGAGGCGGGCCGTGTCGCCGCCAACAGGGTCCTCGGCAAGCTCGGTCCCACCGACTACCACTTCAAAGTCAGGGTCTACCCCCACGTCGTCCTCCGCGAGAACAAGCTCGCTACCGGAGCAGGAGCGGACCGTGTGTCCAGCGGAATGCGCCGCGCCTTCGGTAAGACCGTCGGCACCGCCGCGCGTGTCGAGATGGACCAGGCTGTCTACACCGTCTACACCACGGCTGACAAGGTCCCTCAGGTCAAGGATGCCCTCTGGAGGGCCTCCATGAAACTCCCCACTTCCTGCTACATCGACGTCGAGAAAGGGCAGGAACTCATCCACTGATGCTGTTCGATCTCCAGATCGATAACATCGAAAGCTGGATCCGCGGCAGGGGATACTCCTCTGTCGCCCTCCAGCTTCCGGAAGGGCTCAAGGTCCGCGCCGCAGAGCTCTCCGACAGGATTTTCAAAGATACAGGTGCGGTCCCCGTTGTTCTGGGATATCCGTGCTACGGCGCATGCGATCTCTTCACCGATTTCCGCAGGTTCGCTCAGGCGCTCGTCCATTTCGGGCACTCTCCGATACCGAACCTTCCGCAGGACCCGGACGTCCTCTACATCGAGGCCAGGGCCGATGTGGACATCGACGGGCCTCTGGAGAAGATCCTCCCGGACCTTCCCGGCAGGGTGGGACTCCTCGCCTCCGTCCAGTACATACACCTCCTCCCGAGGGCGAAGGAGATCCTGGAGAAGGCCGGCAAGACCGCTGTCATCGGGAAGGGGGACGGCAGGCTCTGCTATCCGGGCCAGGTCCTGGGATGCGACTGCTCCGCGGCCGTTGCTGCCGAAGATGAGACCGACGGTTTCCTGTTCATCGGCGAAGGCGATTTCCATCCCCTTGCGGCCGCGTTCGGGCTGAAGAAGAAGATGACGGTCCTCAACCCGGTGACCGGAGAGGCCCGTTCGGTCGAAGATCAGAAGGACCGCATCCTCCGCCGGAGGTTCGCCGCCATCGAAAGTGCCAGATCGGCTCAGGCCTTCATGGTGATCGTCTGCGGGAAGGTCGGCCAGAACCGCCGCTCCGAAGCGGACAGGATCGCCGGGCTCCTGCGGGACGCCGGCAAGGACGTCGTGATGCTGGCGACGGACGAGATCTCCCCCCAGGCCCTTCTCCCGTACAGGGTCGACGCTTTCGTGAGCACCGCCTGTCCCCGGGTGGCCATGGACGACCAGGCCAGGTATCCCAAGCCGATGCTGACCGTGACCGAGGCGGAGATCGTGTTGGGGCTCAGGGATTGGAGCGACTACCGGTTCGACACGATCTGCTGATCCCGTCCGCCGCGATGCTGTGTCCGGCATTGCCCGGACCGGAGTTTCGGAAGGCCGCCGGCCCGGTGTTCTGGGTTAATGCCGCGCCGCGCTCCCGGGAATTATAAATTTATTAACGATGGCGAGCATGGGTCTTTCATGGTAAAGTCTGATGAATTTCTCGCAGGCGACCTCCCCGATGTGAAGGTGGGGATCGGCCGCGCTCCGGAATCGAAGTTCGTTGAGACGAGCGTCCGCGTGATGGACAATCCCAATATCTCCATCTACACCGACCCGGAGAAACTGGCCAGGGACCTGGCCGACGGGAAGATCGACGCGGCCGTCCGCGGGGATATGTCCTCCGCTGTCCTCCTGCCCCATGTGAAGAAGGCGCTGGGGGTCGACGATCTCCAGAGGATCGTCCTCATGGAGTACCGCGGGAGGCTGTTCCTCATGGCCCCTGTGGGCATAGACGAGGGATGGACCGTCGAGGACAAGGTCGAGATGGCCGAGAAGGGCGCGGCCCTGGCCAAGAAACTGGGGTTCAGCACCCAGCGGATAGCCGTCATGTCCGGCGGCCGTTCGGACGACATCGGCAGGAACGACGCGGTCGACAAGACCATCGCCGACTCGATGGAGGTCGTCAAGAGGCTGGTGAAGGCCGGTTACGACGCCTACGAGGCGCAGATCCTCATCGAGGATGCCGTGGAAGAGGCCGACATCATCATCGCTCCCGAAGGGATCTCCGGGAACCTCCTCTTCAGGGCGATGCACTTCATCGGCAACATGCGCGCCCTCGGGGCCCCGGTCCTCAACAGCGACAAAGTGTTCGTAGACACCTCTCGCGTGAAGACCGACTTCTCCGACTCCCTGGTCCTGGCCATGAAGCTTGCGGGGCTGAGGCAATGAGCTCCATCGAGATTGACGGAGGGTACTCCGGCATCAGGTTCTCCGCCTGCCACTTCATACCCAGGCATGAGAAGTGCTCCCGGCTGCACGGCCACAGCTACATCGTCCACCTCAGGCTCGAGGGGGATATAGATGAGAACGGGATGGTGATGGACTTCGTCATCCTCAAGAAGAAGCTGAAGGAGATGGTCGACGCCATGGACCACGCTGTGCTCCTTCCTGCGCAGTCAAAGGAGGTTCATATCACCGAGGACGGGGAGGATGTGCATGTCGAATGCAACGGGAAGAGGTACATGTTCCCGAAGATGGACGTCCGCATGCTGCCGGTCCCGACCACGACCGCCGAGGAGATGTCCAAGATGATGACGGAGAAGATGGTCCGCGAGATCCAGATCCCGGCGAACATCAGGTCTCTGGCCGTGGGCCTCGACGAGGAACGCGGGCAGACCGCCTGGTACGAGGTGAGGTTCTGATGTCCAAGAAGGCAGTCGTGCTGCTGTCCGGCGGGCTCGACTCCACCACCACCCTCGCCCAGGCGCTTGCGGACGGGTGCGAGTGCACCGCGCTGAGCTTCCGCTATGGGCAGAGGCACACCAAGGAGCTCGATTCGGCCGAGAAGGTCTGCAGGCACTACAACGTCGCTCATGTGGTCATCGACCTGAACCTCTCGTCGTTCAGGTCTGCCCTGACCAGGAAGGACATCGACGTCCCGATGGACAGGGAGGGGAAGCTCGACGAGGACATCCCGATAACTTATGTCCCGGCCAGGAACATCGTCTTCATGAGCGTCGCCGCCGGTCTGGCTGAGAGCATCGACGCCGAATACGTGTACCTGGGCGCCAACGCCGTCGATTACTCCGGATATCCCGACGACCGTCCTGATTTCTTCGAGGCCTACCAGAAGATGCTCGAGAAGGGCACCAAGGCCGGGGTCGAGGGGCATGCGGTCAAGATCATGACTCCCCTGCTCTACCTCTCCAAAGCGGACATCGTCCGCCTTGGCAAGAAGCTCGGAGCCCCCCTGGAGCTCACATGGTCCTGCTACAACGGCGGGGAGAAAGCATGCGGGCACTGCGATTCCTGCCGCCTGAGGCTCGAGGGCTTCAGGGCGGCCGGCTACCGCGACGAGATCCCCTACGAGGACGGCGCCGGGAATTGAAGATAGTGGAGACCTTCCTCTCGATCCAGGGCGAGGGCCTGCAGATGGGCCGCCTGACCTATTTCATCAGGGCGGCCGGCTGCAACCTCCGCTGCTCATGGTGCGACACAGGTTACGCGCTCGAGCCGTCGGATGCGAAGTCCCAGATGTCCGTCCCGGAGATAATGGCGCTCATCGGCGATGTGAGGTCGGTCTGCCTGACCGGGGGCGAGCCGCTACTGCAGTATGATGCAAAAGAGCTCATATCAGCGATGGTGTCCGCCGGGAAGGTCCTGGTCCTCGAGACCAACGGGTCGGTGAGCATCGCCGGCCTGCCGGATTCCCGGAACCTCATCATAAGCATGGACATCAAATGCCCGTCGTCCGGCATGCAGGACAGGATGGACCTAGACAATCTGGCACATCTCGGATCCAAGGACCAGCTCAAGTTCGTCATCGCCGACGGGCGCGACTACGATTACGCTGTCGCTTTCATAAGGAAGCATCCGACCGAGGCCAATGTCATATTCAGCCCGGTCGGGGGCATCGGACTGAAGGATATCGCCGAAAGGGTCGTCGCCGACCGTCTCGACGTCAGGGTCCTGCCCCAGCTCCACAAGATCATATGGGGGGACAGGAAGGGGGTCTGAGCCCCCTTCGCTGCTTCCCTTCGAACTTCTTCTCGAGTGCCAGACGGTCTTTGACCGTGCCGATGCAGTTCTCAGCCGTGTCGTCGTAATCGTACCAGACACGGATGCCGGCATCCTCGAGGATCTTCAGGCCGTGGGTGCCGATCCCGCCGCAGATGACGTGATCGGGCTTCAGGTCGGCAATCGCCTTGGCCACTTTATAGCCCGGCCCGTCGCCGTTGGCGAACTCGTTCTCGATCACTTGGTAATCGAGGGTGTCGCCGTCGACGATGAGGAAGAAGGGGGCGCGGCCGAAATCCTCTGCCACCAGAGAATTCAGGCCGTCCCCCTCGGTGAGGACGCCGATCTTCACTGCTGCCGCCCTGCCTTCTCCTGGGCTTCCTTCTGCGCCCTCTCGAAGGCCTCGTGCTGGGCGCGGAGGTACTCAGGTTCCTTCTCGACTATGTGCTCGACCTCCGAGGCGATCGACATGAACGCTTTGGCGGAAGCGCAGGACGGGTCGGCGACGACGATGGGCATGCCGTTGTCCCCGGCAGCCATGACGCCCTGCTCGATCGGGACCCTGCCGAGGAACCTGACGTTCATGTCTTTGGCGGTGTTCTCGCCGCCTCCGGATTTGAAGATGTCCACCGTCTGCCCGCAGTGGGGGCAGACGAACCCGCTCATGTTCTCGATGATGCCGATCACGGGGATGCCGGTCTGCCTTGCGAAGGTCACGGACTTCCTGGAGTCGAGGAGGGCCACGTCCTGGGGGGTGGTGACGACGACGCATCCGTCCGCCTTGGGGATCAGCTGGACGATGGACAGGGCCTCGTCTCCGGTCCCGGGGGGCATATCGATCACAAGGTAATCGAGGTCTCCCCACTCGACATCCTCGAGGAGCTGCCTGACGGCACCCATCTTGACGGGGCCCCTCCACATGACGGCATCGTCCTGGCTGGGGAGCAGGAAGGCCATGGAGACGAGCTTGAGCGCAGGGGGGACCTGAACGGGGACGAGCTTCTCGTTCTCGACCGTCAGCCTCTGGTCCTCGACGTGGAACATCTTGGGGATGTTGGGCCCGGTGATGTCGACATCCAGGATGCCGACGCTGTACCCGTCCATGGTGAGCGCCTCGGCAAGGTTCGAGGAGACGGTGGACTTGCCCACTCCTCCTTTGCCGGAGATCACGATGACGACGTGCTTGATCCTCGACAGGGTGTTCTGTAGTTTCGTCTGGTCCTCGATATCCTCGGCGCTTAACACTGGTGCTGACATTTCTTACCTCTCGTCCCGTAATCCCCAGATGACGATATAGGGTTTTGTGCGGGTGCCGGAAGGCCGCACGCCGGCATGCCCGCTTCCATACCGCAGGTTTTGTCTATCTGCTCGCGGATACCGCCAGCCATGCCCATAGGCGATCCCGGAGGAGGGAATTTCGAGTATACGACCGAGGGGCTCCCGGAGAGCGTCTTCATGGTCTCGGTGCCGTCCGCCGATCCCGGAAGGGCGCTGGGGTTCTACAGGGACATACTGATGATGGACACGGTGTACGCGGGCGGGAACGAGTGTGTGGTCAGGCGCGGCTCCTGCATAATCCGCATATTCCGGTCTGAGAAGATCGGGATCGACACCGGGATATTCATCGGCGTGGACAGCCCCTACAACCTGCACCGCAGGCTGATCGACGAGGGCGTGAGCTTCAAGCTCGACCCCAAGCGTCTGCCTATGGGAGTGGCCACCTCGTTCTTCGATACCGACGGTAACATCCTGTACGCCATCGAGACGGATGCGCCCGTGAAGAAACCGGAGGAACTTGAATGAAAGTAGTCATACTGAACGGAAGCTCCCGTCTGATCGGGAACACCAGCAACATCTGCATCGCGCTGTCTGACGAGTTCGAGAGGGCCGGGATCGAGACCGAGCAGATAACCGTGTACGATAACGAACTGGGTCTGTGCAACGACTGCCGCACCTGCGAGATGCGCGGGGACGGGAGGTGCATCATAGAGGACGACGACATGAACGACATCCTCGACGAGATGAGGTCCGCCGACGGTATCATCCTCGCTGCTCCCGCTTACGGCGGGTCGGTCCCGTCCAACATGCAGGCGTTCCTCGAGAGGGCCGACCTGTGCCTCTCGGTGGGCGACCACGGGCTCAGGGGGAAAGTGGGCGGCGTCGTCACGGTCTGCGCCCACGAAGGCGGGGAGCTGGCATACGGCCATCTGACGTTCTGGCTCCTCAGGAACGAGGTCTCGGTGGCCGGCGCGTTCCCCCTGCCCCTGTTCAGGGCCCTGGACTCGCCCGGCTATGAGAAGGACGAGGCCGCCATGAAGGGACTCAAGAGCCTCGCCGCCAATATGTCCCGGCTCATGGAGCGGAACGCCGGGCTGCAGCGAAGTCAGTGCCGGTAATGAAAATCGGGGGACGGACGGCCCTGTCCCGGCCTGCCCGTTCTCCCCGCGGTTTTTTCAGAAGAAATAGAACCTGCAGTTGTACTCGGAGGAGACCTTGGCCGCGGCCTCGATCCTCTCCAGGGGCCCCATGTACCTGTGGACGGCCATCTTCCCTTCCTTCTCGAGGGCGGGCTTCAGGACCTCGACCTCCTTGAGGACGGCCTTCGCATCCTCGGGGGTCAGCTTCTTCATCGCGGCGGCGTTCTCGAAGGTCGCTCCGATGATGGGGCATCCGTACTTGCGGGCGATCTCGGGGAGCTTGCTGGTGGCGGGCCCGAAGGTCCCCATGCATCCGCGCCCCTTGTCCCAGGAGAGCGGGCACTCGGAGCACATCTTGTTCATCGAATCGAAGTCCAGGTCGTCCCAGGCGGTGGTGCGGTCGTCGGGTCCGGCGGCCTTCAGCGCCTTCTCTCTGGTGGCCGCGTCCATGCGGGTGAGGTCGATCCATCCGGTCGCCGTCTTCTTCACGTACTTCGCGAGGGCCTCGCGGTCCTCGTCCTTCTTGACCTTGTCCATGTAGACGGCGTCCGTCTCGGCGTTGATCCTGTTCCTCTTGAGGAACCCTTCGAAGTCCGGGAACACGTTCCTGGCATCATCGAGGGAGACTTTCTCCTCATAGATCATGTAATCGTCGAACCCCGCGGCATCGGTCCTGGCGCGGCGTACTTCCAACTTGAGGCTGCGGCAGGGCGCCTTCTCAGCCTCGGTCTCGCAGAGTGCTATGTTGATTCCCATGTAGCACGGTGTATCGTGTGCCCGATTATTAGCATGACGGCGCACGCGGGCCGGAGGACCGAAACATACTATTGCGTGGGCGGATATGGGGCATCATATGGCCGATATCAGGATCCGCAAGAGGAAGAGGCTCAGGAACAAAGAGGTCAAGGCCTTCGCAGACGAGATCGAGGCTGCTCTGGGGGTCCCGGTTTTCAGCGAAGGGGAGCCGGTCGACCGCGCCGAGAGCACGGACTTCGATCTCCTGTTCGTCGGCAACGACATCCTGGGAATAGTATACGAAGGGAAGCCCTTCCTGACCGTGAGAGGTGTGATCAGGTACAAGCCTGTCAAGAAATATGTGACAGTGGACATGGGCGCGGTGCCGTTCATCACCAACGGCGCCGACTGCATGGGCCCCGGCATCGTGGAATGCGATCCCGGCATCGCCGAGGGCGACTGCGTCTGGATCCGCGATTCGAAGAACAAGATGCCCCTGGCCATCGGGGTGGCGCTCAGGTCCGGAGCGGACCTGGCGGCGAAGAAGCCCGGAAAAGCGGTCAAATCCCTCGCCTACGTCGGCGACAAGCTCTGGAAGGCAGGCGAGTGAACGGGAAGGTGAAGACGGTCTATGACCCCGTGCACGGGGCCGTGAACGTGGACGGGATATGCCTGGATATCCTCGACCGCCGCGAGATGCAGAGGCTGAGGGGGGTCAGGCAGCTCGGCCTGGGGTATTATGTCTTCCCCGGGGCCAACCACACCCGTTTCGAGCACTGCCTCGGGACTTATCATATCGCCTGCAGGATGTCGGACGCGCTGGGGCTGTCCGGAGAGGACTCGGACGCGGTCAGGACCGCCGCCCTCATGCATGACATCTGCCATTCGCCGTTCTCCCATACCCTGGAAGGGGTCATGGAGGAGGCCACGGGGCTCGACCACATGGAGCTCGCGAGGAACCTCATCACCGGCAGGGGGAAGTACTACCTGGACCGCGACGGGGACATCTGTGGGGGATCGGAGCCCATCGGCAGCATCCTGGAGGATGCCGGCATCGACGCGCAGGAGGTCTGCGACCTCATAGCGTTCCCGGAGAGCACCGAGCGCGACCTGGACATGATGAGGTTCGACGGCCCGGTGGACCATTTCCCGTCCAAGGATTACATCCACCAGATCATACACGGCCCGGTGGACGCGGACCAGATGGACTATCTCCTCCGCGACGCCCATTACACAGGGGTGGTCATGGGCAAGATAGACCTGGACCGCCTCCTCACCACCATGAGGGTGGTCAACGACAGGATATGCATATCCAGGAACGGGGCCCCGGCCGCAGAGGGGCTGATGGTGTCCCGCGCCCTGATGTATTCTTCCGTCTACTTCCATCCGACTGCGAAGATCATCGAGAGGATGGTCGTCAAAGCGGTCTGCGCGGCCGAGGACCTCGACCTCTCGGACATCTACCTATGGGATGACTCCGACATGACCCAGGCGCTGATCTCGTACGGCGGCGTCCCTTCCAAGCTCATGAGGAGCATCCTCGGGCGCAGGTTCTACAAGAGGGCGCTGACGGTCTCGGAGCAGGACACCGGGGACGACCTGATCGCGCTGCTGGGACGCTATTCCGGGTTCAGGGAGCGCCTGGACCTCGAGAAGGCCATCGCCGACAGGGCGGGGATCGACGCATCGGAGGTCGCTGTCATCAGCGCGCCCCCGTCCGTCATGAAGACCCAGGTGAAGATCGGGAAGACCGATGTCTCCATCGTGGACCCGGACGGGAAGGTCAGGTCCCTCACCAGGACCTCCGCGATCGCGAAGGCCCTCCAGTCCAGGGAGCCCTACGGATGGACGGTGCAGGTCGCCTGCCCCGAGGGGAGGAAGGAGGCCGTGGCCAAGGCGGCCTCCAAGGTGCTGGGTCTCTGATCAGCCCTTCACGACCCCTATCGGGGTGAGCTTCGCGACCTTGGCCGTCAGGCCGGCCCCGCAGACCACCTCGATGACGTCGCTGACGTTCTTGTAGGCCTGAGGCGCCTCCTCGAGGACGCCGTCGTCGGAGGCCGACCTGAGGTATATCCCCTCATCGGCCATCCTCCTCCTGATGTCGGCGATGTTCAGCTGCTCCACGGCCGTCTTCCTGGACATCTGCCTCCCGGCGCCGTGGCAGGTCGATCCGAAGGTCTGCTCCATGGCGCCCTTCCTGCCGGCGAGCACGTAGGTGCCGGTGGACATGTCCCCGGGTATGAGGACGGGCTGCCCGAAGTCGCGGTATTTCTGGGTTATCTCCGGCCTGCCGGGGGCGAACGCGCGGGTGGCGCCCTTCCTGTGCACGAGCACGTCACGCCTGCTGCCGTCGGAGGTGTGCGCCTCCATCTTGGCGATGTTGTGCGCCACATCGTAGACGACCTCCATCCCCATGCTCTCGGCCGAATCCCCCAGGATCTTCTCGAAGGACTCCCTGGCCCACGAGGTGATCATCTGCCTGTTGGCCCATGCGTAGTTGGCGCCGCAGCACATGGCGCGGTAGTACTCCGCGCCGAGGGAGGACGACAGCGGGGCGCAGGCCAGCTGGCGGTCGGGGAGCTGCACTCCGGACGCCTTCATGTAGCGCTCCATCTTCTGCACGTACTCGGTGGCTATCTGATGTCCCAGTCCGCGCGAGCCGCAGTGGACGGTGATAGTCACGCAGCCCTTCTTCAGGCCGTACGCTTTGGCGGTGGCCTCGTCGAACACGTCGTCGACCACATCCAGTTCGAGGAAATGGTTGCCGGAGCCGATCGAGCCGAGCTCCGAGAGCCCGCGCTTGCGGGCCCTGTCGCTGACCCCGGCCGGGTCGGCGTCCTTCATGCAGCCCTTCTCCTCGGTGACGTCCAGGTCGCTTTCCCAGCCGTAGCCGTTCTCGACGGCCCATTCCGATCCCGATTCGAGTATGTCCGAGAGGTCCCTGTCGGTGATCCTGGTGAGCCCTTTGGAGCCGAGCCCCGAGGGTATGTTCCGGTAGAGCTCGTCCATCAGGGGCTTGACGTCGCCGATGTCCTCCAGGGTGAGGTCGGTCTTGATGAGGCGCACCCCGCAGTTTATGTCGAACCCGATCCCTCCGGGGGAGATGCTGCCTTCGTAGGCGTCTACCGCGGCGACTCCGCCGATGGGGAATCCGTATCCCCAATGCATGTCGGGCATGGCCATGGAGTTCCCGACGATCCCGGGCAGGGCGGCGACGTTGGCCGCCTGCTGTGGCGAATTGTCCCCGAGCGCCGTCGATATGAGGCGGTCGTTCGAATAGAGGACGGCGTCCGTCCTCATCCAGGGGAACTCCTCTTTGGGGATCCTCCACCTGTGCTCATCGACCTTCTCGATCTTGCCTTTCCACTCGGTTCCCATGTGCCAGACCTCACGAGATGAATATCAGCACGCCGCCGTGGACGGGGCTGTACTTGCTGATCAGCTCATGCTCCTGGCCGTTGTACGGCACCATGTAGCTGAGGCCGGCGATGGTCACCATGTTCTCGATGCAGATGACGGGCCCGTTGGCGTCCGGCACCATCAGGAGCTTCCTCCTGTCCGCGCTGACATGCGCGCTGTACCTGCCGCTGAAATCCGAGGAATAGAGGGTATCGGGGCCGATGCGCATGACATCGATCTCGGTCGGGAACTGCCTGCCGACGGACTCGAACCCGGGGATGGCCGCGGCGGCATCGGGAGCGGCCTCGGGGGCCGTCTGCTTCTTCTTGAGCGAATCGATGATCTGTGCATCCTCCTCGATCTTGTTCTCGAGGGACGACACCTTGGCGTTGGCCTCATCGATCTGGCTCTTGTATGCCGCGGTCCTCTCGGCGACCGCTTCCTCGACGAGTTTGCTCTTCTCGGCCTCGAACCTCGAGGCGAAGCTCTCCTCGATCTCCTTCCGGCAGTTGTTCCAGACGGCATCGGCGATCTCGTCCATCTGGTCCTTCTCCAGGTCGAAGAGGAACCTGGCGTCGATCCTCATGATCCCCTTCGCGAAGTAATTGCTCTCGGTCTTGGGGTTGAGGGTGAGGGAGACGATCCACGTCTCCCCGGGAAGTATGTTCTCCTCCGAATCGCGGTCGCGGTAGACGTAGAGCCCCTTGTATATGGACGAGACGTTGCCTTTCTTATCCATCTCGAACTTCAGGGCAGCGGACTGGGTGAGGTACCTCCAGTCCCCGTCGTTGATGCCGAACTTCGATACATGTGAGTAGACGAAATCATCGCGGTTCATATCGCTCCGCCTCCTGGGCCTTCTGCTCGTGCTGTTCGGGCAGGACAGCGGCCGCCGCAGGAGCTTCATCGGCATGCTCCGGGGCATCCGCCGCGGCGGCGCTCTCTGCACTGTCCTTATCGGCGCCGGTCTTTTCCTCTGGGTCCTTCTCGTTGGGGTAGTTGAACGCGCTCAGTATGGGCATCTTCTCCAATGCATAGAACCTGTCGGCGAAGCGCTTTATGCGCCCGCTCACCGAATTGGAGAACGATGCCACCTCGACCATCTTGCCTGCCGACTGCACATGCTGTATGGCCGGTACGAAATCCCCGTCCCCGCTCACCACTATAGCGACATCGTAATGGTCCTGGAGGGCATGGGTCACCATCTCGCAGGCCATGGCCACGTCGATCTCCTTCTGCTCCTTCCTCTCGGGATCGTAGGAGTCCCTGGTCATGACACGGAAACCCTGATAGCTGAGCTTATCGTGGAACGGGCGCATCTTGTCGTTCTGCCCGCCGTCCAGCCCGGTATCGAAAACATAAGCGCCCACCAGGTCGCGTTCCCCTACAAGCTCCCTTACCATCATGGGATAATCCAGCCTGAACTTCTCGGCCTCGAACGGCTTCACGCTCAGCTCCATGTTCATCAGGTCGATGAACACCATCACCCTGTCGTCTCTTCTGCTGTTTACAAGAGTCATAATATCATCCGGGGACCGTGCCCCGGCTCAGATAAGCCGCCCGTTTATTAAAACCGCTCACGGGAATCAGCGGAAATCGATCCGCAGTGCAGGAAAAGACCGCCCCATTCAAAAAGCGACCTGCTGATTCATAGTTGCAACAAAAAACCGCAGGCCGAGAGGAATATCGCCGACCTGAGATAAAGATTGGCGCCTCGGCAGGCCTCCGGGGAAGGTTGCGGCAGGGAGGCAAGGAAAGCTTGAGGATAGCGATCGGGATGGACCTGCACAAGAAGACCGCGGTATGCTGCGCGGTCCATGCGGGCCCGGGGAAGCCGAGCGAAGACGAGGAGGAGTTCCTGAGGCGCTTCAACAGGGACCACGGCACGCAGCCGTCGGAGCCCGAGGACATAGCGCGGATCGCGGAGGCGCTCCGCGGGCATGAGGCGCATGTCCTCATCGAGAACTCCACGAAGACGCACGAGACCTACTGGGTCCTGACCAACCTCGGGATCGACACGGTCGTGGCGCAGGCCCAGGACCTCTACCGGATCACCAAGTCCGTGAAGAAGACCGACGCCAACGATGCGGCCGAGCTCGCGGGGTACATGCGGCGGAGGCTGAACGGCGAGCGCGAGTTCGCCGTCTGCAAGATGCCGTCCCCGGTCTGGATGGAACGGCGCGAGATATGCCGCGCGGTCCTCGCGGAGAAGAGGCACCTGGCGGACCTCAAGCGCCGGGCCAGGATGCACATGCTCCTCCACGGGATCAGGCTGAGCAAGGATTACTCCGACATCTTCTCGAAGAAGGCGATGAAGGAGATGTGGGACTCGAGGGACACCTGCCTGAGGCTCCTCGTGTCGGAGGCGAGGTCGATAAAGGCCCGCACCGACGAGGAGGCCAGGCTGATCCGGGCGACGTTCGGGCACATCACCGACTTCGACCTGGTGATGAGCATCCCGGGGTTCGGCGCGGTCTCGGCCGCGTACGCGGTCTCTATGATCATCGACGTGAAGCGCTTCGGGTCGTCGGCCCAGCTGGCGGCGTACTTCGGCCTGGTGCCGAAGGTGCGCGAATCGGCGGAGACCTCGCACCGGTGCGCGACCACGCACCGCGGCGACAGAGAGATGCGCAGGCTGCTGTGCCAGTCGGCGATCGTCCACGTCCGCACCGCCGAGGACTCGGTGGTCTCGGCCCTCTACAACAGGCTGAGGGCGAGGGGGGTCTCCCACCGGGAGGCCCAGGTGGCGGCCGCGCGCAAGCTGGTGACCGTGGTCTGGTCGGTGCTGAGGAACCGCAGGCCCTTCAGCACCGACAGGGAGCTCCTGGAACGCTCCGCCGAGATGGCGGAGGAAGCGGAGGGGGATCCGGCGGCGGACTGAACCCCTGATATGCGGGCGCCGAGCGCGGGCATCCCGGGGCCTTAATCGCCGAGCACCATTTGGCCGCCGCATCAGCGGCAGGCCGAAGCAAAAGATGGCGCAAAGCCGAGGGACAGCCGGATACGCGGTGAGGTCCTCCGTCCCGGAGGGGCGGATGGGCGTGAATAAGATGGCGGCCCGGCGGAGATCCCGCCCGCACGAGAGCTGAGGCACAGCACCTGCAGAAGGCGGTCGCACAGCGGAAGCTACGCAAAGTTTAACCAAAACGGGGCTGATAATGTGGTTGGCGGGCGCTGCCTGAATGGAATAACGGGGCTGATAATGTGGTTGGCGGGCGCTGCCTGAATGGAATAATGCGAAGGGAGGGCCGGGACCGAGATTTGAACTCGAGTCAAGGGATCCACAGTCCCCTATACTAACCAGGCTATACTATCCCAGCCATCTGGTCAGAACCGGTCTATCCCGTTTTTATAGATAAATATTGTGAGAAGAAGGCCGGGAGGCCGGGCCTCCCGGTAAAGGGTTTCGGGGTCAGGAACTCAGTGCTTGAAGTTCTTGACGGCCTCGACGAAGGCCCTCATGTTCTCGTCCGAGGTAGCGGGAGCGATTCCGCATCCGGAGGAGATGATGTTGAAGCCGGCGTCGCAGGACTTGAAGACGCCTTCCTTGACCTCCTCGGGGGTTCCCTGGAAGAGGGGCTTCACAGATCCGACGTTTCCGACCAGGACGGTCTTTCCGCCGACCTTCTCGACAGCCTTGTAGGGGTCGACCTTCTCCTCGATGGAGATACCCTTCACGGACGGGCCGCAGGCGGCCATCTGGTCGATGATGGGGTAGGCGTCTCCGCAGATGTGGAGGATGTTGCCGAGGCCGCCGTTGGTGGCTCCGAGGGAAGCGGTGACGGCCCTGCCGGCGGCCTCCTGGAACATCTCGGGGGCGAGCATGTCGGTGGATCCCGAGGGCTCGGACATCTGGATGATGTCGGCGCCGTTGTCGATGAGGGCCTGGGCGTACTCTTTGCAGTAGGGGGTGATGGCGGCGGTCCACTTGTCGACCTCCTCAGGGGCCATCATCATTCCGAAGATGAGGTTCTCGGTGCTGACCATGTGGCCGGCCAGGGTGAAGGGCCCGGTGGTTCCGGCGACGATGCAGTAGTCGTTCCCCTTGTTCTTCTTGAGGATAGCGGCGGATTTGATGACCTCAGCGACACGGCCTCCCTTGAGGAACTCGTCGGCAGGCATGAGCGCGGCGGGGTCGTCGTAGACGCCCTCCATGCAGTCGAACTTGAAGGGGTGGCTCTTGATCATGGGGGCCGCGTCCTTCTTGGTGACATCGACGACGCATCCGAGCCTCTCGGCCTCGGCGGTCAGGCAGAACGAGGTCCTGCAGCACTCGAATCCGAAGACATCGGCCTGAGCGGCAGCGAGTTTCGCCATGACCTCAGCGTTCTTGTGGGCCTCGGGCCAGGCGGCGCCGGTGGCGTCCATCTGGCCGATGGTGGCGGACTGGGTGAAGATGGCCGCCGGGGGCCTGTCGAGGTTCTCTTTGTTCATAGCTGCGGTTACTCTTTCTCTGGGAGTCATTGCCATGATTTGTGTCTCCTTGGCTCACGAATGCGCAAGCATCTATAAAAAAGAAGATGAACCGCAGGCAGGCGGTGCCGGCAGCGCCGCGCTCGGGGCGGCCGCCTGTTCAGATGCTCAGCATGGAGATGTCCTCGAGCTTCCCGAACTCCATCAGGCCCATCTCGCTGATGCCGTAGATCTCGGCGTTCTCTATGTCGCACGCCTTCAGGGCGGGGGCCATGACGGCATCGGGCCCGGGGTTGAGGTCGTTGCCGGAGGCGAAGCGGCTGAAGGGAGGGATGACGATGACCCCTTCCTTCCTGGCGACCACGTAGCACTGCAGCTTGACGCTTCCGCTGAGCTCCCCGGGTATCCTCACGGACGGGTGCTCATGGCCGATGATCACCGGGCGCACGCCGGAGTCCACATGGCCGTGCTCGAGCCTGAAACCTCCGATATCTATGTTATCCACGGCGGTGAGGCCCATGTCGCCCACGATGTTCTGCAGGTAGTTGTCGTGGTTCCCCTTTATGACCACGGTCTCGGCCGCGTCGGAGACCAGCTTCACGATGCTCCTGACCTCCTCTCTGGCCTTGTAGCTGGAGCGGCGGAAATCGTGCTTGATGTCCCCGAGCAGGACTATGCGCCCGGGCTCGTAGCGGTCGATGACCTCGTTGAGCCTCTCGCGCACGGATTCGGTGTTGATCCTGGGGATGAACATGCCCTCGTCCTCGAGGGCGCTCTCATATCCCAGGTGGAGGTCCCCGACCACCGCGGTAGGGCCGTCGTCCAGGATCAGGCACCTGTCGTTGGTTATCGTCGCCCCCGGCATGATCCTGACCGTCCTCGCTCCCATGGCATGTCCCATGGAACGGGGGTTAATCCGTCTTTCCTTCCTCCAGCCTGCGAGCGCTTAATACCCTGCTGCCCGTATACGGGTCCGATGGAAGCTGCCGTGCCCGACGGGATCGACCCGAGGCTGTCATCAGAGCTCAGGAAAGCCGCCGGCACCGTCAGGGGCGCCGGTTCGGTCCTGGTGGTCACGCACATCGATGCCGACGGGATATCCGCCGGCGCGATCGCATCGGCCGCCCTGGAGCGCCTGGGCAAGGATTTCGCCGTCGATTATGAGAAGAAGATCTCGGAGGACACCGTGGAGATGATAAACTCCTGCGGCCGGGATCTCGTCTGGGTATGCGACCTGGGCAGCGCCTACATGTCCCGCTTCACCAGGGACGGCATCATCGTCACCGACCACCACGTCCCCGACCCGGAATGGAGGAAGCGCGGGCAGACCATGCTCGACAGCTTCCGCAGGGCCTATCAGCTGAACCCCCACCTCTACGGCAGGTCCGGCTCGTACGAGGTCTGCGGGGCCGGCATGACCTACCTCCTGGCGAAGGAGATAGATCCCCGGAACCGCGATCTGGCATATCTCGCGGTCGTCGGCGCCCTGGGGGATTTCCAGGACGACCGCTGCTCCAAGCTCGTCAGCTGGAACCGCCTGATCCTGGAGGATGCGGTCGCCGAGGGCGATGTCTCGGTCTCCCAAGGGATCCGCTATTTCGGGAGGGAGAGCCGCGGGGTCGTCTCATACCTGCAGTACGGGGAGCCGGCAGTGAAGGGCCTAACCGACACCCGCGAGGCCTGCCAGGACCTGCTCGGGCGCTACGGCATCGCCGAGGCCGGCGCCGACGGGAAGAGGCGCACCTGGTGCGACCTCGATCCAGGGGACCGGGCGGTGATCGCCGACGAGCTCCTCTCGAACGCGGTTCCAGAGGACCGGCCCGCCATCATCGGCGAGGTCTATGGGATCGAGCGCTACAGGCCGCATTCCGGCCTCCACGATGCCAAGGAGTTCGCGACCCTCCTGAACTCCTGCGGGAGATACGATGACTGCCGCACCGGGGACAGGCTCTGCCGGGGCGACCTCTCGGCGATGGCCGACGCCGAGCGCAACCGTGCCGACCACAGGAAAAACATCGCCGCCGCGCTGGACCTCGTGAAGGCCAACCACCTCATACGCAGGCGCCGCTACCTTCAGTGGTTCGACGCCGGGCAGGAGATCAGGGACACCGTGGTGGGGATCGTCGCGGGGATGCTGCTCGGCTCCGAGGGCACTGACCCAGGCCTGCCGATAGTGGCCTTCGCCGCTTCCGACGACGGCATCAAGGTCTCGGCCCGCGCACCGAGGGAACTGGTATCGGAAGGCCTCGATCTGGCACTTGTCATGAAAGATGCCGCTGCCAAGGTGGGCGGGCTCGGAGGGGGCCATTCGGTGGCCGCAGGGGCGACGATCCCGGAAGGATCGGAGGAAGCTTTCCTCGATGCCGCCGAGGCCGAGATAGAAGCGCAGACGGAACGCGCTGGGGATGCCGGCCGGGACTGAATACCCGGAAATGCATGATTCCGGAAGACGGGGGCGGGCTGCGGCCCGCCCCGGTTTCAATCCTTCATCAGGGTGTAGAGGACGGCCTTCTGGGCGTGGAGCCTGTTCTCGGCCTCGTCGAAGACGACGCTGTGCGGGCCCTCGATGACATCGTTGGTGATCTCCTGCCCGCGGTGGGCGGGGAGGCAGTGCATCACGATGCAGTCGGGCTTCGCGATCTTGAGCAGGTCGTCGTTGATCTGGTACATCTGGAACAGCTTCACGGCCTCCTCGACCGATATGGTGTCGCCCATGGAGATCCAGGTGTCGGTGTAGAGCACGTCCGCGTCCTTGCATGCCTCCTGAGGGTCGTGGGACGCGATGATCTTGCTCCCGTTGGCGTTGGCGATCTGGGTCGCATTGTACAGGATCTCCGCGTTCGGCATCCTGGTGGCGGGGCAGCAGGCGACCATGTCCATGCCCATGATGGCGCAGGCGTAGAGCAGCGAGTTGCAGACGTTGTTGCCGTCGCCGAGGAAGACGAGCTTCCTCCCGTGGAAGTTGCCGAACTTCTCTTTGATGGTGATCATGTCGGCCAGTGCCTGGCAGGGGTGCTCGAGGTTGTCGAGCCCGCTGATGACGGGGACGGTGGCCCACTCGCCGAGCTTGTCCATCATCTTGTAGTCGAAGGCGCGGTACATGATGCCGTGCACGAAGCGGCTGAGGACCCTCGCGGTGTCCTCCACGGTCTCCCCGTGGCCCATCTGCATCTTGCTGACGTCGAGGTAGAGCGCATGCCCCCCGAGCTCGGTGATGGCGACATCGAAGGAAGTCCTGGTCCTGGTGCTGGGCTTCTCGAACATCATGGCGAGGGTCTTGCCCTTGAGGGGGTCGCCGTGGTGCCCCCTCTCCTTCTTGAGCTTGATGCCGAGATCGACGAGGGCAGGCCACTCATCCTTCATGTCAACAACGGAGATCAGATTCCTTTTTCCCATGCCCTTCCGATATACGCGAAAATAGTAATAGGTTGCTGTTGACGGCCCGTTCCTGTTTCGCTGTAATAAGAACATGATAATTCGCGGTCCGCTCTGTTCGAAACGCGCGTTCCGGGCCATATCGGCGGCGGGCAGTGTCCGAAACTATAGTTAACGGATATTCAACGTTAAATCTGCGGAACGCAATGAAGCCATCATGACCTGCACCGGAGAGACCCTCCTGGACACGAACAAGAATTACGCGCAGCAGCTGAAAGATGCGCTGAAACTGAGGCATGAACCCGTAGCGGTGAAGCTCATCCGCGAGGGGGAGGAGTTCCCGGCATGCTGCTCCCGCCCCGAGGCCCAGATGAGCCACTGCCAGGCGGTGTTCGCCGCCAAGAACGGCGCCTGCCTCGCGATGGCGGCCGAGGACGAATCCTGCCATGTGGGGTCTTCGGCGCTCGGCATGGCCGAGACCCCCGAGAAAGTAGCGTCCGGCGAGTTCCATGCCAAGATCGGCATGCACGACACCCCCGAGGCCGCGGCCAAGATGATCGCCGAGCGGAAGGTAATCCCGTACAAGGTCATCGGAGAGGCGGTCTGCCCCCTCGCCAAGGCCGACTTCGTCCCCGACACGGTCGAGATCGTCGACATCCCCGAGAGGATCTACTGGGTGGTCCCGCTCGAGACCGCTGAGCGCGGCGGCCGGGTATCGTTCTCCACGTCCCCCTTCCAGTGTGCATGCGAGGATATCACAGTCATTCCGATCGTGACCGGGGCGCCTAACATCTCCATCGGATGCTTTGGGTGCAGGAAGAAGACGGACATGAAGGCCGATGAGATGGCCGTCGGCATCCCGTACGGCCGGATCGAGGGCTACGTCTCCCGCCTCGGCCGCTACACCGCCGGCCCGATGGCGAAGGCGAAGCGCGACTGAACCGCGCGGGACGGCCGAAGTACCGTCCCAGCCTCATTCAAATGCATTTTTTATGCCGTTAACAAAAGAACTGTGTTAACGGCGCAAATCATTAAATACAAATGGCGGGGGCATCCCTGCCTGTCAGGGCGAGTCCGCAGCTTTTAGTTATAGCTAAAAATGATAATTTTTGGTTGAAAACATGCGATTTTGCAATGTTTTATAAACGTGCCAGCCATTCCTTCAATCCGCAAGGGGAACACAGAAGATTTGTTTTTTCTGTGTAGCAGAAGAAAAAGGAGGTTTAAAATGCCGAAATACCAGGACGTAATAGACCTGTATGATGACTACGGCAAACGCATCGCAAAAGATGTGCCGCTGGAAGCCATCAGTCCGCTGCGCAACAAGGCAATCCAGAAGATTGCCTCTCTTACACAGAGGACCATCGCGGTCAATCTCGCCGGAATCGAGAAGGCTCTCAAGACCGGTGCGATGGCCGGCAGCATCATCCGCGGCAAAGAGATCGACGCGCCCATCGTCAAGGACGCCAAGAAGCTCGCCGAGGACATCAAAGCGCTCGTTCAGGTCACTGAGGACGACGAGACCCTCGTCGAAGTGAAGAACGACGGAAAGCTGCTCACCATTATCGTTCCCGAGGACAGGCTGGCCGCCGGTGTCGAGTACACCACCGGATTCACCGTTGTCTGCGCTGCCGTCACTGAGGCCATCATCGACAGGTACAACGTGCCGATGTACAAGGCCAACATGGTGAAGGCCGCCGTCTGGGGCAAATACCCGCAGACCGTGAACTTCGTCGGAGCCAACGTCAAATCCATCCTCGAGCCCCCGCAGATGAACGAGGGTGCCGGATTCGCCCTGAGGAACATCATGGCGAACCACGTCGTTGCTCTCGTCCAGAGGAACGCCATGCAGGGCGCCGCGCTCTCCTCGATCTTCGAGACCTGCGCCGCCTACGAGATGGGAGACGCCGTCGGGCCCTTCGAGAGGCAGCACCTGCTCGCCCTCGCCTACCAGGGACTGAACGCCAACAACCTCGTCTACTCCCTCGTCAAGAAGAACGGGAAGACCGGAACCGTCGGAACCGTTATCGCCTCCCTCATGGAGAGGGCAATCGACGACGGAGTCATCCGCGTGAAAGAGACCCTCCCGTCCGGATACAAGATGTACACCACCGATGACCTTCCCATGTGGAACGCCTACGCCGCGGCCGGAGAGGTCGCCGCCGTCATGGTCAACGTCGGTGCTGCCCGTGCGGCCCAGGGAATACCCTCCACTGTTCTGTACTACAACGACCTTCTCGAGCACGAGTCCTCGCTCCCCGGAGTCGACTACGGCCGTGCTGAGGGTGTCGGTGTCGGAATGTCCTTCTTCTCTCACTCCATCTACGGAGGCGGAGGACCCGGACTGTTCCACGGAAACCACGTCGTTACCAGGCACGCCAAGGGAACCCTCATCCCCGCTGTCACCGCAGGAAACTGCCTCGATGGCGGAACCCAGACCTTCTCTGCTGAGGCCACTTCCGGTCTCTTCAAGGATGTCTTCGGAGGAATGCCCGAGTTCAACACTCCGATGCAGTTCGTCGGAGCCGAGGCCAAGAAGATCAGGAACAAGATCTGAAGAGACCGAGGGTTTGTAAATGGCGAAAATCGAAGTGGAATATGCCAACGTCCCTCTCCCCGAGGTGCGCATCATGACGAACAGGCTCCTCTCGGCGGAAACCACCGAGAAGGTGCTCAACGCCATCGACAGCATCGAGCACATCAGGCAGATCAACATGGGAGGCGAGAGCCTGCCCAAGACGATCTCCAGCGGCCCGGCCAAGGGGGCTGAGAACAACCATTCAGAGCGCAGGATCATCAATGTCAACGGACATGAGGTGGAACTCCGCTGTGAGGTAGGCGCATTCTACATCGAACTCGAGATGGACGATAAGGACATGCTCGAGGCGACCGTCGAGAAGATCAAGGACGCATTCGATGCGACCGTACCCTTCGGGTACACGATCGAGATCGGCAGGTACACCAAATACAGACCGTCTCTGCATGATTACAGGAGTGCTTAAACATGGCAACAGATTACAAGAGACAGTTCTATCCGGGTAACTCCATCCCTGCGAAAAACAGGCGCAGGTACATGGACCCCAAAGTGAAGCTGAAGAAACTCCGCGACATACCCATGGATGACGTCGTCAGGCTGATGGGCCACCGTGTCCCCGGAGCGGCTTACAAGAGCGTCCACCCCCCGATCGAGGAGGGCAAGGAGCCCAAGTGCCCCATCAGGGAACTCGTCACCCCCATCCCCGGAGCGAAAGCCGGTGACAGGATCAGGTACATCCAGTTCACCGACTCCGTCTACTTCGCCCCCATTTCCCCCTACCAGAGGGCATGGATGTACATGTCCAGGTACAGAGGAATCGACACCGGAACCCTTTCCGGAAGGCAGATCATCGAGGTCCGCGAGAGGGACCTTGAGCAGATCGCCAAAGAGCTCATCGACAACGAGACCTTCGACCCCGCTCTGACCGGGATCAGGGGTGCGACCGTTCACGGACACTCCTGCCGTCTCGACGAGCACGGACTCATGTTCGATGCCTGGCAGAGGTACGTCTGGGACGACAAGCTCAAGCAGGTCGTCTACGTGAAAGACCAGGTCGCCCTGCCCCTCGACAAGAAGATCGCTGTCGGGAAGCCCGCGTCCATGACCGACCTGAAGAAGAGGACCACCATCTTCAGGGCTGACGGCGTTGACATGAGGGATGACAAAGAGGTCACTGACTTCTACATCAGGATCCACAAGCTCAGGACCCTGGGAGGATTCAGGCCTTGGACTGTAAAAGGTGAGTGAAATGGCAGAGAAAGCGAAAGAGAAACTTTTCCTTGAAGCATGCAAGAAGAAGTTCAAGGAAGCCCCCACCGACATCGAGACCAAGTACTACTGCTACGGCGGATGGCACCAGTCCAAATCCAAGGTGGAGTTCCAGAAAGAGGCAATGGAGATCGCCAAGAAACGTGGATTCCCCATGATGAACGAGGACATCGGAGTGCCTCTGGGCCAGAGGGCCTGGATGCCCTACCAGCTGTCCCACACGGACATCTTCGTGGAGCCCGATGACCTCCACTGCATCAACAACCCGGCCATCCAGCAGGCCTGGGATGACATCAGGAGGACCGTCCTCGTCGGACTCGACTCTCCGCACAACACCATCCAGAAGAGGCTTGGAAAAGAGGTCACCCCCGAGACCATCAACGCGTACCTCGAGACCGTGAACCACACCATGCCCGGAGGAGCTGTCGTTCAGGAGCACATGGCCGAGTGCAACCCTGCCCTCGTCTACGACTCCTACGTCAAGGTGTTCTCCGGAGACGACGAGCTCATCGATGAGCTCGACCCCAGGTTCGTCATCGACATCAACAAGAACTTCCCCAAGGACCAGGCTGAGCAGCTCAAGAAGGCCATGGGCAAGACCGTCATGCAGGCGGTCCGTGTCCCGACCATGGTCGGCAGGCTCATGGACGGCGCCACCGTTTCCAGGCACGCTGCCATGCAGATCTCGATGGCTTTCATCTCCTCCTACAAGCTCGCAGCAGGAGAGGCGGCCATCGCCGACTTCGCGTACTCCGCGAAGCACCAGTCCATCACCATGGGATCCATGATGCCCGCAAGGCGTGTCAGGGGACCCAACGAGCCCGGAGGAATCACCTTCGGATTCCTGGACGACATGGTGCAGTCCGACCGCGTCTACCCCGACGACCCCGCCAGGGCAGCGCTCGAGACCGTCGCGCTCGCGGCCATCATCTACGACCAGATCTACCTCGGCGGATACATGTCCGGAGGTGTCGGATTCACCCAGTACGCTTCTGCGGCCTACACCGACAACATCCTCGAGGACTACGTCTACCACGGTATCGACGTGATCAACGACAGGTACGGCGGATTCTGCGGAATCAAGCCCGACGACTACGACAAGCAGATGAAGCTCGGAGACGAGATCTCGTCCTACGCTCTCGAGATGTACGAGCGCTACCCGGCCGTCATGGAGACCCACTTCGGAGGATCTCAGCGTGCGACCGTCACCGCGGCGTCCACCGGTATCGTCGGAGCGTTCGCCACCGGTGTGGCCGACAACGGTCTCAACCTGTGGTACCAGTCCATGCTCCAGCACAAGGAGAGGACCGGAAGGCTCGGATTCTACGGATTCGATCTGCAGGACCAGTGCGGTTCCGCCAACTCCTACGCCTACAGGTCTGATGAGGGCCTGCCCATGGAGCTCAGGGGCCCCAACTACCCCAACTACGCCATGAACGTCGGACACCTGTCCGGCTACGCGGGAATCCCCAAGGCCGCCCACCTCGCGCGCGGCGATGCCTTCGTCGCTTCCCCGCTCATCAAGATCGCCTTCTCCGACAAGGACCTGATCTTCGACTTCGCGAACATCACGAAGGAGATTGGGCGCGGCGGACTCAGGGAGTTCCAGCCTGCCGGAGAGAGGACCGCGGTCATCAAGGGATGATGGCGTTGCAGAAGGGGGATATAGCTAAGTACGCCCCGACGTCCAGGGTCGGCAAGATCACGGACATCAGGGAAGAGGGGGGACGCACCTGGTACAGGTTCGACAACACGGGCCTGTACTATGCCGCCGACACGGTCGTCAAGGCCGACCCCTCCGAATACAAGGCTGTGTCCTTCAAGGAGCGCAAGTCCAAAGAGATGGCAGGCCGTCAGTCGGTGGAAGATCTCCAGAAGATGGAGAGGGAAGTCGACATCGACGACATGATGCCGTCCGGCGGAGGGTAAGCGCTCCTTCCTTCCGAAACCTCTTACCCGCCCTTCGGGGCGGGAATTTTTTCATTGTTCCTCTCACTTGTTTGTTCGGCGCTGCTTTCGGCGCCGTTTTATCAATGTGTTTATACGGGGCAGGCATTTTTTTATTAACATTTCAGCCGAAATCTAATAATTAAATTGGCTTTCGTATCGCATTGTTATTAACATTTCAGTCGGTTTTTAATAATAATTTCAAAAATCGGAATCCCGATGAAATCTGCAACGATTGCATTGATCGCTGCGGCGGCCGTCATCGCCGCCGGAGCAGGCGCGGCCTTCGTACTTCTCGAAAATGACAGTGATGAGAAGAAGGACACCGTCGCCGTGACGATGAGCTGGGAGAAGGACATCGCCGGGGAGATCGTCGGCGACAGGTACGAGGTCGTGTCAATGATGGGGTCCAATGTCAGTCCCCACGAGGCCTATTCGACCCCGAGCAACATATCCGACCTCTACAAGTCCGAGATCTACTTCAAGATAGGGACCGGAGTGGAGTGGGAGACCGCCTTCTTCGATGCTGTGTCCAAGGACATCCCATCATCCGTGAAGATAGTCAGCATAGCCGACGGCATCGAGTACACAGCGCTCCCCAACGGGCACCACCATCACGGGGAGGAGGAACAGGCCGATTCCGCATCGGACCCGCACATATGGACCTCTCCCGACAACCTCAGGAAGATCGCGGAGTTCATGGCCGCCGAGATATCGAAGCTCGATCCGGACAACGCCTCCGACTACTCCGAGAACCTGGGGAAGTACCTGGCGAAGGTCGATGCCGTAGATGCCGAGATGGAATCGCTAGCCAAGGTAGCGGGCTCGGGACACGTGCACGTGATGGTGTGGCATCCGGCATGGAAGTACCTCCTCGAGCAGTATGCCGAGAGGTTCGGAACGGATTTCCATATGATCTCCGTCGAGGAGGACGGCGAGGTCACCCCCGCCGAGGCGGCCGTCATCGTCAAGGACGAGGGCTGCTCAGCCATCTACGTATCGGTCACGGACGAGGGGTACGAGGGCAGGCAGGCGCTGGAGGATGCGGGTATAACCGTCCATGTGGTGAACCCCACGGCCGATGACATGCTCTCATCCGTTTCGGAGTTCCTGTCGTATCTCAGGGGCGACCTGGGCGGGACCGCGTGATCGCATGGAGGCCGCGCCCCTCATCGCCCTCCGCGGCATTTCCGCCGGCTACGGCCGCGGGACGGTGCTGCGGAACGTCGATCTCGACGTACGCGCCGGAGACTTCATAGCGGTGGTGGGACCGAACGGCGGCGGCAAGACCACCCTGTTCCGCATCATACTGGGTCTTATCGAGCCGTCGGCCGGGACGGTCGAGGTGATGGGCGTTCCTCCGAGGGAGGGCTGTCGCAGGATAGGGTATGTTCCGCAGTTCGGCGCATTCGACAGAGAGTACCCAGTGTACGCCGAGCAGGTGGTCAGGATGGGCCTGAGGTGCAGGCAGGGGATCCTGCCTTTCCGGACCTCTTCGCAGGAGGAGGCTGTTCGCAAGGCCATGGAGTACGCGGACATGGAATCGTTCAGAGACAGGCGCATAGGCGAACTGTCCGGGGGGCAGATCCAGAGGACGCTCCTGGCGAGGGCCCTGGTCTCCGGGCCGGACATCCTCCTCCTCGACGAGCCGACCGCCAGCCTCGATCCCGCCTTCAGAGGGGAAGTGTACGAAATTTTGACGAAGGCGGCCCGGGACGGGATAACCGTTGTCATGATCACCCACGATCTCGAAGGGATAACGCACTGCGTTAACAGGGCCGTCCATGTGGACAGGACGGTCTCGGAGGTCGAACCGTCGGCCCTTACCGGCGCAGCCTGCGGAGGCGGCCTTCTGTGACAGATCTTGCCTATTACTTCTCCATACCGCTTATACAGAACATGTTCGCCGCCACTGCCCTCGCCTGCATCCTGTGCGGGACCGTGGGGGCCTACGTGGTGGTCGGCCGCAAGGTCGCTGTTACGGGCGGGATCGCCCACACGACCTTCGGGGGCGTCGGGTTCGCCTACTATGTGATGTCGGTTTACGGGATATCGTGGATGAGCCCCATGGCCGGGGCGCTATTGTTCAGTGTGGCGGCCGCCGTCGTGATGGTTGTATGCAGGAGGGCGGACGGTGTCAGGGAGGACACGGTCATCGGAGCGCTTTGGGCTGTCGGGATGGCCGCAGGCGTGGTGTTCATGTGCTATATGGACCGGAGCGTCATCGTCCCCTCGTCCTACGAATCCATCCTCTTCGGGAACATGCTGCTCATAGATTCGGGGAAACTTGCCGTGATGGCGGCTGTCAGCGCGTCTGTGCTGGCTGCCGTGATGTTCTTCTACAGGGATTTCCGCATAATGACCTTCGACAGGGTGCACGCGAAGGTCTCAGGCATGAACGTGACGGCCCTGGACCTTCTGCTCCACGTCCTGATAGCGGTCACCTGCGTCATGGTCGCCAACGTGGTCGGGATAGTCATGATAATCGCGTTGATGACGGTGCCGGCGGCCATCGGGAGCATCGTCTCCCGCGGCATGGCCGGGACGATGGCGGTCGGCGTCTTCTCAGCTCTCGCCATGTCCTTCCTGGGCCTTCTGCTCTCGCTGGCTATGGACACCCCTCCGGGGGCCACGGTGGTGATGGTGCTCGGAGCGTCCTTCGCCGCCGTCCTGGCTGTCAGGAGGCTGGCACTCGGTGCGGCCGCGGAAGAATGAACCGTTGCCGCACCGGAATACGCCCTTTCGGATGTTTATGGTCCGATATGATATCCCAGATAATCTCCCGAATCCGGGAGGGGACATCTGGGTCTTGCCGTTTGAAGCGCGGCGTGCTTCTGTTTTCCGGCAGGCCGCCGCGATCCAGGCGCTGATCCTTCAATCAGCGTCCGTCCGGCCGTATCTCGGAGGCCACATGCCGGTGAGCCTTCCGCCTTCCCTGTCCGGGTCCATGGCGTATACCTCGAGGCCGGGGACGGTCATGCGGACCACCGGGATATTGACCTCGGGGCGGGTCAGGTCGTTGCAGACGACCATGTCGAACCCTGCGTCCATGAGATGACCCAGCACGACCTCGATGTCATCGAGGACGTAGTCGGTGGCGAGATTGGGGATGTCCTCGAGCTTCTTCTTCCCGGGGGAATCGGTGAACCAGAGGCGGTTGGCCTTCTTGACCCCCTCATAGCCCATCTCGTCGGTCACCTTCTGGAGCTGGGCGTTGATCTTGGTGCCGTCCTTATGGGTGGCCCTGCTCTGGGCGACCTCGGTGAGGGCGCGGATCGCCGCGATCTGCGGGTCCAGGTGGGTCCCGACGCCGATGGTCAGCATCTCCGGGTCCTTGGTAGTGTAATCGTCGGCGGCCGCTCCGATGGTGGTGATCCCGATGTCCGAGGTGATCTCCTTGAGGTGCACATCGATCCCGGCATCCCTGAACTTGGCAAGCAGCTTCCCGGGGACGGATTCCTCATCCTCGATGACGATGTCGCAGGGGGCCCTCTCCCTGTATTCGGCTATGGACCAGGCGTCCCTCTCGATATCCTCGAGGAGCGCATGCAGGATGGCCTCCTCCATGGTGTTCCCGGCCGCGATCCCGTTGGTGTGGGACTTGAAGAGCTGCATGTCCCCCTGGGGTTTGTACACGTGGTACACGGCGCACGCCGGCACCCACACGTTCTGCCCGCGGAACATCTCGTAGCCCATGCACCAGCCGATCTGCTGGTTCATCCATACTCCCTTGTAAGGCTCGGGCAGGATCAGCGATTCGGGATTGACGGTGAGGCCGATGGAGCATGCTTCATCATAGGTCCCGTAGGCGATCTCGTCGGATTCCCTGGGCTCCGCCGAGTAACGTTCCATGGCCTCCATGATCCCCGAGGCCTCGGCCTGCTCGGGTGTGGGCCCTTTGCCGTTGTAAAAATGGTTCTTGTCGCCTTCGAAGGCCGCCGGGCGGTCCACGGAGAACACCGGGATCCCGACGCGGTCAAGGTTCGTGATGTCGCGGGGAGGCTGCATGCCGGCCTTCTTCATTAGGGGTACGATCCTCGACAGCGTGTCCTCCGGCGGGACGACCCTGATGCCCGTCTCCTTCGAGCACTTCGGGCAGCGGTTGAGTGAAAGCATACAATCGTTAACAGCGGGGCCGGATATAGCCTTTCCTTCAGGCCGTGAAGCGGTCGGCCGCCTTTCCCAGATGTTTCCTGAAGAAACCGACCCAGATGCCGACGGTCAGCGCCGCGAATATGGTCCCCTCGCGCACGCCTTCCAGATCCCCGAGCATGGCCAGGGACAGGATGACGGCCGTGATGACCATGGAGGTGTCGGAGACGATCTTCATCCTCGGGAACGGGACCTTGAACCTGGTCGTGAAAGCGACGACCACCCCCTCGCCGGGGGCGACCAGGATATTGGAACGGACCTCCAGCATGACGCCGAGACCCAGTATGGCCCCGGACAGGATGCACCAGGCCCAAGATTCCGCGTAGCTGCCCGGGTCGATGAAGGAGAAGACCTCCAGGTTTATGTCAGTGAAGATCCCGATGGCAGCGGCCATGATCAGCTGCATGAACTGGACCGGCCTGAACTGGCGTCCGAGGACGGCGGCCTCGATGCAGATCAGGAGGAAGTTGAAGATCACGGTCCAGGCGCCCATGGACAGCGGCGTGGAGTAGGAAAGGGTCGCCGGGATGCAGGATATGGGAGTGGTGCCCAGACCTGCAAGCTTGGACATCGATATCCCTATCGTCATGATATAGAGCGCGGCCGCGAGGAGGATGCATCTCTTCGCGATCTGCCTCCTCGTGTAATCGGGTTTCTCTGCAGACATTCGCTGTCGGAACCCAGAATCATTCATTATTTGCTGGTTCCGATATAACGCCGCTCCCGTCAGGGAGCGTTAAAAGGTTTGGAGCGTCGGAGCGGATCCGATCGCTGGGTCTTCTTTTTCTTTATGACCTCGGTCCTCGGGATCACGAGCTTGCTCAGGTCCGGCTTGAAGTTCGGGTCCACCGGGCAGTCGTTGAAGGCGATGAGCACCGATGCGAGCTTGGGGTCGTCCGGGTAGTCGTAGTGCTTCCTCATGAGGAGGTCGCAGGTGGGGGCCGGGCTGCAGGAGATGACGTCCTTGCAGCCGTTGCTCGGGTTGAGCTCGGGGAAGCTGACGGGAGGCATCACGAATTTCTCGCCGCCGTGGCCCTGGACCAGCGGGAACATCACGAAGGCATCAGAGAGCCAGACGACATCGTCCCTGTTGAGGTACTTGTTGATGGTGAAGGGGAACACCTCGGTTCCCAGGATGTCCCCGTTGTCGTCCATCAGCAGGACCGTGGGCTCCGGAGGGGGCCTGAACCTCGGGTCCTTGATTATCGCGATGACATGGTCGCGGGTCAGCGCTTCCGAGAACCCGCGGTTGTCGACGTTGATGTTGCCGCCCGCGGCGCGGACCTTGGCCTCCTCCGCCCTCATCTCATCGAGGACATCGGGCGTCAGGTAGAACGCATGGACTACTCCTCTGAGTCCGGCGGCGATCTTGAGGGGCTCTTCAGGCCCATTGACTTCTGACATATTACCACCCAATCTATTTTAGCTTCTATATGAATATTTCGAACGAGGATCATCTCAGGTCCGGGTCCTCGTCCATCAGTTTCAGCGTGTCGTCCAGGCCGGTCATGCTTCTGAGGTCCACGACGCCTATGGCCGCGATCACGCGGTTGTTCACCTCCAGGGGGGTGACGATGACGCGTATCCCCTTGTAAGGCCCGGAGGTGGCGATCCTCCTGATGGTCGTCCCCACTTTGAGGACCTCCTCGAGGACGGCCCCCGTGTAGGCGTTGTCTATGACCTTGCCGTTCTCGATCCTTATGCCGAGATTGTCCTTGCTCTTGGCGCAGACCGGGAGCCCGCCTACGAGGTCGTGCACCATGAACGCAAGTGCCAGGAGCTCGTTCCCGGAACCGAGGATGGACACCGGGGCGGCATTATCCTTCTGAAGGTTCAGCCCGCCCAGGAGCTCCAGGCCGGCAGAGACGGCGCCTTCCTCGGCGGCGGCGTAGCTGTCGGCGGTGCCGATGATGACGGCATCGGAATCGGAGAGGGAGAACGTCTTCTTCAGGATCCGGTCGTACTTCTCGTCGAGGGGGTAGCTGTCCCCCGGGAACGTCAGCTGGCCGTTGGAGAACACCAGTGTCGTGGCCCCCAGGGCCCCGTTCTTGATGGCGTTGTCGCGCTCCTCGCAGCCGTAGGTGATCTTGCCGGCGGCATGCGGGACCCTGACCGCGCAGTCATGCTCCCCTATGGTCAGGGTGCCCAGGTCCACCTCCGCGGTGCTCATGACCACCGTCTCCCACAGCTTCTTGCCCTCGGGGGTCAGCGTTACCCCTTTCTTCTTGACCGAGATGGCGCCGGCGTCCTGCAGGATGGAGAGCAGGGTCCTCGTGCTCCCCTCGCCCAGGCCTATGAGCTCGGCGAGCTTCTTGCGGCCTATCGGCGACGCGGTGCTGAGGCAATATAAAGATTTCCATATGTGGTAGTCGTTGAATTTGGGTACCGGACCGCCCATGTGGCTCCTCGAGACGGCACTGTCCATGGATGGATGAATGGTACCATCCAATAAAACTGTTTTGCATCCGCGCCCGCGCCCGGTCTGCCCGCCATGCCGGGTTTTGGCTGCTGGACATTATCGATTGTTGCGTGCGGTTTATATTAAATAAGAAAGGACCATCCCATAAGACATGCCAAAGTCTGTCGAACTGGTCACGGTCGAGCACGTGACCAAGAAGTTCAACGGTAGCACCGTGCTCGATGATTTCAGCACCGTCATAAAAACGGGGGACATCATCGGCCTCATAGGGCGCAGCGGTGCCGGGAAATCGGTCCTCCTCCACATGCTGAGGGGGAGCATCGACTACAAGCCGGACAGCGGTAAGATCATCTACCACCTGAACCGCTGCACCAAATGCGGCAACCTGGACTTGCCCTTCGAGGGAAAGCCGTGCACCAAATGCGGCAGCGACTCCCAGAGGATCGATGTCGACTTCTGGGCCCTCAAAGAGCATGACGACCTCAGGGAGGAGGTCTTCGGCAGGATAGCCATCATGCTCCAGAGGACCTTCGCCCTCTTCGGAGACAAAACCGTCATCGAGAACGTCATGGAGGCCATACCCGAGGGGACCCCCAAGCGCGTGGAGCGCGCGATCCAGCTGCTCGAGTTCGTCAACATGTCCCACAGGACCATGCACATAGCCAGGGACCTGTCCGGAGGAGAGAAGCAGAGGATCGTCCTGGCGAGGCAGATTGCCAAGAACCCCCTGTTCTTCGTCGCCGACGAGCCCACCGGCACCCTCGACCCCTACACCGCGGACATAATCCACAACAAGCTCGTCACCTATGTTAGGGACCACAGCATCGCGATGGTCTTCGCCTCCCACTGGCCGGAGGCCATCGACAAGATGGCCGACCGCGCCTATTGGCTCGATAACGGCAAGGTCAAGATGGAAGGGAAGCCGTCCGATGTCACCTCCAAGTTCATGGAGGGCTACCACTTCGACAAGGTCGAGCATGTGGACGACGGGCAGCCGATCGTCCGCCTGGTGGATGCCGAGAAGCACTTCTTCTCGGTCGACAGAGGCGTGGTGAAGGCCGTCGACGGCATCTCTTTCGAGATCGAGGAGAGGGAGATCTTCGGCATCATCGGGTATTCCGGCGCCGGCAAGACCACCACCTCCAGGCTCATCTGCGGGCAGTCCAACGCGACCAAGGGGAAGGTCGAGGTCCGCATCGGCGACGATTGGATCGACATGTCCAAGGACGGGTACGAGAACAAGGGCCGCGCCACCCCGTACATCGGCGTCCTCCACCAGGAGTACACCCTCTATCCCTTCGACACCGTCCTCCAGAACCTGACCACCAGCATCGGGATCAAGATGCCGGCCGAGCTCGCCAGGATGAAGGCCATCCAGGTGCTCGTGAGCGTCGGCTTCGACAAGAAGAACGTGTCCAGGATCCTCGAGGCCCTGCCGGACACGCTGTCCGTGGGAGAGTGCCAGAGGATCGCCTTCGCGCAGGTGCTCATCAAGGAGCCGAGGATCATCGTCCTGGACGAGCCCACCGGCACCATGGACCCCATCACCAAGGTCATAGTCGCCAAATCGGTCATCCGCGCCAGGGACACCCTCGGCGAGACCTTCATCGTGGTGAGCCACGACATGGACTTCGTCAGGAACTGCTGCGACCGCGCCGCCTTCATGGAGAAGGGGAAGGTCGTCGAGATCGGCGATCCCGCCACCCTGATCGAGAAGTTCGACCTCCGCGGCAGCGACGATGAGGACATCAGGAACGAGGAAGAGCCCCAGCAGGAGTGAGAGCCCCCGGAGGGGAACCGAATGAAGCAGCAAATCGGAAGACACCTGAGCTTCGTGGAGTGCAGGGAGTCCCAGGGCCTCGGGATCGGTGGCGGCCTCGCGCAGAGGGCCACGATCTCCGAGAGCGGCAAGGACGTCTGCGTCGTCGCCATGGGCCCGGGGAGGAGGCACATCACCAAACCGGTGTGCGAGATAACCTACGCCCTCCGCGAGGAAGGCATAAACGCATCCGTCCTCGTGGTCAACGCCGGGAACGGCACCCCGGCCGATGCGCCCGACGTGACCACCGGCCAGAGGTTCGGGCTGGACCCGATCGAGGTCGACAGGATCAACCAGTACAAGGTCGTCCTCATCCACCTCGGCAACGTGAGGAACCACGTCATCTACAAGGCGAGGCTCATACTGAGGAACGTCGACAAGCCGTCCATCGTGGTGTCCCAGTGCCCGCTCGATTTCGAGGATTTCGCGGCCATCGGGGTCAAGACCCGCGACGTCATGCCGGCGCCGGAGGACATCAACACCCGCGGCTCCATCATGGAGATCGTGACCGGAGTGGTCAGGGGCGTCACCTGCTCGCAGGAGAAGCTCGACGAGATCGCCTCGAAGGTGCAGAAGCTGCTGCCGAGGGAGGGGGACCGATGAAGGTCACCGTCAACGGGAAGCAGAAGGAGCTGAAGGACGGGGCCACCCTGGCCGACGCCCTCGAAGGGGAGCCGTACGTCAGCGGCTCCGACATCTCCGTCCATCTCTCTACCGAGAAGGTCACCGAGGTCTCCAACGACTTCGCCCTCCTGACCCCGCGCGGGGAGATGGTGGTGCACCTCTACGATACGGAGGATGCCAAGAGGTTCAGGGCGCTCATCCCCTCCATCGAGGGTGTGAACCTCAGGTGGAGCACCAGGGAGGTGCTCGCCTTCGGTTCGTTCGCCACCGATTTCCGCGAGGACAAGGCGTCCGGGTCGTTCAAGCGCTACGAGGTCTTCTTCAGCCTCGGCGGGAACGACAATCAGACGACCTACCTCATGATAGCCAGGAAGCCGATGGACAAGGTCACCGGCTGCGGAGGCGGGAAGATCGGGAAGATCACCGTCGGAAGGCACCTGATGAACGTCCTCAAGGAGAACGAGCACATCATCGGCATCCATCCCGTGGTATCGGAGACCAGCAGGGAGAACGTCGCGGTCACCAAGGACCTGGGCTACCGCCTCGAGGACGGGTACTCCGTGGAGACCCGCGTGCTGGTGAAGCTCGACCGCTCCTCCCCCAAATCGGCGGAGCAGCTGCTGATCCTGGCGTCCAAGGGCTACATCGACGTCTCTGAGGCCACCGGCACCTTCATGGGATGCCGCGACGACATGGACGTCGACATGTCGCCGGAGGATGCGGGCGTCAGGGACGTCGGCACCGTCGCGGTCAGGAACTCCGGCGCCGGGGAGGGGCACGTCCTGTTCTACAGGGAGAGGCGCCAGCTCAGCCCCGCGCTCAACATCGCCGGCAGGGTCGCGGGCGGGATGGCCATAGTCTCCCGCGCGGCCGCCGGGGACAGGATCGCCGTGGAGACCGACCCGCCGAGGGCGCTCGCCGTCGGCATGACCCAGAAGGACGGGGAGGCATTCCTCGCCCGCTTCGGCATCAAGGTCAGGAGGACCGGGGACACCTCCGACGGGGCCGTCATCGCCGACCAGGCGCCCGAGGAGACCATGCAGGCCCTGGAGAAAGGAGAGGTCGAGGTCTTCGGCGTCCCGAAGGAGAGCATCCTCAAGATCAAGGTGACCACCGGCGACGCCGCCACCTCCCATTACTTCAGGAAGGTCACCGGCCTCAGCCACAAGCCGGTCGGCAAGCTGAAGGTCCAGCTGTCTATGCCCGGGTCGCCCATGTGCACGTTCTACGGGGACGACGCGAGGAGCCAGGACCTGATCCCGCAGGACGACCTCTTCAAGAAATGCAGGAAGGGGGACATCGGGATCACCAACCAGTCGAGGCCGTACCACGGCCTCATCGGCATCAGGCTGACCGACAGCAAGCAGTACGGCCCGACCGGCGAGGAGCCGGAGGGCACCAACATGCTCGGCAGGTACATCGGGGACCTCTCGGTCCTGGAGACCCTGGACGACGAGAGCACAGTTTACATCATGGAGGATAGGCAATGAGCGAACAGAGAGAGACGAGGCTCCTCATGATCTCCCCCGATTCCAAGCTGACCCCGGACCAGCTCGTGCGCGCCGTGCACACGATGGCCGCCGGCATCAGCGTCAAGGAGACATGCTACGGGTGCCTGTACGAGGCGGACGCCGAGACATCCCGCAGGATCGTGGCGGAGGTCAGGAAGACCTACCGCAACCAGGTGTTCTCGAAGAGGAGGGGCTACCCCCAGGGAGACCCCCGCAGATGCCGCGCCCAGCACGGCACCCGCCCAGGGTTTGCCCAGCTGGAGGCGGAATGGGAGTGCCTTCCGCTCATCCAGGCCGCCCTGGACAGCTTCGATTCCGGGGACGCGTCCTACAGCGTGCCCTCCGAGCGCAAACCCCTTCCAGTCACCCAACTCAAAGAAATCTGCGAGGCATTCAGATGAAGGTATTCATAGACCCTCCCAACAGCATGATCCTTTTCGATCTCGTCGAGAGGTTCGGCCATGAGCCCCTGAGCTCCATGGCCGTCATCCAGGAGAAAGTGGACAACATAGAGGTCGACATGCCCCCTATGAACGTGACCCTCGACGACGTCATCAAGGGCCTGAAGTACGCGGGGGTCGAAGTGCCCTCGGGGATACGCGGGAGGATGGCCCTCTGGGGCCCCATGATCGAGGCCGCGGACGCCGCCATCATCATCGAGGACGCCCCGTTCAGCTTCGGCTGCGTCGGGTGCGACCGTTCCAACAGCATGACCAAGTACCTCATCCACAGGCGCGGGATCCCCGCCCTGACCGTGAAATACCCGGAGGACGAGGCGGAGGCGAAGGCCATGGTCGGCCAGATAAAGGACTTCCTGGCCGGGCTCGGCGCGAAGGGGGCGGCGCAGTGACCATCAGGATTGCACAGCTTTCCTGCGGGACTGAGTACAGTGGTGTCCAGTTCGAGATCGAGTCCGCCGCCCGCGCGGTCGGTGCCAAGATCGTCTACCCAGACGTCTCCTACAGCCAGGTGCAGGATGCCATCAAGAGGTTCGGCTTCAAGCCGAAGTCCCAGCAGCTCCAGCTGATGATCGCCCGCGCCGCCAGCCTCGTGGACGGCAAGTACGACGCGGATGCGGTGTTCATCACCACCTGCTTCAGGTGCGCGGAGGCCGCCCTGGTGAGGAACGAGCTCAGGAGGTTCATCCAGGAGAACACCAGGCTCCCGGTCGTCACCTACTCCTTCACCGAGAGGCTCAAGGCGGCCCAGCTCCTGACCAGGATGGAGGCGCTCGTCACCATCGTCACCAGGAAGGACCTGCTGGCCAGGGAGAAGCAGTCCGGCCTGACCGCCGGGCTCGACTCCGGATCGTCGACCACCAAGGCCGTCATCATGGAGGACAACAAGATCATCGGTAAGTCCTGGACCCCGTCGGGCGCGGTCGTCACGCAGACCGCCCACCAGGTCCTCGACGAGGCCCTGGAGCAGGCCGGCTACAAGTACTCGGACATCGAGTGCATCGGGGCCACCGGGTACGGCCGCTACACCCTCGGGAAGGAGTTCGCCGACAAATGCAAGCTCGTCCAGGAGGAGCTCACCGTCAACTCGAAGGGCGCCGTCTGGCTCGCGGACCGTCAGAAGGGCGAGGCCACCATCATCGATATCGGCGGCATGGACAACAAGGCCATCACCGTCAGGGACGGCATACCCGACAACTTCACCATGGGAGGCATCTGCGCAGGAGCCTCCGGCAGGTTCCTGCAGATGACCGCCAACAGGCTGAAGATCCCCATCCAGGACCTGGGAGCCCTCGCCGTCAAAGGGAACTGGGCGAACGCCAGGATGAACTCCTACTGCTCGGTCTTCGGCATCCAGGACCTCGTCACCAACCTGGGAGAGGGGAAGAAGTTCGAGGACGTCGCGGCCGCGGCCTGTCATTCGGTCGCCGAGCAGGTGTATGAGCAGCAGCTCCAGGAGATCGATGTCCGCCACCCGATCATCGAGGTCGGGGGCACATCGCTGATCCAGGGGCTGGTCAAGGAGGTCGGATCGGTCCTCGGGGAGCCTCCGATCGTACCGCCCGACTCCCAGTACATCGGCGCCGTCGGCGGCGCGCTGCTGAGCTCCGGGCTGATGTGAGGCGCGATATGCCAGCAGAAACCACTGTCAACGGGACCGATGAGTACGGGAACGACCGCTACCGGTCCCTGTACGAGGAGATAATGTACGACGTCGGCAAGCTGACCGCCATCGAGGGCTCGTACCTCCTGCTGAGGCCGGAGGAGCCCCTCTTCATCGTGTCGGTCAGGCTCAGGTCCAAGCCGGCGGCCAAGAGCATCGGCGACGTCGCCATGACCAGGGCCGAGAGGGGGAAGGTGTACATCAGCATCAGGGACGAGATGTACGCGCCCGGCATGCTGAAGAAGCTCTGGGACACCTACGGGAGGGACCGCGTGCAGCAGACGGACCGCCTCGACATAACGGTCGACGGCGTCGATACCTCGGCCGAGGTCGATGCCCTCCCCGTCGAGTCCGCCGAGCAGCCCATCCAGGACATTCTCGGGGCGCTCGCCAGGGTGCTCCCCGAGGGCATCAGGAACCGCAGGGTGATCAGCGGCAGCAGCACGGTCACCGTGATGGCCACCGAGGAGATCGTCCGGCCGGAGCAGATCGCAACTGCCGAGAAGATCCATGCGGCCGTATCGAAAGGAGTGGTCCCCGATGTATGAGGTTCTGATGTACGACGGCGGAGTGTACCGCTCCGACGAGCTGTTCGAGATGATAGAGGACGTCGGGGGCGTGGTGCTCCTCAAGAACAGGAGCGCGCAGATGCTGACCGTCACCATGTCGGTCCCCAGCGAGGACCGGCAGATGATCGAAGCCCTCTGCAAGGACATCGGCGGGCAGGTGAAGGAGGTTCCCCTGGCGGGGACCGAGATCGCTGTCGTCGGCCCCACCCTGGGCCGCCACCACATGCCGCACCCGATATGCGATGTCGCGGAGTACCTGAGGAGGCTCGGCGCCGTCACCGTCGTCATGGGCCTCGCCAGGGGACGCGGCAAGCACACCTCGCAGATCAATCTCGAGGAATCGTCCATCATCGACGAGTATGACGCCTGCGTGTTCATGCTGGGCAACTTCAAGCCCTGCGTGGAGTTCAAGGCCGACCTGATCCTGAGGAAGATCGATATCCCGACCGTGCTGATCTGCGGGCCGAAGCCCGACAGCGACAAGGTCGCCGGCACCTGCGACGCGGTGGTCAGCGGGATCGGCAGGAAGGCCTCCCGCATGAGGGAGTCTGAGGACAGGGCCAAGCTCTCCGAGGTCGGCGACCGCGTCGGCGAGGTCCTGGAGGAGAAGAAGAAGGCCATAGAGGAGGACCCGCCGTTCGTCCACCCGTCGGAGATAAAGGCGCTGCTCGAGAACTTCGAGCCCATCGACATGTGCCTCAGGCCGGCGCCGCTGGTCATGCACCTCGACGGCCTCAGGGCCAAGATATCCTACGACGAGTACCACGAGCAGATCGAGAACATGGAGATCTACGGCCGCCGGCTGGGCGATGTCTGCGAGATCTCCCCGTCCAAGATCAACGACAGCTCCATGCTGATCCGCATAAAGACGAGGTCCCAGGTGGAGTACGAGGACTCGCTGAAGGCCAAGCGATGAGTGTCCGCCGGGGGACCTATGCCCTCTTCGTCACCTTCGGGCATGACGAGGAGATCTCCGTGGGGTCCCTCGGCACGCACCATTTCCGCGCGGGCACTTATTGCTACGTGGGGAGCGCCATGGGCGGGATCGATCAGCGCGTCATGCGCCATCTGGCACATGACAAGAAGCTCCGCTGGCATATCGATTACCTGACAGTCCGCTGCGATTCGTCCGAGGCCTGGATATCCTATCCCGACCCGATCTCGGAGTGCCAGCTCGGGCGCATAGCCGCCGACTGCGGCGGCGTAGCGGAGATGGAAGGTTTCGGCTGCTCGGACTGCGGATGCAGGTCCCACCTGTACCGCATGGACGCCCCCCAGAAGGCCGCCATGATACAAAGGGCCAGGCTGTCTTTTTTCCGCATGCCGGGGACGGCTGGCGCTACCTAAGTTTTATTAAATAAGATAGGTTACGTGCACCCCATATAGTAGACACGCTGCCCCTGCAGTGGAGTGTATCATCATGGAGTCCAAGAACAAGTACCGCGAAGCCGCCCTCGGCGTCGTGGAGAACATCAGGAATGCTGTCGGCGAGGCGAAAGTCAGGATCGAGGATGAGAAGGAGTTCTCCCCCGACGTGATCGTTACCGTGTCCTCCGCCGAGGAGGTCGCAGCCGTCGTCAGGATGGCGGCCGGCATCCGCGTCGCCGCGCTCGGCACCGCGGCCTTCTGCGGAGGAGGGATCGCCGTCGATCTGTCCAAGATGAACAAGGTCTCCGTAAGCAAGGCCGACCACGCCGTCAAGGCGCAGGCCGGCGCCGGGTTCAAAGAGATCATCGCGGCCGCCGCGGCCGAGGGCATGGTCCTGGGATCGATGCCCTTCGACCTCAGCGAGCCCGTCGGGTCCTGGGCGGCCTCCGAGGCCGTCGGGAACGGGACCTACAAGTACGGACCTGCGAAGGACAACCTGCTGAACGCCGAGATCGTGCTCAACGACGGGACCGTCATCGAGCCCGGCTACGACGAGATCGGCAGCTACATGTCCGGATACAACTTCATCCAGCTGATCCCCGGGTCCGAGGGAACCCTCGGGATCGTCACGGCCGTTACCCTGAAGCTCCATCCCGCAGGCGTCAGGAAGGCCGTCTCTTACGCGTTCTCCTCCGACGATGACGCGGTTGCTTTCGAGAACGCCGTCATCAGGGACCCCGGGCTGAAGCCCATCAACTTCACTTTCTGCACCGAAGGCGGCAAGACCGTCTTCACCCTGGAGTACCAGGGAGAGCCCGAGTTCGTCGAGCTCGACACCGTCCAGACCGACGGCCTCGCGGCCGCCGCCAACGGCGCCAAGACCGAGGCCGCCGCGGCCTTCGAGCCGGCCGGGAAGGCCGGGGTTATCGTTCCCCTTGCCAACGCCGGCGCCTACATCGCCGCCGTCGGCGGGAAAGCGCACGGGGCCGTGGCCGACAGGTACACCGCGTACTTCATCGCCGATTCCGACAATGCCGCCGGCGAGGCGGCCAAGCTCGGCGGCAGGGAGGCCAGGAAGGTCCTCGTCGGAGACAGGATCGATGCGATCCGCGACGAGGGCACCGCTGCCTTCATGAAGGCCCTCAAGGAGTTCTTCAAGACCGGGGAGTACGACGTGCACTCCGGCGACAGGCTGAAGCGCGCCATCAACGACAAGATACTCGACGAGCTGAAGGACATCCTGGGCAAGGAGAACGTCAACACCAGCCCCGAGGAGAAGATCCTCTACACTCACGACCTCGCCCCGCTGCCCAAGCTGGCGACCATCGCCTTCGACAACATGCCGGACGCGGTCCTCAGGCCCAGCAAGACCTCCGAACTGTCCCAGATCATGAAGGTCGCCTACAGGGAGGGCATCCCGGTGACCCCCCGCGGCAACTCCACCTGGGGACTCGGAGGGTCCCAGCCCGCCATGCGCGGCCTCGTCGTCGACTTCTCGTCGAAGATGAACAAGATCTCCATCGACCCCGTCTCCATGACCGCCACCATACAGGCCGGCGCCACTTGGAAAGAGGCCCTCGAGGCCGCTGAGGAGAAAGGGTTCCTCATCGGGTCCATGCCCTCCTCGTTCCCTGCGGGGACCATCGGCGCCTGGCTCGGGACCAACGGTATGGGTATCGGCTCCTACAAGTACGGGTCCGCCAAGGACAACGTGCTGAGCCTCGAGGCCGTCCTCCCCGACGGGACCGTCATCAACACCGGTTACAAGAACATGGGATCCTACTATTCCGGATACAACCTCAACCAGTTCTTCGCCGGTTCCGAGGGAACCCTCTGCCTGTTCGCCTCCGCCACCTTCAGGATCTACCCGAGGGGGACCGTGAAGCCCGTGGCCTATGAGTTCCTCAACAGCCTCGCCGAGGCCGACCCCGTCATCCAGGGGATCATCGCTAACGCGAGCGTGACCCCCCTGCACATCAGCTGGTCCGACGAGAACCACTTCAGGAACCAGCACCGCGCCCATGTGCACGCCCCCGACGTGAAGAACATCCTCCTCGTCACCTTCCAGGGCGACGACAAGCACATCGCGCTCGAGGAGGCGGCGGTCGAGGAGCTCGTCGCCCGCGCCGGCGGAAGGGCCACCGCGCCCGAGGTCGGAGAGCACGAGTGGGCCGAGAGGTGCTACGAGTTCAGGGCCAGGAAGGCCGGTGTCGGAGAGATCCCCGCCGAGGTCATCATCCCCGCCAAGAGATGGGGGGCCTTCGTGCCTGTCTGCTACAAGGGCTTCGACGACATGAAGATGGAGCTCGGAGGGATCATCGGCGAGGTCGTCGACGACAACACCGTCCTCTGGATGCCCTACTACTTCAAGGACGACGAGTCCATGCTGGGCATGACCGCCTTCGCCTTCAACTTCTACCTCGGCGACAGGGCCGCCGAGTACGGAGGAAGGACCACCGGGTTCGGCATCTTCTTCGCCTGGAACCTCGACAACGTCCATGACCCCAACGCAGTCTCGCTCATGAGGGAGTTCAAGACCTTCGAGGACCCCCACGATGTCATGAACCCCGGGCACGTCACCTGCGGAATGTCGAGGTTCGGCGTCAACCTGGGCCACGGCATCATGTCCATGATGAGCACCGTCATGCAGATGGCCAAGAAGCTCATGCCTCCCAACACCACCTTCGCCGACAACATCGAGAGGTTCGATTACAACCGCCTCGAAGAGGAGAAGGAAGAGGACAGGAAGCACGTCCTCGGACGCGGCTACGAGTGAAACCCAAGGGAGGGCGGGAGCCCTCCCCCTTTCCCATTTTCTGCGCTGGCACATCCGGGCGCATCTGATTTATACCGAACCGCCGATTGACAGGCATGTTCTCCGAGGACGGCATAACCTTCCGCAACACAGAGGCGTCCGATTACGCCCAGGCCTACCGGATGTGGATGGACAGCGGGGGTATCGGCGTCGGATCGAAGGAGGACTCCGCCGAGAGCATAGCGAGGTTCCTCGACCGCAACCGGCAGTTCTGCTTCTCCGCCTTCGACGGCGGCCGCCTGGTCGGCATCGTGCTCTGCGGGAGCGACGGCCGCAGCGGGAGGTTCTACCACCTGATCGTGGACCCGGAGTACCGCAGGCGCGGCATCGGCCACGGGCTGGTCGGCAGGTCCCTGGAGCAGCTGAGGAAGGAAGGCATCTGCGGCGCTGACGCGGTGATCTTCAAGGAGAACCCTGCCAACGAGTTCTGGGAGTCCGAGGACTTCCGCGACAGGACGGACCTGAAGTACAGGGACATCCAGCTCGACAGCCGCAACATCTGGGTCAACAGGGACAGGCGCTCCGGAGAGCATCAGCGAGCCCTCCGGGGGATATGACCGCTCCTCAGGCCGGGTTCCCGGCCTCCTCGAGGAGATCGGGCTTGCCGGTGGCCCTGAGGATCACATCGGCCTCGAGCAGGATCCGCCCGTCGGGGTCTGAGGATGTGCCGAACGTCTTCTTCTCTACATCGGACTCCACGTACACATTGGACGCGCCCGATTCCCTGGCCAGTTCCTCGGCGTGCTTCCTGCCCTCGGCATCGGCGAAGGCCAGCGCCTCGGAGAACGTCGGGAAGGAGTACTTCCTGCCGTCAAGGAACACCTCGGATGCCGGATCCGCACCGATCGAGCCCTCCCTGGGCTGGATGTGCACTCTGACGGTCTTGGAGACAGAACCGGATACCGCGCCCACGGCATTGCCCACGGATGAGTTCTCGGGGAGGATCAGCTGCGTGTTGAATATCTCCGCCACTTTCGGAAGCCATGCGCCGACCGGCGCGCCGATCCCGATGATGGGCTTGTTCAGCTTCAGGAACACGCTGAAGTCCTTCCCGTCCTTCCCGGAGATCGCCTTGCGGATGAGTTCCTCGGCCGCGGGGCCGAGCTTCTCGTAACCTCCGTCCTCGAGCATGAGGTCCTTCACCAGGCTCACGGCGATCTTGGTCTCGATGGCGTCCTTGACCTGCGAGATGAACTCTTCCTTCCCGAGCCTTGCCTTCTTGGCCAGATATCTCACTGCAAGGTCAGAGGCCTCTCCGTCGTAACCGTCATAACTGCCTTCGGCACGGAGTATGTCGGTGGGGGTCACGCCTATCCTGGTCACGAGACCCAGTTTCTCCAGCCTTGCGGCGTTGAACGAGTAAGGGAGCACGCCGATGGCCTCCCCCGCTTCCTCGAGTGTCAGAGGGCTGTCCGCGATGAGTTCCAGGAGCTTTCTGTCAGTCTCCTGCATGGTCTCCGTGGTGACCGGCCGGGCAGGCGTGAAGAACTCCGTCTCCTGGAGGATGCTCTCCTCCTCGACGGTCTCGCCGGCACGGTTCGGCTCGCGTTCGGAGATCGCCTTCAGTCTCTCCTTCACGTGAGGCCATTTGGACGCCGCGATGCATATCGGGATGACGCGGACAGGGGTCAGGCCGATGGCGGTGCCGTTGACGATGATCCTGCTGTCTCCGCCGATGCCGTAGGTGGATACGGCGGCGGCCAGGACCCTGGTCCTCTTCCCGGCGATGAGCGCCCCCTCCTTCTCGAGCCGGGGGAAGCCGTCTCTCAGGACCCCGATGTCGGTGGTGGTGCCGCCGATGTCGATCATCACCGCATCCTTCGCTCCCGTCAGGGCCTTCGCTCCCGTCAGGCTCGATGCAGGACCGGACAGCACAGTCTCCACCGGCCTCTCGGCGGCCGTCTCTTCGTTCAGGACAGTCCCGTCCCCCTTCACGATCATCAGAGGTGCGCCGATCCCGTATTGTGCCAGCGATTGCTTCACTGACCGTATGAGGTCGGCGATGACAGGGATGAGGCGGGCGTTCATCAGTGCTGTTGTCGTCCTCTCGTTGAACCCGAGGCCGGAGGAGAGGTCATGCCCTCTAACGACCGGGACATCCAGGATCTTCCTTGCGAGGTCCGCCACACGGTCCTCATGTCCGGGATTCCTGATGCTCAGATAGCCTGTTACGGCGACCGAGTCCACCTTTCCCCTCATGGATTCCAGTGCCTTCCTGGCACCTTCTTCGTCCAGGGGGATCTTCTCGTTCCCTTTGAGGTCGTGGGATCCGGCGATCTGCGCATAAGCGTCTGCGGCGACCGGCCCTTCGTAGCCCCTCCCGATGCAGATGAGCCCGGCGCGGCATCCTTTCCCTTCGACCACCGAGTTGGTGGCCAGGGTGGAGGAAAGGGAGACCAGGGAGATCTTCTTCAGGAGATCCCTGTCGTGCTTCCCTATACTCTCCGAGATTCCGATCGCCAGGTCATTCCTCGTTGTCAGGGCTTTCGCCTTGCTCAGTATTGTCTTGCTGTCCATATCGAGGATGACGCTGTCCGTGTACGTTCCGCCTGTATCTATTCCCAGACCTATTGCCATTCCATTCACCTGTTCGCTGTCTCTATTCCTCTGCTCTCGTTGTGTTCGTTGACTATCCTGCATATGTGGTCCGCCAGGGTCCTCTCCTGGGCCTTCCCGTTCACGTCGGGGGAGATCCCCACAGGGAACTCCGAATCGCATCTGGCACACCTCACCTGGGGGCATCCCCTGCAGGCCTCCGGGCATCCCCTGCATGCCACTGCGCGGGCATAGACCAGGGAGAAGCGGAAGCCGCAGTTCGGGCAGGCTATCTTCCTGACCGATGCCGTAGCGCAGCCTGAGAAGCCCTCTGCCTCCATCGCTCTGAAGAAACCGTTCATACCGTCCTCCCGGATCCCTGGGATCGCTCGCCCAGGGTTCCGTATCTCTTGACGGCGTCCGATACCGCCTTGATGTTCTCCAGCCTGCAGGTCGTGGTAGGGGGCACCTCGCATCCGCTCGCGATGCAGTACCTGGACCTGAGTCCCCTCCTGCACAGCGCAGTCTTGGCCTCCTGGCACAGTGCCCGCGTGGCTTCGTCGACCTGCTGGACGGTCCCGCGCTCGAAGAGCTGGGGGTCGAGGTTCCCGGCGATGAGGGTATTGTCGGCGTATCCTCCGTCGATGACCTGCGAAGCGGTCTTCGATCCTTCGATCAGGGGATAGTATGCCATCGAGTAGATCGACGGCCTGAACTTCTTCACCTGGGTATCCAGATGGGGGAGGTCGGCGCAGTTGTGGATGGCTACGGCCATCCCGTTTCTTCTGGTCTCCTCGTTGAGCTCCGGCGCGAAGACGTCGCCTTCGAGATCCCCGTACTCCGCGTCGTCCAGGCAGGAATAGTTGGCCCAGAGGTAGTCCCAGCAGATTGCATTGGTGCCTGTGGCCCCCAGTCTGCGGACGATCTTCTTCTCGTACTCCGTGACCGTCCTGAGCGCTCTTTTGACTGTGTCCGGCTCCTCGAACGAGTCGAAGAACAGCTTCTCTGCCCCGGCTGACTGGCTGAGCACCAGGAGAGGCCCCTCGAGGAACGCTGAGGTGATGACCTCATTCCCGAGCCTCTCGGCGACCAGCCTGCTGCCCTCGATTATGACGTTGGTCCTCCCCTTCTCAGGGTCCGGTTCTTCCAGCCTGTCGTAATCCTCCAGGTTTTTGATCAGGGGCTTGTCCACAAAGGGCGTGTTCTCCTCGTCGAACCTCACTCCTGCGCCGAAGTCGCCGGCAATGACCGAGAGGTCCATCAGCCCGATGGAGAAATCGAGATCGAAGGCCTTCTGGGCGGCCACGAACCCCTCTGCGAATTTCTCGGGGCTCTGGCACCATTCCCTGTATGTGGTCTTCCCGTTCCCGATGAGCCTTCTCGAGACGCCGCAGGCGATGGGATAGACGGTCAGCCTGTCTGCATCTTCATCGGCCAGGGCTGCCGAGGCCCTTTCCAGGTGGTTCATCTTGCGGGCCATTCAGGCACTCTCCTTCAGCCATCTGACGATGTCCTGCGCGTTCCTGTCCCAGTGGTCGGCCCCGATGTCCTTTGCGAAAGCCGGCGATGTAGGGGCGCCGCCTATGCTTATCTTCACATTGTCGCGGTAGCCGTTCTCCTCGAGCAGGTCGATCGTGTCCTTCATCTTGAACATCGTAGTGGTCATGAGAGCGCTCAGGGCGATCGCGGTGGAACCGCTGCTCTGGGCAGTATCCGCGATGTCCTCTGCGGAAACGTCTTTTCCTAGGTCATGGACCTCGAAACCGCCAGCAGTCAAAAGGGTCTTGACGATATTTTTGCCGATGTCGTGCACGTCTCCTTCGACCACTGCGAGGGTGACCGTCTTGGTCTCCCTGTGCTCCCCGACAGGAATCGCCGGGAGCAGGATGTCCAGGGCCCCGTACATCGCCGCTGCGGCGGTAAGCAGCTGGGGCAGGAACGCCTTGTGCCTGCTGAATTGGTCTCCGACGACCGTCATCCCCCTGAGGAGCCCGTCGTTGATCGCTTCGAGAGGATCTACGCCCGCATCCAGGGCATCGCGCGCGGCCTGCGCCGCATCAGCTCTCTTGTAGTTCTGTACGGAGGATGTGAGCCTTCCGATTATCTCTTCTTTGTCAGCCATTTCATCACTATTCTTAATCGCATATTTGTTTGCGAATTATTAGAATATGAATTTAACAATAGTTATTTAATGATGACTGTGGATGAATGAGATATCCAACCAATTAACAATTGTTTATATCAAATTTGGTTGAAAACTATATAAATGATTCATAAACGAATAATCTATGAATCAATTCGGCATCCGAAGAGAATAGAAAAACGGACGCCGAAGTGCATTCAGAATCCCGTCGGAGAGCCTGCATCAGGCGGGCCGCTCAGATTAGGTCCTTCAGCTCGGCAACACTCGGGATGATGCGGATATCCCAGCCGACCTTCTTGTGCCACATATCCGCGCTGTTGGGACCGGTCTCGACGCCGATGAACGACGCTCCAGAGGCATCGGCGGTCATGAAGTCGACGATGCCGTCGCCGAGATACAGTATCTCGCGGCTCTTCACGCCCAGAGCGGCGGCGAGGTGGTCCATGGCGAGAGGGTTCGGCTTAGCCTCCTCCTCCGGATAATCGTCCCTGGCCACGATAGCGTTGAACTTCCTGAGCACTCCGGCCTCTCCGAGGACGGTGGTAGCGTATCTGCGGCCTCCCCTGGTCAGGATCCCCACCCTGTACCCTTTGCTTATGAGCATGTCGAGGACCTCGACCGCTCCGGGGTAGGGGACGGCGATGGCCGCGTTCTCCATCTCGATCTCGGTCGCCCTTCTGCCTATGCGCTCGTTGATCCCGGGGATGTGCTCCGAGCCTCCGTGGGTCCTGAGCCATTCGATGCCCCTGTCCATGGTGAGCTTGTAGTTGTCGGTGAGGAGGACGTCCTCCGGGACCCCGAGGTTCTCGAATTCGTCATACACTACGCGGGACAGCTTCGGATAGTCCACTTTCGTGTGCATGAACGTGCCGTCCATATCGAATCCGACGGCCTTTATAGAAGGATCGAGAGCCATGAACCGGAATGCTCCTTGGGCTTATAATGGAAATCGGTCCGCCGGGCGCACCGGCGGAAGTGTCAATTGAGAGTAGTAGCCCCCCTTCTGTTTCAGACGGCATTCAACTAACGCACTCTACCCACCGGTCACAGGCATGTCATCCCGGTTGTGCGAGCTTGCTCCGACGAGGAGTCGCCGTTTCACCATATCTCCGGGAACGTCACCGACATACGGATCATCCTGATTTACCGGAACTGTGTCGTTTCTGGGCCCTTGCCAGGGCTCTCGCCCTGCCGGATTTCCCGGCTCGTCCTGCCCGCGGAGGAGGGAACTTCCTCGGCCGGGCCGAAGCCCTACCGTCAGCCGTCCTCTCTCTATTGACGTTTCCCCATCCGCATACTGGATATTTATCTTTGATGAGAAGCCGGCGGCCGCCGAAGGATCATTTCACGGCCGATATCGGGAAGCTTCACGGCATCAGAATTACTGGGAATACGGGGAATCTTCGGGCCTTCAACGCAAGGATTATAAATAAGTCATGTATCCCAGAAACCTGTTGCAAGGGTAGTCAAGCATGGCCAACGACGCTAGCTTGAGGGGCTAGTCCCTAGCGGTCCGCGTGTTCAAATCACGTCCCTTGCACCATTTTAACTAACTCTGATTTTGTTCCGGTGCAATCTGCGCGATCGATGCGGATGCATCCTGCCGATTGACCCAGATATCGTTATTTCTCATGCCAGGTTCCTTTCGGCGACGGAGTTCTGTTCTGCGGATGCGTTTGCAGTTCCGAAAACTGATGAAAGGCCGTCATGGATTCACGTGGCCTTCCCTGCCAATAACATACCAATTCAATATCAAATTGGTAGGGATTTATAATCAGTCTGCCATGACATATCATGCATCTGCCCAGGGATCCTCCGAAAACCGAAACTGTGTTATCGGATGAGCAGAAGATCAAAGACGTTCTTTCCGAAGAGGCCGGGAAGTATGCCGAAGAGTTCAACGGAAAATACCTTCACTGGTCGGAAGTCTGTCTCAGGGATACCGGGAAATTCGATCCGGACACCGTATGGGCCAGGATGAAATTGGTTCGTATGGGCAGCAGCAATACCCTCGTATTCGGGACGACCCGGTATCGCTATTGCATATCCGACAGGATCCTGAAGATGCTCCGCGAATTCGACGTCAGGGCCGCGGCGTGGCCGTTCTCAGATACTGCGGGACTTCGCAGCGATGTTTGCTACTCTGTCAATTCGCTTATGGAAGAATCCATCGCATCCAGCCAGATGGAAGGTGCGGCAACTGCCGCCGATAAAGCGAAGGAGATGCTGCGCAGGAACAGCCGTCCGAAAGACAAGTCGGAAAGGATGATAGTCAACAACTACAGGGCCATGATGTTCATCAAGGACCGCATCGGGCAGCAGCTTACGCCGGACCTTATCAGGGACATACACAGGATCGTCGCTGAAGGGACCATGGATGAGAAGCACAAAGGCAGGTTCCGCGATAACGACAATGTCGTTGTGCAGGATCCTCTTACCGGGGAGGTGTTCCATCAGCCGATACCCAAGGAAGAGATAGGGCCGTCCGTACAGCAGCTGTGCGATTTCATCAACGATGAGAGCGGGTTCCTGCATCCTGCGATCAAGGGGATAATCCTGCATTATGCGATCGCTTTCATCCATCCGTTCGAAGACGGCAACGGGCGTGTCGCGCGCGCTCTGTTCTACTGGTACGAGCTGAAGAGCGGATATCGGGTCATGGAATACCTTGCCCTGTCCAGATATATCAAGGACCATAAGGGAGGGTATGAGGAATCATATGTCTTAGGGGAAACAGACGGCAACGACATAACGTATTTCATCCTGTACAATCTGAAAGCCCTCAGGGAGTCCATGGACCGGTTCAAGGGATATCTCAGAAGGAAGACCGAAGAAGAACGTGCGGCCAGGGCGGAATCGTCCGGTCGCGGCCTCAATGACAGGCAGATAAAGGTGCTTGCAGACCTGATGGGCGGCGGCTTTATCACAGTGAAATCTATCGAAAATCAATACAATGTATCCTTGAACACCGCCAGAGCGGACATCAAGACCCTGATCGGCCTGGGTCTTCTGACCGAGACCGGGAAAGAAGTCAACATGAAAGTCTATTCCTGGTCCGGGAAGAAGATCCGATGCCCTGCCGATACGATGCCGAATCGGCAGGACATAGATGCTGTTCGGCAGTCAGCCGAGAGGCCGCTGACTGACCCAGACTTCTTTTCCAAGGCCATCAAACGGTTTCCGCTGATGACCTTGAAGGGAATTGCGGGGCCGCACGGCTCCCGGGTTCACTCTACGAGCATGAACGCGGAGAGCTTGGTCCCTCTGTGCTCCTCGGTCTCCGGGACAATTTGCACGGTCCTGCCCGACCTCAGGCCGGACTGGATCTCGGTGTCCAAGACAGGCGAGTCAGTGATGATGTAGGTCGCGGCGATGCCGTCGATCCCCTTGGATTTCAGGGACTCGCCGTCGCCCTTGCCGGCCTCCGGTTCCTGCCCGCGCCTGACGAGCTCATCGAAGATGATGTTCTCGGTCTCGGCCTTCCAGTCCCTCCTGACCCCGGGAAGGGAGTTCCTGAGACCGATATCGGCCGCGTAGAACCTGTAATCGGACCCTTTGAACATGCCGGGGGCGAACGCCTTGACGAGATAGGAGCGCTCCAGCCCCTCGATCAGCTTCTTGGTGCCCATCCCCCTCCTGTCCAGGAATCCCTTGAGGTCCTCTTTGGAGATGCTCTCTCCGATGTGCTCCATGATGTAATCCGCGAAGCAGCGGATATCTGCGGCGTCGGCGCCTTTATCGAGGGCGTTGTAGAGGATCTCGAAGTACAGGGACCTCAGGGCCCTGCGGGCACCGGTCGGGCCCATGGACGTCCTGACGCAGGGCATGCCGCCGTAGATGCGGTAGAGCTCCGCTCCGTTGCTCTCGCCCGCGATCCCGTTCAGGTCCATGAACTCGCGGAGCGAGAGCGGGCGGACGGTCAGCAGCTCGTAGTCCTTGGCGATCGAGGCGCCTTTCAGGACATCGGAGGGGTCCACGGACGATGTGACGTAGAATTCCAGCTTCCCGCTGCGGGTGAGGTTGTACAGCGCTGCCGTCCAGCCGCCGATCTGGGAGATCTCATCGACGATGACGGTCATCGGGCCGCTGCCGGCGGCCTCTGAGATCTTCTTCATGAGGGCATCGGTGTAATCGACCTCCAGGAAGTCGGCGGATTCCGCATCGATGTAGACACAGTCCTTCTTGGCCTCCTTCAGCCTTGCCATCAGCTGCTTCATGATCTCGGTCTTGCCGACCCCGCGCATCCCGCAGACGATCTTGATCTTGCCGTCGCCGGACATCTCCATGAGGGCGTCGACATAGCTCGATCTATCCAAAGTCTTGTCGCTTCCTGCCATAAGGGACCCATCGCGGTCCGTATAAAAAAGTGAATCAGGTCCGACCGCCGGCAGAGTCGCTCGTACAATGTCAGGGGCCTCCGGATGGTTGGATTTAATACGGCGCTTGACGATTGCGGAAGCATATGATGCCGCGCAAGAAGCTCGTCTACTATGCGAACCTGCATGGAGTGGCCTATTCGAACATGAAGCTCACCGACGATGAGCTGAAGCAGATCTGCTCCGAGGTAGGCTCCAAGTACTACAGCACCAAGGACTGCGGCGGGAGCGTGTCGACCCTGATAGACTGCGTCATGGACGACGGGGATTTCAGGAGCAGGCACAGGAAGGACGGCGTCGCCGAGGACCTCTTCGAGATGAGGTGCGCGGATTACGCGGCCGACGAGGTCATGGCCGCCATCGCCAAGATAAGGAAGGAATGAGCCCGCGGGCCCGTTCCGGCCCCCATCCAGTCCAGGATATGGATTCGGACGGCCGGCCGCTGCCTCCATCCGTCCAATCACGTTAAATAGAGTTGGATGCATTTCGGATGCATGAACGCTTAGGCGGAGGCCGCTCGGCCGGACGGTCTCCACTCCGTTGGTACGGAATGCCGACCTGAAGGTGCCAGGGTCCGCATGTGTTTATGAGGCATTGCCGATGGAAGCAAGCGACATAATAGATTCTATCAGGAACGGGAAACAGGCCAGCAGGGACGACATCGTGAAGCTGCTGTCCGTCCAAGGGAAGGACAGGGACGAGCTCTTCGCCGAGGCGAGGGAGGTCAGGGACAGGCAGTTCGGCGACCGCGTGTTCGCCTACGGTTTCGTCTATTTCTCGACCTACTGCCACAACAACTGCACCTTCTGCTATTTCAGGAAGAGCAACAGCATCGACAGGTACAGGAAGACGCCGGAGGAGATCATCGCCACCGCCGCCGACCTGAAGGATGCCGGCATCGACCTGGTCGACCTCACCATGGGCGAGGACGACATGATGTACAAGGACAACTGCGCCGAGCTCCTGGACATCATCTCGGGCGTCAGGAAGCTGGGCATATCGATCATGGTGTCCCCGGGAGCGGTGGGGAAGGAGGCCATGCGCCCCATCAAGGAGGCCGGAGCGGACTTCTTCGCGGTGTACCAGGAGACCCACAACAGGGAGCTGTACGCCAAGCTCCGCCTCAACCAGGACTACGACTTCAGGTACAACCAGAGGGTGTGGGCCAGAGAGGCCGGGCTCCTGACCGAGGACGGCATGATGGTCGGCCTGGGGGAGACCATGGAGGACCGTGCGGACTCCATCTTGATGATGGGAGAGGAGAAGTGCGAGCAGATCCGCTGCATGACCTTCGTGCCGCAGGCCGGCACCCCGCTGCAGAACCTCAAGCCGATGGACTCCGAGATGGAGCTGAAGTCCATCGCGGTCATGAGGCTGCTGTTCCCCGACAGGTTCATCCCCGCGACCCTGGACGTCGAGGGTGTCCAGGGGATGAAATCCCGCCTGGACGCAGGTGCCAGCACCATCACTTCTATCATCGTCCCCCACAAGCACTTCGCGGGCGTGGCGCAGCCGGAGAAGGACATCGAGTCTGGCGTGCGCTCGGTCCAGCACGTCTACGACCTCGTCGAGGACATGGGGAAGAAGATCGCCACGCAGAACGAGTTCAGGCACGCTATCGAGCCTCTCGAGGCCAGGATTCGCCCTAAAAATTAAATAAAATCCATTTTCGTTAAGCCAGCATGCCCGGCCGGATGCGGCCGGGCCGTGTGTGATCGTTCATGGACCCGCTTCTATTCGTAATCATAGGCGGTTTCTTCGAGCCCGCATGGGTATTCACTCTGGAAAAAGGGGGCAGATATCCGTCGGACTCCCGCCTCAGGTACTGCTGGTACCTTGTCTCCGCCTTCTTCATGCTGTGCAGCCTCATGTTCATGTCCAAGGGAATGGACGGGGGGCTGGACGTCGGGGTCACATATGCCATATGGACTGCCGTGGGCGCTCTTGTGACGCTCGCGATCAGTGTGTCCTTCATGAAAGAGAAACTGAACTGGCTCCAGGTGCTGGCGGTCATGATGATCCTGATCGGCATCTCCGGACTGGAACTTTCGGGTGAGTGAAATGGGCATCAATCCTTGGATATACATCGCTGCAGGAGGTGTCGTGGAGGCTGTCTGGGCCACCACGATGAACGAGAGCGAAGGCTTCACCATCCCGTCCTGGTCAGTTCTCACCTTCCTCATCAGCCTGGTCAGCGTCTGGTTCCTGTACCGCGGGCTGAAGCTCGGCCTTCCGACGGGGACCGCTTACGCTGCCTGGACCGGATGCGGGACGGTCTTCTCCACCGCGTTCGGGATCCTGATCTACGACCAGGTGCTCGGCGCCGTCCAGTTCCTGTTCCTGGCACTGCTGATTGGCGGCATCCTGCTCCTGCAGGTCGCCGAAGGCCGCGGCAAAGGATCAGGTTCCGGAGAAGGCGCCGGGAGCTCCTGAGCTCAGAGCCGGCCCCGGTCGCGCCAGTAGTCCCGGCCGGCGTGCCCCATGGCGATGACGTTTGCGTCGGGCGCGCTGATCGGGCACTCGCAGCCGGGGGCCAGGATGAAGCCCCCGTCCGCCGCGCCCTCGTCGAGGATGCGGTAGCACTCGGGGGTCACCATCTCGGGCGTGCCCATCATCATGAACCTCACCGGGTCGATGTTGCCCATGAGCGCGATCTTCCCCTCGGCAAGCTTCTTGGCCTCCCTGACCGGGACCGCATGATCGAAGCTGAGGCAGTCGGCGCCTGTGCCGGCGATCATCGGGATGATCGGCCGGGTGTTGCCGCATATGTGCAGGAACGCATGCTCCCCGGAGGCCTTCTTGACCTTGGAGATCGTCTTCTTCAGGGCGGGGGCGGAGAACTCCGGGAACATCTCCGGGGAGATGATGTCGCACGAGGATGTCGGATCGGCCATCCACATGACCGTCGCTCCGTGTGCGCACTGGGTCATCTGCTGGTCGGCGACGAAGTCCGCGCATTTGGATACGAGCTTCCCGACCATCTCCTCGTTGCCCATCATGGTCGCCATGAGCATGTCCTCCACGCCCATGATGTAACCGGCGGTGCTTATGGGGCCCCAGGTGAGCCCGCAGACCTCGAGGTCCTCCGGGAGTATCCTCGAGGTCTCCTCCAGGGCCTCTGTGAAGCACTTGGTGAACTTGGGGCACTCGGAGGCGGCGGACGGGTCGAAGAAGGCCAGTTTATCGACGTCCTCAGGCTCGCTGACCAGCTTCGAGCGGACGCGCCCGTAGTCGTCCTCCGGGAAATCCACGTCCATGCCCATGTCGGCGAACGGCACCTGGGAATCGACGACCGGCTTGACGAAGTCCGAAAGGGTCCTCATCGCATAGTCCACTGACACCTTGGCCGACAGCTTGGGGCTGAACCTCGCCTCGCTGACCGTATAACCGTAGCTCCTGGCAGCCGTGACCAGGGCGAAATTGTTCACAGGGGTGCGGTCCCCCTTCTCGAATCCGAGCGCCGCCTCCACGGCCGCGCGGTGGCCCATGTCCTTCATGGATGGCGCAATGTGGCGGTCGGTATTAAATCAGCGTACGGCCGGGTTCGGGCCGGCCGGTTCGCCTTCCGCAGCCTCCATGTGCTTGAGGACGCCCTTGGTGAAGGCCGAGGGCGAGATCCTGCCGCCGATGTCGGCGGTGGTCCGGCGCCGCTCGTACATGTAGCTGACGGAGTCCTCGATGGCGCGCGCCCCGTCGGACTCGCCCAGGTGCCTCAGGGCCATGGCCGCTGCGAGGATGGCGGCGGTGGGGTTGGACGCCCTCTGGGGGCTGACCTCCCCGAACCCGCGGGAAGGCATGAACATCCCGAACTCCTTCCCGATGAAGCCCACGGGCGTGAGCCCGCTGCCCCCGATGATGCCCGAGAGGGTCCCGCGCAGGAACCCGGCCGGGCCGGGGCCGGAGACGACGGTATCGAATTCGGAGGGGTCCAGGACGAGCCTGCATGATACCTTCTCCTCGGACATGATGTCCGTCTTCATGCCCGACCCCCCGAAAGCATTTGAAAACGATTGTGCCAGGAGCCTGTCGGATTCGGGCTCGGCGCCGCTGCCGGTCACGAGGCATGCCGCATGCCTGCCGAGGCCTTCGGCGGTCGCGCGGGCGGCGGCGAAGAGCTCCTCCGAGGCATCGGACGATATGTCGGATTCCCTGGTGATGCCGTACAGCGTGGAGTACTCCCTCACCGGCGGGAGCGAGTCGGGGCTCTCAGTGATCAGCAGGACATCGGCCTTATTGGCCCCGAGGTGCCTGCTGAGCTGCCTGAAGGGACGCACCTCCTCGAAGAGGTTCATCTGCCTCCTGACATCCTCCAGCGGGTTCCTGAGGCCGGTCCCGGACATGTCGCAGTGGGCGGACAGCACCGCGTCCGCCTCGGCCAGATACGACACGGTCTCGGCGGGGAGGGCCCTCCCGGTGCGTTTCAGGGCCGAGGCCCCGATCTCGCCCCTGACGATCTCGATGCCGTCGGAGACCGCCCTGATGACGGATTCGGCGGCATCCATGACGGAGGGGCCCTCGTTGTCGCCCGGGAGCACCAGGAGTTTCTTCGGCATCTCTTCTCTTCAGAGGAGCCTGTTGGCCACGCCCGCGTAGATGAGCGGGAGGGTGATGGTCGCATCGCCCTCGACGGTCATCTTCTTGGCGGACGCCTTCACCTTGCCCCAGGAGACGGCCTCTCTGATCCTCGCTCCGGACAGGGATCCGTCGAACTCCTCGGCGGTGGTCAGGTAGATGCAGTAGTCGAGGCCGCCGCGGAACTGGTTCCACCAGATGACGTGGTGCTTGGAAATGCCGCCGCCGATGATGATGGCTCCGGTCTTCTTGGCATCGTTGCTCATCTCGGAGAGCATCTGCTCGTCGCCGAACAGGTCGATCCTGAGCTTCCTGTGGGTCTGATAGTACATCCAGAGCTGGCATCCGAAGGAGCCGTCGGTGATCCCGGGGACGACGATCGGGACCTTGTTGACATGGGCCCAGTAGAGCAGGCTGTCCTGGTATCCCTTGGGCTTGGTATCGGCGATGTGCTCTCCGACCTTGTCTATGATCTCGTGGGTGGTCAGGGAGTTCGTCTCGGCGAAGATCTCGTCGAACAGGGGGAGGAGGTTGTCCTCGAGGACGTACCCGTAGCAGTCGTCGGGGACCAGGACGTTCCCGAGCCTGCTGACCTCGTTCTCCCTGAGGAGGGCGTCGTCCATCATGAAGTCGCCCTTGTAGTAGGCGGCGTAGAGCCTGGATATGTCGTGGTCGAGGCATCCGCAGGTGGTGATGATGAGGTCCACCATGTGGTTCTTCACCATGTCGACGAGCACTCCGCGGGTGCCGGTGGCCATGATGCATGCCGGGAAGGACAGGATCTTGAGGCAGTTCTTGTCCTTGTTCATCTTCTCGACGATGTCGGTCGCGTCGGCGAGCTTCTGAGCGGTGAACCCTCCCGCCCTGCCCATGGCCTTGAGCATGTCATCCACGGTCATGCCTTTGGTGACCTTGATGTCCTTGACGGGGATCTTCTTCAGGTTCTTCTTCTCGTAGGCCTCCCTCTCCTCGGGAGTGACCTTCTCTTTTTCCGAGACCATTTATGTCACTTGCGCTCGCTATCCTGCCCCCTTCATTTAAAATTATCCCGCGAAATGCGCAACTGCGCGCGCCTGAACGGCGGCGACGGGACGCGGATATGAGCTGACTTCATCATCTGGCACATCAGGTCAGGATTGCATCGCGGCATGATCGGCGGCGGAAACGGTTCTATATGCGCAGGCGCATCATCCGGCCATGCAGATCATGGCCAGGTCCTGCAGGTACCCCGAGCTTCTGGAACAGTGCAGGGGGAGGAAGGTCTACATGTGGACCTGCAACACCTGCGCGCGCATCTGCGGGATCGGCGGGGACGCCAACGCCCGCAGCCTGGGCGAGAGGCTGTCCGCCGACGGCATCGATATCGTCGGCTACGGGTCGACCGGGGCCTCGTGCATAGCCTCGAACGTCCGCAAGTGCCAGACACCGGAGATCGCGGGGTGCGACACCATCCTGTCGCTCACCTGCGACATCGGCGCGAAGCTCTGCGGGGCGGTATCGGGGAAGGAGGTCCTGAACCCGGTGTGCACGCTCGGCGCCGGATACCGCGACGACGGCAAGGTATGCCGGCTCATGCGCACCGACGGTTCCGATCCGGCGCTCTCCGAAGAGGCCGAGCGCAGGGGCCTGCCGCCCGGTCCCTTCCGAGGGGCGCCAGAAGGCCCGGCCTATCTTTATTCTTTATAACGGCGGATAAGCAGGCATTAAATATATGCGCGGTTTAGGGCGCTTCCATAGGGATCCGCCATGTATATGATTACTGAAGCCCAGAGGAACGTCCGCATCCCTCCGAAAGACCTCGGAGAGGACATCTCGGACGTCATCGGCTCCCTCTCGAGCGAGACCTACGAGGGAAGGCTGGAGGAGAACAAGTCCATCACCGTTCTCGTAGGCGACGCCGTTCCCGAGGGGCCGGGGCGCATCGTCCACGGCGACGGCGCGGTCTACCAGACTGTCAAGATGAAGCAGCTCTCCTACTTCCTCGTCGAGAACGAGGTCATCGAGGGCATCGTCGTGGATGTCCTCAAGTTCGGAGCGTTCATCAGATTCGGTCCGCTCGACGGCCTCCTGCACGTCAGCCAGATCATGGACGACCGTGTGGACGTGGACGAGGCCAACAAGAAGATCGTCGGGAAGGACACCGGCAGGACCCTCTCCGTCGGGGACAGGGTCAGGGCCAGGGTCGTCAGCATCGAGCTGAACGAGAAGTCCCCCCAGGACAGCAAGATCGGGCTCACCATGAAGCAGCCCGGCCTCGGGAGGATCGAGTGGATCGACGAGGACGCCAAGAAGGCCTCGGGGGCGGATCCCGCTGCCGACGGCAAGGCCGCCAAGAAGAAGGCCAAGCCCAAGAGCGAAGGTGAGAGCTGATGGCGGCTGCGCGTCCGGTGTACCGTGCCTGCAAGTCCTGCCAGTTCATCACCGAGGACACCGTCTGCCCCAGGTGCGGCGGCGACACCACCAAAGAGTGGCAGGGGATAGTGGCCATCGCGGACTACGAGAAGTCCGAGATCGCCAAGAAGATGGGCATAACCGCCAACGGCACCTATGCCCTCAAGGTCCGCTGATCCCATATGGCCGGCAGGAAGCTGACCCCCTCCCTGAGGGAGGAGTTCAAGAAGCCTGTCGGGCGCGACATATCCGAGAGCGAACTGAAAACCATTCACGCTGAACACAAACTCATTACAGTGGGGGACGTGGTCTCCCTCACGGCGTACCGGCTCGGCGCCGTGCCGATCCTCGCCGTCTACGACGGCATGACGGAGAGGCACGGGACCGCGGGATTCGCCGACCTCGTGAAGAGCGAAGGTCTGGCGGAGACGGTCGTCGAGAACCCGGCGGCAACCATAACGGATGCCCTGGACTCGGCGGTGTCGGACGCATTGGCCGGGAGGTCCGCGGCCATACTCCGTGTCATCGGGGAGGAGGATCTGGCTCTGCTGCCGTGCATCCTCCACGCCCCCGAAGGCGCGGTGGTGGTCTACGGATGGCCCGGGAGAGGGATGAAGGCCGTCGACACGGACGGGCCTTCGAGAGCATACATCAGGCACCTGCTTGACAGTATGGAGGAGATCTAATGAAGATTGAGTACACGAATGAGAGGGACAATGCCCTCTTCGAGAGGAAAGAAGTCTGCTTCGAGGTCGACCACGAGAGGGAGGCAACCCCCGGAAGGAACGCTGTCGCCGAGGAGATCGCGAAGAAGTACGGCACCAACAGGAACCTCGTCGTCATCGAGAAGATGTCGTCCGAGTACGGCGTCGGCAAATCCAAGGGATACGCCAAGGTCTACGCGAACAAGAAGGCCGCGCTCAAGTACGAGAACGGCAAGCTCCTCAAGAGGAACGGCATCGAGGACGAGTCGAAGAAGGCCGAGGCGCCCGCTGACGCGGCGCCCGCTCAGGAGTGAACAATATGGCGAAGAAAGAGGCAGCCGCGAAGAAGGAAGAGACCAAGAGGGAGCTCTACAAGGTCGAGGGCGACAAGGTCGTCAGGACCAGGCAGGCCTGCCCCAAGTGCGGACCCGGTGTCTTCCTGGCACAGCACAAGGACCGCCTTTCCTGCGGGAAGTGCGGCTACACCGAGTTCCTCAAGGACAAGAAAGAGTGAAACAGGATCTTCGGCTCCTCCCCTCTCATCCGGAGCCGCGCCGGGGCTGGCACCCCGGCATCCGCTTTTAAATCACTCCCGAACGGCCGTCAGACCGATCGAACTTATTTTCCGGTTTTCAAGGGCCTGTAGTATAGCTTGGATAGCACAGGGGCCTCCGGAGCCCCGGACCCGGGTTCGAATCCCGGCGGGCCCGCCTGCCGCATTCTCATTACACCGAACAACGGAAGATCTCTCGTTTTATTGTTCCTTTATTATTCCCTCGGAAGGGAATCAATAGGGAATCGATCTAGGTTCATCTTTTCCTGTCAATTCGGTCTTTAACAGCCCAGGAACCTGATTTATTGGAACCGATGCGTTCGACCAATCCCATCTTCTTCATCTTGGAGACAGTTTTTCCGACGTACGATCTGCTCATGCCTGATAATGAGGCGATCTTCGTCAGTGTGTAATCAGGATGGAGCCTCAGTGTATCGAGGATTCTTTTCTCGTTCTCGGTGAGAGTGGGCATTTCAGACCTGAAGGATGCTGCGGCACGCTCTCTGGTGAATTCCAGTGTTACCACGATCCCGGAATTGGACAGATGGATGGAATCTTTGCCGTAATGGCTTATTATGACAGGGATTCCGTGGCCGGTATGCTCTGACATACGCGTCGAGATGAATATGCGCATGAGAGATTCGTTGACAGGCATGCTCCTGCCGGAATAGAATTCATCATCGCTCAGCCAGTACGGCTTTCCGCCGTAGGATATGATCTCCATTCTGTCATCGAATATGTGGACCGCAGGAGGTATCATGTTAACCCAGTAATTATGCACGCAAGCATTGATCCAAGCTTCCCTGAATGCCGTCATGCTGAATAATTTCTGTTCGATGCGTCCCTCAGGCCGGATATCCACGAATGTCTCGTTCAGGGATTCCACATATCCGATGACATCCCGAACCTCCAAAAGCAGGGAATGCCCGGAGAATTCCTTCCTCATTGACATGAAAGTTCTGTCTTTTCCTCTGAAGATGACGACTGCCAGAACAGCAGGGTTCTGATCGGAAAGGAGCTGGCCCTGCTGGTTATATTTCCCTTCAGAGTTCAGGAGTTCGAGGCTTTTGTGCAGATTTTCATCATCTTTGGCATGCAAGCCGTTTTCGTTCAGCAGGTCACAGAGTTCTCTGAAGCTCAGCTCCTGATTGCTGGATGTTGTCTGGATCAAATTATCTCCAGAACTCATGAACATCTTTCTGAGCTCGGACATCGGCACCTTACGGTCTTCCTCTCCTGAACGGATGAATATTGATCCGCGGCAGGCATACGGCCTGTCTGTGCCTTTTGCAGAGACGGATATGTATTTCTTTCCGTCATTAGACGAGTTGACCTCCACCTTTGCGATGATTGGAGGATCGACCATATTGTTTATTGCCTGAGATATGCTCTTCAGGGTGTTCCTGCCGACGTCTTGGCCAATGATTTCGCCTTTATCGTTTACTCCGAAGTATACTGTTCCGCGGCCGTTCTTATTGAGCATCGCGGTCAGAGAAGCAAGTCCCTTTTCCAGTTCTGTAGTGCTCTCCTTGAATTCTCTGAACTCGTCTTCCATGCCGAGATTTTCAGAGATTTTTCCTTCGGTGTCCATTGATAAAGTGTAATTTATTGTTCCTTTATTATTCCTTTTATTGTTCCTTTATTATTCCCTCTAAAAGTAACCAATAGAGAATCAATAGGATTTTTCCGACGGAGAGAATTTTTTTATCATATGCTGTTCGACTGTGTCTGGCACTTCATCGTGCCTGATATCAGAGGAGTCCACGTATAGGCAAGTATAGTGTTACGATTTTAATATCGAGGACAGGAAAATGCCAGGGAATCCGCATATCAACAGATTCAGACATATCATATTTCATGCACGAACTCTGAATTCAATTTCGGATAAGGGTTCATGGTTTTCGTCCGTGAATATCGACGTCTTGTGTCAATCTATGGCATCGATGAGACTCGGATGCAATCGCTCATATACCCGCAGATTTTCATGAAATGCCGTGTCCTCAGTTACGCTTGAACCTTTGAAGGATTCGGATCGCGAGCAGTTCATAAAAGACAACCAGGAAGCTTTCAAATACGGTGCAACCGAGGAGTTCGGTCTCCGCGACAGTCATTTCGAAGAACCCGGAGAGACGATATCCAGGAAGACCATCGAGGAGTCCCTGGATCACGGCACCGCATACAGGATCATGCTGGACGGCAGGCCCGTAGGAGGGGCCATAGTGAACGTGTCCGGAGACAAAGGCGATCTGGATATCCTGTTCGTCTCGCCCGGGGAGCACAGCAAAGGGATAGGGTACGAAGCATGGTGCTGCATCGAGAAGGCATATCCTCAGGTGAGGGTCTGGGAGACATGCACTCCCTATTTCGAGAAAAGGAACATCCATTTCTATCTGAACAGGTGCGGTTTCAAAATAACCGAATTCTTCAACGCGAACCATCGCGATCCTGATAACCCAGATGATGATTTCGAGATGTTCCGGTTCGAGAAAAAAATGTACTGATAGCACCTTGAATGAGCTGAACAGCGATCAGTTCAGATGAAGCCGGATCCGATGATTGACTTCGTAAGATTGTCTTTTCAACTCTGGATTGTAGAAATCCGCTGTGTCTGCCTGCACGTTTCATCATTATCCGATGGATCTCTCGTTCACGATGTCATGAAGCGCTCATTCAAGTGTGCAATATGGGAGTGGAGTTCATTGCGCTTCCGAAATCTTCGTGTTGAAAAATCCGAAATCTTAGGAATAGAAAATCCGAAATCTTAGGAATAGAAAATCCGAAATCTTAGGAATAGAAAATCCGAAATCTTAGGAATAGAAAATCCGAAATCTTAGGAATGGATTCAAGACCGAATAAGACCCAGACACGAACATCTGCCGTCAACCAGAGACTGAAAAAAAAGGTGTAGCAATCAAGCCGATGTGCGTTTTGCAAGGCATTTCTGACTCCGGTATCGGCTGCCGATCGGATAGCAAAAAGGACCGAGCCCCTCTCTCGATTCCCGATCATGAAAGCACCTTGTCTTCATTTCGGACAATGATCCGTATGATCCAAGTTCGATCCTGGCACTGTCGCCGCGTAGCGGATCCCGGCCCGGTGCCTATTGTTTATAGTAAATTATCCTTTAGGGACATATGCTCAACGCGTACAAGTTTGCTGATGCCCGCAGTGTCTGCATCATCTGCGATGAGCGCGTCGGAACCATACAGACGATAGACGGGATGGTCTGTCCGTACTGCATGCCGAAGGAACTGCTTCCGCAGGCCGTATCTCTGAGGAAGCATCGGATAATCATATACTGCAAGACCAATCCGGGCTGGGAATCCTGTGCCGGAATGCCCCAATATCAGGAAAAGGCAGAGATCGAGGACAGGAGCGCGGCCATAACGCACAGCACCCCTACGATACTGGCCGATGAGCTGAATGCGCAGATCGAGACTGCGGAAAGCATTGATATCGTCGTGTCGTTCATCAAACAATCGGGCCTGAGCCTCCTGCTGGGCAGGCTGGCCGATTTCAGCCGTCGCGGGAAGCTGAGGGTCATCACCACAGCATACATGGGCGCTACCGAATACGAGGCCCTGAACGAGCTGTTCCGGCTTCCTAACACCGAAGTGCGCATGGAACTGAATGCAGAGTCGACCCGTCTGCATGCCAAATCGTTCATATTCAACAGGCCTGACGGGGACAGCGTCGTCTTCGTCGGGTCCGCGAACATATCGAAAACGGCCCTTACCGATGGGGAGGAATGGGTCGTGAAGCTCCTGGAACGCGACGTTCCGGAAGTCGTCAGGGAGCTTCGCATGAGCTATGAGATGCTTTGGAACTCAGAGAATGTCAGGCCTGTCAGCCAAAGGAACCGTGCAGAGATCGAATCTGCTCTCGAACGCCGCGGAACGTGATCGAATGATGAAACTGGAATTGGTCTTCAATGAAAAAGTCAGCTATGTTCAGTACCAGAACCGGATGGACGTATTGCTCACGGCTTCGGCGGTGAACGATGACGGTTACAAGGACGCTGTGACGTTCAGGATATCTTCCGATCCGAAGTTCTTCGACGATATCGAATGCCGGTACGAGGCCCTCCTGCCCAATGCTTCCGTCGATCTCCTGTCGCTGCCCAACGTCAGCCTGAAGCTGGACCCCGGATACATATCATCGATCACCGAGGCCGCGACCTGCAAGGTCAGGTTCACCGCCGAGGACAGGGACGGGAACATCCTCGGCTCCGCCGACAGGGACGTCACGGTGCAGCCCTTCGACTACTGGGCGGGGATTGACATGCCGGAGGCCGTCGCGTCATTCGTCACCCCCAATGCGGATTCCCTGGCCGATGTCAGGTCCAAGGCATCGGACATCCTCGGACAATGGGGCAAGGACAGGTCGCTGGAGGGATACCAATCCGAGGACCGCGACAGGGTGCTGACGATGGCGGCCGCGGTCTATGCGGCGCTGGAGAAGGAGAACATCAACTACGTCAATCCTCCGGCAGGGTTCGAAAGGTCTGGCCAGAGGATCCGCATCCCGGACGAGGTCCTGACCAAGCACGAGGGCACATGCATAGACCTGGCGGTCGTGTACGCCGCGGCCCTCGAGTCCATAGGGCTGAACCCGATCATCTTCATCGTCAACGGCCATGCGTTCGCAGGGTTCTGGCTGGTGGACGATTTCAGCGCGGACATCATCAACTGGGACAATGCGAGCTACACGCGCATGTACAGGAACAAGGAGATCCGCGCCGTGGAATGCACCTGTTTCACCAATTCGGCGGCCGTTCCCTTCGATGAAGCGTGCCAGAAGGCCCTCATGAGGCTGGAGGACGCGGACAACTTCATCTGCGCCGTCGATGTGGCCAAGGCCCGCACCGCGGTCAGGCCCCTTCCCGTGAAGAAGAACATCAACGGGGAATGGATCATCGAGCGCGACGAGGGCAGGCAGGGGACGGCCGCGCCGCAGTCCCTGGGACAGGTCTACACGGCGGCCGAGGACAGGCCGCTGACCAAGGTGGACAGGTGGAAGAGGGAGCTCCTGGACATCACCAACAAGAACAACCTGATCAACATGAGGCAGGGCTCGAAGATAGTTCCCCTGCTGGTCAAGGACATCGCGCATTTCGAGGACGAGCTGGCCGACGGTTCCGAATACACGCTGTACCCCAAACCCCAGGAATGGCAGGGGACCGCCCTGTTCAACGAGAGGCCCTTCGAATCCGAGAACTACATAGGGAATTTCGAGCAGGCGTTCGGCGAGGAGCTGGCCAGAAGGAAGCTCAGGACCCCGCTGACCGATACCGAGACGGAGCGGGCGCTCAGGAGCATCTACCGTCTCGCCAACAAGGAGATGGATGAGAGCGGCTGCAACTGCCTGTTCATCGCCCTGGGCGTTCTGCGGTGGTACGAAGGGAAGAGCACCGGGGTACCGCGCTACGCCCCCCTCATCCTGCTGCCGGTCGAGATGAAGAAGAAGCAGCAGACGTTCTCCGTCAAGAAACTGGACGAGGAGACCGTGTTCAACGTGACGCTGGCCGAGAAGCTGCGCCAGGAGTACGGCATAGATCTCCCCAACATGGACCCCCTCCCGGCGGACGACCGCGGGGTGAACGTCGACATGGTCCTTCAGGTCGTGCGGCAGCAGATCGCGGGGAAAGAAGGGTGGGATGTCCTCCAGGGAGCATCCGTCGGAGTGTTCTCGTTCAGCAATTTCGCCATGTGGAAAGACCTGGACAGCAACATGCCGGTTTTCGAGAAGAACCCGGTGGTCAGGTCCCTCGTCGCCGGAGTCCCCTATCCGTCCGATAAGGAGATGGATGCCGACGCGGACCCGTACGGGCTGTGCCTCACCGTCTCGGCCGACGGGTCCCAGATCAAGGCCGTGAGGGCAGCGGGCGAAGGCAGGACCTTCGTCATGCACGGCCCTCCCGGGACCGGGAAATCGCAGACCATCACGAACATCATATCGAACGCCCTCTACAATGGCAAGACGGTCCTCTTCGTCGCGGAGAAGCGTGCGGCTCTCGAGGTCGTCCAGAAACGTCTCGAGGAGGTCGGGATAGGCAACCACTGCCTGGAACTGCATTCCAACAAGACCGAGAAATCGAAGGTCATAGACCAGCTGAAGAGCTCGCTGGCGAAATGCCAGCCCCTGGACGAACCGAAGGCCCATCAGCTGCTGTCCGAGATCGACGCTCAGAAGAAGAAGCTCGATGCATATGTGACGGAGCTCCACAAGGAGAGGTCCTTCGGGCTGTCGGCATATGAAGCGATCTCGAGGTTCGAGGCTCATGACGTGCCGGGCGTCAGGGACCTGAGGGTCGATCTCGAAGGCGGACTCAAGCCCAAGGCATCCAACCTCGCCGATATCGAGGATGCCGTGCGCGATGCGTACCAGGCATTCTCCCTGGTGCAGGATGCCGACATCGATACGCTGCAGCATGTCAGGACCGGATGCATAGCGGCCTCGGTGGCAAGCGATACGGAGGATATGATCGCGGACCTCCGCGGCAAGGTCCGGGCATACCGCGGGTTCGAGGACCAGCTGAAAGCGCTGGGCCTTCCGATCGATACGGCGGACGAGCGCCGGCGCGACTCCTTCATCGGCGCGATGCTCTCGATCGATGACCGGATGTCGAAGGAGAACGACCTGTCCTCGGTGGAATCCGGCCTGAGGTCCATATCGGACAGGGCCGAGGCGGTCCTGAGAGACCTGCGCGCATATGCGGACCTGGGTTTCAATCTCAATCCTGCCGACATCGATAGGACCCAGGCGTCTGTGAGGGATGCCCAGGCGGAGATCTCGTCGGCGGTGTCCCGCGGGTTCATGATCGATTCGCCGGAGACCGTCAGGATGCTCGATGAAGCGAGGAGGTTCTGCACGGCCGTATCGGGCGCTGGGCAGGACATCGGAGAGGTCGCCAATCTCTGGAAGCTCGATGTCTTCAGGTTCAACGAGAGTTACAATCTGGCACAGGAATATTCTGCAGTGGGCAGGGCCGGTTTCTTCGGCAAAGGGAAGGCCAGGAAGGCCTTCATGAAGGCGGCCGCGCCGTATCTCCGGAACCCCGATACCCCCTTCGATTCGCTGTCCTCCTCATCCGATGCGATAAGCCGCATCGGGCCGGGCCTGCTGGCGGTCGCGTCCGTCCCTGCCGGATACCGGGACAGCCCCGGGGTCGGGGCCGAGGTGGAGAAGCTCAGGGAAAGGTCGAGGATGGCCTCGGCGGCGCAGTCTGCGATCAGGGATTACGGCATCGATCCCCGGGACCTCGGCAGGTGCCGCGAACTGGCGGTCACGGCCGGCGGCATACTGTCCCAGCTGAAATCCGCCCGGGAGTCCATGAACGCCTCGGCCTCCGCTCTCGCCGAGTACCTGGACACCGATCTGGACCTTTCCGATCCGGCGGTCTCCCTCCCGTTCTGCGATAAGCTGGAGGCCCAGATGCCCAAGCTGTTCGATTGGACGAACTGGAACCATTATGCCGGCAAAGTATCTGTGTACGGGCTGCAGTCCGTGCTGCCGGAGATCCGGAACGGGACCGACCCGGAGCTCCTGGTCGATTCGGTCTACAGGTCGATCTACAAGACGTTCATCACAGCGGTCCGCCAGGAATCGGAGGCGCTGAGGATGTTCAGCTCGTCCACCTTCGAGGGCTTCATCAGGAAGTTCCGGAAATTGGACCAGACCTATACCCAGCTCAACAGGAACGCGCTGAAATACAAACTGGCCATGAACGTTCCCAAGAACATGGACGATTCCATATCCGGGTCTGAGGCCTACATCCTGAACAAGGCCGTGAACAGCTCCAGGATAAGGAAGTCCATCAGGACCCTGCTGTCCGAGGTGCCCAACATACTCCCCAAGCTCTGCCCCTGCTTCCTGATGAGCCCGCAGTCGGTGTCCCAGTACATCACCATGGACTATCCCAGGTTCGACCTCGTCATATTCGACGAATCGTCCCAGATAACGACCAGCAAAGCGATAGGCGCTCTGGGAAGAGCGGAGAACGCCGTCATCGCCGGAGACAGCAAGCAGCTCCCTCCGACCTCGTTCTTCCAGAAGAAGATCGAATCGGACGATGATGACGACGATCAGATCGACGTCGACAGTTTCCTCGATGACTGCCTGGCGCTCAATATGCCGGAGACCTATCTCGAATGGCATTACCGCAGCAGGCACGAGAGCCTGATCGCGTTCAGCAACAGGATGTTCTACGGCGGCAAGATGCTGACTTTCCCGTCGCCGAACGACCTGGAGACGAAGGTCGGCATGAGGTTCGTACCGGGGGTCTACGAGAGAGGGAAGAGATGCAACCCCATCGAGGCCAAGGCTGTCATCAACGAGGTGTACCGGCGGGTTATGGACGATACGCTGGTCAAGCAGAGCATCGGGATAATCGCGTTCAGCATCTCCCAGCAGACATGCATACAGGATATGCTCGATGACATGATCAAGAGGGACTCCAAGCTCTTCGACAGGCTGAACATGATGCCGGAGGAGATGTTCATCAAGAACCTGGAGACCGTGCAGGGCGATGAAAGGGACGTGATCCTGTTCTCGATCGGTTACGGGCCGGATTCCAAAGGGCACGTGTACCAGAACTTCGGCCCCATCAACAGGGACGGGGGCCAGAGGAGGCTCAACGTCGCCGTATCGCGCGCGAGGTCGGAGATGATCGTGTTCACCTCCATGAAATACACGGACATCGCGCTCACGTCGAGCTCCAGCAAGGGGGTCAGGGACATGAGGGAGTTCCTGAGGTTCGCAGAGAACCGCGGGCACTTCCCGGATTCTTCGGCAGATGCCCCGGCCGCAGAGGGGACCATGATCCTGACCGACATAGCGGAGACCCTGAAGGATAACGGGTACAGCTCCCATTACAATGTGGGCACGTCGCAGTTCAAGGTCGATATCGGCGTCATCGATCCTGACAACCCCTCAGATTATATTCTCGGGATACTCAGCGACGGGGAGTCCTACAGGGCATCCGAGAACACCAGGGACAGGGAGTATGCCAGGGCCGACGTCCTCAGGGGGTTGGGATGGAACCTGATGCATGTATGGTCTGTCGATTGGTACTTCAACAAGCAGAAGGCGCTGGAGAACATCCTGAGCAGGCTGAAGGACCTGAGGGAGAACAGAACTGATGCGGGCGAAGAGTCCCAGGAGATAGATCCCAACTACGGCCTGAAGGATGCTCCTCCGGAGGAGACCGGAAAGCCGGAGGCACCGGGGACCGAGCTGTCCAATTCGGTCGTATATGTGCCGGCCGCCATAACGATCCTGGAAGGCGTGAGCCCAGATCTGGCGGTATCGAACGTAGATTTCATAGGGAAATACGCATCCGAGATAATCGAGGCGGAATCGCCCATAAACGAGACCTACCTTGTGAAGCTCTATTGCAGGAAGGTGGGCATCAAACGCCTGTCCGAAGCAAAGAGGAATATGCTGCAGTACCGGCTCCGCAATATATTCATCCCTGATGTCAAACAGGGATTCGTGACCTATTGGGGGAAGGGCGCGGCGAAGGACCTCAAGACTTACCGCGTATCAGGCGATCCGGAACTGAACAGGCAGGTGGACTGCGTGCCCCTCATAGAGCTGGAGAACGCCATAGAGGACGCCGTCAGGATAAACGGCTCGCTGACCCAGGACACGGCCGCCCAGGCGGCCGCCCGCGTGCTGGGATACGGCCGCAGGGGCGCGAAGATCACCGAGGTCCTCACCCTGGCGATCAAGATCGCATTGGAAGACGGGAAGATAGTCGAGAAGAACGGGAGGCTGCTCCCGGAAGAGTGATGCGGGCTTCCGGGAGCATGATGCCGCGATGCTTCCGGATCCCCCGGAGGGCCGTCTGCCGGCGCACATGCGGTGGTTATTTGCTCTCAATCATTCCGAACACCTCTCTCAAAGAACGGGATCGTGGCGGATCCTGCGGAAACGTAAAACGCATCAAAGCTGAATCTCATCCAAGCGTAAACGTCAATCTTTGATTGACAGCATGACATAGAGAAAATAAAGACCAGAATGTGATTGCAAAGACCTGTCGGCGAATCAGTTCTGCTCATGAAGACAGGTTTTTGATTAAACACTGAAGATCTGAAATTCTCGGATCTTTGTAGGTACACCTGTAAGGGTACATTTTTCTTTATAAACTGATTTTGTTTCTTTAAATACGCTTTATATATCGATGAGTTTTTATAATATACCTACAATATAGGTATATGCCCGAAATATATTACGTTCAGAGGGGTAACAGGAAATATGCTTACAGAAGCACCTCTGTGTACGAGCCAGGAAGCAAGTATCCGAAGACCGTGAATGAATATATCGGGATTCTTGACGAAGAGAGCGGAAAAATAATTCCCAAGAAAAATCGTGCTCGGACGGATTCTTTCCTGTCGGATGAGGACATAACCGGGAAGAGATTCGGGGGTTCGCATATGCTCAAGAGCATATCTGAACGCATCGGGCTGAGGGAGGATCTCTTCTATTGTTTCGGTCCTGAAGGGGACCGGATACTCGCCTGTGCCGTGGCACAGGCATTATCCGGAGGACCGTTCTCGTCCGTGGAGGATACCGTCGACGGCTGCCTGATCGGGGAGATGCTGGGGCTGGAAGGGAGATTCTCCTCTCCCAGATTGTCGGAATTCACAAAGTTCCTGGGAGAGAGCCTGGGCAGCCTCGAGAACCTGTTCGAAAGGAGACTGGCAAGGGCCGAAGGCACTCTGACATTCGATCTAACATCGGTTTCCAGCCACAGCAGGATGAGGGAATGGGCGGAATGGGGATACAACCGCGATAAAGAGAAGATGAAACAGCTGAACTTCGGACTTGTCACCGACAAGTCCGGCATACCGGTGATGTTCGAACTGTATCCGGGGTCGATTCCCGATCTAAGGACACTGGAAAGGACGGTGGAACGTGTGGGGGAACTGAAGGAAGGCGATTGTTCTCTCATCATGGACAGGGGATTCGGTTCCGCATCCAATCTGAAGTATCTGCTGGAGAAGGAGGTATCCTTCGTGATCCCCGGGAAGAAGGCAACCAGGTGTGTTAAGGCCCTCCTTTCCAGACTCGTGAAGGAGAAGCACCATGCCGATTCGCTGAGGCTGCATGATGAACATACATATTCCGTGCTGGAATCGGAAGTGGCCATAGTCCCCAGAGCGGAACCCGAAACGGAGGATGAGGACTCCAATGATACTGCGGAATACGAACTCATCCTGCCGGAGGATCCGCGTTTCGCGGATGCTCCGGAGAACATGAGGATGAAGGCGTATGCCTGCTACGACAGGCAGAAGGCGGCAGAGGATGCGGATACGGTGTACAAAGCGATCCTGGACATAGAGAAGAGATTGTCCGAGACCAATCCGTACACGGCGGTGAAGGAAGCGAAGAGACTCGCGGGACCGTATGCGAAATACTTCGACCTGAGCGTGGATGGGGAAGGGAAACTCAGGATAGAGCGCAGGAAGAATGCCATGTCGTTCTCCATGAACCGCAACGGCATGTTCGTGATGTTCTGCAAAGGGATAGAGGATTGGGAGGACATGATGTCCTGCTACGACTGCAGGACATATGTGGAACAAGCATTCGATGTGATGAAGAACGAATTGGACGGGAACAGGTTCAGGACTAAGGATCCGCAGACGGCCAAGGGCCGTCTGCTGATCAAGTTCGTTGCTCTGATATTATGGTGCACCATGGCGAAAGAGCTTCGGGACAGCAGGCACGGGGAACCCGTGCGGACCGTCCTCCAGTCCATGGACAACATACTGGCAATCGGAAAGAAGGGGGAATGGAGGGTATTGGAGATCACCAAACGGAACCGCAGGTTCATGGATGATCTCAAGGTGCCGCATCCGCCAAAGACCCTGGTCCTGAAACCGTACACTTACATTCCGGAATCAGCTTTGGCGGATTCCTGATGTACCTACAAATCCGAGAATTTCAGTGAAGATTGATTCACAGGAATAGGTTTCAACCTCAGGTTCGAGACGATTAACTCATGTTTTTTTCAGGAATCGTGGCTCGCTCTCCACTTCGATTATGAACAGGATTATCTCCGCCATCGAACTCTCCCTTACGGAGCATCTTCTCCAGATTGTGCCCTTTGCGGATCTCGCGGCCTGTCGATCCGGAAAACGATCTTATCTGTCCGTCATCGATCATCAGATAGCAGTCCGGCCTAAGGAGATCGTTTCCTACCAAGCCTGTATTGTGAGTCGTCAGAACTATCTGGGCAGATCTTATCTTCAGTACGTTCCTCAGCATATTCTCTGCAAGTTCGTAATGGTAGAACGCATCGAACTCGTCAATGAATATGAATGACGCATCATCGAATCTTCTGCTCCAATAGTAGTAGAGCTCGAGGGCCTTGGTTCCGCTTGATGCCACGGCGCTCAGCAGCACTGGCTTTTTGCGGAATCTCTGAACGACTATGCTCGGCATGGCCTCAGTATCCACTGTCGACAGCTTCATTTCAAAGCCTGCAGTATCGTTCAGGAATCTCTGAAAATCATCGACCAAGTTGTTCTCTATCAGATACTGGTCCAACGATTCCTGCCCCTTGGTCAGGCCGATGTAGACGTTTCCGTCCTGTACAGACCTGAAATACAGCATCCTCCTGACGAAATCGGTTATCCAATACACCGGAGATTCAGGAGACTGCGGCGTATTGTGGGCCACGTACCTGAAGAATGCGAGCGAACCGCCGTATGCGGAGAACTGAAGATCTCCGGCGCCGATCGCACTCATCAGTTGGGCATCCAGGGATGTAAGTTTTGCATCTTCTATCTCAAAGACAGTTTTCCCGCCGACTGCTAACTTTTCATATGTGATCTTGAACGGAGAGGATTTCCTGTAGGAGTATTCAATGATCGAATCGCCGTGCTGGAACTCATAGCAGAATGCGGCTTCGTTCCCTCTGCTGTCGCCGTTGATGAAGCTTTGCTCATCAGTTTGATGGATCTCAGACTGATTGTCGGTCAGAGTGTAGACTATATCGAAAAGTGCGAAACCGAGGTTGGTCTTTCCGCTGCCGTTTTTCCCGATCAGGACCGCCTTGTCGAGGAGGCCGTTCCTGATGCAGTCTTTGCTGAACGAATAGTCTCTGACAGCAGTGAAATCGAGGACGGCCTTATCGCAGAAGTTCTTGTAGTTCTCCACAGAGAACTTCCTGAGCATGGTGTTTCCATTGTTCGATGCACGCTGTGCCATCAAATCGCTATGGCCGCACATCTCTTTTAACGGTTTCCTATCTTCAGTAAAAAAATTACGGCAATACCTGCTTATGCCATCGTCGGCGTACAGGCGATGGTTATTTCAACAGGTTAGAACAAGCCCGTCCGAGTGAGATAAATGAGCGGCAGGCAGTGGCTACCGCTGATCGGCATCGCCCTCAGCGTTTTCATCTTCAATATGTCCGAGTTCATGCCCATCGGGCTGCTCACGGCCATTTCGGATGATTTCAGCATCTCGGAATCAAAGGCCGGGCTCATCATCTCCGTCTACGCCTGGGCCGTCGCCATCCTGTCGCTCCCGATCATGCTCCTCCTCAGGAAGATGGAGTACCGCAGGATGCTCCTGATGACGGTGGTCCTCTTCGCCGTCTTCCAGTTCATGTCAGGCATCTCAACGTCCTATTGGATGCTGATGGCGTCCCGTCTCGGAGTGGCCGTGGCGCATTCAGTGTTCTGGTCGATCGCGGCCCCGCTGGCGGTCAGGGTGGTGGACAGGGAGCATCAGAAGGTGGCGCTGAGCCTGATCGCCACCGGCACCTCTCTCGCGATGGTCATCGGCCTGCCCCTGGGAAGGGTCATAGGGCTCGCGCTGGGGTGGAGGATGGCGTTCATCGCCATGGCGCTGGCGGCAGCGGCGGTCCTAGTCATGCTGGCCATCGTCTTCCCAAGGGTGGAGAACCCCGGAACCTTCACCGTCAGGCGGCTTCCGGAGATATTCAGGAACCGTGTCCTGATGGGGATATACCTGGTCATCGCGGTCTACGTCACCGGCTATTACACTGCGTACAGCTACATCGAGCCCTTCATGCTCCAGACCGCAGGCATGTCGGAGAACATGATCACCGCCGCGCTCATCATCTTCGGGCTCGCCGGCCTGATCGGGAGCGTTCTCTTCACCAAGAAGTACGGCTCCGCGAGGTATGCCTTCATAATGTCCGCGCTGACGTTCTCGTCGCTGTCGATGCTGGCTCTCGCTGCCGCCGCGGAACTCGAGATCGCGGTGCTCCTGCTGGTGATCCTTTGGGGGATGTCCCACACCATGTTCAACATCTCCTTCCAGAACGAGACCCTGCATGCCTCCCAGCAGGACTCCGCCGCCATCGCCATGTCTCTCCAGTCCGGGATATACAATGTAGGGATTGCCATGGGCTCGATCCTGGGCGGGGCGGTCACTGACAATCTGTCTGTCGGCGACATCGGGTATGTGGGAGGCATCCTCGGCATGGCCGCGGCGCTGTTCACCGCCGTTGTGCTCATCGCGGCCATGAAGCGCCGCGATGCTTCAGGCGCGGCCGGGGCGTGAGGTCAGCCTATAATAGCCGGAACGCCATGGTCCGTCCATGATACTGACGGATGAGGAGCAGGCCGTCCTGGACGGCGAGAAGGGCGCCGGCTTCCAGAAGGCCATGGAGCTGGTCGTGGCCCTGGGCAAGGTCTACGGCGCGGAGAGCCTCGTGGACATCGCATCCGCCCATCTTTCGGGCGCATCCTACAAGACGATCGGCGACGGCGGGCTGAAGTACCTCTCCGACCTTGCCGCCGGAGGGGCCAAGGTCTCAGTTCCCTCGACCCTCAACCCGGTCGGCATGGACCGCGGGCGCTGGAAGGAGATGCACATCTCCCCCGAGTTCGCGGAGAAGCAGCTGGAGATCATCGACCTGTACGGGAAGATGGGGATAAGGAAGACCTGCTCCTGCACCCCGTACCTCGGCGACAACGTCCCGAAGAAAGGGCAGCACATCGCCTGGGCGGAGTCCTCTGCCCTCTCTGTCGCCAATTCGTATTTCGGAGCCAGGACCAACCGCGAAGGCGGGCCGGGCGCCCTGGCCGCCGCCATTATCGGCAAGACCGCCAACTACGGCCTCCATCTCGACGCCAACAGGAGACCGACCAAGGTCATAGACGTCTCGGACTTCGGGGGATCGGTGTTCGATTATTCCCTTCTGGGACAGGCAGTAGGGATGGAGATGGGCCGCGGGGTCCCTTACTTCCGCGGGCTCAGGGACATCGCGATCGAGGACGCCAAAACCCTCTCGGCGGCCATGGCGGCCGCCGGTTCCGTGGCGCTCTGGCATGCCGAGGGATGCACCCCCGAGGCTAAGGACGGTCTCGACATCTCCGGCCTGGAGCACATCAGCATAGGGAAGGAAGAGATGAAGGCCGCGTACGACAAGTTGAACACCGCGGACGATGTCCAGCTGATCGCGCTGGGATGCCCCCACCTCTCTCCCAAGGAGATGCACGACATAGCGTCGATGCTCAAGGGGAAGAAGAAGAGGAACAGGGACACGGAGATCTGGTTCTGCACCTCGGAATCCGTGCGCGAGCAGTGCGCCGAGGACGTGAAGGTGATGGAGGAGTTCGGCCCCGTCCTGGCGGACACCTGCATGGTGGTGGCGCCCATCGAGGGCACCTTCCGGAGGACGGCCACCAATTCCGCCAAGGCCGGCAACTACCTGCCCACCCTCTGCTCCCAGAAGGTCATGTTCGCTGATATCCCCGACTTGCTGAAGGTGATAGAATGATCATGAAGGGCAGGGCGATATCCCCCGGCTTCGCCGAGGGCACCGCTGTGACCTATCCGGAGGCGTTCAGCTTCCTGGGCGGCGTGGACGGCTCCACCGGGGACCTGCATGTCAGAGACGGGAACATCGCCGGCAGGGTGTTCATGTTCCCGAACGGGAAGGGGTCCACCGTCGGATCGTACGTTGTCTACGACCTCATGGTCCACGGGAAGGCGCCTCTGGCACTTGTGAACAGGAGCGCCGAGACCATCGTCACCACCGGGGCGGTCATCTCGTCCGTGCCCATGGTCGACGGTATCGACGTCTCCCTCTTCCGCGACGGCGATGAGGTTGCCGTCGACGGGTCCCGCGGGTACGTGGAGCTGAAGGGCGTGGAGCTCAGGCACACCGTCTCCTCCGTCCTCGTCTGCGGCGGGAAGGTGCTGTACCTGAAGAGGCCGGAGCATGCGCACTCGTTCCCCGGGAAGATTTCCCTCGTGTCGGGCAGCGTCGAGAGGGGGGAGACCCCCGAGGAGGCCGCCCGCAGGGAGATCTCCGAGGAGACCGGGATCTCCGTCGGGTTCCCGGACGCCGCCGGAGAGGAGATCCTCGTGAGGGAGGGGAACACCGTTTGGGACGTGCATCCGTTCCTCTACAGGGTCGCCTCGGAGGATGTGAAACTGAACGGCGAGAACGTCTCTTACAAATGGGCGGAGTCCGGCAGCATCCCGGAAGAGGAGCTCGTCGACGGGGTCGGCGGCATAGTCGGGGCTTTGCTGCATAAGGCCGTTTGATCCGGCCGCCCGGTATGCATCCCGCTCTCGGGAGGGAGCGGGATGCGCCAGAGCTTTCAGATAAAGAGAATACAGGGGAGATGTTCTCCCCCAGGGTTTTTCCGGGATCAGATCCTGGTGGACGCCACTCCGATGGTGACGTTCTTCCCGGTGATGTCCCAGTCCTTGACGGACTCGCCGGCGGGCTCGTCGGTGAAGACGATCTGCTTGGCGCGCACCTCGGACATGATATGGTCCTTCCAGGTCTCGAACAGGGCGGTGAGGCGGGGCTCGGCCTTCACGTCGACGTTGATGTAGTCCTCGACGTTCAGCTTCATGTCCTTCCTCATCTGCTGGATCCTCCTGATCAGCTCGCGGGCGTATCCCTCGGCCTCGATCTCGGGAGTGATCTCGAAATCGATGAAGAGCTCCCCTTCCGAGAACGGCACCGGCTCGATATCGCTCTTGCCGACGACCTCTCCGTTGGGCGGGAGGTAATCGATGCTCTTGATGTTGCCCTGCTGCGCCAGGACAGAATCGAAGACCTTCACGAGCGAGTTGACCTTCTCGTCGGCCCCGCGGACGTAGACCGCCTTCAGCGGCCACCTGAGCTTGGACCCGGTCTTGGCCCTCTCGGCCGCGACGGTCTCGATGATGTTCTGGATCAGGGACATGCTGTGCTCGAGGTCCTCGTTCACCAGGCTCATGTCGGGCTTGGGCCAGTCCTCCATGTGGACGGTGAGCTTCTTCCCGTCCATGGCGCCGTAAGCGATCTCCGAGATGTGCGGGCAGACAGGGGCGAGGGCTATGGCCGCGCTCATGATCGAGCGGTGGAGCATGAAGTAGGAGGCGGTCTTGTCCTCCGAGCTCTCCTCGTCCCAGCTCCTGTCCCTTATCAGGTGCAGGTACCAGCGGGAGAGGTCCTCCATGATGTAGTCGGACAGCGCACGGACGACCTTCTGGAGCTCCCTGCTCTCGATGCCCTCGGTCACGGCCGCCTTCATCTTCTCCGTCCTGGAGAGCATCCATTTGTCCTCGTTCCTGAGGTGGGGCATGATGCTCTCGAGGCTGTGCTCAGCGGGGTCGTACCCGTCCATGGACATGTACATGGCCGCGAAGTTGATGACGTTCCAGAAGGTGTTGAGCACCTTCCAGGCGTCCTTGGGGCCGGTCTTCTGGAAGGAGGTGTCCTCCCAGGGGGCGTTGACCATGATCATGTAGAACCTGAGGGCGTCGGCGCCGTACTGGTCGATGACCTCCTCGGGGGTGACGACGTTACCGAGGGACTTGGACATCTTCCTGCCCTTGGAATCGAGCATCCACCCGTGCATCATCACCTCGTCGTACGGGGCGCGCCCGAAGGAGACGACGCCGGCCGCCAGCTGGGTGTAGAACCATCCGCGGGTCTGGTCCTGGGCCTCGACGATGAACTTCGGGGGCCACCATTTCTGGAACTCCTCCTTCCTGTGGGGGTAACCGAGGTCCGCCCATGCTGCGACGCCGGAATCGAACCAGACGTCCATGACGTCGGGGATCCTGCGCATGGTGCCGCCGCACTTGGGGCACTTGAAGGTCACGCCGTCGATCCAGGGGCGGTGGGTGTCCATGCCCTCGGTGTACCCCTCGCCTTCCTTCAACTCGTCGTACTGGCCGACGACCTTCTTCTCGCCGCAGGAGCATTCCCAGATGGGGAGGGGGATGCCCCAGAACCTCTGCCTCGAGACGCACCAGTCGCGGGCGCCCTCCACCCAGTTCTTCTCCCTGGCGGCGCCGGCCCACTCGGGGGTCCATTTGACGCGGTCGATCTCGGAGAGCATGGTGTCCTTCACCTTGGGGACCTCGATGAACCACTGGCGGGTGTTCCTGTAGATTATAGGGGTCTTGCATCTCCAGCAGTGGCCGTACCTGTGCTTGATCTTGGAGGTGTTGTAGAGGATGTCCTTCTCCTGCAGGTATTTGATGACCTCGTCGTTGCAGGTGCGGACCTTCTTGCCGGCCATCATCGGGAAGTCCTGCGTGAACCTCCCGGACTCGTCCACCGGGCAGAACGCGGGTATGCCGAACCTCCTGCCGGTCTCGAAGTCGTCGGGACCGAACCCGGTCGCGGTGTGGACCAGCCCGGTGTTGTCCTTCTCGACGTAATCGGCGGTGACGACCTTGTAGGTGTAGTCGGTCCTCTTCAGGCAGTCCCCGATCTCGAAGGGCGGGACGTAGCCGGTGCCGACCAGGTCCTTCCCCTGCATCTCGCCGAGGATCTCGAAGGAGGTGTAGCCTCCCTTCTGCATGACGAACTCCGCCTGGCACTTCATTATGATGACGGTCTCGGACCTGCCGTCTTCCGCTTTCATGAGGACCCTGGCGTAGGTCTCGTCCGGGTGGACGGCCACGGCCACGTTGGAGGGCAGGGTCCAGGGGGTGGTGGTCCAGATTAGGAGCGACGTCCCGCTCCCGTCGGCCAGGGGGAACCTGACCATCACGGAGGGGTCGGTCTCGTCCCAGTAGTCTATCTCGGCCTCGGCGAGGGCGGTCTCGCAGCGGGGGCACCAGGTGACGACCCTGGACGAGTCCTTCAGCAGCCCTTTCCTGAACGCCTGCTGGGCGGTCCACCAGGCGGACTCCATGTAATCGAGCTTCAGGGTCTGATAGGGGTGGTCCCAGTCCATCCAGACCCCCAGCCTCTTGAACGCGTCGGTCATGCTGGCATGCAGCCCGTAGGCGAAGTCCTGGCAGGTCGTGACGAACTTGTCTATGCCGATCTCGTCGGTGATCTGCTTCTTGGAGTGGACCCCGATCTTCTTCTCGACCTGGACCTCGATGGGGAGGCCGTGCATGTCGAACCCGGGCTGGTCGCGGACATTGTAGCCGTTCATCCTCCAGTAGCGGATGAGGATGTCCTTGACCGTCTTGTTCATCGCCGTCCCGAGGTGGATCGATCCCGTCGTGTAAGGGGGGCCGTCGAGGAAGTAGAACGCCGGTCCGTGCTCCCTCAGTTCCTTGGTCTTCTCGTATGCATGCTCCGACGCCCAGAGCTCCTGGACGTCCTTCTCCGCCTTGGGGGCGGAATAACTGGCCTGGATCTGCTTTATCATCGCTCGTCCTTCTGAACGGGGTATATCTTGCCGCCGTTCACGGCCCGACCATCGGCTCCGATGTTATATAGCTTGCCGAAGACTGAGCGGATATGCGTCTGGGTCTTTCGGCGCCCGGGCGGAGGGGCCTCAGAAGAACGCGTCCAGGGACCTTTGCTGGCGTTTCTTCTTCTGCTCGGCGCGCGCCTTATCGATCCTGTCCAGGGCGGCCGCCACCCGGTCCTCGGAGAAATCGTACCCGGCCAGCATGTCGATGACCCCCTGGCGGTCCGGCTCGGTGTACTGGGTATCGTACCCGTCGGCGCCCTTGTAGTTCAGGAATATGTCCCTGATCTCGTCGCGGTCGGGTATGTCCTCCCCGATCCTGGCGAGGACGTGCTCCAGGTCCCCGTTCTCGCGGATGTACTTCAGTGCCTTCTTGGGCCCGATGCCCTTGATCCCGGCGTTGAAGTCCGTGCCCATGAGCATGCACATGTCGACGAGTTGGCTGCGGGTGATGCCCAGTTTCGACAGGCATTCGGCCGAGTCTATGATCTCCGTCTTGATCTCCCGGTAGACGTCCCTCCCCGGCACCTTCCTCCTGCCGGTGAGGGTGAGGTTCCTCACCAGGGTAGGGGTCCCGAAGAGGAGGGAATCGTAATCCTGGGACGCGGCGGCGTAGACGTCGCCCTTGATGCACATGTACGCGGCCTCCTGCTCCCCGTCCGACGGGGCCTGGACGATCGGGAACCCCATGAGCCCGATGAGCTCCCTCGCCGATTCCCTGACGTCGTCCGTCATCCTCGAGGTCTGCTGGGCCTTCGTGCGGGCGGTCTTGAGGTCGCCGCGCTCGACGGCCTCCCTCCATTCCTTCTCGGCCTCGTCCCGGCGGGCCTTCCTCTCGTCGAGGGTCGCGCGCTTCAGGGGGTGGGGCTTGCCGTCGAACACGAAGATCGGCTCTATGCCGGCCTCCACCAGGCTGGCGCTCCTGTGCAGGAGCCCGGTGAGGTGCGAGGTGGTCCTCCCCCTGCTGTCGCAGAGCGGGTACCCGTCCGGCTGGCGGATGGCCGACATGAACTGGTAGGCTATGTTGTAGGTGTCGATCGCCACTTTCCTTCCGTTCAGGTCGGAGGGCTCGATCTGCTCGGCCTCGACGAGGTCTGATAGGTTTACTCCCGTCTCAGTCCCTCCCGAACTTCTTCCACAGCGCGATCTCCTCGGTCATGTCGGGTAGCTTGAACAGGGCGCTCCCGGCGACCAGGACGTTGGCGCCGGCATCCGCGCACAGCTTCCCGGTCTCGCGGTTGATCCCTCCGTCCACCGAGATGTCCAGGGCGGGGTTGTGGTCCTCCGCCCATCTCCTGACCGCTTCTATCTTGGGCAGGCACTCCGGATGGAACTTCTGCCCGCCGAACCCGGCGTTCACGGTCATTATGAGGACCATGTCGACCTTGTCAAGATAGGGGTCCAGCATGCTGACGTCCGCCGGCGGGTTGATGGTGATCCCCGCCCTCAGGCCCAGGTCCTTGATCTTCTTCACGGCGGCCATCACGTCGCCGTCGGCCTCCGCGTGCACGGTGATCGAGTCGCATCCCGCTTTCGCGAAATCCTCTACGTAGCGCACGGGGTCCTCGATCATAAGGTGGGCGTCGAACGGCAGCCCGCAGCATTTCCTGGCGCACTTTATCACCGGCGCTCCGAAGGTCAGGTTGGGGACGAACATCCCGTCCATGACGTCGAGGTGGGCCCAGTCGGCCCCGGACCTCTCGATCCTCGCCAGCTCCTCACCGAGCCTGGAGAAATCGCATGAGAGCATCGACGGGGCAATCTTGGTCATGCACCGCCAATCGCCGAATCAGGTAAAAAGTATTGCCGTCGGCCCGACCTCTGGGTCTGTTGTCCGACCGTCCGAAATTTATATCCCGACGGCGATGACCGCAGCATGTCAGGAACGGCTGGCCATGGGGCCAAGGTCGAGATATGCGATGTGGAGGGCTGCAGCTGCGAGGCTGAGCGCTCCCTCAACATGAAGCAGGTTGCGAAATGCTCCCTGAAGCTGAAGGACTCCGGGGCGCGCTCGGTCCATCTGTGCAAGGAGCACTACAAGCAGTACAAGAAGGAGACCAAGACCGAGAGGTCCCTGGACTCCGTGTACTGAGGAAGTCCGGTACATTATCCGGAGGCGCGCGGGATGATGGACATTCTGTTCCTGGGGACCGGGGCGAGCGTCCCGTCCAGGGACCGGGGCCTCCCGTGCGTCGCGGTCCGCAGCGGGCCGGAGGTCGTCCTCTTCGACTGCGGCGAGGGGACCCAGCGCCAGCTCATGGTCTCCCCGTTCTCCCTCATGAAGGTCTCCGCGGTCCTGGTGACGCATCTCCACGGGGACCATTTCTACGGCCTCCCGGGCCTGATGCAGACGATGGGGCTCATGGGACGGAAGGACCCGCTCACCGTATGCGGGCCCGAGGGGTTCTCGGACGCCCTCGACATGGTGAACAGGGTCTGCGGCGGGGAGTTCGATTACAAAGTGGACTCCAGGGACCTGTCGCCGGGGGACAGGGTGCCCATCGGGAACCTGGAGGCGGAGGCGTTCGCGACCGTCCACGGCGTGCCGTCCCTGGGCTACCGGCTGTCCGAGCCGCCCTCGCGCGGGAAGATCGATGCCCAGAAGGCGAAGGGATACGGCATAACCGGGCCGGAGTTCTCCGAGCTCGAGAAGGGAGGGACGGTCAGGGGGATCAGGCTGGAGGACATCACGGGCCCGCCCCACCCAGGCCTGTCGGTGGTGTACACCGGCGATACCCGCCCCTGCAGGTCGATCGTGGAGGCATCGAAAGGGGCCGATGCGATCATCCACGAATCCACATACTCCTCGGCTGAGGCGGCCATGGCGGAGGAGCGCTTCCACAGCACGGCGGCCGAAGCGGCCCGCGACGCGCTGGAGGCCGGCTGCAGGTACCTGTTCCTGGTGCACCTGAGCGGGAGGTTCGGGAAGGACACGGGGCCCGTCGAGAACGACGCCCGCGCGGTCTTCGGGGATAACCTCCGCATACCGTCGGATATGTGCCAGTACCGCCTTTCCAGGACCGGCCTGACGGAGATCCGCCGACGCTCTTGGTGAAGTCATCAGACCAGTTTCAGGATGTCGGCCTTGGTGATCATGCCGACGAGCTTCCCTTTCTTGGCGACCAGGACGGCGCCGCAGTCGCTCATCATCCCGGTCACCGAGGATACCGGGGTCGTTTCGTTCACCACGGGGAACGAATCGTCCATGACCGTCGAGACCTGAGCGTCCTTGAGCTCCTCCATGGTCTTCCCGGCGCGGATCTTCTCGAAGATGCTCTTCTCGGAGATGCTGCCGACGGGGGTGTCCCCCTTCAGGACCGGGAGCTGGGAGAACCCGGTGGTCCTCATCAGCTCGGAGGCCACGCGCACCCTGTCGGTGCTCTGGACGCTGACGATGTCCTTGGAGGCCACGTCGGCCGCGGTGATGTCGTGCTTGCCGCCCTTGGCCATGTCGTCAAGGGTCTCGAAGAGCTTGACCACGGTGTCATAGCTGGCCGATATGCGGCCCCTCTCGATCTTGGCGATAGTGCTCTGCGAGACGCCGGACTGTTTTGCGAGCTCCGTCTGGGTAACATCCATCGCCTTCCTCATTCTCCTGATATCGGATGCAGGCGGGAATTTCATGTGCGGCGGTTATACTTTATGCTTATTTGAATATAACCATCAATCTATATTATTTACCATTAAAGTGTACGAATTTTAAAGTGAAGCATATGGCGTCCAAGAAGAATATTTACGTCAACGGGATCGAGCAGGTCCCCGTCCCCAAGAGGCAGATCGAGATCGTCGAGAGGAAAGGTATCGGCCATCCGGACTCCGTCGCCGACGGTGTCGCCGAGACCGTGTCCGAGTCCCTCTGCGCCATGTACATCAAGGAGGTCGGGCACGTCCTCCACCACAACACCGACCAGACCGAGGTCGTCGCCGGTATCTCCCGCCCCGCCTTCGGCGGAGGAGTGATCGTCAAGCCCGTCTACATCCTCATGGACGGAAGGGCCACCACCTACATCGAGAAGGACGGCAAGGAGTACGGCCTCCCCGTCGAGTCCACCGCCCTCAGGGGCGTCAGGAAGTACCTGAAGAAGACCTATCCCTACCTCGACGTCGACTCCGATGTCATCCTCGACACCAAGCTCGGCATGGGGTCCGACGACCTCACCGGCGTCTACAAGGCGTCCAACTTCCTGTCCAACGACACCTCGTTCGGAGTGGGCTACGCTCCCTTCTCCGTCACCGACCAGCTCACCAAGCAGACCGAGAACTACATCAACGGGAAGCTCAAGAAGACCCTCCCCGAGGTCGGGCAGGACGTCAAGGTCATGTGCTCCAGGGTCGGCAACGACATCACCATGACCATCGCCGCCGCCATGGTCGACAGGTTCATCGAGGACCCCACCGCGTACAAGTCCGCCATCGAGCAGCTCACCAAGTCCGTCGAGGACTTCGGCGCCGGGATCATCGACAAGTACGGGAAAAAGGAGAAGCTCAAGGTCGACGTGAACACCGGGGACGACTACAAGCGCGGCGTCTACTACCTCACCGTCACCGGGCTGTCCCAGGAGATGGGAGACGACGGGTCCGTCGGACGCGGCAACAGGTGCAACGGGCTCATCACCCCGTTCAGGCCCATGTCCATGGAGGCCACCTCCGGCAAGAACCCCATCACCCACGTCGGGAAGATCTACAACGTCCTGTCGAACATCATCGCCAACGATGTCGCCAAGGTCGTCGGCGGCGACGCCGAGATCAACGTCCGCCTGCTCTCGCAGATCGGCCACACCATCTCCGACCCGCTGAACGCCAGCATCAACATTATCTCGGACGATGCCCAGCTGCTCGATTCCAAGATCGGCAAGTGGAAGGACGAGGCCTACGCCATCGCCGCCGACTGGCTCGACAACATCGACAAGGTCTCCGAGAAGATCATCGCCGGCAAGATCCAGACCTTCTGAGCCTGGGAAAGGGGCCTCAGGGCCCCTTTTACGGCGATTTAGGCCCGTCTCAAACATGCACTTAATCAATTATTTATACTGACGAGTCGGATTACAAACCGATAATGAAGACTGCTCCAACCGGAGCATCCTGCATTAAATCTGGGCCTCTGAGGCCCGAGGAGTCCGATGTTTACATGAAGATCATGGATATTCCGGCCTACGGCCCGATGTTCCGCTTTACCGACGCGAACGTCTACTACGCCCTCTACGTGCTCTCGGACGGGAGGACGATGGGCCGCAAGCGCCTGGCGGAGGAGGTAGGCGTCGGCGAGGGCAGCATGCGCCGCATCCTCGAGAAGTTCACTGAATGGGGTTTCGTCCTCATCCGCCAGACCGGGATCTCCATCACCAGCTCTGGGAAGGCGTTCCTGGAGCAGATTCCGCTGCGCCTGTCCGATGTGCAGCTCGAGTCCCTCTCCACTACCGGCCCGGTCCAGCAGTCCGTGATCGTCTACGGGGTGGCCAAGAAGATCGTCAACGGCATGGAGCAGAGGGATGCCGGCATCAAGGCCGGCGCCACCGGATGCACGACCCTGGTCATCCGCGACGGCAAGCTCATGATCCCGCCGGACTGGAACCTGGACGAGCACTCCCCCGAGCTTGCCTACAAGATCCGCAAGGACACGGGCATCACTCCGGACGACGCCATCATCGTCGGGAGCGGCGACACGAAGATCCAGGCAGTCGTCGCGGCCCTCAACGCCGCTTTCGAGCTCATCTGACCCTAATGAAGCATCTTCACAGCTGGTCGGTGTTCGAGCCTCTTGCGGATGTTCCCGGAGAGGGGCCCCTCGGAGACCGGCTGGCAGGGATGGGGATCGGGGGGCTGGAGCTCTTCACGCTGGTCTCCCCCGTCGGCAGGGAGTACGTCGGGGTCCCCGGCATAGCCTCCGTCCATCTGCCTTATGCGATCGATTGGCACAGCGCATGGGAAGGCCGTTCCTACGAGGGGACGGAAGGCGAGGACCTCACCTACTTCTCGTTCGGCAGGGACAGGGATGAGATGGTCTCCACGGTCAGGAAGGCCATCCGCTATGCCGCCGCGGTCAAGCCAGCGTACGGGGTCATGCATGCCGGCAACACGGACATGAGGCAGGTCCTGAAGAGGAAGCACGAGAGCGACGACCTGCGCATCATTGAGGATTTCGCCGAGCTGATGAACCGGGTTGTAAGCCCCTTCCCCCTGGGGGAGCCCCCGTTCACGCTGGCGTTCGAGAACCTGTGGTGGGAAGGCCTCAAGCTCCGCGGCCCGGGCGAATGGAAGGTCCTCGAGCGGAAGCTGGAGTTCGACAACTGGGGGTTCACCCTTGACACCGGGCACCTGATGAACACGATAGACGGGCTCGACAGGGAGGACGATGCCGTCGACGCCGTCCTCGCCATAACGGACAGGTACCCATTGGACATGGACGACCGCATCATGACCGTGCACCTGCAACTGAGCCTCTCCGGGGACTTCAGGCGCTCGATAAAGGACGACGGCAGGCATGACGGCGAATCCTGGAAGGAGTTCACCGCCCGCGCTTACAAGCGTGCGTCCGAAATCGACCAGCACAGGCCGTTCACCAGCCCGAGGGTCCGCGAGATCATCGATTCCGTGCGCCCAAGGTATCTGACGCACGAGCTGTACGGCAGCGGTTCGGGCGACCGCTGGGGGGATCTCAGCAGACAGCGCTCCCTGTTTCCGTGAGTGCTTCGTCAGGCATCCAGCAAGAATGAAACGAGACGGGCCCTTTACAGGCTCCGTATCGAAATGACGGAGGACCGGGGGATCCAGCAGACCGTGCGTTCAGAGAGGAGCATTCGCCGAGCGGATCCATTCTGTTCGAAGACGGGACTCCAGGGTGCATAGCAGATTCGGAATACGATTCCGAGGTTTTCTTTGACCGGGACATGACGGAGGACGGTCTGATCTTCAACGGGAGAAGGTCGATTGGGAACCGGTACATCGACAGATGGGGCAGGGACGGGGAATTCTACCAGGGAGGATGCTTCCTCTGCTATGATGGGGGGGGGAGGATGAGATAATACTTCGACAGGAACGAGGAGCCGTACCCATTGAGGGCGATCCCGGAAGAGGCGGCCGGCCTATTAGATGCGGGGAATCTGAAAGGGCAAAGGAATGGAAGGAAGAGATCCCGAATTGGGAAATATCCGGTTGGATGCTGCATGCTCCCGTTCATGCGGCTTATTGGGAAGGATTGCGCCGACAGTCTGTCGATTTCAAAAAAAACGAAGTTAATTGAATTGCCCTACTTCGCAAGCGGCGCATTTGGGTTTAATTATCAGTATCTGTCGCGAGAATCGATATTTTTGATTCTATATGCCTTCGCTTTCCGAATCAGCATGTGAATCTCTCCTGCTGAGACATATTGTGAATCCGCTTCCGGAATAGCGGTTCCAACTTATCCGAATTAAGTGTTATCAAGACTAAAATTAAAGTAAAAATTGTTTTCTCGTGCGTTAGTTTAATATAATGTACAAATTGTCTTTATTTTTAAGATAATATGACGCACAAAAACGCCATATTAGCAGTCATTGCGATCATTCTGTTGGTATCTTCCTCCGTATTGTTCATGCTGGACGACAGGAGGAACGACGCCGGAGCGCCTGAACAGACCCTTGGCTCCGCGGATTTCGCATTCGATTCCGCGGAGCGTTCCGACGGGGACACGTTCTTCGTGTTCGGGAAGACCATCCTCTCCTCGGAGCTGGGATTGGACCTGCTGTTCGAAGACTGCGACGAGTATGCGTACATCTGAGATACCATGCCGACCTACATCATCACCGATCTGAAGATCGAGGACATCTGCGAGTAGTCATGCAGGATGGAGCATAAGCCTTTCAAGGAGTTTTACCGCATCGGGCCGCTTGTGTTCATGCATCGTTCCTTCACCAAAGAAGACCTGTTGTCAAGATCCTACGACAGGGTCGATTTCGGCGCGGACCCTGAGGGGCTCAGCTTTTACCAGTGCGGCATCGTGACCACTATAAAAGGCAAACCCTGCGATTATTTCTTTGTATGCATGTACGACAGCCCTTTCCTGGTCCCGTTCGTCTGCTGGTACCTCCGTCACGGAAGCTTCATCGCCGTCCATCAATACGAGACGGGCTGGCATCCCCATTTCCATCCGGTCATCAGGACTGCCGTCTCCCCCGCCGGGACGAAGGAGATCTCGTACTGGTCCCTGGACATGGACGGCATCTTCATGTTCCGCTCCCAGGGAGGCACCTACGAACCGATGGCGCATCTGTTCGACGAGCTGCGCAGCGACCGCCCCGAGTACATCGAAGGGCATGTCTGGATGTTCCCGAGGGAGAAGACCGATGTGAAGGGCCTCATAAAGAGGATCGGGCCGGTGCACGATCTGGTGCTGATAGAGAGCATCCCGCCGTCGGAAAACAACCAGACGTGGTGCGTATAGAACCTCGATGAGATCGACGGCCTCGGCGAAGTAGTGAGGTACAGGCTGGCATTCTCGGACAGACTGCCGGACGGAGACAGGTTCGGCAGCATACTGCCGTTACTGAACGTCTGGCTGAGATGATGCGGCGCCGTCAGCAGGTTTCGGATGCCGGACGCTCTCCCGAGGCGATGTCTTCCATATCCGATACGGCAGGGCCCGAACGCGGGCCGTGCGGACAGGCTGAAGCAGGGGCGTTGATGATGCCGCGAGAGTGGAACCGTTAAATGAATGCTTCATAATATGCGGACGTGGAGATTACAGAGAGGCGCCGCGATTATCTGCTTTTCGGAGGCATATATGCCGTTTTGGCAGTAGTTCTCTTTTTGATTGTTGAGTTCTCCGACATCCCGTCGAGCGTACGCGACGGGTACTGGCCGTATGCCGATGCCATGGTGAGCGGGCATGTGTTCCCGTACACCGAGGACGTGTGGGCGTACGACAAATGGAGCACATGGGAGTATCCCCCGCTGGCGTACCTTTTCATCCTGATCCCGCGCCTGTTCAGCTGGTCTGTCTCCTCCTATCAGGCCGCCTTCCTGGCCGAGACCTTCGGATTCTTCCTGCTGGGTCTCTGGTGCAGCGAGCGCATGGCGGTCCATTACAAGGTCTCCAGGTTCGGGACGATGATGTTCTATTCCGTCCTGATGCTCCTGATGTTCGAGTTCCTCGCCGACCGTTTCGACATCATCCCGGCCGTCCTCACCATGCTCGCCGTCGTCTTCGTCCTGGAGAAGAAGAACGGCGCCGCCTTCCTGGTCCTCGCCGTCGCCACCCTGGTGAAGCTGTATCCTGCCGTTCTGTTCCCGGTGCTCCTCATCTACCTGCTGTCGAAAGGCGACCGCAGGGAGGCCCTGCGCGGCGCCGTCATCTACTGCGGGGCCGGCCTCCTGTGCCTGGGAGCGTTCTTCGCCATGGGCTCGGACCCGCTCTCCTTCATGACCTACCACACCGACCGCCCGCTGGAGATCGAGGCCCCGATAGCCTCCCTCCCCGAGTTCCTGGACATGCTGGGCCTCACCGACGCTTGGGTAGGGTTCGAGTACGGGTCCGACAACCTCTACGGGGACATGGCCGATCTCCTCGGGGACATCATGCTGCCGCTCATGGCCGTGGTCCTGCTGATGCTCTACGCCCACTATTTCTACTGGTCGGCGATGGGCAGGAGGAAGGTCCCGGCGAAGGTGCCGATGGACAGCGCCCTGGTGGCCCTCCTGGCGCTCATGACCTTCGTGCTCGTCTCCACCGTGTTCTCGGGGCAGTACGTCATCTGGCTCATACCCCTGATGATCCTTTACACGATGCAGGCGCACGCCGAGGACGACCGCGACGGGCGCAGCATCAACATCATCACGTGGTTCATCGCGGTGGAGGTCCTCACCCAGCTGAACTTCCTGGTGAACTTCGGAATGAGAGGGGAGGGAGAGGACCTGAGCAATATCGGGACCATAGTGCTCCTGGTAAGGAACGTGGCGGCCGTCGGGATCTATCTGGCACTGACCTGGGAGTTGGTGAAGAGGGACAGGTTCCCCGAGCGTCTGTGACCGCTCTGCGATACCATCGTTTAATTACTCGTTCGCGATGGCTCCCGAGATGAAAGCCGATGCGAGGGCATACCTCTTGATGGCTGCGGCGGGGCTGGTGATGACCGTCCTGTGCTGTCTGCAGGATGATGAGTTCACAGCGACGCTGACGCTCATATCGGCGATCTTCGCCGTGCTTCTGTGGTACGAGTCCGGGAGGAACTCTCCTGTTGACCCGGAGGTGCCCCTCATCGCGACCGTCTGCATGGTCGTCGGTTCCTTCCTGATGGCGTATGTGCTCGAGGGCGACATGGACGACAGGGTATACGCCCACATGGAAGGGATCGTGGTCTGGGTCATCGCCTATCCCCTGGCCTACGAGGCCGCGGTCTGTATCGCGGTGCTCTTCGGATCGGTGCTGAACCGCTACGAGGTCGGCGGGTTCATGGTGTTCAACTGCGTCGCCATGGTCTCGGTCTCCCTGGTGTCGGTGTCCATCTTCAACAAGAACGACCTGGACGAGAACTTCTTCTTCGTCGATGAGATGGCGTACCTGATGGTGAGCCTGGCCCTGTCCATTGTCGCTGCCTTTGTCTTCATCAGGTACCAGAAAGGCAGGGACTACCTCCTGTGCAGGGAGCGCTTCGAGGTGCGGGAATGAGCCTCGACCATCTTCCCGAGAAGAAGGACCGGGAGCTGACCTACGCTGTCTGGCTCATAGTCTTCGTTATCATCGCCTTCACCTTCTGGAAGGTCGTGGACGGCACCGCCCGCGGCCTCAGCATCGGCGACGATCCCCATCCCCCTGAGTACCTAGAGGCGTCGTGCATCGCCTGCTTCCTGGTGATCTCGGTCATCCCGGTCCTCAGGCTGACCGGCATAGCCAAGATGCCCTGGTGGTTCAGCTTCCTGCTGATCATCGACGTCATGATCTACATCGAGTCCCTCTGCTACGGGCTCTACAAGGACCCGGGAGTCCCCTGGTGGGGCTTCTTCGGCCATGTGCTGTCCTCGATGAGCGTAGGAGGCATCGTGTTCCTGGCACTGTGCATAATCCAGAAGTACCAGCCCAAACGGCTCACCCTGGGGTCTGATGCGGCCATCCACTGCTACACCCTGATGATCTCGCTGGCCTGGGGAGGCATCTGGGAGATCATGGAGGGCTACATCGACATGGTCACCGGGACCAACTACATGACCTACGGCGTCTTCGACACCCTGGACGACCTCCGCGCCGACCTGGTGGGCAGCGTCATCATGGTGGTCATAGCCGGCCTCATGCTGAGGAAGCGCACCCCCATCGACATCGCCGACAGCACCGTCTTCCACAGGCCGTCCAAGAAGAAGAGCGGCAGGGACTGACCGTCCCCGGGGGCCGCGCAGGCCTTCATAACCTGTGGCGAATGATTTTATATTGCCTGCTTATTGGACTGCCAGAGGAATATAAATGGCCCGTTTCAAAGAGGCGGAGCGCAGGCTCCTTGACAAGTCCGTCTGCATGAACTGCTATGCGACGAACCCCCTCAAGGCGTCCAAGTGCCGCAAATGCGGATACAGCAACCTTAGGCCCAAGGCCAGGGAAAGCAGGAAGCAGTAAGCAGGTCTTTCACTGCGGCGGGATTCCCCGCCGCATCTCTTCCTGAAAATCGTTTCACCACCGAGAGGTTGGTTAATCCAAAGGCATCGTCCGTCCCGGCCCGCTTCGGCGGTCCCCAAGGAATCCGCCGGGCTTCTCGGACGGAATTATATAACCGCGCTTGATACTGAAGCCTGGGGATTCTCATGAAGACGCTCATTGTCGAGGACAGGGATTTCATGACCGCCGCCCTCACGGGGGAGCTCGACAGCCTCGGGAGGCAGTACACCGTCGTCGCCTCCGTCCAGGAGGCCCTCGCCGCAGTGCGCGCCGAGAGGGAGCGCATGCTGGTTGTCCTCGATAACGGGGTGTCCGGAGGGGGCACCGAGTTCATCAACGGATTGGAGACGATCTACGGCACCTATCCCGGGCGCAAGGACCGCAGGATGAGGTCGTCCCAGGGCCCTGTCGTCATCTTCCTCAGGCTCCCCGGCGAATCCGTCCCCGGCAGCAATTACGTGAAGAAGGTCCTGGACAAGCCCTTCGGCTCCGAGGACTTCGCCAAGGCGCTGGAGGAGGCGGAGTTCGGCGGGTCGTCCAACGTCTCCGCGTCGAAGAAGGAACGCATGCAGGACCCGGTCTCGGACCTGACCCGCAGGGGCATCGTCCCCGGGGAGGCATACGTCGTCTTCGAGAAGCAGCCGTCGGTCGTCTACGATGTCATGAGGACCTTCTCCGCCGCCGGGTATGACATGTTCATCATCACCGCAGGCCGCGCGAAGGCCGTCCGCGACTCGTTCGGGCTGGACAGCGCCTCGCCGGTCTTCACCCTGCGCGGGGAGCGCTACCCGCTGGGCACGCTCATCGCCTCGGCCCGGGAGTTCCTCAAGACCGGCTACATGCCGGTGATCGCCATCGACGATCTCGACGGCATCATCGAGAGATGCGGGATCGACTCGACCATGGTGGCCGTGAAGGAGCTCATAGACCTGAGGAAGATCAAGAAATACACGCTGCTGGCGTCCGCGGACTCGGACCTGCTCTCCCCCAACGAGAGGGCGCTCCTGACTTCCATGATGGCGCCGTACAAGGAGGATTGAGCAATGACAAAGATCGAGAAGGTATGGGCAAGAGAGGTCCTCGATTCCAGGGGCAACCCCACTGTAGAAGCTGTGGTCACCGTCGGAGGCCATGAGATCTCCGCCATCGCGCCGTCCGGCGCGTCCACCGGGATGTACGAGGCCCTCGAGCTCCGCGACGGCGGGAACAGGTACAAGGGCAAAGGAGTCCTGAAAGCGGTCGAGAACGTCCGCGGCCCCATCGCCGAGGCCATCGTCGGCATGGACCCGGAGGACCAGAAGGGGATCGATGCGGCGATCATCGCCGCCGACGGGACCGACAACAAGAGCAGGTTCGGCGGGAACGCGACCACTGCAGTGTCCTTCGCCGTCGCGAGGGCGGGCGCCTTCGCCGCCGGAGAGGAGCTCTACGAGCACATCGGGAAGGACCACAGGACCCTGCCGGTGCCCATGTTCAACATCATCAACGGCGGGAAGCATGCCGGAGGGGACCTGAAGATCCAGGAATGCATGATCATCCCGGCCGGTGCGGAGAGCTTCTCCGAGTGCCTCAGGATGGCCGCCGAGACCTACGCGTCCCTGAAGAGCATCCTGAAGAAGAGGTACGGCGCCGGGGCCATCAACGTCGGCGACGAGGGAGGATTCGCGCCCCCGGTCAACACCGTTTCCGAGGCCCTCGGGACCATCGTCGACGCCATATCCGATGCCGGGTACGTTCCCGGGAAGGACATCTACCTCGGGATCGACGCCGCCTCGTCCGAGTTCTACGACAGCGGGAAGTACAGCGTCGACGGCCTCAGCCTCACCGCCAGGGAGCTTGCCGACCACTACCGGGAGATCATCTCGGAATACCCGCTGATCAGCATCGAGGACCCGTTCGAGGAGAACGATTTCGCGACCACGGCGGAGCTCACCAAGGCCGTCGGGAACAGGGTGCAGATCGTCGGGGACGACCTGTTCGTCACCAACACCCGCAGGCTCAGCAGGGGGATCTCCGAGGGGGCCGCGAACGCGCTCCTGCTCAAGGTCAACCAGATCGGCACCGTCACCGAGGCGCAGAACGCCCGCGAGATGTCCGCCGACCACGGGTACAACGTCATCGTCTCCCACAGGTCGGGAGAGTCCGAGGACACCACCATCGCCGACCTCTGCGTCGGATGGGGCACCGGCCAGATCAAGACGGGCGCGCCCTGCCGCGGCGAGAGGACCGCCAAGTACAACCGCCTCCTCAGGATCGAGGACAGGCTCGGCGACAAAGCGGTCTTCGCCGGCAGGAAGGCCCTCCGGCTCTGAACCGCCGCCGGCGGACGCGGGTTCCCGCCGGCCCTCCGGGGCCGGAAGGGCCCTTATTTTTATTATTTATATTTTTCTATCCATTCACAAGGCGTATTTGAAGGGTTTCTACGACTATGTGTTGCCTAAAAAACTGTCGATACGAATGCTTATATGGTTAGTACCGAATAGGTCGGAAGTACACTCGGAGCATCGGGATGGGACTTGGATACTCCGTGGGATTCGAGTTTAGGAGGAACTGCGTCTGCCTGAATGCCCGATGCCTGATCCGTTCGTGCCGCTAGATTCCGTCAGGAACAGTCTGATCTGCGATGCTGGCCCTGGCTGTTTCCATAAGATCTACTGCAAATGCGGACGCATCGTGGATTTCGACGAGAACGAGTACGAGACCAAGGTCCGCCTCCGCAAGCCGATCGAATGCTCCTTCTGCCGGAACCAGAGGATCTCGACCGAGCTCGACATGCTCGACGAGCACTTCTCGATCATCGAGGAGGAGCCTGCCTTCTGAGTATTCGGAAATGAATTCCCCGGAACTGACGGCAGAATAATTTTTTGCTACGTTTTTTGTTAAAAGTAATACTGTTCGGGCGGCCCATCGGGACGGGCAGCGCCCGCCCCTCATTCAGGCCTGACAAGCCCGGAGTAGATCTTCTCCACGCGGGCCAGTATCTCCCTGCATCCTATGGCCCCGGAGCTCGAGGCGACGGCTGCCACGCAGGACCCGCCGCATCCGACGCCTTCCTTGATGTACCCCCACTCGTAGGCCTGCAGCCCCTCGTACGGGGACTCTGAATAATCCATGTTGATGCAGACGATCGGCAGTTCCGGGGAGACGGCCTCGGCGATCCTCTCCATGCTGGAATTGGGGTCGGCGAGGAGCCACCTGGTGGTCCCCTGGACGATGTTGCCGATGATGGACGGGTCGAGCTTCAGGGCGGCGGCCATCACCGGGGCCATCTGCGTCCCCCCGCCGAACATCACGGGCACGCTGGGGGCCGCTCCCAGCGCGATGCCGAGGTTCACCGGCATCATAGGGTCCCCGAATAGCTCGATCGCCTTCAGGGGGTTATCCTTCAGGTCCCCGATGGAGATCCCGGCTGCTTTGAACCCTTCCATCACGGTGTCCCACTTGAACTTCTTGGGGTTCTTCGGGGAGCTGCTGCTCACAAGGTTCTCCCTGATGACGCCCATGGCGAGGAGGACGGCGAGAGCGGTGGTGGTGCCGCCGGCGCAGCTCTCGCTCACCACGACGTAATCGTATGTGTCCGCGAGGTGCTTCCCGAGGATCTTCCCGTACTCGAACGCCCTCATGACGTTGTCATGCTCCATGGCATGCCCGCCGGTGATCTTCTCCCCGGTGACTCCCCCGACCTCTATGCAGGGGATCCTGGGGGTTACCTTCGAACCGCCGTTGATGATCGCGAACGGCATCCCGGAGAGCTCCAGGGCGGCTTTGGTGAGCGTGGCGGGAGTGGGGATGTTCCCGGGGTTCATCGGGATGTCCTTCATGCAGAGGACCTTCCCCGCCATGAGGAGCTCGGCATCGGCCGGGCCGGTGAACAGGGTGAGCTCGGGGGTGTCCCCTGCCTCGGAGATCCCCGGGATGGTGGAGGTCAGGGTGGAGGCGATGGTGCAGGTGAATATCCCCCTCTTCCCCCAGATCCTCTTCATTATCTTCTTGGCATTGCCAACGTTCCCGCGGGCAGTCAGCGACGGCGGCAGTTCGAAATCCGTTTCACATCCCTCCCATCAGCTTGGGGACCAGGGCGGGGAGCTCTACGTGCTCGCCCTGCCCGAAGCATTCGAAGCTGGTCCTGAAGGGGACGTCCATCAGGATGTGCTTGCCGGTGACGCAGGACGTGCCGTGGTCGACGAAGAACACCATCCTGCTGCAGTCCGAGAAGTATTCGGACATCATCGAGTCGATGTGCTCCAGGATGCGCTTCTTCTTCATGGGGTCCTTCTCGTGGCTGTACTCATCGACCTCGTCCATGTGGAGGAAGACGTTCCCCTCCCTGAGCGCTTTCAGGGCAGCCGGGAACCTGTCGTCGATGTCCTCGATCAGCTGGGTCTTGTGCCCGATCATGGCGGCGATTCCCAAGGCGGTCGGGCTGTCCGAGATAGCGGTCATCTTCCTGACGCAGGGGAAGGCGGGGTAGATGTGCCCGACCTTCCCGATGCCCCAGGGATAGAGCGTGAGGCCCTCGTTCTCCGAGGCCACCTGCATGACCAGCTCGCCCATAGGGCCGGCTATCGGCACGAAGGGGCCGTCCACGGGGGCCTGGGGCCCGGGCTCGGGAACATAGTCCCCGTAGTCCAGGGTGATGACGGCGCGGCCGTGCACGAAGAACTTCATCTCCGGGGCGCAGTCGTCCAGGAGGTACATGTTGTCCTTCACGCTCTGCATGAGGTCGTCGGCGCGGTCGTCCACTCCGTAGGCCCATTTCACGGTCCCGTCCCCGATGAACGCGGGGCTCATGCGGAAGGCGGTCCTTCCGTGGCCCATGTCCAGCCCGAGCCCGCAGGCCTCGATCGCCGCGCGGGAGGTCGAGGGATCAGGGGCGTGCCCGGTCCAGAACTCGTTCAGGAACAGCTGGGTATATCCCCTGCCGGTAGTCCATGCCAGGTTCGGGGCGGCCTTCCTAATGAAGGGCATTTCCGCGGCCTCGTAGGGTTTCTTCCCCCCGAGCTCCGGGCACGGGTCATCCTCCATGCCGTCGAGAAGAACGAAGAGCGTATTGTCCGTCGAAATCACCAGTAGCGCGCGCTCGGCGCGGTATGGATGGAACAATAATCCACAGATAGATAAACCATGTTATGCATGGATAATTAATCCAGTCTTCTCTCCCCGGCGCGTGCCAGCGCGCAGACCGCCTGGCCCGTCGAGATCCCTCCGTCGCCGTTCGGGACGCGGGAATGGACGATCAGCCTCATGCCGCGCTCCTCCGCGAGCTCTTCCGCCATCTTCACGATCGGGACATCGTAGGACACCCCCCCGGTGATGCCTATGCGGTCCTCCCCCTCGGCCTCTGCGTTCATGGAAGCGGCGGAGACCATCTCTGCCAGCACTCCGTGCACGGCGGAATAGGCCTCGTCGGCCGGGTCCGCCTTTCCGAGCCTGAGGAACAGCGGCGCTGTCTGGATCTCTCCCCTCACGGTCTCCGTCCCGAACCCGTCGATCAGATGCCCGCGGGCCAGAAGATGTTCCAGCTTCATGGCCGGCTCCCCGTCGTAGGTACGGGCCCTGCACACTTCGAGCGAATATGCCAGAGCGTCCAGGAACCTCCCGAAGGACGAGCTCCTCACGCTCCTCCCGGCCAACTTAGAGAGGACTGACAGCTCGGCATCCGAGAATCCCGTATCGGTCTCAGCGCCGTTGGCGAGGTCGGCGGCGAGCCTGAGCCTGCGGATGTCCTCTACCGCCTTCTGCCCTCCGATCAGGGGGAGGTACTGCAGATGTGCCAGGCGTTCGTAGGAGCCCAGGGTGCACGACATGACCTCGCCTCCCCAGGCCGCCCCGTCGTCGCCGTGCCCGGTGCCGTCGAGCGCGAGGACGGTGAGATGGTCCCAGATCCCGGAATCGGCCATCAGGGACACCGCATGCGCATGGTGATGCTGCACATCGGTGACCTCTGCGCCCCATTCCTCGGCCAGGCGGGCCGCGAAAGCGCGGTTGGCATATGCCGGGTGCATGTCTTCCGCGATGACGGACGGTTCGCAGCCGGTGAACTCCAGCTGCCGGCGGACGGCCTCCTCGAGATAGTCCTCCACCCCGAACTTCTCGCCGTTCCCGATGTACTGGGTCGGATAGATGCGCCCTTTCCAGGCGACCGCACCAGCGAGGTTCTCCTGCGCCCCCACGGCGGCCGCACCGCCTTCCAGGGGGATCTCGTAGAAGGACGGTATCGCTCCCCTGGACTTCCGGATGTAGAACACGCTGTCCCCGCACATGCGGAGGACGGTATCGTCGGCGCGGTTGACGATGGCCTGGTTATGCAGGAGGTAGCAGTCCGCTCCCAGGCGGAAAGCGTCTTCCGGATCGGTGGCCATAGGCTCCCCCGGCGGGTTGGCGGAGGTCATGACCAGGGCGTCGGCCCCGAGGGAATCGAAGAGGAGGTGCTGCATGCCGGTATAGGGCAGGAACACCCCGGTGGTATCGATGCCGGGCGAGATGAGTCCGGAGAACTCGGTCTCTTTCTTCTTCACGAGCACGATCGGGCGGTGCGGGGACAGGAGCTGCTCCCTTTCCGCGTCGGTCGGGCTGCAATACCTCTCCGCAGTCTCTATGTCGCGCACCATGATCGCGAACGGCTTCTGGGGGCGGCGGTACCACGAGCGGAGCTTCTCCAACTGTGCCAGCGTGCAGCAGATGTGCATCCCGCCCCAGCTCTCGGCGACACCTATCGCTCCGCCGTCGAGGCGTGCGGCGAAGTCCCTTATCGGATCGTCCGAGGCGATCTCCGAGCCGTCCGCGCCTGCGAGCCTGTATTGCGGGCCGCAGCGGGGGCAGCATATCGTCTGGTGGTGGAAGCGGCGGTCGGAAGGATCGGAGTACTCTTTGGCGCATTCCGGGCACATGGGGAATGCGGACATCGACGTGTGGGCGCGGTCGTAAGGCATCGCGGTCAGAGTCGTGAACCTGGGCCCGCAGTCGGTGCAGAACGTGAAGGCGTAGCCTTTCCTCCTGCCGGACCTCATATCCTCCAGGCATTTGGGGCAGATTGCGGTGTCCGTGGGGATGGAAGCGCCGTCCCTGCCGTCCTCCCCCGAGGCGGCGATCGAGAACGAACCGGCTTCCACGGCGAACCTCTCGGTCTCCACAGAATCGATCCTGGCGAGCGGGGGGAGGGAGGCCTTCAGCTCGGAGATGAATTTCTCCGTAAGATCGTCCCGGTCTATATCTACAGTCACGCGGGAGCCGTCGTTGCGGACGCTTCCGTGCAGGCCGAGGGAGACCGCCGTCCTGTAAACGGCCGGGCGGAAGCCCACTCCCTGGACGGTGCCTCTGAAGACGATCCTCATCGCGGTGTGATTGGGGTGCGCGTATTTAGGTTGCCGCCGCTGTCAGATGGATGCTATCGGTAGAGCGTAAACATTCTCGGCCACAGGATAGCCGGTGTCCGTCATGCAGATGATGCATGAATGGCCTATCTTGAAACCGGACTTCTTCATCTTCCGGAATGCCTTCACGTCCTCGGCGCCGTATGAGATGCCGGCCTTGCATTCAACGAGGGAGAATGTTCCGTTGCGGAGGATCATGAGGTCTATCTCGTTCATCTCCGAGTCGCGATAGTAGTACAGACCCGGAAAGTCGCGGTTATTCTTGCAGCTTTTCATTATTTCATTGACGATGTAGGTCTCAACAAAATGCCCGCTGAGGTATCCGGCCCTCAGGGATTCCGGATCGCAAACCCTTGCCAGGAAGCATGCCAGGCCTGTATCGCAGAAATACATCTTGGGGCGGCGGACGATGCGTTTCAGTTTGGACCTATCACAGTACGGTTCAAGCAGGGTTATGATCCCTCCGGTAGCGAGCACTCCTACCCATGATTCTGCGGTCTTGACGCTGATCCCGAGGGAATTGGATATTCTGTTGTAGACCAGTTCCTGGCCGCTGAGCGATGCCATCAGTTCGAGGAACTGATGGAATTTGATCTTGTCCTTCACGCTGATTATCTGGCTTGCGTCGCTTTCGATATATGCGGAAACATAGTCGGAATAGAAATCCCTGGGATCTTCTGTCCTATCGTTCCATAGCTCCGGATACGAGCCGCGGAAGATCCGTTCATAGATATCCCCGACAGACAGTTTCGATTCGGACGCTCTCCGGAGATCGCTCTCGAAGTCCACCCTGAATGGCACTTCCTCCCTGCCGAGCGTCTCGCTCAGGCTCAGAGGCGACATCTGGATCACCGACACTCTCCCGGCCATGGATTGTGTCACGCCCTTCATAAGGCCGTAAACCTGGCTCCCTATGATCAGATACATTCCGGCATTGGAACCAGTCTCTGCCTTTCTTCCGTCTGCTTCGGCCTCCAAGGCATCAAAGAGCCCGGGCGCATACTGAACTTCATCAATCACCAGCGGCGCTGGGTGGGACTTCAGGAACATCACAGGGTCGCTGAGCGCCTGTTCACGGTTGCCCATATCTGCGAGGGAGACGTATCCGAATCCGTGCTCGTCCCCTATGGCCTTGCAGAGCGTTGTCTTGCCTACCTGCCTCGGGCCTGTGACAAGGGTGACAGGCTTGCGGAGGATGCTTTCTTCGATGGCCTTCCGAACGGTTCTCTGAATCATGTTTTTTTTACAAACTGGGTCTTCTTAGTTTGAAAAATTTGGAGTTGAACTCCAAATTTTACGAAATCGGATGTGCCAGATCAGAAATGTTCGATCGGAGGCGGCATTCCGGCCGCCCCCTGTTCACTGTTTCTCTATGGCCTTGAGCGATCCGCAGCCTTCGGCGGCCTCGGCGCAGCAGCAGTCCGACTTCCCGATCCTGGGGAGGCCGAGCTCGAGGAGCCTGAGGACCTTGTCGAGGCATTCGGCCATGGTCTTGTTCACCATGTCGATGGTGACGGCCTCGTCCTTCCAGGCATCGTAGTCGGTTATGGTCGCCAGGCTGCAGTAGCACATGCCAAGCTCGCGGCAGAGGGTGACCTCTGGGATCATTGTCATGCCGACCAGGTCGCCGAAGCTCCTGAACATCCTGCTCTCGGCCCTGCTGGAGAACCTGGGGCCCTCGATGCACACATAGGTGCCTCCGAGATGGTACCTGATCCCCATCTCCTCCGCTGCGCCCGCGAAGATCTTGTTCAGGTAGGGGCAGCAGGGGTCCGGCATCGAGATGTGCACCGTCTGGTCGTAGAAGTAGGTCAGCTTCCTGCCGCGGGTGAAGTCGATGACCTGGTCGCAGATGACGAGGTCTCCGGGGCGGAACTCCTCTTTGAGGGAGCCGACGGCGCACGCAGAGATCACATACTCCACGCCGAGCTTCCAGAGAGCGTACATGTTGGCCCTGTAGGGGACGGAGGAAGGCGGATGCTGGTGCTGCTTGCCGTGGCGGTAGAGGAACGCGACCTCCACGCCGTTGATCTTCCCGATCATGATGGGGTCTGAGGGCTTCCCGTAAGGGGTGTCCGGGAACTCTTCCCGTATGAGCTCGAAGCTGTCCGGGTTGTAGATCCCGGAACCGCCGATGATTGCGATCTTTGGCATATGCCCCTGCGAACGCACGGATGGCTAATAACCGTTGGGTCGGGGAAAGTGATTAATCCTTTACCGTGCGTCGAGTGCATGATACCATGGCGGAGCCGGAAAGGAAGAAGAAGCCCGAGTCCGGGGAGGAGGCGCTCACCGAGAGGGAGCTCTATGCCGCGCTCATGGTCGTCGACGAGGATTTCCGCGATGAGGGGCGCGAGGATTACATGGACGACCTCATCAGGAAGATCCGCCGGGAACTAGGGACCGACGGGAAGGACTGACGATTTCTGGGAGTTTATGACGGGCAGAACGATATACGCGCCTGCCCATTCCTGTTCATGAAGGATTTCCACTGGTCTGTTCCTGCCAACATCGTCTTCGGTAGGGGGAAGGCAGATACTGTCGGCAGCGAGGTCTCCAAGATCGGCGCCAAGGCTCTGGTGGTGACCGGCCGGAGCAGTGCGAAGACCGGCCTCCTGGACCGCGTCCTCGGGCAGCTCGATGATGAGCATATCGGCTACTGCGTGTTCGACAGCGTCTCGGCCAATCCACTGACCACTGCAGTTGCCGACGGGGCCGCCCTTGCCCGCTCCGAGGGGTGCGGTACGGTCGTCGCCCTCGGCGGCGGGAGTCCCATCGACTGCGCCAAAGGGATCGCCCTCATGGCCTGCAGCCCCGGCCGCGTGGAGGATTTCCTGGAGAAAGGGTTCTCCGAGCAGGAGTACTCAGCACTCCCCATAATCGCGGTGCCGACCACCTGCGGGACCGGGAGCGAGAGCAACGGAACGGCCATTCTGACAGACCCTGCAACGAAGGACAAGCGCGGGATCAGGGACGACTGCCTCATACCCAGATGCGCGATCGTGGACCCTTCGCTGATGGAGACGATGCCCCGTTCGGTCCTCGCTCCGGTGACCTTCGATGCCCTCTGCCACAGCATGGAATCATATGTCAGCCCCGGCGCCTCCCCGGTCACCGAGGCCATCTCGCTGGAATGCCTCCGCCTGCTGACGGACAATATCGTCGCCGCGAACGACGACATCCATGACACGGAGGCCCTGGACGCCGTGACCGCCGCAGCCTCGGCGGTCGGCATGGCGTTCTACGTCTCGAGCCTGGCCGCCCCGCACGGCCTGGAGCACCCGCTGAGCGGTCTGAGGAACATCGTCCACGGCAGGGGGCTCGCGGCCCTCACGCCGACGGTCATCAGGCATTCGGTCGAAGGCGCGCCCGAGAAGTACGCCGTCATCTCCCGCTTCCTGGGCGGGAAAGGCTCCGAGGACTGCGCCGCGCAGGTCGAGATGCTCCTGGACCGCATCGGGCTGAGCGTCTACCTGTCAGACGAGGGCTTCACGGAGGAGGACATCCCCTGGCTGGCCTCCAATGCCTTCAGGGTCTCGAAGGCCAGGCTTCTGGGGAACCCCAAGCCCATCACGACAGAGGAAGAGGTCTCGCTGATCTACCGCGAATCGATGTAAAATTAAGAAAGACAGAAGCGCCGGGCGCCCCGTGGAGGGGCGCCTGCCGGGCCCTTTTCAGAGGCCTTCGGCGATCTTGTAAGGCGTTTTGTGGAGGGCCTTATCGGCCTCTTCGGCTGTGAGGCCGGCTCCGAGTGCGATCTTGGTCGCCGCTTCGTCGTCCATGAGGTTCTCGGGCTGGTGGGTGTCGGAGTCGACCACCATCATGCACTTGGACGCCCTCGCGATACTGCACACGTGCCCGTTGGTGAAGCTGTGGCCGCTGCGCCCGGAGATCTCCAGGGCCACGCCGTTCTCCCTTGCGATGTCGGCCTCCTCCGCGGTGATGAACCCGGGATGTGCCAGCACATCGATGTCGGGGTTCTCCGCGGCCGCCCTGTCGGTGCCGGGGGCGACCGGTTCGACGATGGTCTCGCCGTGCACCACGACAATCTTCGCGCCGAAGCGGCGGGCGTCGTGCGCGACCTGGGCGATGAGCGCCGGAGGCACATGGGTGATCTCCACGCCCGGGAGGACGCGGATGTTGTAGTCCCTGTTCAGCTGCGTGGCCTTGACGAGGTTGGTCACCACCCATTCGACATTGGTCATGTCGACGTGGTCGGTGATGGCCAGGAGGTCATGTCCTAGCACTGATGCCCTCCGCACGAGCTCCGCCGGGATGAGCTCCCCGTCGCTGAAGACGGTGTGCGTATGCAGGTCCGCCCTGGGCTTCATGAATGCCTCTCCGTGAGCTCTTTATAGACAAGGCCCAGGTCCACGTCTTCCTTCACCAGGGCCACCAGGGTGTGGTAGATGAGGTCGGCCGTCTCCGACGCGATCTCCTCCTTGTCGTGGTCCCTGACCGCGAGGATGACCTCGGCGGCCTCTTCGACGATCTTCTTGCACATCTTGTTCTCGTTGGAGAAGAGCTTGCAGGTGTAGCTCTCCTCCGAGGGGTTCTCCTTCCTGTCCTTTATGGTGCGGATGAGCTCGGGCATGATGGCGGCGGTGTCGTCCGTGCTGCCCTCGACGGTGGTGAAGAAGCAGGAGGGGTGGCCGGTGTGGCAGGCGGGGCCGGTCTGGTCGACCCTGACCAGCAGGGTGTCGGCGTCGCAGTCGGCCTCGATCGATTTTATCCTCTGCACGTGGCCGGACTCCTCTCCCTTCTTCCACATCTTCTGCCTGCTGCGGCTCCAGAAGTGGGTGTAGCCTGTCTCGTACATCAGCCTCACGGCCTCCTCGTTCGAATATGCCAGCATGAGGACCTCGTTGGTCCTGTAGTCCTGCACGATGACGGGGACCAGCCCCTTGTCATCGTAATTCAGCTTCGGAATCTCCGTCATCTGACCTCTATCCCCCTCTCGCGGAGGTATTCGTGCACGTCGTCCACGGTGCATTCCCCGTAGTGGAATATGCTCGCGGCGAGCGCCGCGGAGCAGTCGGTCTCGGCGAACACCCGGTAGATGTCGTCTATGCCGCCGCATCCTCCGGAAGCGACCACGGGGACGCTCGTCTCCTCGACCACGGCCTTCGTCAGCGGGATGTCGTAGCCGTTGCGGGTCCCGTCCGCATCGATCGAGGTGAGCAGTATCTCGCCGGCGCCGCGGTCCTCGGCCTCGGCCGCCCAGGCGAGGGCGTCGATGCCGGTGGGCTCCGTGCCGCCTTTGACGAACACCTCGAACCCGGAAGAGGTGCTCCCGGTGCGCTTGGCGTCGATGGCGACGACGACGCACTGCCTCCCGAACCTCTCGGCGGATTCGGAGATGACCTCCGGGTGCGCCACGGCGGCGGAGTTCATGGAGACCTTGTCCGCTCCGGCCAGGAGGGCGTTGTGCACATCGTCGGCCGTGCGGATGCCCCCGCCGACCGTGAGGGGGACGAAGACGCGCTCCGCGGTCTCCTTCACGAGGCCGAGCGTGGTCCCGCGGGATTCCTTGGAGGCGGCGATGTCCAGGAAGGTGATCTCGTCGGCGCCCTGCCTGGAGTACCGCTCGGCGAGCTCGGGCGGGCGCCCGACCTCCTTCAGGTTGACGAACTCCGTTCCTTTGACGACCTTGCCGTCCTTCACATCGAGGCACGGGATGACCCTCTTGGCGAGCATGCTTCACACCGTCTTGACCGCGTTCTTGGTGCTCAGGAGCCTGTCGCGGGGCCTGACCGCGTTCTTGAGGCATTTGCCGAGAGCCTTGAACGTCGCCTCGATCACGTGGTGGTCGTCGAACCCCCTGAACTTCACGGTGTGCAGGGTGATCCCGGCGGACATCGCGAAGCTCCTCATGAAGTGGATGTAGAGGGGATCGGGCAGGTCGGCGTCGCAGTACGGCCTGTCGACGAGGTCAATGGACACGAGGACGAGGGCGTCGTCCATGGGGAGGACGCAGGATGCCGTCCTCTCGACGGGCCCGTCGCCCAGGGCGCGCTTGAACGCCTCCCCCAGGGCGATGGCGGTGTCCTCAATCACGTGGTGGTCGTTGTCCCCGCCTGCCTCGAGGGTGAGGTTGAAGTCGGCGTACCTGGCGAGGGTCTCGCACATGTGCTTCAGGAACTGGATGTCGCATTTGACGTCGAATTCCCCTGTGCCGTCGATGCACAGCCCGACCTTCACATCGGTCTCGCGGGTGCTGCGCTCCAGGTCCGCTCTCCTTGACGTAGCCGTCATGATATCGACCGCATGATGCGCGTGCTGTTTATTAAAACAGCGCGCGGGCGTCCGTCATCTGATGATGACGCTCGCGACGCCGAAGCTCTCGCGGACGGCCGATATGACGGTCCCCGGCATCTCGCCCTCGGTGATGAGGATCAGATGCGATTGGCCGTCGTCGGCGGGCTCGCTGACGACCGCCTGCTTGACGTTGATCCCGGCCTTGAAGATGATGTCCATGATGCCTGACATTATCCCCGGGACCTTCTCGTCGGTGGGGATGACCTCGATGACCGAGCATCCCAGCTCCTTCGCGACGTCCGAGAGGAGCACCATGCATCTGAGCTTGGAGTACAGTGCCAGCAGCTCGGGTTCGCCCATTATCCTCTCCACGGCCGAGCGGACCACCCTGCGGTCTACCTTGGCGGCCTCGGCGACGGATGTGTCCGCCTGCCTGATATCCCCGCACCAGATGTAGCCGTCGTGAACGCTGAGCCCCTGGCTCAGCAGCAGCCTTGCGACTGCCATCTGGGAGGGATGGCGTCCGAAATACTTCTGAATACGGTCCATGAAGCCGTAGATGCGCCCATAGGATTTAAACCATCTTTTCAGTGCATTAATGAACTAATAAGTTCATTAATACGAAATCCGTAAATTTTCTTCGTTTATATTCGATTCTTTCAATCGGCAATACGAAAACAGTAACCGTATAGATTGAGCACAGCGAGGGTTTTATAAGTAAAGACTCATGCGCGCGTTCATCAGTAAGAGGGTTTCCATGGAAGCGCCCGCATCTACGAAGGAACTCAGGGACGAGGTGTCCGAGATCGACGGCAAGATCATCGACCTCATAGCCACCCGCATAGACATCACCGACGAGCTGGCGAAGGCCAAGAAGCGCAGCGGCCAGAGCTACTGGGACGATGAGAGGGAGAAGGAGATAGTCGCCAGGTACCTGGACCTCTGCAAGGAGGTCAGCCTCAACGAGGATGAAGCCGAGCAGATCGCGCATGTCATCCTGAGCATCTCCAAGGAGCGCCAGAAGAAGATCTACGACGGCGACTGAGCCGGCGCATCCGGAAGGAAGGGAGGAAATGAGCGGAAAAGTGAAGGTGGCGGTTCTAGGCGCCACGGGCATGATCGGGCAGAGGTTCGTCCAGATGCTGGAGGGCCACCCCTATTTCGAGATCGAGGGGCTCTACGCCTCCGAGAGGTCCGAGGGCAAGAGGTTCGGGGACACCCTGAAGGTCCGCGACCACGAGTACAGCCAGGAGACCCTCGACATGAAGATCTCCAAGATGGACATCAGGCACATCGCCGATTCGTGCAGGATTGCGTTCTCCGGCATACCCAGCGAGCTCGCGGGCGAGACCGAGACCCAGCTCGCGCAGAACGGAGTGGCGGTCTACACCAACGCCGGGGCCCACAGGATGGACGAGCACGTGCCCATCATCGTCCCGGAGGTCAACACCGACCAGTTCGCCGCCGTGAAGGACCAGCCTACCTACAAGGACGGCGGGTACATCGTCACGAACGCCAACTGCTCCTCGACCGGCATCGTCGTGCCCCTGAAGGCCCTGAGGGACGCCTTCGGCCTCGAGCAGGTCTTCGTCTCCACTTACCAGGCCATCTCCGGCGCCGGCTATCCCGGAGTGCCGTCCCTGGACATCGTGGGCAACGTCATACCCTTCATCAACCATGAGGAGGAGAAGATGGAGTCCGAGCTCGGGAAGATGCTCGGGACGTACGGGGACGGGAAGTTCAGGTACGCCGACTTCGATGTCATCGCCAACTGCGCCAGGGTCCCTGTCGTCGACGGCCACACCGAGTCCCTCTCCCTGAAGCTCAGGGACGAGCCCTCCCTGGAGGAGGTCGCCTCGGCCCTCTCGGGCTTCCGCGGCGAGCCCCAGAAGCTGAAGCTCCCCTCGGCCCCGGTGCAGCCTGTCATCGTGAGGACCGAGGAGAACAGGCCCCAGCCCATCTACGATGTCTTCGCGGGTTCCCCGGAGAGGGCCCGCGGGATGGCCTCCACCGTCGGCAGGATAAGGAAGTCCAACGGCTACTACAAGCTCTGGGTCGTTTCGCACAACACCCTCCGCGGCGGGGCCGGCGGTTCCATCCTCAACGCCGAGTACGCCTATAAGAAGAACCTTCTCTGATCCTGTCCGGGGCCGCGGCGGAGCGGGTCTTCCTTCCCCGCTCCGGCCGTTCCGGCAGGTTACTCCAGATCATCGCGTCTGCGATGAGTTAATTAATAAAGGAAGGGATGGGCGAAGCGATATACAATGACGCTGAAGATGGCCATTCCGAACAAGGGGAGGCTCAACGAGAAGGCCGTGGAGCTCATAACCAAAGCAGGCATCAGCCTGGGGGACGACTGGGGGCGCAGGCTCAACATCAATGTCCCGGGCCTCGGGCTGGAGGTTTTCCTCATCCGTGCGCAGGACATCCCCATCTTCGTGGATTCCGGGGCCGTCGATTTCGGCATAACCGGCCAGGATGTCACCGCCGAGGCCGGCGTCAGGGTGAAGGAGATACTCGATCTCGGATACGGGAGATGCCGGCTCTCCATCGCCGCTCCCGAAGACTCCGAGATCGCGAAGAGCGGCGTCATGAAGGACGGCATCCGCGTGGCCACCTCCTTCCCGGAGCTCACCAAGAAGTTCTTCAGGTCCAAGGGGATCAAGGCCGACATAGTCTTCGTGCAGGGGGCGGCGGAGATCATGCCCATGCTGGGAGTCTCCGACTGCATCTCCGATCTTGTGGCTACCGGCAGCACCCTCAGGATGAACCGCCTCAAGGAGGTGCAGGTCATCATGGAGTCCCAGGCGTGCGTCATCGCCTCCGAGAAGGCCATGGCAGATCCTGCCAAGAGCGACAGGATCGGGGAGATCGTGGACGCTCTCCGCTCCGTCATCAGCGCCGAGGGCAAGAAGTACGTCATGGCCGATGTTCCCAGGGACAGGCTGCCCGACGCCGAGAAGATCATCCCCGGCATCGGAGGGCCCACCGTGGTGGACATCGCCGGCAAGGAAGGCTGGGTGGCCGTCCAGGCCGTCGTCGGCAACGAGAGCTGCTACCGCGTCGTCGCCGACCTCAAGAAGATCGGCGCCCGCGGCATTCTCACCATGCCCATAGAGCGGCTCGTGGACTGAGATGAGCCAGGGGGCCGAACGGCCCCCCTGCCTTCCTTTCAGAAGGTTTCAGCTGAAGAACGCGCCGGCGGTCATTCCCAGGTAGTTCTCGCCGGAGTATCCGGGGAATTCCGCCTTCATCTTCGCCGTGAACTCGGCCGCGTCCTTCGATTCCGATGCCAGCTTCTCGGTCTCCTTCAGGTAGGAGATCTTCGTCTCGGCATCCTTCCTGGTCTCAGGTACGTAGTGGGCCGAGAGGAAGGTCTCGAACCCGCGGTCCAGGTAGTCCTGCAGGTTCGCTGCCATCGCCTCTGCGGCCGCTGCGCCCGGGACGATGGAGTGGCAGTCATGGCCGAGCATGTGCATGTAGACCGTCTTGATCTCGGGGAGCTCGATCTCGAAAGCTTCGTCGTTCGGCCTGACGATCATGTCGATCCCGGCGATCTGGGTCTTGCCTGCCTTCAGGATGTTCTTCCCCAGGACTATCCCGCTGTCGAACGCATCCCCGAAGGCCTTGGTGAAGTTTCCGATCAGGGCGGCGCCTCCTCCGTTGGTGTTGTAGGAGTTGGCGGACTCGGTGGCGTAGGAGGGGACTTCCGGGAGGAAGGAGGATCCCGCCGCGTGGTAGGAGACCAGCTTCGCCTGAATGTCGATGTTCTTCTCGCGGATGTACTGCTCCAGCTCCGCGATGTTCTCCTTGAAGGGAGGGATCTCGACGACGATTCCCTTCCCGGCCTTCTCGAGGATGATGACCTCGTCATCTATGAGGTCCTTGGTCTGGTAGGCGTGGACCTTGACGTCCCCGCAGTCGATCACGATCATGGCTCCGTGCTGCATCTCAATGCTCTGGGTCTTCATTTTTTCTCACCGACTTGTTTCAGTCTAATTCCTAGTATGCCTGCGAAGTATAAGTATCAATTAGAAACTATGATGTTACACAGTAACCTGCAGGTAACCTATCGGGATGCGCCGCCATGCCGCGTTCTTCATGCCTGCTCTTCTTATCATATACGCACGGACGCGCGCGCACGCAACCATTATTACGGAATGGAGTATCCAGAGTCCCGAAGGGCCGCTGACATGCGGCCGAGTGGTTACCATGGACCGCAGCATGATGAGGAAGAGCGTCCGCGGGCTCACTACCTATTATAACCCCGACGTGGGGAATGCCATCAGGATGGACACCAATGTCAACGTCCTGGGCTCCAACCCAGCGGCGGAGGCGTACATCGAGGGCCTCAGGATCAACACGAACACCTATCCGAACACCTATTCCGATGGACTGAGGGACGCCCTGGCGGACCTCTACGGCCTGAAGAGGGACAACTTCGTGGTCGGGAACGGCAGCGACGAGATGATCAACACTGCTTTCACGACCTTCGTGGAGCCCGGCGTGACCTCCGTCATCCAGCCGTACCCCTCGTACTCGCTCTACAGCTACTTCACCCAGCTGTCGTCGGGCATCATGAAGGAGGCCGAGCTGGACGAGGATTTCCAGCTGGACCCGGATGCCATGATCGGCAAAGGCGAGGACAGGAAGGGCGTCCTCATCATGCCGTCGCCCAACAACCCCACCGGGAACTGCTTCCGGACCAAGGACATCGAGGAGATCCTCTCGAAGCACGAGGGCATAGTAATCCTCGACGAGGCGTACAGCGAGTATGCCAGGAAGACCATGATCGACAAGGTCGACGAGTTCGACAACCTCATCGTTTGCAAGACGTTCTCCAAGGCATACGCTATGGCCGCGTTCCGCGTGGGCTACATGGCCTCCAACCTGAAGGTGGCCGACATGCTCAATTCCGTCAAGGTGCCTTACTCGCTCAACGGCATCTCCGAGGGGGCGGCCATCGCCGCCCTGAAGGACAGGTCGTTCGTCGAGCGCAGCGTCAGCATGGTCGAGGAGCAGCGCCCGAAGCTGGCCAAGAAGATGGAGTCCCTCGGGTTCGAGTGCTACCCGTCCGACGCCAACTTCATCCTCGCCAGGGCCCCCATAGACCACGCCAAGCTGGTCGAGGGCATGAAGAAAAGGGGCATCCTCATCCGCGACTTCGGGACCAAGAGGAGGACCGAGAACTGCGTCCGCCCGACCGTCGGCACCGAGGAGCTGAATAAGCTCATGACCGACGCGATGGAGGATATCATCGCAGAGGAGAGCAGATGAGGATCGCTCTCGCCGACTACGGGGTCGGCAACATCCATTCCATCCGCAAAGCGCTGGAGATCGCCGGGTTCGAGGTCGAGCCCGTCACCGATATGTCGAAGCTCCTGGACGCCCCGGCGATCATGCTCCCGGGCGTGGGGGCGTTCGATGCTACCATGGAGCGCCTTCTGCCCTACAGGGACGCGATAAGGGAGAGGATGGAGGCAGGGGTCCCTGCACTGGGCATCTGCATCGGGGCCCAGATCCTCTTCCCGGGGAGCGACGAGGGGCAGGGCCCCGGCATCGGGCTCTTCCCCGGCCGCGTGAGGGCGCTGAAGTCCAAGACGGTCCCCCACATGGGGTGGAACCTGGTGAAGACCCAGGACGACCTCTTCGAGGGCCTGGAGGACCTCCACTTCTATTTCGCCCACTCCTATTACTGCGATCCGGAGGACAGGTCCGTCATCAAAGGCATCACCGAGTATGAGGGGTTCGAGTTCCCGACCGTCATGCGCACGGCCAACACCGTCGCCACCCAGTTCCATCCCGAGAAGAGCTCGGACGCGGGGGCCGCGTTCCTGAAGAACTTCGAGGCTTTCGCGGAGGACATGGCATGATCGCCATCCCGGCCGTCGATGTCCTGGACCATAAGGTGGTCCAGCTGGTCGGAGGCGTGCCAGGAAGCCAGCAGGTGATCCTGCCGGACATCGCCAAGACGGCGGATCACTGGGTCTCCATGGGGGCGCCCTGCCTCCATCTCGTGGACCTCGATGCGGCCTTCGGGAAGCCCGACAATTCGGATGCGTTCTGCGAAGTCATCGCCTCTGCAGGCGTCCCCTGCGAGGTCGGAGGAGGCATCAGGTCGGAGTCCCAGATAGCGAAATACCTCGACGCCGGGGCAGACCGTGTCATCGTGGGGACCAAGGCCATCAAGGAGCCTGAGTGGTTCGCCGAGATGGCCCGGAAGTTCCCCGGGAAGCTCATCCTCGGCATGGACACCAAGGGCGGGAAGATCTCGATCAAGGGGTGGCAGGAAGAGGTCGACCTGTCCATCGACAAGGTCTTCGAGGACCTCAGGCAGCTGCCTGTCAGGGGCGTCCTGAACACCAACATCGATGTCGAGGGCCAAGGGAAGGGCGTGAACGCCGCGGCCAACGCCGAGTTCGTCCGCAAATGCCCCTGCCCGGTCATCCTCTCCGGAGGGTTCGCCTCCTATGAGGACATCAAGGCCGGAGCGGCCGCAGGCGCCGAGGCGGCCGTCATCGGGATGGCCGTCTACAAGGGCACGATGAAGCCTTGGGAATGGGAGACGCCCTGGAAGGCGTGATACCTTCCCGACTGCCGGATTGAAAATCAAGGCGGATCGCGCCTTTTTCTGGTTTTTTTCGGGAACCGGCAGTTCCCGCGGCAGACCTGCGGGGGAAAGCCCCCCGCAGGCTCCTCGGAGATCCGGGGCTTCACCTGAGCCCGTGGAACTCCTGCATGCACTTGACGCCGATGTGGTCCTCGCGGGCGACCCTGATGGCCCCGACGGCGACCTTGGCGCCGTTGATGGTGGTCATGAAGGGGATCTCCAGCTCCACGGCGAGGCGCCTCATCCTGTGACCGTCCCTGACAGCTCCCGAATGCTGGGTCGGGGTGTTGATGACCATGTTGATGTCGCCGTCGCGCATCAGGCTGATGGCGTTGGGCTTCAGGTTCTCGTTGTTCTTGAACACGGCCGTGTTCTCCACTCCGTGCTCGCGGAAGTAGGTGGAGGTTCCCTTGGTGGCGTAGATCCTGAATCCCATGTCCTTCAGGGCCCTCGCGACCTCCAGGGCCTGGGGCTTGTCCTGGTCGTTGACGGTGAAGTACGCCCCACCCTCGGTCGGGAGCTTGTTGCCGGCGGCCACCAGCGCCTTGTAGGCGGCGGTGTCGAAGTCGGCATCGATGCCCATGACCTCTCCGGTGGATTTCATCTCAGGGGTGAGGATGGAGTCCACGCCCGGGAGCTTCAGGAACGGGAACACGGACGCCTTGATGGCATAGTGGTCGATCGGCCTGTATCCCTGTAGGCCCATGTCCTTCAGCTTATGGCCCAGCATGCATTTGACGCCGATCTTGGCCAGGGGGACGCCCGTGGCCTTGGAGATGAACGGTACGGTCCTGGACGCCCTGGGGTTGGCCTCGATCATCCAGATCTCGCCGTCCTTGTAGGCGAGCTGGAGGTTCATCAGGCCGACGATCTTCAGCGCCAGGGCGACCTCGGTGTCGATCCTGACGATCTCCTCGATGGTCTTCTGGGGCAGGGTGAACGGCGGCAGCACCATGGTGGCGTCTCCGGAGTGGCAGCCGGCGTACTCGATGTGCTCCATGATCCCGCCGATGTAGACGGTCTCGCCGTCGCAGACCGAGTCGACATCGATCTCGATCGCCTCGGTGAGGTACTTGTCGATGAGGACCGGGTGGTGCCTGGAGACCTTGACCGCGGTCTCCATGTAGGTCTTGAGCTCGTCGGCGGAGTAGACGATCTCCATCCCGCGCCCTCCCAGGACGTAGGACGGCCTGACCAGCACAGGGTAGCCGATATCCTCGGCGATCTTCTCCGCTTCTTCGTAGGAGAACGCGGTGCCGGACTTGGGCTGCTTGATGCCGAGCTTGCGCATGAGGTCGGTGAACCTCTTCCTGTCCTCGGCGACGTCCATCTGATCCGGCGTCGTGCCGAGGATCTTGGTGCGGGTCCCCTTGAGGCCCTTCTCGACGTCGATGGCCAGGTTGACCGAGGTCTGCCCTCCGTACTGGCATATCACGCCGTCGGCGTCCTCGGCCTTGATGACCTCGAGGACGTCCTCCAGCTCCAGGGGCTCGAAGTACAGCCTGTCGCTGATGTCGTAGTCGGTGGAGACGGTCTCGGGGTTGTTGTTTATCATGATGGCCTCGATACCCTCTTCCTGCAGCGCCTTGACCGCATGCACGCAGCAGTAATCGAACTCGATCCCCTGGCCGATCCTTATGGGCCCGCCGCCGATGATGACGACGCGCTTCTTCCCGTCGGAGCTGGTCTCGGAGGACCTTCCGTTGTAGGTGCTGTAGAAGTAGGGGGTCTCGGCCGCGAACTCGGCGGCGCAGGTGTCGACCATCTTGTAGACCGGGATTATGCCGGCCTTGACCCTCTGGGACATGATGTCCCAATGCTCCTTCTTTACCAGGCGGGCGATGGTCTTGTCCGCGAAGCCCATCCTCTTGGCCGCTCTGAGCAGGTCGTCGGTGAGGGGCTCGGACTGCAGGCGCTTCTCCATGGCAACTATGTTGGCGACCTTCCTCACGAAGAACTCGTCCCAGTCGGTCTCCTTGGCGATGTCAGCGGGGGACCACCCGCGGCGGAGGGCCTCCCCGACCGCGAAGATGCGCCTGTCGGTGGCATGCCTGAACTCGTCGTGGATCTCGCTGTCGGTCATGTCGATGGGGTCCAGGCCGTCGACGCCGATTTCGAGGGACCTGAGCCCTTTCAGCAGAGCCTCCTCGAAGGTCCTGCCTATGGACATGGTCTCCCCTGTGGACTTCATCTGGGTCCCGAGGTGCCTGTCGACGGTGCGGAACTTGTCGAAAGGCCATCTGGGTATCTTGACCACGACGTAGTCGATGGTCGGCTCGAAGGCCGCGAAAGTCTTGCCGGTGATGTGGTTGGGGATCTCGTCGAGGGTGTAGCCGACGGCGATCTTGGTGGAGACCCTGGCGATCGGGTACCCGGTGGCCTTGGAGGCCAGGGCGGAGGACCTCGAGACACGGGGGTTGACCTCGATGACGCGGTACTCGTGGGTCCTGGGGTTCAGGGCGAACTGGACGTTGCACCCGCCCTCGATGCCGAGGGCGCGGATGATCTTCAGCGAGGCGGTCCTGAACCTCTGGTGGTCCCTGTCCGAAAGTGTGAGGCAGGGGGCGCAGACGATGGACTCCCCGGTGTGTATGCCCATCGCATCGATGTTCTCCATGTTGCAGATGATCACGCAGTTGTCCTTGGAGTCCCTCATGACCTCGTACTCGAGCTCCTTCCATCCGAGGATGCTCTCCTCGATGAGGACCTGGTGGATCCTGGAGTAGGCGAGCCCGCGGGCGCAGATCTCCTTCAGTTCCGCCTCGTTGTAGGCTATGCCGCCCCCGGTGCCTCCGAGGGTGAACGCGGGCCTGATGAGGACCGGATACTGGCCTATGACCCTGACCGCCTCGAGGGCCTCCTCGAGGGAGTTGGCGGGCCTCGATTTCGGCACGGGCTCGCCGATCTTCTCCATGGTCTCCTTGAACAGCTCCCTGTCCTCGGATCTCTCGATCGCATCGGGCTGGGTGCCGACCAGCTCGGCGCCGAACTTCTTGAGGTATCCTTTCTCGGCGAGCTCGGAGCTGATGTTGAGAGCGGTCTGCCCTCCCATGCCCGAGACGACGCCGTCCACGCCCTCCTTCTCGATGATCTTCGCGACGATGTCCGCCTGCAGGGGCTCGATGTACACGCGGTCGGCGGTCTCGGGGTCCGTCTGTATGGTGGCGGGGTTCGAGTTGACGAGGACGGTCTTGTAGCCTTCCTCCCTGAGCGAGCGGCACGCCTGGGATCCGGAGAAATCGAACTCGGCGGCCTGCCCGATGACGATCGGACCGGAGCCGATCACCAGGAGCTTCTTGTAATCCTTCCTCACAGGCGTCCCTCCCTGACCACGGAGGCGAAGCGATCGAAGAGGAAGGTCGTGTCCCAGGGGCCCGGAGAGGCCTCGGGGTGGTACTGGCACGTGAATATGGGGAGGTCCTTGTGCCTCATCCCCTCCACCGTGCGGTCGTTGACATTGAACTGGTCCGCGATCAGGCCGGTCCCCGCCAGGGAGGCCTCGTCGACCGCGAAGTTGTGGTTCTGGCTGGTGATGTACACCCTTCCGTCGTACATGACGGGCTGGTTGCATCCGTGGTGGCCGAACTTGAGCTTGTACGTCTTCGCGCCGAGCGCCAGGGCGGTTATCTGGTTCCCGAAGCAGATCCCGAACAGCGGGAGCTGAGTGGACAGGTCGCTGACCGTCCTCGCAGTGTGCTTGAGGATCATCGGCTGCGAGGGGTCGCCCGGACCGTTGGATATGAGGACGCCCTTCACCCCGCTCTCCGTTATCACGTCGGCCGGCGTGTCGTACGGGAACATTATGACATTGAAGCGGGCGCGGAGGTTCTTGAGGATGCTCCCCTTCTCGCCCAGGTCGATCATGCCGACGGTGAGGTCCTTTCCGCCGTCGAAGCGCTCTATCTCCCTGCAGCCGACCTCGGCGACCAGGTTGGCCTCGGATGGCATAGGGGCCTGCCTGAGCTTCTCCGCGAGGCCGGGGACCTCGTCCGGATCCGAAGTGATCTTGCCTTTGAGGGTCCCGTGCTGCCTGATCCTGATGACGAGGTCACGGGTGTCGATGCCGGAGATCCCGGGGACCTTGTTGTCCCTGAGGAACTCGTCGAGGGTCTTCCCCCCGTACATGTCCGAAGGCTCGCGGCAGTACTCGCTGACCGCCAGGGCCCTGACGTGGACCCTGTCCGACTCGTTGAAGGCGTCGTTGATGCCGTAGTTCCCGATCAGAGGGAACGTGAGCACGAGAATCTGACCCTGGTAGGAGGGGTCGGTGAGGCTTTCCTGATAACCGTTCATTCCTGTTGCGAAAACGACCTCGCCGAAAGCGTCGGAGGGGTATCCGAAGGCCTCGCCTTCGTACACTGCTCCGTCCTCGAGGACCAGATAATTCTTTGCCATCGAGAATAAATCACAGTCGGAAAACCTATTTAATCCAAGGGGGCGGCGTCTGACAAGCCTTCGAAGGCGTTGTCTGATAATGGACAAAATTGAATGGTTAGAACTCCTATGTAAATCCGAATCAGCCGTTATCCCATTTCGGACACAGGAGTAAAAGCAGGGCCGGGGCATGCGCTTAACGCACGTATGTTTCATAATTTTCTATAATCCCTATAAAGGGCAGGAAGGCGGGGATTGTAGGCCCGGCGGCATCATCGCAGGATGCAGGATGAAGAGCGGATCGGAAAAATGCGAAAAATGGAAAAGCGGGGCCCGGAGGCCCCAGGATGGTTTTCTCACCGATCAGTCGGTGATGGCCTCAGAGGGGCAGGCATCGACGCAGGCGCCGCAGTCGACGCACTTGTCGGCGTCGACGACAGCAACATCCTCGATGGTGATGGCCCCGTTCGGGCAAGCGTCGGCGCAGGCGCCGCACGCGACACAGCTGTCAGCGTTGACTTTTGCAGCCATCTCATTCACTCCGTGATGGCCTCAGAGGGGCATGCATCGATGCAGGCTCCGCAGTCAACGCACTTGTCGGCATCGATCTGGGCGATGTCTCCGACGGTGATGGCTTCGTTGGGGCAAGCGTCGGCGCAGGCACCGCACGCAACACAGTTGTCAGCTACGATTGTAGGCATGTTTAATGAAATCCCAGGACATGGTATAAAGGCATGATGGGTGTTGAATGGGCCCTAATTTAGGCTCATTTAAACACTATTTAACCGATTCGGTACGATGGGTCTGTTTTAACCAGACCGAAAACGCCGCCGCTCGGACCTGCCAAGGTTAATCATGTACCCTGCGATAGGGGAGCCCATGCGCATACTCGGAAAGGACGCGGGACAGGGGGAAGTGAAGGTCCTTCCCGAGACCGATGACGATATCTGGCATCTCTATAACATCATCAGGACCGGGGACCTCGTGACCGCGTCCACCGTCCGCAGGGACGAGAAATCGGACGACAAGCTCCGTGCGGAGAGGGCGGAGAAGAAGAGGATGACCCTGGGCGTGCGCGTCGAGAAGATCGAGTATGACGGGGACGGGCTCAGGATGCGCCTTCTCGGGGTCATCGAGGAGGGCCCTCAGGACATAGGGCAGCATCACACTCTGATGATCGAGCCCGGCGAGCCGCTCCGTATCAGGAAGGCACATTGGAAGACCACCGACATGGAGAGGCTGGAGAAGGCCGCCAAGGACACCGTCAAGCCAAGGATTGTTTTCGTCTCCCTTGATCAGGACGAGGCCACGGTCGCCGTCCTCAGGCAGTCCGGCCTGAAGGAGATCGTGACCGTACGCTCCATGCGCTCCGGCAAGCAGTACGATGAGAAAGGGAAGCCCTTCGACTACCACGGAGAGATCATCTCCAAGCTGAGCGCCGTGGCGACGCCCGACATGCCGCTGGTCCTCCTGGGCCCCGGCTTCGAGAAGGAACTCCTCGCCGACGATATCAAGAAGCTCCCCAAGGGGACCTTCGGTCAGCTGTACGTGCAGCATACGGGGCAGAGCGGGATGGTCGGGGTCAACGAGCTCATCCGCGGAGGGATGGGCGCCCAGATCCTGCGCGATTCGAGCGTGGGAGTCGAGATGGAGGCCGTGGAGCAATTAATGGCAGGGATATCGAAGGGGAAGCTCGCCGCGTACGGGCCTTCGGAGGTCGCAGCGGCCGCATCGGCGGGGGCTGTCGAGACCCTGCTGGTCCTGGATTCCGTCCTGCGCGAGAAGGACCTTGACGGAGTCGTGCGCGATGTGGAGTCCCAGAAGGGAAAGGTCATCGTCGTCTCGGAGGAGCATGAGGGCGGCCGGCAGCTTGCGGCCCTCGGCGGCATCGGGGCGCTCCTGCGCTACGACCTGCAGCCTCAATAAAGTCCATTCTGCGGCCTCCGGAGAACGTTTCCGTTCATCGATTTCTGTTGGATGGCATTGGATGTTTCGTGAACATCATATTTAAACTATTTCTATAACATTTTCATTTCTGCGCTATCATTTATAAATTTTTCTACAAACGATAAGTGAGATTTATATAACGCATTCATCGGTCTTCGCGCCCAATGGCGTGTACGCACCGTCTGGCGCCGTACCGCCTACGGGGGTAAAATATGACTGAAAATCAGGCTGCGTCCGGTGCATCTTCCGGCGATACGCTCGTGCGCAGCATCGACTGGAAACAGGGGCTCATCATAGCCATGGGCATCCCGATCCTCATCGTGCCGTCGCTCGCGGACCTGTCGGAGACTCTCTGGGCCATGAGCATCATCCTCTGGGTCCTCTCGGTCCTTTCCGGGTTCCTGCTGAACATCCCGCTCGGGGAGCTCTGCGCCACGTTCGGCGTGGCGGGGATCGGCGGATCGATCCAGTATGTGTTCGAGGATGATGAGAAGTACAAGAGCAGCAAGATCAACTGGGGCCGCCTGGTCGGTTCATTGGGCGCATGGGCGTATTTCGACACCTGGGTGCCTGTCATCCCCATCTTCACCATAATGACCGGAGTCTACATCAACGATTATTTCGACCTGGGATTCGAAGGCGTCTCGAGCACGCTGTTCTACCTTCTCCTCGGCGTCCTGATCTACGGTTTCATCATCATCTCCGGAAGGAAAGGGCTCGAGGGAGGAGCGAAGACCCAGCTCATCCTCGCGGCCATCACCATCGTGCCCATCCTGGTCATCTGCATCGCCCCTATCTTCACGGGCGACTTCCATCTCGGGACCATCACCGACGAGATGGTGCCTGACGGATGGAAATGGGACGGCAACGACATGCTGATGATCCTGGGATGCTTCACCGTCGCCCAGTGGTCCGCCGTCGGATGGGAGTCTGCCGCCACCTACGGGGCGGAGTACAAGGAGCCCAGCAGGGACGTGCCGAAGGCGCTCTTCTCCTGCGGCCTCATGTGCCTCGCGATGTACTTCATCATCTCGTTCTGCATGTACGGGGCCCTCGGATACTCCGAGATCCATGAGAACGGGGCCTCCACTCTCATCCCTGTGGCCAAGTACGGCTTCGGCGACACCGGCGGCGCCGTCGCTGTCGTCTTGCTCATCGCAGGCATGGTCATGATCATCCAGACCGCGTTCCTGGGGACTGCCAGGACCATTCAGATCATGGCCCGCGAGGGGAACTTCCCGCACATCTTCTCGCGCACCAACATCTACGGCGTCCCGATGTACGCCATGTACTTCGAGGCGTTCATCGGCTTCGTGGTCATACTGGCACAGATCACTTCCTCGCAGATCCTTGCCGTCTCCGCGCTCGGATTCGCCATCGCCCTCGCCATGTGCATGATGGCGTTCATCAAATCCAGGCGCGACCCCAGGTTCAAGGACGTCAAGAGGATCTACCGCGCTCCGAAGTGGGCCCTGGCCGGTGCTTGGTTCATGTGCCTCTTCGAGATCTTCTTCATGATCCCGGGGCTCCTGTACTATGTGTACAAGGGCATGGGCTTCGGATACGACATCGTCGGCATCGCCGTCACCTTCCTCTACGTGCCCTGCTGGATCTTCATCCAGTGGTGGAACACCCAGGCCCATCCCTCCATGAGGCCCGGGGTCAGGTTCGAGAAGGAGGGCAACCCCTACCCGAAGCTGCTGACGCCGTTCGCGATCGCAGGGATCGCCATAGCGATCTGCTCCTTCCTGGCGTCGTGGATCACCTTCAGCGGGTCCGACATGCTCCTCCACGGGTACGCGCACCACCTGTACAGCGGGACGATGCTGCTCACCGCCGACGGGCCGGACGGAGCACAGGCCTTCTTCCCTGCCGCCGTCCTCGTTCTGGGCATCATCGCCCTCGCGGCCGAGATCTGGAACTTCACCATCTCCGGACGTTCCTCCAAGGCAGCGGTCTCCGCTGCCTTTGCAACGTCGGCGCTGGCGTTCGTCCTCTCCGTCGCGTTCCTCTTCTGGAACCCCGACGGGGCATCTGCGGCCGACGGGGCGTACTTCGCCGCCGCCGGATCCCTCATTGCCGCCGTCTTCGCTGCCCTGCAGATCGCCGGCGCCTTCGGGCGCCTGCGCATCGGCAGGAGCGGCAGCGCGGAGCCTGGATCTGCATGAGGAGGGAGGGGGACCTCCCCCTCCTTCCCTGAAACGTTTTACGACATGTTGTGTGCCGTGTTTCTCATCTGTGTCTGTTTTTACACATAGTCCGCTGGCCTCTGCAATATATTTAAGAACGAAGCGAAGATAGGCATGGGTGTTATACAGCAGGCGGATGGGGTACCTGTCGAGGTAACATCAATACAAGGGTTGATGCTATGAAATCATACAACGAGGTCAAGAGGCTCCTCTCCAAAGATGATGTCGTCGTCTGCGACACCACCCTCAGGGACGGAGAGCAGACCGCAGGCATCGTCTTCTCCAACCTGGAGAAGTACAGGATCGCCCAGCTTCTCGATGACGCCGGTGTACAGCAGATCGAGTCCGGCATCCCGACCATGGGAGCGGACGAGAAGGTCGCGGTCAGGCACATCGCCCACATGGGGCTCAATGCTTCCATCCTCGGATGGAACAGGGCCGACATTCACGACATCGAGACCAGCATCGACTGCGACGTCGATTCCGTCGCCATCTCCATGTCCGCTTCCGATATCCACATCCAGCACAAGCTGAAGAAGGACAGGCAGTGGGTCCTGGACAAGATCACCGAGTCCGTCGAGTTCGCCAAGGAGCACGGCCTCTACGTCTCCTGCAACGGCGAGGACGCCTCCCGCGCCGACATGGACTTCCTCATCCAGTTCGTCAAGACCGCCAAGGATGCCGGTGCGGACAGGTTCCGCTACTGCGACACCATCGGAAGGGAGATACCCAGCAACTGCTACGAGAGGATCAGGAAGATACGCGAGGCCACCGGCATGGAGGTCGAGATGCACACCCACAACGACTTCGGCATGGCCACCGCCAACGCCGTCGCCGGCGTCCAGGCCGGGGCCAGGTTCCTCAGCGTGACCTCGATGGGCATCGGCGAGCGCAGCGGCAACGCCCCGCTCGAGGAGGCTGTCATGTCCTGCCAGCTCCTGCTCGGCAAGAAGACCGGCATTGTCCCCATCAAGCTGAAGCCGCTGGCCGAGTTCGTCTCCCGCGCCTCCGGCAGGGAGATAACCCCTGGGAAGCCGTTCCTCGGCAGCAACTGCTTCGCGCACGAGGCCGGCATCCACGCCGACGGCATCATCAAGGATGCCCACAACTACGAGCCCTACGACCCGGCCATCATGGGCCTCGAGAGGAAGATCGTCATCGGGAAGCACTCCGGCACCCACACGCTCATCAACGACCTCTCCAAGAGGGGCGTCGACATCTCCAAGGAAGATGCCGTCAAACTCCTGGAGATGGTCAGGAAGGCAGCTGTCGGCCTGCACCGCAGCCTCACCTCTGACGAGCTCTACGACCTCTACAAGGACCTTAAGAACGGGCAGGACCCGTTCGAGACCCTCTGAAACCTTCAGGCCGGGCGGGCGGGGGATCATCCCCGCCGCCCTTGACGCCCGGCCGTTCCCGGAGCATCGGCTCCGGGCTCTTTTTCTGCATTATTTTATAAAACGGACCTGTAAACGGATCCCGCAGCCGTCCGGCGGTTCATTTGGATCCTTTGCGGGCGGTGATGAAGTAGGTGTACGGCAGCCATTCGACGGTGCCGTCCTCCCTGGTGAGCTTGATGCTCTCCCAGACGTCGGCGGAGACCTCGGGCGCCCCGAGCCCCAGCAGCACCGAGATATCCCAGGCGGGCCTCCTCTGGCTGCTCATGTACAGTTTCCGGCGGAAGCCCTCCTCATCGGTGTTGACGGTGTTCCCGTTGCACCTGTAGAGGTAATCCGCGTTCTGCTGCTCCGCGAGCATGTAGTCCGGGTCGTTGAACTTGAGATAATAGTTCCCGTCGAAGACCATCATGGTCCCTCCGGGGCGGAGCGCTTTCATCCAGCTGGCATACGCTTTCCTGGGCTCCGTGAAGTGCCAGGTGACCTTGCGGGACACGATGAGGTCGAACGTCCCCTCCGGGAAGTCCAGGTCCTGGGCGTCCTTTATTTTTCTGAGGTCGACGTCCACGCCGGCCTCGGCGAAGTTGCGGCGGGCCTGTGCCAGGATGCCGTCGGAGTTGTCCACTGCGGTCATCTCGCAGCCCAGCCGGGCCAGGAATATGGAGAGGAACCCTCCGCCGACGCCGATCTCCAGGGCCCTGAGGTGCTTACCCCTGCAGAGCTCCTTCAGCCTGCAGTAGTACAGCGAGGACTCTTCCCTCGCGCGGTGCTCCTCGGCGAAATCGGATATCTTCGGGGCTGCGACGTCATAACCGGCTCTGATCCTGTCGACGATCTCGGACCTGCTCTCCATCGTGCAGTAATCAGAGATGCAGTAATAAAAAGTTTCGAATGATTGTTATCAGAAGCATACGCTTCCTGAATGATGATATAAAAAAGGAAGTTGGGGACCTCCCCGGCAAGGGGAGGGGAGGCCCTGCAGGCCGCTCACTGGATGTGGAGGATCTGCATGTCGCCGGCGACCTCGCCGTTGGCCTTGATGCCGAAGGTGTCGACGAGGACCTTGGTCACTCCCGGGGTGAGGAACACGGGCAGCCTGGGGCCGAGCATGATGTCCTTGACGCCCAGCGAGAGCAGGGAGAGGAGGACGAGGCAGGCCTTCTGCTCGTACCAGGAGATGTTGAACGAGAGCGGGAGCCCGTTGACATCGGTGCCGAAGGCCTTCGCGAGCGCCTGGGCGATGACCACGAGCGAGTAGCAGTCGTTGCACTGACCGGCGTCGATGACACGGGGTATGCCGCCGATGTCGCCGAGGTCCAGTTTGTTGTAGCGGTACTTGGCGCATCCTGCGGTGAGTATGACGGTGTCCTTCGGGAGGCTCTGGGCGAAGTCGGTGTAGTAGGACCTGGGCTTCTCCCTGCCGTCGCATCCCGCCATGACCACGAAGCGCTTGATCGCTCCGGCCTTGACGGCATCGATGATCTTGTCGGCGAGACCCAGCACGGCCGCGTGGCCGAAGCCGACGGTCAGGTTCACGTTGTCGATCTCCTGGGGCGGGCTGCACTTCTTAGCCATCTCGATGAGCTCGGAGAAGTCCTTGTTCCCGTCCGCGTCGGCATCGATGTGCCTGACCCCGGGTACTCCGGCGACGCCGGTGGTGAACAGCCTGCCCTTGTATTCCTCAGGGGGTATGAGGACGCAGTTGGTGGTGGCGAGTATGGGACCGTTGAAGCTCGCGAACTCGGTCTTCTGCTTGTACCACGCGCCTCCGTAGTTGCCGCGGAGATTGGGGTACTTCCTCAGCTCGGGGTAGGCGTTGGCGGGGAGCATCTCGCCGTGGGTGTAGACATCGACGCCGGTGCCCTGGGTCTGCTCGAGGAGCATCTTCAGGTCCTTGAGGTCGTGCCCGGTGATCAGGATGCCGGGGTTCTTGCCGACGCCGGTGTTCACGGTGCAGGGGGACGGGGTCCCGTAGGTCTCGGTGTTCGCCTTGTCGAGGAGTGCCAGGCACTTGACGCCGACGCTTCCGCACTCCATGTTGAGGGCGACGAGCGCATCGGCGGTAAGGTCCGCCCTGAGCGAGGCGAGCGCTTTGCGGATGAAAGCGGGGACCTCAGGGTCGGTGTAGCCGAGCACCTTCGCATGGTGGTAGTATGCGGCCATTCCCTTGATCCCGGCGAGCAGGAGCTCTTTCAGGGACCTGAGGTCCGCGTTCTTGTCGTAGGAGTCGATCCCGATCTCCTCGGGGGAGGCCGCGCAGAGCCCGCACTCGAGGCCCAGGTCGCCGATGAGCTTCTTGTTCGCTTTGAATGCATTCTCGATGGCCTCCAGGTCGAAGTTGGTGTTGCTGAGGGTCATGAACAGGCCGTCGACAGCCCTGGAATCGATGTCCTCGATGGCCTCGGGGCCGACCTTGCCGTCGACGGTCCCCTTGGAGAGAACGATGAGCGACTGGATGAGGCGGTCCTGCGCCTCCGCCACTGCTGCGGTCTTCCCGCAGACCCCGTTCCTCGTGCAACCTGTTCCCGCGATAGTCTCTTCGCACTGCCTGCATTTCATAGCGATTCTCTCCGTATGCTATCTTTAGTGTAGCAATTATCCAAATGATAGCAACGTATATATTCCCAAGGGTTTCTGAGAGTATACCATGGACCAGTCGTGCACCGTGTACAAGACCATGGAGTACCTTTCCAAGAAGTGGACCGTGCTTATTCTGCTCGAATTGTACAAGCGCAGCGGCGGGGGCACGGAATGGAAGAGGTTCTCGGACCTGATGAGATCGATGAAGAGTGTCACCCCCAAGGTCCTCTCGGAGCGCCTCAAGGAGCTCACGGAGGAGGGGCTGGTGGAGAACAGGGTGGACGCCTCCTCGTTCCCGGTCAAGAGCGAGTACCGGATGACCGAGGCCGGCAGGGAGCTGATGGACGCCGTGCACGAGATCAAGATGTGGGCCCTCAAATGGAAGATCTGCAACGAGGCCTGCAAGCGGCAGAACTGCATGGTCTGCATCCTCTGAGCAGGGGATGCTGCATCTCAGTACCCGTGTACGTCCGCACCAGGGGTCCCGGCCTGCGGCCGTCCGACCTATTATTTTTATTACGTTTAGAAAGTATTAATTAAATACTCGGCATGCCATGGGGTAGCTGAGACAATGAAACTGATCCACGCATCGGACCTCCACATAGGCAAGCAGCTTTACGGCATCTCCCTGGCGGAGGACCAGCGTTACATCCTGCATCAGATCGTGGAGGCCGCCCGCAGCGAGAAGGCGGATGCCATCGTCATAGCGGGGGATGTGTTCGATACCTCCCGGCCCCCGGAGGATGCGGTCAGTATCTTCAACGATTTCATGAACGAGGCCTCCGAGGGCTTCGAGATGTTCATCATACCGGGGAATCACGACTCGTCCGAGAGGCTGGGCATCTACCGTTCCCTGATGCGGAAGGGGATACACATATGCGGGCCGTTCCATTCGACCGGGAAGGCCGAGAGGTGCGTCTTCACCGACAGTCTGGGCGAAGTGAACATCTGGCTCCTGCCGTACATCCGCACCTCCACGGTCAGGCTGTACTACGGCGACCCGTCCATCGACACCTCCGAGAAGGCGTTCCGCAGGGTTTTCAGCGAGTCCGGCGTCGACCCGGCCGCCAGGAATGTGCTCGTGTGCCACCAGTTCATCGTCGGCGGGGACACGCCCCTGCAGACTTCGGATTCCGAGGAGGTGAGGCTCGACACCCTCGGCGGTGCGGAATGCGTCCCGTACAGGGTTCTGGATCCTTTCGATTACGTCGCCGCCGGGCACATACACCGTCCCCAGCGCATGGGCAGGGACACCGTCCGCTACTGCGGATCCCCGCTCAAATACTCGGAATCGGAGGCGGACGATGTCAAAGGCGTCGACTCTGTGGAGATCGGGGCCAAGGGCGAGGTCTCAGTAAGACACATCCCGCTGAGGCCCCTGCACGACGTGAAATGCGTATCTGGCACCGTGGATGAGATACTGGCACATAGGGACGAGGTCGCCGGCTGCTTCGTCTACGCCAATGTGGTGATGAGCTCCAGCATCGGCAACATCCAGGAGAGGCTGAGAGCGGCGATCCCCCTGCTCATGCATGTTCATTACGATTCCCCGAGAGCGGCCGTCTCCGCGGAGAACGCTATGAAAGCACGCGAGATGGAGTCCAAGCCCCCTGCGGACCTGTTCGCGGAGTTCTTCGAGAAGGTCACCGGCAGAAAGCTCACGCCGGAGCAGCGCAAAGTGCTGCTGGCGGCCGCCGAGCGCGCGGAGGCCGGGGAATGAGGCTGATATCTCTGGAGATGGGCGCCTTCGAGTCGTACGCCTCCAGGACCAGGATCGACTTCTCGTCCCTGGAGGGGCTGTACCTGATCGAAGGCAACACCGGCGCCGGGAAGACCGCCATTTTCGATGCCGTCACCTACGCCCTCTACGGTCAGACCAGCGGTTCCGACCGCAATGACAGGAGGCTCAAGAGCACCTTCGCGCCGGAGGACGCCGTGCCGTTCGTGGAACTGGTCTTCGAGCACCAGGGGCAGGAATACAAGGTGCGGAGGACGCCTTACTACGAGCGTCCCAAGAAAAGAGGCGAAGGGATCATCCTGGAAAGCCCCACCGCGGCCCTCTGCCTTCCGGGGAAGAAGGAGATCTCCAAAGTCGCCGACGTGAACGCCGAGATAAAGAACATTATCGGGCTGGATGCCGACCAATGGAGGCAGACCGTGATGCTGGCACAGGGGAAGTTCATGCTCATGCTGACGGCGAAGACCGAGGAACGCAGCTCGATCCTCTCGAGCGTCTTCGGCACCGAGAAGTACCTCAGGCTGACCGAGGCCCTGAAGAGCATCGCCGACGAGAACAGCGGGAACGCCGGGGGCCTCCTGGAGAAGGTCAGGGCCAAGCTCTCGGGCATCATGGACCAGTCAGGGGCGCCCGCTCTCGAGTCCTCGATCGCCGAGGGGCGGATCCTCGATCCCAAGGGGTGGAAAGACCGCGCCGCCGACCTCGCCCGCGCGGACGCCCGCATCTTGGAGACCGCTGTGTCAGATTCTGAGCGCACGATGGAATCGTCGAAGGCGGCCGATGCGGAGCTGAACGCCGCCAAGTCCCTGGAAGAGGCGTTCGTCCGCCTGGAGAACGACAGTGCCAGACTGAGGTCCCTGGAAGAGAGGGCCCCGGAGATCGAGGCCAAGTCGGCCGCCGCCGGCAGGAGGGAGAAGGCCATATCCCTGCGCCCAGAGGAACAGGCCGCATCCAATGCGAGGACCGCTGTGTACGAGGAGAAGGACAGGCTCCAGAGGATATCCGACGGGATCGTCGGGAAGGAGGCCGCCGTCCAGAGGGCGGAGAAGGTCCTGAAGGAGGCCGAGTCGGCGGCAGAAGGCGAGGAGGCCCTCAGGATCAGAGCAGGCAGGCTCGACTCCATGGCAGGCGACTATGACAGGGTGGATGCGGCCAGCCGCCGCCTGGAGGAACTTGGTAAGAAGCAGGAGGATGAGGAGAAGTTCGCCGGGCAGATCTCTGCGAAGATCGAGGAAGCGTCCGAGACCGAGAAGGAATGCAAGGCCATAATCGACAGCGGAGAGGGTTCTGCGGCCAAGGCCGCGGAGCTGATGGACGCCCTCAGGAGCATGGATGACGCGCTGAAGATCCTGAGGAACATCAGGGCCGACAGCGCGGAACTGGAGAAAATGGAGGGGAAGCTCTCCGAGGCCGAAGAAGCGCTGAAGAGGAAGGCCGTCTCCCGTGCCAGGATATCTGACGAATGCAAGGAGAAGGAAGACCTGTTCTACATGGGACAGGCAGGGATCCTGGCCGGCAGGCTGAGGCCCGGATGCCCCTGCCCCGTATGCGGCTCGGCCGTCCATCCGTCCCCTGCTCCTGTTCCCGAGGGTGTGCCGGACAAGGAGGAGGTCGACAGGCTCAGGGAGAGCAAGGCCAATGCCGATGCGGACTTCGAGAAGGCCGCCGCCGAACGCCATAGATTCGCCGAAAGATGCGATGATATCAAGGTACGCATCCGCGCGCAGTCCACCGAGCTGAAGGCGGACTGCGGGCTCGATGCCGCCGAAGGGACGGGGGCCGTCGAGAAGCAGATCGCTTCCATGGAATCCGAGCGCGATGCCGTCGCCGAGGACTTCAATGCGGCCCATGAGAAGGCCGAGGCAGTGGAGAAGGCCCAGAAGGACATCGCCGCCTGCCGCGAGAGCCTGACCGATCTCAATGCCAGCCAGAGGGCATCGGACCAGAGGATCGGAGACATACGTTCCGAGCTCAGCCGGAACCGCGAGATCGTCAACGGAACGAAACTGGACAAAGACTTCGCCACCGGTGCGGCGGCTAAGAAGGGCGCCGAGGAGATGAGGGCCCGCGCCGACGGCCTGAAGAAGGCGCTGGCTGACGCGACAGACGCTCTGAACACGGCCAGGTCCAATCTGTCCGAGGATATACGCATCAGAGATGACAGGAAAACGCGCGTAGAGGACCTCGAGAAGGCCGCTGATAAAGCGGAGAAGGATTTCGCGGATGCGCTGGCACATGCAGGGTTTAGCAGCATCGAGGAGTACTCGGCGCTGCTCGACGATACCGTCCTGAACAGCCTGAGGGAGGATATCGAGGCATACCGCTCCGAACTCGATACCGTCAGGGGCGCCATCGAATCCGATAACGGGGCGATCGCCGGCAGGGTCCGCCCGGAGAACATCCCACAGCTTACCGAAGCTGCAGACAGGGCAAAAGAGATCCATGATGAGGCGGTGAAGAAAGAGGCGTCCGTCAGGAACCGCATGGAATCGAACAGCAAGCTCCTGAAGGAGGCCTCCGATGCGTTCGGCGAGTACGAGAGGGAAGGGCGCCGGCAGGATGAGATAAAGGAGCTTGCCGACGTCGCGGACGGGAGGATGAAAGGGACTCAGAGGATATCATTCGAGATTTACGCCCAGCAGGTCTACATGGACGGCATCCTCGAGGAAGCGTCCCGCAGGCTGGCGGTCATGACGGGCGGCCGCTACCTGCTCCGCAGGAGCGAAGGCGGAGAGGATAACAGGTCATCCCATGCTCTCGACATCTATGTCTACGACAGCGATGCGAACGCGGTCCGCCCGGTCAGCACCCTGTCGGGCGGGGAATCCTTCATGGCCGCCCTGTCCCTCGCGCTGGGTCTTTCCGATTCCGTGGCCGAGAGGTCCGGCGGGACCGAGATAAGCACCCTGTTCATCGATGAGGGCTTCGGGTCGCTCGACGGTGACGCGCTGAGGCAGGTCATCAAGGTCCTCGAGGGGATCGCCTCGGACGGCGGGAAATCGGTGGGGGTCATCTCCCACGTCGAAGAGCTCAGCGACAGCATCCCGATGCAGGTGCGCGTGAGCTACGACAAGAGCCGCGGCAGCCGCATAGATATCCGCCGGGACTGACCCGGCGGTGGGCCTCCTGCAGGCCCGATCTTTTTTTTTCAGTTCCTCTTGAAGTACGAGTAAAGGTACACCAGGACTAGGATCAGGGAAGAGATCGCCGCCACCACAAGGTGGCCGAAGAAGCTGACGCTGTTCGGGACGATCAGGATGATCACGAAGTCCAGCATGATGACGGTGATCCATCCGTTCAGCTCGACGACGAACTTGGTGAGGCGGTAGTTCAGGGAGCGGCGCTTGGCCAGGTTGCCGGCGGACGCCCTCCTCTCGGCGTCCAGCAGCACACGCTCGATGAACTTGAAGTTGAAGATCATCTTGTAAAGGAACGGGATGAGCATCAGGAAGTTGATCACCATGACCGCTTCCGTCGCGCTGTACATCTCCATCATGGTGTTGTCCGCGATGAACTCGGACAGCGCAGGCGTCGCCAGGAAGAAGATTATCTCGATCAGGATGATCACGACGATGTCCACGTAAGCGTAGGTCAGCCTGACGCGGAAGTTCTTCTGGGTGTTCTTCGAGGCGTTCTCGATCTTGTTGAAGAAGGAGTTCCTCAGCTTGTCGACCTCCTGCATGCCCATCTTGATGCGCGCGGGAGTGTGGTTGGAGACAGCATCGTAGATCTCGTCCGCCTTGCTGTTGATGGGCGGCAGCAGGATCATGGACAGCAGCGCCGCTCCGATGACTGATGCGTAGAAGTCGCTCGAGAGGATGCCTGCGTCCAGGGCCTCCTTGCCGATGATGAAGGCGAACTCGCCCATGGCGACCAGCGAGATCGAGGCGTAGAAGGATTTCCTCATCGGCCTGTTGCCCAGGTAGTAAGCTATCAGGACGGAGGCCGTCTTCAGGCAGAAGTAGATGAGGTAGATGGCGAGGATGAGGCCGATGTTGTCCACCAGGTAGGAGGGCTTGATCTCCAGCCCAATCGAGATGAAGAACATCATCATGAAGACCTCCTTCATCGGCTCCACCATCGTGGAGACCTTCGTGACCGGCTTCGACTGGGACACTATGACTCCCATGAGGAAGGCCCCGATGGCCATGGAAAGCCCTACCTGAGTGGCCATCCATGCCATGGCGAAGCAGAGACCCAGAGATACGATGAGGACGACCTCGGAGGAGTTCCTGTCGCTGGTCTTGGCATCGACCCAGTCGATGAACTTGGGAACCACCAGCAGCCCTATGGACACGGCCGCTACCATGAAGGCTATGATCTTCAGGAACATCCAGATGATGGCGCTGATCTCCATATCGCTGCCGCTCATCATGGGGGTGATGGCCGAGAGGATGATGACCTGGGCCACATCCTCCACGACGGTGACGAGGACCACCGTCTCCACTTCCTCTTTAGTGAGCCTTATCTGGTCCTTCAGGACCACGGTGACGACCGCGGTGGACGATCCGGATATAATCGCTCCGAACACGATGGACTGGAGTGAATCGAGACCCAGCAGGGAGCCTCCCAGATAGCCGCCCATAAGCATCAGCGGCACCTGGATCATCACCACCATGATGGCGAACGAACCTGTCTTCTTCAGCTTCTGGAGGTTCAGCTCCATCCCTATGCCGAACATCATGAAGACGAGTCCGAGATCGGAGAGGAACCCTACGATGTCGTCCGTGTCCTGGGAGCGCCCCGACCAATAATTGGCGAGGATGATGCCTGTCACGAGGTAACCGATGATCGCCGGCATCTTCAGTTTCTTGAAGATGACAGAGCAGATCCCTCCCAGCAGCAGGAGGATGGTCATGTTCTCGAGCAGAACGACTTCTTCCAATCAGGCACCCCTTCCCTGCGTGCCCCATCGGATTTAAAATTATAAAACTGTTCTAAAGAAGGCTGATGGCCGTGAGGCCGCCGGGGCCCGCGCCTGCATCCCCGGAAGGATGCCGCGGGCGTGCCCCGGTGACATCTGGCACATCACTGGCTCTTCTCTGTCTGCTTGGCAGCGGCCGAGGACCTCTCCATGAGCACATCGATGGAGGGGTTCATGGAAGCGGTGACGATGGCATCGATCTTCTCGGCGAGCTCGTAGCCGTCATCGGGCATGCCGTCCTTGATCCACTGGATGATGATCCCGGTGTAGGCGTAGGAGTACACCCTGGCGAGGAACACGGCATCCTTGGATTCCATGCGGCCGTCCGTCTTGATCATGATGGCCTCGGTGATCTTCCTGATGCTGAAGTCGATGAAGTAGTTCTCGAGCTTCTCCTTCTCGGAAGACTCGAGGACCTGGGTTATTACATCCTTGTTGCGTCTGCAGTAGTCGAAGGATTCCCTCACGAGGAACCTCCAGGGCACATAGCTGCCGGTGTTGTGGGGGTCGCTCTTCGTGTCCTGCTCGAAGATCCAGATGATCATATCGAAGACGTTCTTGAAGTGGTAGTAGAACGTCTGACGCGATATGTTGCACTTCTCGGTGATATCAGAGATGGTGATCTTGCTGTACTCCTTCTCCTCGAGAAGTTCCTTGAACGCCTGGACTATCCTCTCTTTGGTATTGTCCGACATATGTTTCCGCCCATTATACATTCTAATATAAAAAATAACGGCAATAACATATCTATTAATTGTATGGCTAGCAGGTTGTCATGTTCGGTGTTTAAGTTATAATAAGATACTTAACAATCCGCTACAGCAAGATGTACTTAAATGTGCATATCTCATCCGCCAATGGAGAACTTTTAAATTCATGATAGGATTCAGCCGTGCCATTAAGTAGCACGGCAGTTCCCGGCGGAGGGCCGGGGCCGCCCTCGATAAAGAAAGGAGGAACCAGACATGGATGGAAAAGGAATCCGCATGGAGAGGATCATGGACAGGAAGACCGGCCGCGCCGTCATAATCCCGATGGACCACGGGATATCGAACGGCCCTATGGAGGGCCTCTACGACATGAAGGCCACGGTCGATGCTGTCACCAACGGCGGCGCGACCGCCGTCATCATGCACAAGGGGCTCATCCGCTACTCCTACAGGGGATCGGGGAAGGATGTCGGGTTCATCATCCACCTCTCGGCGTCCACCGATGTCAACCCAGCGCAGGCCAACCACAAGGTGACCGTCACCACTGTGGAGGAGGCCATAAAGTACGGGGCGGACGCGGTATCCATACAGATCAACTACGGAGACGAGTACGAGTCCGAGATGGTCCGCGAGGCCGGCGAGATCTCAAGGAAGTGCACCGAGTGGGGCATGCCGCTCGTGATCATGTCCTACGCCAGAGGCCACGACGTCAACTCCTTCGACCCCCACCAGATCGCCCATGTAGCCCGCGCCTCCACCGAGCTCGGCGCCGATCTCGTCAAGGTCAACTACACCGGAGACATCGATTCCTTCCATGAGGTCGTCCGCGGCGCCCTCGCGCCCGTCCTCATCGCCGGCGGGCCCAAGATGAGCACCGACATGGACGTCCTCAACATGGTCGCGGACTCCATCGAGGCCGGCGGCCGCGGCGTGTCCATGGGAAGGAACGTCTTCCAGAACAAGAACGTCGAGGGCATCACCCGCGCCATCTCGAAGATCGTGCTGGAGAACTACAGCGCCGAGGAAGCGGCCAGGTTCCTCACCGACGACTGCTCTGAGGAAAAGCGCCGCGCCGGGAAGGCCTGAGGGGGCCGGGGCATGGAAGAGGCCAAGAAGATCTTCGTCAGGGCCGACCTCCCGGCCGTGAAGGACGACAGGAAGGCTCTCGTGACGAACGGCCTCGAGGCCGGGATCGTCTCATACATCCTCCGGGACGAGGACCCGGAGTTCCGGAAGCTCGGGAAGATGGAGGACGCCGTCATGACCGAGGACGGCAGGTCCGTCGACCCGGCCTGGGAGATCGCGCGCATCGATTCCCCCGAGGACCAGGAGAAGGTGCTCGCCCTCGCAGGGTCGAAGAAAGGGGTCATCGTGGAGACCGGCGATTGGTCGGTCATCCCCCTGGAGAACATGATCGCCAGGTTCCGCGGCTCCGGGACGAAGATCTATGCCGTCGCGAAGACCAAGGAGGATGCCGAGCTCTACCTCAAGACCATGGAGAACGGGACGGACGGCATTGTCATCGACACCTCCGATCCGGCGGAGATCGGCAGGTTCAGGGACCTGGTCGGGACTCCCGCCCCCGTGGAGCTCAGCGAGGTCACCGTCGAGGACGTGAAGCCCATCGAGATGGGCGACAGGGTATGCGTCGACACCTGCAGCCTCATGCACCCCGGGGAGGGGATGCTCATCGGGTCATACTCCAACTGCCTCTTCCTGGTGCAGAGCGAGAGCGAGGACAACGGGTACGTTGCTACCCGCCCGTTCCGCGTGAACGCCGGGGCGGTGCACGAGTACTGCATGGTCCCCGGAGGGGGGACGAGGTACCTGTCGGAGATCTCCGCCGGGGACCCGGTTCTCATCGTCGGCCGTGGCGGGAACGCCAGGGTCGGCTCGGTCGGGCGCTGCAAGGTGGAGGTCAGGCCCCTGCTCATAGTCAGCGCCACGGACGGCAGCAGGACGTTCAACGTCATACTCCAGAACGCAGAGACCATCAAGCTGGTCACTCCCGGGGGGGCGGTGCCGGTCACCGAGCTCAAGAAGGGCGACAGGGTGCTCGCGCACGTCGAGACGGGAGGCCGCCATTTCGGGATGAAGGTCGAAGAGACCATCACGGAGAAGTGAGCGATGCGCGTCTGCGCGGCCTACGGCTCCGTTCCGGACAGGAAGGCGGAGGCCGACCTGCACGAGGTCCGCCTCGACATCTTCCGCGGGATGCCTCCGTGGCTGGGTGACGACTGCATCATCACCCTGGCGGGGCACAGCGTCTCCGAGGTGCCGGAGGGATTCCGCGGGCTGGTGGACGCCGGGGACTCCGATGCCGGGATCCCCTTCAGGAGGATCCGCTCGGTCCACGATTTCAGCGGGACCCCGTCCGAGGAGACCCTGGTGAGCTCGCTGAACAAAGGGACCCAGGAGGTCTCGAAGTACGCCTGCGCCGTGCATTCCTTCACCGACCTGCACACGATCTACCTGGCATCCGAGAAGGTCTCCCGCCCGCACGTCCTGCTGGGCATGGGCGAGACCGGCACGGTGACCCGCATCAGGAGCTCGGTCCTCGGGAACCTCTTCACCTTCGGCTACGTCGGGAACCCCACCGCTCCGGGCCAGCTGTCCGCGGAGAGGATGAGAGAGCTCGGCGACGGATGCGAGGTCCTCGGCATCGCCGGGCATCCTCTGGGTCATTCGCGTTCGCCGGCGATGCAGGAGGCGGCCATGCGGTCCGCCGGCATCAGCGGGATCTACCTGAGGTTCGACTCCCCGGACACGGAGCACCTGGCGGACGTCATGCGCGAGTACCGCATCCGGGGGATGAACGTCACCGTCCCGCACAAGGTGGCGGCCATGTCCCAGGCGGATTCCCTGGAGGGTCCCGCCCGGGAGATCGGGGCGGTGAACACCCTTGCCAACATGGACGGCAGGATCCTGGGGGCCAACACCGACTGGGAAGGCGTGGTGCATGCCTTCCGGAAGGCCGGCAGGGAGCTGGGGTCGTGCTCCAAGGTGCTGGTCTTCGGGACCGGCGGGGCCGCCCGGGCAGGGATATACGCGGCCATGTCCCAGGGATGCTCGGTGAGCGTTCTCGGGAGGAACCCGGAGCACGTCTCGGCGATATGCCGGGACCTGGGCGCGGAGCCCGCCACTGCCGGCGCGGTAAAGGGCTGCGACGCCCTCATCCAATGCACCCCGATAGGGATGAAGGAGGACGGGGACTACATGTTCGGCCTGTCGGACATCAGGCCCGGCACGGCCGTCATGGACATGGTCTACAACCGGAAGACCGCCCTGGTGTCCGCCGCCGAGAAGAAGGGATGCACCGTCGTCTCCGGCACGGACATGCTGGTCGGGCAGGGAGCGGCATCCTTCCGCAGATGGTTCGGGAAGGACGCTGACATCCGGGCGATGGAGCGTGCTGCGCAATGATGGGAGAAGGCACTTCGTACGGGTGCATCTCGGTGATGAACGGGATCGTCAGCGGGACGGGAGCGGTCATCGGCATCGACCTGGCGACGCATGCCGTCTATCGCGAAGAGGGCACGGCCCAGGAAGTCGAGGTCGTCGGAGAGCAGACCGACACCGGCCTTGCGCGGATATGCGTCCGCAGGGCCCTCGAGTCCATAGGGGCGGACCCTTCCGTTGGCTATCATCTGTCGATATCATCGGACATCCCGCCGTCCCGCGGTCTGAAGAGCTCCAGTTCCGTCTGCAATGCCGTCATCAAGGCGGTGTACAGTGCCCACGGGGCCGAAGCCGACGTAATGGACATCATCGAACTGGGAGTCCAATGCGCCAAAGAGGCCCGCGTGACCGTCACCGGCTCCTTCGATGACGCCGTCGGCTGTGAGCTCGGAGGCTTCATCGTGACCGACAACCGCACTGATACCATCCTCAGGAAGGAGCCGGTCGACCCCATGGACGCAATCGTGTTCGTCCCGGAGCGGGTCAAGGTCCGCGTGCCCCGCGAATCGTACGAGGCGAGGGCGGCCGACATGGAGATGATCAAGGAGGTCTGCCTGCGCGATCCCCTGGCGGCCATGACCATGAACGGGAGGCTGATTGCCGAGATAACCGGCGAGAGCCAGGAAATAATCGATGATCTTCTGGAGGCCGGGGCCTTGGCGGCTGGGATATCCGGGACCGGGCCGGCCGTGGCCGCATTGTGCAGGAAAGGGGAGGGGAAGGAGATCTCCGCCCGTCTCCCCTACCGTACCCTGCTCGCGGAGACGAGGTAACATGGGAGACATAGTGTTCTCGGGAGGGCGCGCGGAGGGAGAAGTATCGCCTCCGCCGTCGAAGAGCCATACCCACAGAGCGATAATCATGTCCGCGCTGTCGGAGGGAAGGTGCAGAGTATCCTCCCCGCTCCTGTCGTTCGACACCCGCTCCACCATCGGGGCGGTCAGGCGCATGGGCGCCGAGGTCCTGGAGGAGGACGGATACCTGGACATCTTCACCGAGGAGCTGCATGCGCCGGACGGGCCCATCGACGTCGGGAACTCCGGTACGACCCTCAGGATCATGACCGGGATCGCATCCGTCTTCGGGTCCGAGACGGTGCTGGACGGCGACAGTTCCATCAGGAAGAGGCCGATGGGGCCCCTCCTGGACTGCCTATCCGCCGCAGGGGTGTCATGCTCCTCGGAGGGCGGGAAGCCTCCCGTCAGGGTAAGGGGGCCGATCGCATCGCCCGTATTGACCATCGACGGCGGGGTCTCCTCCCAGTTCGTCACCTCGCTGATCATGTCAGCGCCCCTGACGGGGCGCCCGACCGACGTCCGCATCACCGGGCACCTCGTCTCGAGGCCGTACATCGATATCACGACGGAGATGATGCGCAGGTTCGGCGTGGAGGTCGGCGAGTCTGCGGAGGAAGGGTGCCGCGTCTACCATGCCGAGCCGCAGCATTACAGGCCGGCGGATTACCGCGTGCCGGCCGACTTCTCCTCGGCGGCCTTCCCGCTCGTCGCAGGAGGGCTTGCCGGGAAGGTCACCGTCCGCGGGATGGACCCGAAGGACCCCCAGGGGGACAAGAGGATAGTCGACGTGCTGAAGGAGGCCGGGTGCAGGGTGGAGGAATCGGGAGATTCCATAACATGTGCCAGCACCGGGAATCTCGAAGGAGCGGAGATCGACATGGGCGACATGCCCGACCTCTTCCCGGTGGTCGCGGTGCTGCTGAGCACCGCCAAAGGCAGGAGCAGGCTATACGGCGCTCCCCAGCTGAGGTTCAAGGAGAGCGACAGGATCGCCCTCACAGAGAAGATGCTGAGGTCCCTGGGCGCCGACATCACCGGGACATCAGACGGATGCGTCATCAACGGAGTGGAGAGGCTGCACGGCGCGAGGATCGAGCACTGCGGCGATCACCGCATGCTCATGGCCGCCGCGGTGGCGTCCTTGGTCGCCGACGGGCCCGTCTCCATGGACGACGATGCCTGCTGGAACGTCTCATACCCTGGGTTCCCGGAGATGATGCAGTCGATAGGGATGAAGGTCGAACGCCGCCGATCCCGGTATTCCTCTTTCCGGGACGGTGCTTTCACTCAGCGCTGATGAGGATGAACTCGGTGGCGTTGTCCTCCCGGTCCTCGGCGTTCTCCATGACTAGGTGCAGGCCGTAATGGAGGCCGGCCTCCTTGCGGCAGACCACGGCGCAGTCGGCCGGGAGCCTTCCGTCCGATACCATCTCGGCAGCCACTGCAGTATCGGAGATCTCCTTCCGGGCGGCCCCGGGGTAGAGCCTGTCCAATGTCCCCCTGCATTGACCCAGCGCCTGCACGTGGGACGCGACTATGCTCACCTTGGCACCGGGGCTTCTGACGAAGATGCATTGGCGGACGGGCATGGTCCTCCTCATGAGCACTTTGTGCGGGAAGCCCTCCAGGGCCTTCTCCGTCTCGATGACCGGCCCGAACGTGGAGTTGCGGACGGCCAGGACCCCCAGGTCGATGCTTCCTTCGCGCAGGGCCCCGACGACCCCGCGGGCGGTCTCCAGCGGAACCTTCTCGGCATCGATGCCCAGTTCCGCCGCCATGCTCTGGGTCATCCCCTCGGTGAACGAGAACGGGATGCCCATGTAGCCTATGCGGGTCATTTCTTCCCATCCCCGGCGTCGGTCTTGACGGCGACCTTCTTCCTCTGGCGCCCGCCGGTCTTTTTGATCTTGCCCTGGTCGATCGCCCACTGGTAGTTGTCGATCTCGTTGGGGGCCACCAGTACCCTGTCCCCTTTCTTGTACTTCATGCCGGTGGACCAGTTGGTGAAAGGTGCCAGCACCCTGTACTCGTCGGCGTCCATGACGATCTCGGTGATGTTCGGCCTGCCCTTGAGCTGCGAGTAGGTGCCGGTGTGCATCTCCGCGTGCCCGTCCTTGACCTCTATGACCTTGGTGCACACCGAGTCCAGGAAGTAACGGTCATGGGTGACTGCGATGATGGTGCCGCCGTACTCCTTCAGGGCCTCCTCTATGGCGTGCCTGGCCGGGATGTCCAGGTAGTTAGTGGGCTCGTCGAGGACCAGGACGTTGGTCTCCTTGAGCAGCAGGATGGTCAGCGCCACCCTGCACCTCTGCCCGCCGGAGAGGGTGGACATGGGGCGGCTGACCTCCTCGCCGTACAGGAAGAAACGTGCCAGCAGGTTGCGGGCGTCCGCCCTGCGGTCCTTCCCGATGATCTGCAGCACCTGCTCCTCGGCGGTCAGCCGGAGGTCGAGGTCATCATGGTGCTGGGAATAGTACCCGATCTTGGCGCCTGGGGCGATCCAGAGGTCTCCTTCGCAGGGGATCTCGCCGATCATCGCCTTAACCAGCGTCGATTTGCCCTGGCCGTTGGCCCCGAAAACTCCGATCCTGTCCCCTTTGTGGACCTCCAGGTTCACATGCTTGAGAACGTCCTTCCCGCCGTAGCTTATGGAGCAGTCCTTCATGGTGAAGACGTTCTTCCCGGACTTGTGGGCGGCCTCGATCCTGACGGTGATCTCCCGGGATTCCACAGGCTTCTCCTTGACCTCCATCTTGTCGATCATCTTCTCGCGGGTCTTGTAGGTCGCGGAGTACCACATGTCGTGGTGCATCTGGGCGGCGATCTTCTCCTGCTGCTTCTTGTTCTGGGTATAGCGGAGGTACTCCTTCTCCTGGCGGTTGATGTCGATCATCTTCTTCATGATGAAGTCGGAGTAGTTCCCCTTGTACTCCCGGGTCTTGCCGTTCTCGATCTCCACCATGCGGGAGGTCATCTTGTCCAGGAAGTAACGGTCGTGGGAGACCACCAGGAACGCCAGCTGGCTGGCGATCATGTAGTCCTCCAGCCACTCGATGGTGTCGATGTCCAGGTGGGAGGTGGGCTCGTCCATGACCAGGATGTCGCAGTCCGATGCCTGGACCACGATCCTGGCGAGCATGACCTTGGTGCGCTCTCCCCCGGACAGCGTGTCCATGTAGCGGCCCATCATCTCACCGGGGTCGAGGCCCACCTTAGAGAGCGCCTCCTCGAGCTTGTGCTCGTCGGCCACGTCGCAGCTCGCCAGCTTCTGCTCCAGGTCCGCGTACTCGGTGGCGAGGGCATTCCAGTCGATGTCCCCTCCCTCGGCCATCTTCCGGTCGATCTCGCCCATCCTGCTCTTGATGTTCTCGATGTGACCGTAGGGCCTGCCGAGGACCTCGCGGACGGTGACGTGCGACGACTCTGCGAACTGTTCCAGGTATCCGATGCGGTGGGTCCTGCGGATGACCTCGCCCGTGTCCGGCTGCTCTATGCCGAGGAGGATCTTGATGAAGGTGGACTTCCCCGCGCCGTTGATGCCGATGAGCCCTATCGCATCGTGCTCGTTTATCTGGATATTGGCGTCGGTGAGCACCTTGTTGGGCCCGAAAGACTTGGTGACCGATTCGGCTCTGAACAGCATGATCGGCCGGCTCAATGCACGCACGGGATTAAAAAGTGAGGGAAAGGGCGGAGAGGTCTATACGGCTGAAAAGTTAACAGATATATTTTACAAATGCCGATGAATGTATGTTAAGTTATCAACGGGCATTCGAGATTTGTTAACGAACGTTAAATCAAATATTAACACATATTCTCCATAAACGTTAACGAACGGCCCGAAAAATGTTCGCGGATATACCCCCGAAGGGTATAAATCGGACATCATTATGTGGGGCACCCGTGGAAACAATTGTTAAGTCGTTGGAATGCGGCGGCTGCATGAAGCCCATGGAGCATTCTAAAGAAGAATACGACAAATTGATTCACCGTTTGAATCGTATAGAAGGACAGATCCGCGGCATACGCGGGATGCTGGAGAAGAGTGCCTCCTGCCCGGACATAATCGTCCAGACCTCGGCGGTCAACGCCGCCCTGAACTCATTCAACAGGGAGCTGCTGGCGGGCTACATCCGCACCTGCGTCACCTGCGGGATGCTCCGGGGCAACGAGGAGGCCGTCGAGAAGCTGATGACGGCACTGCAGAAGACGATGAAGCGAAGGGATCGGCAATGAGCATAGATGATGCAAAGGGAACGCAGGCGGCCGGGAGCCTCCTGCAGGTGGAAGGTCTGACGGCGGAGGCCGGCGGCAGGGAGATCCTGCACGGGATCGACCTGGAGATCGGAAAAGGAGAGGTCCATGTGCTCATGGGCCCGAACGGGGCCGGGAAGTCCACTCTCGGATGCACCCTGATGGGGGACCCGCGCTACAGGGTCACCGGCGGGAAGATCTCCTTCAAGGGGCAGGACATAACGTACGAGACCGCCGACAGGCGCGCGAAGGAGGGCATGTTCCTCTCCTTCCAGACGCCGGCGGAGGTCCCCGGCATAACGCTCGGGGAGTTCCTGAGGACGGCGCTCGAGCAGAGGACCGGGAAGAGGGCGAAGTACTTCGAGTTCAGGGACGAGGCCAAGAAGAGCATGCAGCTGCTGAACATGGACATCTCCTATCTCGACAGGGAGCTCAACGTGGGCTTCTCCGGAGGGGAGAAGAAGAAGGCCGAGGTGCTGCAACTGCTGATGCTGAAGCCCGACCTGGCCATCCTGGACGAGACGGACTCAGGGCTGGACGTCGATGCGGTCCGCACGGTGTCGGCCGGTATCGAGCGTTACAGGGAGACCGTCGGAGGGTCCCTGCTGGTCATCACCCACAGCACCCGCATCCTCGATTCCCTGGACATCGACAGGGTCCACGTCATGGTGCAGGGGAGGCTGGCGGCCGCCGGAGGGCCTTCCATGATCGACGGGATCAACCGGAACGGATTCGCGGAGTACGAGCATGAGCGAAGGCAGGGACAGCATCAGGGAGAAGGTCCGGGATGCCGACAGCGGCCGGAGCATCTACGATTTCCGGAACCCCGAGGACGACTCCTTCAGGATGGAGGAAGGCCTCACGCCGGAGATCGTCGGCAGGATCTCCGACGAGAAGGGGGACCCGCAGTGGATGCGCGAGTTCAGGCTGAAGTGCCTGGACATCTACAACAGGATGCCCGTGCCGGACTGGGGGCCTTCGATCGACGGCCTGGACATCGGCAGGATCGCTACCTACGTCCGCCCGAACGCGAAGATGCAGGGCGATTGGAAGGACGTGCCCAAGGACATCAAGGACACCTTCGAGAAGCTCGGCATCCCGGAGGCGGAGCGCAAATCGCTCGCAGGAGTGGGCGCGCAGTATGATTCCGAGCTCGTCTACCACAATGTGAAGGACGAGGCAGCCAAGCAGGGCGTTGTCTACACGGACATCGAGAGCGCCATGCGCGGGGAGTACGCCGATATGGTGCGCGAGCACTTCATGAAGCTCGTGCCGCCGGGGGACCACAAGTTCGCCGCCCTCCACGGGGCCGTGTGGTCCGGCGGGTCGTTCGTCTACGTCCCGCCCGGGGTGCACCTCGACTTCCCGCTGCAGTCGTACTTCCGGCTGAACGCGAAGGGCGCGGGGCAGTTCGAGCACACGCTCATCATCGTCGGCGAAGGGGCGTACCTGCATTTCATCGAGGGGTGCTCGGCGCCGAAGTACAACGTCGCCAACCTGCACGCCGGATGCGTCGAGCTCTACGTCGGCAGGAATGCGACCCTGCGCTACTCCACGATAGAGAACTGGTCGAAGAACATGTACAACCTCAACACCAAGAGGGCGAGGGTGGAGGAGGGCGGCAAGATCGAATGGGTCTCCGGATCGTTCGGATCGCACACCTCGTACCTGTACCCGATGAGCATCCTGCAGGGCAGGGGTGCGAGCTGCGAGTTCACCGGCATAACCTTCGCCGGGAAGGGGCAGGAGCTGGACACCGGCGCCAAGGTCGTCCACAACGCCCCCTGCACCTCGTCGCACATCAGCACAAAATCGATCTCCAAGGACGGGGGAGCCAGCATCTTCAGGAGCGCGGTGGTCGTGAACCCGCAGGCCAAGGGCAGCAAGGCGTTCGTGTCCTGCCAGTCGCTGATGGTCGACGGCATTTCGAGGTCCGACACCGTCCCGGCGATGGACATCAGGACGAACGACGCCGATGTGGGACATGAGGCGCGCATAGGCAAGATCAGCGACGATGCGGTGTTCTACCTTATGTCGAGAGGGATATCTGAAGAGGACGCCCGCGCGATGATCGTCAGCGGTTTCGCCGGGAACGTGTCCAAGGAGCTCCCGCTGGAATATGCCGCGGAGATGAACAACCTGATCAACCTCGAGATGAAGGGGGGAGCATGATGCCCGGAGAAGGGAAGATGGACATCAGCATCGACAGGCTGCCGTCCCCCACCTGGAAATGGCTCGGGGTGAACCATGCCGATGTGAGCGCGGACATCCCGGAGGCCGCCGCGCCGGAGATAACGGTCCCGGCCGGGTCTCCGGTGACCGTCTCCAGGACGGACGCGGAGGACCTCAGTGGCATGAGGACCGGCTGCGGCCCCGACATGGCCCGTCTTATCTACGCCGCCGGGGATAAGGCATATGAGATAACGGTCCCCGCAGGGAAGAGGCCTGCAGAACCTGTCATCATCCGCGCGGACCTCGCCGGCGGCAGGAGCCAGGCGTTCCGCCTCGTCCTGCGCGCCGGGGAGGGTTCCGAGATGACCGCCGTCATGGTGCTCTCGTCATCCGCCGATGCCGGAGGGCAGGCGGCAGTGCAGACCTTGATCGACGCCGCCCCCGGAGCGAAGGTCCGCCTGGTGCAGGTAGACCTCCTGGGCAGCGGGTTCCGCCTGATCAGCGACGTCGGCGGGAGGCTGGGGGACAGGGCCTCCGCCGACCTTGCCGATGCGATCCTGGGAGGGCGGGAGATATACACCGGCCGCAGCATCGACCTCGCCGGCGATTCCAGCCGCCTCGGGGCGGACGTCGGGTACATGATCGGCGGGGACACGGTCCTCGACATGAACTATGAGGCGGTGCACCGCGGTAAGAGGACAGAGTCCCGCATGGACGCCGAAGGCTCCCTGCGCGGCAGGTCCAAGAAGACCTTCCGCGGGACTATCGACTTCCGCAGCGGGTGCTCCGGGTCCAAGGGGAGCGAGAAGGAGGACATACTGATGTTCGACGACGGGGTGGAGAACAAGACCGTCCCCCTGATACTGTGCGCGGAGGAGGACGTCGAGGGCGACCACGGGGCCACCATCGGGAGGCTCGGCGATGACGTCCTGTTCTACATGGGCTCCCGGGGGATAGACGCGGAGACCGCCTGCAGGGCGATCGCGGATTCCCGTCTCAGGAAGCTGTGCCGCATGATCCCGGACGCCGGGATAAGGCTGGAGGCCGAGCGTTTCTTCGACGCCGGCGCAGAGGAGGGAGATGAATGATTGATGAGAAGAAAGCAGCGGAGCTCAGGAAGGACTTCCCGCTGCTCAGGGACAGCACCGTCGCCTATCTGGACAACGCCGCCACGGCGCAGAGGGCGCAGTGCGTGATGGATGCGGTCGAGCGGTTCTACCGCACCGCGAACGCGAACCCCTACAGGGGAGTCTACGCGCTCAGCGAGGAGGCCACCGAGGCCCACGAGCATGCCCGCAGGACCGTCGCGGGGTTCATCAACGCCTCCCGGCCGGAAGAGGTGATCTTCACCAGGAATGCGACCGAGGCGCTGAACCTCGTTGCCTACAGCCTGGGGGAGCTCCTCCTCCGCCCGGGGGACGAGGTCCTGGTGACGGTGTTCGAGCACCACAGCAACATCCTGCCCTGGCAGCAGGCCGTCAGGCACGCGGGCGCGAAGCTCAGGTACATCGAGTGCGAGCAGGACGGGACTGTAACGGAAGAGGCCTTCCGCTCCGCCCTCACGCCCAGGACCAAGATAGTCTCCATGGCTCAGGTCTCGAACGTCCTCGGCAGGCTGTACGATGTCGGGAAGTTCGCGCGCATCGCCCACGAGAACGGCAGCGTGTTCGTCTGCGACGGGGCGCAGAGCGTCCCGCACATCCCGGTGGACGTGCAGGCCCTGGACGTCGACTTCCTGGCCTTCTCCGGCCACAAGATGTACGCGCCGATGGGCATCGGCGTGCTCTATGGGAAGATGCAGTACCTGGAGAAGATGCCCCCGTTCATGACCGGAGGCGAGATGATAGAGTACGTCCGCCGCGACAGCGCCACCTTCGCGGAGGTCCCGCACAAGTTCGAGGCCGGCACGGTGAACGTGGGAGGGGCCGTGGGGCTGGAGGCGGCCATTGAGTACATCTGGTCTGTGGGCATGGAGGACATCCGGCAGAGGGAGGAGATGCTGACCGCCTACGCGATGGAGAAGCTGAAGGCGGTCAAAGGAGTGCATATCATCGGGTCGGAGGACCCGGCGGAGCACATCGGGATCGTCACCTTCACCCTGGACGGGGTGCACCCGCACGACGTGGCGTCCATCCTCGACGCGGACGGCATCGCGGTGCGCGCCGGCCACCACTGCGCCCAGCCGCTGATGGCCTTCATAAAGAACGCGGACGGGTCACCGGTCTCGGCGACCGTGAGGGCGAGCTTCGCCTTCTACAACACGAAGGAGGAGATCGACAGGCTCGCCGCCTCGCTCTCCAAGATCAGGAGGGAGATGGGGTATGCCGACTGACACGTTCTACGGGGAGATCCTGACCGACCACAACCTCCATCCGGGGAACAAGCGGAGGATCGAAGGCCCCACCGCGGAGCTGGAGGGGGTGAACCCCAGCTGCGGCGACGACATCGTCCTGCAGCTGAAGGTCGGGCAGGACGGGAAGATAGAGGACGCCGCCTTCTCCGGCAGCGGATGCGCGGTGTCGCAGGCGTCCGCCGACATGATGTGCGACCTGGTCATCGGCCGCACCGGGGAGGACGCCCTCCGCCTCGCGGACATCTTCATGCGCATGATCAAAGGCGAGGCCGGTCCCGATGAGATCGGCGAGCTGGGAGAGGCCGGCTGCCTCGCGGACGTCTCGCACATGCCGGCGCGCGTGAAGTGCGCCATGCTCGGATGGCGCACCCTCAGACAGGCCCTGGGCGGCGAATGAGCCCGGCGCGGCCCGCGCATGCGGACCGCCCCGGCAGCCCCGTTCCTGCGCGCGCATAGTTTTAAACGCACGTGCCAGATGCACTATCGATCGAAATGGTCGACGAGCAGGCAATCAAGAAGGCCCAGGAACAGTACGGCGCCCTCCTCAGGCAGCAGCTTGAGAGGGTCGAGAGGCTGAAGAACGAACCGGATTGGACGGACTACTCCAAGCTGGACAAGCTCATCATCGGAGTCTGCGGAGGGGACGGGATCGGCCCCTACATCTGCAAGGACGCCGAGAAGGTCCTCGAGTTCCTCCTGGCTGATAAGATCAAGGCCGGGAAGGTCGAGATCAGGGACATCGACGGGCTCACCATCGAGCACCGCGTGGAGACCATGAAGGCCATCCCCGACGACGTCATGGAGCAGCTGAAGCAGTGCCATGTCATCCTCAAGGGCCCGACCACCACCCCCAAGAAGGGCGACCCCTGGCCCAACATCGAGTCCGCCAACGTCGCCATGAGGAAGCAGCTCGACCTCTTCGCTAACATCCGCCCCGTCAAGGTCCCGGAGCTCGGCATCGACTGGAGGTTCTTCAGGGAGAACACCGAGGGGTCCTACGCCGTCGGCTCCAATGGGATCAACGTCACCGACGACCTGGCCATCGACTACTGCGTCGCCACCACCCAGGGGACCGAGAGGATCCTCAGGGCCGGGTTCGACTACGCGAAGAAGTCCGGCGCCAACTACGTCTCCGTCATCACGAAGGCCAATATCATCAAGACCACCGACGGGAAGTTCCTGTCCATCGCCGAGAAGGTCGCGAAGGACTACCCTGAGGTCAGGTGGGACGACTGGTTCATTGACATAACCACCGCCAAGCTGCTCGACCCGGCCCGCAGGTCCAACTTCCGCGTGTTCGTGCTCCCCAACCTCTACGGCGACATCATCACCGACGAGGCGGCGCAGATCCAGGGAGGCGTCGGAACAGCCGGATCGGCCAACGTCGGCAAGAGGTACGCCATGTTCGAGGCCATCCACGGCTCCGCGCCCAGGATGGTCACCGAGGGCCGCGCCAAGTACGCCGACCCCTGCTCGATGATCAAGGCCGTCGCGATGATGCTCGAGCACATCGGCGAGACCGAGAAGGCCAGGAAGCTCGACATGGCGCTCGATGTCTGCGTCCAGTTCGAGAAGAAGCTGGTCATGACCGGCAGGTCCACCGGCGCCACCGGCGAGGAGTTCGCGAAGTACGTCATCGAGACCGTGCAGAGGCCCGACCTCGAGAAGGCCTGGAAGGCGTACGTGGACGCCGCCGCGTCCAAGCTCTCCGCCTGAGCCCCGGCCGGCCCGGGGCCCTTCGGGACCTCGTATAAAACCTTTTCACACGCCCCTTCCTGTTTTCGCGGTTAAGTTTTTCTATAACCCCGATAGGCCAGATCTGTTGGATGGGATTTAAGTATCGTTTTGATACATTCTAAGCATGTTTAATATAATCCAACTCCGCTTGGATGGGTGGTAATCCGATGTACTACTGCAGACTGATGATCGACCGCAGCATGCCATACGAGGAGCATCCCTGCCGCAGGCTGATCCCCATTCCCGAGGGAGCGGATGTTTCGATACAGGTCATCAAATGCTCGTCCACCAACGCCGGAGAGGGCATCTCCATGATGAGGGTCATAACCCAGGACAAGGATGTCCTGGAAGAGGGCGTCACCAAGACCGACCTGGGCGAGTGCAGTATAGAGAGGATCAGCTCCACCCATTACACAGCGATGATCACCAACCACAGCTGCTTCATCTGCTCGCTGATCAGCAAGAACAAGTGCTTCCTCATGTCCTCCGTCCCGCTGGAGAACAACCTGGTGGAGTGGACCATCGTCGGCCCGGACTCCTCCACCGTCCACGGCCTCATGTCGGCCCTCCGCGACTACGGCTACAGGATCAAGTTCCTTGCCGGAGGGAAGTTCGGCGACGAGATGACCCTCACTCCCAAGGAGGAGAAGTACCTCAGCGAGGCCTACGCCCGCGGATATTACGCCGTGCCCAGGAAGATGGACCTCGACGAGCTCTCGGGCATCCTGGGATGCTCCAAATCCACCCTCAACGTGGCCCTTAGGACCGCCGAGAGGAAGATCATCTGCTCCTATATCGAGGGCACCGACAAGTCGTTCCGCGGAAAGAACTGATCCGCAGGCCTTCGCAGCGCGCTTTTATAGCCCTGCGGAACGTTCGCATATGCGATACCATGACGGACGTTAGGACGGAGAACGAGATCAAGCTCTATGCGGACTCGGGGCCGTTCGTGTTCTCGGACGATCCCGGCCCGGCCCTGCAGAGGCTGCGCTCAGTCATCTCCAGGGAGGGGTTCTCATGCGGGGACGCATCGGTGAAGAAGCACACCGACACCTATTACACCGACCCGGGGGACACGTTCGCGGACCGGGGCATCGTCCTGCGCTTCCGCGACGAGGGCATCACCGGCTATGTCACGGTGAAGATGCCCAGCATCAGGAGCGGCATGGGGCTCTCCCGCCGCGAGGTCGAGACCAGGGTGGTCAACGTCCCGGGGTTCGACAGGATGAAGGCGCTGGAGGACCATGCGCGGAACTACCTCGGGACGGACACCATCGACCCGATGCCGAAACTGGCCGCCGAGATAACCCGGTGCGAGTTCGTCATATCTTCGAATGTCAGGAAGTACACGGCCGATTACGACAGCGTCGTGTACGTGGACCCCCGCACCGGCGCCAGATCGGCCCCGGTCTGCGAGCTCGAGTTCGAATCGCTCGACGAGGCCATAGAGGACGACAGGATGATGAAGCGCCTGGTCTACAGGCTCACCGAGGACTACCTGTTCGACGAGGAGCGGATGTCGAAGTACGCCCGCGGGCGCGAATGGATAGAATCTCTGAGGCAGGGCTGAGGGCGCGCCCGGCCGCCTTTCGCGGCGGCCCGGCATACCCCTTCCCTTCCTCAGCGTATGAAGTTCGTGAAGACCTTCGCCTCAGAGGGCGGCGCGGGCACGCCCGCCTTCCTGCCGGCGTCGATGCACTTGAGGATCCAGGCGATGTACCCGGCGAGGATGCGCATGTTCTGCATCCCCTCGAGGTCCTGGCGGACCTCGTCCGGGGTGTCCCCGTGGACCTGGTTCCAGTAGGTCGCCCCGGGGACGATCATCCTGCTCATGAGGTAGTACTGGTTGAGGCGCTCGAAGGCGGCGCTGGCGCCCCCTCTGCGGCAGGACACGACGGAGGCGGCCACCTTCCCGGCCATCCTGCCGACGCTGGCATAGAACAGCCTGTCCATCCACGCCGTGAGCTGGCCGTCGGGCCCGGAGTAGTAGACCGGCGCCCCGAACACGAAGCCGTCGATGGAATCGATCCTTTCAAGGACGTCGTTGACCGAATCCTTCCTGATGCAGCCTTTCCCGCTCCTCTTGCAGTATCCGCAGGCGGAGCAGCCGTACATGGCATCCTTGCCGATCCACATGATCTCCGCTTCTATCCCGTTCTTCTCCAGAGCGTCGGCGGCCTCCTTCAGCGCGGTGTAGGTGCATCCGTGCTCATGGGGGCTGCCGTTGACCAACATCACCTTCATATTATGCGATCCCTCCTTTTCTTCCGCGATTCTCTGCGATGATCTTCGTCCGTACCGATGTCAGACGAACGCATGTGCCAGCTCGGCGGCCTTGGCGGGCCATCCGGCCTTGTCCGCGTCGGACATCTCCATCACGTTCCCGGCGAGGACCTTCCCCACGACGTTCCAGTTCAGGAGGTCGCAGGATTTCTCGATGGGGTCCACCAGGCACTCGAAGGTGTCCTCCTCATCATCCCCGGCCGCGGCTATGATGCCGACCTTCTTCTCGCCCACGTCGAAGCCGAGCCCGCTGTAGCAGTACATCCTGTCCATGATGAGTTTGAGGTTGGCGGTCATGGAGAACCAGAAGACCGGAGAGGAGAAGATCACGCCGTCGGCGCGCCTGATGTCCTCGGCGATGGGGTTGAAGTCGTCCTTCTGGATGCAGGGCTTGCCGCCTGCGCGGTAGCAGGCGTTGCATTCCTTGCAGTCGCGGATGTTCAGGCTGAACATGTTGTACCTGCGCACCTCGATCCCGAGCTTCGCGGCCTCCTTCTCGAAGGCGTCTATCATCGAAGCGGTGTTCCCCCGGGGACGGGGGCTGCCGTTGAGGATCACGATGTAAGTCATCCTTCTCCATTCCTCCGTCGGGCATACATAAACGTTCGCATGCATCCCGCGCCCGGCAGGTGACAGGCACATTTCCGGAGAAGGGAAGACAGGATCCCAGCGTATCCGGACGGAAACCTACCGTATTTATATGCGGGCGCAGGTCCGCGGGTGCATGAGCAAACTTCAGGGATACTTCCATCCGACCGAGAAGGACCCGAGGAAGCTCCAGATAACCTTCATCGGGGCGTTCGTCGGCATCGCGGTCACGGCCTGGGCGGACCTCGAGTTCAACGACCCTTATCTGGTGACCTCGTTCGGTGCCACGGCCGTCCTCGTGTTCGCTGTTCCGGACGGCCCGCTCTCCAAGCCGAAGAACGTGTTCTTCGGACATCTGTTCTCAGCTTTCATCGGTGCCATGTGCGTGATCCTCATGGGCATCGAATGGTACTCGATTGCGGCCGCCGTCGCGATCGCCATCATCGTCATGGTCTGCACTGACACCATCCACCCTCCCGGGGGCGCCACCGCCCTGACCATGGTGTTCAGCAACTACGACTCCCTCTGGTACATCATAAGGCCAGTCATGATCGGCATCGTGTTCCTGATGATCGTCGGGTACCTGTGCAGGAGGGCGCGTCTCTGGTGCGACGCCCATCCGCCGGAGGCCTCCGATTGACCGGCGCCGCCCTGCTGCTGATCGATGTGCAGCGGGGCTTCGTCTCGGCGGAGACCGAGCATGCCGTCCCGCGCATCAGGGAGCTTCTGGAGCTTCCGTTCGGGACGGTCATAGCGACGAAGTTCGTCAACGTCCCGGGGTCCCCTTACCGGGAGCTCATGGGCTGGACGGGGATGGCGTCCCCGCCCGACACGGATCTTCTGGACTTCGTCGAGGACAGGGCGGACTTCATCATCGAGAAACATCTCTACACGGCGGCGGACGGCAGGCTGCTGGCACTCCTGAAGGAGCGCAGAGTAGGAACTGTATACATAGCAGGCTTCGACACCGATTGCTGCATCCTGAAGAACGCCGAGGACCTTTTCGAGAAGGGAATCCCCTGCCGCGTCCTCATGCATTACTCCGCATCCAACGGCGGCCGGGCCAGCCATGACGCCGCGAGGACCGTGCTGATGCGCTCGATAGGGGGCGCAGGCATCATCGACGGCCCGATAGATGCATCATCCATACAGTGACCCAGATGCCGGCGCATGATCGGCGGTGCATGACGGGGCAAGTCTGTGCACGGTTCGAAAAGACAGGCCAAATCCAAAAACACCGCAGGCGCCGGATATGAACGCGATCCGAGTGGGGCTGCCCGGATTTGAACCGGGGTCAATAGGTCCCGAACCTACAAGGATACCAAGCTACCCCACAGCCCCACAGCCACGGGTTGAACACTTGGATTCGCTCGTCTGATAAAAGCATTTGCTTCAGTTCAGGGCGCATCCGTTAGGGCGCGTGCGCTATGTACGGCTATCGACGTACAATCGGCGGAAATAACGTCTTTGTGACTGGCACCTTTTTATAACTAATGAACGTGGGGAACGGCGGTTATGAAGGGAATAATAATGGCAGCCGGCAGGGGCACCCGTCTCTATCCGGCCAGCCAGCACATCTCGAAGATCCTGCTGCCGATCTACGACAAACCCATGATCTACTATCCGCTTTCCGCGCTGATGAGCGCGGGGATAACCGAGATTCTGGTGATCGTCAGCAAGGAGGACAGAGCGTATTTCAAACGGCTCCTCGGCGACGGGTCCCAGTTCGGGATCAAGATAAAGTTCGCGGTCCAGAAGACCCTGCGCGGCATCGCCGATGCTTTCCTGATAGGCGAGAAGTTCATCGGAGGGGGAAGCGTCGCCCTCGCCCTCGGCGACAACATATTCTGCGGGGACGAGATGGATGAGCTTCTGGCCGAGGCGATGTCGAACGACGGCGCCACAGTGTTCTGCAAGAAGGTCAGCGACCCGGAGAGGTTCGGCGTCGCGGAGTTCGATGCTGACGGCAAGGTCGTCTCCCTCGAGGAGAAGCCTGCTGAGCCGAAGTCTGACATGGCCGTCACGGGGCTGTACTTCTACGACCGGGATGCAGTGAAGTACGCCAAGCAGCTCAGGCCGTCGCAGCGCGGAGAGCTCGAGATAACCGACCTGAACAGGCTCTACATGCAGGCAGGGAAGCTCCGCGCGATATCCCTGCCGGACGAGGTCACCTGGGCGGACACCGGAACCTTCGACACCATGCTGTCGGCCGGGAACTACGTCCACGATGCCGAGAAGAACGGGCGCGCCCTTGTAGGATGCCCGGAGCAGGTCGCCCTCAGCAGGGGCTACATCACCAAGAAGCAGCTCCTCCAGTGGGTCTCCAGGTTCAAGGAGACGGCATACTACAGCTTCCTCAAGGACCTGGCACAGTCCGAGCGAGGAACATGGTCAGCTCCCCGGACAAGGCTGTCGAAGGCGCTGAGGCCGTCGCCTTCGATGTCTTCGGAACGCTGACCTGCAGGCCTTTCCTTGAGCCTCGGGATCTATTCGGGTATCTGGAGGATGAGTTCTCCGCTCCAGGCTTCGCCGAGGCAAGGGTCAAGGCAGAGAGGAAGGCCAGAGAGAAGGACAGGGAGACCAGGTTGGAAGGGATCTATTCCAGCATGGATTCGATGTACGCCCGGATGATGAAGGAGGAGATCCGGGCAGAGGTCTCGCTCTCTTTCGCTGATCCTGAGGCAAAGAATCTGTTCGAAAGAGCCAGGTCCTCAGGGAAGAGGATTGTGCTTGTTTCTGACATGTACTTGTCATCTGGCACGATATCAGATATTCTGGAGCATTGCGGTTACTCGGGATGGGAGAGGCTGTTCGTCTCCTGCGAGGAGAAGATCTCCAAGAGGAACGGCCTGTGGAAGAATGTCCTGGCTTATCTGGGTCTTTCTCCGCATAGTGTGGCCGTAATAGGCGACGGTCCGAACGCGGACATCGGTTCGTCAGCTGCACTGGGAATGGACGCCGTTCGCTGGATCCCCATGACGGAAAGGTACCTGTCTCGGCACAGGTCTGAGGCTCGGTTTGCTGAAAAGAACCCTTGTTGGCAGGCATCGGCCGTAGCCGCTATGGACATGCTTTCTGAATCCAGCTCAGATAAGGATGAGGCCTATATGCACAAGGTCTCGCGCAGGTTCGGTGGACCGATGAACGCGGTCTTCGCCAGGTTCATCGTGGAACATACGCAGAAAGCGGAAGAGCTTCTGTTCCTGTCGAGGGACGGGTATATGCCCATGCGTTCCTGGGAGACCCTTTACGGGGGACGTGCTCATGCATATCTGCACACATCGAGGATGATGGCCAGGATATTCGGCTCTCCTAATTGGGAGCGCAGGGATGCCGTTCTGTCGATGGCGGACTACATGCTGCGCAGGGGAATCATCGGCCCTAATGAAGCTTCCCGCAGGGACTGGAGGAGATTTGCAGAGGAGCACAGGGAGGAGATGGACAGGCTTTCCGCCGAGGGGCGCGTCAGATGTGCCAAGCATATTGTATCTGCCGCCGGTTCGCCGGTTTCTGCCGCCGTGGTGGACGCAACCACCAAAAGCTTCACCGCTCAGCGGGACCTCTCCGATTATATGCGGGGGACGGAATTGGAAGGGTGCTACTATGCGGTGACCGCGGAGGGCGGCCCGGATCATTCCTGCTATGCCGATCGTTCGGAGCAGAAGCTGTCCTCGACCTACGTGAACCTGACGGAGTTCTTCATGGCCAGCGGCGAGCCTCCGCTGGACGACTTCAATGAGGACGGGGAGCCGGTCCCCGCTACGCAGATCCCGGAGGACGAACGGATCAGGGAGGAAGCGTTTCCGCAGATCGAAGCGGGCATCATGGACTGCGTAAAGCTCTGGAAGGATGTGTTCGGGCAGAGGGTTCCCAGGATAGACTGGCACATCATGGACTCTTGGTTGGATGTCCTCATAGCGGAGGAACACGGGAACGACCCATGCACTCTTTCTGGGATGAAGTGGGCCGTGGACACCCGCCACGTAATCACACGTCACCTCATCGTCAGGTGGACCGACCTCCCCAGGCTGGCCGCCTACAAGGTTGCGGTCAGGGCGTACAATGCCTTGGCGAAGCGGAGAAGAACAAGGCGCCTAAGCAAATAATTCTAGGGTGGGTCTCTGGCCATGTCCCTGCAAATACTGAGATCGAATGCGAGTTTCGAATAACCTTATTAAGTTAGATAAACGTTTTATTAAGGTACTCATTATCACTTATAATTAGAGGATGGCTATGGCCCGCAAGATGGATTTTTCAACTGAGCAACTCAACGAAATGTCGTCGGAGGTCTCGGGTTTCGTTGACGACCTCGAAGAGGCCGTTTCCTCTAAGACAGGTCTTAAGAGAAAGTATTCTCACATCCTCATCTGCGGAATGGGCGCATCTGCTATCGGCGGGAGGATCTACGCTGATTCGATGTACTACAAGTCTCCGGTGTCGGTGGACATCGTGAAGACTATGTCGCTGCCTTCGTGGATCAACAAGGAGAACACCCTGCTGGTGGCCTGCAGTTACTCGGGCAACACGGCTGAGACGCTCTACATGTACGAGAAGGCCATCGACATGGGCCTCGATGTGGTCTCGGTGACACATGGCGGCGATCTTCTGGAGCTTACCAGGAAGAACGGCAATCCATTGGTAATGATTAACGGCAAGAAGATGCAGCCTCGCAGCGCCATCGGGTGGTTCATCGGCACTCTGGGGGCCATCATCGAGGATGCCGGCGGACCCGCCGTGAGGGATGAGATCAGAGGGATGATCCCACGTCTCCGCCGCTATCAGGAGGACATCGAGGACGGCGAAGGGGAAGCCTGGAGGCTGGCAGAAGCCGTCGATGGGAAGGTACCAGTTGTCTATGGGACGCCGGACATGGAGTCGATTGCCGTCAGGATGAAGAACCAGCTCAACGAGAACTCGAAGATGGTGGCATTCTCCGGAGTGATGCCTGAGTTCAATCACAACGAGGTCGTCGGCTGGTACGATGACAACAAGAGGTTCGATTTCGTCCCGATCATCATCAACGATGATTCTCTGGAGTACATCAACGACATCGTCCACGCAACGTCGGACCTGTTGAAGACCCGCGGGCTGGAACCGAAGTACATCGAGACCCGCGGCGATACCCAGCTGGAGCGGATGATCTACGGCATCATGTTTGGGGACCATGTGTCTCTATATCTGGCCTCTCTGCACAGTGTCGATCCCTGCAACGTCGACCCCATCACCGACATCAAGTCGAGGATAAAGGGCGTGTTCAAGGGCAGGGGCGAGAAACGGTGAAACTCCATCACAGCCGCGATTGACGTGATCGCGATTTTCGCGATGGCATCTGCAGTTGGAGCAGTTTATCTTTACGCTTCTGAACGATCGGATGATAGGACGGCAGCCGTTTCAGTCTCTGTCAATGGAGAATGCAGTCCGGGACATTCAGGTGACTGTCTGCGTAGGATCAGATGAGGTAGGTAGATTCGATTCGGCTTCTCTCGGATTGTCGGCTGCCGGTTTCGACGTGTAGGTCGGTTCTGATCCTGAGACGGTGGCCGCGTGGGCAGTTTCAGTCGACTCAGTGCTCGGAATATGGTGAACGGTGATTCGGATTCCAAGGGGATCGGGATGCCGCGCGGCGACAATTACACTGCCGAACTCAGCATTAGAGGCTGAATAAGTCGGAGCACATCGATTATAATGTTCTTTCTTCAGCTGAAAAGTTCCCTTCTCTTCTTCTCCCATTCCCACGCAGTGCGGATGCTGTCATCCAGCGTCCTGGAGGGCCTCCATCCTAGGACATTCCTGGCCTTCGAGCTGTCGGCCACCAGTTTTGCGGGATCCCCGGGACGGCGGGCCTCGAATGTGCAGGGGATGTCGATGCCCAGGACCCTGCAGCATGCGTCGTACACGTTCTTCACGGAGGAACCCTCGCCCGTGCCGAGGTTGAAGAAATCAGTGTCACCGCCTTTCTCCAGATGGGACAGTGCCAGAAGGTGAGCGTCCGCAAGGTCCTCTACGTTGACATAGTCTCTTATGCAGGTCCCGTCAGGTGTGGGGTAGTCGGTCCCGAAGAACCTGAACGGCTTTCCGGAAGAGACTGAGATCAGTATCCTGGGGATCAGGTGCGACTCATTGGCGTGCCACTCCCCCGTCCTCAGCCTCGAATCGGCCCCGGCGACGTTGAAGTACCTGAGCCTGACGCTGCGGATCCCGTAGGCCTTCCCGTAGTCGTCCATCATGCGCTCGATGGCCAGTTTGGTGTTGCCGTATGGGTTGATGGGAACCTAGGGATGCTTCTCGTCGATGGGCACGTAGTTCGGCTCCCCGTAGGTCGCGGCGGTGCTCGAGAACACGATCTTGTCGATGCGGTTCTCCCTCATCGCATCCAGGAGGTTCATCGTCCCGCACACGTTGTTCCTGTAGTATCTCGCCGGGTCCTGCATGGATTCCTCGACGCGGGAGAGGGCCGCGAAGTGGATGACGGCTGACGGATGGTGCTCGGAGAACGCCATCTCCAGATCAGATGGGCTGTTAAGGTCGCCTTCGAAAGCCCCCAGGTATCTTCCTGCTAAATCGTCGGAGAATGATGTGATCCTGTCTGAGATCTCCCTGTGCCCTGTTGAGAAATTGTCGAAAGATACCACATCATAGCCTTTCTCGAGAAGTGCCAGGACGCAGTGGGAGCCGATGTATCCGCAGCCTCCGGTGACCATCACGGTCCCGGTCGGCGCCTTCTTCACGTTTGAGCCTGCCATCTCAATACCCCAGGTACATCACGGTGGGCGTCTTGCTGCCGGCGGTCCTGCTCGATTTGTGGTTCCTGATCTCCGGGAGCTCAGGTCCGAACTCCTCCCTGAACACTGAGATGGACCTGGAGACCGCCTCGCCGATGCTGTAGTCCCTGTAGTCTCCAAGCCTTCCCAGGAGTTTCAGGTTAGGGAATTCCGAAGCGGCCGCCTCTGCATACTTTCTGTGAAGGGCCACGCTCTCAGCTGACGGGATGGTGAAGCACGGTTCGTTCTTGCCGGGGACGTACTCGTCAGGGTACTCTTTCGCAGTCATGGTGGTCTGGGTCTTCGTGCCCAGGTAGTACTTGAACTCGTGGATTCTCTCGAAGTCATAATTCTCAGGGTATTCGATGACGGCGTTGTCCAGAACATGCTCCCTGAGATGGGTCTCGAAGACGAAGCGCCTTGAACGATACGGGAGGCGTCCGAAACGGTAATCCAGCAGCCCGTCGGCGCTGCCTGTGTAGAATATCCTGTCATAGTCATCGGCGGAATCAGGGTCGAACGGAGTCCCGAGGCATACCTTCACGTTCGGCATGTCGAGCATGTTGCGTACCATCGCAGAATATCCTCCAAGCACCGTTCCCCTGCGGGTGTTGTTGAAAGCCCCGACGGGCACTCCCTGGTACTTCTCGCCGTAGCATCCAGGTTCGCGGGAGACTATCACGATCCCGCGGTCGGCCGCCCCGCAGAGACCGGCAGGCACCTGCCCCCCGCCATCCGGCGTGCATCTCCTCTCGAGGAATGCAGCGAGCGTCCTAATGTCCCTGTCATCGCTCTTCTTCAGTTCATCTACGGGGACGCGTGCTCCGACCCCGTAGGCGTTCACGAGCTTCTTCTCGATCTCGCCGGCGGCAGTCGGGGGGAAGCAGATGCGGAGGCTGTCGGTGTTGAACGGGAGCGGGACCTCGGACCCCCCAATGATTCCCTTCACGCGGTGCAGGTAGGCATTGAAATCGGTGAAGCGGGAGAGGAATCCCCATACCTCGGCGTCGTCTGTATGCAGGATGTGCGGACCAAGGTCCTGGACGTCAATCCCGTCCTGGATGCGGTCGCTGCAGGCTCCGGCGATGCGGTCAGATGAATCGATGACCGTGATGCTAGAATCTGGCTCCCTGCCGGCCATCAGCCTTGCAATGGTCGATCCCGATATCCCGGCTCCGACCACCAGGTACCTGCGTCCGCTCATAGGACGGCCTATCTCCTTGTCCAATATAAAAACGAGGATTCCGTGCATCCCCTTCTCTGATGCACTCGGAAATGCCTTCATTTCCGTTGGCGACAATTAATATAAGGTACGCGTTTCAGAAAGGGAAAGCATGAAGAGCGGAGGAAACAAGGTCATCAGAGGGGCCAGGCATCATCTGCGCGAGCTGTACGCTTCCCGCAGCATCCTGCATTCCCTTGTTTACAACAACCTGTTCGGCCGTTATCGCAACTCCGCTCTGGGATTCGCCTGGAACTTCATCATCCCCATGGTGATGATCTGCGTCTACTACGTCGTGTTCACGGAGATCCGCAAGTCGGCGATTTCTGATTTCATGGTCTACGTCCTGTCGGCGATGTTCCCGTTCTCCTTCATGACCCAGAACCTGACGGGAGGGGCATCTGCGATCACCGGCAACTCGGGCATGGTCAAGAAGATCTACTTCCCCAGGGAGATCCTGGTGTTCGCCCAGACCCTTAGCACGTTCCTGATAATGCTGATCGGTTACTCGGTCAGCCTCATCCTGATTGCCGCGACTGGTTTCTCGCTCGATTGGGTCTCCATGCTCTTCGTTCCGGCGGTTCTTATCCTGGAGCTGATCTTCGTCACGGGGTACGTGTTCCTGTTCTCTTCCCTGACCGTGTACTCCCGCGATGTCCAGTACGTTCTGAACTCGATAAGCATGGTGTTCTTCTTCATGACCCCCATGTACTTCTTCGCCGATGAGGCCACCGGCCTGCTGAATGCTCTCATCTGGATCAATCCGTTCACCTATTTTGTCGAAGCGCTTCACAGCGCAGTGTACTTCGGGGAACCGCCGGACGCATGGGTCATCTCGATGTGCCTGCTGCTGGCGTTATTCGCATTGGTCCTGGGCTATGCGGTGTTCCGCCGCCTCAAGCGCGGGTTCGCAGAGAGGCTTTAATCATGGATCCCAAGAATGCGATAGAGGTCAGACATGTTTGCAAGACGTTCAGGATAGAGGTATCGGACCCCGACCGGAAGGCGGGGCGTTTCAACAGGAACCCTACGAAGAAGGTGGAGAACAGGGTCATCGACGACCTGTCCCTGGACGTGAGGAAGGGGGAGGTCCTGGGGATCATCGGAAGGAACGGCGCAGGGAAGAGCACGCTGCTCTCGATGATCGCGAAGATCATGGAGCCTGATTCCGGGAAGATCGAGCATTCAGGCAAGGTGGCGTCGATCCTGGAGCTGGGCATGGGTTTCAACCAGGATATGTCCGGAAGGGAGAACATCTACCTCAAGGGGGAGCTTTACGGATTCACGAGGAAGGAGATGGAGCCGAACGTCCAGAGGATCATCGACTATTCCGGGATCGGAAAGTACATCGACAATCCGGTTCGGACCTATTCCTCCGGGATGTACAGCAGGCTGGCCTTCGCCATCATGGTCAACGTTGATTCCGACATCATGCTGGTGGACGAGATACTCAGCGTCGGAGATGAGAGCTTCAGGAAGAAGGCGCAGCAGCACTTCAGGAATCTGGCCAAGAGCGGGAAGACGGTCGTTTTCGTGTCGCACTCGATCCGCGACATGGAGGACATGTGCACCCGCGTCATATGGATCGAGGGCGGCAGGATCTTCAGGGACGGCAGGCCTCGGGACATATGCGCCCAATATGAATACGCCATGTCCGAATCCCCCGAGGTCATCTCCGATCTGGCACAGTCTGGGGATGCCGAATCGCAGTTCCGCTTGGCTATGATGTACAGGGACGGCAGCGGGCCGTTCGGGAAAGATGCAGAGCTTTATCGGGAATGGATCAGGAAAGCCTCAGACCAGGGGCATCCGCAGGCCCAGGTGGAGTACGGGGACATGCTTGCGAAGGAGGGCAAGGACGAAGAGGCCATGTTCCTCTACCAATCGGCCGTGAACATGGGCAACGGCGATGCCAAGCTCAGGATATCAGCCGCCGGGCCGCAGAACGGCTTCCGCGATGAGCTTCGGAAGGCAGCTGTTGCGATCGGGCAGCTTGGCGATTCATTGGATCAGTTCAGATGCGGGGACACCCTTCTGAAGCTGGCGCTCTCCAATGACGGCCGCAGGGAGGCATTCGATTGGTTCGTCAAGTCGGCGGGTCAGGGCTATCCGCCGGCGATGCACCAGGCTGCCGTCATGTGCCGTGATGGCGCTGGCATCCCCAAGGACCCGAAGAAGATGGAGGCCTACCTCACGGAGGCGAGCGGCAGGGGCTTCATGCCCTCGATAACCCTCTTGGCAGACCTGTACTTCCGCGGGAAGGTCATCCCGAGGGATGAGCGCAAGGCCTTCGCGCTCTACCTCAGGGGCGCGGAGCTGGGCAACGGGAACTGCATGTACCAGACGGCCGTGATGATGAGGGACGGCGTGGGGACCGAGGTGGACCTCGACGGATCCAGGAAGTGGTTCTCCCTCTACTCGTTCTCATCTCTTGGATGGAATTGCATCCAGGTGGCCGACAGGATGAGGACGTCAGGCGCACCGGACGCAGATTTCATGGAGAAGTGCTACGAGTCCGCGGCCATGCAAGGCATCGCTCCAGGGGCGGGGAATGCGATCAATGCCTCTCTGGCTCAGGGAAACGACGAATGGAAGCAGCAGATCGAGAGGATGAGGTTTCTGGCGGAGAACGGCAATGCCGACGCCATGAGGAGGATGGGCAACTTCTACTACTCGGGGATCGGGGTGGTGAAGGACTATGCCGAGGCACTGAGGTGGTATCAGTCTGCTGCCATGAATTCGGATTCCTGGAGCGCTAACAGGGTCGGCGAGATGTACCGCGATGGCAAAGGGGCAGCTGAAGATATTGCGAAAGCGGCCGAGATGTTCAGGAAGGCCTCGCATAATGGAAACACCGTCGCTCTCGGGAACATAATCGATCTCTATGCCTCCGGGCTATCTGATGACCGCCGGATGTTCGAGGAAGCGGTCTCGGCGTTGGCCGTCATCGGTGACGAAGGGAACATCGACGCATGCAATCGGATGGGCAATCTGTATTTCAACGGAACAGGAGTGAGGAGGGACCGTGCCAAGGCTGCCGAATGGTATGAGAAGTCCGCAAGGATGGGCGATGCCTGGGCCCGCGGCAGGGTGGAACTGATAAGAGACTGAATGAATTGACATATTCTTTCGATGTATGACGATATTTATGTCTGCATGTATCAGAGATCTGTATGTCTTTCTGAGACTGCGATCATCAGCCTTAATATCTCTTGGCATTCAAGCATCAATCATTGAGCATACAGTGCTGCAGAGAGCATTTTTCCTGAGTCTCAGGTTCATTCCATTAAATTAAATATCTGCCAGCGATTTGAAACAATCTAGACAGGAGACGTTTCTTTGGACAGGATAGACTTCGTTCTTACCGGCGATCGCAATTACGTCGATCAGATCGTTGTTACATGCACCTCCATCCTGGCCAATCTGGATCGGTCCAGGAGGGCCTCTTTTCACCTATTCATGAGGGACATTAACCCAGATTATGAGAAAAGGCTCCTGGCTCTAAAGAAGTTCCGTGACTGTGACATTGAGATCTACTCAATGGAGCAGTATGAGAAATTATTCGCTGATGTGGATATTACCACTTTCCATAATTCCTATATCAATATCGTCTGCTATTATCGCCTCTTGATTTTCAAGATTCTCCCTGAAACTGTGCACAAGGTCTTCTATGTTGACGGCGACATGATCATCAATACCGATCTTGCGCCGATTTACGACGGTCTGGGGAAGAGCCTTTTCGCCGCTGTCGTGGAGATCTACGCCATGGACAAAAGGGAAGAGGTGCTGGCTCATGTATATGGCTGGGATGAGTACGCACTGTTCGTCAAGGACCCGATGGCCGCCCCATATTTCAACGCAGGATTCTTCCTCGTCGATTTAGATCAGGCCAGATCGATCGGCCTTTGGTCTTCGTTCAGGAGATTCTTCGATTGTCATCCCAACCCTCCGTTCGCGGATCAGGACATCCTCAATGCCACGATCGGGCAGGCCAATCACGACAAGGTGAAGTTCCTTCCTCCGCATTACAACGTTTTCTGCGACTTCAACATAGATTACTCGCGCTCTTTTACCAGGAGTTACTATCCGTCTGAGCAGATCGCTGATTCCTTCAGAGCAGCGAAGATCATGCATTATGCAGGGGGAAACAAACCCTGGAACTACTGCAATTGCCATTATTATCGCGAATGGTGGCAATATGCTGCCATGTCCCCTGCTGCCGGGTCTCTGCTTCTCAAATCCCAGGATGTTCATGCCGAGATTTCCAAGGAGCTTGGATACACCAAGGCCATGCTGGCGAAATCTATGGCGGAGGTCTCGGCCCATAGGTCCAAGAAGTTCAGGGACGAATATGCATCGAGGATCTTCGATAAGGATCCAATAATCAGGTACAGGTTCAAGAGATACAACAGAGAAAAGCATTCTATCGTTTCGAAGCTCCTTACGCTGAAGCGTTTTGAGAGGGAGGCTGCAAAGCAGATCAACACCGATCACTACATCGATTACAGGGGCATCCAATCCGCCATAGATCGTTGTGAGGTGGTCTCTTTCGATTTCTTTGATACGTTGGCCATTCGCCCATTCGTCAGACCAACCGATATTTTCACCTCGGTCGAGATCAGTTCTGGGAAGAAGGGTTTTGCTGCGGCACGGATAAATGCCGAAAGAGAATGCAGGGCGGCGCATCCTGACGATGAGGAGGTCACTCTGGACCAGATCTATGATAGCATCCCGGCCGTGTACCGTCTGCTGAAGGATGCAGAGAAAGAGGCAGAGATCAGATTCATCACCCCAAATCCGGTGCTGAAGCTGCTTTTCGATTATGCTGCAGACAAAGGAAAGAGAATAGTCATCATTTCCGATATGTATCTGCCTAAGGAAACCGTTCAGGCGATGATTGATAAATGCGGATACGGCAGGGCTGAGAGGCTGTATATCTCCAGCGACCTAATGAAGACGAAGCTCAAAGGGACCCTCTTCCAATATGCTATAGAAGATCTGGGAATCAGGCCGTCGGGGGTGGTGCACATCGGAGACAATCTCATCAGCGATTGCAGAGTCCCGAAGAAAATGGGAATCAAAGCTTTTTGGGTCACCAAGAACATTGATGCCCTCCTGGAAACAGATTGCCGCATGAGGCCATTCATCGATTCTAATCCGCAGTTGGATGCCTCGGTGCTGTTGGCTGTTGCCTCTCTCGGGAGGGCCAGGGATATGGACTACTGGGAGAGGTTCGGGTATCTTTTCGCCGGTCCGGTGGTCACAGCATATGTGAATTGGCTGTACAAAAGCATCAGGAAAGACGGTTTCAGAACGGTTTATTTCGTAGCGAGAGACGGTTACACGCTTCAAAGGATTTTCGATATGCTGTCCGGAGGGAAGGTGGAATCTCATTATTTCTATGCTCCGAGGCACATCAGCAACATCTGCAATGGGGATCTGGAGGAGAAGATGGCCTCTGACAGGAAGGAGGCTGAACCTGCCGTCAAGGCCGTGTACGACTACTACTGCATGGAGACCGGCGCGGTACCTGAAGACATGGACTATGAATCCAAAGAAGCGTTCCTGAGGGCGCATTCCAAGGAACTGAGAAACCTTGCGGACAAGAAGAGGAAAGAATATTCTGAATACGTTTCATCGCTCTCCGACGACAGCAGGATCGCCCTCGTAGATACTATCACGATCCACTTCTCTTCCCAGAAACTGCTTTCACGGTCTCTACCTGGAAGAGAGGTCAAAGGTTATTACTGGGCCAGCATCGACAACGGGCATAACAGGATGAATATGGAAGAGTTCCTACACGAGACATTCCAGCGTGAGCATGCCTTCAAAACAGTGGATTGGGATGTGATGGAATTCTTCATTACATCTCCTGAAGCGCCGATAGAGGACGTCAGGGACGGAAAGCCTGTGTACAAAGAACGCAATCAATATGAGCAGGTGCGTTCGGAGGTCTATCCCTTGGTGTCCAAAGGGATTGTGGAGTATGCAGAGGATTATGCAGCGCATGTTCCGGAGATCTGGCTCAGCTGCGATACGGTGCTGAACTACCTCAACAACCTCTGCAGGATCCCGACAGAGGTCGACAAGGAGCTCATGAAGAAGATAAAGCACGGGTATGACTCTGAGCATACCCAGTACGTGCCGATCTTTAAGCAGTGGTTCAAGTGAAATTTTACGGAATTACGGAAAAAGGTAACATCTATGGATGGAAAGCAGATGAAAGTTGATGTTTGGGGAGTATGCCTCAGCAGGGACATCTTCGATATCTGCCCCATCGAGGGTGTTTCAGTTAATGTCTATTATTCAACTGATCCATGCGTCGCAATGATGCCGAGGATGAAACAATACCGTCTCGAAACTGTTGATTTTGAACATCTCGGCAATTGGAGAGCTCGCAATGCGTGCTTTGAATTCAATCGCGAGGTGGTTGATAAATATGCGAATTCAGGCTCAAATTGGCTTGTTGCCGATCTGAGGCTGATGACATACTCTGGCTATCAGATTTCTGAAAATGGGAAAATAATAGGATACACAGGATGCTGGCTTAATTCTCATTTATCTGAAAACGATATCGCAAGATATATCGCTTCCAAGTATGGGAAGAATATCGAAGTAAAGTCTGTTGACAGAGAGCAACTTCATACGGAAGAGTTCTTCGAAGCCTGGTGCGACTTTATAAACAGAAGATACGGGAACAATGTCATTCTCATTGTTCCTGCAGAGGCATCATTTGGGGAGATGGACGATGGCAGGATAGTTACCAACGCTAAAAGGTCGGAGACATTTATCAATAACTTCCTGGAAAATCAGTGGACAATTAAGTTTACTTCCAGGGTACACTGTCATGTTTTGATCATCCCCGATTCAGTTATTGCAGACTACAACCATAAATGGGGATATAACCCAGTAAACTACGATGTCTCTGTATATCATATCATTCATGATGCGATTTCGAAATTGATGTTCTATCCCCGTGAGAATACTGTCGGAGAACATGCACTTCTTACGATGAGAACTGCAACATTTTCTAAAATGGTTGGACGTGACAACTATTTGGAAACTAAACTGCAGAAAGCAAGAAAAGAATTTGATGAGATAAAGTCTAAAGAAGATTTTGATGAATTCAAGAAACACTATGATGAATTGGTATCAAAGCGTGATGACCCAACAATCATTGCCGAATACGCTCGTTTGATTGGCATATCATACAGAGATGGGCGGTTTGTATCAAAAGATGCAGATGCAGCAAAACGGTGGCTATCTCGTGCTGCTGTTGGTTCTGACATAGCATGCTATAATCTTTTTGATATTCTCTGGTTGGATAAAAGCGATGATGCATGGATGGCAAGTATTGCGAACGCCATGCTATCACACGGAAACGGCTGGGCAATGAATCGCATTGGTCGCATGTACCAGTACGGAAGATTCTATGAAAAGAATCTAGATGAAGCTAAAAAATGGATGAAGAAGGCAATCAGTGTCGGCGAATTATGGGCAAACAATGAGTTGTTCGATCTTCTTTGGCAAATAGGCACCCCGGAATCCTATTCAGAGATGATCGAAGTAGCCAGAAAGCAGATTTTGCTAGGAGATCCAAACGCCAAATACAGGATGGCGCACGCATTCCAGTATGGAAAAGGTGTTGAAAAAAACACATCTAAAGCGTTAGAACTAATGAAAGAAGCTGTCTCTAAGAACAATTATTGGTTTAATGAATTGAAAACGATGGGCATAGATTTTGAGGTTATTTCTGGAAAAAATTGGAAAATTATCAGAAAAATTGGTTTTCTAAGAGAAAAGAGGGATATACTATCAATTGTTCACCGCGGGTTTTTTATTGATATTACCAACTTTAAATTGATACATAAAATAACCAACTCCGTATTGTTTTTACCCGCTGGATTGGATGAAAACGTATTGTCCTATTTTGTTAGATATGGTATCTATGATGAAATCATAGAATATGACTGGACTGTCGGGTTTAAAGATAGTAAATTTAACAGCCGTGAATCGATTATAGAATTTTTTAACGCTATGTTTAAGGAAGCCAATATAGAACTAACTGATATTCGCAGATTTTTCACGATGGCAGATGTTCATGATCAGATTGGCGCATTTATTAGGTTATCAGGTATCGACGTTACAGTTATCGAATTCACGCCAGGATCCATTGACAACAAGGAAAGATATGAGCTTGGAAAATTTTTCATGTCTGATGATTTATATAATTTACAAAAAGAAACTGATATTCTGTGTAATTTCAATGGGGCCCGTATTAGGCAAAATACCAACAAAATAAATGATGAATCGAATTTTGATTATAACGATTCATTTAATAGATTAGACGAGGTAGATAAACATTTATTGAGTATTATTTTCAATGCTAGTCAATATGATGGTGCGGAAGTAGTGGTAACCAATTCTCCAACAATAATGATTGATCGTTTTGGTTTACATCCTAATAATTGGTCACATATGGCTTCTGTTTTGCTAGATCAGTTCATTGATGATGGTTCAAAAATCATAATTAAATTGCATCCATATTCATGGGATGATTATCGTTTTAAAATAAGGAATGTGAAAATAGTAGATGGAAAGATTAATCTTGACTCTGTACGTTATAACCCAAAAGTTTGTTTAAAGAAACTTGTTAGCATGACATCTTCGGTTGTAGGAAAAATTGCTGCTCAATGCGAAAATATAGTGGCCGTAGGTGGAGATTTTTACACTCAATATCTATATTATCCGATTGTTGAATATTTTATGTTTGTGACGCAAGGATCAGAAATAGCTGTATTGCAGGATGTTATCAATTCTGAATCGTGGGATAAATCAAAACTCTGCAAGAATTGTAAGGATCAAAATGGAAACATTCAGCGGAGCGTCCTCATTACTAACAAATTGAAGGATTCAGAATGCGCGGCCGTAGTGATTGTAGACGACATCGCTGAGAATGGGATTGAAAAAGAATATAAATTCAGAACAATCAGGAATATGCAGATCGATGACGGGTATGGAATTCAGAACTATGTTTTAAAAATATTAAGCAAAGAAAAAGAATTATTTTCATTATTGATATCACCAATAGAATTCACCAGAAGATATCTGACAATTAGATTAACTAATACACAGTAACGTTCTTATCGAATCCAATTCGCGACTGTCTGTTGTCGGTTATTTTTACTACTCCGAGTGTGACACTTACAGATTGAATTCAGGGTGCAGTGCAGAGGCTGACACTCTGAACGGTCCGGGCTTCTGTCGATATTGCAAAGCGGTCCTCCGGCATTTGCAATTGCCAAAACAAACAGGCCGAAAGACTGTCTTTCGTACTGGAATCGCTCGCATTAAGGTTGCAGTCCATAACCTGCGAGTTTGGCGGGACAAATGATGGCCTGAGTTTGACAGTTGGCGGGCAGACGGAACCGAGACGATTTTTCATCCTGCGGACGGCCAGCAATGATAAAAGAGGCCTTCCGATATGTTTCAGCCGCTCAAAACACAAAACCGCCGAGAGACATTCCTCCATGATCGTTTCATCAGTCATAAATGTACATCTCGGCGGGCGGCGTGTTGAGCGGGAAAATGATGAGTTTTGGTCCGCTACAGAACCAGGATGCATGCGAGGATGCCGGAGCCGAACGGGAACATCACGATGGCCGCAGGGAACAAGGCAGTGGCCGATGCCGTATTCGCCGATACGGGGCTGGACGATTACTTGGACGGCCTGAAGAGGGCCGGGGCAGCTCGATGGCCGCTGAGACGGTGGCATCGGTCGCGGATTCCGCGGAGATGACGGGCACATCGGTGAGCAGGGTCGACAGGGCCCCCCGAGGAGGGGACCGTGCGTGAGGAGCACGGGCTCGGTGCGAACGCGCCGAGGTCCGCTTATCGCACGGCCGAGAGACCGGGAGAGAACTCCGACGGCATCGTCCATTTTCCAGGGGAGATGCTGAAGAGAGCGTACGGCGTGAAGATGGACACTGCCTTCATGGACTGGCCGTCGATGTACTTCGAGGCGCCCCAGCAGGGGATCATCAGGGCGGGACATTCCAGGGACCGCCGGCCTGAGCATGGACCGGTCCACGGGCATGCCGATAGGCCTGACCGTGAACGCGGGCAACATCCTCGATGCGACCCATCTCTAGGGCACCTTCGGGCAGTTCAGGCATCTCTTCGCGAAGATGCCATGATCGTGTTCGACAACGGGGCTTACAGCAGGAAGAACTCAGCCCCTTTGGACAGGGAGGGCGCGGGCTTTGTGACCGGGCCGCAGATGAATGCTTCCGACGACAGGTTCGTGGGCAGCCATGCCGGCGTTTGGATGCCGATCGGTGAGAACCTGTCGTACCAGCTCATCGAGGGCAACCTGAGGCGTCAGGCATATCTTCAGGAACGAGACGCTGAAGGCGGACGTGCTGGAAAGGTACAGACGCAAAGCAGAACGCGGCTGGGAGGAGATGGAGACCGTCCGGAAGAACATAGATTCCGGGAAGAGGCCGCGCAAGAAGTACCGCAACTCGAACTGCTTCGCCGACACCAAGCTATCCTACATGTTCCTGCTGGACTGCTTCACCAAAGAGCAGGCGGTATCCCGTGCGGTCGGGCGCATGATCGCCGGACGCGAAGGATTATTCGTTCTCTTGACGAACCGTCCGCTGACAGTTTAGAAGACCATGGAGTTGTACCGCGCGAGGAACAGAATCGAGGACGCCCTCAGGGACCTGAAGTACGGGATCGACCGGAGGCCGGCCAGATGCACGAATGAAGCGGTCATGAAAGGCCGCATCCTGATATCTTTTCTCGCGCTTTTCTGCATCTCCATGGTCCTCTTCCTCCATCCGGAATACCGGAACAGGACGGCAGAACCTATATGCGGGGAGCTGAGCCTGTTCTCACTTACGGTCCTGGTAGCGGAAGGACAGCCGAAAGGCGCATTTTCAGCAATTTCGTCCCGCTGATAAGGCTCATAAGAACGGGGAACAAGGGAAGAACAAGCCCGATCCCGAGCGATCATACCCGTTTGGACGCCTTCTGAGCGTCCGTTCCGTAAGTGAGAACAGGGCGTAGGCCCAGCGGAAGCCGGGCCTTGGTCAGTCGTAAGTGTCAAACTCAGGTTTGATAATTTGTATATAACTGCCTACGTGCCAGAGTGTTTCAGATCTATCTCTTCTCAAGAGTCTCCTTCATCAGCACCCTCACCTTCTCAAGATCGTTCTTGGTGTCGACAGAGATTGATTCAGATGAAACGGGCCTGAACTTCAGGACCTTTCCGTTCTCCAGGAACCTGAGGTGATCGATGTCCTCGATCTTCTCCAGGTGTCCCATTTTCGTCGATACGAAGAAATCGAGCGCTTCCTTGGAGAAAACCTCGATCCCGACATATTTGTTGTAACTGAACATTATGCTCCCTTTCGGGAAAGGCACTGCGGCACGGGACATGTAGATGCATTCGTTCCTGTCGTTCAGGGCGAGTTTGATATTCGCTCCGTCAATGGTCTCGACCGGGTCGGTCAGGACGCGGTATGCTCCTGAAAAGAACACGGATCCCATCTCAGCCTCAGGCGGCAGTGCCTCGCAGATGGTCTCCGGCATCAGCAGAGGCTCATCTCCGTTTATGCATACGTAGTGATCCGATCCGACTGACTCTGATACTTCCTGCACGCGCGAGATGTGGTTTGGGTGGTCCCTGCGGGTCATCACATAATCCATTCCTGCTTTTCTGCAGAAACCGGATATCCTGTCGTCATCGGTGGCCACGATAACCCTTTCGAATCTTTCGACTTGGGAGCAATGCTCATAGACCCACTGGATCATCGGTTTTCCGCAGATGTCGGCCAGAGGCTTCCCGGGGAAGCGCGTCGATTCATATCTTGCAGGTATCACGCACATCAGTTTCATTCTATCACGTTAGGAAGTTCGGCAGGGGATACGGCATATCTGATGCCCGATCTCCTGCATTCATCCTCAGTATATCCGAACCCGTAGGTCACGGCTGCGAAACGGACGCCGACGGCCTCCGCCGCGGACCTGTCCTGAACGGTATCGCCGACGAGCGTGCAGTCTCCGGGAGCGGTCCCGGTCTCCGCCAGGCACATCCGGATCATGTCCGGCTTGGTGACCCTGTCGTCCCTGTCGACGCCGTGCACCGAGATGAAATATTCCTCCAGCCCCCAATCGCGGACAAGCTGCTTGGCGAACCTCTCGGCCTTCATGGTGGCAACGGACATGGAGAACCCCTTTTCCTTCAGGACGGACAACATCTCCCTGAACTCGGGGTAGAGCCTCGATTCCTTATATCCTTCCTTTCCGTAGTAATCCCGGTAAATCTCGACCGCCATTGGAATCTCCTCCGGGGAGAGACCGAGTTTGCGCCCGAGGTTTATCGGCAACGCGCCACCTATGACATCCGCCAGTTCGCTGTCATCCGGGACCCTTCTGCCGAGGGCCTGCGCAGTGTGCCTGTACGAGTCGAATATGCCTGCCGACGTATCGGCGATCGTGCCGTCCATGTCGAATACCACCAGCCTGCCCAATCCGTCACCCCTGCAGCGCATACATGGTCGGCGTCACGAACTCCATGTCCATCGACTGCGAAAGATGCTGGAGCACGTGGGAGATCTGATCGTTCATCTCGCCGGCGTCCCTCTGCATGTAGGACCTCGAAACGAAGCCGACATAATCTTCGCTTCCGCCGCCGAATCCGTCGAAGCCTGCCAGGGCAGCATGCTTCACCCCGACCTTCACCAGCAGCGACAGCAGCATCAGGCCTGCATTGTCTGGTTCGGAGCTTTCGTTGAGTAGCGAGGGATAATCGACGCGCAGGACGGAATCGTCCTTCAGCCTGAAATTCGAAGTCGCGACGATCTTGATTCCGTTCAGGCTGTCCGCGGGAAGGCTTTCCGCCCTCAGTGCGTTGCTGATGAAGAGCATGTTCGCCGGGTATCCTTCCTTGACGGTGTTGATATGGATCACGAATGCATCGTTGGCAGTTATCCAGTCAGATATCTGCTTCCTATAGGTCTTCACGGAATCGCCGGAGGCCAGAACGAGTATCTTCCTCCCGTGCAGGATCCTGCCGATCTCTGAGACGGCCTCCGAATCGTCGATCTTCGATGACTGGAAGCTGTAATAGAGATGCTCGATGAGCTTCTTGTCATATAGCCCCCTAGACTCGGGCGGTATGAGGCTCAGTATCTTCGAGATGCTCTCGGCCCCCAGGGTCCTCTTGAGCATCAGGTAGTTGGCATAGTTAGGGTGGCACTTGTTCACTGCCGAAAGATAATAAGGGCTGGAGTATCCCCACGGGGTCTTCAGGTAGATGTCGTTCAGGTATCTCTCCATCACCGACAGGAGCGGCAGGATGTTGTACTTGTGGCCGTAGGTGTTGTTGATGTACTGAGTTATCAGCTCGGTGGTCAGGTTCCCGGCGCCCCTCCCCATGCCGAAAACGGATGAATCGATGATAAGGTCCCTCTTCTCCGAGACGGACATAATCGTCTGGGCGTTGGAGAACGAGAGCTGCAGGTTGTTGTGCGAATGGAAGCCCACGACCGTCTCCGGGTCGAGGTTGCTGTCGATGATGGAGAATATCCTCCGGACGTCGTTCGGATACATGACCCCCAGAGTATCCACGATGTAGAACGCGTAGGGGTGCAGCGCATTAACGCGATCGATAAGATCTATGAGCTCTCTGTCCGTATAGGTGGAGGTCCCTACGGGCTGCACGTAAACGTCGTAGCCCTTGTCCATCAGTATCCTGGCCTGGCGCATCTCCTCCTCGAGCTCATGCTTATGGAATGTCAGGCGTATCCCGTCGATGCCTTCCGGCCTGCGGGGAGTAACTTTCTCTGCATCGATGTCGCCGAGAGCGATCATCGCTACATACCTTGTGCCCGCCTTCTTCGTGAAGGAATCGATCATGTCGGCGTTCCTGTATACCGACACATCGGGGTCCTGAGGAGCGTCCTCGATGAATCCGCATTCTATCGTCTCGACTCCCGATTCCTCGAGAAGCGATACTATCTCGGAGATGGCGGATTTCCCGAATCTCCACGAGTTGATGTATCCTCCGTCTCTGAGTGTGCAATCGAGGATGGAGATGGAACGCATGCATTTGCATCGCGTTCATGACAATAAAATGTTTGATTCCTAATGCAGACGTGTTGGTATGAATGATTGAGCAGGCAGAGTTTCAATGAAACATATGGCGTGCCCATCCGACAGCCTGATTTTTCTGATCCGCGCTCATATGAAGTGCAATATGATCCCCGACGCAAGCACGATGAAGATGAGCCCGATGTAAAGATACAGCTCCGACCATGAACGGAAGATGCTCTTTTCCGTCTTCGAATCATATTCTGTATCTTCGTCGAACATCTTCGGATCGAGCTCGAATAATCCTCTGCAGTTGCCTTCGGGACGGCTGTGTATGACGAACGCATACCTGTCGCGGAACTTCTTCTCCAGAGACAGGTATCTGAAATCCATATACCAGAGGAACATCAGCGGGAAGACGGATACGACGGCAAGGAATTCGGAGCCGAAATCGCTGTAGCATAGTCCCAGAACCGCAACGGCCAGGGCTACCGCCCATTCTTTGCATCTGAATGAGTTCTCAGCCATCCTGGAGATGCAGTTTTGGAGAAGGTCCATCTCCTTGAACAGAACTTCATTCCCGGAAACTGTTACGGCATCATTGTTCATCTCGATCGGTTCCACGATTCCGGATGTGCTGTGCGCCGATGAAAAACTTTCCTCTGTTCCGACTGTTCGAAATGCTTTTTGCCCTTCGCGTCGCACATGCACGGCGTCATCACCTCTCAGAGTTCTATAAATTAACCGAGAGTTTGAAATAGTAGTTTTACCAATAATACGATACAAAGTGATTATATGGGAAGCAATGTTTTCGTTTCATACAAGTATAATGACAGAAATGTGAGAAAGATCGGAGACAAATTGGATACCACCTGCCGCGATTATGTCGACGAGATTCAGGAGATACTCAAGGACAGGAAAACCTACTATTTTTGCGGGGAGGAAGACGGGGAGGATCTGTCCGATCTTGATGATGACACTATTGCCGGCAAGCTTGCGGACAAGATGTTCTACACAAGCCTTACTATCGTTCTTATATCCTCTAACATGCGCGTTCCCCTTCAACGTGAGAGAGATCAGTGGATTCCATGGGAGATTTCCTATTCGCTGAGGGAGAAGACAAGGTCATCCGGAAACAGCGGGATCAACGCAGTGCTGGCTGTGGTGATTCCGGACATCAACGGAAGTTACAGTTTTGCAATAAAAGAATCGGGTGATGTCCGGACAATATGCACTGATAGGTTCTTCAATATAATCGGCAGAAACATGTTCAATCATAAGAAAATCGATAAATTTCTCACAACAGACGGACATTACAACGGCCCTATCAGTTACATTCCTATTGTGAAATGGTCTGATTTCAAATCGAACCCAGAGAAATATTTGAAAGAGGCAGAATCCCGCAGGGTTCATTCCGACGACTACAACCTGGTGAAGAAGATCGACCCGAGCTGGTGAAATGCGCCATCGCCACAACGTGTTCGTCAGCTGTTACTACGGAGAAGACGGGGATTACAAGGAATATCTGGAGGACATGGCTGCCGAAACCGGGATATTCATCGACCGTTCCGTCCAAGAGTACGATATCGACGACAGGGGGCTCTCCAGCGAGCAGATCCGCAAGATCATCCGCGATAACTACATACGAGATTCGACCGTCACCATCGTCATCTGCGGGCCTAATTCCAGGAGGAGGAAGTTCGTCGATTGGGAGATCCACGCGACGATGTACGACAGCCCTATCAATCACCGCGGTGGGCTGCTGGCCATCAATACGCCGGAGTCGGGCAACTGCACCTTGGCAGCGCCCGTGGACGAGTATATGATCCAGGGCGCTTACAGGTACCGTGAATATCACGATCAGGATTGGCTGGAGGATCATTTCCCGGACCTGCCTGACCGCCTGTTCTTCAACATCATGGACGGGGCCCCGATATCGGTCGTGGATTGGAAGGACGTATATCAGGATCCAGGTAGACTGTTCGAACTGATCCACAACGCTTTCGCCAGAAGGAACGATTTCCCTTATAGGATGGACATCCCGCTCAGGAAAAAGAACTCCTGAGCCGGCCCTATCCTTCTGGGATTTCTTTCCTGGCATCCCAAGATGCTGTCCGGGCAGAGTAGTATATTGCTGCATCTTCTTTCAGCAGTAAGAGATGATAGTTTCTGCTCCGCAGAGCCCATTTATAATCAGCCCTTGCAACTGGCATTCAAGTTATGGCGGCCTCGTAGGCCGTGAGGAACTGAGCTTCGGGCCCCTGCTCTGCGGCATGTACCCGATGTTCTTCGCGATGTCTTTCCTGTGCAGTCGAAGCATATCTCTCCTGCCTTCGGTCTGGCAGAATTAGAAACACAATCAATCAATGATAAACCATTAAAAATCGTTTAAATATCCACAAGGTGCAAGCTATCAAAAGGAGAAATAAAAATGGAAGATGAAACAGGGGCATCATACACTTACAGGGTTGCAGAAGTGCCAGACATAGGATCATTGAAGAAACAGCTTGAAACAGAGGGTTTTTTCGTCCAGAAAGTTTCGGATTCTATAGCAAGAACATCTGATTTTTCGATTATCGGCAATAATACTATTGATGATTTCATTAAGTTTGCTAAAAGAACGAAAACGACAATTGTTATGATCGATTCAACATACATAGGCAAAGAGTCATGTACAATCGATCTAGACATATACAGCGATGATTTCAAAATCCTTGATAAAGAAGTCAATAAATTCAATGAATCTCTTGACTCTGTGGATTTCTCGGTCCCATATGATACTATATTGTTTTTTCTTTATGAAGGATGGCCTTTCGGAATAAAATTCGCCAATTCTAAATTGGCGAGCCTTGCGAGAACGGATGAGCGTCTCCAATCATTATTGGATGATCATAGCGAGGAAATAGACAGAATCAGAGGAGAACGCCAGAAGAAAATTTGTGAAATGGAAGATTCTTTAATGGAAAAAATCGTCTGCGATCCTGATTTTCAGATTTGTGTCAACCAGGCTTCCAGAATGGAATATCTCAAACGTTATCTGGAGAGGCCTGAAAACCGCGAGGCTAAGGAATTGCTTTCGGGAAGTTATGGTGCTCCAACTAATTCTTCGCTCAAAGGGTTCGGGGATAGGGCATGGGCATTGGTAAAAGCAAGAAAGAAAGGGGCGTGAATGAAAGTAAATCATCATTAAGCATCAACATTGAAAATAGGTCATTACGGGCCCGAGTGTGATATTAGGAATATGAAATGATCTGCAGGTAGACAGTGTTCTTTGAATTACTGGCTAATGATAAAGTTGCTGAATTGTTATTGCGACCACTTACAAACAGACTTCAAGACAGCTTTCTCTATATTGTGGGGCCAGATGGGCATGTGAGGTCGAAATCTTTGCTCATTCCAGGTTTTCTTTGGGATTAAGTTGTAAGGCTCCGTCACGATAACCTCATCGGCAAGGAGATGTCAAGGATCTCCAAGACCTGTGGCAAAGATGTGTCTCGGTTACCCTCCATCCCTGCCGTCGACAATGGCGATCGCTATGTCGAGGGATGGAGGAGCTGACTGAACAGGAGTCCCGTCCTCTGCGCTTCCAATCTGTCGGCATGGGTGAATCAGAGTATAAGTGCTGCGAACTTGTTCGCCAGGCGGGCCCTCAGTAGTCTGCGGGCAGGTGATGTGCCAGCGCCTATTGTCTAAGTAGTTCCAGGGATGACGAACGGTATCCCGGACCAGAATCGTAATTTGATGATCAATGTTCAGTTTTCGAATCATCACGGGATCGAAAAACGCATATGAGGTTCTCAGGAATGGTCAGCTTCAGTACTTTGGTCTTCTTGCCGCTCATTCGGGCATTGATCTATTTTCTCATTCCCTCTTCCCTCTGATCCTTTCTTTGCTCTCTCCATCGATCTTGCCTCTCTTGCCGATAGCTTTGCACCGCAGACGATCCAGTCTATGATCTCTTTCACCGTCTTCGAAAGCTCGCTTCCTTTCTCGTAATTTGCTTTGCAGGCAAAGTTCACCCTGCCATCCCTGACCAGTTTGGATGCTGTTGTTCTGTCTTTATCGTAGACTGCTATCGAATGGCCCCCGTTGACCTTTACCACCTTCATGCAGGGGACATCGGTCATGCCGTCCCCTATGTAGATCATGTTCCTGAAGGGCACGGGGCGTTTGGAGTCCGGAATGTATCTGTTGACCATGTCGGAATCAGAAATGTCCAGTGCGCCTTTGTTGATGCGATAGACGAACTGGGTCTTAGTGGTGTAGTTTACCACGTTCTTCGGCCAGACGGGGGCATCGTTCTCATCGTACAGGAACTCGCAGGCGTAGATCCTGTCGAAGTACTTCGCAATGGAAGTTCCTTCGATCATCTCTTTGAGGCCGGATGATATCACATAATGCTTCAGAACCGCCCCTTTCTCTGCAGCATACCTGTTCATCGAGGGGAACCAGTTTTCGACGCCGTTGTAGAATTTCACCGATTCGCCGAGTTTGACTAGGTCGGGGCGGCGGGTCTTGACTCCAGAATCGGCCATCTGGAGCATATAGGCGAGGTTGTTGTCCATCTCTTCCTTTTTCGCCATCTCGTTGACAGATCTCCAGAACTCTTTCGGCGAGTGCCCTGTGCTGGGTATGAATGAGAACTCCTGCATCTCCCTGGTGCTCAGGGTTCTGTCGAAGTCGTACATCATAGCGATGACAGGTTTGTTGCTTGAAGACATAAGTGATGACCAGTATGCGGATACTCAATCCGGATTTATCGGTATATGCAGATCGCCTTGGTGCAGAAGCCCTGTTAGCTGGGAAAGGTTATGATGGCTGGACGCGGACTTGCAAGGCCTCTGGCAGGTACGGTTATTCTGTCAGGATATCTGTCAAAGTTTCAGCCGCCTGTTCCTCCTCCGCTCGCCTCGTCTCCAGCTTCTCCCCGCTCCAGATCCTGTACACGAACTCTTCCCTGGGCACCTCGGCGAGCCTCCTCCCGTCCAGGTACAGGCCCTCGATCACCGGGCCGGCGCTTGCCTGAAGCTCTGGGTCGGACGCCAGCTCCGGATAGTACCAGCAGGTCAGCGCTGTCAGGTGCGCGTCCGGCACGTCTTCCGACGCGCTGATCATCATCCTCATGTCCACGCTGAACATGTCGCGCTCATCGCCGTCCGAAAGCGCCTTCAGAAGATCGAAGACCTTCTCCCCGTACCCGGTCAGCGCGTAACTGTCATCCTTCACGGATATGATCCCGTTCTCCTCCAGCGTTTCCGCCGCTTCCTCGATGCCTTCGGAATATCCGCAGGCGAAGTCCGCCTCGGCCGAGCCGTCCCGGACGTGGACAGCCTCGTATATGAGCGCCAGCCTGTGGAGCCTGGAGTCGCTGACGGGCTTTCCGCTGTACCCTATTATGAACATCGCTTCCTTGGAGAAGCGGTCCGCGGCGATGTCCAGGGCATCGCCTATCTTGATCTGTCCGTTATGCCTCTCGAAGTCGTCCGAATACGGATCCGTTTTGGTCCCTCCCTTTCTCCTTTTTAATTCATCACTCGGAGTTCTGCGAAGCCTGCGCCCGCAGATCCGATGATCTTTCTTAAAAATACTAATTACACAATAGTACTTAAACGATATCGTTGTATCAAGAAGCATGTCGGAGATCTGAGGCAGACTTGCTGGGTTAGTCAGGGAATACGGAACTCAGTCAGCAGTCAATCAAGGTTATAGTATGCCGAGAGAAACACTTCAGATACACAGACGCAAATACAATAGCATAAACCTGATAGAAAACGGAGGGTGCACAGAGATGGTCGGGCTGAGCATAGAAGATCTGGACAGCAGGCAGATGCTTATGCTGTATGCAGTGAACAAGGCTCCCAACGGAGTCCCGACCGAAATGCATCTTCAGAAGATAATGTATCTGACGATCAAGGCGATGGGACAGGACCCGGTCAAAGCCGTAGGGTACAGGGCCCATTATTACGGGCCTTTCAGTTCAGAAGTCGATGGCTGCAGAGAGAGCCTCATAGATGCAGGATGGCTCCGCAAGAACGCCGGCGAGAAAGTGAGCATACCGGACGAAGTCAGAGATACGGTCAGCAGGATAAAGCCTGCCGACGGATTCCTGGACGCTAAGATAGGCAGCATCGTGGATTTCATCTGCTCGATGAACACTGAGGAAATGCTGATGTACATCTATGCCGACGATCAGAAGAACAACGGCGGAGAGATGATCGAGAACTCAGATGTAAGAGACAGCATCTTCGCCAGACGCAAAGAGATCGCCGAAGGGATGATGAAGAAGGAAAAGGTATCAGTAGGAAAAGGAGCCGAACTAGCAGGCATGGAGATACGGGATTTCATGGATTATATGAGACAATGACCGCCGAAGACATGGCATGACCCAGAAAACCTGTAAAGTAATCGACGCCTGCACAATGATCAACCTCTTCGAGAGAAGCGGTTGCGATATCAGGCCCTGGCTGCAGCCTTACGGCGCCATCACTACCGATTTCGTCAAAGATTAATTTCTGTACAAGGGACCGTGTTCCCGGAGATCATCGGGATCAACCGCCTTATCGGATCCTAAGTCTCCTGACTGGAGGAACACAAACAATATTTCCTGAAGCAGGTTGTTTTGTGCATTGTAGATAAGAACAGATTTTGATTTTCTGGCATTAATACAGTTCATCACCCTCTTGCTGTAGAGGCAGCAAACCTCGGTGCATTGGCAAACGGGCCCGGAGAGTCCCTGTTTCCGTATTTGCGTCATGCAGCATTCATCGGACCGAGGCGGCATGGCCTTCTAAGCAGGCGCTTCCGTTGAAATTAGTTTACAAAATTTGTAAAGATTGATATACATAAAATGTAATGAGAAATCCGTGAAGGAGAAACTCAGGGCCTTGGATCTCCGTCTGACCGATATCGCAGGCTACATCGGTGTTTCGCGCCCCACGCTGTACAGGTATCTCGGCCTGTATGAATCCGGGAGCAGGTCCCAGATCCCGAAGGAAGTGCTGAACCTCTTCCGTTATATCGACAGGACGAAGAACGTCACCCATGACATGGTCATGGTCTACTTGGTGACGAATTTCGCGAAATGTTCCGCCGGCGGACCTAAAGCCGAGGTTCAGAAGTACATTTCCGAAGCCTGCGATGACGACCCGAAACTGCTTTTGATGGCAGCGCTGGCACATTCTGACGCGGCCGATACGGTAGTCCCCTATCTGACAGAATGCCTGGATCTCCTGGGAAAGGAAGAGCTGACTGATAATGAGAGGAATCAGGTCGCCCGTTTCCTCAGTTTCTCAGAGAGGGTCTCGAGGAACGTGCCGCTGAACGATGACGAGAAGAAAACACTGGAGTGATAGACATGGCAGAAAAGAAGACCGAAGAGATAATCGCTGAGCACCCGACCGACCGCCGTATCGTGAAGATCGCTAACTTCAGGAACCTGGGTACTTTCCAGAAGGGATGCGAGAAACCCGAGGCGGACACGCTGGTCCTGAACCGCTCCGTATCAAGGGAGGGGATAGGCGGGCTGGTGTTCCTGATGGGGCTCAACAACGCCGGCAAGAGCAACGTTCTGGATGCGATAAAGAGATGCAGGGACCGCAAGTTCGAAGAAACAGACATTCCCGATTTCCTCGATGAAAAGATGAATCCCAACATCGAGATGTATCTGGCGGACGGAGCATACCTGGATATCGATGAGAAGACCGCCGCGGAGAGGATCGAGGAGTTCTGGAAATCCGGAAAGCTTTATGAAAAATTCACTGAGAGGCTGTCATCAGTTGAAAATGTGACTGCGGAACAATGCAGGAAATATATCTCAGCTCTGATCGAATGCGTTTCAGAGAAACCAAACAGCAAGAACGGCGGAGGCTCCTCTGGCTGCAAAGGACGTTCAATCCCCGTGATGTTCGCTGCAAAATTATCGAAGTACATCGATACTCAGATTTCAAATTACCCATATAGAGACGGATACAGAGAACATCTGGAAAAAATAACCAAAATGATGAGGGATTATTGCGCCGGGCGCATAAGCGATCTGTGCACAGCGACATATGAACTCGGAGAGAAAGTAACGGGATACAGGCTCGAAGAAAGCCTGACCAATCTGAAGAACAGAATGGACAGCAACAATTACGAAGACTGTTCAAAAATAAGTTTATCAGGTGAAAAAGACAGCTTCGACATGCTTTGCGGTCTTTTGATTGGAAAAGCAGTCATGGATGACAGCGGAACCAACGTAATAAGTAGGGATGTAAGTCAATTAGCGGATTCCCTGCAAAAAGGATTCGATGCTGTCGACATCGTAACTCTCAGAGTCCTTGCAGATTCTGTCGGAGAGTGTTTCGATGACTGCGTGTTTCATTTCGAAGAGGAATGGAACGATGGCTTCCTCAAGATGCTGAGAAATGAACCGCCGGATACGAGATCATTCTCAGACACCCTCATGACCAATGCCGTCAGCAGCAAGCGGTTCAGGGAGAAGTATAGATACATCCCGAGCAAGAATGTCTACAGCTACATTGAAGAGATGATCGACAACAGCCAGCTACGCAGCCCCGGGAAGATGATCAATCCTTTCTTCGAAACGATGTTCTCGTCCATAGAAATCCCCGAATCCGCGATCAGTAACCTCTACAGCGGCGAGTTCAGCAAGGGCCGCGCAAAGAGCCTGGAGAAAAGATGCAACAAGAAGCTTGAGAAGATATCCGAGGAGTTCAACAGGATGTTCTGTTCCGATCCCAAGAACAGATACGCTTTCGAGATTGGCTTAGAAACCGATTATGTATACTTCTACATGAACAGGGGAAACACTGCGATGGGAAGCCTCAACAGGCAGTCGAGAGGATTCCGCTGGGTCTTCGATTTCTATGTCAATTTCATCCTCAGGAACGAACTCCAGCCGGGCGACATTGTGCTCATGGACGAGTTCGGATACGGTTTGAACCCTCAGAGCACCAGAGAACTTGTGAAAACGCTCAGGAGGTTCGCCTCCGAGTCCGGGCTGACGATCGTCATCGCCACCCAGAACTTCATGGCTGTGGATATAAAGCACTTGGACGAGGTCCGGCTGGTCATCAACGGTCCGGACGGCAACACCCGCATCCTCAACAATTTCGAGCAGTTCGATCATGAGAACCATGACGTTCTGAAACCCCTCACGGATGCTCTGACTGTAGGGAGGAACTATCTTGCCGAAGAAGGACATACGACGGTGTTCGTGGAGGGCTCCTCGGACTACTTCTTCCTGACCGCGTTCGAGGAACACTTCCGCTCCCAAGGCAAGGACATGAACGTCGACTTCATCCCGATCAACGGGCTCGGAGCCAGGATGGACGATTACAGGAAGACGATTGCCGACATCTCCCGGATCGAGAAGCGCCCGATTATCTTGGCGGACGGGGATAAGGCAGGACAGAGCTTCAAGAGCCTGGCGGACGGCAATGAAAAGGCCGTTGTGATCAGTCTGTCCGAGGCCGCAGAGGATGAGAAGATCATCGAAATCGAGGACATGTTCTCGTCCGAGGACAGGAAGAGGCTGAAGGTCGACCTGAAGAACTTCGATCTCAATTCGGAGTTCGCGCAGAACTGGGAGACAGAGGTCCCGAAGTGCTCCGAGGAGACCAGGGCAAGGTTCGAAAAGGTCATCGGGAACGTCATGCTGGGCTGATGCTGGAGATCGGCGGGATCTCAAGCAAGTATGAATCTGGGCGTGATACCTGTCTGGTTCAATGCTCGGCATTCGTGCAGGGCCTGACGCCCTGCACGGGTTTCCGCTGACTGCAGCACGCCCCTGCTTTATATCCGTCGGGTCCTGAGTGCTGTGCCGGGCGTGCGGCCGTCCCTGCCGGATCGTCCGACGCTCCGATCGGTCCAAGGATCCGGAGGAATATAATGGAGGGTTCGGGGAGCGCTGTCAGCCAACTGAGAAAACATATATCCGCAACGGGATGCAGTGATGTTCTGCCCGTAGCCGATGCCATGCATGATGTCGCACTCAAGAAGGTAACGATCCGCGGTTTCAAGTCGATCAAAGACTGCACGATCGACCTGGGCAGCATCAACGTCTTTATTGGCCCCAACGGTTCCGGGAAGTCCAATTTCATTTCTGCGCTGTTCTTCCTGCAGAACATCCTCGATAAGAATCTCCAGAGGTCCGTGGGAGTGGCCGGTCTGCCCTCCCTGCTGTACGGCGGGATGAAGAAGACCAAGAGCATCGAGATGGAGTTCTTCTTCGGAAACAATTCCTACGGGTTCCAACTGGTCCCCAACGATTCCGGCAGCCTCGTGTTCGCCAATGAGTACTACGGCTGGAACGATGTAAAGACCAATGTGCGCAGGAAGGTCCCCTACGGGTTCGAATCCGAATACGATAACGGAGGCTCCAACAATATAAATCGTTACGTCAGGCCCGTTCTGGAGGCCAAGAGGTGGAAGGTGTACCATTTTCATGATACCACAGCCTCTTCCGGGATGAAGCAGGCGGGTATGCTGTCGGATAACGTCTCCCTGCACCATGACGCATCCAATCTGGCGCCTTTCCTCCATATGATAAAGAACTCATATCCGGAGTCGTACGGCGACATCGTCCGTGCGGTCAGGATGGTAGCTCCCTTCTTCGACGATTTCGTGCTGGAACCGAACGCGGATAACAGCGGGCTGATACTGCTCAGGTGGAAGCAGATCGGTCTGGACGAGGTGCTGGGCGCGAGCCAATTGTCCGACGGGACGATTCGCATCATTTGCTTGGCGGTCCTGCTCCTGCAGCCCCCTGAGTTGCAGCCTTCCGCGATCATACTCGACGAGCCCGAGCTCGGCCTTCACCCGTACGCCATCTCATTGTTCTCCGAGCTGGTGCACAGGATATCCGCCGACAAGCAAGTGATAATATCCACTCAGTCCGCCGAGCTCCTGGATTATTTCGACGCCGACGATATCATCGTCGCCGAGCTGACATCGGACGGATCCAAATACACGCGCCTGTCGTCGGATAAGCTCAGAGATTGGATGGATGATTATACTTTGAGTGCTATGTGGAAGAAGAACATCTTCGGTGGGCAGCCATGAGCAGGCTGTACAGCTGTGCTGCGAGGAGTTCACGGAGAAGATATTCGCAGAGAAAATGCTGGGGCTCGGCACGGAATAGATCAAACGAACATCATATCTGCTGGTAACAGCAGTTCCGACAGAGTATGCGGCGCTGTCAGTTCCGAAGAAGCGGCGACCGGGTTCTTGATCAAGGCCTCCGGAAGCCGATGACAGTGCTGGATGACGTGTGTCGATATGTCCGTTCGCGTATGCATTATTAATTAACAATTGTTAATTATAAACTAAGTTCATTTTCGAAGGCCAGTCTAGGACTCAGGGAAAAGGACAAAAACGTCGCAAAGATGCATCGCGCCGCGTTCGTCATCAGGAGTATCCTTCCGGCTCAGATCGCAAGAGCCTGCTCAGTACAGATCCTGTTGATCCGGACCCTCTGCCAGATCTTCTCCGTCAGAGCATATGTATCTTAATTTATCGCGTCAAAGTCAAGACGTATAATCAAAAAATAATATCATAGGAATTGAAAATTATTACATCAACGATAAATATCTATATGACATATTATTCAATCATGGCAGAAATGATGTATTGCCCCAATTGCGGGCGCAATGTCAATGTCACCAAGTGGACCGGGACCCGCATCTTGATCCTCATCGTGCTTCTGATCCTCGGGATAATCTTCGGCCTGATCTACCTCATCTATGTGGCAACCAGGAAAGAATCGTGCCCCGTGTGCGGTACGCCGGCCGGGATGCTGCAGGCGCCCCGCTACAGCACAGGTTCCCAGGCCGGAACGTCCGCAGGGATGTCCGCCTGCCCCTCATGCGGGACCTCGGTCCCGTTCGGTTCCGAGTACTGCGCCGAGTGCGGCGCCAAGCTCAGGTGAATTTTTTCATCCCTGCGGCGGGAGAACCTGCCGCAGGGGCAAGAGGCCCGTTCCCCCGATGCGGACGCTGAAAGGCATCGGAGGAAGCGGGCAGGCAGGCCGGATAATCCGGCCATTGTTTTTACGGAAAATATCTTCAGAGAGCGCCCAGCTCCCTGCAGGCACTGTCGTCGAAATCGTTGAGATGGTTCTTCAGCCCCTCTCCGTTGACGCAGACCGCGCCGGCGCCGGCGATCCTGTCCGCCCAGTCCCTCAGCCACTGCCCGTCGCCCCAGTCGTACGAGCCGAAGATCGCCAGTTTCTTGCCGGCGATCCGCCCTTCGATGCTTTCGAAGAACTCCTCCATGGGGTCGTCGAGCACTTCGTCGCCCATAGCAGGCGATCCGAGGATGATGAGGTCGGCCCCGAGGACCGCATCCGCGTCGGCGCCGGAGGGGCCGGCGGAGATGTCGCAGCAGATGACTTCCTTGCCGGCGGCTTCCGCCCCGGCCCTTATCTGCTCGGCCATGTGCTGGGTGTTCCCGGTCTGGGATGAGTAAACTATCGCTGTTTTCATGCTTCACCACTCAGTGATTGTTATTAAGGCATGACTAAATTATAATATTAATATTTCCAAGCATCCAATATGGGGTTAGCAACTATGATTGTGGATACTATTTAGGAGTACCTACAACACAGATTGTATGGAGCTGAGAGCAGCTGCAAGTCTGCCGAACATCTGATGGATGTAGAGAGTCGATGCATTCTGCATCTGCAGAGCAGTTCACGGGAGCCATTCAAACAGATCAGAGCATATTCTCTCATTCTCGAGAAATTGTTTATATGACTGCACAGTTACAATTCATAGACGTAAGGCGTAGGAAAGACTTGTCGTCTTCCTATGCAGTCGCGGGGATATAAGGCGCAGAACAGACTTGTCGTCTATCTGCGCAGTCTCCAACCTCTGTTTTTTGTCCTGCGGTGAGTTTTTTTGCATTATTTATAATTAACAATGGTTAATTATAAATGCGCCAGTTTTGAAGAATCATGATCGCCGTGTGCGGCTGACAGTTAATTGCAAAAGACAGGTGTTCAGAGGCCTAGACATTTTGGATTCGGCGATTCACGCAAGACGCATTTACGCTGCATGCAGCAATGTCTCTATTAATGCGGTATGCTGATTTCCTTTGTGTTGTGTGCATCTGCGCAGACGCAGGAGGTAAGCAGCTTCATGTTCAGAAATGGAAAGACAATTGTTTCTCCGGCAGCGCAGGTCTCTGGTATGAGCTGCTGTGATTTTGAAGATCATCAAAGGAAATCAGGCGTCAGGTGGAAGTCTTGAATGTGATCATCGACATCAAAAGCGCCCTCCCGATGGGCATGGCTGTCGGTCCGATTGACTCTATCGGAATTCTGAAATGGAAGTATGCCATGGAAGCGGTTCCAACGGTTTACAGTGACAGGTCTGGATATCCTAATGCCAGGAAATGCCATCACATAACATTTTAATGTTATTGATGTAAAGTTTAATATCCTTAGTCGATATATCTTAAATCCATGAACGGCCCGGATTCTTCTGATGATCTCAAAGGCTTCCCGCTGTCTGAAAAGGCAGGGCGCATCTGGGCCAAATTAAGCGATGACGGAGGGACATGGCTCCAACTGGCCGTGCATCTCCGCGATTCCGCCAATGTTGCGGGCCTCTTGTGGGACAGATGGCTTCCCGAATCGACAAAATCGATTGTTTCAGGAGGGCTGTCAGGAACAACGGCTGGACCGAGGAACATCCTGCTCTTCCTCGCTGCAGCCCACGATATCGGCAAGGCCACTCCGGCCTTCCAGATGAAGGCCGGAGACAAGTGCCCTGAGATCATCGAATCTCTTCGGATTTTAGGATTGGCCATAGGTTTCATGCCTGACCTCGCCACCAGGGGTAAACTGAACACGGATTCAGGGGCATGAGGCGAAAACGAAAAGTGTCCCGGTCCGATGTTCAGCTGTGACACAAAAACTAATCGCGACTGGGACGGAACTTCCCAGTCCTAACGACAATATATCGGTTCCTATCGGTCTCGTGAAAACCGTGGAGCATTATCTCGGTTCTGCAGGCGTTCTGGAGTTCGTGGATACGTTCAAAGGACGCGGGGTCCCCATGAGCAGGATACTGGTGGCGATGTGCACGCACATCCTCATGGGCAGCAATTCAATGAGCAGGTGTTCCGATTGGCTGAAGAACAAGGATGTGCGGAAGGAGCTCGGATTGGATTCGGGTCTATCGCAGAGGACCATCAACCGTGCGATATCGCTGTTGGGGAAACACAGCGACGAGATCATAGTGAAGCTGTGGGAAGGGCTCGATGCAAGATACCATTTCGAGAACACCGATGTGAACATCGACGGTTCAGCGGTAGTGGTCAACGGTCCGGAAGCCGAATTGGGTGCGGTAGGTTATCCCAGGGATTTCAGGGACCAGAGCAGGAAACAGGTGGAGTTCCTGACAGCGGAACTCCAGAAGTCTAAGATCCCTTTCTTCATGAGGGCGTACAAGGGGAACACATCCGATCCCGAGCAGTACAGGGATGCGCTCCCGGACATCTTCTCCATGATACGGGAGGGTTCGTGGATAATCGTGGACAACGGAGGTGCATCGGGGGACATCCTGGATTCCATCGTCGATGCGGGGCATAAATATCTCACGAGGGTGAAGATGAACGTATCCGATGACAAACGGATAAACGATCCCGAATGCGAATGGGAGTATGTGGAGGAAGGGGTGTGTTGTAAGAAACACACCTTCGACTCTTCCGGGAGGACGACGTATCTGTTCTTCTCCTTAGACAATTGGAACCGTTCGTATCATTCCGCATCGAAGAGCTTCGACCGTATGGTGGAGGCGGTGAGGACCTACGAGGACGGGCATTTCAGAAAATCGGATTTCGTAACGGTGAAGAGGAACGTTCTCGCGGATGTGGAGGTGAAGGTGAGCCTTCAGACGAAATTCGCATTCGACGAGAGTGAGAGGGATGGCATAATCCGGGAGATCATGGGCACCCGTGCAGGGATTTTCAAACTGGAATCCTCGGAGCAATTGACACCATTGGAAGCTCTTGAGAAGTACCGCGCGAGGGCCACCGTGGAGCACCTGATCCATTCCCTGAAGAGGGTCACGGGGCTCAAACCTCTGAGGGTGTGGAGCGAACCGTCCATCCGCGGATCCATGATGCTGGCTCTCCTTTCTGAAACAGCGATAGCCATGGCGAGATACGAGATGAAGGGCAGGGAGAGGATAAAGGGCAAACGGGGAAGGAAGAAGACCGTCATCGAGAAACCGAACACCGAATCCATCGTCTGGTCTTTGGGCCATTTGACACTTACGAGGATGATGGAGAACGGGAACAGGAAAGAGGCCGTCTACAGCAATTGGAACCCCGTTTCCAAGGAGATCTTCGGCAATATGCGTGCCGATATCGAGAAGGATCTTGCGATTACGGCCTGAAAACGGTCATCCCGGGCCGAGATCATCGGGTCAACTGGCAGCGTAAGCTATGGAAACCGCCAAGTGGCGAATGGATCGGACTTCGTTCAACAATCACAAAGTGGCGAGGTCAGGTTCATGAGCTCGCCTGATGCCGTTCCCCATTCGACAGCATCCGAACTCATCTTGGAAGGCATGGGGTTCGACAGATCTCTTGCATCCGTCTGCGGCGCCCATCACGGTGCGGCCCCCACGAAAAGAGACCTGAAAAATTCCATGGCGTATAGGAAGAACATCGGTTCCAGCGACTCTGCATGGAAGGAGGTACAGGAGGAATTCGTCAGGTATGCGGAATCACTGTCCGGAGCGGATGAAGATGAGCTCATCAGGGCCCGCCTGGATATCTGTGCGCAGGTTATTCTGAGCGGCCTCGTCATAATGGCCGATTGGATATCAAGCAATGAGGAATGGTTCCCGTACGATATCGATTCCAAGGCCGGAAGAGATGCCTTCCGTTCGAGGCTCGATTCGGCAGCGGAAAAATTGTCCCTTACCAGCGCCTGGTCAGGGAAAACTCCTGATGCCGGGCATATCTTCGAGGACCGTTTCGGGTTCAGTCCCCGGCCTTTCCAGGCTGCGGTGGCCGAGGCCGCAGGCGAGATGCAGTCCCCCGGCATAATGGTCATCGAGGCCCCCACGGGCGAGGGCAAGACCGAGGCCGCTCTCGCTGCCGGAGAAATCCTGGCACATCGTTTCGGTGTCGGAGGGATAATGTTCGCGCTCCCGACTCAGGCTACGTCAGACGGAATCTTCCCGAGGGTGGAGAGATGGATCGGCGAGGTCTCGGGCGGGAGCAGGCACACTGTGTTCCTGGCACATGGGAAATCCCGGTACAACAGGTTCTACATGGACCTTCCGAGGACCGGATGGAACGTCGGCGAAGGAGATTCGGTCGTCGTCAATGAATGGTTCGGCGGCAGGAAGAAGGGGATGCTCTCAGACTTCGCCGTGGGGACTGTAGACCAGGTCCTCATGGGGGGCCTGAAGCAGAGGCATCTTGCGCTCAGGCATCTGGGTCTTGCGAATAAGGTTGTGATCATAGATGAGTGCCATGCTTACGACGCATACATGGGGAGCTATCTGCAGAAGATCGTCCGTTGGCTCGGGAGCTACCGCGTACCGGTGATCCTGCTCTCGGCCACCCTTCCGCCGTCTAGGCGCCGCGAACTGGTAGAGGCATACACCGGAAGGAATGAGGAGTTAGAGGACGGAGGGTACACGGGCAACTCGGCATATCCCGTGATCACTTATTCCGACGGGGGAGATGTGAAGCAGAAGTTCCCTCCTGCCTCCGGGCGTTCCATAGACGTCACGGTGGAGAGGATATCCGACGGGGAGCTCTTAGACCGTCTCGATGAACTCACATCGCAGGGCGGATATGCAGGGATCATCGTCAACACCGTGCGCAAAGCGCAAAGGATCGCGGAATATCTGGCACAGAGGTTCGGCAGGGAAAACGTCCGCCTTCTGCATTCGGGGTTCACTGTTATAGACCGCTCTGCGAAGGAGTCGGAAGCGGTTTCGATGCTTGGCCCGGGCAACCGCAGGGCCCCGCCCTTCCGCATGTTCATCGTAGGAACGCAGGTCATGGAGCAGTCGCTGGATCTGGATTTCGACGTTCTAGCCACCGATCTGTGTCCGGTCGATCTCCTGATCCAGCGTATCGGGCGTCTCCATCGGCATGATAATGTCCGGTCGGAGCCTCTGAAGGAACCTCGCATCCTGCTGCTCGATAAGGGTACAGGCGATATCGACTCCGGGTCCCGTGCTGTATATGGGGACCTGCAGTTGCTTAACAGCAGGCTGTTGGTCGGAGATAGGGTTTCTATTCCGGGCGACGTAGAGCGCCTTGTCAGGGCTGCCTATTCGGGGGTGCCTGTATCAGGGTCGGAGACGCTGGGAGAGGAGTACGCCGAAGCCGAAGAGGAATCTTCCCTGAAAATGAAGAAGAAAGAGACTAAAGCAGCCGCGTTCCAGATATCGGCTCCGTCAGCCGTCTCCACCCTTGTCGGCTGGACCGAGTACGGCGCCCCTGACAGGGAGGCTGCTGCCAATGCCGCTGTCCGTGACACGGACGGTTCGGTCGAGGTGATACTCGTCTGCCGCGGGATAGACGGTGTCTACAGGGTCATACCGTTCGAAGGCGGGGGCGGGGAGGAGATACCCTCTGATTCCCCTCCGTCGCCGGAGATTGGGTACGAGATGCAGGGGTGCAGGATTGCTCTGCCGAGAGCATTCTCGCGCCCTGGAAGCATTGAGGAGACCCTGAAGGCGCTTGCTGCCCGCAAGAAGGAGAACATCCCGGCTCAGTGGGACGGATCGGAATGGCTCTCAGGAGAAAACTACCTGATTCTGGATGACGATGGCAGATGCGAACTTTGCGGGAAAAGGATGGCATACGACAGTGAGATCGGTTTGAGGTTTGTTGATGACTGAAGAAAAAGAATACAATCTGCTGGATGAGAAATGGATTCGTGTCATGGACACCGAAGGCAGTGTCTCGTCTGTGAGCCTTCCTGAGGCCTTCAGCAAGGCGCACGAGATACGCTCCATATCAGGGGATTCGCCCCCCCAGGACCTGGCGGTCCTCCGCCTGATGCTGGCGGTCATGTATGCTTCGTATCCGCACGGGGACATAACGAGCGAGAACGAAGCGGCCGATGTCTGGCACAGTCTCTGGGACAAAGGCCGTTTCGATGGCACGGTAACGGATTACCTGTCTAAATGGAAGGATCGGTTCTTCCTCTTCGACCCGGAAAGGCCGTTCTATCAGGCGCCTATCGATAAAGGCACGGAGTATACCGCAGCCAAACTTGACGGCAATCTATCCGAGAGCAATAACAAGGGTAAGCTGTTCCTTCCAGTGGGCCTGAAGAACAAAGAGCATATGAGCTATGCCGATGCTGCCAGATGGCTTCTTTACCTCAACGGTTTCGATGACACTTCCGCGAAGCCCACGGTAAGAGGAGGGGCTGAGAAGCTGCCGTCGTCCGGAGCTGGATGGATGGGCAAGCTAGGGCTTGTATACGCAGAGGGAAGCACTCTCTTCGAGACTCTGATGCTGAACTTTGTTCTTTCGTCTGAGGGCAGGCCTTTCCCCCGCGGAAGGCCCATATGGGAGCTTGACAGACCCAGATGCGGGGAAAGGATCGAGATCTCCTTGCCTGAATCGCCTGAGGAGATGCTTACTCTGCAGTCCCGCAGGACGCTGCTCAGCCGCGACGGCGAAGGAGTGACCGGATTCCTGCTCATGGGCGGGGATATAGTGGACAAAGAGAACGCTTTCACAGAGCAGATGACTGTTTGGAAACTCGATTCCACCACTATGCAGTGGGTTCCTAAGCGCCATGATCCGTCCAAGGCCATGTGGCGCGATTATGCGTCCCTGCTGGTCAGCAGCAAGAGCAACACTGAGGATGCGAAATACCGTGAGCCGGGAATCGTCATGTGGCTGTCGGTCCTTTCCGACAGGGATTATCTGGAGCCCGGTTCCGTCACGCTCCGGGTGACCGGTGTGAAGTACGCTGACAAGGACTTCTTCGTGGAGGATATCATCGATGACGGGATGTCTGTGAACCGCAGGCTCCTTTCCTCCGTCGGCGAGGTCTGGAATATAAGGATCTCGGAGGTCATCTCCAAGACCGAGGAATGTGCCTATGCCGTCGGGGATTTGGCGAAGAAAATAGTCGGAACTGGAGCTAACAGCGGCGATGAGACCCTGATGAAGGCCACAGCCGCCAATGCCCGTGCTGATTTCTACTATGCTCTCGACCAGCCGTTCCGTGCATGGCTCTCAGGGGTCGACCCGGAGAACGACGACATAGAGGAGAAGATGTCGGAATGGCTGGGCATTCTCAGGAGAAGGTCGCTGTCGGCGGGAAAGAATGCGCTCCGCGGACGCGGGATCAACGCTCTTGTGAAAGGAACCCTTGACAGCAACCCCTTCGTTGCGTACAGGATGTTCGCGGGGAAGATCAGGAAGACAACTGCCACAGCAAATTCGGAAGGTGATGAAAACGGCAAACAATAAAACGGAAATGACGGGGGAATTCGTCCGCTCGAAGATCGGTCAGCTGCAGACGGACTCCCCGTGGGCAAAGGCGATGCTGGCTGAGCTTCGGCGCGGCATAGGGAAAGACATATCGGAATCGCCGGGAACCTGGGAGGTTGTTCTGGCAGATATGCCGGAGGAACTGATCTACGCCGGGAAAGAAGAATGCAGGGCGACGGAAGCGGAATCGGCAGCCTATACTGCGCTGACTCTCTTTGCTCTTCACAAGCAGAGCGGGGATATCGCACAGATGAACGGGCTGTCTTTCGGCGCGGCGGCGAGGAATCTCGCCGACGGAAACAATGATGCCGCCATCAAGCGGCGTTTCGATGCGGTGATGACCTCAACCAACCTGAAAGAGGTCTCCAACCATGCCCGCGGGCTGATCCAGCTTATGAAAGCAGCGGACCGGCCCGTGGGGTTCGATTATGTGGAATTCGCGAAGGACCTGTACAGGTTCCAGTTCACGGAAGGCCGCAGGAGCGTCTGCCTCAGATGGGGACAGGACTTCTATGCGGGGAAGAAAGCAAGCAACAAAGAGAATGAAAAAGCAAAGATCGGAGAGTGAAAGAATTGTCTAACAAAATTTTCGTTGATGTGAATGTGATTCAGACCGTCCCGCCCAGCTGCGTCAACCGTGACGACACGGGAAGCCCCAAGACGGCAGTCTACGGGGGAATCCCGCGCGCCCGTGTCTCCTCTCAGAGCTGGAAGAAAGCGATGAGGGACTACTTCCGCAATGACTTCGATGAATCAGAGCTCGGCTACCGCACCAAGAAGGTTGTCGACCTGATCGCCGCAAGGATCTCAGAGAAGGATGGGTCTGTCTCTGCTGAAGATGCTGCCAAGAAGGCTGCCGATGTTCTTACCGCGGCAGGAGTGACACTGAAAGCTCCCAAGAAAAAGAAGGGAGAGGAGGAGCAGCCTGCCACCGAGACCGGTGCACTGTTCTTCATCAGCAGGAAGCAGATCGATAACATGGCCTCTCTCGCACTCGAGGGAGGTTATGACAAGAAGGCGGCCCAGGCGGCCCTTATGGCCGGCCATGGGATCGATGTAGCCCTCTTCGGAAGGATGGTCGCAGACGATCCGTCGCTGAATGTCGATGCCTCCTCGCAGGTGGCCCACGGGATCTCCACCCACAGGGTGGACAATGAGTACGATTACTACACCGCCGTCGACGACATGTCGCCTAAGGATAATGCAGGCGCGGGAATGATCGGCACCGTTGAGTTCAACTCATCGACGCTTTACCGCTACGCCACTGTCGCCGTGCACGATCTTGCGGATCACCTGGGAAGCAGCGATGCGGCGGCCAAAGCGGCCGCGGAGTTCGTGAAGGCCTTTGTTCTCTCCATGCCCACCGGCAAGCAGAACACCTTTGCCAACCGCACTGCGCCTTATGCGGTGTTCATCGCAGTCCGCGCCGACCAGCCGGTCAGCCTTGTGACCGCTTTCGAGACTCCTGCCCGCTGCGGCGACGGGGGCTACAACGAGGATTCGGTAAGGAAGCTGGTCCAGGAGGAAGAGAAGGTCTGCTCAGAGTTCGTTATCCCTCCGGTGAAGTCCTGGCAGATCGGCGACGGTCTTGAAAAGCTCGGTCCCCAGTCCAGCCTAGCCGACTCTGTAGCACAGCTTGAGGACTACTTGAAGAGTGCGCTTGGGAAGGAAGAGTGAGATGCCCACGCTGCTGATGAGGCTGGCAGGCCCCCTGCAGTCGTGGGGAACCTCCAGCCATTTCAATAACCGCGGAACGGCGCGGGAACCGAGCAAAAGCGGTGTCATCGGCATGGTCGCTGCGGCCATGGGCCGTTCCAGAGATGACAGCGTAGACGATCTGGCATCCCTCCGTTACGGCGTGAGGGTAGATCAGGAAGGCCCGATTCTGAGGGATTTCCATACTGCCCGCCACCCTACGAACCAGAAGCTTGCATTCGTGACGAACCGCTATTATCTTTCAGACTCGGTATTCATCGCCGGCCTCGAAGGAGATGCTGCTCTTCTGGAAGAGGCGGACATGGCTCTCCGTAGCCCGCAGTATCCGCTGTTCCTGGGGCGCAGATCCTGCCCTCCGGCCGGCAGAGTGTCCTTGGGAATCCGCGAGATGTCCCTGGAAAAAGCCCTGGAAAGTGAGCCGTGGTGTGCATCGGAATGGTACATGAGGCGTCAGGGGAAGGAGGTCGACCTTGAGATTGTGACGGATTCTCCCGAGGGAGGGGATTCGGAAGAGATCGTGAGAGATGTTCCGGAGTCCTTTTCGCAGGAGCGCAGGGAATTCTCGGTCAGGAGCGTTTCCAGAAAGATCTCCGGCAAGCACGTTGAGAATGCATTGGGAAGAGAATATGCGGACCACGATGCCATGGCTGAAGTGGCGAGGAGTGGGCGATGTACCTATCAAGAGTGGAACTGAACCCCTACCGGCGCGAGACCATGAGGGCACTGCGTTCGCCGGAGATCATGCATGCTGCCGTCATGGCGTCTTTTCCATCGTCCGCTTCGGGAGGGGATAGGATACTGTGGAGGATCGACCGCGTGGGCGCTGCCACCTATCTTCTTGTGCAGAGTGCCAGGAAGCCTGACTTCCATCACATTGTCGACCAGTTCGGGAGGCCCGAATGTGACAGTGCCTGGGATTGCCTTGACTATGACGGCTTCCTTTCGAAAATCGAGAACGGACAGGTCTGGAGGTTCCGTCTGGCCGCGAACCCTGTGCACAGCGTCATGGATCCCGAGCACAGAGAAGGAGCCCGCGGAAAGGTATGCGGGCATGTGACCGCAGAGCAGCAGACGAAATGGCTCTTGGATAGATGCGGGAAGCACGGTTTCTCCATTGTCGGATCTGAAGAGGAACCGAATGTGAGGATCGTCTTCCGCGAAGTGTCCAAATTCAGACGTGGCGATGCTCAGGTAACGATCAATCGTGCTGTGTTCGAAGGTGTCCTTAGAGTGGAGGATGCCGATGCTCTGCGCTTGGCTATGTCAGGAGGCATAGGGAAGGCCAAAGCCTACGGATGCGGGTTGCTCACACTGGCGAGATGATGACATGATCCCAGGTCCCGAAAGGCCTGAGATCCAGGCCCTTCCCAGGATGGCGGATAGGCTGACGTTCGTCTATCTGGAGCGCTGCGCTGTCAGCAGAGATGCCGGAGCGGTGACAGCTGCCGATTCCCGTGGTACGGTGCATATTCCAGCCGCTTCTGTTAGCACCATTATGCTCGGACCGGGAACCACTATCACTCACCGTGCTATGGAACTCCTGGGAGATGCCGGTGCTACTGTGGTCTGGGTCGGCGAAGGCGGAGTACGCTATTATGCTCATGGCCGTCCGCTGACCCATTCCTCCTCTCTTCTGAGCGCGCAGGCCGAGGCGGTATCCAACAAACGTTCTCGTATGGCAGTGGCCCGGGAGATGTATTCTATGCGTTTCCCGGGAGAGGATGTTTCGCACCTGACCATGCAGCAGCTGCGCGGGCGTGAGGGTGCCAGGGTCCGCTCGGTATACCGCCGCTGTTCCAAGGAGACAGGAGTCAGATGGGATGGGAGGCTCTACGACCCAGAGAACTTCGGTTCCGGAGATACAGTCAATCAGGCTCTGTCTGCTGCCAATTCGTGTCTTTACGGCCTTGTCCACAGCGTCATCGTATCGCTGGGGTGCTCCCCAGGCCTCGGTTTCGTCCATACCGGACATGAACGCTCATTCGTTTACGATGTAGCGGATCTCTACAAAGCTGAGACATCGATACCTGTGGCCTTCGAGATAGCTGCTTCCGGAAAAGGAGATGTAGGAAGAGCAGCCCGCCATATGATGCGGGATGCGATGTATAGTTCGCACATCTTGGAACGCTGCGTGAAGGACATAGGCTCGCTTCTCCTAGGCAAACAATCCGAAGAAGAGATGCCGGATGCGGTCATGCTGTGGGACGGCAATAACGGAGAGGTCGCCGGCGGAATATCATATGGATGTGACATGAATGATAGTAATCGTCTTGTCTAAATCTCCCACGGCTTCTGTCCGGGGCGATCTTACAAAATGGCTTTTCGAGATAGCTCCGAACGTTTTCGCAGGAAAATTGACTCCGAGGGTCAGAGACAAACTGTGGGACCGCGTTGTATACAACAGTATCGGCGGTCGTGCGATAATGGCCTACAGCACACCGTCCAATGAACAGGGTATTGCTTTCAGAGTCTATAATTCAGAATGGAAAATCCAGGATTTTGATGGGGTCCAAATGATGATGAGGCCTGACGATTCGGAAAAGCAAACCGATTGAAACAGCCATTTTATTTTTTCTTCTGTTGGGTAATTTTTTTCTACTGGCTATTTCATAACTTTAAGTGTAGTCCCCGCGTAGGCGGGGGTGATCCCGTCGCCGTGCCGCGCCTCGTCATCGATGCACAGTAGTCCCCGCGTAGGCGGGGGTGATCCGTTATCGATCGACCGGTGGGTGTTCTTCGACGGGTAGTCCCCGCGTAGGCGGGGGTGATCCCGCGTCAGAGGCCACTCTGTCGACCGGCGCCCTGTAGTCCCCGCGTAGGCGGGGGTGATCCGGGTGGTCCTATCCCTCAAAGACTGGGAGGAGAGTAGTCCCCGCGTAGGCGGGGGTGATCCGCGTACCCGTGTTTGACGTCTCCGCTGCCGAAAGTAGTCCCCGCGTAGGCGGGGGTGATCCGTATTCTTTTACATATTCCCTCTTTAATCTATCGTAGTCCCCGCGTAGGCGGGGGTGATCCTTTTCGCTTCGCGGAATGCCGTTATCATATCATGTAGTCCCCGCGTAGGCGGGGGTGATCCGCGGACTTACGGTCTCAAGCGTGGTGATGACCAGTAGTCCCCGCGTAGGCGGGGGTGATCCCAACGTCCTTTTGGACCCCGATTGGTTTCTGGAGTAGTCCCCGCGTAGGCGGGGGTGATCCCCGAACACCTACGACAGTGGTGATGGCGCATGAGTAGTCCCCGCGTAGGCGGGGGTGATCCGTCTGGAACTTGAACATCATTGTATCACCACATGTAGTCCCCGCGTAGGCGGGGGTGATCCCACAGCAAAAGAGTTCATTGTCATAACACGCTGGTAGTCCCCGCGTAGGCGGGGGTGATCCCTATGTGAAGAAGGCCGGCGCGGCGCAGACGGTGTAGTCCCCGCGTAGGCGGGGGTGATCCGGAGAAGCAGTTCATCTACATACACAACTTGAAGTAGTCCCCGCGTAGGCGGGGGTGATCCGATCGGCATGATCGAGGGCAGTTACGAGTCGTCGTAGTCCCCGCGTAGGCGGGGGTGATCCTTCGTCGGCATCATGCAGTGGCTCCGGAGAGTAGTAGTCCCCGCGTAGGCGGGGGTGATCCGCCCAGTCAGTGGGCGGTCATGTGCCGCACCAAGTAGTCCCCGCGTAGGCGGGGGTGATCCGTAGCCATCCCAGCACCGCGGTCGAAACCACCAGTAGTCCCCGCGTAGGCGGGGGTGATCCCCGGAGAACCACCCCACTTTGTCGCTGTCATAGGTAGTCCCCGCGTAGGCGGGGGTGATCCCTCTACACCGCAATCGAGAGCATCAAAGACGGCGTAGTCCCCGCGTAGGCGGGGGTGATCCCGAGTAGGTCGTCGAGGAGATCTGCTCCTTGATGTAGTCCCCGCGTAGGCGGGGGTGATCCCACCTTTTCGTAGCCTTCGCTGTCGTAGAATCCGTAGTCCCCGCGTAGGCGGGGGTGATCCGGCCAAGCAGAACGCAGCACGCAATGGTGTACCGTAGTCCCCGCGTAGGCGGGGGTGATCCCGGCAGGCCCTGCGCCCTTTACGCCGCGCAGATGTAGTCCCCGCGTAGGCGGGGGTGATCCGCATGACTCGCACCATCCGCTACACCGGCTCCCGTAGTCCCCGCGTAGGCGGGGGTGATCCCCAAAGCTTTGATGGCGACAGTGGTCGGCCTCGGTAGTCCCCGCGTAGGCGGGGGTGATCCCGGTACCGATTTATGAACTTATATACGAATGGAGTAGTCCCCGCGTAGGCGGGGGTGATCCTGATCTCGGACGGACTGATTCTGGGCTTAATCTGTAGTCCCCGCGTAGGCGGGGGTGATCCCGATTCCTGGGGCACGAATAAAAACGTTACTAAGTAGTCCCCGCGTAGGCGGGGGTGATCCTTTCATTCGGACTGGGGAGAACGGCCTTATTACGTAGTCCCCGCGTAGGCGGGGGTGATCCGGCGAAAGAAGAGGCGAAATCCGAGATCGACGCGTAGTCCCCGCGTAGGCGGGGGTGATCCGTACTGAATTTTAACGCGCCGTTCAATTCTGAGGTAGTCCCCGCGTAGGCGGGGGTGATCCTCGTGGCCATTCCTGCAGGATGGCACGGTACCAGTAGTCCCCGCGTAGGCGGGGGTGATCCCATCCACCCATCCGGGCATCCCTGCCCGCGTGTGTAGTCCCCGCGTAGGCGGGGGTGATCCTAGGACGCCAACCGCCGATGTTCACTTTATAAGGTAGTCCCCGCGTAGGCGGGGGTGATCCCTTAATACGTGCGGGAGGACCGCTCCGTATCGAGTAGTCCCCGCGTAGGCGGGGGTGATCCTCTCCGCATAGCGAAGGCGCCTCCGCCGAGGACGTAGTCCCCGCGTAGGCGGGGGTGATCCGCTCCGACGTCACCGGATGGACGCGCTGGGCCGGTAGTCCCCGCGTAGGCGGGGGTGATCCTATGTCGTAGCTTTTGCCCAGGTCGCGCACTGAGTAGTCCCCGCGTAGGCGGGGGTGATCCGTCACCGATAAGGTCTTCCAGCTGGCACAGGACGTAGTCCCCGCGTAGGCGGGGGTGATCCTTTAAACCTTCGACAACGACGACGTACGGCCGGGTAGTCCCCGCGTAGGCGGGGGTGATCCTCCAACATAAAAGGAATGAGCCAGCCTATCGTGGTAGTCCCCGCGTAGGCGGGGGTGATCCGGTGACAGGCAGGTGGGATGGCAGGTATGAGATCGTAGTCCCCGCGTAGGCGGGGGTGATCCCTGGGCGCGAAAATCGCGGGCGCGCCCCTAAGAGTAGTCCCCGCGTAGGCGGGGGTGATCCCCATTGATCGTTAAAAACATCCACCGAATCGCAGTAGTCCCCGCGTAGGCGGGGGTGATCCGCGGCAGGCTCGCCTTTGATGGTCTCCGATCTCGTAGTCCCCGCGTAGGCGGGGGTGATCCCATCAGGAAGCTGATCAACGACACCGCCATCGCGTAGTCCCCGCGTAGGCGGGGGTGATCCTCGCAATATTCCGTTGGCGAATGTTCAGTTTAGGTAGTCCCCGCGTAGGCGGGGGTGATCCTAGGCTTCGGATGACTGCGTAAGGCGATGTCTGGTAGTCCCCGCGTAGGCGGGGGTGATCCCCTCAAGCGTACAGTACATGCGCCCATCGTCGGGTAGTCCCCGCGTAGGCGGGGGTGATCCTACGCCAGCAAAAACGGCGACGAGAAAGAGTACGTAGTCCCCGCGTAGGCGGGGGTGATCCCCACTGCCCGTTGATATTTATCGCCCAATTATCGTAGTCCCCGCGTAGGCGGGGGTGATCCGCTCCAAGAGGAGTATGATGCGAAACTCACTCCGTAGTCCCCGCGTAGGCGGGGGTGATCCGTGGCAGGGGAACCTCCGCAGCCTGGGCGACGCGTAGTCCCCGCGTAGGCGGGGGTGATCCCATCATCTCATGTCTGGCCGTGAGGATCAAGAGTAGTCCCCGCGTAGGCGGGGGTGATCCGGCGAAGATGTGCGTGGCACATAACCTTCGCTTGTAGTCCCCGCGTAGGCGGGGGTGATCCGAAGGAATCCGTATACGGCGGTGTGGTGTGCAGGTAGTCCCCGCGTAGGCGGGGGTGATCCGGAAAGAATCGCATCGGCGGCGCGCCCACTGAAGTAGTCCCCGCGTAGGCGGGGGTGATCCCCACAGGAGGCACTCCGGCGCCGCCTCGTAGAGGTAGTCCCCGCGTAGGCGGGGGTGATCCGGGATGTTTTCGCCGAGATCTTCTCGGCATACAGTAGTCCCCGCGTAGGCGGGGGTGATCCGCTCATCGTTCACGAGACGAGAGTTCAGGAGGGGTAGTCCCCGCGTAGGCGGGGGTGATCCTTGGGTGAGTCAGACCGGAGACAGCGGGCCTAAGTAGTCCCCGCGTAGGCGGGGGTGATCCGGCAAAACGTCCGACATTGTCAGACGCTCCTCGGTAGTCCCCGCGTAGGCGGGGGTGATCCCAGATCGCATGGGACAACATCGAGAGCCAGAGGGTAGTCCCCGCGTAGGCGGGGGTGATCCGGAGTCGAGAGAGACGCACAGGGAAGGGCTTTCGTAGTCCCCGCGTAGGCGGGGGTGATCCTAAGAGGAATGAAAATGAGACTCAGTGACATGAGTAGTCCCCGCGTAGGCGGGGGTGATCCCAAGAGGCTCGGAGCCGTGCTCATCGACAGGGAGTAGTCCCCGCGTAGGCGGGGGTGATCCGCTCTGAAACTTGATGACGAGCTCACCGCTCGGGTAGTCCCCGCGTAGGCGGGGGTGATCCTCGAGGTTCAATGCCTTCGACCATCCCGGCTTGGTAGTCCCCGCGTAGGCGGGGGTGATCCCGCTCTGCACTGCAGCACTCGGAAGCTCCGAGTGTAGTCCCCGCGTAGGCGGGGGTGATCCTAAGCCGTATTGCGCTCCGGTGTTGCTCGATTGGTAGTCCCCGCGTAGGCGGGGGTGATCCCATGTCCGCATTCGACAGATTCGCAGGGCAGGAGTAGTCCCCGCGTAGGCGGGGGTGATCCTGGCCCTAGATTGCCTAAAATCGACCTCAGACCGTAGTCCCCGCGTAGGCGGGGGTGATCCTAGGCTTCTGATGACTGCGTTAAACGATGTCTAGTAGTCCCCGCGTAGGCGGGGGTGATCCCCTCTATGACGGAGGCTGGAGGGCCGCCGACCGGTAGTCCCCGCGTAGGCGGGGGTGATCCGTCTACCGTGGGAACCCTGCCTGCGGACTGCTGGTAGTCCCCGCGTAGGCGGGGGTGATCCGGCAAAGGCCGCCTCCAATCAGAAGTACGGCGAGTAGTCCCCGCGTAGGCGGGGGTGATCCCATGGACCTGATCAGGCACATCCCCATGGATGGGTAGTCCCCGCGTAGGCGGGGGTGATCCTCCGGGCGACAGGTCGCGCTGATACCTTTCATAGTAGTCCCCGCGTAGGCGGGGGTGATCCTAAGTAGGGCTAACAGCAGAAAGAAACTGGTTGGTAGTCCCCGCGTAGGCGGGGGTGATCCGTGAAGCAGGCGGTCGCCGACTTCCTGAAGAACGTAGTCCCCGCGTAGGCGGGGGTGATCCTCGCTCATCAAGACGATAAACGACATCGACTGCGTAGTCCCCGCGTAGGCGGGGGTGATCCTCTCCACATCAGGTTGTAGAGGTCCGTCCTGATGTAGTCCCCGCGTAGGCGGGGGTGATCCGCCGATGTCGGTCTCGATGGCGTCGTCGACGGAGTAGTCCCCGCGTAGGCGGGGGTGATCCTGCACATCCCGACCTATCTCAGGGAGGCTCCGGGTAGTCCCCGCGTAGGCGGGGGTGATCCCCCTCTACATGATATGGGCCCCCGAGCCCATCGGTAGTCCCCGCGTAGGCGGGGGTGATCCTAGGTCACCAGGTCGCAGGGCGGAAGCTCCCTGGTAGTCCCCGCGTAGGCGGGGGTGATCCCTCGATGCTGTGCTCCGACGGGATGTCGTGGTGGTAGTCCCCGCGTAGGCGGGGGTGATCCTATAATGCGATCACATTCCCGCGGAAAAGCTGTGTAGTCCCCGCGTAGGCGGGGGTGATAGGACCTCGCCCAGGCGGTCGGGCCCTACGGCCGTGTAGTCCCCGCGTAGGCGGGGGTGATCCTTATGCAGATAAAATCAACTCAATAATAATCGGGTAGTCCCCGCGTAGGCGGGGGTGATCCCATTGCAGAAGGGCTCGGGGTCGTGCAAGGCGCGTAGTCCCCGCGTAGGCGGGGGTGATCCGAGCGCGCGTGACCCTGTGCACGATCGATATCGGTAGTCCCCGCGTAGGCGGGGGTGATCCTTGGTGTAGCCGAAAATGTCCATGAGCATATCGGTAGTCCCCGCGTAGGCGGGGGTGATCCTCTTTGGGAGCCGAAAATCGACGGAGGGAGTGAGTAGTCCCCGCGTAGGCGGGGGTGATCCCGGCTCCTGGTGCAGGATGAGAAGACGAAACGGGTAGTCCCCGCGTAGGCGGGGGTGATCCCATCATCCTGCTGGTCGGTCCGGCGGGCAGCGGGGTAGTCCCCGCGTAGGCGGGGGTGATCCTATATCGGCTCCGTGGAGTTGAGTATGGACCCGGTAGTCCCCGCGTAGGCGGGGGTGATCCTACCGGACATGTTGCGCATCTCCAGCATGACGCGTAGTCCCCGCGTAGGCGGGGGTGATCCGCAACGCCCGCAAGCGCGTAAGCGTAAGGGAAAGTAGTCCCCGCGTAGGCGGGGGTGATCCGAACTTTCAGAGTTGGCAAGAGGAATTCTAGAGGTAGTCCCCGCGTAGGCGGGGGTGATCCCGAGGCGTCGGTGTGATCGGTGATGGTGCCGGGGTAGTCCCCGCGTAGGCGGGGGTGATCCCGCCCGCACCGAAGCGGGGCGGCTGAAGGCATCGTAGTCCCCGCATAGGCTGGGATGATCCCGTTTCAATCTATGCACCTGCAAGAGGTGCGACGCAGTCCTCGCGTATGCGAGGCAATTTCCAATTTGTAATTTCTCAATTATAAAGCGGAATATACGTGTTTTAATGCAGCCCTAAACCGCTCGTACGAAATCTATCTCGGCTTACGGAACAGACGATAATCCTCTCTTTTCGTCTATTTCGGAGATTTGCAGCAATAGAGCTCTTGTGAATAATAAGAATGAGCCCCTCTCGGGGCCCATAATCGGTTTATTCCGCGATCATCCTTCTCATCACGAACTGCAGTATCCCGCCGTTGGCGATGTACTGCACTTCGATGGGGACATCGGCGCGGCAGACGGTCTCGAATTCTATCTTGGATCCGTCCTTCTTCACCGCGGTCACCTTCACCGCCTTCTTGGGCGCCAGGCCCTCCAGGTCGATATCGTAGGACTCCGTCCCGTCCAGGCCGAGCTTCTCCGCGTTCTCGCCCTCCCTGAACTGCAGCGGGACGATGCCCATGCCGACGAGGTTGGACCTGTGGATCCTCTCGAACGATTCGGCGATGACTGCCCTGACGCCAAGCAGCATCGGACCTTTGGCGGCCCAGTCGCGGGAGCTCCCCATGCCGTAGTCCTTGCCGGCGATGACGACCAGGGGGGTCCCGTCATGCTCATATTTCCTGGACGTCTCGTACACGAAGTCCACCGAGCCGTCGGGAACGTATTTGGAGTACCCTCCCTCGGTCCCGGGGGCGATCTGGTTCCTCAGCCTCACGTTCGCGAACGTTCCGCGCACCATGACCTCGTGGTTGGCCCTCCTCGACCCGTAGGAGTTGAAGTCCTCCTTCTTCACTCCCAGGGATATCAGGTACCTCCCGGCGGAGGTGTTCTCGGAGAACTGCCCCGCGGGCGAGATGTGGTCGGTGGTGATGCTGTCGCCCAGCTTCATCAGGCATCTGGCGCCGTGCACAGACCTTATCTCCGGCGCATCGGAGAGGTGATCGAAGTACGGCGGGTTCCTGATGTACGTCGACTTCGGGTCCCAGGAGAACAGCGGGGTCTTCGGGACATCGATGGAGTTCCAGAGCTCCGAACCTTTGTAGATCCCGTCGTAGCCGTTCCTGAAGGCCTCGGCGGTGACGTACTCGGACATGATGGCGTCGATCTCAGCGTCGGAGGGCCAGATGTCCCTCATGAAAATCTCCTTCCCGTCCTTCACGGCGAGGGGCTCCCTGTCGAGGTCGATGTCGACCCTGCCGGCGATGGCGAAGCAGACGACGAGGGGCGGGGACATGAGGTAGTTGGCCTTGACCAGGGGGTGGATCCTGCCCTCGAAGTTCCTGTTGCTGCTGGCGACCGCCGCGACGGCGAGGTCCTTCTCCTTGATCATCTTGGTGACATCATCGGAAAGGAACCCGGAGTTCCCGATGCAGGTCATGCAGCCGTAGCCGCAGTTCTGGAAGCCCTCGGCGTCGAGGTACTTCTGCAGCCCGGACCTGGTCAGGTAGTCGGTGACCGCCTTGGAGCCGGGCGCGAGGGAGGTCTTGACGTACTTCTTCGGCCTGATGCCGAGCTCGCAGGCCTTCTTCGCCACCAGCCCGGCGGCGATCATCACCGAGGGGTTGGCGGTGTTGGTGCAGCTGGTGATGGAGGCGATGGCGACCGCTCCGTCGCCCATCTTCTCGCCGTCGGTCTTCCTCTGCTCCTTGACCCCGAGCGCTTCCAGGGCCTCCGCGAAGCTCTCCTTCATCCGGGTGATCTGGATCCTGTCCTGCGGCCTCTTGTGGCCGGCAGCCGACGGGACCACAGAGGAAAGATCGAGCTCCAGGGTGTCGGAGTACTCCGGGATGTGCTCCGGGTCGTACCAGAGCATCTGCTCCTTCTCGTAGATCTCCGCCGTCTTAACATGGTCCTCGGACCTGCCGGTGAGGCGGAGGTACTCCATCGTCCTCCCGTCCACAGGGCAGTAGCCCATGGTGGCGCCGTACTCAGGCGCCATGTTGGCGAGGGTGGACCTGTCGGAGACGCCGAGGGACTGGTATCCGGGGCCGAAGAACTCCACGAACTTCCCGACGACGCCCTTCTTCCTGAGCATCTGGACGGCGGTGAGGACCAGGTCGGTGGCGGTGACGCCCGGGGACAGCTTCCCGGTGAGCCTGAAGCCGATCACGTCCGGGAGCCTCATGTACGAGGGCTGCCCCACCATGACGGCCTCCGCCTCGATCCCGCCGACGCCCCAGCCGGCGACGCCGAGGCCGTCCACCTGGGTGGTGTGGGAGTCTGTCCCGAAGCAGGAGTCCGGATAGGCGATCTTCTTCCCGTCCTTCCCCGTCTTAACATGGACGAGCGGCGAGAGGAACTCGATGTTGACCTGGTGGCAGATGCCGCTCCACGGGGGGACGGCGCGGAAGTTCCTGAAGGCCCCCTGCACCCATTTGAAGAGGGCATAGCGCTCTTTGTTGCGCGAGAAGTCTATCTTCTCGTTCCTCTCCATGGCGTCCGCGCATCCGGCGACGTCGGTTTGGATCGAGTGGTCGATGACCAGGTCGACGGGGATGAGGGGGTTGACGGCCTCAGGGTCCTTCCCGGCGGCGGCCATGGCCCCGCGCATGGAGGCGAGGTCGGTGACGGCCGGCCCGCCGGTGAAGTCCTGCAGGAGCACCCTGGCGGGGATCCAGGGTATGTCCGCGTCGTTGCCGCGGGGAGACCAGGAGGCTATGCTCCTGACATCATCGTCCGATATGGTCTCCCCCCTCTGCCTGAGCACGCCTTCCAGCAACACCCTGATGGAATAGGGGAGCCTGCGCAGGTCCCCGACGACCCCTTTCTCCTCCAGCTCTCTGAGGCTCCAGATGGTCAGCTCGCCCTCGGGGGTGCTCAGGGTCTTCGTGCAGTCGCCGATTCCGGCTTCGTTCGTCATCGGCTCTCCATCGCGGGACGGTATTAAAACAATGCCAATGCCGCCATGGCCCTGTGTTCCCATCATCCCCATCCGTCAATGTCCATATCTCCTATAAGACGCGCCTGCGCACGGGCACATAAATATTCAGCCGTCCTTTCACGGCAACCATGAAGAGCCTTGTTTCCAAGAGCGTGAAGGAGGACCTGGTGGCCAAGCAGCTCGCCGTCGTCAACTCGGAGATGCCGGTGCTGGTGATCTTCGAGGGCGGCAGCGGGAGGGTCATCTCGAAGGTCGTCAACGAGCTCGACAGGATCATGGAGCCGCGCGGGGTGAGCTACTGGCACTTCGATGTGGACGCTTCCCCGTCGAAATCGTTCGCGCGCATGCTGCAGGCGACCCCGGCCAAGTCCCAGATCTGCATGTTCGACCGTTCCTGGTACTCCCTGGCGGTGAACAAGTACGAGGGAGGGCCGGAGCAGCTGGACAGGGCGGTGAAGACCATCAACCGCCTGGAGGAGTACCTGCTCGACAGCGGCACCAGGATCGTCAAGATCAGGCTGGCCGTGTCGCCGCAGATCATGAAGCAGTACGCCGAGGAGTACCGCCCCCAGACCGCCATCAACGGGACCTTCCTCTCCGTGGACCACCTGGACCATTTCAAGTACTACTCGGTCATGGACGATTTCATCGCCGCCACCGATACCAAGCGCGCCCCCTGGGACATCATCAAGGTGGGGCCCCTGGCCGAGACCGTCGCCAAGGCGGTCAGGGTCCTGGACTCCCGTTTCGGCGAGATCCTGGAAGGGAAGGCCGCCGGGCCGGACAGGTGCCACGAGCTGAAGCTGAAGTACCCCAACCCCAGGGAGGGGCTGGCCCTGGACCCGCCCGAGGGGGAGGAGGGGCTCAAGAAGAAGATAGATAAGCTCTCCAGGAAGCTCGAGAGGCTGCAGGTCCTGCTGGCCATCTCCGGCAGGACCCTGGTCCTCGGGTTCGAGGGCTGGGACGCGGCCGGTAAGGGCGGGTGCATCAAGCAGATATCCCATGCCCTCAACCCCCGCGGGTACAGGGTGATGAGGGTGGGCAAGCCCACCGACAAGGATTACGCCCACTCCTACCTCTGGAGGTTCGCCAGGAACCTCCCGGGGCCCGGGAGGATATCCATCTACGACCGCACCTGGTACGGCAGGATGATGGTGGAGCCCATCGAGGGCCTCTGCACCGAGGAGGAGTACCAGCGCTCGGCCGGGGAGATCAACACCTTCGAAGCTCTGCTGGCTTCGTACGGCGCCATCGTGATCAAATTCTGGCTGGACATCGACAAGGACACCCAGCTGGAGAGGTTCAACGAGAGGAAGGACGACCCCCTCAAGTCCTGGAAGCTCACCGACGAGGACTGGAGGAACCGCGAGAAGTGGGATATCTACAGCGGCTACGTCGACAGGATGATCTCGTCCACCAACACCCCGTACGCCCCGTGGGTGGCGGTGCCGGCGAACAGCAAGAAATATGCGCAGTACACCGTGCTGAAGACCGTCGTCGACGCGCTGGAAAAGGAACTGAAGTACTGAGGCGCAGGACGGCGGGGGCATCTCCCCCGCCCGGCGTTCTTCTCGGTTCATCCCGGCCGGGGCATCCTTTACGCGGATGGGAAAAGAAAGGTCTTTCTGTATCTGGGTTAAGATAAATGCTATAAACGCGTAAGCGTTTCTTTTCTCACACCGGGGCATTCTTATGGTTTCGAAAACCGTGATAATGATTATCGTGGCGGCTGCAGTGGCCGTCTCCGTCGCCGGCGTGGTGATTGCAGAGGGGGGGGGGACGACAGTCCCGATCCCAGTGTCACATTCGTTGCCGACGGGAAAATCGTAAGTGAAGTCGAATACGGGAAAGACGACTCTTCTCTGCCGCCATCAAAAGTTCCGGCCGTGCCACAGAAGGAAGGCTACACTTCCAGATGGAGCAGTTATTCTCTCAGCGGCGGGGATGTAACCGTGAATGCGGTGTATTCTCCTATAACGTACTATGCCACCTTCACCATCGGAAATGATAAGGTCGCCCAGGTTCCTTTCACTGTTGAGACCAAGGAGATAAAGGTTCCCGATGCCCCGCTGAAAGACGGATACCATGTGGAATGGAGCAGCCACACGGTGCAGGCTAAGTCTTTCGAGATCAGCGGTAAATACGTCCCCACCACCTACAAGGCGACGTTCATAGACACCAAGGGGACAGCTGGAACATCCGACGATATCTCTTACGTCAGATACTTCACCGTCAATACGGTCGCGGTCTCTGAGCCTACTATCCCGGCGAAAGCAGGATATATGATAGCATGGCAGAACTACACGCTGGGGCTCGGAGACATCACCGTACGGTCGGTCTACACACCCATCACTTACAAGGCGACGTTCATCGACACCAAGGGGACAGCTGGAACATCCGATGATACGACTGTCGCCGTCAAGTACTTCAACGTTGCTTCAGGATCGATCAGCGAGCCTGTCTTGCCTACTAAGACTGGGTACAAGGTCGAATGGTCCAAATATTCTCTGGGGGCATCTGACATCACTGTAAAGTCGGTCTATACTCCCATTATCTACAAGGCGACCTTCATAGACACCAAAGGAACATCGGAGACATCTGATGATGCCACAGTCGCTGTAAGGTACTTCACGGTCGAGAACCCGACCGTCAGCGAACCGCCGGTCCCTGCCAAGAAAGGCTTCGCCGTGACTTGGCCAAACTATACTCTGGGAACCTCTGATATCACTGTGAAGACTACATATGTCATGAATGTCTACACAGCCACCTTTGTCGATACCAAGGGGACCTCCGATACCTCGGATGATGTGGCGGTGGCCACCAGGAATTTTAATGTTTACAGTACGTCGATCTCCGAGCCTGCAGTCCCGAGCAAGGTCGGCTACAATGTGACGTGGTCAGGCTATACTCTGGGAACCTCTGATATCACTGTGAAGACCGTATACAGCATAATCTCCTATAAGGCGACGTTCGTTGATACGCATAATACCTCTACATCTGCCGATGACACAATTGTCGGCACAATGTACTTCACAGTCAACACGCAGAAACTAGAGCCGCAATCCTTCGTTAAGGACGTGCCCCTGAAATATTACAATGTGGACTGGGGGTTCGTTCCAGGAACGCATCAGAATGTGACTCTGAGGTCGAACTATTCTCCGTACTATGCAGATGTGAATGTGACCTTGGTGAATCATTTCGATGAAAGTGCGCCCATCTCGCTGTATGTGGATGGGGCTGTTTACGGAACATACACTATCGCTTCTGGCGGCAGTCGGACAGTGACCGTCCATGAGGTGCTCAAATCGGATTCGGCTACCATGTCCCTCTTTGCCAGTGGCAGCAGCGGCGGGAAGACCGTGAACTCCAGTACCGTAACTGAGACTTTGGTGAACAAGGGGCAGTTCAGCGAGATATTTGTCCTTGATCCCGGCACCCATACGGCCAACATCGTAGTCTATGTCTTCAACAACAATTCTTCGTTCGAGTCGAAAGTCACCAATTTCTACTTCAACGGAACCAAAGTGAATGACAATGAGGTCGGATCAGTATCCTGGCACATCGATCAAAAGGGGATGATCGCCGTAACGTTCAGTTATACGTTCTCTAAGTTCGATGCCGTTGTGCACGTGACCCTGGACGCTCAATGCAAAGTCGTCACATGGATCGACGAGAACTCCGGCAGCGCCGACGTAACCATGCACGGTTCGGAGACGGTTTACACGGGCATAATCTCCGTATCCAGGGCCTGAGGGGTCAGAAACATTTTACGGTCCGCTTTGCGGACCGTTCTTTTTAAAGAAACTCATCATAGCCTTACTATCCGTCAATCGACGAAATAAAAGTACGTCACCGTTATATAGCAAGCGTACGATAGTCCATCCGATGTCCGACGAACTTCGGGAGAAGATCGCAGGCGAGATAGTGCTGGCGGCCGAACCGGGCAAGACCATCCGCAAATGGAGGGAGGAGTTCGGAGTGTCCCAGTACCAGCTCGCGGATGCCATGGGGGTTTCCCACAGCGTCGTCAGCGATTACGAGTCGGGCAGGAGGAAGTCCCCGGGGGCCCAGGTGATCTGCCGCATGGTGGATGCCTTCATAACCCTCGATGACGCCAACGGCGGCGCTGTGCAGAACAAGTACATGCCGGGGCGCCGTCTGGACTGCATCATCGCGATGGACGAGTTCTCGGAAGGGGTGGACGAAGGGGTCTTCATCCGCGCCATACAGGGGACCAACATCAACCCGGTGAAGACGCCGAAGAAGAGGATCTACGGCTACACGGTAGTGGACTCGCTGAAGGCCATCCTGAGCCTGAGCTCGCAGGACTACATGAAGATCTACGGCTGGAGCATCGAGAGGGCCCTCATCTTCACGGACGTGCACTACGGGCGCTCGCCCATGGTCGCCATCCGCGCCCACCCTCTGACCCCGGCGATGGTGGTATACCTGAAACCGGACAGGACGGACCCGCTCGCCATCAAGCTGGCGGAGAAGGAGGGCATCCCTCTGGTGACCACCGAGATGGCCGTCGACAGGCTGGTCGACAGGATGAACGCACTTAAGGAAGGGAAATGAGAATGGAAGGAATAGTCAGCTACGGGGCCTACGTGCCCAGGTACAGGATCAAGCCCGAGGAGATCGGGCGCGTGTGGGGTGTCGACGGGGCTGCCCGCGGCAAAGGACTGATGATAACCCAGAAGTCGGTGCCGTCGCCCGACGAGGACGCCGTTACCATCGCTGTCGAGGCCGCGAGGTACATGCTCGACCGCGTCCCCGACGTCGACCCCGCCGACATCGGCGCGGTGTACGTCGGATCCGAGAGCCACCCCTACGCCGTCAAGCCGACCGCGTCCATAGTCGCCGAGGCCATCGGGGCCACTCCCGCCATGACCGCCGCCGACCTCGAGTTCGCCTGCAAGGCCGGGACCGCCGGCATCCAGGCCGGCCTGGGCCTTGTGAAGGCGGGCATGGTGAAGTACGCCGTCGCCATCGGCTCCGACACCTCCCAGGGCGCCCCCGGAGACGCCCTCGAGTACTCCGCCTCCGCAGGCGGCGCGGCGTACCTGCTGGGCACCGAGCACGTCATCGCGCAGATCAACAGGACGCTGTCGTTCACCACCGACACCCCTGATTTCTGGAGGAGGGAGGGCATGATGTACCCGGTGCACGGAGGCAGGTTCTCCGGCGAGCCGGCCTACTTCAGGCATGTGACCTCCGCGGCCAAGATGATGATGGATGCCATGGGCACTAAGCCGGAGGACTACGACTACGTGGTGCTCCACCAGCCCAACGGGAAGTTCCCGACCAGGGCCGCCAAGATGCTCGGGTTCACCCCGGAGCAGCTGGCCCCCGGCCTGCTCACCCCCGCCATAGGGAACACCTACTCCGGAGCGGTCCCGCTCGGACTGGCACATGTGCTCGACCACGCCAAGGAGGGCGACAGGATCCTCGTGTCCTCCTACGGTTCGGGGGCCGGCTCGGACGCGTTCGACATCACCGTCACGCCCGAGATCAAATCCTACAAGAGGAGCGCCGCGCCGGACCTGGACAGCATCATCGCCGACCCGGTCTTCATCGACTACGCGACGTATGCCAAGTTCAAGAACACCATCAAGATGCCGGAGGAATGAGCATGAGGGAAGTTGCAGTGATCGGCGCGGGCTCGACCGTCTTCGGCGAGCTCTGGGGCAAATCGTTCAGGAGCATAGGGATCGAGGCCGGCGCCAAGGCCATGGCCGACGCCGGGCTGTCCGGCAGCGAGATCGACGGGATCTACTTCGGGAACATGAGCGCGTCCCGTTTCATCAACCAGACGCACACCGATGCGCTCGTCGCCGACTACACCGGGATGGCCACCAGGAACGTTCCAGCGGTCAGGACCGAGGCGGGAGGAGCCAGCGGCGCCGTCGCCTTCAGGCAGGCCGTCATGGCCGTCGCCTCGGGGATGCAGGACGTCGTCATCGTCGGAGGCGCCGAGAAGATGACCGATATGGACGACGACTCCATCAACATGGTCATGAACTCCACCACCGATGCGGAATGGGAGGCCGGCATGGGCGTCCCCCTGGCGTCGATCTACGCCATGATCGCCCGCAGGATGATCCACGAGGGCATCGCGACCCGCGAGGGCATCGCCGCCTGCGCCGTCAACTCGCATTTCCACGGGGAGTTCAACCCCGATGCGCAGTTCCGCAAGGCCATCAAGCTGGAGAGCGTCCTCAGGTCCGGCCCGACCTGCGACCCGCTCACCGTCTTCGACGGGGCGCCCATCTCGGACGGGGCCTCGGCCGTCATCCTCTGCCCCCTGGAGGATGCCAGGAAGTACACGGACACGTACGTGAAGGTGGCCGCCGTCTCCCAGGCCAGCGATACCCTCGCGATGACCCAGAGGCAGTCCTTCACCTCCTTCGCGGCCACTAGGGTGGCGGCCGCGGACGCCTATAAGGCTGCAGGGATAACCGCGGCGGACATTGACGTCGCCGAGGTCCATGACGACTTCACCGTCGCCGGCGTGATGGCCCTGCAGGACCTGGGACTGTACAAGAACGGAGGGGAGGCCTTCCTCGACGGGTCCACCCGCTTCGATTCCGGCAAGACCGCGGTCAACACCTCCGGAGGCCTCAAGGCCAAAGGGTACCCGATCGGCGCCGCCGGCGTCTCGCAGATCGTGGAGCTGTACCAGCAGCTCACTGGACACGCGGACGGGAGGCAGGTGAAGGATGCGAAGTACGGCCTGGCGCAGTCCGCCGGAGGAACAGGCTCCGCTGTGGCCGTTTCCATACTGGAGGCGATCTGATGGCAATGGTTTCCGCCAAGGAATGGCGTGAGATCCCGGGAAGGTACAACCTGATCGGGACCAAATGCGGCAAGTGCGGGAGGATCTACTTCCCGGCCAGGGCGTTCTGCCCCTACTGCAGGCGCGCGTCCGCCGGGCAGATGCAGCCCTTCGCCCTCAAGAGGACCGGGGAGGTCTATTCCTTCTCCATCGTCCACGAGGCGTCCGGGTTCAACGAGAGGCAGATGCCTTACGCCGTCGCTATGGTGAAGAACGACGACGGGGTGTTCATCGAGGCCCAGCTGGTCGACGTGGATCCCGCCGATATCAAGATCGGCATGCGCGTCCGCGCCGTCATGAGGAAGCTCAACGAGGACGGCGCCGCCGGCATCATCCACTACGGCTACAAGTTCGTGCCTGCGAAGGAGTGAACTTCCGACTGAAACATCTTACCGGGGCCCCGGTCCCGGGTTTTCCCCTATAATCTTGTGCCATCCGATGCAAGACTTTTCTCTGTCTCTTGCGATAGGGCGATGCTGCCGGCATCGGCCCGGACGGCCCTCGGCGGACGGTCTGCGGATGCGTTATTCTTCAGGATATGTGCAGGGGCGCATGCGCGGAACGGGCGTTCGCGGCAATGAACATAAAACAGCAAACAAGTGTGTGGCCTCTCCCGGCAAGGAGAGGCAGAGTGGTAATGGCTTAGAAGAAAGCCAATACTAAACTAGAGCGATATTATTTAAATTATTCGCTTTAATCGCGAATATGTTCGTATTTTTGTTTGTTCTAACACAAATGGATAATTAATCCATCTAGTTTAGGGCCGGCTCGGGGCCCGGCCGGCATCCTGCTGCTCCCAGCCCATGCTCGCCTTGAGGTCCCTGGCGGCCTCGCCTGCCTCCGCACATCCCGAGCTGTACGCTTTCGCATAGAGGACCATGGCGACCTCGGGGTCCTTCCTCACCCCGTCGCCCTCTGCGAACATATCGCCTGCCTTCTTGACGAAGGCGGGGCTCCCGATCCTCTCCTTGAACCCGGTACTGCTCTCGGAGGCAGCGAGCCCCCTGCGGTCCATGTCGATCAGCGCGCAGGCATCGATGTACCATTCCGCCGCCTTCGAGCGGTCCTCGGCCCTCCCGCGGCCGTACCAGCAGTCGTCCCCGGTCTCCATGTAGTGCGAGGCTCTCGAGACCTTCCCGGCGGTCTCCCCCTTCCCGTTATCGGGGGAGACGGCGTCCACGACCGCGTTGTAGACGGCGTCGACTCCGTCCACTGCCTTGCCGACCGCCTTGTCGAAGGCCTTCTTGGTGCTGTCCAGTATCTTGCCTATGCCCATCTGCGGCATCCCTTCCCGGATATCCTTACCGTTTATGCCGATTTAAAGGGAATCATTGCTTCATGAGGTCCACCGAGGCCACCGCCTCCAGGACGCAGTCCTCGGGCGGAACCCCGGGGAAGAGCTCCGCCCCCAGGTTCCTCGCTTTCTCCTCCGAAGGCGCGAACAGGGAGTCGTCCTCCTCCGCGCCGAGCCCCGAGATGTCCGGGTCCCGGGAGCCCAGGACGACGGCGACCATGTCGCTTCCCTTCGGCCTCATCTTCTCCAGTGCCTTCCCGATCTGCCTCTCGGCGGCGGCGTACATGACCGTCTCGGTCGCCATCGTCCTCGAGCGGTTCCTGCCCTCGGAGAACGCGCGCTCGGCATGCATGGCCGCCGAGACGCAGTGGTCCCTCCCGCACACCATAGACGGTTCAAGCAGGACGGCCTCCAGCCCCCGGGAGCGGAACCACTCCGCGGCGCCGGCGAACGATGCGCCCCTGAGCCCTATGACCGAGACTTCCATGCTGCCCGCAACACACGGGCCTGCCTTTAAACCATCGCCCGCATTCCCTTCACGGAACCCTTTTCCCGATGCTCTGTTCTGTACGTGGGACGCGCCCGGACGATGTTACTTCTTAATAAGGGAAGACGATGGAGGCGCCGATGGAAAACAGCGACGAATGGATCAGGATATCCGCGCCGGCCACGACCTCGAACATAGGGGCGGGCTTCGACATATTCGGGCTCGCTATTCATGAGCCCGCGGACATCATCGAAGGGAGGAAGATACCTTCCGGCCTCGTCATCAGCGGGATCGACGGGCCCGGCTCCGAGGGGATCACCCGCGACCCGGAGAAGAACTCCGTCACGATCGCCGCGAAGGCCGTCCTCGACGCCATGCACGCCGACTTCGGGATAGAGGTGAAGATCCACAAGGGCATCAGGCCCTGCTCGGGCATCGGCTCCTCCGGGGCATCGGCGGCAGGCGGGGCGTACCTCGCCTACGTCATGACCGGGGAGAAGATGCCCAAGGACCAGCTCATCATGTGCGCGGCCCAGTCGGAGAAATACACTTCCGGCGCCGTCCACTGCGACAACGTGGCCCCGTGCATCCTCGGAGGGTTCACGGTCATCCCCTCCTACGAGCCTTTCGAGGTGCTCCGCATAGAGCCCCCGAAGGACCTGGGACTGGTCGTCGCCCTGCCCGACGTCATGGTGGCCACCGCCGATGCGAGGAAAGTGCTCCCGAAGGAGGTCCCGGTGAAGGACCTCGTCTTCCACACGGGGCACTCGGCGGCCATGGTGTATGCGATGATGACAGGGGACCTCGGCCTGATCGGACGGTCCGTAAAGGACGCTGTCTTCGAACCGGCCAGGAAGCACCTGGTGCCCCACCTGGCCGAGGCCGAGAAGGCCGCCACGGACGCCGGGGCCATCGTCTCCTTCATGGGAGGCTCCGGGCCCGCGATCATGGCCTTCTACGACCTCAAGAAAGGGAAGCAGCTCGGCGACAGGATCGCCGATGCGATAAAGAACGTTTACCGCGATGCGGGAATGAAAGTGGACGTCTGGGTAACTGTCTGCGGCAGCGGATGCAGGAGGATTTGAAATGGTAGAACACAAAGTTGTTTGCTGGAAGTGCGGAAACGAGGTCAAGGACCCGTATGTGAACCTGTGCCCCAAGTGCGGCGGCCTCCTGACCATCAGGATCGACCTGTCCAAGGCATCGGAGAAGAACCCCGAGGACCTCAGGCAGAAGCCCCTGGGGGTCTGGAGGTACGCCGACTTCATGCCCGTCGACGAGGCCCACAAGGTCTCCATCCAGGAGGGCGGGACCCCCCTGTACAAGACCGAGGCCCTCGGGGCGGCCGTCGACGTCCCCAACGCCTACGTCAAGTTCGAGGGGCTCAACCCGACCGGGTCCTTCAAGGACCGCGGCATGACCGTGGGCGTGTCCCACGCCAAGGAGCTCGGCGCCAAGGTCGTCGGATGCGCTTCCACCGGGAACACCTCCGCCGCCCTCTCCGCATATGCGTCCAAGGCCGGCATGAAATGCGCCGTGTTCCTCCCCTCCGGCAAGGTCGCCATGGGCAAGCTGGCGCAGGCCCTGTTCTTCGGGGCCAAGGTGCTGTCCGTCGACGGCAACTTCGACGACGCGCTGGCACTCGCGAGGAAGATGGCCGACGAGAGGAAACTGTACCTCCTCAACTCCATCAACCCCTACAGGCCCGAAGGCCAGAAGTCCGTCATGTTCGAGATCTGGGACCAGCTGGGCTTCGAGATGCCCGACAGGGTCATCCTGCCCGTCGGCAACGCCGCCAACATCTGGGCGGTCTACAAGGCCTGCATGGAACTCAAGGAGCTCGGATGGATCGACAAGGTCCCCAAGCTGACCGGCATCCAGGCCGCCGGCGCCGCGCCCGTGGCCAACGCCTTCGCGGAGGGTGCGACCGAGTTCGTGCCCGTCGGCAGCCCTGAGACCGTCGCCACCGCCATCAGGATCGGGAACCCCGTGTCCGGGCAGAAGGCGCTCAAGGCCATCTACGACACCAAGGGATACTGCGCCACCGTCACCGACGACGAGATCATCGCCGCTCAGCAGCTCCTCGGCAGGAAAGAGGGCATCTGCGTGGAGCCCGCTTCGGCCGCGTCCGTGGCCGGCCTCAAGAAGCTCCGCGAGATGGGCATCATCGAGAAGGACGAGACCGTCGCCTGCATCTGCACCGGCAACGGCCTGAAGGACCCCGATACCATCCTCGCCAACGTCCCCAAGCCCATACCCTGCCAGAACTCCGTCGAGGATGTCGAGCGTATCCTCGCCGAGGACTGAACGTGCTTACCGGGGCCCCCGGCCCCGGATTCTCCCGTTCAGCATGCTGAGACAGGTACGTTTTTCTGCTGTCTGGGTATGCGCAGAGACCATAAAGGGGGGAACTGTCATTCCTTCAGACAGCGGCGCCGGCATGGCCGGGGCCTTGGACGATGGTGAACGATGGCGGAAGATGCATTCGCTGAGGCTCTGGAGGACCGGGAGAACCTGCCCTGGGTGAAACGCGGGCTCACCGACGGGTCGTACAAGAAGTACACGGACATGAACGTCCCCGGACACGGGTCCGACAACTCTGACCTCGCGACCCTGGGGGACTCGCTCCTGAAGTTCATGCTGACGCTTATGCTCATGGATAGGGAGGAGCAGCTCTCGAAGGCCAGGCAGAGGTACGAGACCGATGAGGTCCTGACGAAGGTCATCGGCAGGCACTACGGGATCCTGGGGTTCATGTACTACGACAGGAAGGACCCGAACTTCCCGAGGGACTACGGATGGGAGCCGAAAGGGTCAGCCAACGAGGACAGGCCCCACAAGCACGTCGCCACGGCCGTCGAGGGGACCCTCGGAGGCATCTACATGGAGCACAGGGACATGGAGGAGATCCGGGGCATCGTTGAGCGCTGGAAGTCCCTCATAGACACCGAAAGCAAGCTGCAGGAGGCCGTGAGGCATCCCGGCTCCGCATGATGCTGCCTGATGCGCGGAATGGTCCTCCATCGATGTGCCAGACGTAAGATATCAGGCACATCGCGGACCGTTATGCACCGTCAGATTCATGCCGTGGATCAGTACATGTCTAGCTTCTTCTGCCCGGAGCCGGTCTTCTCTTCTTCCTCCGCGGCCATCTTCTCGAGCATGTAATCGGTCTCCTCGTCGTCTTCCTGCGGAGGTGCATCGTCCCCGGGCGCGGAGACCTCGGGCGCCTCGCGGCCGACCTGGTCCTTGAGGCTCCCGGCCAGGAACGGGCCGATCTTGGGGAGTGACGCTATCTCGGACTCATCTGCTCTGGCTATATCGCCGCGAGTCCTCAGCCCGGCATTGTAGAGGGTCCTCGCCCTCGCCCTGCCGATGCCGCGCAGGGAGACCAGGGGGATCAGCTCCTCCTTCACACCGTAGCGCATCCTGGTTAGCAGGGGCTTGATCATCCCGGAGGCGTCCGGGTTGAAGATCATGGCCACCTCGTTCATGGCATAGAGGATCCAGTCCGCCGAGTCCACGCGCGAGCGGATGTCGCCGGGGCCGACCCCGAGCCCCTCGGTGATGGACTCCTCCGGCCTCTCCTCTATCCAATCCCTCAGGAGGACTGCTGTCTTGAGGTCTGACATATGATTGTCCCAGGCGACGTCCCCGTCGTCCGTCCCGCACTCGTCTTCTATAGTGCAGAGCCAGTCGCCGTCGTACTCGGCGTCGATCGACTCGAGCATGTCCCTGTCGCCTTTCTTCGGGTACATCCCCATGATGTCGGGTGTGCAGGCGATCGCCTGCATGATCTGCAGCTCGTCGGCGGAGGAGTCCATCTTCAGGACCGCCTTCTTCAGTATGACAGCCGTCCAGGGGTCGATGTAGAGGTCCGACGCCCTCTTCCCGAACGGGAGGATGCGGATGCTGTCGCCTGCGGTCTCCACCATCCCGTTCTCGTCCAAGAAGTCCACGACATTGGAGATCAGCTGCTCCACGCCGTACATCTGGCTCGTGGAGCCGAAGAAAGTGGACTCGAGGAAGGTCTTTATGCTGTCCTCGGACCCGGCATCCCCCGTGGCGATGAGCCCCAGGATGTGAGACCTCAGCGCCGCCTCGTTCCCCAGCTTGGAAGTGATCCTCTCGGTGTCGTGGCAGACGTAATCATCCATCAGGTGCTCGTAGTCCTCGTAGGATTTGGCGATCAGCACGGCCTCCCCCCAGGGGTCGTAGCCCGGGCGCCCTGCGCGCCCGCACATCTGCTTGATCTCCATCACCGGTATGGGGACGCTGCCGGCGTTGGCCTCGAAACGGGAGGTGTCCCTGACGATGACCCTCCTGGCTGGAAGGTTGATCCCAGCGGCGAGCGTCGGGGTGGCGACGATGCACTTGATCCTCCGGCCGCGGAACCCGTCCTCCACCGCCCGCCTCTGACCGTAGGCGAGGCCGGCATGGTGGAAGGCTATCCCGCAGGAGACGCACTCCGCCAGCTTGGTCCCGACCGCGGTGGTCTCCGCCCCGCCCTCGAGCACCGTGCGCTCTGCCTTGGTGATGCTCGATCCTGTAAGTGCCAGCATGCGCTTGGCGTACTTGGAGGCGAGCGATTCGGCGGACCTGCGGGAGTTCACGAAGACCATCGCCTGGCCGCCTTCCTGCACGGTCTGCTTGATCAGGCCCCACATCTCGTCCTTCTCTGGGGGGACCTGGACGGAGGAAGCGTCGTCGAAGACGATCTCCCCGTTGAAGTACACCCCTTCCCTCAGCTTCGTCGGCCTCCAATCGGACTTGACCAGGTCGGCATCCAGCCAGCGGGCGAGGTCCTCGGCGTTGGAGACGGTGGCGGACAGCGCGATGACCTGCAGGCGGGGGTTCCTGAGCATCAGCTTGGTCATGGCGACCTCCAGGGTGGGCCCCCTCCCCGGGTCGTGTATCATGTGCACCTCGTCCGCGATCAGCAGACCCAGGCCGTCGAGCCAGCGGTTCCCGTGGCGGATGAGGGAGTCCGCCTTCTCGGAGGTGGCGATGACTATGTCGGCGTTCCCTATGTCCTCGTCCCTGTCGGGGTCGCCGGTGGCTGACACCGTGCGGATACCCAGATCAGAGAATTTCGCGAGGTCGTCCCTCTTCTCGGAGGCCAGCGCCTTCAGCGGGACGATGTAGAGGACGCGGCAGCGGTCCCGCAGGACCGAGGTCAGCGCCGGTATGAAACCGATCAGCGATTTCCCGGAGGCGGTGGGAACGGCGGCGACCAGATTCCTCCCGGAGAGCGCCTTGGGGATGGCCTCGGCCTGCGGGGGGTACATCTCGGAGAAACCCTGGGCCTCCAGCAGCCCCTTGAGCTCCTCCGGTATGTCTAGGTCGCCGAACTTCATGTGTTCCCCCATCCGAAATCGCGTTAAGGCGTTTTCGCCGCTGTCATGCGGCGCCTCCGGTTCCCGTATTTATTATCGTTATTAAATAAGAGAAGAGGATTGGGACTGCCGATGAACAAACACGTATTGGTCGTTATCCTCGCGGCGGCCATCGTACTGGTCTCTCCCGCGGCGGCGTTCTGGGCCGCCGACTCGGATGCCGACTCCGCATATTCGGGGGACACGGCCAGCTATTACTACAGCCAGCTCAATGACAGCGAGAAGAAAATCTACGAGGCGATGGAGGATCTGAAGAGCGCCAGCGGCAACGGCTATGACGAATCGTCGGGGAAGTTCACTGTGACCGTGAGCGGCGTGTCCTATTCCTCGGAGGACCAGGCGTACACGGCGGTCCTGACCGCTGCCAATGCGACGCAGCTCGATGACCCGTATGCCTTCTGGGTGTGGGGGGTCAATGCCGGTTACCAGAGCACCACAGGAAGCACCATCGAGATCACGAGCACTTCGAGCCTGACGTTCACGATAAACGCCCTCAGCGACTATACTCTCACAGCTCTCAGCTCGGCATCGGGGACCACGTACAGTTCCTATTCGGATGTCATCACCGCTATCGAGGCCAGGGTCACAGAGATATCGGACGGCTTCGGGTTCTCGTCCTCGGACACGACCCTGACCAAGATCGAGAAGATCAATTTCCATCTGACCTCGGCATCGATCTACCGCTACGATCCCAACGTCGACAAGGACAATGAGTGGGCATATGACCATACGGTCGTGGGAGCGTTCCTCATCAAGAACACGGACGAGAACAGGTACGTGGTCGTCTGCGACGGGTATTCGAACGCGTTCACACTCCTGGCGAGGGCCTCCGGCATAAGCGTCATAAACGTCATCGGACTGGGAGCCCAGTCGTCCGACAACGGCTATCACGCGTGGAACGAGGTCATCGTCGACGGATCCAAGGTGTACGGCGTCGACATCACTTTCGATTCCACGGGAGACGACAAGAAGGCTTACCTCTGCTGCGGGGCCTACGACAAGGTGGACGGGGCGACATTCAGCCAGTCCCACCAGCCGTTCGCGTTCTACAGCGATTACAACACAGCGTACTACCCGTTCTATGCACTGCAGCTCAGCGACAGCGGCTACACGTGGCCGGCGGAGGATTCTCTTGCCGACACGATCATGAACATCGCCCCGTGGATAGTCATGGGGCTCATATGCCTGATACTGGTCTATGTGCTGATCACAATCGCGAAGAAGGGTGAGTGAAATGGCTGGAAGAAACAATGATGGATTCGGCACCTTCCGCGCGGAAGACGGCGGAGATGCCATCGAGAGCAGGGACGAGAAGGATCCGGTCCTGGCCGACGTCCCGGTAGAGGAATGGATCGAGAAGCAGACCTTCGCGAGCACGAAGGACATTCCCATCCCCGACAAGATGGCCGACAGGGTCATCGGACAGGACAGGGCGGTCGAGGTCATGAAGAAGGCGGCCGCCCAGAAGAGGCACATGATGCTGATCGGAGAGCCCGGCACCGGGAAGTCGATGCTGGCCAACTCGATGACCGAGTACCTGCCCAAGGACGAGCTCCAGGACATCGTGGCATACGCCAATCCGGAGGACGAGAACGAGCCCCGCATCAGGGTGTTCCCCGCCGGCCGCGGGAAGCAGATCGTCCAGCAGCAGAAAGCGGCGGCATCCGCCCACGACAATCAGAAGAAGACCTCGCACCTCTACGCATGCGCCGCGATCGTCATCCTCGGTCTGCTCGGGACCCTGATGTTCGCGAACTACTACATCCTCTTCATCTCGCTTTTCGCGGTCATGATCATCCTCCTGTTCGCCAGGAACCCCATGGCGCCCAGGAACGATATCAACAACGCGCCGAAGCTCCTCGTGGGCCACGACGCCGGCGAGAAACCCCCCTTCGTGGATGCCACCGGCACCCATTCGGGAGCGCTTCTGGGAGATGTCCTGCACGACCCGTACCAGTCCGGAGGCCTCGGCACCCCTGCGCACAGCAGGCTGGAGGCCGGAGACATCCACCGCGCCAACAAGGGTGTCCTCTTCATCGATGAGATCAACACCCTGAGGATGGAGAGCCAGCAGTCCCTCCTCACCGCCATGCAGGAGCACAAGATGGCCATCACCGGCCAGTCCGAGAGGTCCTCGGGAGCACTCGTCAAGTCCGAGCCCGTCCCCTGCGACTTCGTCCTCGTCTGCGCCGGGAACCTAGACGCCATGAAGGGCATGCACCCCGCGCTCAGGTCCAGGATACGCGGGTACGGTTACGAGGTCTACATGCGCAACACGATGCCCGACACCGATGAGCACAGGACCGACATCTGCAGGTTCGTCGCCCAGGAGGTCAGGAAGGACGGGAAGATCCCGCCCTTCGACAAGTATGCCGTCGGCGAGATCATAAAGGAGGCCCAGCGCAGGGCCGGCAGGAAGGGCAGGCTCACGCTGAGGTTCAGGGAGCTCGGCGGCCTGATCCGCGCCGCCGGAGATGTGGCAGTCGCCAGGGGAGCGGAGGTCACCACCTTCGCCGATGTCGATTCCGCCAAGATCAACGCGAGGTCCCTGGAGCAGCAGATCGCCGACAGGCAGATCGAGGCATCGAAGGCCTACCAGCTCTTCAACACCACCGGCACGGCCGTCGGGCAGATCAACGGCCTCGCCGCCCTTGATCCCGGGACCGGGATGGCCGAGTACTCCGGCATCATGCTCCCGATCGTGGCCGAGGTTACCCCTGCGGCCCACAAGGACGGCGGCAGGATCATCGCCACCGGTAAGCTCGGCGAGATAGCCAAGGAAGCTGTCGAGAACATCACGGCGGTCATCAAGAACTTCAGCTCGAGGAACATCTCGGAGGTGGACATCCACCTCGAGTACATCGGGACCTACGACGGCGTCGAGGGCGACTCGGCATCGATCACCATGACCACCGTCATACTCTCCGCCCTGGAGAACATCCCGATCAGGCAGGACCTCGCCATGACCGGATCGCTGAACGTCCGCGGCAAGGTGCTGCCCGTGGGCGCCGTCACCGCCAAGCTCGAGGCCGCGGCGTCCGCAGGGATAAAGACCGCGCTCATCCCCTACGACAACATCAAGGACGTCATGATCCGCAGCAGGTTCTACAAGACCATGGAGGTCTTCGGCGTCAGGACCTACCGCGACGTCGCGGAGCTGGCGTTCGCCGACTGCCCCGCCAAGACCATGCTGCTCCAGAGGCTCGACGTCCTCAATCCGGACGGCCCCAGCTACGAGAAGGTCCAGCCCCCGGTGCAGTACGAGGCGCATGCCCAGGCGGCGGCCGAGCCGTCCCCGTCTGCGGCGGATGCCCCGCAGGCCCCTGCGGCCGATGCACCCCAGCAGGAAGGCGTTCAGAGCGCCGGCGAGCGATGACAGACGGATTCGAGAAGTACTCGCTGGTCATGGGGCGCTTCCAGCCCCTGCACCTGGGACATATGGAGGTCATCCGCAGGGTCGCCGCCGTCTCCGACCATGTGACCGTCGGCATAGGCAGCGCCCAGTACTCCCACCGTCCGGACAACCCTTTCACCGCAGGGGAGCGCTACCTCATGATCGAGAGGGCCCTGGCCGCCGAGGGGATCACCAACTGCTCGGTCGTCCCGGTGGAGGACCTCAACAGGTACTCCGTCTGGGTCTCTCACGTTGTCTCCATGTGCCCTCCCTTTAGGACGGTGTACTCCAATAATCCCCTGACCCGCCGCCTCTTCGAGGAGGCCGGGTACAGGGTCGAGCGCTCGCCGCTCTACAACCGCAGGGATTATTCGGGGAAGGAGGTCCGCAGGAGGATGGCCTCCGGAGGGGACTGGAGGTCCCTGGTCCCCGGTGCGGTGGCCGAGGTCATCGATGAGATCGACGGTGCCGGCAGGGTCCGCGACATCGGCATGGACGACGAGGCATGATATGGCCGAGGATGCTGTCAGCAGGCTGGCGGCCGTCTGCCGCGAGAAGGGGCTCAGGGTCTCCGCGGCGGAATCCTGCACCGGCGGCCTCATCGGCGCCGAGATCACTGACGTGCCTGGGAGCTCATCGTTCTTCCTTGGCTCGGCCGTCGTCTACTCGAACACCGCCAAGGAGGACATCCTGAAGGTGCCCCGCGGGATCCTCTTCGAGTTCGGGGCGGTGAGCGAGCAGACCGCATTGTGCATGGCGCGCGGCTCCCTGGCACTGTACAGGTCCGACGCCGCGGTGGCGGTCACCGGCATCGCGGGCCCCGGAGGGGCTACCGACACCAAGCCTGTCGGCACCGTCTGCATCGCGGCCGTATCCGGCAGTTCGCACAAGGCCGTGACCTTCCATTTCAAAGGGGACCGCGAAGATGTCCGCCGGCAGTCCGCCGAAGCGGCCCTGACCATGCTCTCAGAGATCTGCGAAGGCCGCCCATGAACGGGCGCTACAGCCGCCAGCTGCCCCTTCTGGGAGAGGAAGGGCAGGAGAAGCTGGCACATTCGAAGGTCGGTGTCGCCGGGTGCGGCGGCCTCGGGACTTCCGCTGTCACCGCCCTGGCATCCGCCGGCGTGGGGGAACTGGTCCTGGCCGATCCGGACACGCCGGAGATCTCCAACCTCAACCGCCAGTTCGTATACCGCGAGGACTCGGACCGGCCGAAGGCGGAGCTCCTGAGGGAGTGGGCGCTGTCTGTCAATCCTCACATCAGGGTGTCCGCATATGTCAGGGAGATCGACAGCAGCAGCGCCGGCATGGTGTTCGAGGGATGCGACGTGGTGCTAGACTGCCTCGACAGCATCTCGTCCCGCAGGGAGCTCAACAGGTGGTGCGTGAGTAACAGGAAAATCCTGGTGCATGCCGGTATCTCCGGGATGCAGGGGCAGCTGACCGTGGTGGTCCCCGGGAGGACCCCTTGCCTCGAATGCCTCTACGGGCGCGTGAAGGAAGCGGACAGACCGACCCCGTCGATGGGGGCGGCCGTGATGCATTTCGGTTCGGCCGAGGCTCTGCAGGCGATCATGGTTCTGACCGGCGTCGGAGACCCACTTATCGGGAGGATGCTTACCTCCGACCTTTCCGTTCCTTCCTATGAGGTGCTGGACGTCTGCAGCGATCCCGGCTGCCCTGTCTGCGGGAGTCTGCGCCGCCGCAAATAAGACAGTCTTCTTCTGTCCAGGATTTTAAAATTATGGAAAACGTCCGGGCCGGGAGGCCCGGTAAGATGTTTTGCTCTCAGACTTACTGGGCCTTCTGCTTCAGGATGGCGAACGCCTGTCCGGCGGTCGCGCAGAGGCAGATGATAGCTCCCAGGAGGACCGCGTAGGCTCCGCCGCCGACCTGTACAGGGTCGTCGATCTCGTCCCAGGTCGCGAAGAGCACGAACAGGATGATGGAGATCAGCGAGAACACGAAGACGATCAGGGGCATGGAGGCCTTGATCTTCTTAGACATGTTAGGCACGAGGATGGAGACGAACTCGAGGATCAGCATGATGACACCGAGGATGGTGACTATCATGGGGATGTTAGACTGCCAGTCGTCGAGATCATCGTTGCTGAACAGGTCTATGCCGGTTGCGGAAATGTCAGGGTTAGTATTGACATCGAGCCAGGTCATAAGGACCGAGAACACCATCAGTATGATGCCCATCAGCGCAAGCGTCCCTGTCGCCTTGTTGATTTCAATGTTGAGCTTCGCCATTGTTCAGGCCTCCTTCTTCTTGACGGTCGCGATGACCTGTCCGAGGTTGCAGATGACGCAGATGACCGCACCTACGAGGGCAGTCCAGCATCCGGCGCCTGCATCGCAGGGGTCGGTCGTCACGAGCAGAACGGTGTGCTCGTCGAACAGGTCCCAGCATGCGAAGAGCGCGCAGAGGATGATTATGACGATGCCGAAAATGAAGGTGAGCGAGGGCATGATCGCCTCGATCTTCTTGGACATGTCAGGCATGATCAGAGATATGATTTCAAGAATGAGCATGATGATTCCGAGGATGAAGACGATCAGGGGAACGTTCTGCTGCCAATCGTCATAGTCCCCGCCGTCAACGAGGTCTCCGATCTGGAGCCCGCTGTATCCGAGGTATGCATCGTCGACTGCAATCCAGTTCATGAAAATCGCAGCGACGACCATCATGATGCCCATGACCGCGATAATCCCGATGATACGGGAATCGATCTTGGTTTCCATTTGGTATCACTTCCATCCCTCCCATCTGGAGGTTGGATACGTAATCGCGATGAACTATTAAATAGAATTTGATGTTATCTTTAACTTCATAAAGCCGATTTAATTCAAATTATCTTCATACTACTATCATATTTTGTAAATGTCATATCATTACAAAAAATATGACGTACTTTCCGGCCAATCTGAATTTTATTAACACGGCCGCCGGATCACCGTCCTTTCCGGCAGGCATCGGCGGCCCGTCTTTCGGCTGGGAATAAATATGTTGTAGCAGATGGCCCGAAACATGAAGAAGATCATGACCGGCAAGGTCAAAGAGGTCTACGAGATCGACGACGATACCCTGGAGTTCGCCTATACCGACCACATTTCCGTTTTCGATAAGATCATACCTTCTATGGTCCCCCACAAAGGCGAGACCCTGTGCCGCACCGCGAAGTACTGGTTCAAGGTCCTCAACGACAACGGGATCTACAACCACTACATCTCCGAGCCTGCCAAGGACAGGATGGATGTCAAGCGCGTCCGCGTCATCAGGGACTACTCCCAGATCAACAACAAGACCACCAACTACCTCATCCCCCTGGAGATCATCTGCAGGCATTATGCCGCCGGTTCGCTGATGGACCGCGTCAAAGCAGGGAAGATCAAGGCCGAGGACCTCGGGTTCCCCAAGGGCCATGAGGTGAAGTACGGCGAGAAGCTCCCCCAGCCCTACGTGGAGGCGACCACCAAACTGGAGGCCACCGACAGGAACCTCACGACGGCCGAAGCGAAGAAGATCGCCGGCCTGACCGACAGCGAATACGACGAGATCGTCGCCACCACCCTGAAGATCGATGAGATCATCGCGAAAGAGGCCGCCAAGAGGGGGCTCATCCACTGCGACGGCAAGAAAGAGTACGGCTACGACAAGGACAGGAAGCTCATGGTCGTGGACACCTTCGGTACTCTCGACGAGGACCGCTGGTGGGACGCCGACGAGTACGCCAAGGGCAACATCGTCGAGCTCTCCAAGGAATTCGTCAGGCAGTACTACCGCGAGACCGGCTACCACAAGGCGCTCTACGACGCCCGCGAGAAGGGCCTTCCGGAGCCTGACATACCTGCTCTCCCCCAGGAGATCATCGACCGCGTGAGCAAGCTCTACGTCGACATGTACGAGCGCATCACCGGCGAGAAGTTCTGAGCGGGCCCCGCCGGGAGATCCTCAGGAAAACCATTTCCGGGCGGCGGGGCATCACCCTGCCGTCCGTTCATCATCTTTCTCTGTCGTTTTCTGCTGTTCTGCTGCAGCGAACTCAGGCGTTCATTCCCTCACGGGATTGGCCTTGCCGGTCAGGTGCTCGATGTCGATCTCCCAGACCCAGGCGCGTCTGCTCCCAGATTCTGCCTGCCGTTCCCACGTGTCCCCGCACCCGGGGGACAGCCCTTTGCAGATGGCCATCCATCCTTCGTGCTGGTCGGGGCATCTGCGGACGGTGCCGAACGCCACCGCGCTCTCGTAGCGGTCAGTGTACTTCTCAGGGACCACATGCGACCTCGATACAACAGTGAAGCAGACCCTGGCCCCGTCCCTGAGGCAGGCGTTGAGGAGGCTGTCCTCCGAGTTTGTATGATGGAAGTATATCCTGCCGTCCCTGTAAACGTGGTTGACGGCGGTGCTGTACGGCCAGCCGTCCGGGGTCGCCACCGACAGTACCCCGAAGGAGGCTCCGGCCAGGATTCTCTCGGCATCGGCCGCCGGGACCTCCCTGTCGGCCCTTCTCATCGGCTTGTCATGCTGAAGTTCCATAGTATTCCTCTGCAATCTGGGTCATATGATCGGAGCAGCGGTTGCGCCGGACGGTCGCGTTCCGCGCTCATTTCAGGACGGCGAACGTGCGGTTCAGACCGACAGGGCAGTCTGCCTTGCCCTCCGTCCTTTCAATGGTCACCTTGGTCCCGTCCTCGATCCCGGGCGGGTTGCATTGGAGGTAATGCGGGCATCCGGTCTGCCCGCAGGCGGCGGCCTTGAACTGGACGGTGGCGCCTTCGAGTGCCAGCTTGGTGTCCACGGACCCTTCCCTGGAGACCTTCTCCACCTCTACGACCTGCATCTGCTCCCCGGTGAGGGCGCATTCGTGCACCGGGCGCCTGGGCTTCCTGACCATGTACTCGGAGCCTTTCTCCAGGTTAAGGCAGATGTCCCTGACCTTGCATTCGCTGCACTCAGGTTCGGGGCCGATGTAGACGAAGCGCCTGCCGGCCTCTGCCCTCTCCTTGCCGATCAGCGTCAACAGTATCATGATGTCAGCCTCAGATCACTCCGGTCGATTTGGCCAGGTTGTAGGCGGCGTTGCGCGTAAGTCCGTTCTCGCCCAGTATGGTGTACCTGTCCTTCCTCACCTTGTTGGCCTTCACCAACGCTTCCACGCACTCCTCGGGCGTCAGCCCGATGCCGGCGGCGGTGGTGGGGGCTCCGATGTTGGCCAGGGCGTCCCTGATGCGCTTCCAGTCTCCTCCCTGGAGGTAGGTCATCATTATGCAGCCGACGCCGGTCTGCTCCCCGTGGAGCGCCCTTCCCGGGAAGAGGAGGTCCACCGCATGCGAGAACATGTGCTCCGAGCCGCTAGTCGGCCGGGACGTCCCGGCTATGCACATGGACACCCCGGAGGCGATGATGGGCTTGAGGACGAGCCAGACGCTCTCCTCCAGCCCCGGTTTTATCCTGTCCGAATCCCGGATTATGGATTCCGCCGCGTAGTCCGCGATGGTGTACGCGGAATTGCTGAACTCCTCGTCCTTTATCTTCCTGGCGAGGTTCCAGTCGTTCAGCGCGGTCTTGTTTGATATCACGTCCGCGCACCCGGATGCCAGGTACCTGTAGGGGGCCTTCACCAGGACCTCGGTGTCGGCTATGACCGCCATCGGGGGCTCTGCCCTCACGGTGAGGGGGTTCCCGGTCTCGTCCTTCATGGAGGCGCGGTCCGAGCACACGCCGTCATGGGCTATCGATGTGGGTATGCTCACGAACGGTATGCCGAGGTCCTTCGAGATCATCTTGGCGGTGTCGATCTTGCTGCCGCCGCCGACCGCGAGGATGAACGATGCCCTGGCCTCCTTGGCGGCCTTCTCTGCGGCATCTACGCTCTCCCTGTCGCATCCGCCGGTGAAGACGGGGATGGCGTTGTACTTCTCGGAGACGATGTCCTCCACCATCTTCCCGGCCGCCTCGTAGGTCTTCCTGCCGGTGATGATGATGCCGTCCTCCCCGAAGAGAAGGGAATCGCAGATCTCAGCAGTCTGTTTGAGGACCCCGTGGCCGAAGACGGTCGTCCTGGGGAAGTTCATCGACTTGGCTTTCGTGAATTCCTCCGTGATATCGCCTTCCGACGCTAAGGTATGAAACTATAAAAGCCGTCCATCGGATACAGCGGCCATGCGCGCGCTCGTGCTCTGCGGAAGCGGCAGAAGGGACGGTTTCACCTCCGCCATGTGCTCCGGGGCAGAGGATGCGCTCAGGGAGGCCGGGTGGGAGGCCGAGGTCATCCATCCGTCCGAGCTGGCGATATCCCACTGCGATTCGTGCGGCGGGTGCTTCGGCGGAGAGGGATGCACGAAGAGGGACGGCATGGACGCCGTCTATGAAGCCTTCTCGGAGGTGGACCTCCTGATCCTGTCGTCCCCGGTGCATTTCAGCGGCCCGTCCTCGGCCATTAAAATAGCATTGGACCGCTTCGACTGGATCTGGCACATGCACGGGTTCCGCCATCCGGCCCTCGCCGCCGGGCTGGTTTGCGGCGGATCCGACGTCCCGTCGTTCAGATGCGTGCTGTCGGTGTTCAGGTCGTTCGCCGCCGCGACCGGCTCGGAATGGGCCGGCGACCTGTGCCTCGGGGGCACCGACCGCGGGGACAGGGAGTACTTCCGCAGACGCTCGGGGGAGTTCACCCAAGAGCTTCTGGAACGGGCGGGAGGACGTCGGTGAGGACGTCGTCCGTGAGCCTCCTGGAACCCGGGACATAAGAGATTATCGAGGCATCGCGGGAAGCGGACTCCCAGAATCCGGTGGGGAGCTCCCCGCCGATGTCCCAGACCATGATCTTGCCGTATCCGGTATCGGCCAGGTCCTTCACCGCTTCCAGCGGGCCTCCGCGGCCCCAGTCCGCCCTGCCGTTCCGGACGGACACCAGCGGAACGCACTGGTCGGAGAGGCTCAGCGCCTCCTCCAGGACCCCGCGCCCGCGGATTCCCGACACGGGGATGACGAGCTTCGCCAGGCCCGGCAGGAACGCGTCCAGGATGTCGTCCGCGGTCTCGATGCACTCGATGAGCCAGACATCGTTCCCGGGGACCTTGCAGAGCTCCACGAACGTCGGGTCGAACCTGCGGGACGATATGCTCCCCGCATCGGCGAGGACGACGGCCCCGCGGCGCTGGCGGGGCTTGATGGCATCTATGGACTTCAGGCTGACCGGGTCCGATACAGCCAAGATGCCGCCGAAGGACGGCCTCCCGGCGCAGACCTCGTGCCCGGCGATCTTCCCGAAGAGTATGGGGTAGTCCGCGGTATCACTCTCCGGCCCTCATTCCTCGCGGTCCTCCGGCCTCTTCCGTGCAGGGTCGGCGGGCCTCCTGAACGCCGTTACTGCCTGCCAGATCCCGACGGCGGCCGTCACCGCCGAGCCGATGAGCGCCAGCCATACGCCGATGCCGGCGGTGCATCCGGATGTCCCGTAGAACATGCTCCCGTCCAGCATGTATATTGTCCCGCCCAGGACGTCCCAGAATGCGAAGAGGAGGGCCAATACGATCCCGGCGGCCCCTAGGAAGGCGGCCGTCGACGTGATGACGGAGTCCGCTGCGCGCGGTATGTCAGGATAGGCGGCCTTGATGAGCTCCAGAACGAACGCGGCGAGCCCGAAAGCGAGCATGAACACGGGGATCTGCATGCAGAAGCTGCCCGCCTTGACCATGGTCCCGCCGGAGAGGACGTACAGGTCGGGCGAGTCAGAGAACAGCTTCCATCCTGTTGCGTCCAGACCGTTTATCCATGTGAGGAATGCTGAGGTCGCCATCACCAGCGCCCCGGCGGCGGCCGCTAAGGCCAGGTTCTTGGACATGATGCTCTCTGCCGTGCTCGTTCACCTGCGGCACAGACGGCGCCGTTCTTACTTAAACGGTGCGCAGCCGGTTATGCGCATTCTTTGTACATAGGCCATCCCGGGGAACGGTCCGGGTGATGTTATTAAAAGCGCCTTAGGAGATTCCGAGCGCGGAGGTAGCAACCACGGCAATCCAATACTACAAATGCGAGAAATGCGGAGAGGTCTTCGAGAAGGCGTACACAGGCAAATGCAACTGCACGCCCGTCTGTTGCGGGCAGGCGACTGCGAAGCTCACCGCCCAGACGGCCGATCCCGATGAGAACAAGCACGTCCCCTACATCGTCAGGCAGGACGGAGGGATCCTCGTCAAGGTCGGCAAATCCGCCGCCCACCCCATGGAAGAGGACCACTACATCGTGTTCATCGCTATCGAGGCCGACGGCATCTATATGAGGAAGAACCTCAAGCCCGGGGACAAGCCCGAGGCGTTCTTCCCGACCGATGCCAAGGACGTCGTCGCGTACGAGTACTGCAACAAGCACGGCCTCTGGACTTATAAGGAGTGATCCTGCCGCCGGCGGGACCGGCGGCGAAAACCTCTTTCCTTTACATTTTCCCCATGCATCGGAGGTTTCTCCGGAATCTCCAGCGTCTGGTATATATCGCCAAATGTGCATCTCCCAGGCGAAGGTCCGCAGATGGCAGAGCAGCAGAAGGCGGCGGCTAGGCACAAATCGCTGGCGAAGGCCCGCGAGAACGATGTCGAGTCCAAGAAGAAGAGATTCGAGAACGAGAAGAGCGCGCTCCGCGCTTACAAGGATGACCGCAAGGAGCAGATGAAGAAGGTCCCGAAGGAACGCAAGGCCGAGGAGAAGGAGAAGACCAAGGCCGAGATCGCCAAGAGGAAAGAGCTCATCTCGAAATACCGCGCCGAGTACAAGGAGGCGGCCCGCGAGCTGAAGGCCGACAGGGACGCCAAGAAGAAGGAGGAGCTCGGCCTCAGGTCCGCCGACCGCAGCGGGCAGAAAGAGGAGAAGACCCAGAAGGACAGGGACGGGCAGAAGGGAGCCTCCTCGGACAGCGGCGCCGGGGGAACGGAAGAGAAGAAGGACTGATCCCTTCCGGGGCGTCCTGACGCCCTTTAATTTATGTGCCTGCGCGCGGGCATCCGCGCGCGGGCTTCGATGTATTTTTATAGAGTTATAAAATGGGCCGTATCGCCGTCGGAGGCACGTGAGAACGGCCTCGCGACCGCCCGCAGGGAGCGCCAAATTATCTCGGCGCCGCTGACGGGTCGATGATGACGGATCGGTGGTTTTAAATGACTCAACAAACCAGTGAAAGCGCTGTGGTATCGGAAGACATGTTCGCGGTCAGCCAGTACAACCAGCTTGCGCTCTCTGGTGTGGGGCCCATCAAAGATGTGAAGATCTTCGATACCACGCTGAGGGACGGCGAGCAGGCTCCGGGCATCGCTCTGAACCCGGACGACAAAGTGCGCATCGCGCAGGCCCTCGACGACCTCGGGACGGATATCATCGAGGCGGGCTTCGCCGCCTCCTCGGACATCGAGAGGGACATCCTGAAGCAGATCGGGAAGCTGGGCCTGAACGCCCGCGTCTGCAGCCTGGCCCGCTGCGTGAAGAAGGACATAGACGCGGTCATCGATTCCGACCTGGACTATGTCCACACGTTCATAGCCACCTCGGACCTGCACATGAAGTACAAGCTCAAGATGACCCCCGAGGAGGTCAAGGCCAAGGCCGTCGAGACCGTGGAATACGCCCGGGAGCACGGACTGGACGTCATGTTCTCCTGCGAGGATGCGACCCGCACCAGGATGGACTTCATGAAGGACATCCTGCTGGCCGTCCAGGATGCCGGGGCGGAGAGCGCGAACATACCCGACACCGTCGGCGTCATCATACCGAAGGCGTACGGGGCCATGATCAAGGAGCTGCACTCGGCCCTGAAGATTCCCATCTCCGTGCACTGCCACAACGACATGGGCCTGGCCCTGGCCAACTCCCTGGCCGCCGTGGAGAACGGCGCCACCATCGTCCAGGGCTGCCTGAACGGGATCGGAGAGAGGACCGGGAACGTCGCCCTCGAGGAGGTCGCCGTCAACCTGTACGCCAATTACGGTGTGAAGACCTACGACCTCTCCAAGATCGCGTCCACCTGCGCCCTGGTGGAGAGGATCACCGGGTTCAGCCTGGCCGCCAACAAGCCGATCGTCGGCTACAACGCGTTCGCGCACGAGTCCGGCATCCATGTGCACGGCGTCATGGCCAACTCCCTGACCTACGAGCCCTTCAAGCCCGAGGTCGTGGGCGCGAAGAGGCACATAATCGTCGGCAAGCTGTCCGGCTCGCATGCGGTGGAGGGCAAGCTGGAGGAGATGAACATAAAGTTCCCCCAGGAGCACATGCCCGAGCTGATGGAGGCCGTCAAGCGCATGTCGATGACCGGCAAGATCGTCACCGACGCGGAGCTGGAGGCCATCGCCGAGGACATCATGTGGAAGAAATCGGTCGAGAAGCGCGAGTGCGTCCTCGACGAGCTGACCGTGGTCACCGGCAGGACCACCACCCCCACCGCCACCGTGAAGATCACCCGCACCGACGGAAAATCGGTGACCGTGGCCGAGACCGGCGTCGGCCCCGTCAACGCGGCCGTCAACGCCATCAGGAAGGCCATCAACCCCAAGATGACGATGGAGGAGTACAAGCTCTCCGCCATCACTGGCAAGTCGGACTCGATGTGCCAGGTGGCGGTGACCATGAAGAACGTCCAGAACGACGGGGAGATGTCGTTCGGGAGGGCCGTCGGGACGGACATCGTGGAGACCTCGGTGGACGCCACCATGGCGGCCATCAACCGCGACTTCTCCCGCGTCAAACGCAAGAAGGAATGCTGAATGGGAAAGACAATCGCAGAGAAGATCCTGTCCGCCCACGCCCATACGGACGCGAAGGCCGGGCAGATCGTGGTGGCCGACGTCGATTACGTGATGGTGAACGACGTCACCGGCCCCATAGCTTTCAGGAAGTTCGAGGAGATCGACGCCGCCAGGGCGCCGTCGGAGAAGAAGATGTTCAAGGACCGCATGGTCCTCATCCCCGACCACTACGTTCCCAACAAGGACATCCCCTCCGCCATCCAGGCGAAGGAGATGAGGGACTTCGCGGCCAAGTACGACCTCCCCAACTACTTCGAGATCTGCGAGGGCGGCATCTGCCACCAGCTGATGGTCGAGAAGGGCTTCGCGGCCCCCGGCAGGCTGATCGTCGGCGCCGATTCCCATACCTGCACCTACGGGGCGGTCAACGCCCTGTCCACCGGGATCGGGTCCACCGAGGCCGGAGTGGTCTTCGCCACCGGCAAGCTGTGGTTCAAGGTGCCGGAGTCCATCAAAGTGGAGCTTACCGGCAAGTTCAGGAAGAACGTCGGCGGCAAGGACCTGATCCTCAAGATCATCTCCGATATCGGCGTGGACGGCGCCGCCTACAAGGCGCTCGAGTTCTGCGGCCCCGGGGTCGCCGAGATGAGCGTGCCCGACAGGCTGGCCGTCTCCAACATGGCCATCGAGGCCGGCGGGAAAGCAGGGATATTCCCCTGCGACGACCGCACCCGCGAATACATCAAGAACGATGTGCGCGGGACCTACGAGGCCGTCGATGCCGACCCGGACGCGGTCTACTGCCGCACCCTGAAGTACGACCTCTCCGAACTGGAGAGCATGGTGGCCTTCCCGCATCTGCCCGAGAACGGGCACCTGGTAAAGGACGTCGACGTGAAGATCGACCAGGCCTACCTCGGGAGCTGCACCAACGGCAGGATCGAGGACATGCGCGCCGCGGCGGAGATCCTCAGGGGCAGGCACGTCGCGAAAGGCGTCCGCATGATCGTCGTCCCGGCCACCCAGCGCGTCTACAGGCAGATGCTGGAGGAGCACCTGACCGAGGTCTTCATCGATGCCGGGGCATACGTATCCGGTCCCACCTGCGGGGCCTGCCTCGGCGGGTACATGGGCATCCTTGCGCCCGGCGAGAGGGCGGTGTCCAGCACCAACAGGAACTTCATCGGCAGGATGGGCGACAAGGCATCGGAAGTGTACCTGGCCGGGCCTGAAGTGGTCGCGGCCTCGGCCGTGGCCGGGAAGATCGTCACCCCCGATCAGCTGGAGGTTTCGCAATGACTTCTAAAATCGTTGAGGGGAAGGTTTGGAGGTTCGGCGACAACGTCGATACCGACCAGATCATCCCCGCCGAGAGGCTGGTCGTCACCAACCTCGACCACCTGAACGACTTCATCTTCGAGAAGGTGAGGCCGGGCTTCGCGGAGAAGGTCGGCAAAGGGGACATCCTGGTGGCTGGGAAGAACTTCGGCTGCGGGTCGTCCAGGGAGCATGCTCCCCTGTCGCTCATGGAGGCAGGGTTCAGCTGCATCATCGCCGAGTCGTTCGCGCGCATATTCTACCGCAACTCGATGAACATCGGGCTCCTGCTGGTGGAATGCAAGGCGGACGCTAAGGAGGGGGACACCGTGAAGGTGTCCATCTCCGAGGGGAAGGTCGCCGATGAGACCAGCGGCAAAGAATGGAGCTTCGAGAAGTACCCGGAGTTCATCCAGAAGCTGATCGACGCCGGCGGGCTGGTCAACCTGGTGAAGGAGGGGAAGTTCTGATGAAGCATTTCGCGATAGTTCCCGGGGACGGCATCGGCCCCGAGGTGATAAGGGTGGGCACGGACTGCCTCGAGGCACTGTGCCAGATATCGTCGTTCGATTTCGACGGAGAGGTATTCGACATAGGCGGCGAGCGCTACCTGAGGACCAAGGAGCTCCTGACCGACCAGGACATCTCCGACCTCAGGAAGAAGGACGCCATCTACTTCGGCGCCATCGGCGACCCGAGGATCAAGCCCGGAGTCCTCGAGGGCGGCATCCTCCTGAAGATGAGGGCCGTCTTCGACCAGTACATCAACCTCCGCCCGGTCACCTCGTGGTTCCCGTACGTCCCGCTCAAGAGGGAGGTCCCCTTCGACATCCACTTCCTGAGGGAGAATACCGAGGACTTCTACATGGGCCTCGGAGCGAAGCTCAGGAAGGACAACGGCTATGAGGCGAAGATCGGCGTCAAGAGGGAATCCTACGACATGGACTTCGATGTCAGGGCCCGCCCGTCCGCGGATGACGAGTACAGCATCGAGATCGGCATGCTCTCCCGCAGGGGAGTGACCCGCTTCGCCGACTACTGCTGCAGGTACGCCAAGGAGAGGGGCGAGAAGAAGGTCACCCTGGTGGACAAGGCTAACGTCATCACCAACAACTACGGGATGCAGAGGGAGATATTCGCCGAGAAGGCCAAGGAGTACGGCCTGGACCTCGAGTACATGTTCGTCGACGCGATGAGCATGGCCATGATCGTCCGCCCGGAGACCTTCGGCACCGTCGCCGTCCCCAACCTGTTCGGCGACATCCTCACCGACCTCGGCGCCCAGCTCCAGGGCGGCCTCGGCATGGGCGGGTCCGGGAACATCAACCCCGAGGGCCTCAGCATGTTCGAGCCCATCCACGGCTCCGCGCCCGACATCGCGGGCCAGGGCAAGGCCAACCCCATAGCCGCCGTGCTCGCCGCCGAGCTCCTCCTCAAGAACCAGGGATTCCCCGAGGAAGGGAAGATGCTGCATGCCGCCGTCAGGCACTGCCTCGACACCATGCAGGTGACCCCGGACCTCGGAGGCAAGCTCAAGACGGCCGAGGTCGGGAAGGCGATGTGCGACTTCATCCTCAACCAGAAGAAGTGAGGGCATGAAGCTCTCCCTCGAGATTCGCTTCCCCTATCCGGACCGCAGGACAGCCGAGGCGGTGCTGTCGGCGGTATCGCCGGAGAACGCCGGTTACGTCGAAGCGGGCATCGAGGGGAGCACGGTGACGTTCCGCATGGCCTCGGATTCCCCCGGGACCCTCCGGAACACGGCCGACGACCTCCTGGCCTGCATCAAGGCGGCCGAGGGGGCCGCCGGGATACCGTCCGGGCCTGCCGGCGGCGGCCCCGAATAAGTTTTTCATATCGTACGGTCTAGCAATGCTCCGGGAGGGATGGCCTGTTGCCGAAGAAGATATTGATCATCGAATGCAGTCTTAGGAAGAACAGCAATACCGACGAGCTCGCCGAGTCGTTCGCGAAGGGCGCGCTGGAATCGGGGAACGAGGTCTCGATGGTCTCGCTCAAAGGGAAGAAGATCGGGTTCTGCAACGGATGCCTCGTCTGCAACCAGACCGGCAAATGCGTCATAAAGGACGATGCCGCCGAGATCGTCAGCGCCATGCGCGGGTCCGACGTCATCGTCTGGGCCACGCCGGTCTACTATTACAGCGTCAGCGGGCAGATGAAGACCCTCATCGACAGGGCCAACCCGCTCTACGGCGCGGAGTACAGCATAAAGGACGTATACCTTCTCCTGGCGTCCGAGGACAGGGATGCCGACCATGCCTCCGAAGGCGCGGTGAAATGCCTTCAGGGCTGGATCGAGTGCCTACCCGGCGTCCGCCTCGCCAAGGTCATCTGCGCCGCCGGCGCGGCCGAGCCCGGGGCCGCCATGGAATGCGCCGCGTTCCAGCAGAGCTACATGGCCGGAAAGGAGATCGTCTGAGGAAGGGCCGGGAGATACCGGGCAGCCGTTCCCCAGCGGAAGCCGGGGGATCGGAGCGCCGGTTCACTCCTCGCCGTCCTTCCCCTCTTCCTTCCCTGTCCTGGTCTTGACGGCGACGCCTTTCTTCATCGCCTGGATCTCGCTCTTCACGAGGAGCATCCTGCCCGTTCCGACGACGTTGTCCCTGCTGTCGGTTATTATCGCCTCGTCCTGAGGTACCAGGCCCTCGTCGGCATCGAGGACGAACTGGGCGAAGACGTTCCTTCCTTTGGCGACGAAAGGCACCGCATCATCGGCCACCTGCACGCGCATGGCCGGCTTCGGGACCTTCGCGGCGATCTTCTTGGCGCCCTCGATCCTCAGGGTGAACATGCCGTCACCGGCGCGCATGGAGAGCACATGCTCCCCGTCGACGATGACGTTCCTTATCTTCCCAGTCTTGCGGCTGCGGATGTAGTCGATCTTCCCGTCAAGCAGGGCGTCGGCGGCATCGGTTCCGAACTGATAGCGCGCGACGGCCTTGATCCTCTCGATGTCGTTCTCCCTGACCTCTTCCTCGGAGGGCTCCCCGCCGAACTTCTTCTCGAGGTCGGTGAACGACACAGTCTCCTCGAAGAACGAGGAGAGGAACTGCATGGTGAGATCTTCAGACTCGTTCTGGGTATCCGTGTCCTCGATCTCCGGGAACACCGACTGGGCGATGGGGTACAGCTCATCGAGCTCCGCCGGCACCGGGCCGAAGGGGGAGAGCACCACCGGGGTGTAACCCTGCCTCCTGGCGTTGACGAAGTCCGACACGAACACCCTCGAGTAGGGCTTGCCCTCGGTTCCGTAGAACACAGCGGCCTTCTTGGTCCTCGGCACATAGCGGGACATTATCCTCTTCTCGTACCTCAGGAACACCGGCCGGCCGCGGGTCTCCACCCCGGTGTAGAACACGGCACCTTCCCTGGAGACCGGGTCGAACTTCTCCAGGTAGTCCTGGTACTCCCTGAGCCTCCTGAGGCCGCACAGCAGGGCGGGATGGACCCTGCACCTGACCTCCGCCAGTTCCCAGAGCCTGCCCTCGAGGATGTACCTCTTGACGAGTGCCAGCTCGCGGACGATCTGGTAGAGGTTGTGCTTGGCGATGAGGCGGATCCTCTCATTCTTCCCCATGGCCCTGAGGGCCTGGAGGGTGGTCCCGCGGCAGGCGGGGCAGTCGCAGTCCAGGGACTGCATGTCCTGCAGCCTGAACGTCCCGTCGATGAACATCATCCTGTCGTCCTTGGCGTATTTCGCATAGGATGCCGAATCGAAAAGGTCGCATCCCATGAGAGTTGCGAAGGCGAGGATCATCGGGTGGCCCGCACCGAACAGGTGGACGGGGCGGTTCGGGTTGAGCCCCATCTTCGAGGAGACGATGACATCGACCAGCTCCGAGTAGCGGTACTGCTCCATCAGCGGCACCACTCCGCCGATGGGATGGACATCGATGTCCATGGACGCCATCTTCCGGGCGCAGTCCTCCCTGAGGTCCGGGTACACCGATCCCTGGACGACGCCGTTGATCATCATGTCCCCTTTGAGCGAGACGGCCTCCTCGGTCCTCTTCAGGGTCTCCTTTATCGATTCCGCGGTCTCCTCCTTGGTCCAATAGGGCTCGGTGAAGATGTCGAGCACGGTGCCGATGTCGGTGCCGATGGACTTCTGGAACTCCACGATCTCCCTGTTGGTGAGCTCCACTTCCCCGTACATGTGGCTCTGGAACGTCCCAGAGTCGGTCATGATGATCCCGGGGAAGTCCAGCATCTCGTGCAGGCCGACAGACTGCGCCTTCTCCTTCAGGTCCGGGGTGTTCCGGATGATGTAGGAGTTGGTGATCATCGCCCTGAAACCGAACTCGTCATAGAGCTCGCGGGGGAGGACCGTCTTTATCTTGGGGTTGATCACCGGGAGCAGAGCAGGCGTCTCGCAGCTGCGGCCGGACGTCGTGGTGAACTTCCCGATGCGGGCCATGCCGTCCCTCTTGGAGATCTCGAACATGAATTCGGGATTGGACGGGATTTATAAAAAAGGGAAGGTGGCCGCCAGGACGGCGGCCGCTTGATGTTTCAGTCGGAGCTGTTCCTGAGCTCTTTGATGCGGAGCTTATCGGCGTCGGCGTACGCCTTGGAGAGGGCGTTCTTCATCAGGATGTCCGAGATGTCCTCGATTATCCCGGTGTCCCATTCGTCCGGGGACCTCTCGGTGACCACGATGACCTGCGAGCGAACGGAGTTCTCGTCGTTGACCTCCGGGCGGCGGATCTCGAGGCCGTCGAGGATATCCTCCACCCTGCGGCCGTTGATGACGATGTCGTTGGGGCCCTCCTGCTCCACGCTCTCGTACTTGGTGGAGACGCCGGCGAACTTCATCTCGACGACGAGATGGTTCATGTACTCGTCCATCTCCTTGACGGACTTCCTTCTGATGTCCTTCCCCTCCGGCGCCTTGGGGTCTCCGGAGTGATGATACACGATGTTCACTAGTGCCATTGCGCCACTGTATCGCGGTCATCCTGCATAAAAACAATGCGGAGCAGGATGTCTAAGACGGTTCCCGCTCCACAGATCCTGCTTCTATGGGGTACGTTGCGCATAAGGTGCGGTGGCCCGTCATTCCATTTCCGAGAGGATCTTGGTGGCCTCTTCGTCGCCCTGCTCGGCGGCCCTCTTAAGGAAGGACACCGCCTTCCAGCGGTCGGATGCCAGGAGGATCTTCCCCGCCAGCAGCTGGGCGCCGGCATGTCCCAGCTCGGCGGACCTCGACAGGACCTCGGCTGCGCCTGCCGGGTCTTTCTCCGTCCCGTTCCCGCGGAGCATCATGGAGCCTACGGCGAACAGGGCATCCGAAAGCGCATCCTCGTCCGATGATGAGTCCTCCGACGCCTTCCTGTAGAGGGCGAGGGCTTTCTCCGGGTCCTTGGGCCCCCCGATCCCGTTCTCGTACATGTAGGCCAGATTGTAGGCGCACGGGCCGTGGCCCCTGTCCGCACCCCATCTGTACCACTTGGCGGCCGACGCCGGGGACTTCTCGAGGCAGATCCCGTTCTCGTAGATCTGCCCGAGCACGTACATGGCGGTCTCGGAGCCGCCTTTAGCGGCCTGCTCCAGCCAGTAGACGGCGGTGTACACCGACTGGCCGGTGCAGATGCCGTCCAGGTACGCCAGCCCGATCTCGAGCTGGGACTGCGGGTCCTCCGCCCTCTTCAGCGCCGCGCAGTACTTCGGGCCCTCCGGCTCTCCTTCGTCCTCCTCCAGCTCCTTCCTGGCGCCGGAGCTGCCCCACCTGGCCGCCTCCAGGAAAAGGTGCCTGGCGACCGTCTCGGACCTGTCGACGCCGAGACCCAGGCGGTAGAGCCTCGCGAGGTGGATCTTGGAGCCCGTGTTCCCCTGCCTCGCCGCCCTTTTGAAAAGGACGGCGGCCGTCCCGCAGGAGCGGTTGACGTTCATCCCCCTCTGGTACATCCTCCCCAGGTTGACCTGTGCGGGCGCGAAGCCCGAGATGTTCCCCTTCTGGAACCAGGTCATGGCAGCATGGAGGTTGAGGTCGCCTCCGTCCGGGTCGAGGTAGATCAGGCCGAGGTTGTTCTCCGCCCTCACGTTGCCGGCGGTGGCGGCGCGCTCGTTCATCTCGATGGCATACGAACGGGACCGTTTCACTCCCAGCCCCGCCTCGCTCAGGAACGCGATGGCCGCGGCGCAGTCTATGTCGCCCTCTTCGCAGCCGCGGTCGTACCATTTGGCGGCCTCGCGGTACGACTGCTTCGTGCCGTGCCCGCTCTCGAACATCGTGCCCAGGAGGAACATGGCGCGGACGTTGCCGCGGGAGGCCGCTTTCTTGTAGAGCTGGAACGCCTGCACGTAGTTCTGGTCCCCGTCGGCGCCGATGCGCCAAAGGTCCGCCTGGCGGATCATCTCGGAGGCAGATTTCGGACGGCGCTTCCCAGAGGAAATCATAAGCGCTCATCAATTGTGACATGGATATAAACTGATTGCAGCCGGCGGCCGCGTTGCCTATTCGCGGGGGCTATGCCGCCTGCATCTCCAATCGCCAGTTTTATAATGCCGTCGCTGCGTCCTGCGTTCATGTCCATCCTTTTCGACAGGGACGGGGAGTACAAGGTCGTGATCCTCGTCAGGCAGGACATCAAGATGTCCAAGGGGAAGACGGCCGCGCAGGCGTGCCATGCGGCCGTATCCTGCGCCCTCCAGGCCGAGAAGAGATCGCCCGCCGATTACCGTGCCTGGGACTCGGGCGGGGCGAAGATCTCCGTGCTGAAGGTCCCGGATGAGCGGACGCTCTTCGAGTTCAAGGAGATCGCCAAGGCCAACGGCATCCCGTGCTCCCTGGTGTGCGACGCCGGCAGGACGGAAGTGGAGCCCGGGACGTACACCTGCCTCGGGCTGGGGCCGAAGAAGCAGTCCGAGCTCGACAGGTTCACCGGCGACCTGAAGATGCTCTGATCCCGGCCACGATTGTCTCTGGGTCATCTGCGGACATGAGCCCGGACATCAGGCAGACGCCGGCGGCGCCCGCTTCCGCCGCAAGGCGGGCGGCAGGGGCGTCCATCCCGCCTATGGCCAGGACCGGGACGCTTGATGAGGCGCATACTTCCCTCAGAGCCCCGAACCCGGCGGCAGGCTTCCCGGGTTTGCAGGAGGTCTCGCAGACATTGCCGAAGACGAGCATGTCCGCGCCGAGTCTGCAGGCATCGGCGGCCTCCAGGAGAGAATGGACCGAGACGACCGCCTTCATATGCGCCGGCCTTCCTTTCTCTTCCAGTTCCGCGAAGGTCATCCACGCCCCGTCAGCCCCCAGCTCCTCGGCGCGGTCCGCCCCGCCGTGGGCTATGAACTCCGTCCCGAAGCTCTTGCAGATATCCATGATCAGATGTGCCAGCTCCATGTACTCTGCACGTCCCAGGTCCCGTTCGCGCAGAACGACGGCGTCGGCCCCGCCGCGGCAGATAAGCTCGATCTGCTCCGCCAGGGGCCGGACGCAGTGTTTCCGGTCGGTGACGGAGACGATCAGCATCGGTCGGACCTCACGTAATCGTTGAAAACCGGCTGCAGCCCTTCGGCCCTCAGGTCGCGGACGACCTCCTCCACGCCTCTTCTGTCGGAGAGGTCGAACTGACCGTCGCCCTGGTCCTTCACCGTGCTGTGCCCTCCGATCCTGACGGACGACCCGGCGGAGATCTTGGTGGCGCAGATGTTCACGATCCCGTCGCGGAACCTCGGCAGCTCCCTGGTGGAGATGGTCTCTCCGGCGAACGGCATGAACAGCCTGTACGCCATCGCCGTCTGCAGGAGGTCCCTCTCGGTGACGGCGGTGTCGTCAGTCGGGTGGCTGCTGCACGGCCTCAGCCTGGGCAGAGAGTAGGAGATCTCCGCCCAGGGGTACTTCCTCTGCAGGAGGTATCCGTGGAGCCCGCAGGCGAACGCGTCCTTCCTCCAGTCGGGCCTGAGGCCCAGGAGCGCGCCGAACGCGACGCCCCTCATCCCGCCCATGAGCGCCCTCTCCTGGGCGTTGAAACGGTAGGACATGATCCTCTTCGCCCCTCCGGCGTGGAACTTCCTGTAGGTCTCCGGGTCGTAGGTCTCCTGGAACACCGTGACGTAATCGGCGCCGCAGGCATGCAGCCTTCCGTACTCGTCCGAGTTCAGGGGATAGACCTCCAGCCCGATGCTGGAGAAGTGCTTCTTCGCCTCCTTCACGCACATCTCGATGTACGCGGGATCGGAGTATTCCCTGGATTCTCCGGTGAGGATGAGTATCTCCGTCAGCCCGGTGGCGGCGATGTTGGACATCTCGATCTCCACCTCTTCCGGGGTCAGACGGGCGCGCCGGATGTCGTTGTCATGGTTGAACCCGCAGTAGAGGCAGCGGTTGTCGCAGTAGTTGGAGGCGTACAGGGGGGTGAACATGCAGACCGAGTTCCCGAAATGGCTGCGCGTGACCGCCCTCGCCTTGGCCGCGATGTCCTCCATGAAGGGGACGGCCGCGGGGGAGAGGAGCGCGCCGAAGTCCTCCGGGCCGAGCCGGTCGGCCGCGAGCGCACGCCTGACGTCCCTCTCGCCGAACGATCCCGGATCGTACGCGGACTGCTCCTCCATGACCTCGTCCATGATGCCGTTGGGGATGGCCTCCATGTGCGGCATGTAGGCGCATGCATCGTACTCGGTGCGGTAGGCCATCTCGCTGCCTCAGGAACCCGGTCAGCGGGCTCGATGCCTCGCCCCTGTCGGAGAGGACGCGTCCCGGCCCGGAGAGATATGCCAGACGCCCGGCCTCGATGGCCAGCCTGAACGCCCTGGCCATGGCAGGAACGTCCGAGGCGGTGGCCACAGCGGTGTTCGCCATGACCGCGGCGCATCCCATCTCCATGGCCTCGCAGGCCTGGGACGGGCGCCCGATTCCGGCATCGACGATCACCGGCAGGTCGATCTCCTCGACCATCATCTTTATGAAATCCTTGGCCAGGAGGCCGCGGTTGCTCCCGATGGGGGCGGCCAGGGGCATCACGGCCGCCGCCCCGTTGGCGGCCATGGTTCTGGCCGCCTCCAGGTCGGGCATCATGTACGGGAGCGGCACGAAGCCGTCATCGGCCAGGAGCTTGACGGCCTTCGCGGTCTCCGCGTTGTCCGGCAGCAGGTAGCGGGTGTCGCGGACGATCTCGATCTTGATCATGTCCCCGCACCCGAGCTCCCTGGCCAGGCGGGCGATGGTGAGGGCCTCCTCCGCGTTCCTGGCACCTGAGGTGTTCGGCAGCAGGGTGACGCCTTCCGGCATGTAGTCGAGGACGTTCTCCCTGCCCCCGCTGTTCACCCTGCGGACGGCCAGCGTGGCGATCTCCACGCCGCCCTCCCTGATGACCCTGTCCGTCATGTCCAGCGAGAACTTCCCCGAGCCGAGGATGAACCTGGATTTGAAATGCCTCTTGCCGATGACCAGATCGTCTTCCGTCAGAACCCCTCCTTTTCCCGCCTGCTATCGGATGCCCTGTATTTGGATACGATGGCATCGACGGCGGCGTCCGCCATCAGCGCGGCGCAGGCGGTCACCTTGGGGGCCGCGACCCTGGGAGGGGAGACGCCGCCGTCCCTCATGTCGCCGCAGACCGTGACGAGCTTTCCAAGGTGCCTCCTGACGATGCGGTCGGCATCTCCGAACCCGCTCATCCCGTTCCCGCATATCACCGGCGTCCCGGGCATCTTCTCGAGGACCGCCGATACGAGCATGGCCTTGTCCTCCGGGCCGTCCAGGGCCTCGATGACGACGTCGCACCCGCGCATTATCTCCGGGATGTTGTCGGGGCCGAGGCGGACGGCATGCCCTTCGAAGGCGATCCCGGGGCGTATGCGCCTCAGGGCCCTTTCGGTGGCCTCGGTCTTGAGGAGTCCCAGATCCTCGGTCCCGTAGTTCTGGCGGTTGAGGTTGCTCAGCTCCACCCTGTCGAAGTCGGCGGCGACGATGCGGCCGATCCCCGAACGTGCCAGCATGGCGGCGATGTTGGAGCCCAGCCCTCCGAGGCCGGCGATGCCGGCGGTCGCTCCCGAGAGTGCCTCGGTCATGCCCGGAGGATTCCTGGCGAACATCTCCTCTTCAGGGCCGCTCCCGTCTTCCGGCCGCATCATCCTCCGCCCACGAAGCTGACGATCTCCATCTCGTCCCCGTCCGAGAGCTTCCTCTTATCCATCTCGGCCCTCGGGACGACCTCCCCGTTGAGCAGGACGGCCGAGCGCAGCGGGTCGTAGCCGCGGCCCCTGAGCCATCCGGAGACGGTCTTCCCCGCTGGGTCCTCCGCTTCCTCCCCGTTGACCTTCATGCTCTGCGCCTGTCGTTGAGGATCATGGTCTTGAGTTCATGGGCCGCCTTCCCGATATCGGGCGCGGCCATGATCGCGGACACCACGCACGCGCCGTCGGCGCCGGCATGGATGACGTCGAGGATGTTCCCGCGGTTGATGCCCCCGATGGCGACCAGCGGCACATCCCCGAGCTCTTTCTTGATATCGTATATGATGTCGAGGCCCAGCGCCTGCTTGGCGTCGGGCTTGGTCTTGGTGGTGAATATCGACCCGACGCCCAGGTAGTCCGCGCCGTCCTCGATGGCCTTCCTCGCCTCTTCCACGGTGGAGACGCTGGCGCCGATGATCATGTCGTCACCGGTCAGCCTGCGGGCCTCCCTCACCGGGATGTCTGTCTGGCCCAGGTGCACCCCGTCGGCATGTGCCAGCACGGCCACGTCGACCCTGTCGTCCACGATGAAGATCTTGTTGAGGCGGTCGGCCTCCTTCTGCATCAGGCGGGCCTGTTCCAGCTGGAGCCCTCCGTCCATGGACTTCCCCCGGAGCTGGACGACGTCGGCCCCGGCCTCGTAGCAGAGCCTGGCGGCCTCAGCCTCCGTGGTCTTGCCCAGCATGGCGCGGTCGGTTATCACATAGAGGTCCATCAGTCCCATTCAATCGAACCTCGCCAGCGAATCGGCGTTCCCAGGTTCCATGGAGTAAAGGGTGTCCAGGACCTTCGTCTTGAAGGAGGCGGGCCCGAAGACCTTCCCGCCCTTCACGGCCAGTTCCGCGGCGGTGTTGAACACCGTTATGCCGGCGGCGACGCTCTCAGCCGAGACTCCGCAGGCCCCGATGTAGCAGCCGGCGACCGAGGAGACCATGCAGCCAGTGCCGGAGATCTTCCCAAGCAGAGCGTCCCCGTTGCGCAGGGTATAGGTCTTCTCCCCGTCCGATACGTAATCGGTCTCCCCTGTGGCCGCCGTAACTGCTCCGGTGCGCTGTGCCAGCGTCCTGACGGCGGCGGCCGTGTCGGTCCCTCCGTGCGAATCGACGCCCTTCACCTCCCCTCCGGTGCCGGCGAGGACCCCGATCTCCCCCGCATTGCCCTTGATGACGGAGACCTTCACCTCCCTGAGGATCCTCTCGGCGGTCTGGGTCCTGTAGGGGGTCGCCCCCGCCCCGACCGGGTCGAAGAGCACAGGTATGCCGTGCTCGTTGGCGATCTTCCCTGCCTGGACCATGGACTCGACGGTGCGGACGTTCAGCGTGCCCATGTTGAGGACCACCGCCGAGGCCAGCGGGACCATCCCGGGGAGGTCCAGGGCCTCGTCGGTCATGACGGGGGACCCTCCGGCGCAGATGGTGGCGTTGGCGCAGTCGTTGACCGTGACGTAATTCGTGATGTGGTGGACCAGGGGGCATGCCGCCCTGACCCTGCCCATCATCTCTCCGGGTTGGAAGGACATGCAGGGAACATGCACATCCTACGTAAAAACCACAGCCCGGGATGTACCGCGGACGCGCGCCCGGAAGGAAGGAGAAGAAAAAGAACGCGCATATAAGAAAGAAGGCGCGGGCATCAGCCAATAGTTAAATATGGTCTTCAGAATAGCCACTCGGTAAAATGGCCGATGAAGAGGACGTGAAACCGAGGAAAGAGCGCGAGCCTATTTCCCTGGTCTGCCTGATTGTCATTGTCGTTGCGACCATCGCGGTCGTCGGTGCATACGTCAATGACCACATGATCAACGATGGGAACGATACGGAGGCCGACACCGGCAGCACTGTGGTCACTGACTACACCCTGTCGCTGTACGACTACTATGACAACGGCGGCGCGATCTACCAGACCACCGTGGAGAGCATAGCTGATTCGACCCAGTGGGTCCACTCCGCCGGTTATACAGAAGCGACGTCCTACAGCACATTCTCGGTGACCATCGGGTCCGGGAGCGTCCTCCAGGCGTTCAACGATGCCCTCTACGGCGCGAAGGAAGGGGACAAGATCCGCCTGGCAATCCCGCTCGGCGAAGGCTACACTGCTTCCAGCACCACGAAGTCCGCATCGATGAGCGGCCTCACCACCCCGACGAGCGTCACGATGGCTGCATCCGAGTTCACCAACATGTACTCTGATGTCTCTGTTCCCTCCAACGGGGCTGCAACCGCCATCGAGAAGACCGTTCTCGGATGGAGCGGCATCGCCACTGCCAGCAGTGATGGCAAAGTCACTGTCACATACATGCCGACTGCGGGAGAGGAGTATACTATCGTGGAAGGCAGCTTCGGCACTGTGAAGGCAAGTGTCAGCACTGTTTCGGGCGGAGTTATCACATTCAGTCTCGTGATCTCCAATACCCAGACCGTGACCGACCAGTACTCCGACGATCTCGACGGTTTCAGCGAGATCAAGATGATCAAGCTCAGCCTCTACAATGTGACCGCCGGCAGCGATGTTATCTCCGGGACCGTTTACATCAACGGCCTCAACAGCGGCAACGGCGAGTTCAGCTACAGGACCCTGGCCGAGAACTACAACACCGTCCTGTACTACGTCATCACCGTCAAGTCGGTCAGCTGAAACCTTTCGGCCCGGAACATTCCGGGCCCATCCCGTCCCGGCATCGGCCGGACGGGTCTTTTTTTCCATTCCTTGAATGAAACCCTGTCAGAACGAAGGATCGGGAGCCATTCCCGCATCGCCAATTTTCAGATGATGGAAAATGCGGCCGGGCATATCCCGGCCGTAAGGGGGTTTCAGTTCGAGATCTTGGAGAGCTTCGAGAGGACGTCAGCAGGGTCCCTGCCGAGCACGTCCACTTTCACGCTGTCCCCGGAGATGTCGGCGACGGCGTCCGGGAACCCGCGAGAGTGCTCCGAGATAGCCTCCCTGACTGTCTCCGCGATGCTCCTGTGCCTCTTCCTGACCAGGGAGACTTCCAGGCCGGCATCCTCCATCTTCTCGACGAACTCCTCATCGCAGCGGAACCAGGCGGCGCAGCGGACCGAGGGGTCGGCCTTCATGGCCTCGGCGATCACGAACGAGATGTGCTCTGCAGCCCCGTAGCGGGCATCGGCCGGCTTCCCATTTCCGGGAACGATACCTCCGTCGAAGGCAGCTATGTCCTCGGGGCCTGCCGCGCCCTCCTTCGCATAGGCTATGTTCAGCCCTTCCGGGAAGGATCCTGCCGGCAGTTCGGAGGCGATCCCGGCGGCGGCCTCGTCGAGAGCCTTCAGCACATCGGCGCCGTCCCCGCAGGGAGCTTCCGGTATGCCGGCGGCGGCGTTCACGATGGGGGCCCCCTTCCCTATGGAGTACTGGGTCTCCAGGGACTTCTGGATCATCTTCCTGGATTCCAGGACGGAGGCCATGAGGTCGAGGCCGTTTGCCATATGGGCGGTGATGTAGGATGACAGCACGCACCCGGAGCCATGGCCGGCAGGGTACGGGAGCCTGGGGTTCCTTATCCTGTTGATCCTGGAGGAGACGTACAGGTAATCCGTGACGTTCGCGTCGTTCATGTGACCCCCCTTGAGGAGCACGGCGGAGCCTTCCTTACCGATTATCTCGCATGCGTAGGTGGCATCGTCCTCGTTCTCGATCCTCATGCCGGCGAGGACCTCGGCCTCGTGCCTGTTAGGGGTGACGAGCTCGGCGATGGGGAGGAGCCTCTCCTTCATCGCTCTGACGAACGAACCGTCATGCAGGCTGGCGCCGACAGTGGCGACCATGACGGGGTCCACTATGAGCGGCACATCGTGGTCTTCGAGGGCATCGGCCACCGTGTCCACGATCTCGGCGCTGAATAGCATCCCGGTCTTGACCGCGCGCACATCGCAGTCGCTCAGGACGGCATCGAGCTGCGCCTGGACCATCGATGCTGGGACGGGCATGATCTTGGTGACCTCCCTGGTGTTCTGCGCTGTGACCGCGGTGATGACTGTGGCGGCGTGGACCCCGACGGAGGCCATGGCCTTGACATCGGCCTGGATGCCGGCGCCTCCCACAGAGTCCGAACCTGCCACCGATAAGGCTGTTCTCATAATATCCGGCCCTATCCGCTCGCATCTTATATAGTTAAACAGTGGGCCCCGCCGGCGCGGGCATTCTGATATTCATTTAATGCATACGCGGGCGCGTCTTTTATTATTATAAGAAAACGTCTACAATCGCGGATAAATATCTAAATCTGGATTGGCGGGGCATGGGAAAGACCAGCGTGCACTTCATTCTGAACGACAAGAGCGATTACAAGGACCTCGCTCCGATTTTCGAGGAGCTGCTGGTATCCGCGCTCACCGTGGCCGACCAGGTCCCGGACGCCGAGGAGCTCCAGATGATCGTGAACATGAACGTGTCCGATCTGTCCGAGAACCGCAAACCGGAAGGCTACATCAGGAAAGCGAGGATCAGGATGATCTTCCCGATCGACCGCAAGGAGTTCTATTTCCAGAGCTACAACCCCAAGGCAGTGGACCTCTCGAAGATCAAGGAGGGGACGTCCCAGATCCTCTCCAAGGCCGGGATCGGCTTCGAGATCACGGAGGACGACGATATTCTTTTCGACCTTCATCCGAAGAAATAAACGGGCACGATAAGAATAAAATTCACGTTTTATTCCCAATCGAATTATATTAACAATAGATAATAAGTAGTTAGGAATATCATAATATCCATCAGAAGCAGCAAGAGGCTGCCTGAAAGGAGACATGAATATGGCACTGTTCGGAAAGAAAGATGAGAAAGAGATTGAAAGCAAACCCTTCCGCGTAGATGACGCCCACGATGTCCCTGCCGGACCCCTGAACCCCCAGGGGTACAGGTTCGAGACCATCCAGATCCACAAGGGCCAGGAGAAGCCCGCCGAGGACTCTTCCAGGGCCGTCCCGATATATCTGACCTCCTCGTACGTCTTCAAGGACTCGAAGCAGGCGTACAACAGGTTCGCGCTCAAGGAAGGCGGAAACATCTACGGCAGGCTCACCAACACGACCCAGTCCGTTTTCGAGGACAGGATCGCCGCCCTCGAGGGAGGCGCCGCTGCCCTCGCCGTCGCATCCGGAGCAGCCGCCGTGACCTACGCCGTCACTGCTCTGGCACTTTCCGGGGATGAGATTCTGGCTGCCGACAACCTCTACGGCGGGACCATCAACCTGTTCACCTACACCCTGAAGGACAACTACGGGATCACCACTCAGTACTTCGACCCGACCGACCTCGCCGACCTGGAGTCCAAGATCAACGACAAGACCAAGGTCATCTATGCCGAGACCTTCGGGAACCCCAACTCCGATGTGACCGATGTCGACGCCATCGCCGAGATCGCCCACAAGCACAAGATCGCGTTCGTCGTCGACAACACCTTCGCCACCCCCTACCTGTTCAGGCCCCTGGAGCACGGTGCCGACATCGTCGTCGAGTCCGCGACCAAGTTCATCTCCGGCCACGGTACCGTCATCGCCGGCGTCATCATCGAGAGCGGGAAGACCGACTGGAAAGCGTACGGCAGGTACTCTAACCTCACCCAGCCTAACCCGTCCTACCACGGCCTGGTCTTCGCCGACCTCGGCCCCGGCGCGTTCGTCACCTGGATAAGGGCCATCCTCCTCCGCGACACCGGCTCGACCATCTCGCCTGTTACCGCCTTCGCGCTGCTGGTGTCCCTCGAGTCCCTCTCGCTCCGTGTCGACAGGCAGGTCGAGAACTCGCTCATAATCGCCAAGTGGCTGTCCCAGAACCCGCACGTCAAGTACGTCAGCCACCCCTCCCTCCCGAACACCCCGACCCACGCGCTGTATGAGAAGTACTTCCCCAACGGCGCCGCGTCGATCTTCACCTTTGAGGTCAACGGCACCGGCGAGCAGGCGCAGAAGCTGACCGAGAGCCTCACTCTCTTCAGCCTCCTGGCCAACGTCGCAGATGAGAAGTCCCTCATCATCCACCCCTCGTCGACCACCCACTCGGAGCTGACCGAGGAGGAGCTCGCGAAGATCCACATCTACCCGACGACCGTCAGGATCTCCATCGGGGCCGAGAACGTCAAGGACCTCATCGCGGACCTCGACGCCGGATTCAAGAAGGTCTTCGGCAACTGATCCCGCCGGGCCCGCCTTCGGAAGGGGGCGGGCCCGCAAACTTCTTCCTCCTTTTTCCTATGCTGGCTCTTTCGCCTTCGGGCCATTTCTGTTCCTACAAGCTCTTCACTGACAGAGAATCCCGTCAAAAAATGATTGAAATCAAGGGGTGCGCGGATCCGTCTTCCGTCTGATCGGATACGGCCGAAGCTGATGTAAAATGTAAATTAATGGCGGGGTACGGGCCCGGAGGCCCGATCACTCGCCGAGAAGTTTCTTCCAGCAGCTCTCGATGAGCGCGTTCTTGGCGCGGACGGTCTCCTCGCGGCGCATGCTGTCCTGCATGGACAGGGTCAGCTCCACATCAGTGGATGCGGGGGAGGTGCCTCCGTAGGAGTCCCTCCTCTCCACGCAGTTCTTCACGGAGATGGACGCGAAGACATCGCTGTCGATGAGGGGCGAGAACTTCCTGAATTCGTCGAGGGTGAGGTTGTCGAGGACGGTCTTCTTCTCGATGCAGTACCTCACGGCCGCCCCGACGATGCCGTGGGCCTCCCTGAACGGGACGCCTTTGGTGACCAGGTAATCGGCGAGGTCGGTGGCGTTGATGAACCCGGACTTCGTCGCTTCGAGCATCCTGCTCTCGTTGAACTTCAGCGTCGAGACGACGTTCGCCATCATGCGCGCGCAGGCTACGACGGTATCGAGGGCGTCCATGACGGGGCGCTTGTCCTCCTGGAGGTCGCGGTTGTAGGACAGCGGGAGCCCTTTGGTCTCGGTGAGCATGTTCATGACCGCTCCCACCGAGATGCCGGTCCTCCCGCGGACGAGCTCGCAGATGTCGGGGTTCTTCTTCTGCGGCATGATGGACGAGCCCGTGGAGTACCTGTCGTCCATCTCGACGAACCCGAACTCCTGGGTGTTCCACAGGACCAGCTCCTCGGCGAGCGAGGACATCGAGACCGCCGCCATGGCGCAGTCGAAGGCGATCTCCGTCACATGGTCGCGGGAGGCGACCGAGTCCATCGAGTTCTCGGTGGGGTCGCGGAAGCCGAGGAGGTCGGAGGTCATCTTCCTGTCGATCGGGTAGGTGGTGCCGGCGAGGGCGGCCGCCCCCAGCGGGCATCTGTCCATCCTGTCGAGGGCGTCCAGGAAGCGGTCGGAGTCCCTGCCGAGCCTGAACGCATGCGCCAGCATGTGCTGGGCGAGCGTCACCGGCTGGGCGTGCTGCATATGCGTGTATCCGGGGAGGATGACGTCGCGGTTCTTCGAGGCAACGTCCTGCAGCGCGCGGATCAGCGAGGATATGGCGTCCACGGCGCCGAGGGCGGCGTCCCGGAGGTACATCCTGTAATCCACGGCCACCTGGTCGTTCCTGCTCCTCCCGGTGTGCAACTTGCCGCCCGCCGGGCCGATCATGTCGGTCAGCTTGACCTCGATATTGGTATGGACGTCCTCCAGGCCGTAGTCCATCTCGAGCTTCCCGGCCGCCAGGTCGCCGGCCAGCTTCCTGAGGCCGGCCGTGATCGAGTCCGCGTCGTCGGCGGGTATGATGCGGCATGCTTTCAGCATGCTCACATGGGCGAGGGACCCCATGATGTCGTAGAACGCCATCCTGGAGTCGATCTCGACCGAGGAGGTGAAGGCCAGCGTCCCGCTGTCCATCCCGTCCTTGAACCTTCCTGACCAAAGTGCCTTCCCGGGCATCTCAGATCACTGCTTCTTGCTCTTGCCTTTGGCGCCGGCATGCGCCCTGGCCGCGGTCTGATCGGGCAGGCCCCAGACGTAGATGAACCCCATCGCGGCCTTGTGGTCGAAGGTGTCGACGGTGTCCTTGGAGTAGGTGGCCAGGCCCTGGTCGTAGAGGGACACGGGGCTCTTCCTCCCGACCACGGTGACGCTGCCCTTGTAGAGCTTCACGCGCACCGTGCCGGTGACGTATTCCTGCGTCTTGTCGATGAAGGCGTTGACGGGCTCCCTGAGGCCGCCGAACCACTGGCCGTCATAGACGATGCGGGTGAACTTCTGCTCGACGATCCTCTTGAAGTCGAGCACCTCGCGCTGCAGGCACATGGCCTCCATCGCTTTGTGCGCCGCGATGATGACGACGGCCGCAGGGCACTCGTAGGTCTCGCGGCTCTTTATGCCGACGAGCCTGTCCTCGACGTGGTCGATCCTCCCCACGCCATTGTCCCCGGCGATCTTGTCGAGCTTCTCGATGAGCGTGACCCCGTCGGTCTTCTTCCCGTTCAGGGACACCGGGACGCCCTTCTCGAAGCCGATCTCGATGTAGGTCGGCTCGTCGGGGGCCTTATCAGGGTCGACGGTGTGCGCCCACACGCCGGCAGGAGGCTCGCTCCAGGCGTCCTCGAGCGCTCCGCACTCGCAGCTGGCGCCCCAGAGGTTCTCGTCCCTGGAGTAGGGGCTGTTCTTCTTGGCCTTGATCTCGATGCCGTGCTCGGCGGCGTAGTCGATCTCCTCGTCCCTGCTGACGACCCATTCCCTCTGCGGGGCCAGGATCTTGAGGTCGGGGTTCTGGGCGACGATGCCCGCGTCGAAGCGGACCTGGTCGTTCCCCTTCCCGGTGCATCCGTGGGCGATGTACTTCGCGCCCACTTTCTCGGCGACCTCGACCAGCGTCTTGGCCATCAGGGGCCTGGCGATGGCGGTGCTGAGGGGGTAGACGTCCTGGTACAGGCCGTTAGCCTTGACCAGCGGCCATACGTAGTTCTCGACGAACTCCTTCCTCACGTCGATGAACATGGCGTCCACCGCCCCGTTCCTTTTGGCGCGGGCGATGATGTCGTCCTCGGCCTTGGGCTGGCCGACATCTACGGAGACCGCGACGACGTCTACGTTGTAGTTCTCCGAGAGCCAGTGGATGTCAACGGAAGTGTCCAGTCCTCCGGAGTACGCGAGGACGACCTTGTCCCTTCCGGATTCCCCGGCCTTGCCGGCGGTGCCTTTCTTCGCCTGCTCCTTCTTAGCCGCTTTAGCTGCTGCCATATGTTCCAGACCATAGCGTCTTTTCATTTATAGATAGCCGATGCGCGCGCATGCGCGGGGCTCTTCCGGGGCCGCGTCCGGGCAGGGGTGCTTTTCTGTCTCCCTGGGAATCTCAGGTCGACATACCGTCGGTGCCGTCGCAGTTCTGACGGTTCCGACAGAATGTGTCGTTTTTCAGACATCATATTTTTAACCCTGTCGGAAGTGGTCTTCCATCATCGGAAGCAGGGAACGGCCATGGTCTACAGGGTTGGAATCATCGGAGGAACTGGTTACACGGGGAGCGAGCTGTCCCGCCTTCTCGTGAAGCATCCCGACGTGGAGCTCGCGGCCCTCACCAGCCGCTCGAACGCCGGGAAGAAGGTCTCGTCGGTCCACGGGTTCCTCAGGGGGTACACCGACATCTCGTTCACCGAGAAGATCTCGGACACCGAGGACCTGGACCTGGTGCTGGTGGCCACCCCCTACGGGGTCGCCATGGACGAGGTCCCCGCCCTGCGCGCCCAGGGCATCAAGTGCATCGACCTGTCCGGGGACTACCGCTTCAGCGACCCTGCCCTCTATCAGAAGTACTACGGCAAGGAGCATACCGACCCGGAGGGCATGAAGGAGGCCGTCTACGGGCTCCCGGAGCTCTTCCGCAACAATATCAAGGGGGCGGGCCTGGTGGCCAACCCGGGCTGCTTCGCCACCTCCGCGATACTCGCGATAGCCCCGATCATGAAGTCGGGCCTCGTCTTCCCCGACGTCTTCGTAGACGGGAAGAGCGGGACGTCCGGGGCCGGCATGACGCCGTCCCCCCGCCTCCATCATCCGTACTGCGGCGAATCGGTCATCCCGTACAAAGTGGGGACCCACCGCCACCAGCCGGAGATGGACATGGCCGTCGGGATGTTCGCGGGGACCGGCTGCGACATTGCCTTCGTCCCCAACCTGGTCCCGATCGTCCGTGGGATCATCTCGGCCTGCTACATGAGGCTCAGGGACGGCGCGCCGCAGGAGGACATAGACGCAGTGTACGAGGCGCAGTACGGGAAGGAGCGCTTCGTGCACTATGTGGAGAACCCGTCGATCCGCGATGTCGTCGGGTCCAACCATGCCCAGGTGGGGGCCGTCAGACTGGACGGGGACCGCCTGGTCGCCTTCGGCGTGCTCGACAACCTCGTCAAGGGGGCGTCCGGGCAGGCCGTGCAGAACATGAACCTGATGCTGGGGCTGCCGGAGTCCGACGGCCTCGACTTCCCGGGTCTCGGAGTGTGAATTGAAATGGTAGAGATTATCGACGGGGGCATAACGACCCCCCAGGGTTTCAAAGCGGCCGGGGTGCACAGCGGAGTCAAGTACCGCTCCCTCGACCTGGGGCTCCTCTATTCCGAGGTCCCGGCGACTGCGTTCAAGGCGTTCACCTCCAACAAGGTCAAGGCGGCGCCCGTGCAGCTCATGATGAAGCAGAACTCCCCCAAGCTGTCGGCCGTGGTCGTCAACAGCGGGAACGCGAACGCCCTCACCGGCCGCCGCGGCCTGGAGGATGCGGAGACCATGCAGAGGGCGGTCGCTGCCGAGCTCAACCTCGAGCCGACTCAGGTGGGGGTCATGTCCACCGGCCTCATCGGCCGCTTCATGGACATGCACAAGATCCAGTACGGCATCTCCAAGGCCGCCAGGCAGCTCGACGTCGGCCGCGAGGCGGACGGCCTGCTCTGCGAGGCCATCATGACCACCGACACCGTGAAGAAGGAATGCTCGGTCCGCGTCCGCCTGGGCGACGGCACCCTGGTCTACGTGTCCGCGATCTCCAAAGGCAGCGGCATGATCGCGCCCCACCTGAAGGTGCTCCACGGGACCACGCTGACGATGATCACCACCGACGCGGTCCTGACCCCCAAGTTCCAGGACACGTTCCAGCAGATCCTCGACGATTCCCTCAACATGGTGTCCGTGGACGGCGACCAGTCCACCAACGACACCTGCCTGATGCTCGCCAACGGCCTCGCCGGGGGCGAGGCGGCCGACGACGACCCGGCCTTCGCCGACGCCCTGCGCATGGTCATGACCAAGATCGCCAAGACCATCGCCATGGACGGAGAAGGTGCCAGCAAGCTCGTCACCGTGGAGGTCACCGGGGCCGAGAGCGACTCCGACGCCCGCAAGGTCGTCAAGACCATCATCAACTCCCCGCTCGTGAAGGCCGCCATCTTCGGCGCCGACCCGAACTACGGGCGCATAATGATGGCCCTCGGGAACAGCGGGGTCAACTTCAACCTCGACGAGGTCCACCTGACCATCAAAGGCGGCGACATGGAGGTCCCCATCCTCGATTCGGGCGCTCCGGTGTTCCAGGAGGAGAGGTCCGTCGAGGTCGTGAGGATGGCCATGGACAACAAGGAGGTCATCTTCCAGCTCGACCTCGGAGTGGGCAACGGGAAGGCCACCGGCTGGGGCTGCGACCTCACCTACGATTATGTCCGCATCAACGCGGAGTACGCATCCTGAGAGATGGGCATGCGCGAGATCTATCTGGTGAAGTTCGGCGGGAACGCCCTCGGCGAGGGGGGCCTGGAGAAGCTCTGCGCTGAGGCCGCCGAGCTCCAGAAGGAGGGGATCAGCCTGGTGTTCGTGCACGGCGGAGGCCCCGCCATCAATGCCGAGCTCGAGAGGCGCGGCATCGTGCCCAAGAAGGTCGCCGGCAAGCGCATCACCGACGGGCCGACGATGGAGGTGGTGGAGAGTGTCCTCCGCAGCATCAACGGAGACATCGTGGCCGCCATGGAGAAAGCGGGGGTCAGATGCGTCGGCATGCCGGGCTACTTCGTGGCCGAGAGCAGGAAGGACGAGCCCATGACCGTCATCGACGAGGGGAAGGAGATGTTCGTGGATTATGGTCTCACCGGGGTTCCCGTGAAGGTGGACGCGCAGGTCATCTACGACCTCGTCGACGACGGCGTGGCACCTGTCATCTATCCCGTCGGGTCGGACGGGACCCAGCATCTCAACGTGAACGCCGACACCATGGCCGCGGCCGTGGCCGCCGCGGCAGGGGTGAAGGAGATGATTGCGGTCACCGATGTCCCCGGGATACTGAGGGACGTGAAGGACCCGTCGTCGAAGATCGACACCGTCACGCTGTCCCAGATCGATGCCATGGTGAAGGACGGCACTATCAGCGGAGGGATGATTCCCAAGGTCATCGCCTGCCGGAAGGCGGTCGAGGCAGGGGCGGAATCCGTCCGCATGGTCAGCGGCCGCACCGACGGAAGCATAATAACCGGCGCGATAAGAGGGGAGCCGGTGGGCACCCTCATCGTCAAAGGCCGATCGAAGCGGGCATCATCAACCGATCAACAATCATCATTCAAGGGATAAACATGGAATTCGATAAAGTCAAGGAGCTGAGCCAGAGATACCTGTTCCCGAACTACGGTCGCCTGGACCTTGCGTTCGAGAGGGGAGAGGGCTGCTACCTGTACGACGACGAGGGGAAGCAGTACCTCGACACCGTGGCGGGCATCGCCGTCTGCTCCCTCGGGTACTCGCACCCGGAATGGGTCAAGGCCATGCGCGACCAGGTGTCCCACCTGGTGCACGTCTCCAACCTCTACTACATCAAGGAGCAGGCGCAGCTGGCACAGCGCATCTCCACCATAACCCCCGAGCCGATCACCCGCACACTGTTCTGCAACAGCGGCGCAGAGGCCAACGAGGGCGCCATGAAGACCGCTGTCCGCTACACCGGGAGGACCAAGATCATGTCCGCCCTGAACGGGTTCCACGGAAGGACCTCGGCCGCCATGGGAGCCACCGGGCAGAAGAACATCCAGAACTCGTTCGAGGCGCTCATCAACAAGGACGCGTACGTCTACTACAACTTCAACGACCTCGAGGATGTCAAGGCGAAGATGACCAAGGACACCGCTGCGCTCATCGTCGAAGGGATCCAGGGGGAGTCCGGGGTCCACCCGGCGACCCGCGAGTTCTTCAGAGGCGTCCGCGACCTCTGCACCGACAACGGCACCCTGATGATCGTCGACGAGGTCCAGACCGGAATGGGAAGGACAGGCCAGTGGTGGTGCTGCGATGCCCTGGGCGTCATCCCGGACATCATGACCACCGCCAAGGGCCTGGCCGCGGGCATGCCCATCGGAGCCGTCATGTCCACCGACGAAATCGCTTCCGTCATGACCCCCGGGACCCACGGGACCACCTTCGGCGGCAACCCCCTGGTCACCGCCAGCGGATGCGCCGTCATCGACATCATCAACCGCGAGCACCTCCTCGAGAACGTCAGGACCGTCGGCGAGGCCTGGACCAAGGACCTCAAGGCCCTCCAGGCCGACTTCCCGAACAAGATCGTCGACGTCCGCGGAATGGGCTTCATCCAGGGCGTGGAGATATCCACTCCCGAGGAGGCGGCGTCCATCAGGGACTACATGATCGGCCACCAGGTCCTGGTCAACCTCGCCCACGGCAAGACCGTCAGGCTCATCCCGCCGCTCATCTTCTCGATGAAGCAGAAGGACGACTTCATGAAGGTCTTCTCCGAGGCCGTCGCCCTGCTCTGAGAAACCCTTAACAGATGTTCTTCCGCGGGGGGCCCGCAGGCCTTCCCGCGGTCCTTTCAAGTGACCCTCCATAATTGTACATCCTGTCAGAAACAGGACATAAATATCGGAATGTGTTACTTCCCGCATATGGCAGAAACCCCCTCGCGCGAAAGCCTGGCTGAGCGGACCAGGATATACATCGATGCGCACCCGAGCATCAAGGACTGCGTTTCCAAAGGCCTCATCAACTACTCCTCCCTGGCCCGGATGATCATGAAGGACCTGGACGTGGAGAACGAGGAGGCCGTCATGATCGCCTGCAGGCGCTACGCCACCAAGCTCAGCGTCACCACCGACCATGAGCTTGCCATCCTCACCGTCCTCAAGGACAGCAGGCTCGAGATGAGGACGAAGACCTGCATCGTCACCGCCAAGAACGACTGGACCGTCCTCCACAAGATGGACAGCCTGTTCAAGGACCTCTGGAACGAGAACTCCATCATGCAGTGCGTGCAGTCGGCCAGCGCCGTTACCATTATCGCCGACCGCATGCTCAGGGACAGGATCATGGACACCGTCGGCAGGTTCAACATCATCAAGGTGAGGGAGAACCTCGTCGAGATCGTGGTGAAGTCCCCCGAGAAGATCGTCGATACCGCCGGGGTCATCGCCTACCTGATCACCAACCTCTCCGATGCCGGCATCAACATCGAGGAGACCGTCTCCTGCCACACCGACACCATCTTCATAGTCGACGAGCCGGACATGATCAGCGCCTACTCGGTGCTGACCAAGTGCATCCAGTCCGCCGAGGACACCGTCGGCGGCAAGAGCTGAGCCCTTTCCGCGAGGGGTTCCATTTTTATAGGGTTCGCCATAGGGAAGGGACATGCGGGGCATCCGCCCCGCCGGAGCTGTTAACACGGTCACCTTCGAAGAACTGGGCGTCAGGCCCGAGATAGCCCGCGCCGCCGAGGCGCTGGGATGGGCGGAGCCCACACGCGTGCAGGCCGAGGCCATACCCGCGGCCCTTTCGGGCAGGGACATCATCGCAAAGGCCCAGACCGGCACCGGGAAGACCGGGGCGTACGCCATGGCCGCCCTCTCCCGCACCGAGGGGGGTCGCCACCGGCCTTCGGTCCTGGTCATCGTCCCCACCCGCGAGCTCGCCCTGCAGGTGGAGCTGGAGTTCAGGAAGCTCTCGAAGACGTCCCGCCACTACAGCCTCGCCGTGTACGGCGGAGCGGACATGAGGCAGCAGGCCGAGGCCATCCGCAGGGGGGCGGACGTCATCGTCGGCACCCCCGGGCGCCTCCGGGACATGTGCGAGAGGGGCATCCTCTCGCTCGATTCCGCGGAGGAAGCGGTGATCGACGAGGCCGACCGCATGATGGAGATGGGGTTCGAGGAGGACCTGAACGCGGTGCTGGCACATCTTCCGGAGGGCCGCCACACCATGATGTTCTCGGCCACCATGACCCCTTCCGTCGAGAGGCTGGAGCAGAGCCTGCTGCATGATCCGGTGACCATAGATGCCACCGAGGGGAACGTCCTCTCCGGTCTCACCAGGCAGTACGTCATCATGTGCAGGCGCGAGGAGAAACGCGACGTCCTGCGCGCCGTCCTGGCCCGCGGGAACCCCAAGGCGATCGTCTTCTGCGCCACCAAGACCATGGTCGACACCCTTTACGAGGAGATGAGGGACGACCGCAGGGTGGGGACCCTCCACGGCGACATGCCCCAGGAGCTCAGGGAGAGGGTGGTCAGGAAGTTCAGGGACAACAGGACTCTTGTGCTCATCGCCACCGATGTCGCCGCCAGGGGCCTGGACATCGAGGATGTCGACCTGGTGGTGAACTTCGACGCCCCGTCCCGGGCGGAATCCTACATCCACAGGATCGGCAGGACCGGGAGGGCCGGCAGGGAGGGCACCGCTGTCACCATAGCCACCCGCAGGGACATGGACCGCATCCGCCTGTTCGAGGACGCCACCGACGTGCGCATCCGCAGGATAGAGCCGGAGGACCTCGAGGAGTTCTCCGAGCCGCATGAGGTGGTCCATCATGAGCGCAGGGCCCGCCCCCGCCCGGACAAGGGCCCGGACCAGCCCCCCAAGAAGAAGCCGTCGGGCAGGGCGCCGGACACGGTGTCACTCATCATCAATCTCGGTAAGAAGGACGGGATGACCAGGACCCGGATCGCGGACATGGTCCGCAAGAGGGCCGGCCTCCCGGACGAGGCGGTCGGTAAGGTCGGGCTCGGGGAGGAATCGTCTTTCGTCGAGGTCGACGCCATGACCGCTGACGCGGTCATCGACTGCGTGGACGGCACCGTCTGCGAAGGGAAGGACGTCACCTGCGACTACGCTCCGGAGAAGGAGAGCTTCGAGGAGAGCGTGGCCAGGAAGAAGAAGGAGAAGAGGCGATGGCGGGGGTCTTCTTCCGCGGCCAGGAAGGCCTGGGCATCTGAGGGCGACATCGCCAAGGCGGCCTTGCTGCGGAGGCAGGCCGTCCGACCGTTCCGACACGTTCGTGCTCGGCCTTGAACATCATAGAGAAGGCATCCGCGTCCTCGGCCCCCAAGAACTTCGCCGTTGCCGACTATCAGATCGAGAAGTTCGTGGGCGGGTACTCCGTCCTGCGTCCGTGATGTGCTTCCCGTTTCTCCGCCCTCGAAGTCGTCCTTAAAGTAATAGAAGGGCGTTAGGGAGGACGATTCGAATGGGACTGTTCGGCAGGAAGGGGAAGAAGGGGGCGGACGCGCCCGAGCTCCCGGACATACCGGCGGACGCTCCGTGGAGCAGCTTCGCGGACGCCGCCGGCAGGCAGTGGCGTTCCGGCGACCTCAGGGGCGCCGTGGCCCTGTGGAAGCAGTCCGCCGACCGCTGGGACGGGAAGGACGAGGGGTTCCTGCGCGTTTACCGGGGCATCCCCCGCCGTTTCTCTGAGAAGGTGGTGTCGGATATCTCCAAGGGTGTGCTGCACCCGTGCCATCAGCTCGCCGAGCTGGAATCCTACATGTCCCTGAAGTTCCCGGATGTGACGGCATCCGTCTGCCGCGAGTCCTTCGACTCGGTCTCCTCGAAGCTGGACAGGATGGACTCGGACGACCATGTGGTCCTCCTCTGCATGAACTGCTTCTACCTCCAGATCGGGAGGATGGGATGGGCGGCGGACATCCGCGACGTGCCCCTCCTCTGCCGTTCCGCTTCCGCCCTGGCGGAACGCTCCGAGGGCGCCGCCGGAAAGCATGCTTCCGAGGGGTACATGGGGAGCATGAACGTCAAGATGGCCGTGCGCACGCTGGCACTTTACAAGGGCTTCTTCGATCAGCTGTCGCAGGACACCGAGGAGGCGGTCAGGTCGAGGCCGCTGGAGGACATAGAATCGGCTGTCGCATACTGGAGCTCCGCTCCTGCCGACAGGACCATCCGCCTGGCCGAGGGGCTGAACGCCGTCGGCAGGGGGGCGTCCGCAGGCATAACGAGATCGAACCGCCGTTCGGCGGACGCCGCGATATCCGCGTTCATAGAGGAGTACTTCGGGAAAGGGAGTTCCCGCTGACTGCAGCGCAAATGTTTAACCGGGCGACCGGGCCTAGAAGGTAATGACGATGTTCGGAAGGAAGAAGGAAGAGGAAAAGGAGACAGCATACGACATCCCGGTCATAGCGGACGATGCGGGATGGAACGCCTGCTTCATAGCAGCGGAATCGATGCTGGCCCACGGGAACCTCTCGAAGGCCGCCGACTTCTGGTCGGACGGCGTAGACCGCTGGGACGGGGAGGACAGGGCCTTCGTCCGCGCCTACGGGGAGATACCCCGCAAGGCGGCGGCCGCCTGCATCGCCGCCGTCGAGCCAGGCACCGTGTACCCGGTGCCCGCGATGGCCAGGGTGGAAACGGAGATGGAGATCAAGCATCCCGGGATCGAAGCTGGCTCCGTCACCGGCGAGATGTTCAGGATCATAGCCTCCGAGGTCCCGCGTGCGCAGGACCCGCAGGACGTCGTCGTCCTGTACATGAACTGCTGCTACCTCGACATGGGGTACATAGGCTGGGCGGCGGACATCCGCGACGTGCCGATCAAGTGCCGGGACTGCATAGACCTCGGCGCGACGGCCGCCGAGACGATATCCGCCATGAACCCCTCTAAGAAGAGGTTCAAGATGGACAAGAAGATGTCAAACCGCTCCGTCCTGCTCTTCAGGCAGTTCTTCAACAGCCTGAACGACGCTGCGACCCTCTCCATCGATGGGAAGTCGCTTCCGGAGATCGAGAAGGCCGTGATGTACTGGGAATGCAACCGCACCGACAGGGCCGGGTACCTCGCCGACGGGCTCGACGACATGAGCCGCTACGCCATGTCGACCAAGCTGACCGCCAAGAAGCACCTCGCCTCCTGCCATGGGCACATCGCCGATTTCGTCGACGGTTATTTCGATATGGAGCCTCCGGCCCCCAGGGAGCCTAAGGCGCAGAGAGTGAAGAACGCCGGATGAGGGGCCGCGAACTGGTCTCCGTCTGCACGTCCGCGGCGGAGGCCCTGCTGTCGTTCACCGGGGCCAACGGGACCAATCTCTCTGTAGCAGAGGTTGAGTCGTACCATACGTCCGGGAAGGAGCACATCATCCTCGTGCTCGCCCGCCCCATCGAGGATACCGACGGGCTCAGGATCAGGATCGAGGACCTCTGCGTCACCGCGGAGGCGGAGATCCTCTTCTACGACAGGGACAGCCGCACCTTGGCGGCGAAGGTCCCAGCCTGGGTGTTCAACGTGGCTTCCGAGGAGGGGCACAGGTTCAGCATAGAGACGGACCTGTCCTTCCTGGTCAGGAACCTCAAGGAATATTACGAGCGCTTCGGGGAGTCGGTGTCCCTGCCCCGTTCGGCCCCGTGCATCGCCGGGGATGCCGTGCCTTGGCCCGACGGCCCCGCCCCTACCCCGGAGCAGAGGGAGGCGGTCCGCGCGGTGCTTTCGTCCCCCATGTCATATGTGTGGGGAGCTCCCGGCACCGGGAAGACCCAGGAGGTCCTCGCAGCTTCCGTCTCCGCTTATCTTGCAAAGGGGAGGAGGGTAGCGGTGATCGCTCCGACCAACAACGCCGTGGAGCAGGTACTGCGCGGGCTCATAAGCGCCATCGGCCGCAGCAGGGAGCTGTCGGGGCTGGACCCGGCGAAGGCCATCATCCGCCTGGGGACGGCGACCGAGCCGTTCGCCTCGGAGTATCCCGGCATATGCGAGGGGAAGGGCATCCGCGCCATCGCGGACAAGCGCAGGAAGGATGCGGACCTTCTCAGGAAGGTCCTCGCCGAGCGCCGCCGCGATTCCGTCCGCGGCGAGGTCGCAGAGCTCATGTCCATGCAAAAAAGGGGCGAGCGCGGGAAGCCTTTCTCCGACAGGATCGCCTCGCTCTCCCGGAGGCTGGAGGGCGACAGGGAGGCCTCTGCGCTGCTGGCACGTGCGGAAAAAGGCGACGGCAATGCACTGGGAGAACTTCAGAGGGTGATGTACGGGCGCGACCGTCCGGCGGGCTCGATCCCTTAGTACGCCGGATGCACGGACATGCAGATCGGTGCGAGGATCGAGGAGCTGGAGTCTCAGGCGGCCGCCCTCACTGCATCGGCGGTCGACCGCGATCCGAAGGACGCGCTGATAATCGCCTGCACCCCGCAGATATGCATGTCGCGCTTCCTGCCGAACGGCGCCGAAGGGGACAAGCCGGCCCTGGATGCCGACCACATATTCATCGACGAGGCCGGGTACTGCGGGGTCCTCCTGAGCACCGCCCTGCTGGCCAACGGCATCCCCGTGACGTTCCTGGGGGACCATAAGCAGCTGCCCCCGGTGTGCACCCTGGAGAAGGAGAGCATGGAGGGATGGGCGGGGAAGGACCCCAAGATGGCCTGGTCCTTCCTCTGGGACATGTCCGCCCTCTACACCGAGGATGTCCTCGCCAGGGATCCGCAGGAGCTTGCCGACATGTACCGCGCAGGGGCGGAGCCCTCTTTCGCCCGCACGGTCAAGCGCGACCTCACCGCCTCCCACCGCTTCGGGGACAACCTCGCCGGGGTCCTCGACCGCTTCGTCTACCGCAACGGCATCAGGGGATTGGCCGAGCATCCGCTGGAGATAATCTGCATTGATGTCAGGTGCGGCCCGAGGAAAGAGCGCATGAACAGGCCGGAGGCCGAGGCCATCTCGGAATGGATCCGGCGCGAGGAGCCTCCCGCAGGGAGCTTCTGCATCCTGACCCCGTACAAGAACCAGTACCGCGTCCTCCGCGACACCATGCCGTGGTCGGAGGGGGACGCCCTGCTGACCGTGCACAAATCCCAGGGGAGGGAATGGGACACGGTCATCCTGAGCGTGCAGGACGGCGAAGACTGCGTCCGCGACGTCCCTCTCAGGTTCACATCCTCATCCACGGCGACGGGCATGAAGGTCATCAACACCGCGGTCTCCCGTGCCAAGAAGAGGCTGGTCATCGTCTGCGACCGCGGTTTCTGGCTCCCCAAGGAAGAGGAGCTGATCGGCGCCCTGGTATCGGACAGAGTGTGCCAGCATGTAATATCGTATTCTGACGGCAGGCTGTCCGATTGAAAAAATACAAATAAAATCCGATAGTACGGACGCTCCATGGCACAGAGCAAGAAGCAGCTCTCCAGGAACAAGGCGAACAAAGCCAAGGCCGAAGAGAAGAAGAAGGCCATGAGCTCGGATGACCCTGTCGAGAAGTACAAGGCCATGAAAGAGCTCAAGAAGAAAGGCAAGAAGTGATTCCCGGGCCTTGCTTCGATTTTTTCAAAACCATTCCGGGGCCTGATACGTCCCGGGGCATTTGCGAACTATTCGGATCCGATGAAGGGCCGGATGTGCCAGAAATCAAAAGGAGCCACTTGAGGGGTTCGAACCCCCGACCTCATGCTTACAAGGCACGTGCGCTACCAGCTGCGCCAAAGTGGCCTACGGCCTCCATCCGCTCCGGGATATTATACTTTATCGGCGCGTCGCGGACAGGCCAGTATATGCGGGCGGTGTGCCGGCGATAAAAAACCGGCAAGCGCCCTAAGGGGTTTCGGAGGGGCTCGGGCCCCTCCTGGCTCAGTAGGAGATGCCCTCCCAGAGCATGGCGTCGCAGACCTTCTCGAAGCCCGCGATGTTGGCGCCCACCTGGATGTCGCCCTCGAAGCCGTACTTCTTGGCCGCGTTGGCGGAGTTGTGGTAGATGGTGACCATGATGTCGTTGAGCTTCTTGTCGACCTCCTCGAAGGTCCAGGAGAGCCTTGCGGAGTTCTGGCACATCTCGAGGGCAGAGGTGGCGACACCTCCGGCGTTGGCGGCCTTGGCAGGACCGAAGAGGACCTTGTTGGCCTTGTAGACGGCGATCGCCTCAGGAGTGGAAGGCATGTTGGCTCCCTCTCCGACGGCTTTGCATCCGTTCTTCACGAGGATCTCGGCGGACTCGCCGTCGATCTCGTTCTGGGTCGCGCAGGGGAGAGCGATGTCGCACTTGATCGTCCAGATGCCCTTGCAGCCCTCGAAGTACTGGGCCTTCTTCCCGAAGTCGTAGTTGAGGTAGGTCTTTATCCTGTCCCTCTTCTGCTCCTTGATCAGCTGGAGGTTGCGGTAGTCGATGCCGGCGGGGTCGTAGATGTACCCGTTGGAGTCGGAGACAGCGACGACCTTGGCGCCGAGCTCGGTGGCCTTCTGGCAGGCGTAGATGGCGACGTTCCCGGATCCGGAGATGACGACGGTCTTCCCCTTGAAGGACATCTTGTAGTCTTTCATGTACTCCTGCATGAAGTAGCAGAGGCCGAAGCCGGTGGCCTCGGTCCTGGCGAGGGATCCGCCGGCGGGGATGGCCTTGCCGGTGAGGACTCCGGTGAACTCGTTCCTGAGCCTCTTGTACTGGCCGTACATGTAGCCGATCTCCCTTCCGCCGGTTCCGATGTCGCCGGCGGGGACATCGGTGTCGGGGCCGATGTGCCTGTAGAGCTCGGTCATGAAGGACTGGCAGAAGCGCATGATCTCGTTGTCGGACTTGCCCTTGGGGTCGAAGTCGGATCCTCCCTTGCCGCCGCCTATGGGCAGGGTGGTGAGGGAGTTCTTGAAGATCTGCTCGAAGCCGAGGAACTTCAGGATGGACAGGTTGACGGAGGGGTGGAGCCTGAGCCCGCCCTTGTAGGGTCCGATGGCCGAGTTGAACTGGACGCGGTACCCGCGGTTGACGTGGACCTTCCCTTTGTCGTCCATCCAGGGGACGCGGAACATGATGGTCCTCTCGGGCTCGACGAGCCTCTCGATGATGGCGTTCTTCTGGATCTCGGGGCGGGCCTCGACGACGGGCTGCAGGGAGATGAAGACCTCCATGACGGCCTCGAGGAACTCTTTCTGCTCAGGGTAGCGCTTCTTCAGGTCGCGGTAGACGCCCTGAAGGTACTTGTTGCTCAGTTCGTTTTTGATTGATGCCATCAGATTGCCTCTTTTGGTGCTTTTTCGCATCACGATTGTAGTATTTAACAGTTAAATGGCGGAAAAAATCGATAAATGATAGTTAATCGTTCAAATTCTACGGAATCCGTATCATATTCGCCGTTTGTCTATTATAATACGTAAAAACTAGACAATTATCCATATGCCCTTGAGACACCTCCGGGCAGGTCCCGGAGCGTGCCGCGGAGGCGTCCGCGGGCCTTTCCCTCCCCTCCTGAAAATAACGTTCAATACACGCGCCCATGGCAAGTTTTAATATAGGCGACGTAATCGCGACGAGCATTCAACCGATATTTTCACGGTGATTCAAAAATGGCAGACAATGCGAAGAAGGTCATCCGCCTTGAGTACAAGGCGTATCTTGCGGACGAGGACAGGCTCTACGACACCACCGACGAGGCGGCGGCGAAAGAAGCGAACATCTACAGCGACAAGGTCAAGTACGCCCCCATGGCGTACATCGTCGGATCCAACAAGCTGTTCCCCGCTCTCGACAAGGCCATCGCGGCCGCCAAGGTCGGAGAGGAGTTCACCGTCGAGGTCCCCGCCGAGGAAGGCGCCGGAGCCAGGAACCCCAAGCTCATCGAGGTCCACTCCGCCAAAGAGTTCTACAGGGAGCAGATCAACCCCATGGTCGGCATGACCGTCACCCTCGGCGGCAGGCCCGGCATCGTCACCGCTGTCGGAGCCGGACGCGTCCGCGTCGACTTCAACAACCAGCTCGCCGGCCACGACCTCAAGTACGTCATGAAGATCTCTGAGGAGATCACCGACAACAACGCCAAGGCCGCCGCCATCATCGAGGCCGACTTCGGCGACGCCTCCGACTTCAAGTTCGAGTTCCCCGGGGACAAGGTCATCGTCACCCTCCCCGAAATCGTCAAGTTCAACCAGACCTGGGTCACCGCCAGGTTCAGAATCGTCTCCGACCTCCGCGAGGCGTTCGGCGTCGACACCGTCGAGTTCGTCGAGATCTGGGCGGCGGCCAAGAAGGACGAGGCCCCCAAGGCCGACGCTCCTGCGGCTGAAGACAAGAACTGAACCAATAAGGATATAAAGCAGGAGCAAATCTCCTGCTTTGCCTTACTGGCAAACGATTTAACTCTGGGCAAGTGGCCTAACCTGGATATGGCAACAGCCTCCTAAGCTGTAGGTTGAGGGTTCGAATCCCTTCTTGCCCGCCACCTTTCTTTTAGTTCCGTTCAAGCGGTCTCCGAAGCCGTTGTCCGGCCGGGATTTCTTTCCGAAGGTTCCGGTGTCCGTGCGCCTTTATCCGATGCGGTCTGCGGGCCGCATGCGCTCCCGCCCCGGAACGGGCGTGGATCTGTCTGTTCTTATCAATCCAATTATGTTTTCATCCTGTTTTCCGAAAATATTCGCAAATCCCTTATAAAGCCGAGACCGCGATGTGAATCCAGTGGTATCCTATGGACCGGTCCTCTGATTTCACGGGCACATCGGGTGCCCTCTACACGTGCTCCCTGTGCGGCCACAGGTGGGTATCGCGCAAGGACGACGGGATCCCGAAGAGCTGCCCCAAGTGCCGTTCTACGGTATGGATGAAGGAATATCTCCGCTGCGTATGCCTCAGGTGCGGCCACAAGTGGGGCACCGCGAGGGGACGCCCCAAGAGATGCCCCCGGTGCCATTCGGTGAGATGGGACATCCCGGATACCGAAGCGCATGCATCGGGCGGAACCAGCCTCAGCAGGAAGGAGAAGGACGACGTCGCCGGCCTGTACGAGAGCGGCATGGGATGCACCGAGATCTCGATCGAGACGGGCATCCCGTTCAGCGACGTCTACGCGGCCCTCAGGGCGAAATTCCCCGGCGCCATCATCCGCATATGATTCTTTATGCCGGAGGGCGATGCCGCCGGCATATGGATGCGCTTTTGGTTGTGGATTACCAGAATGATTTCGTCAGCGGGTCCCTCGGATCGGAGGCCGCCGCCGGCATAGAGGATGCTCTCGCGCAGAGGGTGGAGAAGGCCCTGGCCGAGGGCGAGGACGTGATCTTCACCAAGGACACCCACGGGCCCGGCTACGGCGAGACCAACGAAGGCCGGCACATACCGACGGAGCACTGCATGAAGGGCACGCCCGGCTGGGAGATATACGGGAAGCTGAGGCCTCTCTCGGAGAGGTGCACTGTCATCGAGAAAGGCACTTTCGGATCTGACAGGCTTTTCGAGATGATGAGGCGCAGGGGATACTCCCGCGTCGAGATCTGCGGGGTGGCGACCAACATCTGCGTCATCGTGAACGCAGCCTTGGTCAGGACCACCCTGCCCGACGCCGACATCCTGGTGGACCCGGCGCTCGTCGCCTCCTATGACGGGAAGCTCGGCCGCGAGGCATTGGACGTGATGAAGGGCTTCTGCATCGACGTCCTGCCGTCTGAATGATGACCCAGGGGCAGGCCCGCATGCGGCCCCCGGAAGGGCCGCAAACCCTGCTCTGCACTGTTCTGTACAAACCATATTGAAATACAAGGGCCCGCTTTGTGGGTCGTTATGACTGAAGACCCCTCAGCTACAAGGGCCGTCGGCCGTCTCGGATGGACGATGTTCATCGTCCTCACCATCGGATATTTCTTCGTTTACTTCCACCGCATGGCGGTGGGCGTCGTCGGCGATGATATCATCGACGATGTCGGGGGATCGAAGGGGATCCTCAACAGCGTGTACTTCTGGACCTACACCCTGATGCAGATTCCTTGCGGCCTCATGGCGGACCGTTTCGGCCCGCGCCTGACTTCGTCCGTCTTCCTGGCCGTCGCATCCGTCGGGTCCCTGCTGACCTTCTCCGCGGATTCGTTCGCAGCCGTAGCGGTCGGCAAGGCGATGATCGCCGTCGGCATGGCGGTCGTCTACATCCCGCTGATGAAGATAGTCTCCATGTGGTTCCCCCGCAGGGATTTCGCCGTGCTCAACGGCATCGTCATAGCCGTCGGGAACGTCGGCGCCATAGCCGCCGGCGGCCCCCTGCGCATGCTGGCGGATGCCGTGGGATGGCGCGATGTCTTCCTGGTGCTCGGGACGGTGACCTTCATCCTGGCCGTCGCGTGCGCGGTCCTGATCCGCGACCATCCGAAGGACGTCGGGCTGCCGTCCGTCGAGGAATCGGAGGAGGCGGAGACCGGGAGGCCCCGCGAGGAGTCCTCCGCCGCGAAAGTGCCCATGCTCGCCGGGCTGAAGCTCGTGGCGTCCGGCGGCAGGAGGTTCTGGCCCTGCGCCCTGGCCTACTTCATGGTCTACGGCTCCATCATGGTGTTCCAGGCCACCTGGGCGGCAACGTATTTCGATACTGTCTACGACTTCGCCCTCTCCGCCTCATGGATGATCACCGCTCTTGGCATCGGCAAAATAGCCAGCACCGTGGCCGTGGGCTCCTTCGTGTCCCATGGGATCATAAAGTCCAAGAGGAGGACCATGATCCTCGGCGGGACGGCGTTCGCCCTGGTCTGGGTCGTTCTGTTCCTGTTCGCCGGGGAGATAGACAGCTACTGGTTCTGGATGGCCGTCAGCACGCTCTTCGGGTTCTTCGGCGGGTTCATGACCCTCTCGTTCAGCCAGGTGAAGGAGTGGTACCCCCTGGCGGTCTCCGGGACCGCCGTGGCCGCCACCAACATCTTCCTGTTCCTTGGTGCCAGCGTCTTCACGACCGTCTCGGGGTTCATCATCGAGAGGCCGTACACCCTCAACCAGTTCTCGCTGATGTGGGGGCTGATGGCGATCGCTTCCGCAGCGGCCGTCGTCCTGCTGATCGTATCAGCTGAGAAAAAAGCGGGCGATCCCGTGTTCGGGGTCGGCCTGACCCTCGGGAAGGCAGGCGCCGGAAAGGAGCGATGAACCATGCCTGGCCCGGCCAGCCAGCATGTTTATCTACCTCTTCCAGGTAAGCCCGAATCCGATGTCGGACGAGAGATACGGCAAGTGCGATGTGTGCAGGTTCTGCGTCCATTCTGATGATGACTGGGCGTGCATGGTGAACAACAAGGTGGTCCATGCCAAGGGCTCCTGCCCCAGATACCGCCCCGGCTGCTGCGAGAACTGCAGCCATGCCGAGATCTCGTTCGGGAAAGCGGTCTGCAAGCTCACGGGAGAGGAGACCGACATCCTCAGTGTCTGCAATCATTTCGATCCCTGCGGGCGCAACGCCCTCAGCGGTCAGTAAGTCGACGTCCTGTCCTTCCGGCGGTCGAGCGCGTTCTTCACGCTCGGCTTGGCCGTCTTCCTTCCGGCAAGCGCATCCTTGGCGGCCTCGGGTATCCCCAGGTACACGATGTTGTCGGCCGCTCCGCGCATGCTCTTCATGCGGGGCCTGACCTCCGAGTACGCGGCCTGCAGCTTCCCGATGATGCCGTTCAGGGTCGATGCGAGGGTGTAGAGGTTCTCCTTCACATAGACGTCCCTGTTGATGAATCTGGGACAGCCTACGAGGAACGGGTTGAACGTCCCGTCGGTGTAATCCTCCTCCAGGTCGTCGACCGCGTCCATGACGTAGATCGCCTGGGTCAGCCTGATGAAGAGCTCGTCGAGCTCTGGGAAGTCCGCATCCCCGGCGATCTCCGCCAGAGGCTTCACCAGGTATCTCCCGAACTCCTCCCCGATGGCCGCCGCGTCGGGGCATTCCCCTATCTCGAGCTTGCGGAGACGGCGGAACCCGTCGCCCACGGTCCTGTCGAACCCCGGCTCGTTCTCCTCCGCCTTAGATATCGCTCTTTCCAGGGTCAGGCCGATGAACTGGGTCTTCAGCGAGGGGGCATCGGTGCGGTCGTCCTCGATCTCCCATTTGGTCAGGAGCACGGTGTAGGCGGCCATCCGGCGGAACAGGTCGGAGTCCGCGCCGGGTGCCCTCAGCACGCAGGCAGGCCCTGCGCGGGTCCCCCTGAAATCCTGAACATCGCCGGCCACGGCGTTGAGGACGATGGTGTTGAAGGTCATGTCGTAGTTCACGGCCGCGGTGCTGACCAGCCCGTATCCTGCCTTCAGCTGATGGCAGGTCTCGCAGTAGTACCGCTGATAGTCCGTCCTCTCCGGCGCAGGCATGCGCGAGAAGAGCGGGACCGTGTAGCCGAACATAGGACCCTGATTGGCGCATGCGGGTTAAAAGATTCATCGTCCGGGGACCGCGTTTCCTGATTCTCCGGATTAAAAGCGGGCCTCAGCCGGCCGCCGGGGGAGCATTGCCCCCGGCGATGTCCAGGCATCGTCACGGCACCTCGGTCTGCAGAGATCCTGCGATCGGCGGCAGTACGCCAGATGCTATCGGAGTGATGCGTCGGGAATAACCTTCCCCGGGATTATTCCTTTTTTGCTCCCATTATTTTATTATATAAATGGGGAGGGAATAGGCTTAAAATATGCGGAGGGGTTACTGTCGCTATATCTAAGCCAGTATTGGCAGGGTGAGTTAATGTCGAAGTCTGTCGAAGAGCTAATTGCTGCTTACGCAAGCCAGTCCCCGCTCGCTTTCACTGCGATGTCCATTGTGACCGGCGAGGAAACCAAAAAAGACTACAACACCCCCAAGAACGCCGAGATCGACGGAGGAGACCCCGCCTGCGACTATTCCTGCTGCAGCGAGAGGGGTTACTGCAGGACTCCTGCCCAGCACGCCGCCTGCATCGGCTGCATCGTCATCTGCTGCATCTGCTGCTGCTACGTGACCGACGGCTTCAACGGCTATTGGTCCTGGTGGCCGTTCTGACCGAGAACGGTTGTGGATGAATCGTTTCATCTCGGTTATCATCAAACCCACCCTGGCCTGCAACATGGGTTGCAGGCACTGTTATCATCTCCCATCGGAGAGGACCCCGGCGAGGATATCGTTCGAGAAGCTCGACCGCCTGTTCTCCATGGTCGCTTCCGAGTATGACAGCGCCCTTTTCATATGGCACGGCGGGGAACCCCTGACGCTTCCGCTCTCCTTCTTCAAGAAAGCGATCGAGCTGGAGGAGAAGCATTTCGGCCGCTCCAAGGTCGGGAACACCGTACAGACCAACGGCCTGGAGCTCGACAGGAAGTTCGTGCAGTTCTGCAGGGAGAAGATGATCAACATCGGCATCTCCCACGAGGGACCCTGCGCAGGGATCCTCAGGCATGACTGTGCCAAGGTCGAGAAGAAGATCGAGGAGCTCGCCGGGAAGGAGAGGGTGTTCGCGGTGAGCGCGACCGTCTCCAGGGAGTGCCAGGACCGCCAGTCAGAGATCTACGACCATTTCGAGGACGTGGGCGCCTCCCTTTCCCTGGCACCTGTCATCAGAGCGGGATGCGCGGCGCAGGACCCCTCGCTGGTCCCCGACCCGGACGCTTACATCAGGTCGTCCATCGAGGTCTTCGACAGGTGGTTCAACGACCCGGACGCTAAGATCCCCCTGGTCCCCCATTTCCTGTACATCCTCAACGCCCTCGGCGACCCTCAGCCGTCGGACTGCGCGCACACGTCCTGCCTCATGAAGTGGATCTGCATGTACCCGAACGGGGACCTCTACCCGTGCGGGAAAGGCTGCCCCGCTGAGTTCCGGATGTGCAACATCAACGACATCAGCAGCATCTCGCAGGCCTTCAGGACGCCTGGGTTCTCCAAGATCCTGGAAGCGTCAGTGGCCCGCCGCGAGAAGTGCCGGAACTGCGAGATCTACGATTACTGCCAGGGCGGGTGCGCCGTCGATGCCTATTATCAGTCCGGGGCGGAGAACCCCGGAGGGGACTCCTGCAGGATCTACAAGGCGGTGTTCACCCACGTGAAGCAGGAGGTGGACGCGATAATCTCCGAGAAGAAGGACCTCTCCGCGTTCAATCCCATGGTCCGCGAGGCCGTCCTTCGGAAACTGGTCAATCCGATGTCGGGCGGCCCGCAGGAACGATTCAGCGGTGCCTGACGCCGATCGCCGATACCTCGATCTTCCCGCCCTTGGGGAGCTTGGAGACCTCGACGCACACGCGCGAGGGGTACGGCTCTTCGAAGAACTCCGCGTAGACGCTGTTCATCGCGGCGAAGTCCCCGAGGTCGGTGAGGTAGACGGTGACGCTGGCCACCGAGCTCCTGGAGACGCCTGCGGCCGAGAGCACGGCCCAGACGTTCTCCAGGGCCTGCCTGGTCTGGGCCTCGATGCCCTCCGGCACCTTCCCGGTGGCCGGGTCCGCGGGCGTCTGCCCCGAGACGAAGACGAGGTCCCCGGCCGCGATGCCGGGGGAGTAAGGCCCCAGAGGGGGCATGCCCCCTTCCGCTGCGATCCTTTCCGTCCTCATTCCCTGTCGCCCCCGATCTCGTTGATGTCGTAGGGGGTCTTCTGGTACACGTAATAATTGAGCCAGTTGGTGAACACCAGGTTCGCTGTGCTCCTCCAGTTCATTATCGGGTCCCTGGAGGGGTCGTCGTTCGGGAAGTAATGCGAGGGGATGTGGGGGTTCATGCCCTTCCCCAGGTCGCGGTAGTACTCGTAGGAGAGCGTCTTGGCGTCGTACTCCATGTGGCCGGTGATGAACACCTGCCCGGCCTTCTCGCTCAGTACGATGCCCACTCCCGCCTCGTCCGAGACGGCGACTATGTGCAGGTGGGGGTTCTTCAGGATGTCCTCCGCCCTGACCTCGGTGTGCCTCGAGTGGGGGAACCAGAAGACGTCGTCCAGCCCCCTCAGGAGCGGCTCGTCCTTGGCCAGGGCCTTGTGGGCGAACACGCCGGACATCTTCGACTTCAGGGGGTACTTCGGGATGCCGTAGTGGTAGTACAGGCCGGCCTGCGCCCCCCAGCAGATGTGCAGGGTGGAGAACACGTTCTTCTTGGACCACTCCATGACCTCGCAGAGCTCGTCCCAGTAGTCGACCTCGGTGAAATCGATGTTCTCCACCGGGGCGCCGGTGATGATCAGGCCGTCCCACTTCCTGTTCTTGACGTTCTCGAAGCGGTCGTAGAACCTGTCGAGGTACACCTGGGACGTGTTCTTCGACACGTGGGTGGACATCTGCAGGAAGGTTATGTTGACCTGCAGGGGGCTGTTCGAGAGCAGCCTCATGATCTGGATCTCGGTCTCGACCTTGGTCGGCATGAGGTTCAGGATCAGGATGTCCAGGGGACGGATGTCCTGGGTCGTCGCTCTGTTCTCCCTCATGACGAACATGTTCTCGTTCTCGAGGACAGAGGCCGCCGGGAGGTCGTTCGGGACGTTTATCGGCATGCGCTATCGCCTCCTCCGCTCATGCAGAGGATATCACTCGTAGATCCCGGTGCTGACGTACTTGTCGCCGCCGTCGGGGAGGATGGCCACGACCTTGGACCCGGGATGGGCCTTGGTGATCTCGATGGCCTTGAAGACGTTGGCGCCCGAGGAGATGCCGGCGAAGATCCCCTCCTGCCTGGCGAGGGCGCGGGCGGTGTCGATGGCATCCTGGCCCTTCACGGTGGAGACCTCGGTCACGACGGACCTGTCGAGGTTGGCGGGGACGAAGTTCGCCCCGATGCCCTGGATCTTGTGGGGCCCGGCGTGCCCCTCGGTGATGAGGGGGCTCTCGGCGGGCTCGACGGCGACGGTCTTGGCATCCGAGCCGGCGTCCCTGAGGGCCCAGGCGATGCCGGAGATGGTGCCTCCGGTACCGAACCCTGCGACGACGTAGTCGACATCGGGCAGGTCGGCAAGGATCTCCCTGCCGGTGGAGGCCCTGTGGGCGAGGATGTTAGCGGGGTTGTCGAACTGTCCCAGGGAGATCGAGCCGGGCGTCGAGGCGAGGAGCTCCTTCGTCTTGTCGAGAGTCCCCTGCATGCCGAGCTTCCCGGGGGTCAGCACGAGCTCCGCCCCGTAGGCCTTCAGGTACGCCTGCCTCTCCTTAGACATGGTGTCGGGCATGACAAGTATCGCTTTGTACCCGCGGGCGGCGGCGACCATCGCGATGGCGATGCCGGTGTTCCCGGAGGTCGGTTCGATGATGACCCCGCCCTTCTTGAGCTGTCCGCGCGCCTCGGCGTCGTTGATCATGGAGAGGACCGCGCGGTCCTTGATCGATCCTCCGGGGTTCTTGCCCTCGACCTTCACATAGACCTCGGAGCCCGCAGGAGCTATCCTGTTGAGCCTGATGAGCGGTGTGTTCCCGATTGCTTCCGTTACGGAGCTGTATATTGCCATGCCTAAACGATTGACAATTCGGTATATAACTTAATGCATACTGGGCATGGTATTTTTATTCATATCATCATAAATTAAGACGTTTCGTAAGGGTCGGTGGGCTGCCGTTCCCTCCTTCGTATCTTCTTACGTTTTTTATACGGAGGCACGGATGGCAGGGCGTGGAAGGCGCCTATTCCGATTCCGACCGCAGGAAGCTGATGATCTGCACGCTGGCAGGCGCGATCATCACCCCCCTGATGAGCACCATGCTCAACCTGGCCCTGGTGGACATAGGCGACGATTTCGGCAGGGGCTCCCACGACCTCGGGTACATCAACACGCTGTTCCTCCTCGGCTCGGTCATAGCCATGGTCCCTGCGGGACGCCTGTCGGGGATCGCAGGGATGCGGCGCATCTACGTCACCGGGCTGGCCATCACCGCGGCCGCGGCGTCCCTCGCCGCCATCAGCCCGAGCTTCTGGTTCCTGGTCGGGTGCCGTTTCGTGATCGGGTTCGGCTCGGCGATGATGAACGTCACCTCGATAGCCATGCTGACTTACGTGTACCCTGAGAGCAGGCGCGGATGGGCATTGGGGATGAACGTCACCGCTGTGTACCTCGGACTTACGCTGGGGCCCACCCTGGGAGGGGTCATCTCGGACAGCGTCGGATGGAGGGGCTGCTTCGCCCTCATCATCTGCCTGTGCGCGTTCTCCATGACGTTCGTCAGGGGGATCAGGTACGAGATCAGGCCCACCCCGGACGACTCCATGGACTGGAAGGGCTCCGTCCTCTGGGGGATATCGATCTTCGTGCTCATGTCGGGCGTCGTCAACATCACCGAGACCTGGGCGGCCGCCGCCGTGCCGGCCGGAGCGGTCCTCCTGGCACTGACGCTCCTCCGGTTCTCCAGGTCGCCGTCCCCCGTGCTCAACATGCGCCTGTTCCGGATCAAGACGTTCACCCGCTCCGGCTTCGCCGCGTTCCTCAACTACGGGGCATCGTACTGCGTGCAGTTCTTCCTGTCCCTGTACCTGCAGAGCATCGGGGCGCTCACCGCCACCCAGGCCGGGCTCCTCCTGCTCGTGCAGCCGGCGATACAGGTGGCCCTCTCGGCGAAGATGGGCGCCGTCTCCGACAGGATGGAGGACAAGCGCCTCCTCCCGACCGCCGGCATGGCGATAATGAGCGCGGGCATCGCGATGTTCATCTTCATCGGCACCGAGTTCGACATCTGGTACGTCGTCGCCATGATGTGCCTCATCGGGACGGGCATGGGGGTGTTCTCGTCCCCCAACACCTCGGTCATAATGTCCTCCGCGCCCCCGCAGTACAGGGGAGAGGCGTCTGGCGTCGTCGCGGTCATGCGCCAGACCGGCATGATGGTGTCCATGGGCATCGCCATGGCCTGCATATCGATGATCATGGGGTCCGCCGACGGCCTCGAGCCCGAGAGGTACGGGGTCTTCGCCGATACCATACACGCCGCGTTCACCATCTGCCTCGGCATGTGCCTGGCGGGAATGGCGCTGTCCTGGAGCCGCGGGGAAGAAGGCTCGGAAGAAGCTTCCGGGCATATCAGGGAATCTTAAAAACGCTTTGAGGGATTCTTAAACCGAAGCAATCATTTTATACGGTGCTCCCTAGGACATGCTATGGACAGGGCGAAACTGGAAGCCGAGAAGCAGAATTATCGTTTCCAGAAGGTCATCGCCGGGGTCGGGGCCGCCCTGATGCTGATGAAGTTCATCGCCTGGGTGATCACCGATTCGGTCTCCATCCTCACCGATGCCCTCGAGAGCATCGTCAACGTCATCGCCGGCATCGTCGGAGTGTATGCTCTCTATCTTACCATGCAGCCTGCGGACGCCAACCACCCCTACGGGCACGGGAGGGTGGAGCTCATCTCCTCCTCGATGGAGGGCAGCATGATCCTGCTGGCCGGCGCGCTGATCATCGTCGAGTCCGTCAACCGCTTCATCTCCCCGCAGGAGATCGACCGCCTGGACATCGGCCTGGTGCTGGTCGCCTTCGCCGCCCTGGTCAATTTCCTGATGGGCTACAAGGCGATCAGGATGGGGAGGAGCAGCGGGTCCATCGCGCTCGAGGCCAGCGGGAAGCACCTCTGCACCGACACCTTCGATTCCATCGGTATCCTCATCGGCCTCTCTCTGGTCTACATCGGGGACAGCCTCGGATACGACTGGTACATCCTGGATCCCGTGACCGCGCTGCTGTTCGGCGCCTTCATCATCATAACCGGCGTGCGCGTGCTCAGGAGGTCCATGTTCGAGATCATGGACACCGTCGATGAGGACGCCCTCCGCCGGGTGACCCGCTGCATCAACAGAACGAGGACGCCGGACGTCATCGAGGTGCACCACCTCAGGGTGACCAAGTACGGCGTGACCATGCACGTCGATGCCCATATGACCGTCCCCGCTGACATGACCGTGGAGGAGTCCCAGAAGCTCATCGATGCCATGTGCTGCAACATCAAGGGGGAGATCGGGGACGACACCGACATCACCATCATGACGGAGCCCTGCGACCGGCTGTTCTGCAAGAGCTGCCAGAAGGCGGACTGCACCCGGCGCTCCGCGCCGTTCGTATCGGTGAAGTACCTGGTCACCGACAACATCACCAAGTGCGACACCCACTACCTGAAGATCGCCCGCGAGAAGGGCAGCAGGGACAGCGGGGAGGACGGGGACTGACCGCGCGGTGCGGGACCCCGGCAGACCCAGCGTTTTATTACCGCTACCGCCATACAGCGGCCATGTTCGGATTCGGCTCAAAAAAGGACGTTCCCGAGAAGGTCCGCAAGGCGGGCCTCGGGGACTGGTACGGCTCCCTCTCGGACCAGAACCGCGTGAGGATGGGGAGGTACATCGACAGGGCGGAGGCCGGCTCCGCCGGGACGTTCCTGGCCTCCGTATGCCGCCTGGCGGCCGACGACCACAACTGGAGGTTCCTGGCCGAGATCGCGCCCACCTTCGACGGCCTCGGGATCGCCGGCGCGGAGCTGTACTTCCTGAGGGAGAGCGCCATCGAGGGACTCTACATGGCCGAGGAGTACGACCTCTGCGAACGCTTCTGCGACGAGGATATGAGGCTCCTCCTCAGCGACGAAGAGGTGAAGAGGACGGAGCTTGCCCGCGGGAACGGGACCGATTATCCGGAGAACATCCCCTGCAGGAACTTCAAGCTCAATGTTCTGGTGGGAGTCCGCTACAATTACGAGGCGGCGGACCAGCTCCTCGACTTCTACGGCGAGAACGGGCTGATCCCGCCCGAGGACGTGGTCTACCGCAAGAACAGCATCCGCAATTTCAGGATGCAGAGGACGTTCGACAACGTCTTCAACGTGACCGAGAAGAAGGAATGAGCGATCTCCAGGGGACCTCGCGGTAAACATCGACCGCGGGCTCCTCATAGGGGTGGACCCTGTCTATGGCCTCCATGACCGCCGGCAGGTCCTTCTTCAGGACGACGAACTCCAGGCGGACCTCCTTCTCGGCGGAGACCTCCCCCGGGCTGCCGATGTACGGGTGCGAGCCCTCCATAGTCTTCCAGGTCCCGGTCACGGGATAATAGCGGAACGAGCGCCGGTACCCGGGGTAGACGGGATCCATGACCGCGTCTATGGCGTCCATGAGCTCCTCCAGGAACCCTTCCGGGACGTCGACGCCGACCCCGAAGACCTCATCGGCGGGACTGCCCGTTCCATTCTCCTGCATCATCCCAGCCCCTTGCTTTTATGGCATCGAGGCGCCTGCCGATGTCCTTCATGGCCGCCTTGGCCTTCCTCTTGAGGAACTGCGTGCTGAGGAGCGTGGCGAGCATGACGGTCAGCGGGAACTCGTAGGCGAAGCCCGCGACGATCCCGGTGGCCTTCTTGATGTCGGTGATCGAGTTGATCTTGTGGATGAGGGCGTTGTCCTCTTCCTCCTCCAGCCTGTGCCTCAGGGATTTGTACATGAGCTTCTGGCCTCCCCAGACGACCTCCATGCTCCACTGGACCTGGCCCAGGACCGGAGCGGGCTCGCCCGCGGCGACGGTCGTCTTATGCAGGATGGCCTTCCTGAGGTCCTCGGCCGTGCTCCCCGGGAACTCCGTCCAGTTGTAGCCGGCCGTGAAGAGGGAGTGGGCGTCCGACCCGGAAGTCTCCGCCCATCTGCCCGGGAAGAGCCCGGACACGCACTTGGCGAACTAATTGGAATAGGCGTCCGGATGCCCGCCGTTCATGACCTCTATGCCTTCCAGCGGGAGGTCAAGGATCCTCTCCTGCAGGCCGTCCACGTGGACGCTGAACGGGTGCGGCGCGACCGCCAGCCCGCCCTGCTCGTGGATGATGTCGACGGCCTCCTCCGGGGATAGGTACTTCTTGGGCTTCTCGGTGAGCCAGAGGCCGATCACCTCGCCTTCGTCGCACATGACCTCGTCACCCACGACGACCTCGATATCATCGAACTGCTTCGCATACTCCTGGGCGCGGAAACCGCCGGCCACTTCGTTGTGGTCGGTGATGCACAGGACGTTCAGCCCGCGGCGGCGGGCATCGTCCACCTGCTTCTCCGGAGGTATCACCGATTCCGGGAAGCTCATCAGCCCCAGGGTGTTGAAGCCAGAGTAGAAGGTGTGCACATGCGTGTCCGCCTTCCCCATCTTCTCCATGCCGTCAGAATCCCGAACTATGTTATAAAACATACAATGATAACATCAAAAGATGGGATGCGCACAGGCGTATCCGCCTGCGGTCCGGGACTGGCACTTCTTCTGTCTGCATCCAAGGGCATCTGCTGCGTACCTGAAATCCGAAAAACTCTCCTGTCCTGTGATTGATTACATGATGTCAGATAAAGGCACATTTATATGCGGCATTAGTGTACATCATGTCAGCAATATCCGGAGGGAAATGAATGGAATATGCAGAACTCAGCAACGGAGTGAAGATGCCGATGGTAGGCTACGGGGTCTACCAGGTAACAAAGGACGAATGCGAGAGGTGCGTCCTCGATGCCCTCAGAGCCGGGTACCGGTCCATCGACACCGCGCAGAGCTACTTCAACGAGGAGGAGGTAGGGAACGCGATCGAGAAGAGCGGCGTCCCGCGCGATGATATATTCCTGACCACCAAGGTCTGGATCGAGCACTACGGCTACGAGAAGACGAAGGCCTCCGTCGAGGAATCCATGCGCAGGCTGAAGACCGACTACCTCGACCTCTGCCTGCTCCACCAGCCGTTCTCCGACTACTACGGGGCATGGAGGGCGCTGACCGAGCTCTATGACGAGGGGAAGATCCGCGCCATCGGGGTGTCCAACTTCTATCCCGACCGGCTGGTGGACCTCGCGCTCTTCTCGGGCATGAGGCCGATGGTGAACCAGGTGGAGACCCACCCTCTCTTCCAGCAGAAGCAGGCCCATGAGATCATGGAGAAATACGGTGTCAGGCACGAGGCCTGGGCCCCGTTCGGCGATGGCCGCGGAGGGCTGTTCTCGGACCCCGCTCTGAAGGAGATAGGCGATGCGTACGGGAAGACCCCTGCGCAGGTCATCCTCCGCTGGCACATTCAGCGCGGAGTGGTTGTCATACCCAAGTCGACCCATTACGACAGGATGGTCCAGAACCTCGATGTCTTCGATTTCTCCCTCTCGGACAGGGACATGGAGAGGATTGCCGCCATGGACACCGGGAAGAGCTCCTTCTTCTCGCATTCCGATCCGGCCATGGTAGAATGGTTCGCCGACACGGTCGAGAAGAGGAAGACCCAGCACGACAGCTCGAAGGAGAAGAAGAACTGGTGAGCAGAGATATCATCGGACCGGGGACGGCCGTCGGGGAGGTCATCTCAGATCCTGCTTTCGGGGATTTCGGGAGGCTGCTCTTCCCGATCGGCCGCGGCGTCCGCCCGGAGATGGCGCTGAAGGAGATCAGCACCCCGAGGACCCTCGTCTGGTACACCGATGTAAGGGCGGAGGAGACCGTCGAGATCATCGCGGAATTGAAGCGCCGCGCCGAGGCAGGAAAGAGGATATTCATCCCCCTTTACTCGGAGGAGGAGATCTCCCGGGACCCTTCCGCTGCCGATACCGGGCTGTTCTTCTTCAGCGGCAGGCAGGGGGCGCCGTTCGCAGTGACCTGCCCCGGAGGAGGGTTCGCCTATGTGGCGGCCCTCCACGACGGGCTCCCGCATGCTTTGGCCCTGTCAAAGCTGGGATACAACGCATTCACGCTGATCTACCGCACCGAATGCCCTTACGACGCCTCGCACGCGCACTCTGGGTCATCGAGAGCAATGCAGAGAAGCTGGGGGTCGCGGAGGACGGTTATTCACTGTGGGGAGGCTCTGCGGGCGCCCGCATGGCAGCCGCGCTCGGCAATTCGGATGTCCTAGCTTCTTACGGCCTCCGCATCCCGCAGGCCTCCGCCGCGGTGATGCAGTACACCGGTTATTCGCGTGTCTCCCGCCATGATGCCCCGGCCTACGCCTGTGTGGGCACCGAGGACTGGATCGCGGACTGGAGGGTCATGAGGGACCGCTCCGAAGCCCTGAAGAAGGCGGGCGTGGACTCCGAGGTCCACGTCTACGCGGGCCTGGGGCACGGCTTCGGCATGGGCGTCGGAACGAAAGCGGAAGGCTGGTTCCGGGAGGCCGTCTCCTTCTGGGAGAGGCATATGCCGGCAGACTGAGGGGGATCTCAGTTCTGCTCGGCGTAGTAGTACTCGCCGGCGGATTTCTGCGAGCGGTCCAGGTTGGACCCTTCCTTGTTGATCCTGGGGCGGTGGGTGTCGGCGTCCCTCCTGAAGGTGATGTCCACCGATTTCAGGAAGCGGTTCATGCCCTCCCTCATCTTGAACGGCCCCTCGGCGATGCCGTGCTTCCCGGGCTCCCCGCCGAACACCATCAGGGAGTCGGAGACCATGTCGATGAAGTAGATGTCATGGTCGACGATGAGCGCCGACCTGCCGGTCTTCTCCATCATCCCGCTGATGCATTTGGCGGCCTCCATCCTCTGGTTGGAGTCCAGGTAGGCCGAGGGCTCGTCGAGCAGGTAGATGTCGGCCTCGCGGGCCAGGCACCCGGCGATGGCGACCCTCTGCAGCTCTCCGCCGGAAAGGTTGCGGACAGGCTTGTCCATGAGGAACTTCAGGGACAGCGGGCCGATCACCTGGGTCTCGAAGAACCCGCTCGACGCCTGCTCGTAGTTGACCGCGTAGAGGTAGTCCTGGACGGTGCCGTCATAGTCCTGGGAGATATACTGGGGCTTGTAGGAGACCTTCATGACCCCGCTGACGCTGCCGGTGTCCGGCTTGATCTCCCCGGCCAGCATCTTGACGAACGTGGTCTTTCCGGTGGCGTTCGGCCCGACGACGCCGACGGACTCTCCGATCCTCACCGCTCCGGAGTTCACGTCCAGCCTGAATTCCCCGAAGTCCTTGGAGACGTTCTCGAAATCGATGAGCGTGGGTGTGTTCCAGTCGCCCGAAGGTGCGGAGACGGCGAACTCTATGGGCTTGTCCCTGAACCTGATGTTCTCCTCCGGGAGGTAGCCCTCGAGGTAGACGTTGATGGCGGTCCTGACCTGCCTGGGCATCGTGAAGACACCGTACGCCCCCTCGGAACCGTAGACGAGGTTGACGTTGTCCGCCAGGTAGTCCAGGATGGCGAGGTCGTGCTCGATGACGACCACGTACTTGTCCTCTGTGGCCAGTTTCTTGATGATCCTGGCCATCTTCACCCTCTGGTAGATGTCCAGGTAGGACGTCGGCTCGTCGAAGAAGTAGATGTCTGCACTCTTCATGCAGGTGGTGGCCATGGCGACCCTCTGCAGCTCTCCGCCGGAGAGCTTGGTTATGTCCCTGTCTATGACCTGCTCCAGGCCGAACTCCTTCACGGCCTGGTCGATGTCCATGCGCTCCTGGCACTTCGACAGGAGGTCCCTCACGACCCCCTTCGCGACCTTGGGGATCTTGTCGACGTACTGAGGCTTCATGGCCATCTTTATGTGCCCGGCGTAGAGCTCGCTGAGGTAGGCGTACACCTCCGTCCCCTTGTAGCGGAGGAGGACCTCCTCCTTGGTGGGAGGGGCGTCGTACTTCCCGAGGTTGGGGATGACGATGCCGGAGAGGATGTTGATGGCGGTGGTCTTACCGATTCCGTTAGGGCCGAGGATGCCGGTGATGAGGCCCTTCTTGGGGACGGGGAGGCGGTAGAGGCGGAAGGTGTTCTCGCCGTACTGGTGGACCATCTCGCCCTTGAGCTCGTCCGCCAGGCCGATGATCTTGATGGCCTTGAACATGCACTTGTTGGCGCAGATCCCGCACCCCTGGCACAGGGACTCGGAGATGATGGGCTTGCCCCTCTCCCCGAACTCGATGACGTTGACCCCGGTCCTCACCAGGGGGCAGAACTTGTAGCATTCCTTGTTGCATTTCTTGTTCTGGCATCTGTCGAACAAGACCGCCGCGATCCTCATGCTTCGTTCCGATTCCCCCGTGTTATATAAGAGGTTCGCGCGCGAAGGGCGTATTCCCCCGGTAAGGAAGATAAGCCGTCTCGCGCGTGAGAAAGGTGCGCCCATTTCTCCATTACTGTCCGAAACGCGGATAAAGCGGTAAGCCTAGAGCCTCCCATGGAGGGAACCGCAGGCACGAAGGTCGTCCTCGGGGACCCGAGGAAGTCCATACCTGCCCTCGCCGCCCCGCTGGCCGTGTCGGTGTTCGTCATGAACCTGAACAGCATGGCGGACACCGCGTGGGCGGCCTGGCTGGGGGGATCCGCCGTGGCCGGACTGGGCCTGGCATATCCCCTTTGCGCCGCCATCGCCGGCATCGGCAACGGGATGGGCATAGGCTCGGCCGCGGCCATCGCCAGGGAGGTGGGCCGCGGGGACCGCGCCGGGGCCTCCCGCACGGCGGCGCAGTCCCTCACGCTGGCGTTCCTGTGCTCGATCGTTGTCTCCGTGCCTCTGGTCCTCTTCGCCGGGGACCTGCTGGGACTGTTCGGGGCGGACGAGTCGGCCTCGGAGGCGCTGGACTACGGGATGCCGATCTTCGCCGGGAGCTTCTTCGTCATCGCCGGGCAGGTGGTCTCAGGGATGCTCAGGGGAGAGGGCGCGTCGAGGCGCTCGATGGCGGTGCAGCTGGCCGGAGCGCTGACCAACATGGTCCTGGACCCGGTCCTGATGTACGGGCTCGGCCTCGGGGTGATGGGGGCCGGCATCGCCACGGTCTGCGCCGGGGCGGTATCCCTCGCCGCCGGCCTGGCGTTCTACATCTCGGGCCGCGACATGTACGCCGACCTCCGCAGCGGCGGCTTCGCGCCCGATAGGAAAGTCAGCCGCGACATCCTCTACGTCGGCCTGCCCGAGTCCGCCGAGTACATGGTGATGACGCTGATCAACATCCCGATGAACTTCATCATCATCGGCGTCGGCGGGGAGGACGTCGTCGGGACGTACACCTCGGCCTGGAGGGTGGCGTACATGGTGCTGATCCCGGCGCAGGCAGTGTCCGGGGGCATCGTATCGGTGTGCTCCGCCGAGTTCGCGGCCGGGAGGGCGGACCTGCTGAAGGAGGCGTTCTCATTCGGGACCCGGCTGTCCGTGAGGCTGACCCTGTACCTCGCGGTCCCGATGGCCCTGCTGTGCTATCCGATCGCCTGGGTCTTCACGGTCTCCCCCGACCTGGAGCCCCTGCGGGGCGACATGGCGTTCTGCCTCCTCATGCTCGCCGTGCTGCTGCCGTCGATGTCCCAGGTGTTCGTCGGCTCCGCCTACCTGCAGTCCATAGAGCATTCGGAGATCGGGTTCCTCTCGTCGCTCACGAGGAACACCGTCATGGTCATCGGGTACCTGGCGGCCGCCGCCATGTTCGGGAGCACCGAAGCGATCTGGACGGTCATGGCCATAGCCGAGATCGGGGGCGGGCTGCTGATGTGGAAGCTGGCCTCGGTCTATATCGGCAGGTTCTGCCGTTCCTGTCAGGCAGCTCCGTCTTGACGGGCTGCTGATGCGGACGTTACGGCCGTGCCCGTCCAACGATACCACCTCCTACCGGATGTGCGCGCGCGTGCGATGGCTTAAATAACGTCCCGGCCCATGAGCCGCCCATGTCTAAGATACTCGTGAACATCGCGTGGCCGTACGCCAACGGCCCCATCCACCTGGGGCATGTGGCCGGGTCCCTCCTCCCGCCGGACATCTTCGCCCGCTACAACAGCCTGCTGGGCAACGAGGTCTGGGTCGTCGGCGGCTCCGATCAGCACGGGACGCCCATCACCGTCACCGCCGAGAAGGAGGGCGTCACCCCCGAGGAGGTGGCCGACCGCTACCATGAGATCAACAAGAAGGCGATCGAGGACCTGGGTATCCGCTACACCCTCTACGGGAAGACCCACTCCCCCGTCCACATCGAGGTGACCCAGTGGCTTTTCAAGACGCTGCTTGACAACGGGTACATCTACACCCGCGACGAGGACGAGTACTACTGCCCCAAATGCGGGAAGTTCCTGCCGGACCGCTACGTGGAGGGCCAGTGCCCCGTCTGCGGCGCCGAGGACGTCCGCTCCGACCAGTGCGACAGCTGCGGCTCCACCTTCGAGCCCGGCGACATCATCAACCCGCACTGCACCCGCTGCGGCACCGCACCCGTCGTAAAGGCCTCGAAGCAGTACTTCCTGAAGCTCTCGGCCTTCGAGGAGCCCCTGATGAAGTACCTCGAGGACAAGACCTACTGGAGGCCCAACGTCCGCGCCTACACGCAGAACTTCCTGAAGGGCGGCCTGAAGGACCGCGCCATCACCAGGGACATGCAGTGGGGCGTCGAGATCCCCGTCGAAGGCGAGGAGTGGAAGAAGAAGGTCATCTACGTCTGGTTCGACGCTGTCATCGGGTACCTCAGCATGACCGTGCAGCACGCCAGGGAGATCGGGAAGCCCGACTACTGGAAGACCTTCTGGGAGAACCCGGACTGCCGGCATTACTACTTCATCGGCAAGGACAACATCCCGTTCCATTCCATCATCTGGCCGGCGATGCTCATGGGCGCCAAGCAGGGCTTCAACCTGCCCTACGACATCCCGGCGAACGAGTACCTGATGTTCAACGGCGGCAAGCTCTCCAAGAGCAGGAAGGGCACGGGCACGGATGCCGAATCGCAGATACCCAGGGACATGAAGTCCGTGCTGGAGAAGTTCGACCCGGAGGAGATAAGGTACTACCTCTCGAGCATCATGCCGGACACCCACGACGCCGACTTCTCCTGGGACGAGCTCGAGAGCAAGGTCAACTCCGAACTGGTCGCTGCCCTCGGGAACTACTACCACCGCACCCTCAGCTTCACCTACAAGAACTTCGGGTCGGTCCCGGAGAACGCGGAGCCCGATGCGAAGGTCACCGACGAGATAAAGAAAGCCTTCGACGAGTACTCTGCCTGCCTGGGCCGCTGCGACTTCAAGAAGGGCCTGCAGGCCGTCATGGCCCTCGCCCACTTCGGGAACGAGTACTTCAACTCCCGCACCCCCTGGAAGCTCGTCAAAGAGGACAAAGCGGAATGCGGCCGCGCCCTCTACGACTCCCTGAGGATCGTGAAGGCGCTGGCAGTCATGGCCTGGCCGTACCTCCCGAGGTCCTCCGAGAAGATCTGGGAGTACATGGGGCTCCCCGGCACCATCGAGGATGCCGGATATGCCGCCGTCCTCTCGCCGCTCCCGTCCGGGACCGCCCTGAAGGAGCCGGTGCCGGTCTACGGGAAGATCGACCTCAAGGTGCTCTTCCCCGAGATCTTCAAGCAGCCCGAGGCGGAGACCGAGCACCATGCGAAGGAGAAGAAGGAGAAGCAGAGCGCCGCCGCTCCCGCGCAGCCTTTCGACGCCTTCAGGCGCCTGGACCTCAGGGTCGGAAAGGTCCTCACCGTCGAGGACCACCCGAACGCCGACAAGCTGTACAAGCTCACGGTGGACCTGGGAGAGGGGACCCCGAGGACCATCTGCGCCGGCCTCAAGGCATATTACACCAAGGAGCAGATGCTCGGGAGGAAGGCGATCGTGGTCTCCAACCTCGCGCCCAGGCCCCTCAGGGGGATAGAGTCCTGCGGTATGCTCCTGGCCGCCGATGACGAGGACCTCGGCGGGAAGGCGGTCCTCCTCCTGAGGCCGTCCGACCCCGACATCCCCGTGGGGACCAGGTTCGACTGCGGCCTCGGCGGGACCTCGGACACCATCGATTACAAGAAGCACTTCTCTGCGGTGACCATGAAGGTCTCCCGGGCGGAGAACGGCGTGTTCCTGGCCGGGAACCTCCCGATAGAGCTTCCCGCAGGCGCCCCGGCCAGGGTGGCCGCGGTCATCGACGGCGGGAAGGCCGTCCCCCTCGGGGACGGAAAGGGATGCGTGGCGACTGTCGACTCCGAGATACTGGACGGCGCTGGTGTCAGATGAAGGCGGATCTCCATGTCCATACCTGCTTCTCGAAGGACGGCAAGTCCACCCCGGAGCAGGTGATCGAGCAGTGCATCGAGAAGGGCATAGGGTGCGTCGCCATCACCGACCACAACGAGTTCAAGGCGTTCGACATCCTGAAGGACAACGGGAAGGTCATCGTTATCCCCGCGGAGGAGGTGTCCTCCGCGGAGGGGCACATCGTCGCCCTGGGCATCGACAGGCTGATCCCCCAGGGTATGTCCATCCAGGAGACCATCGACGCCATCCACGAGGCCGGGGGCTACGCCTTCGCCGCCCACCCCTACAGGTGGTGGTCCGGCCTGGGGGAGAAGAACACCCTGAAGTACCCCTTCGACGGGGTCGAGGCGATGAACGCGCGCTCCATCCCGAGCGCCAACAAGAGGTCCATGAAGCTGGCCAAGAGCATCGGGAAGCCGATCACCGCCGGCTCGGACGCCCATTCCCCGCACCGCGTCGGCTGGGGGCATGTTACCCTGCCCGACGGCCTGGAGACCTGGCAGGAGGTCGTGCAGGCCATCATGGACAACAAGGCCACCGCCCAGAGCGCCAGCAGGCATTTCGGCGAGACCCTGCGCTACGGGTTCAAATCGATAACCCAGTGGATCAAGCGCGGGTTCCGCAGGATGTGATGCGGCCGTCCGATCGGAGACGATCGGACGGAGTGCTGTTCCGGTGCCTGTCCTGTCGGGTTCGGCAGGTTTGGAGGATTTTAGGGCGGCAGAGCGCCGGAAAGCAGAGCATCGTTCCCGGAGCATCATCCCGGGAACGATGCGGCCCTGCGCAGAGATCATCAGATTATTTTTCGAATCGGGCGTTATCCTAAGGAAACAGGAAAAATTTCGGAAGTCTTGTTTAAGGAAACAGGAAGAATTTCAATAACTTTGTTTAAGGAAACAGGAAAAATCGGACAAACCAATATTAAGGCTCGAGGAATATATCCATACGTGAAAAGGAAGATCTACGACCGTCTGGTACAATGGAAGAAAGAGAGCAACGGAAAGACCGCACTGCTCATCGAAGGTGCCCGCCGTGTCGGCAAGAGCTACATCGTGGAGGAATTCGGCAGGAACGAATATGCTTCCTATGTGCTCATCAACTTCAGCAACGCCGCTCCGAGGATCAAGAACCTTTTCATAAACGACGTCCACGACATCCATATGCTTCTTCAGAAGCTGTCCAATCTCACAGCCACGAGATTCGTCGAAAGGAACACGCTGATAATATTCGACGAGATCCAAAAATGGCCGCGGGCCAGAGAGGCCATCAAGTTCCTGGTGGAGGACGGCAGATACGATTACATCGAAACAGGTTCGCTGATCTCCATCCACGAGAACGTGAAGAACATCATCATTCCGTCCGAGGAAGAGAAGATACAGATGTATCCCATGGACTTCGAGGAGTTCTGCTGGGCGATGGGAGATGTGGTCACCGTTCCGACCATAAGGGAGCATTTCGAATCCCATAAACCGCTGGGTGACGACGTACACTCTTCGTTCCTGGACACCTTCAGGAGATACATGATCGTCGGCGGCATGCCCATGGCGGTGAAGGAGTACGCGTCATCGAAGGACTTCTCCAAGGTCGAGCGTATCAAGAGGCAGATAATCGAACTCTACAGAGAGGACATTGGCAGGTTAGCGAAGGCCAACAAGAGAAAGACGTCCGCTCTGTACGGGGCGATACCTGCCGAACTGTCCAAACACGACAAGGTCTTCAATCTCTCCGATATAGATAAGAACGGCAAGTTCTCCAACTACGAGGATCCGATTTATTGGCTCGAAGATTCCATGATCGTGAACACCTGCTACAATTCCAGCGAGCCCAGCATCGCGCTTGGGCTGAACACGGACCTGTCGACAATGAAGTTGTATTCCGGCGATACAGGACTGTTGGTGAGCATGGCTATCGACAGCGGAACGTCGACGGAGAATGAGATCTACATCGATATTCTCCAGGACCGTCTGCATATCAATGAAGGGATGTTTGCGGAAAATGTCGTGGCTCAGGCTCTGAGGGCCAACGGGCATAAGCTGTTCTTCCACGCCTTCTACAAGAAGAATGAAGACGGGACCAGCAGCAAGAACAGGTCCGAGGTTGATTTCCTCATCAAAGAAGGCAAGAAGAAATCTGCTGTCGAGGTGAAAACGGGGAGGAGCACCGGCCATTCCTCGCTGGATTATCTGATGGATGTGTACAGCAAACAGCTCGGGCAGTGCTACGTCCTCCACACGAAAGATCTGAGGAAGGAAGGCAAGTTGCTGTATCTGCCCATTTATATGGCCATATGCCTGTGAACGGAGAGGATCGATGGCCCCTCTGAGCCTAGGATCAAGGCGCGCATGTGCGGCAATCCGAGTTTTGTTTTGGAAGCTTGGACCGGTTCCGGAAATCAGAAGCAGTCGCAGGAAGGGTTCTGAAACGATGGAACTGTGGTCCAATATCACCATCTGGCACATATTGTAGGGGCAAGTGCTGCAACATATGAACGTGACCGGAGGACGGCCATATCTCGGCCGATTGCAGAATCGTATCGCAGTTTCCGAAAAATAATCAATAAAATGTCCGAAAAATCATTAATAGATTAACCGAAAAATCATCAATAAAATGTCCGAAAAATCATCAATGATATATACTGATGATGGGATATTGGATTGTGACATTGAGAAGGGACGGATACGTACCCAGACTGATAGATGACGAACTGAAGAGATCTCTGTCTCTCTTCGGCGCGGTGAACCTCACCGGGCCTAAATGGTGCGGAAAGACCTGGGCTGCATACAATTGCTGCAACAGCGCTACGCTCATCGCGGACCCGAAGGGGAACTATCAGAACCGCAGGCTGGCGATGACCGATCCCACGCTCATATTCAAGGACGATCTTCCCCAACTGATCGACGAATGGCAGGACGTCCCCGGCATCTGGGATGCTGTGAGGTATCGGATAGACGATACCGGGAAGAAGGGGATGTACGTGCTTACCGGCTCCGCAACGCCCAACAGGAAAGGATTCGTCCATTCGGGTACGGGTCGCATAAAGGAACTCCGCATGATGACCATGACGCTGTTCGAAAGAGGGATCTCGGACGGCAGGGTATCCCTGAAGGGGCTGTTTGGCCGTCCCGAGATCTCTTTCGCGACACAGGAGGCCGAACTGAAGGACCTGGTCGATTACACCGTCCACGGGGGATGGCCCGGAGTCATAGATATGAATGCGGATGCATCGTTGGAGGTTGCCAGAGGTTACATAGAAACCCTGGTGAACAATGACATATCATTCGACGGGGTGAACCGCGATCCGACCAAGATGCTCCGTCTCATCCGCTCTTTGGCACGCAACGAAAGCACTACTGCATCCAAGAAGGCTCTCAAGAAAGATATGACGGAGAATCCGGATGATGCGCAGATATCCGATAATACGCTGAATGAATACCTTTCTGTTTTGGAAAGCCTTCATTTCACCGATTTCCAACCTGCTTTCAACCCGAATATGAGGTCTTCGGTAAGGGTCGGGAAAACTCCTAAAAGACACCTTGCCGACCCCTCCCTCACCGCCGCCGCTATGGGGATGAACACGGAATCGTACATCAATGACCTTAATTCGTTCGGATATCTGTTCGAGGCCCTGTGCGTTCACGAACTGAAGGCATACGCCATGATGTACGACGGCAAAGTGATGCACTACCGTGACGGGGACGGGAACGAGATAGATGCCGTTGCGGAATTTCCGGACGGTAGGTGGGGTGCCTTCGAGATGAAGACGGGGGCACATGAGATAGACGAAGGTGCGAGATCCCTTCTGAAGATGGACACGAAGATACGCGATCAGGAGAACGGGAGGCCGCCGGAGTTCCTGTGCGTCATCTGCGGGATGACCGATGCGGCATATCGCAGAGACGACGGCGTTTATGTCATCCCGCCGACAGTGCTGGGTCCGTGAAGAGGGAAACGGGTTTGGCAGCCGGTTTCAACGGCAACGATCGATATTCTGATTGGCTGCAGGTCATGTGCGGAGAACTGAACGGCCGTTCCTCAGTGTTTGTAGATATAGCGCGCGCCTTTGGTATTGCCGATCTTCTCGATCTTGCCCTCGGCCATCAGATCCTTCACTGCCTTCTGTACGGTGTATATGCTGATGTCCCTGAGGACCATGTGTATCTGCTTCAGCGACATCGGTGCGGAGCTCTTCTTCAGGACGTTTTCGACGGTCTGCTTCCTGTCGACGCCTTCCCCGTCGACTATGGCGAACCTGGTGTCGATGTCCGTATAGCATTCTAACAGGGTCCTGAGAAAATATCTGATGAACGGGAAGTAGGTCCATCTGTTCTCCTTCCACCCGGCCGAAGATCTCTGCAGCGAATCGTAGTAGTCCGATTTCGTGAACGATATATGCTCGTCCATAGAAACGTACCTGCATATGTCGATTCCCTCTTTGTACAGAAGAAGTACCGTCAGGAGCCTGGAGGTCCTGCCGTTGCCGTCCAGGAACGGATGGATGCAGAGATAATCCAGGATGATGCACGGTATGTAGAGCAGAGGTTCATAGCCTTGGGTCGAAAGCTCCTGGTACGCTATGCACAGCTGCTCCATGCAGTCTTCGGTCTCGGATGCCGGGACGGGTTCGAACACGATGCGCCTCCTCCCCGATTGGTCGATGCTGATAATCACATTGTCCCTGTCCTTGAAGGCATGTTCATCGGAACCTTTCGTCCTGAGCATGGAATGCAGGTTCAGGATCGTGTTCCTGTTGAATCTCAGGGAGTCGATTTCCGTATGTATCAGGTTAAGGGCATCCCTGTATCCTGCGATCTCCTCCTCGGAATGATTGTTCGGGGTCCCTCCGCGTACGACTATCTCTCTGATACGTTCATCGGACGTTACTATGCCCTCGATCTCGTTGGAGTACTTGACCGAGGCCAGTTTGGCGATGCCTTCCATCTTGGCATAGTCCTTCGGGTATTTCGCGCGGCGTATGCACTCCAGCGAGCGTATCCCGGCAATCTCGGCCAGCATCTTCGTTATATCCTGCGGTATGTCGCCGAGTATTTCCGAATAGTCGAATCTGTGCATCATCGATCAATTATCTAGGTAATATTTAATGATAAATACTGAAAAAAAGACATTGTATTTATTTAATTTAGGTATCAATAGCCAAATAATACCTAAATAATTGCAGAAGGCCTTTCTGATCTACAAAGCGGAACGTTACGATATACGCGGGAAAAGACTCCTCGATACTTTGGAGAAATACTATGTCTCCGATACCGGCATGAGGAACGCAGTCCTTGGAATCTCATCAAGGGAAGACATAAGCAGGCAGATCGAGAACATCGTATATCTGGAACTTCTGAGAAGGGGTTACGAAGTGGCCGTCGGCAAATATGGAGACAGGGAAGTGGATTTCACTGCACGCAGGAACCGCGAGGTCCAGTACATCCAGGTGACGATGTCCATTATGACGGACGATACGTATGAACACGAAGTCGCTCCCTTCCGCCTGATCAGGGACAGCTATCCGAAGACGGTGCTGTCCATGGACTCGTTCGTCACCGACCTTCCGGACGGGCTGCACCATTCGAACCTCTTGGATTGGCTTCTGGAAGAGGAGCGGTCCTGAGGATGCGATGCGGGCCGACAGCACCATCGGTCCCCATCGGGAGGCCTGAGCGGGGGATATTCCCCGCCGGCCATCAGTTTATTATGTCCAGCTCGCACCAGCTGGCGCTTGTGTCGCAGAAGTTGTAGACGGTCCCGCTGACAGTGGCGCTCTGGGTTATGCGGCCGACCGGAAGGTAGAGCTCAGCGGTGGTCTCGCACCCGTAGTAAACGGTGCCGTCCGCGTCCTTGCTCATGACCCCGTAGCCGGAGTAGTTGCTGTCGATCTCTATCGCCGCGGCATCGTAATCTTCCAGGGCGACAGCAGCTATCGCGTGGCCGGGGACCAGGTAGACCCCGGACTTCAGGCCGGCGGCCTTGAACAGCACCGCGGTGAGGATGGAGGTGTCCTCGCAGTCCCCTGCGCCTGCCCAGATGGTCTCCATGGAGTATGCCCAGTATTCTGCGGAGGTGCTTCCGTCCCCGTACTGATAGCTGTCGTATGCATACGTGAAGTTGATCTGCGTGAAGGCCAGGATGAATTGGGCCTTGTCGCTGCTGCTAAGGGACGACCAGGTCCCGCCGTTGTCCTCATAGGCCTTCACCACGGCCTCGCAGAGCGACTTGGTCACGCTGTCTGACATGGCGACCCTTTCCAGGGTGTCGGTGTATTCGGAATCGCCGGCCCTGTTGGTGAATATGCTGCCCGATGAGTAGCTCTCTGTACTCGTGTACGAGGAGTTGGTGCGGGCCTCCATGTAGTAGATGTAGTATGGGACGGTGATGCTGGCACTGTACTCTTCGTCATCGGACACCGTGCCGTCGTGATCGGCATCGTACGACCAGGAATAGGCGCGCGCGAAGGTCCCGTTCATGTCGGTCCCGCCGGAATTGCTCGAGTGGTAGGTGAAACTGCCTGTGATCTGCTTCGAGTAGCCGGCTATGGGAAGATCGGAGGTGTAGAAGCGGAAGTATACTGAATACTCCGTGCCATCGCTAAGCAGTGCGGTGGGGACCAGGATCTCCGCTCCGCCGTCTGTGTTGTACTGTGCGCCCGGCACGAACGGGCTAGAGCTGTATGTCGCTTTTCTGACGATGGTTCCGTCGCCGGTCGCAACATACATCTTGATGGTCACATAACTGCTGAACCAGTTTCCGCTGTCGGTTCCACAGAGGTTTATGACTATGTAATCGGTCTCAACGGATTTCACAGTGAACAGCCCGGTGCTGTAGGTATATGTCCCGCTGGCACTGTTGAAGCTCAGCGACAGGAGCCCGTTCCCGAAGCCGTCGCCCGAAACGGTAGCATAGGCGCTGGACCCCTCCTTCACATCGTATACGTTGAGGACGCTCTCCGACTCGTCCGACTGGACGGTGACGGTGCATGTCGAGGTGTAGCTCCCGTACGTGCAGGTGACGGTCGCCGAACCGACGGCCACGCCGGTGACGGTGCAGTAGCCGCCGTTGTTGGAGACGGTAGCCACGCCCGTATCGGAGGACTTGTAGCTCATCCCCGAGAGCATGAGGTAGGACTCGGGAGTGATGACTTTGCTCTGGCCGACTCCGATTGTCAGCACGGTCGAGGTGATGAAATCGGAAGTATCGGCAGGAGTGTATGAGGCGCTTCCGCCGTCGGCGGTCACATAATTCGTGCTGGACTGCCCTTCGTCATCGTCTTCCGAAGTCATCACCGATACCGCGACAGCGGCGATCAGGATGACTGCGGCGAGAGCGACCGCGAGTTTTACCAATCCAAAGAAACCGGATCTCTCATTTTTAAGGCTCATGTTCCCCCTTCCTTCCAGTTATCGATCCTTTCAGGGGAGTGAATGCCGCATGTACGGTTATATGTAATTAAAATCCTCGGTGGGACAAATATTCCCAGTAGGGATACGGCATGAATCCATCCGCGGTTCTGGCACATCCGGGCCGGGCACCGATGCGGCCTCAGTATCATAATAACGCGGACAGCGGATAAAAGATGGGGATGATGGGAAAAAGATGATGCGGGGCGGAGCCCCGCTGCAGGCCTGCCTTCAGGACATCAGGCTTGCGTCCCTGAGCTCATCGGCGATCTTCTCGACCGCGCGGACGACATCCTCGGGGATCTTGGCACCGGTGCAGACCATCTTGCCGGAGCCGAACAGGAGGACGACGACCTTGGGGTCGTCCAGCCTGTAGACGAGCCCGGGGAACTGCTCGGGCTCGTACTCGACCTTCTCGAGGCCGAGCGTGATGGCGACGGTGTTCAGGTTGATCTCCTGGCCGAGGTCGGAGGAGGCGACGATGTTCTGGACCTCGATCTTGGGCTCGATGGTGATCTTGATGTCGGCCTTCTCGAGGTCCTTGGCGACCTGCGTTATGGCCTGTTTGACCTCATCTTTGCTCTTGCCGCCGGTGCAGACGATCTTTCCGCTGCGGAAGAGTAGAGTAGCGGTCTTGGGGCTCTTAAGCCTGTAGACGAGCCCGGGGAACTGCTTGGGGTTGTATTCGGCACCGTCCAGAGATGCCATGATCTTATCCAGATCGATCTCCTGGCCGAGAGAAGTGGATGCAACTACGTTCTCTATCTTCATGTTGGCCATATATTCACCTGTGGCGCATTATTTAAACTCCGTTTATAAAGATTATGTAAAACGCGGTCTCGGGCGCATCGCCGCGGCACGAGTCCCATATAATGAAAATCTGATGTGCCAGACATCTGAATTCAGACGGAAACGGCAGTCCGGAGAGGAAACGGCTGCATGATGAGAATCAGAAATTTGGAGTCGGGAGGGAGAGTTGAACTCCCGTATGCGGATCTGCAGTCCGCCACATAGGCCGCTGTGTTACCCCGACTTCTGGCCAAAGGATATTTTGGTAACATATAAAACACTTGTTGCATCGGACGACTGTGTTGAATAAGTCGGGCAAAGGAGATCCGGCCCGTCCGTCTTCCGTTTTCTTTGAATGAGAGTCGGTTTTTGTCTGTTCTAGGCCTGAATGTATGTTTTTATTCATTGTTTTAATATTTAGTTTTTACGCATATATTTATATATAAAACGCATAAGGAAAATCGCTTAAAACAGCATAGCCAGACAGCAGGTTGTTGAAAAGAAGTAGGGAGGGGTGCCTCAAGTTTCGACGCTTGACACTCCTCCCAGGGGTGTCATTTTCATGACAGGTTGCAGAAGGGAGAGGAAGGATAAAAAGAGCGGGGGCAAAAACCCCGAACGCAGCAAGAACGCCGACGCGCTCGGAGTGAAATACGATACCAGAAAAGGACATTGGACCGCCTTGGACAAGGCGGTCCTGAAGGAAGGCCGCATTTTGGACACCTGGCTTAAGCCGGAGCGGGTGGCGGCGGAACTGGAGATACTGAATCCGCCCGGAAAGATCGGACGTCCTTACGAATATCCGCCGTCGCTGATACTGTATCTCTCATATCTCAAGGAGGACGGCGAAAGAAGCTACCGCCGTACCATCAGCAGGACCAGCGTCCTGCTGGAGTCCCGGGGCCTCCCCGAACCGAACTATGCGACCCTGCACAAATCCCAGCTGAAGTTCGAAAAGGGCGGATTCGGACTGAAGGTCATCTCCGAAGCGACGGTGATACTGGCCGGCAGAGGGATCAGGGAAGAATTCGACCCTCTCAGGATCATATGTTCGGGCATCTTTCCGGAGTACAAAGCCCCCCGGATGATACCGACCTCGCAGGCCGAAGCCGATATCCAGGCGGAAAGGGACTAGGAAGCGGAGAAGATAAGGGAATCCATGGAGGTCAAGGTTCTGAAATCGGCCGTCGGCGGAGAGAACATCTTCGCCGCCGTCGACGGTTCCGGGGAAGGAATATCCGGTCCCGGGATATATCTGGAACATATCTGGCTGACGAACAACCGGAGGTTCATCAAACAGCACGCGATGGTCGACCTCCGCACCAAAAAGGTGGTGGCCTTCGCCACTACCATGGAGAAACCCGGCGATGCCCGGATGATGGCCCCCCTGGTATCGGGGGCGCTTCGGACCGGCGTGCGTCTGAAATGGGTGTCGGCGGACAGCGCGTACGATACCGTGGCGAACTGGGAGTTCATGGATGAGGCGGAAATAGCATTCTGCCCCAATCTGAAGGAAAAATTCGAAGATTGCGACACGCTCCCCAGACGCGAGGCGCTTAAGGATTTGGACAGGCACTTCGGGAAGAAGCTGGCACATAGGATCACCGGTTACAACTCGCGCTGGCATGTGGAAGCGTTCTTCTCGGCGTTCAAGAAACTGTACAGCGACCGCATAGCAAACAGGCTTTTCGACAGGATGTGTCTTACGATGCAGTACCGGTATTCGCTGTACGACATCCATCGGGAGATTATGCTGAAGGCTTGAGACATGGGGGGTCAAGACTTATTCAACACAGTCGCATCGGACCGCGCTCCCCGATCCTTCGGGGCCGAGAGCTGAACAACAGGCGGAGAACTGTTCAGAACAGCATTGATTGGCAGCATCAATTCGAAATGCAACGGGATCAGCCGAACGGATGCACAGTGACGCCCCCGCCGGCCGCAGCAACGGCCTCGCGCGATTGGCAGGGGCGTGCGGCCGGGCGGCGGCCGCCGATAGGAAAGATGTGTTATGCACATAAAATGGGGTGCGTTGCTGTATCAGACCGAGTTCCGGACGGCAGGGATTATTACCGGCAGGGGGATTAAGGGGCCGTGCACTGCAAGGACATTTCCGTCCGCGATGTCGGCTGGAAGCTGACCCGCGGGAACATCCGCGCGAACATGGAGGACTGGAGGGCCTACAAGAGAGCGGAGTACGTCGTACTCCGCAACGGGGAGGACATGGCTGTCGTCCGCCTGCGCAAGTCCCCGGAGGGCTCTCTTCTCAGGGAGGTCACGGGCTTCGACATCATCTCCCTGCCGGAGGACACCGTCTTCGTCGACAGGCCGGACGCGGACGTCGTCAACCTCCCGGCCATGGCCCGCATACAGTCGGAGCATCCGGGGAAGACCGTCGTGGTCCGCGGGCTGTTCTCCCACATAGGCTTCGTTTCCGGCGTGGAGCCCCTCCGCCTCCGTATAATCGATGCGGTTCCCCCGAGGCCGTCCAAACTGTCCTATCTTGTAGATCTGGCACTTAGGTCGGGGTATGTGGACCTCCCGGTGGTCCCTTACGAGGAGGACATCGACATGTCCGCGCTCTCGGAGCAGGCGGGGACCCGGGAGGTGATGTTCCCCTGTCAGGTGTCTGGGGCATCGTCCTCCAGGCCGTTCTGCTTCCTCGACCAGGTCCCGGACATAACCGGGAAGGACATCACGCTGGTGGGCTGCAACCTCTCCCGCAGGATATTCCGCGAGGAGTACGGCTTCGATGCTCCATTCATAGACATCTGCCCCAGGGACAGGGTCCCGGGGGACGGCGTCCCGACCATTGTGAAATGCTGCCGCGTCAAGAGCGGTTTCGAGATCGACGGGAGCACCGTCTCGGTCCCGTGGGGCGCTACCGTGCCTGAGGTCGCCGAGGCGATCAAGGCCCTGTTCGGAAGTGCTTCCGCCCCTCTCTGAAGGCGGCGTAGCCCTCTTCCGTATGCCCTGCCCTGCAGAGGACCTCCCCGAGGCGGTACCAGGCGTCCGCATCCTCGGGGTCGTCCTCCAGGTGCTTCCTGAGCGCGGCCGCGGCGCCTTCGAGGTCGCCCTTCCTCGCCAGGACCGCGCTGGTGGACATCCCTCCGGTCTCCTCGTCGAGGGTCGCCTTCATTACCTCGCGGGCCTTCCTGAACATGACCTCCACCGAGTTCTGGGTCAGCCAGGGATAGCGCTCGCGGATGAGCTTCCCGTACCTCTCCTGCTCGGACCTGACGGGGCGGGCTTCCGGGCCGCTGAAGCAGGACCTGGGGACGTGCAGCTCCAGGTTCCCGTGGTAGACAGTTATGCTGCCGTCCGGAGCGGAGATGGGATCACCTGAACTTCACGACGCGGCCGCACTCGTCGCGCTTGCTGTTCCCGAAGTCCTTCATCTTCTCGACCTGGGCCCTGCTGAAGACCGGCCCGTCGCGGCAGACGCGCTGGCCGTCCATGACGCAGCACCCGCATGCCCCGGCCCCGCATTTCATGAACCTCTCCAGCGAGAGCTGGCAGTCCAGGCCCAGGTCCTGGCAGGCCTTCAGGGTGAAGTAGAGCATGACCTCGGGGCCGCAGGCGAGCACGCAGTCGTACTCCTTCTCGGCGCACTTCTCCCTCAGCAGCTGGACGGCGTTCCCGTGGAACCCCTCCGAGCCGTCGTCCGTGGCGATCCACACGTTGTCCGCGTACTTCATCGCCCTGTCCCTGAGGATGATGTCCTTGTCGGACCTGGCGGCTATGATGGTGTCCGCGCCGGTCTCCTTCACTGCGGGCAGGACCGAGGCCGTGCCAACTCCTCCGCCTACGATGAGGTAGCGCCTGTCGGGCTCCAGCACATATCCGCGCCCGTACGGCCCGCGGACCCTCAGGACATCCCCGACGGTCTTCGAGTGCAGGGCGCGCGTGTCCTCGCCGATGGCCTTCACCGTGATCGACTTGATCCTCCCGGTCTTCGACAGCGACATCGGGATCTCGTGCATCCCGGGCGCCCATACCATGACGAACTGCCCGGGGGACGCCTTCTCGTCCATCTGGAACTCGAAGGTCTTGGTGTCGTACGCCTCGTCGGTGATCCCCAGTATCTTGACGAAATCAGTCATGAGCCGCCCCCACCATGTCGGATATGCGGCCGTAGCCGCGGTCCCTCATGAAATCCAGGAGGTCCCGGTTGATCTTCCCGAACACCTCGGGCCCTTCCTTGGCCACCGCGCTCCCCACCTGGAACGCCCTGGCGCCGGCCATGATGTACTGGGCGGCGTCTCTCCAGTCCGAGATGCCCCCGACACCCACCAGCGGGATGGAGACGGCGTCGTACAGGTCGTAGATGTCCCTCACGCCCACCGACCTCACGGCGGGGCCGGAGAGCCCTCCGAAACGGTTGCTCAGGAACGGCCTGGCGAACTCCGGCGAGATGACCATGGCCTTGAGGGTGTTGATGGCCACGATGGCGTCCCCTCCCCCGTCCTCCACGGCCCTGCCGATCTCATTGAGGATGTGGGTGTTGGGGGTCAGCTTGGCCCAGACGGGGATGCTCACGGCGCCCTTGGCTGCGGACACTATGCTCTTCACGAGCTCCGGGTCCGTGCCGACCTCCATGCCGTAGCCCTTGGCATGGGGGCAGGAGAGGTTGAGCTCGACCGCGCAGGCCCCGTAGTCCTCCATCTTCCCGGCCAACTTCGCGAACTCATCGGGGTTGGCGCCGTAGATCGAGCCGATGATCTTCCCGTGCGGGACGGCCTCGGCCATCTCCGGGCCGAAGGCCTCTATCCCGGGGTTGGGGAGGCCCATTGCATTGATGTACCCGCCTTTGACCTCCGTGAAGCACGGGTTCTCATGGCCTGCGTTGGGCTGCAGCCCGATCGATTTCGTCACGACGGCTCCTGCGCCGGCCCCGAGCATCCTGACCATGGATGCCCCTGTCTCGTCCATGATGCCGGACGCCACCATCCCCGGGAGAGCGAGGGCGAGGCCGCCTATATCCGTGCTGAGTTCTGTCATCCGGTCCCGCTATGCCGTCCCGTTTAATAAAATGCGCACGCGCCCTGTTATGTTTAAATAATCCCGCATAGAATCGGCCCGTATGGATTTCGGACGTCTCCGCATGGATTTCCCCACCATGAGGGAGGACAGGGGGGTCTATCTGGACAGCGCCTGCCAGTCGCTCCGTCCGGACAGCGTCATAGCGGCAGTCACGGAGTATTACACTAAGTGCCCGGTGTGCGGGGGCAGGAGCGTCCACCACCTCGCCAACGAGGTGTCCGTGAGGGTCGACGAGACGAGGGAGGAGCTATGCTCCTTCTTCGGCGGCGAATCCCCGGACTGCTTCATATTCACGAAGAACACCACCGAGGGCCTGAACACCGTCGCCCGCGGCCTCGGGCTCCGCAGGGGGGACGCGGTCGTCACCACCGACACCGAGCACAACTCCAATTATGTCCCCTGGCTCATGCTCAGGGACTCTAAGGGCATCCGCATGAGGATGTCCAGGTCCGGGAAGGACGGGGTGTTCGACATCGAATCCTTTAAGGAGGCGATGGGGCGCGACGTGAAGGCCGTGTCCGTCGGGCACTGCAGCAACGTCACGGGATGCGTGGTGCCGGTGAAGGATGTCGCCGAGATCGCCCATGACTATGGGGCGAAGGTCATCGTCGACGGGGCGCAGGCGGCGCCCCATATGAAGATCGATATGAAGAAGCTCGGAGCCGATTTCTACGCCCTGTCGCTCCACAAGATGCTGGGTCCTTCCGGCATGGGCCTGCTCTACGGCACCGGCGAGGCCCTCCGCTCCCTGCCTTCCCTGGAGTACGGCGGGGGGACCGTGGGGCTCGTCACCTATGATAATGTCAGTTTCGCTCCCGCCCCAGACCGCTTCGAGGCCGGGCTGCAGGACTATGCCGGCATATTCGGCACGAAGGCCGCCGTGGAATACCTGGAGAAGATCGGCATGGATAACGTGGCCGCCCACGACCGCGCCCTCATGGAGTACATGTACGGGGAGATCAAGGACATCAAAGGACTGTCCTTCGTCGGCCCGGAGGACCCGGACCTTCGCAGCTCGGTGATGTCCTTCAACATCGCCGGGCTCGGGGCGCACGATGTCGCCATGATGCTGGACAGCATCGACGGCATCATGGTCCGCTCCGGGATGCACTGCGCCCACCCGTTCTTCGTCTCCCGGGGCATCGAGGGCAGCGTGCGCGCGTCGGTCTACCTGTACAACAACAGAGAGGACATAGACCGCTTCGCGGCCGCCCTCCGCAAGGTCGCCGACACCTTCGGCGGGTTCCGAAACACCCGCCGTCCCTGAAGACCTCCGCCTCGCTCCCGTATCCCAGTTCCAGTTCCTCCAAGAACGGATGTGCCAGGCCGGCGAAGGACATGCCCCCGCCGGGGCCGGTGACGGTTATCCCGCCGCCGGAGATCCTCATCGTCCATCCCGGGCCCGGGAGCACCTCGCTCCCGCGCAGGTAAAGCTCGTCGAGGCCGGAGTCCCAGAAGCCGTCCAGGAGCGAGGCCGTTCCCTCGGCGCATCCCGAGGTGTCCGATTCCGCATCCTCCTGCAGGGCATCGGACAGCGGGACGGCCGCCGCCCCGATGAGGATAGCTCCGCAGAGGAACAGCGCCCAGCGGGACATGGCGAACTCCATCATGCGGCCTCGCCCCTTATCCCGCACCCGAGGCCGTCGTTCTCGCAGACCAGCCTCAGCACGCCCTCGTCCGCTAGCACAACGCTCCCGATGAAGCGCACCGACGGATGGGAGGGGGATTCCGACCATTTCACGGTCTCGCCGTCCAGAACGCGGACGGAGAACGCGTCCCCTCCCTCCCCTCCGACGGCTATCCTGCAACCTTCGGGCAGGGAATACCGGAGGGTCGCGGAGCTGCCGGCGCCCTCGTAGTAGAGCTCCGAGGCCGTTCCGGCGATCTCCCTGGCGGTGTCCTCCGCCTCCCCGGTGTCCACGCCGCTGCCGAAGCTGTCCAGGGCGGCGGCCATGGCCGGGACGCACATGGACACGATCAGGACAGCGGCGGCCAGCCTGAAGGGCATGCCCAGGATGCCCGAGCGGTCCATCCGCTCACCATCCCGGGACGGGGCGGTTCATCCCACCACCATGAGGGAGACGCTCTTCTGCCCGCAGTCCGACGAGGAGACATGGACGGTCGCGTACCCGTAGTCCTGACCCGACGGCAGGGTGAAGCGCAGGTCGCTGAACTTGCACCATCCTCTGTCGCTGGTGCGCAGGACGGGGGTCCCGTTCTGCCCCAGGGTGACCTCGCATCCGGTGACCAGCACCGAGGCGTCCTGCACAGGGTCGCCGTTGGTGTCGTAGACGTAGACCTCGAGCTGGTTGGCGGCGCCTTTGGCGGCCATGGCGTTGGTGTACTTCAGCTTGACATCTCCGATGGCGGCCGGCTTGTCGTCCTGCGGGTCGTCGAGGCCGTTGAACCATCCGACCAGCACCGCGGTGCCGAGCGCGGCGACGACCAGAATCACCATCATCTCCAGCGGCAGGCCCTCTATGCCTCCGCGGCGGTCCCTTCTGAGGGAGCGCCTCCTGTATTTCCGAATTCCGCGTGTCATGATTACAACACGCTTCCCAATCAATCGGGACTGAGGTTTAAAAGAGGCATACGGGATGCAGGGGATAACTCCCGGACGGGAGCGGAGTGTGTGCCCACGAAGGCTTTCATTTACAACATGCGCAGATTCGACGAGCTCGTCTTCTTCCGCGCGTCATCCGAGGAATATGGGATAGATTTCGACTGGACCGAGGATTCCCCCACGATCGACAACTGCGGCCTTGCCGACGGCTGCGATTTCGTGAGCGTCATAACCACTCCCGTCACGGCCGCCATGATCGACAGGTTCGCCCAGGGAGGGGTGAAGATGATCGTGACCCGCACCATCGGCTACGACCACATCGACCTGGCGCACGCGAAGGAGAAGGGGATGGCAATCGCCAACATATCCTACGACCCGGAGGGCGTGGCGGAGTACACCGTCATGATGATCCTGGCGGCCGTCAGGAAGCTCAAGACGATCATGCTCCGCAACGCGGCCGACGACTTCTCGCTCGAGGGGCAGATGGGCGGCGTCCTCAGGGACATGAACGTGGGGGTCATCGGCGCCGGGAAGATCGGCAGCGCGGTGGTCAGGGACCTGTCGGGGTTCGGCTGCAACATCCATTACTACGACAGAACGGGTTCTGTGCAGGCGGACTCCTTCGCCAGGAAGGTCGACCTCGATACCCTGCTTGAGGAGAGCGACATCGTGACCATCCACCTTGAGCTCAACGACGAGACCAGGCACTTCCTCGACGCGGAGAGGATCGCGAAGATGAAGAAGGGCGCGATAATAGTCAACACCGCCCGCGGGCCGCTCATCGACACTGCCGCCATGATAGACGCCCTCGAATCTGGGCATCTCGGCGGCGCCGCTCTCGATGTCGTCGAGGGCGAGTTCGGGCTCTATTACAACAACATGCGCGGGGAGGTCATCAAGAACCGCGGCCTGAACGTCCTCCGCGCCATGCCCAACGTCCTGCTGACTCACCATATGGCGTTCTATTACGGGACGGCCATTGAGGACATGATCTGCAACTGCATGCGTGCGATGAAGCTCTTCGCGATGGGCCAGAAGGACAGGCACCGCCTGGTCTGACCCATCATATGAGCTGGGAGAAGCCGAGCACCGTGTGCGATGCTCCGTGCGGGCCCAGCTCGCTCTTCATCACCATGACCGAGGAGCAGATGAATGTCGCGAACTCGGCGTCCCGGTAATTGGAGAAGATCCGGGAGAGGTCCGCCCTGCCTTCGGTCCGGGCGACGGTGATGTGGGGCTTGAACGGTTTCGGGTCGTAAGGGATCCCGGCGGTGTCCAGCATGCCGGCGATCCTCTCCGAGATCATCTCCAGGGGGATATCGGTCTCCACTCCGGCCCAGACCGTGCGCGGGCTCCTCATGCTCGGGAACGCCCCGATGCCCCGGACGGTGATTCTCGAGCTCCTGATCCCCCTGGTGCAGTCATCCACGATGCTGCAGACCTCCGGGATGCTCTCCTCCGGGACATCGCCCAGGAACTTCAGCGTTATGTGCATCTGGGCCGCGGGGGATGTACGCACGCCGCGGATGCCGGCGAGGTCGCGGAAAAGGGGGGCGAACCCCGCAGTGTTCGGAACCGGCACCGAGATGAAGGTCCTGATATCTGCCATGGGTTCCGGAATGCCTGGCTCGGATTTAACCGTGGCGCGGTCCCCGCGAGGTTACATTTAAAATACATTCTCCCGATATCAGACAGCATGGAACCTTGGGAAGACAAAAGCCTGCAGACCAGGATCGTCAAGCAGCTCCCCCTTCTTTCGGCGGGGCTCGTGTTCCTCGCGGCTCTCCTTTACGCGCTCTTCGCGTGAGCCGGAGGGAAACGCCCCCTCTCTGACGAGGGGGCGATCTTTCTGTTCGCCTTCATTTCTGTTCTCTGGCACGTATGTCGGCCAGGGCGCGTTTCGCGGCCTCGTTCCCTTTCTTCGCCGCGCTCCCGTACCAGACCTTGGCCTGATCGATGTCGGCGTCGATGCCTATGCCGTCCTCGTAGTACCTGCCGACGATGTACATGGACTGTGCGTCGCCTGACTTCGCCTTGCGGAGGAATGACTCGAACGGGGATTCCGCGTCCGAGCCGCCGTACGCGACGCCTTTGGCATCGAGGATCTTCCTGGACAGGATATGCCCGTGGGACGCCGCCCTCTTATACCACTGCTCGGCCTTGCGCGGGTCCTTCTCGACGCCTCTGCCGGCGGTGTAGGCGTCGCCCATGTAGTACTCGCAGAGGGCGTCCTCCTTCTCCGCGCCCATCCTGAGGTACTTCACGCCCTCGGCAGCGTCGGTGGGGGCGCCGTCGCCGTTGTAGTACGCTTCGCCCACGTAGAGCATGGACTTGATGTACCCTTTGTCGGCCAGCTCCTTATGCAGCTCGAGCGCCTTCTTGAAGTTCCGTTTCGTCCCGCGCCCGTGCGCGTAGCAGTTGGCGACGGTGTACTGGGACTTCATGAACCCGTCCTCCGCGGCCATCCTGCAGAGCTCGAACCCTTTTTTATCGTCCTTCTTCACGCCGAGCCCCGACAGCAGCGCTGTTCCCGCCGCGTGCATGCATTGGGTGTTCCCCAGGAGCGCTCCGCGCAGATAGCATGCGAACGCCCCTTTCAGGTCCCTGCCGTTCTCCGACAGGATGTCCCCCGCGGCCAGGTTGGCATAGGGAGAGCCGGTCTCGGCGGCCCTCAGGTAGAATTCCAGGGCCTTCCCGGCGCTCTTCTTGGTGATCCTCCCGCGCTCGCAGAGCTGGCCGGCCATGACCATGGCCTCCCTGCAGCCCCTGTCGGCCGCGGTCAGGAGGAGCTCGAAGCCTTTCTTCCCCTCGCGGTCGGTGCCGATCCCTCCCATCATGCACCTGGCCATCCCGTAGTCCCCTTCGGCGGCCCCCATGGTCTGGGCCACCAGGTACCAGCTGAAGGCCATGTACGGGTCTTTCTTTATCCCGATACCGTCCATGTAGCAGCGGCCGGTGTGGTATTCGCCCAGGGGCTCCTTGCGGTCCGCCAGGCCGGAGTAGATCCTGAAGGCGGCCGCCGGGTCCCTGCGCACGCCGTACCCGTGCTCCAGGCATCCGGCGTACTTCAGGACGGCGCGCAGGCATCCGCCGTCCGCGAGGGCCTTGAGCTTGGCGATGCCTGCCGGGCGGTCGCGGCCGGTCCCCGCGCCCCTCATGAGGCAGAGGGCCTCCTCGCAGGCGCCGTCGGCGTTGCCGGCCTCCCCGGACCGGCGGAACAGCTTGTATGCGCCTTCGGCATCGATCTTCGTGCCGATCCCGAGCAGGCGGCACATCCCGGAGGCGTACATGGCCGCGGGGGAACCCGCCTCGGCGAGCCCGTCGGAAAGTGCCAGTATGTCGGAGTCGGAGGGGTATGAGTCCGCCTTCTCGAGGATCTTGCGGGCCCTGATGTAACCGTCGGACGCCGAGTAGGCGGTCCAGAAGAACCCCTCCTCCGGCGACCCGCAGAGCCCGGCCGCCATCATCTGCCCGAGCATGAACGCCGATGCCGGATGCCCTTTCTCGGCGGCGGTGCGGTAGAGCGCCGACGCTCCCGATGAATCTCCGGCCTCCGCAAGCTCCTGGGCCTTACCGAAAATATCAGCTGCTTCTCCCGAGACGAAGCCTTCCTTCGATCCGCCTGTCATTATCGGTGAATCGGTTTCCCATTCTAAATAATATCATTGGGAAAGGCGGAGGAAAGGGGGATCGCGGCCGGCATCATGCCGGCGAGTATTCTCCCCTCAGCGAAGCCTCGGCGAGGATGTGCATGTCCGAGAGCTTCATCAGGGTCTCGAGCTTGAATCCCTTCCTCAGGACGGGCTCGAAGTCGAGGGCCAGCACCCTGAGGCGGTAGGAATGCGTCCTGTCCGGGGGGTTGGGGCCCTCGTAATGGTCGGCTCCGCCGGTGGTCCTCCCCTGGATGAGCCCCGCGTCCTCCATGGACGCGTTCTCCGGAAGCTCGGTCCTGCCGACGTTCATGATGGCGAGCCAGTGCGTCCACACCTTCCCGCATACGGGCACCGAGTCCGGGTCGTCGAAGACGATCGCGAAGGCCGCGGTCCCGGCCGGCGCCCCCGAGATCTTCAGAGGGAATGAACGGGACGGGACCCCGTCGTCGAACTGCGTTCCCTTAGCGCCGTACCTGTCATCGATCTTCCCGTCAACTATGCCGGTGGTTTCGACTATCATGATGCGATTGCCTCCGATTTTCGATTGAGTATGTCGGGTCTATGATATCAACATTTGTAAAATCTGCCGTTCCGTCACGGCTTCGGGTCGGACCCGCCCTCTCCCAGCTGGTAATAGGGGTGCTGCGCGTCGATGCGGCGGTTCCTGAAGAAGAGGACCATATCGACGGCCACCAGGCAGACATCGAGCAGGTAGAAGGCGATGACATAGTTGACGTCGTCGTTGACGAACTTGTTGATTATCCCGCAGAAGTAACCTATCTCCACGATTATCTCGAAGACTATGCTCTTGCCCCTGGCGGTTCTGGATACGTAGGAGCGGTAGATATTGAACGGCCATGAGGCTGCGAAGCACAGCAGCATCATTACCTCGAATATCGAATCGATCATACTTTCACTGGACGCTGCGATTCGAAGCGTGCGTAAATATTTATTCGGCCGACGGTCGGAGGCGTTCCGCGGGCGTGCCGGAGGCCCCCTGATGTCTCTGTGCCGACAGCAGGAATCCCCGTTAGTCTGCTGCGGAACTAGGGGCGGTATCGGTTTAAAATACACGATGCCGATTTTTATCTGCCGCTCGCAGAAGAGCAGGAAAGAGGTGTTTCAAATGTATTCCATGGGACCGAAATCCGGGCCGCTCCTCTCCGATGAGGAAGCGATCGAGAAATACAACAAAGAGAAGCAGTGGGGGCTGCTCTGCAGCATTGATCTGGGCGAGTGCGACCATGAGAAGATCTCCTCGAAGGAGTACATCACCCAGTTCGCCATCGACCTCGCGAAGGAGATTGACATGAAGAGGTACGGAGAGCCTTACGTCGTGTTCTTCGGGGACGAGCCCAAGGTCCAGGGGTACTCCATGGTCCAGCTCATCGAGACCTCCTGCCTCTCCGGCCACTTCGCCGAGGACACCGACAGGGCGTTCATCGACGTCTTCTCCTGCAAGGAGTTCCCTCCGAAGAAGACCGCTGAGTACGTTCAGAAGTACTTCGGCGCCAAGAAGATGGAGTACTCCGTCTCCTTCAGGAACATCTGAAAATCCTTAAGGTCCCCTGCGAGGGGGTTTCCTGCCGCGCGGGCCCCGGCATCAGGACCGGGCCCGCGCCCTGAGTTTTCCCGCTGATATCATCAGCGGTTTCCTTTCCGCTGCTGCGCCTTCAGTCCCAGGACCTGTTGTCGGTCACGTGCTTGGACTTCCCGTCGCAGCGCTCAAGGGTGTTGGGGAGGTTGATCTTCACGACGACCTTCAGGTTGAGGATCTCCTTCATGCGGTCCACGACCTGCTGGGTCATCCTGTCGAGCTGGTCCGTCATGTCGGGCAGGCACTCGGGCAGGATCTCCACGTCGACCACCATCTTGTCCATGTAGTTGGGGTTGGTGAGGGTGATGTGGTAGAACGGGGCGAGGAACGGCATCTCGCCGATGACGCTCTCGACCTGCGAGGGGAAGACGTTGATCCCGCGGACCACGATCATGTCGTCCGCCCTGCCGGTGATGCGCCCGAGCCTCGGGTGGGTCCTGCCGCACTTGCATTTCTCCCAGGTGATGGAGGATATGTCGCCGATCTTGTAGCGGATCAGCGGGAAGGCCTCCTTCTGCAGCATAGTGACGACCACTTCCCCCTGCTCCCCGTCCGGGACCGGGTTGCCTTCCTTGTCGAGGATCTCCACGAGGGCCAGGTCCGCCCAGACATGCATGCCGGCCTGCTCGGAGCATTCGAGGAACATGGGCCCGTAGAACTCGCTCGCCCCGTAGCAGGAGTAGGCCTTGATGCCGGTCCTGTCGTAGAGCTTCTTCCTCATGCTCTCCGACCAGGGCTCCCCGCCGCAGAGGGCCTTCCTGACCTTGGTGTCGCGGCGGATGTCGATGCCCTTCTGGTCGCAGATATCGGCTATGTGGAACATGTAGGAAGGGGTCCCGGCGAGGAATGTGACCGGGAGGTCCTGCATCAGCTGGATCTGGCGGTCGGTGTTGCCGACGCCCGTCGGTATGACCGTGGCCCCGATGCGCTCTCCGGCGTAGTGCACGCCCAGCCCGCCGGTGAACAGGCCGTAGCCGTGCATGTTCTGCATGACATCCTTCTTCCCGGCCCCGAACGAGGTCATCCCGCGGGCCAGGGACTCGGTCCAATTGTCGATGTCCTTCTGCGTGTACCCCACGACGGTCGGTTTCCCGGTGGTCCCCGAGGAGACATGGACCCTCACGAGGTCGTCGTAGGGGACGACGAACAGCCCGTCCGGGTAATTGTCCCTGAGGTCCGTCTTCTTCATGCAGGGGATCTTCCGGAACTGGTCCATGTCGGTGATATCCTCCGGTTTGAGGCCGACGGAATCCATCCTCTTTCTGAAGAAGGCGGACTTCTCGTACATCGTCTTTATCTCGTTCTGGAGGAGCCTGAACTGCATCTCCTTCAGTTTGTCAGCGGGCATCGTCTCAAGTTCCTCATTCCAGAACGTCATTCTCTCACCGGTGTGTTGTGTGCCAGCAATTAGCACGGATGTGGTGTGAATGGGGACAGCTCCTATATAAATGAGATTGCAGGAAGGCCAGGTCCGGACAGGCGGTGCATTTCCCTCCACCCAACGTCATTACAATCAGATGGATACATCGTACGTATACAGATTTTTAATCAAAGGATTCGATGCGATTGCAGGTCCTCATCGATTTGGGATCAGGAGAAGGAAACATGAAAGCCTATATGAAGTACCTCGCGGTCGCGATCGTGGCCGTCTGCATGGTCGTACCGATATCCGCTTCCGATGCGTTCAGCGATACCGATGCCGACAGCAGTTCGCCGGAGCCGGCCGCGGGTATCAAACTTATCTCTCCCGAAAGCATGCTGCACGGGCTCTCCGAGGTTCTCGTACTCGAAGAGATAGACATCAGCAGCGCCGCCAGGTTCGGCGGGGATGCGCTGGGAAACGGAGACTCTACGGAGATATCCGGGGATTATACAGTGAATGATGCAGAGATGCTGAGCGGCGGATATGGCGTCAAGAACGGGGCGTCCGAGGTGGGCATCACCGTCGAGAACGGCGGCGCCCTGGTAATCGATGGAGCGTTCACCGTCGCTGCTGTTTCCGAGGGAAAGAATCCTTCAGTGCACATCAATGTCAAGGAAGGAGGCTGTCTCGGATACAAGGTCAGCGACAGCCTTGCTCTCGGCCTTAATTTCGCTGATTCCGAGACCATCGACGTAGGAGGAAATGTCACTGTGAATGTGACAGATGCGAGCCAGGGCGATCTCTCAGGCTCCGCATCCATTGCCTTCGAGATCTCGAACGGGTCGTCTGTCAAGATCGGCAGCATGCCGGAGTTCGCCGTCTCCGAAACCGGGACGGCGGCCGTATCTCTGTCGAACACTGCGAAGGCCATCACCAAACTCTCGCTGGACGCTTCGCTGAAGGGGGCTATCGATATCGACGGAGAGGTATGCGACATCTCCTTCGAGGCGGAGGACCTGGGCTTCAGCATGAGCGTCGGCGGCGAAGGAGCGGGGTTCAAGGTCAGCGGAAATGCCGCCCTCGACTTCAGCAGAGGGAACGACAGGTTCCACATCGGGATCGAATCGGACATATCCGTGACCGCGGGCGCAGAAGGCGCTGCGTACGGCTCCGGAACGTTCTCTGTCAGCATGACCGCCGACGGGGAGTTCGACCTCCATTCCCTGCCGTTCTTCGACGATCCGGTTACCGCCGACGTCTCGGGCTTTGCCCTGGATCTGAGCATCAGCGGGAACAGCTCCTCAGGTGATTTCAAGCTCAGTGCCGATGTCTCCGCCGACAAATGCGAGATCGCGATCGGCACTTCCGCGAATGGAACCACCGTAAGCCTCACAGGCTTCAGTGCCAGTGCATCTCTCACTGCCAATATCGGCAGCCTTGCCGATATCAACCTGGACAAGGTGGACATCAAGTCGCCGGACGTGCCCTCGTACAGCGACCTGCGCCCGAAGAGCCTTGAGAAATATCTGTACGGAGTCAACGGTTCACACGGTATGAACGTCGAGGATGCAGGCGAGGTCTGGGAGTATTTGAAGAATTATGAGGCTGATGCTGCCTCGTACTATTTTGCCGTGGACGCCTCATTGGGCCTTGCCTACGAGATCCCGGAAATCCTCGACGAGTTCCTGCCTAAAGTGACCGCTCTGGCGGCCGCCGCCGGAGCGACCGACCTCAGCATCTCGGCCAGCCTCGATTCGCTGGAGATCAACACCACCCGCAGTTCCAAGACGACATCGTCCTTTTCCATCGACGATGTCCGCCTCAGCATGAGTTCCGACGGATCCGAGAAGTCTGCGGACATCAGCGCATTACTGAGCATCGGCGGGGCCAGCAATGTGAAGATGATCGACGGGACCGCCGTCAAGGATGCGGGCGCAAGCCTCTCGGCCGAGATCAGCGGACATGCGGATTTCGAGAAGGTCACCAAGGACGGCGAAACAAGAATGAATGTGACGTCCTACAGCTACACTGTGTCCGCGGACGTCTCGATTTACGCAAGGATGTTCATCGATGGCACATATGCCGCTATCGAGGGGGACGTCTCGATCAGAGCTGCATTCTCCGACAAGGAGGCATCTGCCTCTGCTGAGCTGAAAAACATGGAAATGAACACCGGCAGCAGCCGCATGTACATCAGAGGATTAGCGGCATCCACCGACGGATCGTTCTCGATCGATGAGGCCGGATGCTCAGGCTCCTTCTTCGGCAGCAGGGACGATTCGGCAACAGCGTCCCTGGACTTGACCGTTAGGGATGTCAGAGGCAGCATCGGGAAGTCGTTCAGCATCGGAAGCACCGATGCCGTCATCAAGACCGTCAGCGGAGGGACCCTGACCATGAACTGCAAGGGGAACGATAGGACGGTGTCGGTCTCCGGCGGGAATGTCGTGCTCAGCGAGCTCTGCCTCCCTATCCCTGTGGGCGACTTCATATCGACCAAGCTGTTGGTTTTGGAAGACGGATCGAATGTCAGCTTCGAGTCGGACGACGGTTCGCTGTTCGTCGCCGACAATATCTTCGTATCGCCGGATGCGAAGGTCTCCGGCAGCATTGCTGTCGATAGGTGCATCTGCGTGCAGTCGAAGGCGGTCTTCGCCCATGCCGGCAACAAAATTCACACTAATGGTATCATCGGAGGGTATCTCGGTGTCACATTCGGCGATGAAATAACGTACAGTCTCGTGCCTGATGCGTTCCACACATCCGACGGCGCGAAGGCCTTCAGCTCAGCTGATTTCAGCTATGATGAAAAGAACAATGCCATCACCCTCGGCAATTCCGATAAGATCGTCATCAAGGCCGAATTCCCAAGTCACAAGACATTCACCGTCACTGTGAACGGGCAGGAGTTCAAGTCCGATGATAAATTCTCCGTCAAGGTATCGATAGACGCTTCCGACGACGGCACGGTGCCGATGCTCCTGACCGACCCGTACGGCAATTCCCAGCAGCTTCACAAGGTTGGGGATGCGTACGTCGCTGAATTCAAAGTTTATGCGGATACGGAGATGGCCGTCACATATGCTGCCGAGGAAAAATTGGGCAGTTCTGAAACTATCGAAGCAGGAAGCGACTGCATCTACTTCGAATTGGGAGCAGGCAGTTCGGCGACCGTCAAGATGCCCGAAGGCGTGATCTACGAGGTTAAGAACAACGGTTCCGCCGCGATCACCGTCGTGCTGCTGGATTCTCCGACCCAATACGATGGACATGATGCCCTCCACCTCTGGTTCAATGCTGACGAGAAACTCGAGGTGACTGTGTACGTCCCGGCGTCCGACAGTTCCAGTGTGATCTACCATGTGAACAAATACGGCTACGGGCAGATCATCGATTCATCCTTCGAGACCGTCGGCGAATCCACCTACCTCAAGGTGAGCCCCGATGATGCATCGTACTTCTACGTCGATGACGACCCGCTCATCCGTTCCGAAGGGGACAGCGGCATCAGCACGGCCGTCATAGCCGTCTCTGCGGCGGCGATCGTGCTGGTGGCCGCCGGAGGATGCGCCTTCTTCTACGTGAAGAAGAAGGGTGCGGCCTGAAACCCCAGTCCCGCCTGACGGCGGGCAAACCATTTACCGTCCGGTCTCCGGACGGGTGTTTCCCTATTATGCCGGAGCACGGTCCCCGGCCGCCGGAATCGTTCCCGGCGGGATAAAAAAGGGAGCCCCGGCAGGGGCCCCCGAGGGAATGACCCAGAAGAGGTTTTTCAGGGAAGGACGACGGTGCCGATGACCCTGAGCTTCCCGCCCTCGAGGTACATGACGACGGCAGTGTCGCCCGGCTTGTGGATGATCTTCCCGTCGAAGGCCATCTTCACCTCGGAGTCCCTTCCGGAGGCGGATTCGATCCTGGCGGGGACCATCTGCATCCAGTGGCCCACGTGGACCATCATCCCCTCCTTCAGGTCTCCGCGGTAGAACCTGTTGTAGGCGACCTTCGCGTTCAGCTCCTGGGTCATCTTGATCGAGGGGTCGGTGGAGACGACGAAGCCCCTGTCGAGCTCCTCGCTCTCGATGCCCTTGAGCGCCAGCCCGACATGGTCCCCCTTCTCCCCGTCCTGGCAGTCGATGTCGTGCTTCTGGATCGACCTCAGGATGACCTCCTTCCCCAGAGGCCATACCGTCATCTTGTCGTGCACGCGGAACCAGCCGTCGGCGACTGCTCCTATGACCACTGTCCCGACACCCTTGACGTTGAAGTGGCTGTCCACCGGGCAGGACCCGCAGGTGCCCTCCCCGGGCTCCCTGCTCTCCGCCTTGGCCATGGCGATGAGCTCCAGTCTCATGGCGGTGGGGTCCTCCTCCTTGAACTCGTAGCTCTCCAGGGAGGTGCCGGCTATGAGCGGCTTCACCTGCTCCGGCTGGATGTAGTTCCTGAGGACGATCCATCCGCGGGTCCTCTCGAGGGAGTCGGCCATGACTATGGTCTCTCCCAGGAAGGAATCGATTTTGTCGACGGTGAGGATGACGAACTCCCCGATCTGCGTCGCGTAGAACAGCGATGACAGTTTCTCCGGGTATTTCGTCGGCTCGATGAGGGTTATGGAGTCCTTTCCTTCCTTGACCTCGTAGAAGGTCATGTCGGAGACGGTCCCCTTCTTCCCGATCTCCGCGGCCAGGCCGGGCGCCCCCAGGGCGGCGATGTTCAGATTGGCCATCAGAGGTCCCCGGTCCTCAGCACCTTCAGCCCGGCCCTGCCGAGAACCTCGGCGGAGCGGACGGGGTCGTCGGTCTTCATGAGCAGGGCGGGGCCCTGCTTCCCGACGAACGCGTACCCGTACTCTATGTTGATCCCTGCCTTTCCGAGGGCGTTCGTGGACTCGTACATGGACCCGGGGTCGTCGTTGATGGCGACGCCGATGATCTGGGTCTTCTTCACCACGATGCCGGCGGCCTTCAGCTTGGCGATGGCGTCGTCCGGATCTTCCACGATGGCGCGGAGGATCCCGAACTCGTTGGACTCGGCGAGGTTGCATGCCTTCATGCTGATGCCGCACTCGCCGAGGGTCCGGGAGACCTTGGCCAGGGCCCCGGGCTCGTTGCTCACGAATATAGACAGCTGCTCGATAATGTAGTCGCTCATCTCAATACACCCTCTTGTCAATGACTCTCTTGGCCTTGCCGTCGAACCTGGGGAGCTCCCCCGGGGCCTTAAGCTCCACTTCGACGGCGATGTTCAGGTACCTCTTCAGTTCGGATTCCACATGGGCGCGGATGGAGTTCATCCTCGCCATGTTGTCGGTGAAGGCCTCGGGCTTCAGCTCCACCTGCACCACCATGCGGTCGAGGTCGCCCTCCCTGGTGACCACGATCATGTACTGATCGCCGATCTCCGGTATGCGCATGAGGGCGTACTCGACCTGGGATGGGAAGACATTGATCCCGCGGACGATAAGCATGTCGTCGGTCCTGCCGCAGATCCTCCCGATCCTGGGGGAGGTCCTGCCGCACTCGCACTCCTCCACGTTCAGGGTGGTGACGTCCCTCATCCTGTAGCGGATCATGGGCATGGCCTCCTTCTTCAGCATGGTGATGGCCATCTCCCCTTCGTTGCCGGGCTCCAGGGGCTCCCCGGTGTCGCGGTCGAGGATCTCCACCAGCATGATGTCGCCGCAGATGTGCGCGCCCTTCTGGTACTCGCACTCGGTGAACATGGGGCCGGCCTGCTCGGAGGTCCCGTAGATGTCGTAGCATCTGATGCCCATCTCGTTCTGGAGCTTGGTCCTCATGCTCTCCGACCAGGGCTCGGCGCCGAGGACGGCCTTCTTCAGCTTCATGTCCCTCCTCCAGTCGATGCCCATGGCCCTGGCGGTGGTGCAGAGGTGGGTTAGGTAGGACGGGGTGCAGGCGATGACGGTGACGCCCAGGTCCTGCATCATCTCGATCTGCCTCTGGGTGTTCCCGGTGGATGCGGGCAGCACGGTGGCGCCGACGCGCTCCGCTCCGTAATGGGCGCCCAGGCCGCCGGTGAACAGGCCGTAGCCGTAGGAGATTTGCATGATGTCGTCCGGCCCGATGCCGCAGGAGGTGAACGAGCGGGCGAGCGCTTCCGTCCAGTACTCGAGGTCGTTCCGGGTGTAGGCGACGAGGGTGGGCTTCCCCGAGGTCCCGGAGGACATGTGGTACCTGACGATGTCGTTCTTCGGCACGGAGAACATGCCGTCCGGATAGTTGTCGCGGAGGTCCTGCTTGAACATGAAGGGGAGCTTCCTGACGTCCTCCAGGCTGTTGATGTCCAGCGGGGAGACCCCTGCCTCCTTCATCCTGTCGTGATAGAACTTGTTGTTCGTGTAATGGAAATAGACGTTCTGCTTCAGTTCGCGGTACTGGAGCTTCTGCAGCTCCTCGTACGGCATCGTTTCTATGCGGGGGTTCCAATACATCGTTTCCCTCTGTCTGCCCTCGCAATCCTCTTTTAATAATTATATTATGGCGTGGCGATGGACGGCGGCAGGGAGGCATGGGAGAGGCTGTACGCTTCGAACGGCAGGCAGTGGAGGGGATCGGCTGACATAGGTTTCGTATCGGTCTCCACCGGCGAATCCTTCCTGGAGCTGGGATGCGGGAACGGCAAGACCGCGCGCGCCCTGGCCGACGCCGGGGCAGCTGTCACCGGCGTGGACTTCTCCCCGTCGGCGGTGGCCGAATGCAGGAGGCTTCTGGGGGGCCGCGCCGTCTTCGCCGAGGCGGACGTGAGATCGCTCCCGTTCCCCGACGGCTCGTTCGCCAAGGCGACGGCCTTCCACGTCCTGGAGCACCTGTCCGATGAGGGCCTCGCCGAAGCCGTCTCCGAGGTCCGCAGGGTGCTCGCCCCCGGAGGTACGCTCTATCTCCGCTGCTTCGCGGAGGGGGACCTGCGCTCGGGCGGGAAGAAGGAGGACATGCGCAACGGGATCGCGTACCGCTATTGGTCGCTTGACGATGTGAAGCGCGCCTTCCCCTCAGATTCCTGGGAGATCGTCTCCGCGGAGCGCATCGATTCCCCGACGCGTTTCGGAGGCGTCCGCCGGCGCCTAGAGTGCGTCATCCGTCGCATAGATTAAAGAGCCCGTCGGGATACGAGTGCGCAGAAGGTGTCCCATGGATATCGACAATTACGCACCGACCAGGAGACCGGGCCCCGCTGTGAAGAACATCATCTGGGGAGCGCTCGCGCTGGGCATCATCTCCGTCATCCTCATGGTCTTCAGCTATGCGGGGGCGGCCGTGTTCGGGGCCCTCGGCCTCTTCCTCGGCGGCTTCGCCATGGCGCGCGCCATGAAGCGGGTGCAGATCGGGGAGATCGACAAGAAGTTCGTCTACATCGCCGCCGCCGGCCTGGTCCTTTCGGTCATCGGGTTCATGGTGGGCTACGCCGGCCTCGTGGGATGATCCCGGATGGTCCTGTACCGCGGGAAGTACGACCTCAGGGGGCTGGCGTCCATCTCCCCCGAGATGGAGGAGGACCTCGACCAGGCGTACGATATATGCATGTCCTACAGGGACAGCTTCCCGTGCGAGATGTGCGGGAAGTGCTGCTGCCAGCCCAACATCATCATCCGCCCTGATGAGGTGGACAGGATCTCCCGGGCGTCCGGTATAGACCTGTACACGTTCATGACCCAGGTTGTCTATCAGACCGCGGACGGGGACATTTTGATGAAGAAAGGCCGGAACGCTCCCTGCAGGTTCCTCGGGAAAGATAGGAAGTGCACCATCTGGGCGGACCGCCCGGAGATCTGCGACGAGTTCCCCTATGCCGTCTCCATGTTCATGAGCAGGGTCTACCTGGCCCTGACGAACGAGGACGCGGACATAATGCAGATGACGGAGTACATGGACGAGTCCTGGCCCTGCACCCGCCATATCAGGGAGACCATCGAAGGGAAGATCGCCGAAGGCCGTAAGGCCCGCGCCGAGCGCATCGCTCAGCGCCGGCGAGACAGGATGAAATCCTTCACTCTGGGTATGTAATTCTCGGGGCGTATTATATGCCCCTCGCCCGGGAGCCTGAGCACCGAGCAGCCCTCTATCTTCGAGGCGATCTCATCGCCTGCGGAGGGCTCGGTCATGATGTCCTCGAGGCCGTGGACCGAGAGCGTCGGGACCTTCAGCGACCTGGCGTCCTTCTCCGCGTCATAGCTGTCGACCGCGTGCATCTGGTACATGAATCCCTGCGGGTCGGGGGCCTTCATCTCTCTTATCTTCCTGCCCTCCCTCTCGGCCTTCTCGAAGAAGGAGGGCGTGTGCAGGAGGACGTTCAGCACCCTGCCGACGGTGGCGGCGTCGACATCCCCGCGCGCATACCCGGATGCGAGGTAATCGAGGATGTAGGCCGCGCGGGCGGGGCGGTGCAGGTAGCATGAGACCAGGGTGAGGGTGGAGAAGCGGGAGGGGTTCCCGGCGGCCGCCCTCAGCGCAATGTGGGACCCCATCGACCATCCGAGGATATCGGCGCGGCCTATGCCGGCACTGTCCATAACGGAGATCACATCGTCCGCCATGTCGGCGACCGAGAACCTCCCGGAATAGGAGGTGGACCCGGCGCCGCGGTTATCGAGGGTGACGACCTCGAAGGAGTCCTTCAGGAGGGGGACGGTCCTGGCCCAGAATCCGGTATCCCCGGCCAGGCCGGTGACCAGTATCAGGGGCCGGCCCGACCCCTCGGTCTCGTAATGGATCCTGGCGTTCCTGCTTTCAGCGTAAGGCACGGTGCAGGTATCGGCCGGCCTGGTTAAGCGTTTTCCATCGCCGCCGCCTTCATGCCAGTTCCAGGAGCACCTCCAGGTCGCCGTACGGGGTTCCGTATGCATGGCTGTAGGATGCCGACGGCTTCTCTGCGAGTCCCCCGACCGACGATTCTGCGTCCCTACAGGATACAGTGAGGCGATACCTCCCTGGGTCCCCGTACATCTTCCCGGCCAGCTCTTCCAGGTACTTCTCGGCCGTGCCGTCCTCCAGGATCAGGGAGGCGGCGGTATAGGCGGCGACCTCCTCCACCCGGGGGACGTCGATGTACCCGAAATCTGTTCCCCGTACTCTTCCGGTGAAGACCGTGTCCGCGAACTCGGACGGGTCCCCCGGGCCGGCCGGCTCATCCTGGGACATGCATCCCGACAGCGCCGAGGCGGCGATTCCGATGAAGGCGATGAAGAACATGGCGTCCGCCACGCCCGTGAAGCCGCGGCGGTCCTTCAGAACCATATGAATGCCTCGTAGACCGCCGGGACTATCTCCTTCTCGGACGGGCAGACCCTGAGCACCTCCCTGCTCACGCTCACGTCCCCGCTCTCCCTCCCGAGCTCGAAGCAGGTCCCGTCCGGGCCGTCGATCCTGACGCCGTTCCATCCGCCGCGCTCCATCTGGGTCTCGGCGCATCCGCGGAGCGCCGACGCCGTCATCTCGGGGCTGAGCCCGTCCCCGGGCCAATCGAACGAGGGGCGTTCTCCCGTCCCCTCCTCGGCGTCCATCTCGGCCGCGCAGAACGCCGCGAACGCCGTCATCACCAGGCATACCGCGGCCGCGGAGGCCACGGCCTCCATGAACCCGATATCCCCCTTCCTGTCGCCTATCATGGGAACCCCCTCGCTTTCCGGGGGCATTAAGAGAGGGGGTGGCAGTCAGCGGAACATCATTCGGTGCCGCGGAGGTACGCGCCGTAGTTGATGCCGCCGCAGATCCCTGCAAGGTCCTTCTTGGCGGGGACGTCGTCCTCGGCGAACGCCTTGGCCACGGCGGCCGCGATCCTCTCGGGGCGCTTCCTCACGTCAATGCCGGCGGAATCGATCCCGAAGGAGCCCAGCTGCCTCAGGTAGGGCAGGAGCATGAGGTCAGAGGAGTTGAGGATGCGGGCGGTGCCGTAGGGGTCGCGGTAGACCGGGAAGCGGTACCCCTTCTCGTCCTCCAGGACGCCGGTCCTGAGGCCGGGGTCCCGGGTGCACATGAGCTCCGTCCTCCCGAACACCATGACCTCGAGCCTTCCCGGGAAGTGCTTGGCGATCTCCTCGATCTCGCGGTCCGCCAGCTCCGTCGAGAGGGTGGTCTGCCAGAACGGCATCCTGACGTGCGCGTTGAATACGTTCATGAAATAGCTCGCGTACACGCGGTCCTCGGTCCCGAACACCTGCCCGGGGGTGTTGGCCATGTAGGGGCCATCATGCGGCATCCATGCCGGGTCGAACCTGGGCGCCATCTCGACGCACTCGATCCCCTCCCCGGCGCAGATGCCCTTCGCCTCATCGAGGGACTGAGGATTATCGTAGTAGATTCTGTCCGCGTAAGGGAGGACCGCGTTCAGGTTCCTCACGGAGCTGACGTAGAAGGACATCTCGGGAAGCTCCCTCTTGGCCCTCTCGATCTCCCTGCAGGGGACATGGGCCCGGCGTCTCTCGGTGCTCCCCGAGAGCTTCGGCGCCTCCCCTATCATGTTCTTCACTTCATCTATCCTGGGATCGTACGTCCTGTAGACGTCGTATGTCCCGTCCGGGAGGGCGAAGGGGGAGGCGGCGCGGCCGACGGAGGTAAGCTTGAACCCGCCGATCTTCTCGTCGCCGTCGTAGATGGAGATGCCGTCGCGGACGTTCACCGGGTACCTGAGCTCGCCCGTGCTGAACTTCCTGCCTTTGAACGATGCCTTCCCGAGGTAGAACCCGCGGTTGTCGGCGTACTCCTGCTGCACGGGCGAGACGACCCCTCCGAGGTAGCCGTCGCAGTACCCGCGGTTGAAGACGGTCTTCAGGAGCTCGTCGTCCTCCTTCCATTCCTCGTACGGGATCCCCCTGTTGGCAGACGAATAGACCCTGGCGGAGAGGTAGGCGTACGCCTGGCTCCTCATCCTCCCCTCGATCTTCGCCGAGGTGATCCCTATCGATTCCAGCTTCTTCAGCCATTCAACGCCGTAGAGGTCGGCGCTGCTCAGGCGGTAGGAGGCCTTCCCGTCCATGGCGTACTTCTTCCTGCAGGGCTGGGCGCACTGGCCCCGGTTCCCGCTGCGGCCGCCGACGAGGGAGGAGAAGAGGCACCCTCCGGAGAGGCAGTAGCACAGCGCCCCCTGCACGAAGACCTCGGTCTCCACCGGCGAGTCCCTGACGATGTCCTTGAGCTCCTCGAAGGTCAGCTCCCTGTTGAGCACGGCCCTCGACAGCCCGTTCTCGGCGCACCACTGCAGGCCCCGGCGGGAGCAGATCCCCATCTGGGTCGAGGCATGCTTCGGGATGTCCACGGAATGCAGGGCCCTGAGGAGGCCCAGGTCCTGCAGGAGCACCCCGTCTGCGCCGATGTCCGCGAGGAATCTCACGAAAGAGACCGCATCATCCATCTCCGAGTCCTTGATGAGGGTGTTGACGGTGACGTAGACCTTCACCCCGCGGTCGTGGCAATAGCCGACCGCTCCCTCGATCTGCCCGTCGGTGAAGTTCGATGAGAACGCGCGGGCACCGAACGACTTCCCTCCCAGATAGACGGCGTCGCATCCGCCCATGACAGCGGCGGCGAGCCCCTCGGGCGAACCTGCGGGCGATAGGATCTCCATGCCCATCCCCACTGCGGGCGTTTATAAAAGAATGCGGGTGCCCCGCTGACTGCCCTGTTCCCCTGTTATATCCGCGCCCCCTGTCGTTCCCGCCATGAACGCGATGAAAGGACGGCATCCTCCCGTACGCGATGCGAAGGCGCGGCCTTACGGGAGAGGGAGGAAAGCGGAGCAGACGGCGGGCACGGCATCTTACGACCCGTGCGGGATACTGAGGGTCCACTGCAGGGGGTGCGACCAGGTCCCCGATGCCGGGTCGCCGGCATGCATCAGGTGCATAACGGCGGCCATCTCGTCGGAGGGGGCGGCCGAGAGGATATGGCTGGAAGGCGGGAAGGACACCGAGATCCACGGGCCGGCGGCCGAGATACTCTGCGATCTGGCACAGATAAGGACGGTGCTCCGTCCCTCCGACGGGAGGAGGTGTTCCTCCTGCGGCCGCTCGCCGGAGAGGGTGATCGGCGACGCATGGGCGGATTTTCCAGATCCGTCGTTCGCATCGGCCTGCGACAGGCTGTACAGCCTCCGCGACGATTCCCCCGAGTGCACCGCGTGCCTGCAGAGGACCCGCGCCGCCTTGATGATGGCCGACGACGGCATGGCCAGGGTGCGCGAGAAGGCCGCGAGGATAGCGTCCCGCAGGAGGGATGCGCTGTGATCCCCTGGTTCGCGGACAGCAGGGGCCGGGGGCGTTCCGCACCGGACAGCGATATGCCGGGCATCAGGGCGGCGCCATCCATGCAGCCGGCCGGCCGCCGCGCCCCATCGGTCATATCGAGGAGCACCTTCATGGAGGACTACCGCAGGATAATCTCGGGGAATGTCCTCAGCAAGCCCTCCTACGCCGACTGCTGGCTCGTCGGGAGCATCGGGGAGCTGGAGAGGTCTGCCGAGTACGATACGCCCAGCGGGCACGTCGTCGTCGGCACGGCTGCCGACGGGGAGATGGAGTACAACCTGACGCCGTCGGAATATGCCAGCACCGATGCGGCGAACAGGATGATCGAGGAGGCGATATCCAAGGTCCGCGCCGAGTTCAGGAAGAGCGGCGGCCGCACTGACAGGATGTACATCGCCGGCATCGCGAGGGACGTCCTCGAGCCGTTCTCCGGCGACGTCCTCCTCTCATGCGGCGGGAACATAGAGGCGATGGAGACCCAGATGGAGAGGATGTGCGACATCGTCTACCGCTATTCGGTCGGTCTCGGGGTGTTCGATATCCTGCTCGCGGACCCGAAGCTCGAGGACATCTACGTGGACGCTCCCTGCGAGAAGAACCGAATTCATGCGATGTGCCAGCACATCGGAACGGCCATAAATCCCACAGGATTGTAACCCATCAAATCATCCCTTTGCCGACGCAGACCGGTGACGGACCTAGACCTGTTTCGGCTCGAATCGATAATCGCGATAAGGGTTACATAAAGTGTACGGTAAAAAGTGGGGGTTACCCCCCTAAGAGGTTTATCCGAAGATGGTGTCCTCGACCCCTGCGGTTCCCTTGTCGAGTTTGCGGGGATCGGCATAGAGGTAGATGTTCAGAGTAGTGTCGAGACTGTTGTGCCGCATCATCCTCCGAACCGTGTCCATATCGAGTCCGGCATCCACCAGCGAGGTGCAGTAGAACCTTCTCATGGTGTGGCAGGATGCGTGTATGCGCTCCTTGTCGGTCAGCTCTTTTAGAACGACCTCGATGTACTTCTTCGTCGCGGGCGTTCCCTTGAGCCTGCTGTTCGGACGGATGATAAGGTTCCCGCCCGAGAGGTCCTCGGTCTCCGAAAGGATTTCGGAACGGTATTGTTTGTATTCCTCGATGCACTTCATCACCGTGGGCGGGATCTGCTTGCGGACTGATTTACCGTCAGCACCGCACCCCTTTCCGCGAATCGTCATTATGTTCCCCTGTATATCGGAGAGGTTCGGCTGAGCAACCTCGAATCTGCGGAGCCCCATCCCGCCCGTAAGGGCGAGTATCAGGCGCTGGGTCACATCGGCTGAATTCCAGAGGGTCTTCCATTCGTCCTTGAAGATCCACGTCCTCTCGACGGGTTCCACTGGCCACACCATATCGGCGCGGTAGTACGGATTGTTCCCTGTGAGGAATTCAACCATCCTGCCGATTACCGTGAGGTACTGTCTAACCGTCCTCTGCTTGTATTCGGTCATGACCTTCCTCAGCCTGCGCATCACGTGGAAGTCTATGTCGCGGAACCGCATCATGCCGATCCTGTCGAGGATGGCCGCATAACCCTCCTTCAATGCCTTGCGGTACCCTTTGAGGGTCTGCGGGCGGAGGCCTCTTTCCTCGGAATCCTCAATGAAGCTCTCCAAATCCACGACGAATTCCTCCCACTCCTCGGTACGTTCATACTCTTTAGAGATTCTTCTCCCCTTGCGGTAATCCCTGAGAAGGGTCTTACCGCAGCAGAATATCACGAACTCGTCGAGGTCGTGGATTATCTTGTCGGCCTGTTTCCTGTTCAGATTACCCATGAGGCCCTGGAGGTGCGCGTAGCATTCGGTATCGATCTGGCTGACGAACAGGATGTGTTTCTCCTTGGTCAGTACCCGGCAGCAGTTCACGATGTGGGAGTTCTTCTGCACGATAGTGGCGGGACGGTAGCCCTTGTTCTCAAGGTATTCCTGGTACTGGTCCAGCTGGTCCTGGAATCTGAAATCCCCCAGGTGACCGTCGAACCATCTTCCGCTACTGTTGACATAATAGTCCTTGCAGGGGTTGTTACCGGTGAGATATTCGATGAAACGGGCCGTGTTTATCATCGCCGCATTGATCTTGTTCGGGGTAAGCTGGTCGCACACCATTACGTTCTCGACCTCGGCCATCACCTCGAAGGTGATCTGTTCGGGAGGCATCGGTCTGCATCTTGCCAGAAATGTGCGGATGTGTCCTTTTATGTCCCTTACTGCACTGGGAACCTTTCCGCCTTCAGAAAGTCTGTTCAGATAGCTGTTCAGAGGACTCCCGTAGATTTCGAGATTGTCCTTTAAATAGTCTGTTGTAGTTCTTGCTCTAACCATTAGATCATCTCTGTGGTTCGGCCCGCAATTGATTGCTAGTCGGTGGCGGGCCGTTATCTTCTCATTCTTCGTTCTTCGGTTTCCTACCTCTCTTGGGTTTATCATCCGTCTCCGCAGGCATCATTACCTCGTCGACGTCGTATTCCTGCATCTCGGGCCAGGTAATCATGACATCCAGATAGTCGCCTTCCTTCAGTCCCATGCGCTCGATTACCTGCGTCGGCACGGAGATGTACTTCGTGTTCCCCGTCCTGGCGAGTTTGCCCGGGAAGATCGTCTTAGCTATACGTTTCATGGATTATCCCTCCAACTTACGCACTCCCGTCAAATTCATATTTTGTATAAAAATGTTAGGAGTTTGTAAGTTACTTTCGGATGTTACTAATATATTCGTTTGATTATTTAATTCATTACTATGATAAAGGTAACATAATCTTTATCTTTCAGCGAAGGAAGGATTCCTAAAACCGCTTTCCTAAAACCCTTATACCTTTCCGTCGATTCCCATACGATAGAATGAGAGACGGAGATTTCTTCACATCCATCGGAGAGGGCAGAACGATTGCTCTGCTCCTCGCCCTGAAGGATGCTCCCGCTCCGCTCATTCTAAAGGATCTTCTTCCTATCATGAACCACACCCAGACGCTGCGTTCCAGAATCGACAGGATGCAATCCGAAGGGTTGGTGAATGTGGATATTGTCCTTGAAACTCACAAGAAGGTAGCCGTTTCCCTCACAGATTTAGGGAAAGAGGCGGCTTTGCTGTTCTCCATGGCGAATCTGTCCGTTTCACCCGGGAAGGAACTGAAGGAGAAATCCATCGATCTCAGGCACGCCGATCCGATACTGAGGATGCTCTGCGAGAAGGAATACGTCGTTCAGAAGGACATCATCGGGATGCTTCATTCCTACGACACTGTCGTCAAGGTGCTCTCCGTGATGGAGAAGGACGGTCTCGTACTCAGAGAGGACAACCGTCAGGGAGGATGGGAGATCAGGTACTCTCTTACGCCCCTCGGAAGGCAGATCGCCGACGTGTATCAGACAGTCTATTCGAAAACCTATAAAAATTGATGTTCATAGCGGTTCTCTTTCATTTTGAGTGGAAACGATTTGGGGAAGGAACGCGCTCACCTCGGAGCCCCGTACAGATCCACTTTGCCTCTGGCACCGGTGAGATAACAAACGGCTATCAGGTTCTCGACCCGCTTGAATCCCCTGGCGCGCCTCTTGATGAGGGAGATCAGCGAGTTGGTCCCCTCCAGGAGGGCGTTGGACATCCCGGTGGAGAACCACCGGAGTATCCCCTCGATGTTCGCCTCCACGGTCTTGGCCAGCCTGGCGAACGGGCGGAAGCCCGAGCGCCCGGCCCAGGAGACCCATCCCAGGAGATGGTCCCTCGCGATGTCGGCATCCCCCATCGAGTACACCGACACCAGCGACTCCTTGAGCCTGTACGCATGGCCCAGTTCCTCGTTGTCCTCGCAGATCCTGTCCCTCAGCTCCTTCTCCCCGTCGGTCAGGCTGCCGGAGTTCCGGACCATCATGTACTTGACCTTCATGCGGTTGACCGCCAGCTTCATCTTCCCGAAGTTCACGTCGTTCATGGCGTCGTTGGCCAGCTTCACGAGGTGGAACCTGTCGAAGGTTATCCGCGCCCTCTTGAAGTAGCGCCCGATGCCTGAGACGTACGCCGCTCCGAAGTCGCAGGTGAAATCGGCGATGTTCGCCGCACGTCCCCCGTGCTCCGTCAGGAAATCCCTGAACTCCCCGACGGCGTCGGAGCCTTTGCCGGGGGTCACGAAGAGCACCCGATGCCGCACGATGTCCGCGAAGACGGTCACGAACGCATCGTGGCCGGAGAAGCACTTCTCGTCGACACCGACCGCCGTCACGTGCGACAGGTCCATGCCTTCCACCAACTTCCTGGCACTGTGCCTCACAAGGCGCCATATGCGGTTCGCGTCCTCGTGTATGAGGGCGGCCGCCGCGGATACCGCCATCTCCCTGCACATGGCCATGATCATGGACTCCATGGAGAGGGTGAAGTGCGAGTGGGGGCGGGCCCACGGGACGTCCGCCCTCCTGACGCCGCAGTCCGGGCAGTCCGTGCGCGGTATCCGCGCATGGATGTACAGGCGCCTGGACACGACGTCCAGGCTCCTCCAGGCCCTCTCCGGAGTACGGTCGTGTATCCGGCACATGCGCCCGCACTGCGGACAGGGCATACAGCTCCCGGGCGGCACCTCCACCCGCAGGTGGTCGTCCAGCTCCCCTCTCGCGTTCGGTTCGCTCCAGAACTCGGTCGCTTTCCAGGGAGGCACCAGTCCCAGGTGCTCCCCCATCATTTCGCATACGTCCATCGGACGTTGTACCGCGTTCCTTCCCCAAATCGTTTCCACTCAAAATGAAAGAGAACCTTCATAGCGCGGTCTTTAAATACACACTGCGATACGAAACCATGAAGTGCCTGTACTGCGGGAAGGAATGCGAAGGCCGGTTCTGCAGTAACGAATGCGATTCCAAGGCTCAATCGTATCAGGAAAGAGTCGATAAAGTCAACGAAGCGGCACTGGTACTCACATTGATGGCAGCCATGGTCGTTTTTGCCGTTGTCTCCATCATATTCGGCCCTCTATTGGGCGTTGGATTAATGCTTCTCATAAACGGATTGATCTTCGTCCCGTATCCGTTCGTCAATACCGATACGCTCGAGTACGTGTGCATACGCACCTCCATACTGCTGATGCGTGTCATATCCGCAGTGTTCATCCTCGTCGGTTGCATTGCATTGTGCCTGTACATATGGTGACGGAGGAATCATAGTCGAACGGAGACGAGGACGGAAATACCCCTTCGCATTACTCTCGTTCTATGAAGTGTCCACAGTGCGGTAACGATGTCGGTCTGAATCCTTTCTCCATCTGCAATATGTGCGGAGCCATCCTCTCCGACGAAAAAGAAGAGGATGGGAAAACGGTTTCAGAAAAAGTTTCCAGGAAGTGACATCACCTCCTGGCCTTGGTGAGTCTCCTGTTCTTGGATGCTTCGGCTCCGACCGGCCCTGTCGCTGTCCCCTTCGTCGCATCGGCCTTCTTCTTCCTGACGGGTTTGACCGCGACGGGGAGATTGCCCTTGGCCTTCCTCTCGGCGTAGTAGTTGGCGGCGTTGCTTCCCGGCCTGTAGTAACCGAGGTGGGAGATCGAGGTGTCCTCGAACTTCCCTGTGACCTGCCTTTCCGCTTTCCTGCCTCTCATGGGCTTCTCGGGTGCGAGGGTCTTCCTGTCGTGTTTGTACCTGTCGTAGGGGGTGTCGCCGTGGACCTTGGTGGCAGCGTAGTAACCGTTGGCTCCGCTGGAAGGTTCCTGGATCCTGACGAGGGATTCTGCGACTGTCGCCGCTTCCTCCAGATTGATCGCGGAGTTGAACTCCCTCTGGCTGTAATCCCTCATGCTCACCCTCTCCCCTGCGGCGTTGAGCTTCAGGGGCGTTCTGGTAAGCCCGCCTCTGGTCTCGTCCACGTGCCTGAGATGGTGGGTGAATTCATGCACCAGCGTCTCCTCGTTCCAGTCCTTGCCGAGGATGATGACGGGGGTCTTGAGAGAGGATGTCTCCTGTCTTGAGACGTAGCATCCGGCGGCTCCTCTTCCGGGGTTTCCCTCCTTGATGATGATCCCGCCGTTCCTCACTGCCCTCTTGAGTTCGGAGGCGTTGAAATCCTTGGCAAGGATCGATCTCGCCCTCTGCGCGGAGTCCTCGGGCATGAGGAAGACCATCTTCCTGCCCTGTGCCTGTGCGGATTTGGATGCTTCCTCAAGCTCCCTTGCGAATGCCAATGCACCCGTATCGTCGATGCCGACGATATCGCTCTCGTTCACACCCTGCCACCATCCGGTCTCGATGAGCTGCTGGGGAGTGAAACCTCCTGCGGGGATGTCGTGAAGGGTCTCGGCATCCTTCCCGATGTCGATGAGGACGTTCCTCTCCTTTCCGTTCCTGGAACCCTGGTGGACCGAAAGGAACCTGGAGAAAAGATACTCCTCGGGGACCCTTCCGGTCTTGGGGTCCACGGGGATCTCGTATCTCCTTCCGTCTTTCGTTGCCACCCAAACGGTAGCGATCTTCTTCCTGGAGGCGGAACCGCTCCCCAGCGTCTCAACGTAGTCGGTACCCCTGCGTACGTACGCGACCTCTTTGCTCTTGTTCTGAGAGACTACCTCTCTCTTCTTCATCAGTTTGAAAAACTCCATGTTATCACACTCTGTACAGTGTCCCTTCGTTTCCTTCGAACCAGCTCTTCACGTCGATGGACCGGGACGTGTCCACCCTCGCGTACCCCTGCCTGCAATCCTTCGACTGCTGGGAACCGGGGCGGTGAGCATTCTTCATCCTCAGGGCTTTCGCTTTCGCCTCTTCCCTGCTTCCGCAGACTATTGCCTGCCTGTCCTTTCCATTCCTGGAATTGATCTCCATGGCCACCCATGTGCCGGGAGGGGACTTGGAGGGCAGCGGCAGCGTCTCCCTCTCCTTCACGATCTTCCTGTTCTCCAGGGGTACGAGCCCGTACTCCCTCTCATTCAGGAGGATGATCGGTCCGTCGTAGCCGATGCCCCCTGCATACTCCCTTATCTGGGTCTGCTTCTGGGTCTTGCTGGCTCTAGCCTTCATCTTGGCCGCCTTCCTCTGTTTGGAGGCGTCCTTCCTCGCCTGCTTCGCAACCTTGTATTGCATCTGCGGCGTCTCTTTCTCTGTCATGTTTTCACCTTTCTCGTTGAGACATAAAGCGACGATACCGACTGCCAGGGAAGCCCCGGACAGCAGGAGTCCCGCCCAGTCCATCTTCTCTTTCTCGTCATCGGTATAGGCCATGTTACCACACCGAATACGGTCCGATCTCCGATTCCATCATCCTCAGTTCCTCGGCGGTGACCTTCACATCGGGGTAGCAGGAGGTCTTGCGGTAGAGCTCCACGACATCCAGTCCGTTCGTCATCTCGCCCCACCACCTGTCCCCGCCGAAGGGATAGGTGCGCACAAAGAAGGTCCGGGAATTGCGGTTGTAGAAGATTCTTGCCGGTCCTTCGTGACCGTTGAAATCGCGTACGGCCTGAGGTATCCCTGTCGGGTCCTCCTCGATGCGTTCCCTTCTCCTCACCGTTTCTTCCTCCTGTTGGCGGAGATGATAGCTCTGGAGATCGAGGTACGCTCGTAGTTCTCCTCCACGGCTCTGATGGCAGCCTTGCCCTTCAGTGCCTTGGATTTACTCAGCACATCCTGATCGTGCAGATACGCCCCTCTGGACGAGTAACCGGGAACGTGGCCGTAGTATCCGGATTCCACGGGATCGGTGCGTGTCCTCGCCACCGTCTCGGCGACGGTCTCCTTCTCCTCTTTGGAAACGATGGTGTCCTTCCGGCTCTTGGGCAGTCTGCGGTATTCAGGATCCAGAACGCCGTCCTTGGTGGGGAAGGATGTCCTCCCGTCAACTGCCCTGAGGTGGTGTACCGCCTCGTGGACGATGCCGTCGGGTGTGGTTCCGTTCTCAAGGACGATCTGGGGGACGCTGCACCCTTCCTGTCTGCGGAGATAGAATCCGGTACAGTCCCTCAGGTGTTCCTCGGAGGTTACCATCAGAGGGATTCCGGAGGCTATGAGTTCCAGTTCGTCCGCGGTGAAGGAGTCGGCCAGCACCTTCTTGATGCGTGCGCTCTCCTTCCTGTCGGCGAGGACAGCGATCTTGGAGAGTGCCGCTCTTTTCTTCCCGCGGATTGAGATAGGGACTGAGTAGATGTCCGAATCCTCGGTATCAACACCTTCGATGTCGCACACGGAGGGATCGTCCCACCATTCCCTGATTTGGGAAGGGGTGAGTTCCCTCGGCAGTACTACGGAATCCGTGGAATCGGCATCCTTGCGGCTGCCAACCTCATGGAATCTTCTGACGATTGCTTTGAATGGAACCTTCCCGTCCTTTCCGACGGGGATCCCGTTGGAACCGCGGATAGGTCTCATGGTCTCAGATGTACAGCCCCTCGCGTTCGAGCCAGTCCTCCGCATCCCTCTTCATGGGGTAGAACGAGAGGAGCCTGCGGTATTCGAACTCGTCGCGGTTGTCGAATCCGGCGATCAGATGGCACATCATGGCGTACACGGAGTAATCGAGAACGTGTTCGGGTACGCCCTTCTGGTCCAGGACGTTGTTGACCCAGACCACCCTCTGGAGGACGGAACATCCCGATGCTTTGTATCCTCCGCCGTCCTGCCAGCGGAGCTCGCAGTTCATGTCGTCGGGGAGGAGACCTTCGTCCCTCAGACGGTTGACGCAGTCGTTGAGGTCGTGGTAGGTCCCGATGCTCTTCTTGGAGAGATCTCTCTTCCTCTTCAGGAAATCCTTTCTGTTGGCTTTCGTCAGTTCGGGGGATGTGATGTATTTGACGAAGCATTCGTCGTAGTCCCTGTCCCCGCCCTCGATCTTGGTGAAGAGGACTTCTGCGAGACTTGCGAGTACGTCGTCGGGCGCCCTGTCGAGGTAGTCGGAGACGGTGAAGCGGATCCAGTCGTAGGATCTCTGCCATCTGACCTTGAAATCTTCGAGGGCTGCAAATTCGGCTCCGACATCCTCGTAGCCGTGTCTTGCTCCGACGGCTGAGAAAATCATCGTAAGGTGGTCGTCGGATACGGTGCGGTTCTTCTCGTTGAAGGTGGCGATAAAGACGTCACCTTCGGCGGTTGTTCTGTTCCTCATGGTTTTTCACTTCCTTGAGGATTCCCGTCGTTTCTGCGATTGATTATGCGCTTATCAGAGATTTAATGGTAGGGGAGAGGTCGCTAACTTAGTGGGTTATCATATTGGCTGGTATTTGTCACATTTTGGATAGAATAACGGATTACCGAAAGTATCACGATTGATTTTCTAGACAGTTTAAACCTCACCTATGCTGAGTTTTGATAACGAGGCAGGATCCTGATTGTCTGGCTCATGTGATTCCGGCAAAGGGTATTTATATAAACATCGTTATCACTATTAACGATGTCATACAACGTGATCCAGCAGCAAAAGACCAAGACCGGGACGAGGTACTATCTCTACGAGGTCACTGCGGAATGGGATCCCGTGAAGAAATGTTCGAAGCAGAAACGCAGATATCTCGGTCCATGCGACGAGAAAGGCAATCTGCTGAAGAAGCCCGCGAAGAAGCAGACCATAGTGCGCAGTCCGTCCTACGGGCCGTACTACATCATGTGGAACCTCGCCAGGGAATCGCATCTGGATGAGGTGCTGACCAAGATCTACGGTGCGAGGAACGCGAAGAGACTCCTGGCTCTTGCCATACTGGGAATCACCGACCCGGGCAGCGGGGACCTCCTGGAGGAGACGGTGGAGGACACCTACCTGCGCGAACTGATGGACATGGATTGGTCCTTCGAACAGTCGGAGGTCTGCAGGTTCCTGCAGACCGTGGGCGAGGATGCCGGCAGGAGGGAGGACCTCTTCGCGGAACTGTGTCCCGGGAAGGGATGCATGATCTTCGACATAGTGTGCATGGGCACCGACTCCGACGGTCTGGAGTATTCCGAAGCCGGACGCAAGGCACGTTTCACAGGTTCGAAGCAGTTCAATCTCGGTATGGTGCATTCGATGGAGGACGGGCTGCCCTTCTGCTACCGCACCTATCCCGGTTCGGTGGCCGACGTGGTCACCCTGGACATAATCGTTGCCGATCTGAAGAGGATGGGTTGCGACGGTTTCGAGATGGTGATGGACAGGGGGTTCTTCAGCGCGGGCAACGTGGAACTGATGATGGAACGCAGTGCGGGATTTACCGTCCCCGTACCGGCCAGGAACTCCATCCTGAAACTCCTGATATCCGATAGTGTGAAGGATATCGAATCCCCTCTGAACACCGACTATCTGGCGGGCAGTTCTGTACGCGGTTACGAGACCAGGGTTGTATTGGAGGAGGGGGAGTTCTCCATAGATCCCGACAAAGGGACGATAAGGGCCGTGGTATTCCAGGACGACGCCCGCAGGCAGACGGAGGTCTCTACCTTATACAGGAGGATCGGCGAGATGGAGAGTTTCCTGGCGGATAGGAAGTACGACGCATTCCTGCCGAAGAAACTGTCTGCGAATCAGATCGAGATATACAATCTGCTGGAGGTATCCGATGCAAACGGGAGATACGATATCCGGAGGAAACGCAACGCCATAACGGCCAAGGAGAACGGATGCGGAAGGTTCGCTGTTCTTACGACATCCGATCTGCCGTGGAAGGAACTCATGATAGAATACAGGCAGAGGAACGATGTGGAATACGATTTCTCCCAATTGCAGTCGGACCTGTTCATGGGGATCAAAGGGAAATCTGATCAGAAGTCCGCCGAAGGAGGGCTCCTGGTGAACTTCCTTTCCCTGAGACTGAGACTAACTCTTCTGGACAGGATGAAGACCGCAGGGATAACGGACGAGATGTGGATCCCCAAGTTCATGAAGATCATGAGGAAACTGAGGATAACCCTGGTGGGCGACGAGTGGCGCCTCAACGAGGTCACGAGGAAACAGAGGGAACTCATATCCAAACTGGGTCTTCCGCTGCTGTGACCTCGTTATCAATTATCTGCATAAGTGAGGTTTAAAATAGCGTTAAACCTTTCCGTCGATTTGTACAGGTAATTCAACCCGAGCCCTCCCCTCACGTGCGTAAACATGTGGGGGGGGGGGGTCGTGAATTACGATCGTCCGCAAGACCGAGATGCGATGCGCCTGTTCCGAAAAAAAAAGGAGGTGCATCTCATGGACACAAAAGTACTAGCCATCCTCGCTGTAATGATAGTTGTAGGCGGTAGCGCAGGATATTACGTATTTGATCATCAAATTGATTCTGATGAATCAGACTCAACTAAGACTGCGAATATCGCATCGTACTCTGGTGCTATTTTAACCAATTACAATTCCAGTGCGACGTCAAGCCCTGTCACATACTCAAACATTGACGCTGTCTGGAAAGGGACCAGCGGAAATACAATGGTATTTCAGATAGCTGAAATTAAAAACTGTGTCTATGCAGTAATTGGCTACACTGGTGGAGATGGATACGAAAAAACATTGACAGCCTCAGATTCAAAGACTATAGGGTCCTCGTTTGAAACATCCACTAGTAAATCCATCCAGCATACTAAAGGTTCAGAAACTGAACATATGGATGGCTATTCTAATTCTCTCGGAGGAGAGATCGGAACAGGTGCTCCTTGCAAAATATTCGTTGATATCAGTGTTCAATATTCCCACGAATGGAGTCATTCGGATACAACAAAAGCAATCGAATCTATAGAAGATTCAACGACTTATCAAGAGTCAATAACGGAAAACCTCTCAAAAACATCTGAATATAGCCAGTCTGTTAAAATTCCCACAGAGAGGGGCAAAGATTATGCGTGGGCATACACCACCACAGCATACGTGTTTGAACTTGTCAACTTTAAATATGACGAGTCGACACAAAAATATGTTCTTGACCTGCCTGTTCAATATGCGATATCATATGATATAAGCAATTTGAGAGATTATGTATTTGAAACTGATTACGGTTCTTCATTCGATTTTAAGTACGCAACTGAAAGCCAGTACTGTATTTTAACAGACCAGCAGATTAATGCTGCTCTGAACAAGTTTAACGAAGAAACAACAGTCAATACCCACACTATCAAGTTCTACAAAGATAGTTCTGGCACTCAGATTTATTCTACAAGCAATCTTGCTGAGGGAGGGGCGGTTGTTTTCCCAACTTCCATTTATAACCCTACATATAAACTCAAAGGTTGGACTTCCTCGAAGAATTCAAATGAGATTCTGACCGAAACTGTATTAGTTTCAGGTGATGCAGAATATTACCCCGTATTCGAGGATCTGTACCCGGGTTATACAAGAATTTACACTGCGTCTGATTTTACAAAAATCAACAACAACCTATCAGGAAAGTATGTTTTAGCAAACACTGAGATTATTTCTCTATCGTACAACTACGTTCCAATTGGTAACAGTAATAGCCCATTTATCGGAACATTGGTTGGAGAAGGCAATCAGATAACTTTCACTTACACTGACACTCCTTCTGTTATCAATAAAGAAAGTGCTGTTGGACTATTCGGTGTTATCGGAAACGGAGCCGTGATTGATAATATCAGAGTCAGCGGTAACATCAACATTTCAGCTAACACCTCCACCAACGATTATTGGCTAGGTCTGGGAGGGGTCGCCGGAATATCACACGGGGGCACTATACAAAATTGCATCTCCAGCATAACAATAAAAACCACTGATGAAAGAGGGCATTCAATACGCACCTGTGCAGGATCAATAGTTGGAGTTGTTTCACAGAACACTGTCAATATTATAGATTGTAAGGGGAACAACACAATCGATGCTGTCTATGGGGAGTGGACCTTTGTAGGAGGCATCATTGGGTGTTCAAAAACAACTGCGGTAGTAACACACTGTAATGCATCTGGAACAATCAACGGGTATGGTAATGAGGGTTGGTTCGACTTTGTCAATCACCGTGCTGTAGCCGGTGGAATTCTTGGCTGGACTGAAGGCGGAAATGGAACATTCGTTGTACAATACTGCTGTTCCGAATGTTATGTAAAATGTAATGGTCGCTACAGCGATTCTGGCGGCATCATTGGAAATGATAGTGTTGGCAAGGGTTCTGTATCTTACTGCTGTTTTGTAAAAGACAGGTTATTCGAAGAGGATAGTTCAAACCCCGCTCCGAATGATGCAGTTGCCTATGGTGGTACAACAGTTAGCAATGTGATCCAAACTTCCTCTGAAAATACTGCGCTAAACTATCATTATGACACATATAGCCATATGCATGGCTGTTGGCCATATTGAGGAAACCTCTTTCAAACCCTTTAAAATCACATGATGGTGAAATAATGGCAGACATAGGAGAAGAGAACTACCCTGTCGGGCAGCAGAAATTCGGAACTGTATTTGTTCTTGATATCTCTGGTTCAATGAGTAATCAGATCGAGGCTCTCTGTGAGTCTTTCAACAATTTCGTTGAAGCCGCAAGAGAGAAGAGGGCAGTATCTGCGAACGCGGATCTTGCTGTAATTGCTTTCGATCACAACGTAAACGTCGTCGTCCCATGGACCAATATCGGTGCGATGGAACCCTTGAACCTTGCTGTCGGAGGTAGCACAAACATTCGTGATGCTATGAAAAAGGCTTCCGATATGGCTCGTGAGCGCTCTCACCATTACGATGACAACCATATCAGAGCCAAAAAACCATGGATTATCCTCATGACCGACGGGTATTCGGACAATGACAAACCTGTTGATTCTGTTGCTAAGGAAATGAGGGCTCTAGAAGAATCTGGTCGCTACCACATTCTTGCGCTCGGTATGGGTGAACAGTACAACGATTTCGAACTCAAGAAATTCACTGACATGGCCATGGCCATCCCCGACTGGAACTTCGAGAGATTCTTCGAGTTCTGGGGAAAAAGTATGGCTGTCCTGTCCACGCCTACTGATAATGAAAAAGTCAATCTTCCCGCAGAGAACGCGAAGAAGATGCTCGAAGATCAGATGGATCACGAAAAGAAGCTCGAAGAGAAATTCAAGATGTTTACCGTTTCCACCTGAAATCATTTACCTGGCCGAAATAACGGCCAGGTAAAACACGGAGGGATTACTTTGAGGCATTTTCTCATTTCAGAAGTCGGTCAATATCACATAGACGCAGATGGAGATAAAGCGATTTGTCAAGACAGCGCGCACTATGGTCAATTGGCCAATGATGTTGCGATAGCGGCCGTCGCTGACGGCGTAGGTTCGCAGAAACATTCAGAACATGCGTCAAAGGCCGCTGTCGAAAAGTGTGTCGAATATTGTAAGGAAAACTACGGTAAAATCGACACAATCGATCTTCTGAAAAATTCTTTTGTGGAAGCTCTGGAGGCAACAAAGATTGAATTCGAGAAGATGGGCATCCCCACAGAAGATTGTACACTATGTGCCACGATTTTAACCCGTGAAGCTGTCTATTGCGGAAATTCGGGGGACAGCGGAGCAATCGGTCTTAAATCAGATGGTACGTATGTCCTGCTCAGTAGAAAACAGAACGATTCCGAAGGCAGAGTATATACGTTGAAATGTACCGATCGTTGGGAATTCAAAACGTTTAACGGAACCTTTTCAAGTGTACTAGTGGCCACCGACGGATTCTACGATTTCCTATTCCCCTCGTATCTGGAATTCTGGGAACGCTATGATCCTGTGAACAGAGTAACCGCTTTCGATTATGAAACGGCGTCTGATTATCTAGATATCAATACGATAGGACAAAAAATGCGTTCTTCGGATTACAGTATTTTCGAGGAGAAAGCAGAAGATATCGATTCTTCGAATTCTAATTTGACTCAAACCCCTTTCTCTGACGCGAACTTGCAGAAATTTATCGCATCAAAAATTGATAAAATCCCACGTGTAGGTGGTGAATGGAGTGCGATTGTTGATGATCTGACAGTTGTTTCTGTATTCTTCGAAGACTCGATTCCGGAGAAATCCGAACAATTTTCGGAGTCGATTCCGCGCCGTAAATTAATGAAAGCGAATATGATTTACAATTATTCTAAACTCTATCCAGATAAAGAACTCATTGAATCATCCGACTACGTCTATGCAGTTGACAAAGTAATCGATTTGCCCGACGGATGTTCGATTAAATTATTGTCTGGAGATATGGTTGCTACCATTTATCCAAAAGAACTCCTTGAAAGACAGGGATTCCATTTAGAACGTTTAATTGAATGTTGGATCCAGGATGGGGTTTCAAGAATAATTGACACAATCGATGATGGCGATTATTTCACCCTCATTTCCAAAGTACCGACGGGGTCTATCCCATTGTCCAAATTCTTTGCATACAAAAGAACGTTGGATGTTCGCGTAGCAGTAGTTCGGTCATTGATCAGCAGATGCAGAGAATATTCGGGTAGCTCAAGATTCGAGAGTTTTGTAGGTTGGATTCCACAAACGGATGAATATCATGTTTTTGCTAGAAGGGATGGAGAATCTACTGTCCTATCCACCATTGTTGATTACCAAGGACTCTCAAATTTCAAATCAACTCCGGGATTCACAAGATCTGCTCTAATCAATGAAAGCGTATCAGAAAATGCTCTTACAGGATATGGACTGATGGACACCATCTACTACTGTCTGACCGGCGGTAAGCACATTGATTCAATTCAAACAGCAATCGATGAGATTAGCAACCTGTATGGGGCGGAGTCTCAGATGGCATTGGCATTTTCAACATCCGCAAATGAATTACAATCCAATCACGAATTCAAATACGAATTGTGGGTTGAGAACACCTCGGAGGCCCAGATGCAATCTTTATCTAGAGAAGCGGAAGACAGTTCTGAACCCTCTCAAACACAGGTCAAAGAAACATGTGATTTAGATGACATCGGCCAACCCGTATCGAATTGTTCCAATTCTGAACCCACACTCATGCCGAATAAAACAGATTCTTGTACAACCGAGGGCGATAAATCTGCGGGCATTGAGGAAAATGATAATGCCGATCCATCTAAGGATAAAGTAGATGAAAACGATCCTGCACCCAAGGAGGATTCTGAAAAAACCTCTTCTGATGACGGTGAATCCGATGTTCCACAAAGAGGAATATTGAGTAAATTGAAGGGTGCATTATTCAAGAATCAAAAGGACTCGAAAAAAGAATCGGATAAGCCAATGGCGAACAGTAACGAAGAGCAGGAGGCCGACCATTAATGGAGTATGTCGGTCTTAATCGTAAATACACTGTTCCCGATGGAAAAGTCCCTAAAACTGGAGGAGAGGGATCGGTCTATCTTCAAAACGGTCTTGCCATCAAGATATATCACGATTCCGTTTTAAAAACCAAAGGTACGGAACTGGAACAGAAACTGCGGTATATGTGCAGTAATCCACCTCAGCAGATTCTGGATAAACTTACATGGCCAATTGACGTAATCTACTCAAACGGTGTATTCAAGGGCTATGTGATGAAAGAGTCCCCCAAATATACTGAATTCGGTGAGGTATATTGGTTCGAGATGGGTGACCCATACCCACAGGATATGCTTCTTCAGATTGCATATAATTTGTGTGTCGTAACAGAATATATCCACAGAGCCAATTACATCATAGGGGATTTCAATCCTAAAAACATTGGATTCCTTGAAACAGGCACCAAGGCTGGCAGTGTGTGCGTCTATGACAATGATTCATTTGTTTTCCGTGCAAATGGTAAGAAATACGACTGCAATGTCTGGGTTCTTGAATTTGTAGCCCCCGAACTTCAGTTGGCAAAAGAAAAATACAATGCGAATAAAGCTAAAGGCATAGCACAGAAGCAATTCGAAGTTGCGTGGGACAAACAAACCGATTATTTCGCACTGGCGGTTCACATATTCAAGCTGATGTTCAATGCCGTGCACCCCTACAGCAGCGATAGACATAAGATCAAACCCGCAGGTGTATCAAAACCCCCCGAAGATGTCGAGAACAACATGACCAATTATGCGTATATGTTTTCTCCGGGGTGCAAACCTTACGAGTACTATACCCCCGAGCCGAAATATTTCCCTGACTACATCATGGAATTATTCGATCGTGCTTTCAGCAAACCCGTAGGTAAGCCTGATAGGCCCACCCCGATGGAGTGGATTGATGCTCTTGAAAGATATTCCAATGATATATGCCAGTGTAAAAAAGTGCCTGAACATATATATTGGAAAGGATCGCCGAAACATAATGGTGCGCCCACCTGCCCTTATTGTGCCGCTATACAAACATACAGGAGTAAAACTACGCCCATTGTCAAGACCACTGTTAGACATACAGTCACATTTGGTAATACCAATCTCTCCAGTAAGACGGTAGCACATGGGGGAACAATCATATTGCCTACCGATGCTCAAATATCGATGCCGGGGAAGGTATTGACTGGGTGGAGTTTAAACGGCAATATACTACAACCGGGTGCTACGCATACAGTCAATAATGATGAAACACTCGTGGCTCAGTTCAGAAACGCTTATGTTGCCCCACAGCCACCAACTCCTTTACAGCCTACGAACACTTCTCTTCCCCCGAATCCGTTGAATCACGATTACGGTGCAATCTTAGGTTGGTTATTGATTGCAATAATCGGATTGATGATCGCTGCATCCGTCACGGAATACTTGGCCCATAATTACAACACATGGGAATTTGTAGTTTGGATAATTGTTGCTATTTTTGGCCCCGGATTGACGGCAATTTATTTGATTGGTGATGATGAACGGGTTATCGCCGCAATCATAGCTATTGCTGGAATCGTATTACGTGGGGGATTATTGTGGTATGGTGAACTCAGTACCGTCAGCAATATATGTTGTATCGGCGCATGTGTAGCTATAATCATCGTGGCTTTGATTCCGGAAAAAATATGAAACTACATATTGTCGGGTGATGATTCATCCGACAAAAACTTCTATAACATCCGTAGGCTGATTTACACTGTACTGAATAGTATAAAATCCTCCGCGAGAAGATGCAACTTTCAATGCCCGGTCAATAATCGCATCTACAATCTTATCCTCACTTGCATATGTTTCTGGCAATTTTACAACAATGGAGTTTCTTCCAGAAGCGATTATTTTTTTCCACCTTTGTTCAAAGACATCGAGTGTGGGGCAGTAATACTCTGGCCCACTGTAGTAACTGCGGTTGGATAAAAGACATTTTTCGTTTGCAGAAATATTCTTGTGATCTACCCCTATTTCACTATCGGAGAGGTTAAAGTAATCATAACGAAGGTTGTTTTTGTTTCTTGTTAATCCCAGATCTGAAGTTATGTCTAAATGGAACCATATCCCGGAAATACACACTATATTCCACCCGTGTGGTTCTGTAGTTCCGTCACTTTTCAATAAATCTCCTGTAGCAAGATATGATTTGATGCCGATTCTCCGGAATATCTCGTTGGCAAGATTCGAAATCCCATCGCATACGCCATAATGATTCTTCAACAATCCTTCGGCAGTATGGTCTTCCATATTGCCAGTATTGCGATAATTGACATTTTTAATGATTATGTCATGGACTTGTTTTTCCTTATCAAGGTCAGTTCCGTTTTTGATATTGGAGCAAAGGTCATCGAGAACCCTAAGTGCATCTTTGGACAACCCCCCGCCGTTGGATGAACGGATGAATGATGAAATAATCGAATCGTCGATGTCTGGATCCAAAGCATTTAGAAGCTTTCTAACAATCACACGTAAGGTATCATTTGCACCTATTTTAAAATCATTAAGAGCCATTTCGATTTCTTGAATTTATATAGCCAGAATATTATAGCTTGTAGTAGTTCTATCGAATGCCGAATAGATGTGATAGTGATGAAACAAACCACCCTAGACGTTTCTACTACCGATATACCTGATGATTTATTCACCGATCCATTCCCTGAACAATCGGTAGAGAACCTCCAAACATGGGTTGAAAACAGAATCAATGATGAAACCATACCCATCGCCGATGATGAACTGGCACACACCATAGAAGGAAAATCCGCCTTCAGCCCCGATGCGAAGTTCTTGCTCGGAGTTCTTTATGAATACGGAATCGGGGTCGCTCGATCATCCGAGAAGGCCGAGGAGCACATCCTTATTTCTGCATCGAGAGGGTGTGCCGATGCTCGGTTCCACCTTGCTGTATGTTACGAAACAGGGGCATTTGGGAAGGTGAATTACTTCAAGGCCGCCAAATGGTTCTCCAAGGCTGCGGACGGCGGAATCGAGGAAGCATATCTGTTTTACGGAAAGAACTGTCTGAGACTGTACGAAGAGACCAAGCTGGATTACTTCTCCGAGGAGGCATTGGATGCGCTATGGGCGGTAGCATACGATATGCCGGAAGCCAATGCAGAATTGGCGAGATGCTATATGCGCGGCATCGGAACGAAAGTGTCGTTAGATGTTGCGGAGACCATGATTGATTATCTCGAATGTGAAGGGTATGATGTTACCGAATTGAAGACAGAATATTCGCAATTGGGCGAACAAACGTAATCCTGCTAAAGAAAATACGTTAAGATCACATATTCAAACTTTGATTAGCGGTTGTTCTTTTTCAATTAGGCCAGACGTAAGTACAACAAACAAATCGGCTACCTCGCGCGGCGCGTATATATCTATCTTGCACCCCCCGCTTTCCGAGGGGTTTCCAGGACCTCCCCCGCACCCGTTTGACCCGATGAAAAGGACACGCCGCCCCGTCCGATCTTCACGGAAGGGTACGGGGCAGCGTGCAGGTTCAAGTCGTTTCATCCTGTTGATGGGATTTCTTCCAGGCGTTCACCCAATTGGTGATCGTGTTCTCGGATACACCAAACAAAGCGGCTACAGTCTCCCTCGGCACGTCGTACTCCACCCTCATCCTGACTGCAAGAATCTTCCCGTACTCGTAGCGGATTTTATCCGCATCCTGCACCGGTGTGCCGTCCTCCATCTCTCCTCTGTCAAGAGCTTCGTAGAACTCCTTTATCCCGGAGATCATGTCGTAACTCGACTTACCCGATATGTGCTGGACGAACTCGTGGAACGGGAAATCTCCCACGACGAAATCGGCACTGGACAGGTTGTCGTATGCGTATTCCCCTTCGGCCAGCGTGTCGGGATCCCTCGTCCACGACGATGTCGGTACCGGCAGCAGCTGGGTAGGCTCGTTGAATCCGGCTTTCACGTACACTATCGAACGGGGGTCCATGTCGTAGTGCCTGGAATCCACGAACCTCTTGGCATCCGCGTTGTTCTTCTGGAAGGTGCAATTGACATTACCCGGATCGTTCTCCGCATCCAGGAAGTTCCTGAACGCGGGACCCAGGTTCCTCATGGCCGGGGAAAGAAGCCACAGGCACATGTTGAATTTCCTGATAATCCCGCAGAACTTCTTCATCGAGGATGCCATGTCGCCGACGTTGTTCATATCTCCGAGAAGGAAGTTCTGGGCCTCGTCCAGAAGCAGGACGATCATCGTGTCCTTACGACCGTATTTCTCCAGGGTCTCCACCACGATCGGGAATATCTCCTTCATGGAATGGATGGTGTACACGCCCGGCGGGGATTCGGTTACGAATCCCTTCCTCGACTTCTTCACGAAGATCACGTTGGTAATCAATACCACGTGCTTCGGACAGTCCGGGTAGTATCCTTCTATCAGTCTCTGGCAGTAGGAGACGGCACAGTGAGTCTTGCCCCCTCCCCTCATCCCGTAGGAGACCAATACCGCACCGGGCTTGAAGATCCCCTTCAGATATTCATTGATAAAATCGCTGTTCAGTTTCATGCGCTCCCTCCGAAAGCATCGGTTCTCTTGTTCCAATCCTGTTCGGCCATCTCCGCCTCACGGTTGAGAAGACCGGCATCCCTCATCACGTAGAAGTACAGCATCAGGTACAGCTTGAACTTCTTTAGGGAGGTGTATCCTTCCTCGGGAAGGGGATACTTGTTCGTTATCCTGAAGTACCGCTCGTTTTCCCACAGGGGGAAGTTGCAGTTCAGTGCCAGGGCCTGTTCGAAGGTGTTCAGGTATTCCACCCTCGTGTCCTTGACCTTGAACGCCCGCAGGAGGTTGCGGTACTCGTTGTTCATGTCCGTGATTGTTTCCTTGAACTTGGGTACGAAACGCTGCATCATACCGCCTCCGCGTATTCTATGAGAGTGTCTATCAGACGTACTGGGTCAATGTCCATCATGTCCCAGTAATCCGCACAGGCCGAACATTCGTCGGTGAGTTCCCCGAGGGATTGTTTGGCATCTTCGATAGGATCGGGGAACATGATACCCAGAGGTTCGGATAGGTCGGAGAAGTCACCCTGTTCCCGTACCGGGGGAGGTTCGGGCGTGACCGCCCTCTCCTCTCCGTCCACAGGAACGTCGGAGACATCGACACCGAAAATCTTGGAGACGAGGGAATCGAATTCCTTCCCGCCCATGAGGTCCCTCATAGCATCATTCCAGTCGAATATCTCTCCCGGGATCATCGAAGGTCTGAGGCCGTGGACGTAATCATAGGTGATGGGTTCGTTGTTGTAGCTTGCCGTGGCAGCTTTCCATTCCGCTTCGGATATTCCCCTTCCCTTCATGTTCTCCACATAGTTCTGGGTACCCTTCATCCTCGCCCAGGCCTTGTTCTGCTTCCTGTACTCGTCGATCTTCTTCAGACCGGCAACACATTTACACAGGGAACGCAGCGTGAAAAGGTCCTGGAGTTTGGATACATCGTTCACGGGAGGTGAACGGGCGAAGATGAGGTAACGGTTGTACCTCATGACGGAATAGCACCACTCCCTGTCCATGATCTGGCTCTCCAGGGAGTCGGCCTTCCTGATGAGGTAGTCCTCCATCTCGTCCCAGGCCCACTGCATCGATTTTATCCTGAAGTAGGCGGGACCGTAGAGTATCGCTTCCGAGGTGTTTATGTCCGGAAGGGAACCCGAGTCCCCCACAGGAGGTTCGTTCTGGAATGGGAACATCATTCGCTCCCCTCCTTCCTCTTCCTGAAGATCCCTTTCTTCGGTGGCGGCGTTTCCCTCTCCTGTACGGGGGGACGCTGCGGTTCCCTCGGAGCCAATCTGTCGGTGACATCCTGATAGATTTCCGCTCCGGGGGTGCGGTCGGAGATCATCTCCACAAGAAGGTCTGCCGATTTCGCATAGAATGCCGACATGGCCGAGGTCTTCGATTCAAGGAGCTGCGCTTCCTTCCTGGTGAGTTCCTTGGTGAGGTGTTCTTGGTTATAAGCGGAAACCAACCACTGCTGTGTCGTGTCTATGCACGATGGTGCGGGGGTATAGGAGTAGGAACGTACCCTGAATCCGAAGATCCACTTCTTGATCTGGGTCTCTTCGATCTTCTCTTCGACAACATCTATGGCATCAACGGTGACCATAGGGAAGAGTACCTTCTGAACGAAGACGGGTCTCGTCCTCTTCACCAATCCCACATCCAGACGGAGAGGGGAACGTATTCCGAGGAAAACGGATTTCAGGATTTCCCTGAAGGACTGTTCCTGAAGACACTGGTTACCGTCCCTGTCCCAATAGTAGACCACGGGCTTGATCTCCTGGGCACCGCCGGGGAAACGTTCCGAGATGAGGGTGTGGACGTTCACGTACACAAGGTCGAGTTCCCCTCTGATGTAGGCAAGGGAGTAACAGCCGAGGAATGCGATTACGAAGGAGAGGTACCAGATGTCGGTGGGTTCGATGATCGTGTGTCCGGCAAGGGAGAATATGAGGGGGGAGAGGGAAGCGAGGAACAACAGCAGCGTCACGGGATCCTTGTAGGGCATGACCACGTGTACCCTGTCCCTTACCCTCCTTCCGAGTTCGAATGCACCCAGCGAGACGAATGCTATGAGGAAGGGGAGGATGGCCTCGATCATTTCCTTCCCCTTCCGAAAAAGCTTTTCTTCTTGGGTTCCTCCTGTTCCTCGGGAACTTCAGGAGGTTGGTTCTTCTGTTCCTCAGCTATCCTCTCGGATTCTTCGGCAAGAGGATTGTCCGAATGTTCCTCAACGGTTTCTTCGGAGGGTTCCTCTGCAGCATCAGATCCCTGTTCCTCCTCTTCCGTTACGGATTCCGCTTGGGATTCAGCCTCTGGGGATTCCTCTACGGAATCGGGTTCTTCGACGTTGATGTTCTCTTCGAGTTCTTCCTCAGAATCTTCTTGGGGAACATAGACGAATGGATTGGCAATCTGGGGGCGTCTTGGTCTCTTCTCCTTCCCTCCCGATCTCCTGCGCATAACGAACCTGGTGTAGTCATCAGCTCTCGCCCTGTCCTCCTTCAGGTTGTTGGTTATCAGGGATATGGCTCCGAGGAGATCGGGATCCCCCGTATCTTCGGATTGAATGTATTCGAGAGTGTCAGCTATGAGGGATTCCACCTCGTCGATGTTGTCGGCCACGCACATGGATAGGCGCAGCGTCTCATCGACGAGGGCCTGTCTTTCATCGAGGGAGCCTTTGCAGTCGGCGAGCTGGCGGCAGGTGTCGGTCCATAATCTGAAGGCCACGGTATAATGAAGGTAGCCTGCGTAGAATTCGTCCAGGACGGTCATGAGATGACCTCCGGGATCGTGATTTGGGTGTTTGCGGATTCCATCTTTATCTCCTCTGCGGGGTAGACGGATTCCTTTCGTTTCTGCGGATGATTATGGGGTTTTTGTGGTTATAATGGTAGGGGAGAGGTCAGAAGTTTACACTTTACAAGGTAGCTTATGACAGAATGTAAAGGAGTGGACAGAATGGGTGTAAATGCTCAGTTGAATCCGTCCCACCTGCCCACATAAGTGAAATCAAAACTGCAATCATCCCACAAGGGGATGTAAGTGGTTTAAAAACGGAGATTCTTCAATTCGGGTACTTTCTGCCTTAGTTTCCACAGGGCTTCCCGATCCCCTGCCTCGAAAGCCTCGATTACCTCGTCCGGAACTTCCCTTACCGGGTACGGCTCGCCATTCCTGTAACAATAGTCTCTAAGGGTCTCTCCTTCGAAATATAGGAAACATCCGCCTTGATGGAACTCCCCATCGGTTCCCCATCTGTCAATGTAGATGTTCCCAATCGGCAGCTTGCCTCCGAAGTGGCTGCGGATATACCTCTCGGCTTCCTCCTTCTCTTCGCCGTCCAGCATACCGTACCAGTAGCTCTCGATGAATTCCTGGGTCTCCCAGTCCTCGAAGTCTATGAACTCGGAGATATCGAACTCGGGATCCGCGATGTACCCGAAGGTTCCGTCATCGAACAGGTAGCTTCCTCCGGGTATGTGTCCTCTCCTGAACACATAATCCGCGGGATCCTCCTTCTTGTTGAACAGCCTGAACATTACTTCTTCCCCCCTATCTCGCTTACTCTGTACTTCACGAACGGTTCCCCGTTCTTGTTGTCGAAGTAGTACTGGTCCTCCATGCACTCGTAAGCCTCGTCCTCCGAACTGAAATCCTCCAGCTTCTTCCATCTCCCCCTTTCGAGGTATTCCACCCTGTAGGTGTTCTTCGGGGATCTGGAGATCACCTGAGGATAGAACCTGTACTGAGGGTACGAACAGAACCCCGAATAACCGTAGGCACCCGTGAACTCCCCCAATCCGTTCTTCACGATGAATTCCTCCAGCCAGGGCGAGTTGTTGGTGTCCACGAAGGCACATCCCTCAGGGCACCTCTCCCCCGGCAAGTTCACGGTTACGTCGGCGAAGTCCTCCCCGTCCTGGTCTATCAGTATGATCGCCAGCCTGCCGTTGTTGGTGTATTCGGTCACGAACAGGGAGAGGTCATACATCTCCCCGTAGAATTCCAGCGGGTACATCATTTTCCCTCCCTGTCGTCGAATCCGTAGTCCAGTTCCATATCCGTGATGTCGAATCCGTAATCCTCGGATTCCTCCTTCTCCTGTTTCACTTTCTTCTCATTCATATTCTCATTCTCCTGATTGCAAATTGTTTCGTGTTCACCAGTTATCACGAAATCCAGCCGAACATCCATTCCGCGTACGCGCGAGCGTGTTCCCTCAGATATTTAGCAGGGTCCTCCGAAAGGAATTCCGACCACTCGAACAGGTGGGTCACCTCCCATACCACCGCTGCGAAGATCAAAGCGAGAAGGACAAGACCCAGCACCTGTTCCAGATACCAGTTCATACTACCCCTCCGTTGAGTTCTATCAGTATCAAACCGGCAACCGTCATGGCCATCAGGGAAGCGAAGATGCACCCCGACACAATCAGCAGGAAACGGATTCCCTTGGCAATCGCTGGATGGAGCATCACATCCCCCCGATCATTCTGATTAGCGCAGCTAGACAGTACACCGCACCGACCGCAGCCAGGCCGTCGAATAACATTTTCAAGTTATTCACAGCACGACCCCCAGCCAGTACACGCAGTATGCACAGGCACACACGAACAATGCGCATACGCACACGCATATAGGAACGTCGCGGAACCTCACCCCGAATACCTCCGGCTAAGGACCTTCAGCCTGTCCGCCAGGTCCATCTCCCTCTTCGTGGAGAAGGGGAAGTTGCACAGCAGATACTCCGTCGCATAGGAAGGATCGAGGATATCCTGCACGAACCCGCCGAATTCTATCTCGGAGAGGGAAGCCTCGTTGCCGTGTTCGTTCCATTGGACGTACGCCCAATAGTCCTTGATCCAGCGGATGCAATCGGGATCTTCCGCAATCCTCAGTCCGATCGGAGTGGTGTCCTGCCTGAAATCGGGATCGAGGTAGAGTTCCCTCAGGATGTCTATGCCGTCGGGACCCGATGCCCTGTCAGCCTCGGCCAGCATCCTGTCCCTCTTCTCGTAGGGATCCTCTTCCTCGGGTTCGAATACATCGTCGAATCCGTAGGTTCCCAGGAATCTGTATCTCCTGCCGTCGTAGGCGAATGCCAGCCATCCGCCGTTGTCGTCGGGGCAGACGAATCCTCTTTCATACGTGGGTTTCCACAGCTTCGTTTCTTTGAGGTCAGCACCTCTTCCGTAGGCGCGGTCGATGTACTCCTCGTAATCCCATTCGGAGATTATGCCGGGCTTCATGCCGTAGCCCCCAGAATGTGCTTCCCGTGTTCGTCGAACTGGCAGTATGGGCCTTTCTTCTTCATCCAGGAATAACCTGTCCAGACTGTGAGAGGGGGCTTGTACCCCCTCTCGCGGTACCTCTCCATGAGAGAGGTAGCGGCCTTGTCCATCTCCTCCTCGGATCCGCAGAAGGTCACCGGGTATTCCTCGTCGGCGGTATGGGAGAACACCCAGGTCTTGGAGTCCATTCAATCCCTCCCGTACTGGCGGCACATGAACACCTCGTCCTTGACCTTGTACTTCCCGGGCTCCACGAGGATGTCCCTCTCCACTCCCAGACCGAAGGGCGGGAACCTGAGGGACTGGAGTTCGCTGAGTCTTACGTAACCCCACTCCCAGAGCAGTTTGCCGGGGGCGAATTCATCGGGGAGACCGAGGGTGACGAATCCGTAGAGGAGCCAATCTCCACCTGGTTCTGGTTCCCCTTCGGTGATGAGCCATGTGGCGGCGGAACCTCCGAAGTATTTCACCACGATCTTGGAATCCCCGCCCTTCCCGTCCTGTGAGTAGAGCGGGTTCTTCTTCAGTGCTTTCTCGATCTCTGCGGTCATCAGCTGCATCTGTTCGTCCTCCTTTTGATTTGTAAAAGGTTTTTAGAAATCGTTTGTGCGTGAAGGTCTTCGAGCCTCTTCAGTTCCGACATTATCGAATCCATCTCCGCTTTCAGCTTCGCGGGTTCGTCAAGGTCGGGGTCGTAGATCCATTCCCTGATCTGTCCGAAATCCCCTTCGAGCATCACGGAATATGCTTCCCTCGCGGCCCTTTCGATGCCGTCGTTGATGCTCTCCCCGGTCTCCAGCGCATCCATGAATCCGTAGGGGTCGTAATCGTCCATGAAGCGGGCGATCCTGTAGGAGAGCATCTGCATGGCCCTCCTTTCGGCAGCGTTCAGCAGAACACCCCCACAATCTTCGCTTTCTTGCCCTCGGCCTTGAGCTGCCTCTTCAGGGATTCCGCCTTGGACTTGGACGAGAAGCTCCCCATCACGGCACCGTCCACCCTGACCTCGAACACCTGTTCGCCCTTCTTCCTCGGGACTGGTTTGGGGGCCTTCTTCGGTTCGGGTTTCTTCGGGATCGGCTTCGGTGCCTCCTTCTTCGGAGCGGGTTTGGGAACGGGCTTCGGAGCGGGTTTGGGTGCTGGTTCCTCCGCAGGCTTGGAAGGAGTCTGGGTCTTGGGTTTCGGGGGGTAACCCTGGGACATCACGCGGAGCCTCTTCTGAACCAGTTTGAACTCCTGATAGGTGATGCCGAAATCCTTCCAGTAACTCCAGTATTCGGAGTAACGGGTGAGGTAGCAGTCCCTGAAGATGTCAATCAGCTCCCTTCCCCTGTCCGGGTCCCTGAGCATGATCTCCATTTCAGAAGCGGTGTACACTGGGATCTTCCTGCCGTCGTAGGGTTCGTAGTACCACTGACCGGCACGTTCCATCCCCCTCTCCAGCATCTCAAGAAGAGTGCAGAACTCAATCACCGAACCGTTAATCATCTCGGCAACGGTGAGGTTCTTCCTTGCCACGGGTGCTTTGGGAACGGATTTCGGTGCAGGCTTGGGCGTATGGCCGAACTCCTCGATTGTCGGCTGTCTCTTGGGAACCGGCTTCTCCGGAGGCACCTTCCCGCCCTTGGGGATGGGAAACACCACCTTCTTGTCGTCAGGTCTCTCCTGGATGAGGTAGCGGTACTCGATGGGCTTGTTCAGGTCCAGCCCGGAGATCACCAGGTACCCGTTCTCGATGCGGACATCCTTCACATCCCCGATGAGGACGCATCCTGCCCCTCCCTGTCCCCTGCCGTCGTTGTAATCGTCGTTGTAGGACAGGGTGGTCTTCCCCTCGTAGATTCCGCCGCCGTAGGACAGGGCACGGATGATGACGTTGCCCTTGTAGGCACGGTCCACATCGGCGAGCTTCCCGTTGTCGATGATCGAGAAAGGATAGCCGAACACGTGGGTCTCCATCTCCTTCCTGGGTCTTCCGTTGTTGAAGTATCTCACCGCACCTTCGGCCCTCTTCCTGAGGACCTTCATGTCCGTTTCACCATCATAACGGTAGGAACCCCATTCGCTCATGGAGAGGACGGGATCGTCGTCGATGTCGCGGTAGTATTGGGTGCCGCAGAATCCGCATCTGATTACCGCATCCGGACCCAGTTTCCCGATATACATCTGGTGGTCGGGCGCTCCGCACATAGGACAGTACATCTCAGTGCCTCCTGAATATGCGGATAAGCCTGTCCTTCAGGGGACGGGTCCTGTTCTCCGATACCTGAGGGGGATTGCCCGTGAGGTAGGAACCCTTGGTGCAGAACACCTTCCTCTTACCGGTCCGGGGATTCTCACGGATCGTCTTGGAGTAGTACGCTCCGCATTTGCCGCACTGGACATGGTTTATCGCTATCCAGTCCTCCTTCAGGTCGTAGGTCTGGACGGTGTACTCCTCCGCCACCTTCCTGGAACCGCAATAAGGACAGGACATCAGTCATCCCTCCTGATGCACTCGATGGTAACCCTGTCGCCGGGATAATATCCATCTCTGCCCTCCGCCATTCTTCCTACGTCATGGCAGTACTGCCTGAAATCCGCGTTCTGCTTCGGGTCGTCCAGGTCGTAGATGGTCGGTACATCGTCATCCATGCTGTCGGTGACTTTCATCAGAAGGGCCATTTTACCGCCTCCTTCCGAAGAATCTTCTCTTGCGGTTGCCGGACATAACAGTGTTGAGGTCCACGGGGTCGCCGTAGAGGTCGTAGGTGATCCTCCTGGCGAATCCGAAGTAGTAGCCTCCCCTGATCTCCGGCTCCCCGTCCTCGGTGATGGATTCGGAGATGTAGTTCTCCTCGCCCAGGTTGTCCAGGAAGTCGAGGATCGTGGAGTAGTCGCAGTCGGAGTACTCGTCGAAGTGGTTCCTGTCCTCCCACAGGGCGGAAACGGTTCCGTCGTTGTCCTGGGTGACCCTGTCGGGCCTGTCCCTCAGGGTCTTGAGGAACCTGAGGAAGTAAATGCCGGCTTCTGGGGAGACTGTAACTCCAAGGGTGGTGTAGACGCTCATCTGCGGAACCTCCTGGCTCTTGCGTAGTCCTCCCACGCTTCCCTCTCTCCGCAGGCGGAACAGATCTCCGTTTTTCCATCCCTTCTGGAGAGAGCGGGGTAGCCGATGATGGGGTTGCCGCAGACGGGGCAGATACGCCTCTTCTCGTTCCTTATCCTGACGAATCCGGAACTGTAGTCGTGTTCCCCGTATCCGATGTCCTTCTCCATCCCGCATTGTTTCGCTTCAGCGTGATTGAAGATTCCCGTACTCATGTACATCCTCTGTTCGGGAGGGATGTCGGCAGGCGGGAGATTCACTTCATACTCGGGCTTGCAGAACTTTTTGATGAGATCCTTCGTCTTCATGCCGAAGAAGGGATGGTCCCACATATCGCCCTCGAATGGGGTGGATTTGCAGTACTTCCACACGTCCACGCAGTACAGACGGTAGTTGCCCTGGCTCCCCTGGACGATATACAGGAACTCGATGTCCCCGTGGAGGCCTTCGTCCTCGAATTCGTAGGCTTTGTCCATTCCCCTTTCGGATGCCAGTCTCCCGGGGATGCCGTTGTATCTCATGTACTCGGCGAGCTTGTCGATGCTCTTGTTCCAAGCGGGAAGGTAGCCCGCGTTGATGTTGGCGAGGAAATAAGCGAGATCCGCCCCCACTCCTTCCGGATAACCGTCCCAGTGGTGATAGAACTGCTGGTTCCCCACTATGATGTTGCTCCTTGTGCTCATGTCTTCACCTCAGAATGTGATGTCTCCGCGTTCGACGATCTTCTCCGCCATCTTCCTGATGTCCTCCCTGGCTATGTGCAGACCCAGACTGTCGTTGAAGTGGGTCAGGTAGGATTCCGTGGCACCGGAGATACCGAAGAACGCCAGGTAGTTGGGGTCGTAGACCCTGCTTATCTCATCTATCAGGGAACGGGCGGTGTACCTCTCGGAAAGGTAGTTCCCGAGCTTCCTGATCTCCTCAAGGTCGGAGCCGTACTCTGTCCTGGGTTTCACGTTGGGGGAACAATGCTCCCCGCATCCGCGGCGGCAGCTGTCGCAGTCGCCTCCGCATTTCTTCTTTCTCAGCATTTTCTTACCTCTTTTGATTTGTAAAGGGTTTTTAGAAATCGTTTCAGTAACGGAAAATCGCATGGATCCTGTCCAATCCGTTTATGTCATGGACACGCATCCTGATCTCCCGCTTCTTCTCCCTTGAGAGCTGTCTCCCAAGTTCCTCTATCTCGGACAAAGTGCCCTGATACTCCGCGAAGGTCACACGCAGACCGTTGTCGTAGGTGAACGTGTACCATCTCCCAGGGTTCTTCGGAGCATCCCTGTTCCTGAACTCGATAATCATACGGTGCCTCCCAACCAGATCGTGGCAAGAGCCGCCGCCAGCCATCCTATTCCCCTGCGGTACCTTCCGAGTTTCACGGCTATGACGGCACCGACGATCTCACCCGAAAGAACGAGAGGGAACCAGTTGCCCTGAAGCCATTCGACGTAAGGCGAGACCTTCTCGGAGAATTCCTTGAAGTATTCCGCCAGGGATTGGATGTCCGACGGGTTCATCTTCCGGCCTCCAATTCCTTCTGAAGGACATCGTACACGCACGGTTCCCTGCAAGTTCCGCACATGGAGCACGGAATGATCGGGGCACCGCACGAGGGACAGATGCTTCTCCCGTATGCGCGTATCCGGACCTCCTCCTCGCATACAGGGCACAGCTCCCAGGTCATCAGCGTAGGGTGTTCCCGTATGCCGTCGAGGATGTCCTGGGGGCGGTTGACAGCGAAGCCGAGTTCCTTCACAGTCTCACCTTCCCTGCAATCCAGTTCACGACGTAATCGGAGAGGAACAGACCGAACACAATCAGAGCGGCACTGCCGATGACGAGGACGTACCTGCGGGTCAGGAGACCATACAGGGCGAGGACGGCACCGATTACGATGCAGATCCCCTTAACCCAGTTCTTCGTTCCTTCGTCGGCATCGTGGTCCTTATGGAGATTCGTTAGACCGGGGCTGACGTAGTCCACCTTGGTTACCTTGAATTCCACCTTGGGTTCGGTGTGCATTCCGGCATCGTCGCATACCCCCAACTGGGAGATCTGGAGCGTGTACCCTTCCTCGATGAACAGCGTCTCGTAACCGTCGGTCTGCATGGCATCCGCATACCACGATGTCAGATCCTTTCCATCGGTCCATACCGCTACCAGGGTGTTCTGTTTCACGGAATGGTCCATTCCCCTTTCCAGGGTCACGGAATCGGACTGGAAGAACGGAGTGAAGATGACGTCGTCGTACACCTTGTTGCCAAACTCGTCAAGAATGGATCCTCTGACGAAAGGAGCGTCCATTCCGTTTCCGTAGAGACCTATCTGGAGATCGTCCAGATCGTCCCCGTTGGCATCGTAGTAGGTCGCGAGCTGCTGCATGGCCGAGAGGGTGAGTATTTCGTTCATCCCCTCCGACAGCACCACGGAATCGTAGACGTTGCTTGCCATGAGCGTCGTGACACCGTAGTCCTTCTGGTCCGCACGGTCGTAGATGTTCCATACCGCCGAGGCGGAGTTGTTCGCCGAAACGGATGTCCAGTATATCCTGTCGAGGAGCTTCTGGTAGGCTTTCAGGATCGGAGTGAGATCCACGGCCTCTGGTGCATCCTCTCCCGAAGGTATGTCGGAAGGTACGACCTTGAATGAGACTCCGTTGTAGGTTCCGTTGCCGAATAACATTTTTCCGTTATCCAGCACGGCATACCTGCTCTGGCCGTCGGTCTGGAAGGACAGTCCCGCTTTGAGGGGAACGTAGGATTCGCCCATCACGGAGGACAGGGAATCGCCGCCGATGATGGAGTTCGTCACGGTGTAGATACCTGACTGGAACGGTTTGTTGCCCACGTTGGACTTCAGAGAGGACAGGTATGTCTTGCCGCTTTCCAGCGTGTAGGTCGTCCCGTCCTCGGAGGTTATGGTGGTCCTTCCCCCGAAGTTGCAGACGTAGGCGGGTTTGTAACTTTCAGAAGTCACGATGTAGTCCTCCCCCACGGTGCCGATGTAGACCTTGGAGGTCTTACCCGAAGCATCCGCCACGGAGATTAGATCGGCGTTCCAGGAGCAACCGGTGGACATCACGGGAGTGTTGTCGAACACGAATCCCACGGACATACTGCCGGAGTAGGCATCCTTGGTACCCCAGTCGGCGATCTTCTCGGATAACTCGTTGAAGAACGAATCGATCTGGGCTACCGCATTGGCGGTCATGGTCGAGTTGTTCTCGTAGGCGCGTGCGCCCAGGAGGACGGAGTTACCGTCGTAACTCTTTCCCGAGGACCATTCGGTGTACGCTTCCAGTTCCGCCTGCCTTATCCAGTGCTCCTTGGTCATCGACCACAGCTGGGCGTAGTTGGTGTTGGCATTGGCGGTGAACACGGAGGCCACGGACATCACGTCGGTGACGTTGTTCGCAGCCGCTAATCTCAGATGGGACTGTACATCCGCTTCGGGGGAATCGAAGTAGTCGTTCAGGAACCATCCCGCCACGCCTCCGGCTCCAGCGGATCCCGCCACCATCAGAGCGATAACGAGCGGAGGGAATCCGTCCTCTTCCTCCTGCTTCTCGGTGCAGGCGAATCCGGCACAGGAAGCACAGAGGATCGTCAGAACTGCGGCAATCGCAAAGGTCTTGCCGTTCATAGGAACATCCTCCCCACGACGAACAGGGCCAGTATTCCGACGATGCCTCCGGCGACGTAGAATACGGTGCTGTCGATTTGCAACGTCCTCTTCTTTTCCTCGTCTTCGCCGTTACCGTTTCCGGGATAGGACACGGTGTAATGGCAGACCGCAGTGTAAGTGCCGTCCTCCGTTGTCACGGTGACGGTGACAGAACCGCTGGTGCTGTTAGCCACGGTATGTGCCGGGATCGAGGAGGAATCATAGGTTGCTGAGAATCCGTCCGAGAAGGAGACCTTCGTGGACGAGCTGGTGCAGTCCAGCATCACCTTCACGGAAACACTCTCGATATCCAGATGGAACACGGGCAGATACTTCGCGGTCAGGGTCATGTCCGAGATTACGGGGGATGAGAAATCCCATTTCCCGTCGGTCGTAAACCAGCCGAGGAACGCCCTTCCCTCGACGGACGGTGCGGAGATCTGCGTCACCGCATTACCCGAGGGAACGGAAACGGAACGAAGAGTTCCCGAATCGCCCACGAAGGTAACGGTCACGGAAGTACCGTCGCCGCCGATGACCTTCTGTTCCCAAACGGCGAACAGTGTCAGTATCTTCGACTTCTGCCCTTCGTCAAGGGAGAGGACGATCTTCTGCCCGGGATCGTACTGAACCGAACCGTATGCGGTGTCGGACCATCCCCTGAAGGAATATCCTTCCCTCGCAGGGGCCGTAGAAGGCACGTAGAATGCTACGGAGGTCTCGGAGGTAATCCGATATACCTGAGGCGGTACATTGGTCACGGAGTCCCCGTTCCCGTTGAATACTAGGTAGAACCTGTTGTACGGTGATTCGACCTTCTCGGTCCATATTGCATACAGGGTGACATCCCCCGAATCGGTGAAGCAGTAGGAGCTTCCCGCCGCATAGGACGGGGATTCGGAGTATCTGTTCTCGGACCATCCCGCGAATGTGTAGCCGGGATATGCGTAAGCGCACCCCGCCACGGTCATGTAATGGGGTACGGAAGATGCTGTTTCCGTCTGAACGCCCATCGTTCCCGTTCCGCCGTTGCCGTCGTAACGGATGGTGCATTCGTACACCTTGGGCTTGAACACGGCGTAGTACGTTTTGGTTGATGAAACGGTAATTGAAGATCCGACATCGGGAGCACCCATGCCTACATCGTATCTCGTTTCGCTCCAACCTAGGAAGTCGTAACCCGAAAGGGCGAAGCCGTTCTCGGGTACCGCGTACCTGAATCCTACCGCTCCGTTGAAGGATACGTTCTGAGAGCCGTCGGCGGGATTGACGAAGTAAATCCTCGCGGTGCTACCCGATGTACCCCATACCGCCTTGAGTTCCGTATACTGCGAAGCAAGGCCGTACAGATGGCCTGCGGGATAGATTACGTCGGAGGGATTCCCCGTAGGATTCCATCCGAGGAACACGTAACCCGCTTTCGTGACGATGGAACCGTCCTTCAAGCCGGTGTAGCCCTCCGAGGGAACAAGCTCGGCGAAGGTGCCGTTGTAGGTCCCTCCGTTGGCGTTGTATGCAATCACTCCGACAATGCCGGTGGCGGCAATCTCGTCGTAGGTGTACTCGTTCACGGTGAGGACGGTTTCCTTCTTCACCAGGGTGTAGGAGCCTCCGACGGGGAAGATTGCAGGGGAACCATCAACGGTGACGTTCCATCCCTTCTGCTTGGTGGTTACAGAATCAGGTAACTTCACGGCGGTGTGGTAAGGCCCGTAACCCACATCGTTCCCGTTGTAGGTCGCGTGCATGATGTTGGAAGGATCGTTGTTCGGGTCATAGACCTGGATGAAGAACAATCCCTCGGCATTACTGTGTGCCTGCCTGATACCTCCGTTGGGATACGTTCTGGGTTCGAAGTGGATCTCGTACGTTCCCGCTGTGGTCGGGGTTCCCGAGAGTACCATGCAGTAGTTTTCCATCGAGACGGTCAGCCACCCCAAGGGCCAGGAGGATCCGCTGGAGGTGTTGAACGATGCCGTGTACCCGTTGGGTCCGGTAAGAACAACATCGTAATCGTCGTGGTTCAGAGTGTCCAGTCCCAGATATGTCAGCGGTTCGCACTTGTCCCCGTCGGAACTGTATCTGTAGGATTGTCCTATTGCTGCGAGATCGCGTACCGAATTGCCCGAGACGTTCTTGGTGGATAACGGCCCGTCAGCGTACGAGAAGTCGTAAGCGGTGGATTTCCACACTGCGTAGAACGTCTTGTTCCCCGTGACGGTGTACGCCTGACCGGGATGGTAAGAGGGCGAAGAGGCTCCGCTGTTCTCGCTCCATCCCATCAGTACGTAGCCGTTCCTGGAGATCTGCTGGTAGGTGCTGTTCGATGTTCCCGTTGCCTTGTATTCGGTGGGGAAGTACACGCTGTTGCCGTTGATGACATACTGCGCATAGCCTCCCGAACCGCCGTTGGCATCGAACACGATCCTGTCCGCCCCGACGGAATCCGAACCGAAGGTGGATGCGTATGAGGCATCCGAATCCTCGGAAAGGACGGCGAAGCCGAACATTACGGAAAGAACAGCCAGCAGGCCGACGGACAGGATCGCTCCCCTCATCCTCAGGCCCCCTTGACGGACAGCGTTCCGCTGGTCGCCGCATTGGTGAAGGACAGTACGGGATCCACGGAGACCGTGAACGAGACGTCCCTTGACATGGTCTGGCCGTCGCCGTAGGTAGCGGTGGCCGTGACGGTCACGGTGTACGAGGTGGTCGAGCTGACGGTGGGTGCCTTGTAGGTGACGAGACCGCTGGAGTTGACCGTTGCAGTTCCGCCGGTGCAGGACTTAACCGCAAAGGACAGGTCCGCTCCGTTGTTCGCAGAGGCTCCGATCTGGTTCGAGTAGGTCAGTTTGGAGACCCCGGAGATGTTGTTGGCAGAAACACTGAGGGTGTTCTGACTCCACTGTGCGGTAGCCGTGACGGTGGCGTTCGCTCCCACGGAAACCGTCTGTCCGGGCTGGTAGGTCGTGTTGCCGATCTTCCATCCGGCGAAGGTGTATCCTGTCTTGGTGAATCCGCAGGATGCGAGAGTCACGGAAGTGTTCCCGTTGTTCGAGTCGGAAACGACGGTACTCTCCGTGGATCCTGCCCCTCCATTGGCATCGTACGCGACGGTATGGCTGTACAAGGTTCCGAAGACCGGGACCAGGTAAACCGTTGTGCCTGCACGTACGGTTACGCTGTCACCAGGCTGATAGACCACCTCTTTCGAACTGTATGAGGTCGAATACCCCAGGAAAGCCATGCCCGATTTGGTGGGGATGGCCGACGAGATTGTGAACGTCTGGGGGCTTGTGTCGTAGTTCTGTACGACCTGGCTTTCGGGAACGTTGCTGGCCCCCATTACCAGATGCGTAATGCCCGTCCTGTACGGTCCGCCAGCGACGACTGTTACCGTAATCCTCTCGTAGAACGTCTCTTCCCCTGATTCGTCGTTTACGGCGAACCAGGATCCGGAGTATGTTCCCGTGGGGCAGTCGGCATAGAAGTATGCGTTTATTCCCGGGGGATCCAGTTCCGCATAGTAGTACTGGGACGACAGGCCGGAAAGATAGATACTGGCCGATGTGGACGCGTCGAATGCCGACTCGTCCATCTCGGTCATCATCCAATCCCCGGTCCTGACGGTATAGCTCACGTCTGCCGCATCCGATTGGTCCGAACCGACTATGGTGAGGCCTCCCAGGGCGGTCATGCACATGAGCAGGACGGCTCCCAGGGCGAAGGATTTGGATCTCATCCTCAGGCCCCCTTGACGGAAAGCGTTCCGCTGGTCGCCGCATTGGTGAACGACAGGACGGGATCCACGGTCACGGTGAAGGACACATCACGGGTCAGATTGCCTCCCTGGGCGAACGTTCCCGTTACAGTCACGGTAACTGTGAACGATGTGGTCGAACTCACGTGTGGAGCGGTGTAGGTCACCAATCCGTTGGAATTGACTGTGGCGGTTCCCCCAGTGCAGGACTTGACCGCATACGAGACGGTTCCCCCGTTGTTGGCGGAGGCTCCGATCTGGTTGCTGTAAGCTTGTCCGGATACGCCCGAGATGTTGTTCGCGGAAACTGACAGGGTGTTCTGACTCCACTGTGCGGTCGCGGTGACGGTGGCGTTAGCTCCGACCGATACCTTTTGTCCGGGCTGGTAGACGGTGTTGCCGATCTTCCATCCGACGAATGAATATCCGGTCTTGGTGAATCCGCACTGTGCAAGGGTGACGTTGGAATTGCCGTCGTTCTCATCCGTGACAACGGTGGAAGCCGTGGTGCCTGTTCCTCCGTTTGCGGCATAGGTGACGGTGTGGTCCACGGTCACGGGATCGCCGACCGCGATGATTCTGCAATTCAGGTCCCCTTCGAGGGATCCGTTCAGATAATCTCCGCTGATCGTGATGGTTCCGGGCTTGGATATGGTTCCCGACACCACTCCCCCGACGAATCCTCCGTTGGGGTTGGCACTTGAATCGTAAGTCAGTCCGAACCCGGGGGTAACGCCGGTAATCTGATACCAGAATTCGTCGAATCCTCCTGCGTCGGCAACCGTTCTCAGCTCGACATAGCTTCCGACCGCGACGTAGTACGTCTTGTCGATGATGTCGTCAGCATCCCTGCTCAGAGAGGTGAGGGGCTGTTCGGCGGTACCATTGGGGTGTGCGCCTACGACATGGAAAACGTACTTGAGGGTGTCGTACGACCCGTTGTCCCACGTCATTGCGGTGACCGTACAGTCACCAATCAGGGTTCCCGAGACCTGCTTTGTGTAGCTGTTCACGGTACTGATCTCGAGACCGGCGTACGGGGTGACGGTGAGGATATCCCTGTTCTCGCGATTCCACTGGAGCACATCGAAATCGACGTGGCAATCGGCTTTGACCCAGACTTCTATGGTCTTGTTCTGATATGCTCCGACACTGGATGAAGTAACGATGTTTCCCTGGTAGTAGTTCGAAGCCGAGGTTCCCTTCTGTCCTGTTACGGTTAAGGTCTGGGCCTTGTAATCCATCTCCTCCCCCGCTTCTTCGTTGAAGAGGCTCTGGACGTAGGTGTACGTACCGTTCGCTACGTAGTTCGGAATGGTGAAGTATGTCGTAGAACCGCTGTGGACGGGATTGAGATGTACTTCCCATCCGAATATGGTGTTCACACGCAGCGATTCGGTGGCGGTAATCACATCATCGCCCTCGAAATTGTACCATGTGAACGATACGGTGGAACCTGGTGTGGCATTCGCCGCATCCGATTCGTCCGTTACGAGGCACATCCCCGCGAAAGCGGTCATGCACATGGCGAGAACGGCACCGATGGCGACCGTCCTGTTCTTGGTAAGATTCACTGGAATCACCTCAGAACAGGCTGATTATGCCCCCGATGTCGAGGCCTCCGACTGCTGCTACGAGAACTCCGATGATGAGGATCGCGGGGTGGTACCTGAGACCGACTACTGCAATGACAGCTCCCAAAGCGGTGACGATTATCGCCACGACGGGAATATCGGAACCGTCGTCCTTGTCCTCCTGTGCGGGCGCGTACTTGGCGTATGCGTGCATACCCGAGGTCAGGACGGTATCGGAATCCAGAGCGACGGTGCAATCCTTGTCCGCGTACCATCCGACGAACTCCTGGCCCTCTCCGGGCTCGACCTTGATGTCGGAGAGCTTCTGTCCGGCAGCTACGGTCACTTCTTTACCATTAATAGTCACGGTGACGGTCTCAGAAGGAGTGTCGGGAGTATCGGGATTGACAGGTGTATCAGGCTGGTCGGGTGAGGTCGCATCGGTCCAGTGTGCCTGGAGCACGGTAGGAGATGTGATTACGGTGTCGAAATCGAACTCGGCGCCGTTGTAGAACCATCCAGCGAAGGTCTTTCCCTCTTTGGTGGGTACTGCGGGTGCGGAGATTTTCGAGAAGTAGTTGTCCTCGTATGCTCCGACTCCGTAGCCGTTCTCGGCGACAACATGGGAGATCTCGTCCTCTCCGTCATAGAAGTAGACGGTGGGGGCTCCGCTGATCTCCATGAAGAGCTCGTAGGTCTCGTAGGTGAATCCCGACTTCTGAGGAGTGCAGGTGATGTGGTAGGAACCGGTGTTCTCGTAGGTATGAACGATCTCCACGCTTCCCTTCGTGACGTAACCGTCCACTTCCTTCACCTCGGACTGTCCGTCGCCCCAGTCGATGACAAGGGACTCCGGGGGTTCGAGGACTTCGGAATCGGGGTCGGTGATCTCGCCTGCCACGACTTCGGGCAGGAGGATGATGGTGTTGTTCCACCAGACAAGGGGGTCGGATTCTGTGTCTCCTGGATTGGCATCCAAGGAATCCATGAACAGGATGGGGGTAAGGCAGGCCGCCAGGATGACGGCCGTCATGATGCTCACCCCCTTTGTTATGTTGCTGTTCATGTTACCGCCTCAGTTGCCCGCTCCCTTTACTGAAAGGGATCCGGAAGTGACGCTGTTGCTGAAGTCGAAGACGGGGTCGACGATCAGAGTGACCTGGACGGATGCGGTGGCACCGGTGGATGCCTGGGTCTCGGTCAGGGTGAAGTTGTATGTTCCCGCTTCAACGGTGTTGGCCACGGTGACCTTCTGTCCGCTCAGGGAGACCTTGTCGGCGTTGGTTCCGGTCTTGGTCATGGTAAGAGCAAGGTTGGCCGCGCTGGGATTGGAAGCTGCGGAAACGGTGAACTCCGCGGCGGTTCCCTGAACTGCGTACAGGGTGATCTTGCCGCCGGAGACGTTGCCTCCGACTCCGCCGGCGGCGGTGACGCTGTTGATGGCGACGTTACCGACGGTGACGGTCACGGACTGGGTAACAACCTGTCCGGAAGTGGGGTTGGTCGCCTTGTAATCGATGACGTAGGTTCCTGCCGCAACGGAGGAAGCAACGGTAATCTTACCGCTGGTTCCGGTGGCGGTGGACATGGAGATTCCGCTCACTGCCTGGGAGGTGATTGCCCAGGTGGTGGTCGATGTGGTGTTGGTTCCGCTGAGAGTAATTTCTTTAGCGGTTCCCTGTGCGGTGTACTGCGCTCCGGGGGCGGCGAGGCTCATTGATGCAGCCACGACCATAGAGAATGTGGTGGAGAATGTCTGGGTAGGGGTGGTTCCGATGGTTCCGGTGACCTTGACGGTGTAGGTCTTGGCCTGTGCGCTGGATGCTACGGTACCGGTGATCTTACCGTTGGTGGCGTTGATGCTCAGTCCGGAAGGTGCTCCTGTCATGGTGTAGGTGACGGTCTTACCGTCGATGCTCTGACCGGCTATGGTGGGCTGGATGCTCACGGTACCGCCCTGATAGGTGTTCACGGTTCCCTGTGAGATGGTGGGAACGATGACCTTCACGGTAATGGTGGCGGTGGCGGTCTGGCTCACTCCGGAAGTGGTGGTGGCCTTGACCTTCACGTAGACGGTGGAAGCTGCGGTGTCATCCGCAACAGAGATCGAGACGACCTTGTTGGAAACGGATGCAGTGACCCCTCCTGCGGTAGAAGTGGAAGAGAACGTTCCTGCGGTGGTCGAAGTGCTGGCATTCACGGTCAGGGAAACCCTGCCGGAATCGATGTTGAACGTCGGTGTCCAGGTGTACGTGTCACCGGGCCTGAGGTAGATGGTTCCGTCCCCTGTCGCCGCATCGCTCTCGTCGTTGAAGAGCATGGGCGAAACGCAGACGGCCATCAGCATGGCCACGGCAAACACGGAGAGGACTCCGATGTGCTTGCTTTTGATAGCGTTCATGGTATCTTTCCTGCGGGGTTTCAGGCTCCCGCCAACCTTTGTATGAGATTCCTGTAGCCTGCGACCCCGTGATCCAGAAACATTAGTGCGGAGGTGTCGCCCATGTGATAGACGGCGGGTTCCTCCCCGCCAATATCAAGGTGATTCCCTCCGATCGGATGCGGAGAATCATAGGTGGTCTCGCAGAACAGGTAACAATCCCCCTCCCGAATTCCGGCGGCGACATGGCCGTCGTAGTCGAGAAGCACGCAATCCAGACCCATCTCCGAAGCTATCGAACAGAAGAGAACGGAAGTGTCCTCGCAGTCACCCCTGTGAAGGAACAGCGTCTCTATGGGGTATGCCCAGAAGTCGCTGGTCCCGTAGGTCCGATCGTCATAGGAATAACGTATCGAACTCTGGACGAATGTGAGAACCGCCTCCGCTTTCAGGAGATCGGAACAGTCCCCCGTCTTGGACAGGATGTGTTCCGCCACCTTCTGAACGTAGTAGTCGGATTCTATGAACGAAACGGGGCAGGACTCGAACACGTTGGAGGATCTGATGACGTCCCTTTCCATCGACCGCTGGAAAGAGTCGACCGGGATGTTCATGACAAGGATCTCGTCGGTGAACCCGCCTTTCCCGTCGGGACACTTCCAGGCGTAAATGTCACTGGTGCCCTTCTCAAAGGCTACGGAGGAAGCGTCGTGGGCCGTATAGGGTACCTCCATGACCAGGACGGCACCGAAGCTCGCCAGGGCCAGGAGGGAGATCGCGGCGGTCACGCCCAATGTTCTCAGGGTATTACCTCCGAGTGCAGAAACGAAGGAATCCAGGGGCGGACCGCCTTGGAACGGATACCGTAACGAAGATCGGAATCGGAGTGGCGGCAGTGACGTTCCATGCTGTATGTTATCGAAAGTCAGAATATGAAGCTCCGAAAATGTGCATTCAGGTACGCGGGGGTACGTGCGTACACGGGGGTATCATAGGGTACCGAAGGGTACCTCATTTTTTGTACTCAGCAGTCTAGATTAAGGAGTTTTGTGTAAATCCCAAATCAAGACTATTTATTGCTCCTATTCTTTACAATCTGAAATTCTCGGATTTGTAGGTACATCAGGAATCCGCCAAAGCTGATTCCGGAATGTAAGTGTACGGTTTCAGGACCAGGGTCTTTGGCGGATGCGGCACCTTGAGATCATCCATGAACCTGCGGTTCCGTTTGGTGATCTCCAATACCCTCCATTCCCCCTTCTTTCCGATTGCCAGTATGTTGTCCATGGACTGGAGGACGGTCCGCACGGGTTCCCCGTGCCTGCTGTCCCGAAGCTCTTTCGCCATGGTGCACCATAATATCAGAGCAACGAACTTGATCAGCAGACGGCCCTTGGCCGTCTGCGGATCCTTAGTCCTGAACCTGTTCCCGTCCAATTCGTTCTTCATCACATCGAATGCTTGTTCCACATATGTCCTGCAGTCGTAGCAGGACATCATGTCCTCCCAATCCTCTATCCCTTTGCAGAACATCACGAACATGCCGTTGCGGTTCATGGAGAACGACATGGCATTCTTCCTGCGCTCTATCCTGAGTTTCCCTTCCCCATCCACGCTCAGGTCGAAGTATTTCGCATACGGTCCCGCGAGTCTCTTCGCTTCCTTCACCGCCGTGTACGGATTGGTCTCGGACAATCTCTTCTCTATGTCCAGGATCGCTTTGTACACCGTATCCGCATCCTCTGCCGCCTTCTGCCTGTCGTAGCAGGCATACGCCTTCATCCTCATGTTCTCCGGAGCATCCGCGAAACGCGGATCCTCCGGCAGGATGAGTTCGTATTCCGCAGTATCATTGGAGTCCTCATCCTCCGTTTCGGGTTCCGCTCTGGGGACTATGGCCACTTCCGATTCCAGCACGGAATATGTATGTTCATCATGCAGCCTCAGCGAATCGGCATGGTGCTTCTCCTTCACGAGTCTGGAAAGGAGGGCCTTAACACACCTGGTTGCCTTCTTCCCGGGGATCACGAAGGATACCTCCTTCTCCAGCAGATACTTCAGATTGGATGCGGAACCGAATCCCCTGTCCATGATGAGAGAACAATCGCCTTCCTTCAGTTCCCCCACACGTTCCACCGTCCTTTCCAGTGTCCTTAGATCGGGAATCGACCCCGGATACAGTTCGAACATCACCGGTATGCCGGACTTGTCGGTGACAAGTCCGAAGTTCAGCTGTTTCATCTTCTCTTTATCGCGGTTGTATCCCCATTCCGCCCATTCCCTCATCCTGCTGTGGCTGGAAACCGATGTTAGATCGAATGTCAGAGTGCCTTCGGCCCTTGCCAGTCTCCTTTCGAACAGGTTCTCGAGGCTGCCCAGGCTCTCTCCCAGGAACTTTGTGAATTCCGACAATCTGGGAGAGGAGAATCTCCCTTCCAGCCCCAGCATCTCCCCGATCAGGCAGCCGTCGACGGTATCCTCCACGGACGAGAACGGTCCTCCGGATAATGCCTGTGCCACGGCACAGGCGAGTATCCGGTCCCCTTCAGGACCGAAACAATAGAAGAGATCCTCCCTCAGCCCGATGCGTTCAGATATGCTCTTGAGCATATGCGAACCCCCGAATCTCTTCCCGGTTATGTCCTCATCCGACAGGAAAGAATCCGTCCGAGCACGATTTTTCTTGGGAATTATTTTTCCGCTCTCTTCGTCAAGAATCCCGATATATTCATTCACGGTCTTCGGATACTTGCTTCCTGGCTCGTACACAGAGGTGCTTCTGTAAGCATATTTCCTGTTACCCCTCTGAACGTAATATATTTCGGGCATATACCTATATTGTAGGTATATTATAAAAACTCATCGATATATAAAGCGTATTTAAAGAAACAAAATCAGTTTATAAAGAAAAATGTACCCTTACAGGTGTACCTACAAAGATCCGAGAATTTCAGTTACAATCTCTCAATCACTGAGGCGAAATAATGGGAATTATCAGCAGCCCTAAAAGTTCAATTGGAAATGTTTTCGATGCGAGGGGGGATAACCAATATTTCATACCTCAATATCAGAGAGAATACTCCTGGTCCAGAAAAGATTGGGATGCACTATTCGATGATGTTATAGAATCCAATGAACACTTTATTGGATCCATAATCACAATGGCCCATGAAGAGAACAACGATAAGGGGTCGACCACTAAAAAATTCGATGTAATTGACGGTCAACAGAGACTTGTAACAATATCGCTTCTGTTTTGTGCCATATATTCAAAGATAGACAGCAAATCAATTACCATCGATAATGAAAGACTGATGCAACTGTATCTCCAGTTGAAGAAAGCGGTGGTATTGAGCAAAGAACCGTTCGTACCCCGCATGGTCTTACAGACCCAAGGCAAAAATATTCTGATTTACCAGCAATTGCTCAATGATATCGGATTCGAAAATGAATCAAAATACAAAAATGCGGGTAACTGCCTGATTTATAGTTGCTTCAGACACTATCAGAAAAGATTGGAGGAATATCTCACATACCCAGACACGGATAAAGATGCCAATAAAGCTCTGCTGGAGCTTTATGATAAAATCTGTTCCCTGTGTTTGATCGATGTTACCGTATCCAATATGAGCGATGCCCTGGAGATCTTCGGAACCCTGAACAATACCGGTGTTCCGTTGACTGCGGTGGATCTTATCAAAATGATTGTGCTGAAAGAAAAACAGGACACCATTGATGACGCATACTCGAAATGGAGTGCTCTTATCGACAATATTCGTGTAGAGGATGACAAGGTTACTGACAGATTCTTCAGACAATACATGAACGCTTTCAAACTCGAATACAAGCAGCGGTTCAACCATCAGTTCGATCCGATTGTCACATCCTCGAATGTGTATCACAATTATGAATGGATGCTTACCAAATCCGGGAAAACCGATGTATTCCTAAGCGAGCTATATGCCTCTGGGAAGGATTATTCCAAATTGATTACCAATTCAACATTCGAAGATAAGAAACTGAACGAATCAATCTTCAATCTTTGGAAAGTGGGCGGTGCTCCATCCCATATCTTGTTACTCAATTTGTTCAAACACAAAGAGGATTATGAATTGAAGGATGAGGATCTTACTGAGATTGTTATGTTCCTCACCAAATTCTTCCTTAGGAGGAACATAACAGATGAACCCCCGACCCGCGATCTCATACGCATATTCATCGATTTGATTTCAAAAATCAATGGCTTGAAATCTCGTGCGGTAACGGAAAAGATAAAGGAAACCCTGATGAAGACAACGACTTCACTGGATCCTCTTATAGAATGTCTATGCGGCCAGATATATGAAAACAATACCGATGCTACGAGATTCATCCTATCCTACCTCTGTTCGCAGCATCTAAACAAGAATGAAACCAAAGGGCCTTGGGAAAAGGTGAATGGAAAACTGGTTTGGACCATCGAACATATTTTCCCGCAGACACCAAAAATATCCCGCGAATGGACAAAGATGATTGCCGGTGGAGATTCGGAGCTGGCACAGTCATACCAGGACACTCATCTTCATTTACTCGGTAATCTGACATTGTCTGGTAACAACAGCAGTCTCGGAACCCGCCCATTCGTCCAAAAAAGAGACTATGTAGTCGATGGAGCAAAAATGGGGTACAACAACGGACTGTGGTTAAACGATGATCTAGTTTCTGTTGACGAATGGACTATAGAATCAATCGAAAACAGAACCGTCAAATTGGTAAAAGAAGCGATAAGTCAATTCAAATTCGCCAGTGAAGAGTTTTCTCTTACTGACGAGGATTTGAAATCCATAATACACAGGATTAACGGTATAGATTCATCGGATGCGAATTGAACTATATCGGGCAGATCAGTTGGGGAATTCGGTGCTGACCCTCGATGAGAAGAGCGTCACTACCCCGATCCTGAATACTTCAAGTCCGTGTATCCTCCCCACGACGTATACGCCGCCTCTGGGATCCCTGACGACGTAGGGGATCTCGTAGCGGAGGGTGTGCTTTCCTCCGCGGAACCTGACCTCGGCCTTCCTGAGATAACCGTCCCTGGCATACTCGTCGCTGAACATCAGTCTGCTGCCGTCTGCGGTGATTAGGGTTGTGTCGAACCCGGCGAATACGATGATGGTCTGGAGACGGCGTAACTGCTCGTCCGAGAACCCGCTGAGGGGCAGATTGAAACGGTGTTTCCTGGGTTTGGACGGATCCATGGGGAATACTCCTTCTGGTCGTATTTAATCAGTTGCGGGGTGTTTTTAACACGTCGCGGGGAGTGTTATATCAAAACGTATCCAGCTTAAAAGAAACAGTCATTATCGTTACCCAGGGATTTACTCTTCAGCGAGGTTTTATATTGAATCTGAAACGCTTATGTGAACCATGTCCGAAAACGACATGGAAAAACTAGAGCTTGAATACGAGCAGCTTTACAACATGAGGGATCAGGCGATGCTGTTCCTGTAGATGATGCCTGACACACAGGGGTACATCAACGAGGTGCTGGCGACCCTGAACGACATGGTCGATACCCTGGGGAGGAGGCTCACGGTTGTGAAGGATTGAGGTTTAGGGGCGGGGGAGACCCCGCCCTTGCTCTCAATAGAATAGATACATGAGAACGTTTGTATTATCCTTCAGTTTGAAATCTCTGATTTCGTATTCTTCTGACAAATACCCATCTAGATGGAACTCCAGATCAGAATATTGTTCTGGCGGAACAGGCTGTGATACCATTTTTGTACCGAAAAGACCCTTTTTTGCAACAGGGGGATGAGTTTTTTCATAATTCTCTTTTATTTTCTTCTTAACTGCCTGCATTAGCGAATTTTTATCGGCTTTCGTTCCTTCATCCAATGCTTGCTTGATGAAGAATGCCGTACGAGCCCGATTAATCTTGAATAAATCCATATCCTCCTGGTTTTTGTTATAAGAATCAGGGAAGTGGACATTGTCAAACGCGGGATATAGTTCTGCATAAACAACGGTTTTATCGTTTTTATAATCCGTAACATCAAGGCAAAGGTCGAGAATTAAACCGAAACATAAATCACGATCCGAAAGATTGGGCATACTCTTACCGGGAATCAACATGTCTGGATGAGTACAGACATAATCAAGTGATTTACGAATCATAGAAACTATTTCCTCTTTAGGAATGTTCAGGGTTTTTACGAATTCATAAAACTCCTCTGTGCAAAGGTTCTCTAATTGGTCCTCAACCTCAGATTCATTGAAAGGGTTTTTGAAAAACTGTAATTCGGTAAGAGATTTATCCAAATGATGATTGTTCGCCAAACAAGCCTTCATCAAGTCCCAGATATAAGGGGCATAATGATTTCTATCTTTCATATCGAACTTAGAGCCGGACTCTTGGTTGAGAAGACGAACGCATTCAGAGTAGTCATGTTTCTCCAAAGCTGCATTGAAGCTGCTTTTGAAAGAGGTTGTACTGAATCCGAGTCCAGACATTAATTCATTGACGGTAATTGTGACTCCCGAATATGCAGCATAGTCTGAAAGATATTTTTGGACTTCATCTTCGACCTTACCACTTAGTTTTCCATTTTTAATCTTTTTAAGTACAGTGGCTTGGGCCATCAAAAGATATTGTTCAGGTCTTGTAGAGTCAATCTTTTTAATATCATTCAAAAGTTTTAACGCTTCATCGGCTTTTTTCAGCTTAATATGCTCAGATGCTTGGACAAGCAAACGATCTACTTGTTTGTCGAAATTCTGATTGACGTGAATGTGATTTATTTCCTGTTGTATCATTATTTTATTTCCACAATATTCGCAGAATCCGAATTCACGAGAATCATCAAATTTCAGGGAACCTCCACACTTGGGACAGGTCAAAGAAACAATTGTCATTAATGTAAGAATGTCACAGAGCCATTTCAAAATTACGGAAATGGATGTATCGGTCACAGTATTATTTCGACTACCGAGAACGCGATTACGCGACCTTCCCCGGCAGCACTTTCTCCATGATCTCCTTCAGATAATCAGATTCGGGCATCTGTTTGCAGTAGATGTCGTATGCTTCCACGAAGAACCTCTCGATGCTCTCATTCACGAGATCGCGGTAGGTCGGGTCCTTCCCTCCCAAAACGGCAAAGGCCTTCAGAATCTCAAGGCGGCGCCTGTTCTCCTCTGTGACCCTGAATGAAAATCTGTCCATGGACCCTCCGCTTCTGCGATTGGTAAATAGTCTTTTGACTTAAATAAAGATTCGCAGGACGCTTCCAGGGAAAGAATGGGATGCACTTGCGGAAGCGTCCTGCTATGGGACATAAAGGAAAGATTGATTTCCTCTTGATAATCCGATGCACATTCTGGCTTAAAAAGGTTTCATTATAATTCGTAAAAACCTTTTACGAATCATACAAAAACGACCTTTACCAAAACCATCAGAACAGAATCACTCGTCCGGCTCGGTGAAGAACATCTCGATGGCCGCGATACCCGAAGCCGTCAGCCTGGGGCATCTTCTCTTCTCCTCTTCGATCCAGCCCATCTCCTTCCAGTACTGGCGGTAGTGGCGGAAGTAGTACATCTTCTCCCTCAGGGCAAGATCGGAACCGAGGTCCTCTTTCGCGGGTTCGTACTCCCACAGCCCCTGTTCCTTCAGGGCGGGCACCATCCTGCTGAGATAGGGTTCCGTACCGCTCTCCATCATCGAATGGTATAATCTGAGTGCACGGAGCCGCCTCTCGTCCGGCAGTTCCAGACGGATGCCGGCGATCTCCTTGGGGGGATACGTCTTCCTGGTGAGCCCTACGGGTACGCCGTTGTCGTAGTAGAACTCCTCCAGCATGGCCTGGGACACGGCGTATTCACGTGTGGGGACTTTGAACAGGACCACGCGGGGGTGGACGTATGAGAATATGCCTAAAGCGGCGGCGAACTCGGACGGTCCGGAGGACAAATTGGCGAGGATCCGGAAATCGTCATTGTCCTTTGATATGCGGTAGTAGAGCTTGTCGAGGCTCCTGGCCATCCTGTTGACTTCGTACACGGGTTCGTCCGAGTGTTCGATTATCCTGCAGGACGGGAGGGATGTGCTCACTTTTCTGACCACTTCGTTGTAGTGGTCTCTGTAGAGTTTTGATTTCTTGCTCCCGGGATCGCGGATGAAACGGAAGAGATGGAGTTCCTGAGGTTTGTACCTAAGAACGGGGGATACTACCATGGCTACTTCGACGGTGACGCAGGCGATCATGATGTCGCGGGGCATGGTATCAGTCGTATTGGAGAAGTTTGTCCAGCCTCTCCTGTATGGCTTTCTCTTCCCGCGGCAGTCCCTTCTTCAGTTCGTCGAGGATTATGCGCTTGTACCTCAGTGCTTTGGACTGGCTGGTGAAGGATCCGACGACGATGTGTTCTCCCTTCTCGGTCTCGGACGCTATGTCCTTGGCCTCTGAAAGGCTGCGGGCGACGATGATGTCGGGATTCTCTGAAATCACAAGATAGAACTTGCTTCCGGCTTTCTGTATGAGCATGTCCATGGAGAGCTCGTCTTCCGGGCGCATGATGTAAACGATGACATCGTCGCCGTCATCAAGACCGAGCTTCTTCACTTCGGTACCAACGGCCAGGATCCGCTTTCTCCCAGTCTTGGTAATCTGTTTCGCCTGACCTCGCCACCAGGGGTAAACTGAACACGGATTCAGGGGCATGAGGCGAAAACGAAAAGTGTCCCGGTCCGATGTTCAGCTGTGACACAAAAACTAATCGCGACTGGGACGGAACTTCCCAGTCCTAACGACAATATATCGGTTCCTATCGGTCTCGTGAAAACCGTGGAGCATTATCTCGGTTCTGCAGGCGTTCTGGAGTTCGTGGATACGTTCAAAGGACGCGGGGTCCCCATGAGCAGGATACTGGTGGCGATGTGCACGCACATCCTCATGGGCAGCAATTCAATGAGCAGGTGTTCCGATTGGCTGAAGAACAAGGATGTGCGGAAGGAGCTCGGATTGGATTCGGGTCTATCGCAGAGGACCATCAACCGTGCGATATCGCTGTTGGGGAAACACAGCGACGAGATCATAGTGAAGCTGTGGGAAGGGCTCGATGCAAGATACCATTTCGAGAACACCGATGTGAACATCGACGGTTCAGCGGTAGTGGTCAACGGTCCGGAAGCCGAATTGGGTGCGGTAGGTTATCCCAGGGATTTCAGGGACCAGAGCAGGAAACAGGTGGAGTTCCTGACAGCGGAACTCCAGAAGTCTAAGATCCCTTTCTTCATGAGGGCGTACAAGGGGAACACATCCGATCCCGAGCAGTACAGGGATGCGCTCCCGGACATCTTCTCCATGATACGGGAGGGTTCGTGGATAATCGTGGACAACGGAGGTGCATCGGGGGACATCCTGGATTCCATCGTCGATGCGGGGCATAAATATCTCACGAGGGTGAAGATGAACGTATCCGATGACAAACGGATAAACGATCCCGAATGCGAATGGGAGTATGTGGAGGAAGGGGTGTGTTGTAAGAAACACACCTTCGACTCTTCCGGGAGGACGACGTATCTGTTCTTCTCCTTAGACAATTGGAACCGTTCGTATCATTCCGCATCGAAGAGCTTCGACCGTATGGTGGAGGCGGTGAGGACCTACGAGGACGGGCATTTCAGAAAATCGGATTTCGTAACGGTGAAGAGGAACGTTCTCGCGGATGTGGAGGTGAAGGTGAGCCTTCAGACGAAATTCGCATTCGACGAGAGTGAGAGGGATGGCATAATCCGGGAGATCATGGGCACCCGTGCAGGGATTTTCAAACTGGAATCCTCGGAGCAATTGACACCATTGGAAGCTCTTGAGAAGTACCGCGCGAGGGCCACCGTGGAGCACCTGATCCATTCCCTGAAGAGGGTCACGGGGCTCAAACCTCTGAGGGTGTGGAGCGAACCGTCCATCCGCGGATCCATGATGCTGGCTCTCCTTTCTGAAACAGCGATAGCCATGGCGAGATACGAGATGAAGGGCAGGGAGAGGATAAAGGGCAAACGGGGAAGGAAGAAGACCGTCATCGAGAAACCGAACACCGAATCCATCGTCTGGTCTTTGGGCCATTTGACACTTACGAGGATGATGGAGAACGGGAACAGGAAAGAGGCCGTCTACAGCAATTGGAACCCCGTTTCCAAGGAGATCTTCGGCAATATGCGTGCCGATATCGAGAAGGATCTTGCGATTACGGCCTGAAAACGGTCATCCCGGGCCGAGATCATCGGGTCAACTGGCAGCGTAAGCTATGGAAACCGCCAAGTGGCGAATGGATCGGACTTCGTTCAACAATCACAAAGTGGCGAGGTCAGGGTTTCGGGGTCTTGATATAAAACATCAAGCGTAGTAAATAGGCGTTGCGGATATAATAAAAGCGATATACAAGTGTATACCAAATGGGGACATTTAGCCAGATTTCAATTATAGCGATAATGCCTAAACGTTATGTGATTCTTTCTGCAATACTTCTTCACATCATTCGTTTCTGCCAATGGCATTTTACTATAAACCTGAATTATTTTGCCGACTTCTTTAGGAAAATAACCTAGACCTGTTTTTGTCATCCAAATTAATTTTCTAGATAGGCCACGCTTTGGTTTTATTGCTCTCCATTCACGTTCCCATTTCCACTTTGTATCCTTACGAAAAGCTGACATTATGCCTAGAAGTGCCAATTCTTTGAGGAACGATTCCAAATCGGCCCGAACATCATCGTATTGTTCTTTGGATAACCGTTCACACAAACTGCTTTCCTTATCTTCGATGTATTTCGTGTTAATGGGATGATTACAATAGACGACTTTATGAAATTCAAATTTTGATTCAGAGATATCGAATGTTAGGCGCGATCCATAATCGCCTGCACGTTTCTCCCACAACTTGGCAGAATACTTCGCCTCTGAAATGCAGCCTACAAAAAAGTGTTTGCCAATAGTAGTATGTGTGGCCTTGCTAAACTTTTCTAGACTGAGCACCTGGGTGCCTAATGCATTGTAAAGAATACGGGTAAAACTGAACCGTTTTTCATTGATTGAAACCTTTTTCAGGGCAGAGATTAGGTCCAGTTCATGTTCATCTTCTACACGATATTCCTCAACCAAACCAAAACGAAAATTCTGACCCTCGAGATCTTTTTGCGTGACCTCTCTAGAGACATATTTGTAAAGGAGATGGGGCGGTTTTTCTAGATAATTGCTCAAATACTCAATATGTGGTGAATCCGGAGGAAGATTGTGTATCTCCATCTCCATGTTATGCAATACGTAATCCATTATTTTGCTTGGTCTCAAATTACGATCTTTTTTTAGACGTTTGACGTTCTCAATGATCAAAGTAGAGCAATCGTCAAGTTGTTGCTTTGCAACCTGCTCAGCCTTCGGATGCTTCCTGAAAACTTCCTGCACATAGGGGTCGGATTTGACCTTAGATAATGAGGCAATTATCTGCCTTTTAGTGAGTGGCAGCGAAACAGAAGTCATCATGGCACCTGAATGGAGAAATTACCCTCCTTTGCATGTGGACAGAATGTCTTTAAATCACATGCGACACAACGATCTTTACTGTATTTCCCTGTCCAATGTTTCCAGACGTCTGTTGAATCGGATTGTTCAGAAATGAGATTTGACTCGATGCACTTCACGACGTTATCAAAGTGCTCTAGGGAGGACTGGATTTGTTCCGGATTGTACGCAACCACTCTTATGCTACGTTTAATACGGAAACTCTCGTTGAATCTGTTCCCATTTTGCAACCGGTGCAGATCCTGTTCCTTAGGCATCAAATCCGTTCTGCCTTCATTTACTACCTTCTGCAGCCTCTCAATGGCGGCCTTTGAGAGGTGTAATTCGTTTAGATAAAGTAGCACACCTGCCAGAATCGGAGTTTTTCTACCTTCGGCTTTAATCTGCTGATCTCTAAGCCACATATATGTGTTCAGCTGCCATTCGTGATGTTTCCAAGTATCAGAATCTGTTGGAGGCCTCTCCATTCCCTTGTAATCGATGATAATCTCATATTCATCCTGATTACTGATTAGATCACTAACTTCCTCTTTGAGCATCAAGGCTTTTACCAAGGGATTGTTGGCTTGGAATTTGCGTACATCGAATGTCGATATAACATCGACTATGCCCTGGACGGCATAATATTCTGAATTGCTCAGGCCCTGACCGTATCCCAACATCGGCCTAAGATCCTCCATTTTGACCTCATTATCGTTAATAAGAGGATACAGATAGGGGGCCCATCTGGATAAAGAAAAGTGGGCGATCATGTTGCCGTTGTAATCCTTGCGTTTGTTATTTCCGGAATCTTCTTTAATGTACAGACTGCCGTAAGGGTGTAGGCCCCTATCCTCCAGCCTTTCGGCAACGATTTTAGCGATACGTTGAGTATCTTCGAAATCCATATTGTTGAGGTCAAGACGGCCATCTTTCCATTCGGAAAATCCTACTTCCATTACTCCATGAATGAAGTCTCCGAACCATCTTTGGACGGGAGTCGATGGAGGCATCGAACCTTTAGAATTGAAACGATACTGGATTTCACATTCCAGGAATGACAGAAGATCCCCAGTCAGACTGTAGCGTGGAATTTCATAAGGTTGTCCTTTTGTCTTGATTGCCATCTTTTCACCTCATGATTTTCAAATTGTCCATTCCTTTCCACGCCCAATTGCCGTCCCTGGTGTAACCAAGGGCGATATTCTTCAATTCCTTGTTTACCAATGACTGCGATAATCCGACTAAAATCAATACGTCTTGAGCTCTGCTGAATGCAACAAAATGTTTGCGGGTCAAATCATCAAACTGCATATCAATCTCAGAACGATCGGTTACGATATCTGGGCAGTATTTTGCCATGACCCGTTCGATTAGTGAGGTGTCATCGAATTTATCAGGGAATCTCTTGAGACGCTGCATAACGTAATTACGTTCAAAATCAGAGCATACGTCGACAAAAGTAATCGGAAACTCTAACCCCTTGGCCTGGTGAATAGTCATAATATTGAAACGATGATCGGATGAAATCGAGAAAAATAAAGACTCATCAATCTCCAACGAATCTTCCAGAAGTGGACGAACGACTAAACGATAAAACTCATTAACAGTGGTCGACACAGGCCTGTGGTTATCTTTGTTGAACTTGATTACTAGCTCGTCACCCTTTATAATTGCGGCCGATGCGATTGCGTTGAATATCGCCTGCGTTGATACCATGGATTCTGCATTGCAGCGGTTATTACAGAACCAAGGCAAAAGATTGTAAAGAATATCCAGTACTGTAACTTTGTTTTTAGTCCATTTTCCAGGAGTAGGATAAGATGTTCCCGTGGCCCATGAATGAACGATGTCTTTCAAACGTATGCCCGCATAATCTGGAGCGTGATTGATGTAATACTCTGATTCGGTTTTCCAATAGTCTCTCGTTTTCGATGCTCTCTTATCGAGCTTTATCTTGGAAAGTAATTGATAACCAGGATCGATGCACCAAATTAATGTGCCCACGAGTTTAACGACATCGGGGTCGTCGCAAAGTCTATTCCCACGAGGATTGAATGGTATTATCTGCGGAGACCGTTCTGATAATTCTTTAGCCAGAAACTCTGGCAAGCGTGAACGTGGATTGTCGGAATAAGTTTTGTTGGCTGTTGAAGACATCAATAAAACGGCATCCCCCGGCCCGCCACCAGGGGACTTTTCAAATACGTATTCCTCACCGTCTTCATCCACAAAGGTGTACGAACCATTGTATGAAAACTGGTGGACGATATCTGCTATGTCTTTTGCCAGATCACTCAGCTTGTCACGGAATATTCCGAATACGGGAAAATTGTCACCATCCTTCCTAGACACGGACATGTCAGGTTTGTCTCCGGCACGAACTTCCTGGTAGATCGGGTCCAAACCGACATAGTCATTGCAGAACTCGACGATATTCTGTGTTGAACGATAGTTGACAGAGAGATATTCCGTCTCCATCTTCACCCCGTATTTCTCGAAACGATGTTCGATTTCAGAGAACAGATGTACGCGTGATCCGCGGAACCTGTATATCGACTGGTCATCGTCACCGACAACAATAAAGCACCCGTTTTTCTGGACGATACGTTTTACAAACTGCCCGTATATCTTTTCTTGAAGAAGGTTGGTGTCCTGATATTCATCCACCATGAGAACCTTAATCTTCTCGAAGAAATGATCTGATTCGGATGTGGAGACAAAACTCAGGAATCTTTGCTCCAGAGCGGGAAAATCCAGTAGTTTTTTACCAATCAACTTTTCATTGTAATCTGAAAGAATGGCAGCCAGATTGGGATAGTCACCCTTCATCTGAATCGGGTCGATTCCATTCTCCATCATCCTGTTATGGAAGTCCATAAGGTGTTTCACAGCACCGGCAACTACAGGTCTGTCAGGTGTACCGAGTCCGAACGAGTTGAATCCAATCTTCAGTAATTCTTCAACTATGCCTCCTTGAATATCGTGATGATTGAACCATTCCGAAACCATGAAGTGCTTAGCAATGAAGTCTTGGATTACGATCGGCGGATCCTGATCTGCCCTGCATTCGTCGGTGAGTGTCTCCTGAGCTATAGCATCAAGGGTTCCGATTTTTATCTGATCGAAATTCAAACGTTTTACACGTTCGCGTTCCTCGAAATCGCCTAGGCCAGTGAGAAGTGGCAGTATCTCTTTCCTTATCGCTATTCCCCAGGAAAGGATTCTCGATTTGAGCTCCTTAGATGCTTTGACGGTGAATGTGGTCGCTACAATTTCCTGAGGGTCAATCCCATCAACAAAGATGAGTTTCATCAATCTTAGTGCAATGACTGTTGTTTTACCGCTACCGGGGCCGGCGATTACTTTTATGGACCTGTTCACTGGCGAAGACACTATAGACTTTTGATCCGAATTGGATTCTATATCGCGCCCGGTAGCTGGTGTTACACATTTCAGGAAGAGATCATAGCTGACCATTTTGTTCCCTTTCACTCACTCAATTTTGAATATGGTCTCATCACCGCAGATGTTACGTACCTTAATACGCAGTGGTTTCTGATAAGAGCAAATCTTACCATTCCAGTAATTGTCTGTTTTCTTTCCATCTACAGTAAGTTTACTGGTATATTCAATCTTAATTTCGGTATCAGAATTCCAAACACCATCGTCTTTTGTGCAATCCAACGAAATGTATTCTATCAATTCTAATCCGTTGTCGGAGATTGTGATGGGTTTAAATTTACCTTTTTTATCATTCTGTGCAGATTTAAGATTGAATGAATTGATACGACGGATGACTGCATCACTATAGAACTTGTTTATGTCTATTACAAAGCCGCCGTCGATCTTGGAATGATCTTCTTTGATTGAATAATCCATTTCATCTTCTAAAGATACGTCATCGAGGATGTCTTTAAGGTCGCGGAATTCAATTTCTACGTTTAGTTCCTTGTCCTTGGAAATCATTTCGTTAATCTTGTCCATATCGGACACGTCGATGTAGTAAACGATAACCCTTTTGACTGAAGGCAAGTCTGTGAGTTCGGGTATGGCCTCGTATAGGATTCTACGCATCAAAACCTCATCCAAGATACGTGTAGTGGAATCCATTAAATTGGGTACATAAACCGGAACAACTCCATACCGCGGATCGTTTATGACACCTTCCCAAAATTTATCAAGCGAATCCTCATTTTTAAGTCCCGGTATAAGCGCCTTTAGCTTATCCATAGTTTGGACAGGGTTGCGATATAGAGAAATCCCGTCGCGTATTTCATATATATCAAAATCAGCTGAAACATTTTTTAAGCGGTCACGTGTTATCTGAATGCTGTTAATGCCCACATCTGAATGGATGAATTTGCGATTCAATTTGCTCGCTGTGACCGATGAGGCCCCACTGCCGCCAAAGAAATCAGCTACCATCATATTGGGATTTGAAGAAGCATTAATGATGCGTTCCAAAAGAGATTCGGGTTTTTGGGTAGTATAGCTAACTCTTTCTTCTGCCTGAGAATTGACAGCATAGATATCTGCCCATATATCTTGTAAAGGGACGCCTGGCATTTCATCCAAATACTGTTTATACCTTGGAGTTCCATTGGATGTATAGTATAGTCTATCTTCTTGTTCATACTTCAACATTGTTTCGTAAGGACATCTCCAATACCCTTCTTTTCCTTTCCAAGTATAGGTATACCCCGACCCTTTCAATCCCTTAGCAGACAAATCCCGATCTAAGAACCTACGCCCATCATCGTTTTCGTGACGATAGTATGTATCAATATATTCTTGAGAATATGGAGCATATTGTGGATTAAAAACATATGATTCGGGATCTTTTACATAATAATATATTGAATCGTGAAGGTTTCCAAATGTAGAATTATCGCTGTGAGCAGTGGATCTTTTCCAGATTATTTCATTTTTAAAACAATCTTCGCCAAAAATCTCATCTAGCATAATTTTTACATAGTGGCCGATGTGCCAATCAAGATGTACGTAAATCGAAGCATTCTCAGACATTACGGAGCGAATGGCTAGAAGATTTTCATACATCCAACTAAGGTACTTTTCCTTATCCCAGATATCCCCATACATCTTCTCTTCGAATTGCTTAAAATCCTCCATATCCAATTCTGATTCTGCTTTTTCTATTGCTTCTGCAATCTTAGGATTTTTACGCAAAAATACCTTCTTGGCATAATCTGCGCCAGATGCAAATGGAGGATCTATGTAAACCAGATCGACTTTGATTCCCTTGTCCCTCAGATAAGCACAAGTGGAGATACAATCTCCACGAAATACCATGTTTCCACTGTCTGGATTTCCAACGGTTTCGATCAATTCTGCTTCATACAGAGGCATTCCTCTGACGATTCTGGATTCAAGATCATTGGATCCTTTGTATTTTAACACGCGATTGAAATTTGAAAGAACCGCTTGACCAGTAACTGGTTCGGGCTGATACGGAATGTATCTGATAGTCATGTTTCCACCTCAAAGAATTGTTTGATTGCCTTCATTATCTTGCTATGTTGTTCGGATTCTGCCATTGTATCTTCGATGTAGAGGTAATCAAATTTGCGATAGCCATACTGTTTTTCATTCTCAATTAAGAAATGATTCTCGACGAACTCTTTTCTTTTCAAGAAATTCTTGTCCTGTGCGTAGATCTGACCTTTGGTTTCAATTATGAGTGCTTTGTAGATTTCATCATCTCTACGCTCTACGATAAGGAAGTCCGGCGTATATTGTCCTACGAAATTCCAACGAGTTCCGATCTTCTCATAACACTTGATATGGAATTCCGTTAGGAAACGATTTCCATTGTAATAAACCTCGAGATTAGACTGTTTTATCATGGACAACTCTTGAATATGTTTCAAAATGTTCATTTCGAAATTACTGTCGAAATGGTAGGGCATGTAGTGGTAGCGACGCTTCATCAAATCACGCCCTTCGAAACCATTCAAATCATCTTCCATTGTTTTGTGAACGAAATCCTGATTCGGGTAGTGCAATTCCGGATCAGTTACTTCCTTATGTTTTTCAAAATACGCATCAAGCAACAGTTCTCCTGTGTTTTCGATGAGTTCAGATGTCATATCGAGTCTGCGCTTGGCATAGAATGCCTGGCGAATCAGGGAACGTATCTTTGGTTGCTCGAATTTGGAGCTGTAGTAAGCTATTCCATCAACTACAAAGGTAATGGTGGAATAGATATTCTTCAATTCTTCTGCGTGTTCTTGTAATTGTTTTGTGGGTACAAACCCAAAACTCTCTTTTGAAATTAGTCCTATCCATGTCTCGAACGTTGCTACATCAAGATTCTCTTTTCCGCGTTCGATATCTTCGTCTGAACGATCTAGGATTTTGTTCTCGAAATCCTTGGTGATTGCCTGCCTAACTATTCTCAGATCTTCCAGGGGAATCGACCGGAGGTTTGCATCCACATCGGGTTCGTCCTCTGAAACTACGTTATATTTTACCAGGAACTGATAATAGTCTATTGGGGGGAGATTCAAGATAACTTTGCGATTATAGAAATCCAATGCAGTCTTTGGTTTTTGCTTACCCTCCTGGAATTCTTTAAGAGTGATGTGCTGCTCTGCTTTCAGTTGAGCCTCAAGTAATTCCGCATTTGATTTGCACAGGTAGATGTACGCCTTCTCATCGTAATCATACTTGTCCACTTGCCTCAAGCATCTGCAGCAGGTCTGCAGAACCATGTTACGTGTACTCTTATTCTCTTTGGCTAGAATGACTCCCGTTAGGCTTCTGCAATCCCAGCCCTCTTTACCTATCTGGACTAGAAGCACAACACGTACTTTGGATTGAGGAGTGTCAAGCGTCTCGAATTCCATTTTTGCGTCAGGCGATAATTTGTATTCATTGTGATCTTCGTGATATTTCAAAATGGATTCAGATGGGTTGAGCCCAACTTCCTCGCATATTTTGGAAGCCGAAGCATAAACATCATTCTCTAATTCTTCGATACTGTTACAATAAATGGCAATCTTTGAACAAGTGTTGTTTTTGTAAACAGTATCTCTGGATTCTGAAAAGAATTCCCTTAATCCGTTTTCAACGATTTCGGTGTATGCCTCACGGTTCTCGTATTGAGTAACCGAAGGTTTCTTGAGGAAATTCCCAATACCTTGGATTAGTGGGTAGTAATAGACTACATTGTTGATTTCAGTACTGGAATAGTTGACTCCGGCTGCGATCGGAATCTTCTCCGCTTTTTGAAGGTATGGAGTTCCAGAGAAACCAACCACTGTCACCACAGAATCCCGTTCGGCCCAGCCTGCGACAACCTGTCTTAATTTGATGGAATCATCCGAGGCATGGTGGACTTCATCGATGAATATGGATAGGCGAGGTATTAATCCAATCATTCTTCTTAATTCGTTTGACATCTCGTCTAGTTTCTCATCGTCCAGTGTTCTTTGGGATGGCCCTTTTTTTGCTCCGAGGCGATCCAATATGACCTTCTCAGCGTTGGTCACAAAAACAACACCCCTCATCGAGCGCCTTAGGTATAATCCCACCTTGCGTGCGTTGGGATTTTTCGTACGATTTGATTTCGATGCTGATGAATTTGATTCCAGAGGTTCGAATGTAATTTCTTTGCGTATTGAACTGGCAACATTATCCGGCAATATCCATGAAGGGTCAAAGTTTCTAATTGTTTTAAGACTCGGAATAATAGAACTCTTCAGCCCAGAAGGTGCAAGTACGATGAAATTCTGTGCGAATGCCTTGTTTTCAGAATCCAGTGAGGAAAAATACAGGTCAAGGTAAATGAATGCGGCCATCAAGAAGGTTTTGCCTGCACCCATCGGTAAGCTAAAGATGTAATCAGAGTATGTAACTCCGTAAAATATGTCTGTAAAGACTTTCTGATAATCAACTGATGCGGGGTCATTTTTCAGGATCTTCAATATCTTTTCCAGATTTGATTTATCGTCGTTTGCAACCGGGGTTGTGATACAATATTCATACAGGGCAGCAGCGCCGGGATGATCCATAAGGTATTCTCTCGTGCTCTTTTTGAGTTCCTCCTCTTCAAGATCAAGAGTGTTGAAACGTCCCTCGAGAAACAATTGAGCCAAAGGCTCATTATTACAAGCAATTTTCAGAAAAAGATAGATCTTTATTGCTTCAATTTGAGCATCCCTCATCGCACCCCTCATTGAGATGTATGAGATCATTTCACTGACAGGACAGTCGGAACTCTTATGCCACGCTTCAGAGCATTTCAAAATCATATTCCGGAACATTGCCGCATCCGGTTATCGTATACTGTTGTCTGATACATAAATGAACGGATGTTATTCGTTTTTGACGACATAAGTTTCGTTCTTTGCCGAGTTCTACGCGAGCAATAGACGATTATATAAATTACTAGTATTATTACTAGTTAAGGAATAGAATGGTATTGACGACCAAAGTTCAGAAACGGAAAGATTCCGGGCAATTGACCATAACAATCCCCAAAGATTTCGCCGAGATCAACCATATTGACAAGGGGACGGTATTCGAATTCTATTCTGAAAAGACCGCCCCATTCAAAAAGCGACCTGCTGATTCATAGTTGCAACAAAAAACCGCAGGCCGAGAGGAATATCGCCGACCTGAGATAAAGATTGGCGCCTCGGCAGGCCTCCGGGGAAGGTTGCGGCAGGGAGGCAAGGAAAGCTTGAGGATAGCGATCGGGATGGACCTGCACAAGAAGACCGCGGTATGCTGCGCGGTCCATGCGGGCCCGGGGAAGCCGAGCGAAGACGAGGAGGAGTTCCTGAGGCGCTTCAACAGGGACCACGGCACGCAGCCGTCGGAGCCCGAGGACATAGCGCGGATCGCGGAGGCGCTCCGCGGGCATGAGGCGCATGTCCTCATCGAGAACTCCACGAAGACGCACGAGACCTACTGGGTCCTGACCAACCTCGGGATCGACACGGTCGTGGCGCAGGCCCAGGACCTCTACCGGATCACCAAGTCCGTGAAGAAGACCGACGCCAACGATGCGGCCGAGCTCGCGGGGTACATGCGGCGGAGGCTGAACGGCGAGCGCGAGTTCGCCGTCTGCAAGATGCCGTCCCCGGTCTGGATGGAGCGGCGCGAGATATGCCGCGCGGTCCTCGCGGAGAAGAGGCACCTGGCGGACCTCAAGCGCCGGGCCAGGATGCACATGCTCCTCCACGGGATCAGGCTGAGCAAGGATTACTCCGACATCTTCTCGAAGAAGGCGATGAAGGAGATGTGGGACTCGAGGGACACCTGCCTGAGGCTCCTCGTGTCGGAGGCGAGGTCGATAAAGGCCCGCACCGACGAGGAGGCCAGGCTGATCCGGGCGACGTTCGGGCACATCACCGACTTCGACCTGGTGATGAGCATCCCGGGGTTCGGCGCGGTCTCGGCCGCGTACGCGGTCTCTATGATCATCGACGTGAAGCGCTTCGGGTCGTCGGCCCAGCTGGCGGCGTACTTCGGCCTGGTGCCGAAGGTGCGCGAATCGGCGGAGACCTCGCACCGGTGCGCGACCACGCACCGCGGCGACAGAGAGATGCGCAGGCTGCTGTGCCAGTCGGCGATCGTCCACGTCCGCACCGCCGAGGACTCGGTGGTCTCGGCCCTCTACAACAGGCTGAGGGCGAGGGGGGTCTCCCACCGGGAGGCCCAGGTGGCGGCCGCGCGCAAGCTGGTGACCGTGGTCTGGTCGGTGCTGAGGAACCGCAGGCCCTTCAGCACCGACAGGGAGCTCCTGGAACGCTCCGCCGAGATGGCGGAGGAAGCGGAGGGGGATCCGGCGGCGGACTGAACCCCTGATATGCGGGCGCCGAGCGCGGGCATCCCGGGGCCTTAATCGCCGAGCACCATTTGGCCGCCGCATCAGCGGCAGGCCGAAGCAAAAGATGGCGCAAAGCCGAGGGACAGCCGGATACGCGGTGAGGTCCTCCGTCCCGGAGGGGCGGATGGGCGTGAATAAGATGGCGGCCCGGCGGAGATCCCGCCCGCACGAGAGCTGAGGCACAGCACCTGCAGAAGGCGGTCGCACAGCGGAAGCTACGCAAAGTTTAACCAAAACGGGGCTGATAATGTGGTTGGCGGGCGCTGCCTGAATGGAATAAGGGCGAATTTATAATAGATACTGGAGACATCATTCTGAGGAGGAAATCCTGATGAGGTTCTACGTTTCGAAATGCCACGATACGCTGAACGGAAAGGAATACTCTCCCGAGACGATTACACCCTATCTTTGTCTGAACCCCTATTATAACGCTTCTCTCAAAAAACACAGCCGCGTCAGTTATATCCTAGATTCCGGGGCATTCCAGGATGTAAAAACCGAGAACAGGTTAACTCCACAGGCCGCTCTCCAGCGTCAATTGGATTTTGAAAAGAAAGTGGGTCGCAAGGCAGAAGCCATTGTTTCATATGATCGTCTGGTCGATGAACAAATCGAAGACGGAGTTCAATTTAAAGAAAGGGTCTCCGAATCCCTCGGAAAAGAGTATGTGGAAGAAACGATCGAATCCGCAAAATACCTTGTTTCTCAAAGGAACCGCCTTAAGGGAAGAAAATTAGTTCTTAGTTGCCAGGGTGCGACCGCTCCTCAGTACATGGGATGTCTCAAAGCGATACTAGATATCGCATCGCCTGAAGACATCATAGGATTCGGAGGATTCTGCATCCTATCAAAGTCTGTGAAATATGAAACCGAATTCTATGAAGTCGTGAACAAAGGTTTCCCATTAATCCATGATTACGGGAACAGCCGTGTTCACATATTCGGCATGGGCGTATTTCGCGTCCTGGTTCAAGCAGAATTATATGCCCGTAAAACGGGCATCGAGTGCAGTTATGATACGAGCTCCCCCGAACTCAATTCCGTATTCGGGAAAAGTTTCAATCCCGTCGAAGGACAAATGGCTACGGTCTTCAGCAAGGTGCACAAGATGGATGGGTATGTGCCCGCAAATCTAGCGATGTTCAATGTGAAGATGATTACGGACTATTGGAACAACATGGCTATGCTAGAAGACCCATCTGATGATTATCTCCCTGGAATCTATAAATCTCGCAAATCCCAGTTAAAGATTAAAGAAGATGAGTATTGAAAATCAATCCTCATCTTCTGAATCCTCTTCAGATATTTGTTCAGAATCATCCTCTTCATCCAGCAGTTCGTTCAAATAACACCATTCTCTGAGATACTTGAAAGGATATGGCATAACCGTCAGCTGTTTGTGTTTGACGAAATAAACATCCATCAATTCGAGAATATCATTGAAAAAGAGATTTGAACCTTCCCAAGCTTCGACTAGACGTACATTGATTGCCCTTTCAAGAGTCGACGACACTCCGGAACCGACATACCCGACGGCATACAGTAGATGGGAATCGTTCAGCGTCAAGGTGTTGATATCGATCATCTCCTCTAGAAAGTCTTGGCGGCCGCCTTCATCGCGTATTCCTGTACCCAGGCCGATTCCACTAGATTCGTTCTTTTTCATCTGTGAACGGATTCTTTTTATGTCTGGAAGGGTAAAAATGTCTGTATCGCGAATGACATTCACATCCTTGCCTTTGGATATTGCTCCGATTACGTTCTTTACCATCATTGCTGAACCCAGACGCATATTGGTGGAATCCCCAGCCCGGAACTTGTCAAATCTTAATGATCCATTGGAGTCGATTGAAAGCGAGACATATTCCGCATCCAGATCCTCCTTATCATCGAGTTTCAAGGAAAAGGTCAAATTTCCAAGGGACCAATCTGCTATCGTTATCCTTCCTTCATTGATGTCTGATTTGATAGCCAGATTGGTAGCGACGACATCGATCGCGGCTTTGGACTTTTTGAAATCCTCTAAAGTCACATGCTGTAATGAGCTATATGTAGCAGGGGAGTGAGGATCGTGAATCTCTCCGCTAGAATAGTACTCTTTGTTGTGAATCAGTTTTACAATGAAAGAATCGAAACTCTGAGTACTATCTTCTCTTACATCGAATCCACGTTCCTTGAAACGATTGATGATTGCTTCCTGGATATCTTTGCCGTCATCCCCGAGAGTGTTGATGATGTGGATCGGTTTTGTTCTCAGGACGTCATTTATACGAGATTCGTAAGTTTTCCTCATCTGAGTATTATTAGGTCTAATCGATTTGGAGCTAGTTTCATCTGAAAACTCCAACTTAGCTAACCTAGAATACTTCAGATTGAAAGCTTCTTGAATCTCAGAAAGAATCCAGACCTTGGATTTGGACATCTTCTCATAATCCTGGAACGAAAAGAACTGGACCTTCGATTTCTTATTCCCAATACGACGCAGTATGAATGAATCTCCCTGATCACCTTTGACTAATCTCCTGATACATGGGCCGTCCTTGACATACCTCGGATACGATTCTGCGGGATTCTTTTTGGTGAAACGGATGTAATCTTTTAGCTTGTAATTAGTGAACGTCCTCACATTCATAGCAAGGTAGCAATCCATTGTACCAGTACCAGAATAGTCGCGCTCTATCACCCTAAACTCCAATGCCACGATTTCTGAAGTTATGCTTCTTTTCTTGTCCTGTTTCTCGTCGATTATGAGGTAGAAATTACCGGATGCATTGCTCGGACCATTCTCCAATTCATCCTTGTTCAGAGCTGCTACCAATAGTTGTAACAAGACTGATGTCGGTAAATCCTCTGCAGACATTGTTCTGAGCGATACGTTTTCCTTGGACGATTCTTCAGTCAATCCTATCGATTTCACATTCTCATCGATTGTTGGATCGCTTTTCGCCATCACGTCTACACTGTATCCTTCACCGCGACTTCCATTTCTTACTGACATTATTGGGGCATATGCTTTCAGATGATCGCAGATGTTCGCACGCTGGCGATAACTTTTGCATTCGAAACGATAGAATGCAAAACGTTCGTTGATTTTACCGTAATCAAAACATGGATCGGCGATTTTGTTCAGCCTCATCAGTATCCTCTCTTTGAAAATGTGGACATTAATTCGGAGTAGGCATCCTTGTTCCGGACATTGTTTTTGTCGTAAAGATACGGTATTTCTATTATTGTGAAACCGTCTCTGACGGTAGTTTTCATTGGTAGGAATTTGCCATCGTTTTCTAGGATATTGATAACGTATACCTTCTTCTCGCTGTTTTCTCCGTTCACTTCATTGATGAAACGCAGCTTGTCACAAATGTGATTCAATTCTGATTCGTAGTCTAAAGAGTTCATTATCCCTGCATGGTGCTTAAAATCTACGTACGTATCCTTATCGATGCGATAATCGAATCTCTCATAGATCTCTGGCGGGAGTTCTTCCAGTTTTATTCCCCAATTCTGAAGAATGGCCTTGCCTGACTCCTCCCCTAGAGCTCCAAGATATATATTGTGGAAAAGAACGGGACTCATGATGCGGTAATTCGGATTCCAGACAGTAGCATATCCGTTCTCTTCGAACCACTGTTTCACTCCTGGAATAGCCAATAACCGATCTAAACGTGCAGCCATTGATGATACTTCTTTGCTGCCGTTGTCATCCAGGGTTACTTCGAAATAATCGTATTTCTCCTCGTAACGGATGCAATCCACTGGAGAATCCGCATTGCAATAGTAACTGTAGTAGAACATGTTCCCCGGAATCTCATCACAGGTCGGTTCTTTGAGAACATTCAGACGTAAATCCTTCCACGCCGCTACAAGCTGTTCATCCCAGTATTTCTTCTTGATATACTTCTGGATCTCAGCATAACTCCTAGATGATGCCAAATCTGTCCCGTCTGCCTGACGCCTTACATCCACACGTATTCCGCTGTAGTTATCTAGCGCCTTATAAACAGCATCAAATTCCGGATTCCTCAGTTTACCATACGAATCTATGGACTCATTGAACACCTTCTTCAGATTCGCATCAGCAAGAAGATAGATGTTGCGGTTCTTTAGATTGGTACGACAAATACGCCCGATGGCCTGTATGATCTGTCTAGCGTATGACATCTTGACGCTTCTGGTGTCTTTTGTCTTTATTGTGTAGCCAATCGGAGTGATGTATGCCTTGAAAGCATTCTTTATGGCATCCCTAGCCTCACGTTCAGAAATCTCATGGCCCTCCATAAGGAATTCTATGACAAACAACGCCCGAACTAGCGAATCCTCATCCCGCTCTCTTACTACAGGTGCGATCATTGTGGGTTCATCTAGATAAATTCCATCGAAGTCCTTCTTGGGGGCAGCTTTCATCATATCTTCGATGTCGAAAGATTTAGGGGTTGAAACTTTCTGTTTGAATTGGTTGATTTCGATGAAATCGCCGTTTTCAGGGCATGGATATTGCAGATTCTGCCCAGCACCTACGGTCGCATAAGTGGTGATGATGAATATCTTCTCCCCCTGGTACAGTCTTATTCTCAGCTCATCCATTCTTTTGTCGAATTCGTATTCGTTGAGTCCGGTCAGAATTTCAAATCCGAATTTACCTATCTCTAGGGGTTTACCCTGCTCTTCTGCAATATTGCGTGTAATCTTATCGATATCCTCGATGGAAAAAGGATTGTTAGGTGATTGTTCCTTCTCCTTCCACTTGGCTGATTTGGAAAAGAATGCCAGACAGGATTTCATATCGTCGTTCTGGATGAAAATTTTGTAAGCTTTCGCCAACTTTAGATACCTATTACGAGCGAATTCATCTATTCCAATAAGGATCATTTTCACTCTAGCATACGCAGAAGCATCATGGAAAACCGCATCTATGGCCGGATCTTCGGAATACCAAGCATCATCGTCACCGTTGATTATTGCTGGGAGGAGATTGACTTTCGAATATCCAGATGTGGATTTGTCACATAATCCCCTAAGGCTTTTCCATTCATCCTCGTTGATTGTTTCTTCCATCCATTCTGCTCTGTGGCGGAGATAATATAGATGGAAGTTTCCAACAGATGAATCAAGAATCGCTGTGGCGGATATGCCAATCACTTTCACATCACTCCTTTCCAATACCTTCAGAAGGATTTTCTCCGGCGTGACATTGAATGCTGTAGAACAAACGGTCGTAGAGAGATCGTGAGTAAGATCGTCTTCGAAATCATAGTACGCTATACCTGTGTTGTAAACGCTAGCATCATATCCGCGAGTTTCGTCGGTTCTTTTCGTCCTACCCATCATACGAATATTTCCAAGCACATAATCGGTCTGCTCCCGGTCGAATCTAAAAGGTACCAACATCGTATTCAATGCAGCATCGAGCGGTATCGTCTTCCCTTCTTCTCTTTTGATTTCTACATAGTTTTCTGCCTGGGTACGTATGAAACCATTGAACTTCATGAAGAAACTGTACAATCTGGAGAAGAGCGTGGTGATTGCGAAATCCGATTGATAGGTATTCCTTTCGAAAAGAATGTCGTGGACCTTGCGATCAGTATCGACCTTTATCTTAAATTCTCCACTCTTTCCAACAGTCATCGAGCGGAAGTCGTGGAAAATGTAATTACCAAGAGCTGGATCCTTGGATTTGAATGACCAATCGAGATCGTATTCTCTACATAGTGTCTCCGCGACTTCCGTTAGCTCTTCTAATTTGTTTCTGAGGTGACCTTCCCCTTTCCTAGAAACGGTGTTCTCAGAATCCCTGTAATATTCAACATAAATGTTCTGACGATCACGGAGGACAAGCAGGATAGTCTTGAACATTCCTAGATAATCAATCCTATCAAGTCCATCCGAGATTATGCGTTTGAGCATCGTCTCTTTGCAAGCGTCAAATTCATCGAAAATCACAATCGAATTGTTGAGTGTCGCCGATTCGTAAAATTTGTAGGCTCTGTCAATGATTGTATCATGTATGCTGATGAATTTGTCTACTGAAAGGAAGTAAACCTGTCTCCTTATGGTATTGACTGAAGGATACAGTAGAGGGATCCAGTACCATTTTGATTTCTCTTCTTCGATGCATTGTAATTTTTCTTCTGGTTCCACGCGGGGTAACATCGAATGCAATGCACGCCTGAACTTTCTTTCTGCCTCTAGAACATCTTTTTTGAATTTCTCTATCAGTTTATCGGTGACTTTGTAACCCTTCTTGGACGATTCTTTCAATTCGATAAAGCACTCCATTTTACTGTCGAAATCGTCGAACACTTCCGGATTTTGAAAACAATCTCTGATGTCGCTTTTGAGATTCCGGTATTCTTTGCAGAGCCTTGTGTAGTTTTCAATAATGTAATTTGTAATCGAATCTATATTGAGGACAATGGAAGAAGGATCTCTTCCTTTGTCCTTCAGCATTGATTCGAGATCCTTCTTTGCCGATTTTAGATTCTTTTTCAGCGGAGTCACATAGAATACTTTCCTCTCATCTCCTGAATTGATTAAATCAGCAACGAAACTCATGACATTGTATGTTTTCCCAACACCTGTCGGTAAAGGTATCAGTAAAACATTATTCGGATTGTCAAGAGATGTAAATCTGTTTAAGAGGCTCTGCATGCGTAGAAAGAACCCTTGGCCGATATATTAATCTCTCAATGTTATAATTGAGATAATCAAACCAGAGTTTTCAGTACCCACCCTTCCATCACCGCATCATCAATCGCCCGGTGCCTCATCCCCTCCAATCCCATCGGATCCTCGGGACACAATGCCCTGTAAGCATCGATCGACCTCACCCACTTCTCCGGATAGTAGGATTCCTCCCTCTCCCTTAGCAGCCTCTCCTGAAGAACCTTATCCGGGATCATATCGTCCTCCGCCAGGGAGTACACCCTCTTCGTCGCCAGCTCCATGATGTCATAGGGAACGGAACACAGCTCCTTCAGGTTCCACGGTTCATGGTACAGGAACTTTCCGAAATCGAACGGAACGTTATACGATGTTACCTCTCTCCCGGAGACGATCTCCCTCACCTCCGCGGCAACCCTCTCCACATCCTTGGAAGCATTCAGGGTATCCTCCATCCTCAGGTCGGAATTTCTGTAGATCCAGATTCCTTCCGAACCGTCCAGGTTCACGTACTTCCTGTCAAATTCGACAATATCCTCGTACCTGATAATCTCCGAATACACCGGTCTGACGGAACCTTCCTTCAGCTCCGCTATCCCTATCTCCAGCACCCTGTCCTTCGGATAACCGGAAAGACCCGTAGTCTCGGTATCGATGATTAGGACCATGGGAGATCAGAATCTCCCGCGATGGATCTTCGACCTGTCGAAGTCCTCGGGAGTATAGGGCTTCTTGGATTCTCCCTTCTCCCCCAGGGCCACCAGGTTCAGCACCGTGTAACCCTCTGGAACACCTAGGAGCGAACGTATCTCCTCATCAGAAGTCCCTCTTCTCCCGGTACGGTTCCTGATGTGGACCCAGCACGCACCGAGTCCCTTCTCTTCCGCGGCCAGGAGGATATAGGTGGAAGCGATGGAAGCATCCTCTATCCAGAACTCGGACATCCTCTTGTCGTGTGTGTCGGCCATGACAACTATGACGGCATCCGCACCGACGATCTGGGAACCGCCGAGGCTCTTGCAGTCCCCCGTCTTCCTTATGGTCTCCCTATCCCTTACGACAACGAACTCCACGGGACGGTGTCCGAAGGACGACGGTGCCGTGAGGGCGAAATCCAATATGTAGTCCAGGACATCGTCCGGGATCGGGGTGGGCCCATATCTCCTCACGGACCTCCTTCTCAATCCCATCTCCATCAGATTCATTCAAAACCTTCCCAAGGCCTTCTGGTAAAGGAATCCCAAATACAGAGCATCCTCAAGGTTCAGAACATCCCCGTCAGGCATCCAATCCGGATTCAGCTCTTTGAACGCGGCTATGAACTTCTGCTTCTCCGCATCATCCACGGTCATCCAGAACCTTATGTCCGACACTTCCTTCTTTCCGTAATCGGAATAGTACACCTCGGCTGAGCTCCCGTCCTCTTTCTCATAGTACTCCACCATCTCGTAGTACTCGTCATCATCGGGATCTATCTCGTCCTCTTCGAGTTCCTCGGCTTCCGCGTATGTTTCCTTCCCTTCGAACTTCCATTCGTTCTTCAGGATCAGCATCGCCGTCTTGAAATCCTCGGGGGCGATCCAAATAATCTCGCTCAGCTTCTCGGTTCCTTCCATTCGGTTACATAATACGGTAACTGTCTTTTAGTATCTCCGCCGGGGGAACCGGCGGAGATAGGGTCATTCGCCGCAGAACACCGCGACGACCTCGTCCGGGGTTATCCTCCGTATGGCCGATTTCCTCCACTCCGATGATATGCACACCGTAGCGAACCTCTCGCCTCCCGATTCTATGACGAACATGTCGCCGGGCATGAGGAACTGGGTCAGAGAGACGAACTGTCCCTGCCGCAGCATCTCTTTCTCGTAAGCGGTGAGCTTCGGAATCGGAATCCTCCTGCAAGGTAACGGAACGGTCATTGTTCCGCCCCCCGGTATGCCGTCACCAGGAGATGGTACAGCGTCATGGACATCATCGCCACGACCATATCCAGCACGATCGCCGACTTCTCCAGGCACCTCACTGCGAAGATATGAAGCTCCTCCGCCGTGAACTCCCTGGAGTACTTCCCGGGATCGTCGTGCAGTCTGTATCCGTCCCCTTTCCTCTCGAAGATGCTGTGCGATACCGCGTTCCTTACCGCCCTCACATCCGACCTGAATCCGTTGGATATGACCGTCCTGTCGGCGGCAAGCATCTTCTCCAGCAGATTGTACACTCTTCCGGCGTTACCGTCGAAGATACCCAGATACGCCGAGAGGAAATCGGAAACCTTCCGGTACACGGTCTCGAACACGTGGTTGAATATCGACGCTATGTTCCTGAATTCCCGATCGGGATCCTCGTCCTTCTCCCCGTTGATGAACGAATCCAGTTCGTCCTTCGCTTCGGCGTAGTTGGAAAGGATCGTCTCCAGCATACCCGCCATCCTGGTGGAATCCACGCTCCTCACCAGCAGTACAGGGTCCGTCTTGGAATCCTCGAACACGGAAAGATACTCCTCCATCGCCCTTACCGATCTCACCACCGAAGTCTCGAAAGGGGAACCCAGTTCCCTGCACGAGCGTGCGCGGGTGACGAACATCGGATTCACCTTCTTGCGGTAGCCTGCGGGCAGTCTCTTCCCGTCCTCCATCGGTTCCGCTATCGACTGGATTCTGGATTCGTTCAGGAACGGCCTGTAGGCTTCCAGGGAATCGCGTGCGATTGCAGTGACCGTTTCCAGGAGTCTCTTCCTGGTCTCGGCATAGCCGAGACCCGAAAGGTTCCCGACATTCCCGACGGCATCGGCGAGTTTGCTCATGCGCATACCCGCATCCATCAGGCATCCCTCCTGACCGAGAACGAGGTCTGCCTGAAGTCCGTCTCCGACACCTCCGATACGAGGAGGCCCCTGTTCTCCAGGTCCACCAGCACCGAGGCGGCGGCTGAAGCGTTCCTGAACCTCTCTTCTCTGACAAGATCGGACGGAAGGACGTTGCCCTTGGAGTTGACACGCAGCAGGACCTTCAGTTCAGTCTCCGAAAGATCGGAAGGGGGCTCGAATCCCAGTTCTTCTTTCGGGGTAGGCGGTTCCTTCGGTACCTCGATCACCTGAGGTTCCGGTTCGGATGCTTCAGGCTCCGTATCCGGGACCTCGCCTGTCAGGGAACCTTTATCCAGATAACCCAGCAGTCTTTCCGCCAGTTCGGGGTATGCGGTAATCACCTGCAGCGATGATTTGACGGTTTCGGGATACGAAGAGAATATGTTCAGCGTCTCCAGGACATCCTGCGGCATCTCCGTCAGTAGCTTCAGTTCCGACGGTCTCCTCGCTTCCAAAGAAAGGATCTCCGAGTACTCCTTCGGATAGTCCTTCAGCGACGGCAGCAGATTCCTCACCGCGTCCGGCAGCCTGAACATCTCGTAGTCCTCCCTCACCCTCAGGACTACATCCGAGTATTCGGGGAAGAGGGAAAGATCGTCCATCAGTCTCAGGTAGGCTTCGTCCTTATCTTTCGGCAGAGGCCTCTGCGATCTTCCGTACCCGAAGAAGGAGTTCAGTATCTCCGTCAGCAGCGCGTTCGACGTCGGGTAGGATTTCTCCTCCCTGTACAATCTGAACCTCTCCGCAAGGGCCGTGGGGAACTTTCCCGATATGACTGTAGGAGAACCCATGCATTCCGCACAGGCACCGTTCTTCGTCTCGCAGATTTTCCCGCAGTACAGGCAGGCACCCGTCGGTAAGGTTCCCGAACCGACGGAAACGGTTCCCTTTCCGTCATTCATCGGAATCACCCTTTCCGTCGGGGTTTTCATCGGGAATCGGAAGCATTCCCGATACCTTTCCGTCACGTACCCTTTCCGTCAGCTCCCTGTACCTCGTAAGACGTTCCGGGATCTCGTACCGGTGCTTCTCTTTGGTCCTGCCCCTGAGGTAGTCCTTGAGGGTGGTGACCTTGATTCCCCACTCCCTCGCACACTGCGGCACGGAATAGCCGGAAGCCGCCATGAACCAAAGCTCGGTCTCGGTCTTGATCGTCGTGGGCTTACGCTGAACGATGATCTTCTTCCTGTCGTCGAACACCTCGTAGGGTTCCAGCCTGACAAGGCCTTTCGGAAGATTGGGGAGATCTTCCTTTATGGCGAAGGCCGCGGGCCTCGCCACGTGGAACCCCTCGTCCATCTTCCTCTGAAGGGAATCCGATGTTTTCTTGTGGGTGAGCTTCACCTCGCGTTTGTTCAGTTTGCCGAGGATGGCCGTGGTCATGTCGCCCATAAAGTCGTCCGACGTGGCCCCCATGTCCGCGAAGACCAGGATGGTTTTGGGAATCATCTCCTTGAGAGCATCCAATTCATCGTTCCTGGAGAACCTGGAGGAATCGTAAGCAACCGCGAGGTTGATCTTCTCCACGTTGCAGAACAGGACCATCTGCGACAGAATCGGTCTCATCAGAGTGGTACCGGTGTGGTCCCCCTCGTTGAATACCTTGGCGACCTCCACGCCCTTCGATTCGCACCATCTCCTGCATGATGCTATCTGAACGTCCAGCGATTGACCCATTGTCTGTTCATCCGTCGATACGCGGGCATAGATGACCGCTTTCTTCCCACGGAAGTCGATCTCGGTCATTCCTCCCCACCTCTGTAGTCGGGGCAGGTCTCCGAACAGGAACAGGAACGTATCCCGCCCTTGGCCGTGCAGAGCATCACGGGAGGTGCGCATCCTTCGGGGATGCGGAACTCTTTGCCGTCGGTCCTGACGAATATGGGGTAATCGACTTCCTCAACCATGCAGTAGCCGCAGGTCCCGCAGGCACCAAGCTCGACGGAGTATGTGGCAAGGCCTTCGTACGGATCCGTCATTCCCTCGCCTCCAGGAATTCCCCGATCATGGAGAACAGCTTCTTCTGACAGTCCTTGCAGAGGTAGAACAGGTGCTTGCTCTCGGTCTCGGGATCGATGGTGTCGTTCCAATACTTCCCGTCCTTCCCGCAGCGGCGGCAGTTCATTGGTATCCCTCCAGCTTCCTTCCGGGAACATCTGCCGGGGAATACACCGACCTGGTCTGCTGAGACAGGATCAGTGCGGTCAGTTCCGAATCCGCCTTGACGAGGTTCGCTATGTTCTCGGAGTTCCTGAGTATCGCGTCTGAGGTCCTGTCCTGTACCTCGATGATGCGGTCCACCAGCACCAGGAGGGAGTCTATGCGCCTGTGCGCGTCCGAACAGGACGTCTTCGCTTCCGATGCATCCGCCTTGGCTTCCAGGATGTACCTGTCGAAGTTGTTCACGATGTCTGCTCTCTTAAGGTCCCTGTCCTCGTTTATCACCAGCTCCGCCTCGGGATGCCCTTTGGAACCGTCGGCATAGAACCCGGTATCGGAATGTCCGTTTGGAAGAATCGTAACCAAGGGAGAATCGGGGAATGCGAGCTCTATCTTCGAATTGCTGTCGAACTTGGGGTCCGTAAGCATCCAACCGTATCTGGCGAGGATCGAAGAGACCTTCATGGCCCTCCTGCGGAATACGTCGACCAATTGGTCCCTGGTCTGGAACTTGGCGGGGTCGATGAAGATCCTCGCGGGCCACAGGGTAAAGGTGAGGTTTCCCGTGTTTGTTCCCTTGCGGAAGTTGAAGGTGATGATCTGCCCGTCGATGTCGATCTCTCCTCCGTGATTCACCGCACCGGGCGTTCCGTGTTCGGGTTTCCATCTCCCCACGTCGAGGTTGCCTATGCGGATATCATCAAGCGTTCCCTCTTTGACAACGTTCAGGCTCATGCTCCCGTTGAGGTGCAGTGCTCCGTACCCATCGGGGCACTCCTTCGCTACCACCACGCCGTCCAACGGATAAGGCGCGGGGTAGAGGGGGGTGTCGCCGGTAGCAACGACGGTACTTTTGGCACCGTTTTTTGCACAGCCCTTTTTCTTTTCCTTATAACACATAACCCCCGGCTCATACGTTGCCGGAGAGACATCACCAGGCAGTTTGCGGAGGTACTGCATCTTCACCAGTTTGGAGACGATGTTGTACAGCGATCTCCTGGAAATCGAGAACTTCCTGTTCTCTTCCAGCCAGATACCTGCCATGGGGACGTTCGATACGCCGTTCTTGGCGGTGAAAGCCTCCAGGACCTTGCGGTCCTTCTCGGTCAGTCTCAGCGACATCGGCAGGACCTCCGAAGAGGGACGGAGATGGCAAAGTGCAGTGTTTGGCAGCCCCCGTTACCGGGGGTTACCGAATCTTGCACATCCTCACGCGCGCGGCTTTGAATTAAGGGTGCGGTAACCCCCTCGATGCTGTGCAATATCTGTGCATCCTTTCCTGTGAGGACGATGCCGCAGATCTCGTCTCCGAGTTCCACGGACCAGGTATATCCGTGCATCCTCACGAGGTCCACCGCACCGATGTTCAGGTACAGGCGTCCGACGAGTTTTTCGGCACTATCGGAATAGAATGATTCGATGTTCGGATCGTAACTTCTGAACCAGAAATCGCCATCGCCCGAAGGAGGGATCTGAACTGGATTCTCGTAGCCTCCCGTCATGGCTATGCGTTCGATAATCAGTGCATCGGGATCGTCCCGTAAGCGGTCGCATCCCTTCCGTTGTGTGTTTTGATGTCCCAAGTTGTTACCAACCTGAGCCTAGCCAGATCATTCGGTTCATCGGATTTGGTGCGTTTTCGGCAAAAAGATGCGGTTTTCGGATTACACGACATCTACATCGATGCCCCCTGCGATAGGAACAGGATCCACGTCACCATGCGCGGGATAGGGGACGGGAACTCCCATGTGCGCTGCCGCACCAACCTCATCGTCGACCGCAGGGAGGTGGACAACCTCATCAACGTGCTCAAGAGGGAATCGGGGCTCCCGTTCTGCGAATCGTCGCCGGTGCTGGAGACGGATATGAAAGCGCAGGAGGCGAGGGCCACGGTGGTGGGGTACCCCATGAGCCCCAACGGCGATGCCGTGGCCATAAGGAAGCATTCCTCCGACCCGTGGACTCTCACCCGCCTGATCTCCAACGGCACCATGGACGCCGCCACCGCCGGGCTTCTGTCGTTCCTCATACAGAATCGTGCGACCTTCATGATCTGCGGCGCGAGGGGGGCCGGGAAGAGCTCCCTGCTCTCGGCCCTGATGTTCGAGTTCCCATTGTCCCAGAGGATCCTCACCATCGAGGACACCATCGAGCTGCCGGGGGAGAAGATGAGGAAGATGGGGTACAAGGTGCAGTCCATGCTGGTGGACGACCGCATGGACGGGGACAGCCTGTCGAGGGCCAACGAGGCCCTCAGGGTCTCCCTGAGGCTCGGCGAGTCCGCCATCGTGCTCGGGGAGGTCAGAGGGGAGGAGGCGAGGACGCTGTATCAGAGCATGAGGACCGGCCGCGCCGGGAGCTCGATCCTGGGGACCATCCACGGCGACAGCGCGAGGACCGTGTACGAGAGGGTGGTCCACGACATGGGGATATCGCCTGAGGCGTTCATGGCCACCGATATACTCGTGACGCTGGGTTCGTTCCGCGACAGGAGGACGGGGGCGCAGTCCAGGAGGGTCAGCGAGGTGGCGGCCACCACCGACAGGCCGGGGGAGTTCGCCGATCTGTCCGGCAACCGCCTGGATTTCTCGGTGCCGGTCATGCGCAGAGCGCTGGCCTCGTCTGTGGAGACAGAAGAAGAGGCCAGGAACGAGATCAAGGCGAGGTCCATGCTCCGCGGGTACCTGGCGTCCATGGGCGGGCGCTGGGGGGAGCAGTTCTTCAGCCCCGAATGGATCAGCGCCGCGAACGACCATCTGTCGAGGATGGCCGGGAGGAACCCCGACGATATCCTCGCATCGTTCCGGAACAAGGTCTTCGCGGAGACCGGGAAGGACATGGGGGACGGGTCATGAACGATGCCGGAGCGGCGTACGCGCCCGAGTTCGGGGAGAATATCAAAAGGAGGATGCGGACGCGGCAGACCGAGGACCGGCCGCCCGTCCGCAGCGAGGACGTCCCGAAGCTCCTGAATGAGGCCCCCGGGGTCGTGGGCATCATGTCGACGTCCATATCGGGCGGCGGGTCCCTCGATTCGGCCGTCCGCGCGGTCGCGGAGGACGGCCCGCAGATCTCCAAGAAGATATTCTGCAGGGTGGCCGACCTCGCCGACACCAGGGTCAGGCCGGACATGCGGGCGTCGCTCATATCGGAGCTCTCCCGGCTCCCGGATTCCGCCTCGCCGTACTCCATGGCGATCCATATGGCGGTCTCGGCGTCCGAGGCCCGCGCCGAGGATGAGAGGGAGCGTTCGCTCCGCGATGCCTCCGAGATCGCCCTGACTGGCCTGAAGGAGGCCGGGAAGTCCTTCAGCGCATCCTTGAACGCCCCCTGCATGGCGGTGTTCGCCCTCGGCATCATGGTACCGATGGTCCTCATGTGCATCGTCCCCATGCTGGGTTTCGGGGGCCTGTTCGGCTCTTCGCCCATAGGCATAGAGCAGATCGCCGTCCTGACGCTGGTCGCCGTACCGGCGGCGGTAGCCTGCGTGGTGCTCATGATAAGCCGGCGCAACCCGTTCCTCAAACCGGGGAACGGGGACGCCTGGCTGAGGAACTACGCTCCACTCCTGTCCGTCCCGGTCCTGGTCGCCGTTTGTTTGGGGGAAGGGATGGAAGCGGACATCGCAGGGTGCATCGGGTGCATTGCAGGCGGAGTGGCATCCTTCGCCGCCGTGCTCCCAGCCTACATGAGGGAATCGGCCAGGAAGAAGATCGCCGTCCACCTGGAGGACGCGGTGTTCGACGCCGGCAACCGCCTGCTCTCCGGCGGGACCTTCGAGGACGCCGCCGTCGGTGCTATCGCCTCGAGGGAGGGATGCGCGGGGGTCGCCGAGGCCCTCAGGAGGGAGTTCGCCGTATGCCGCGGCGACGAGGAGGACGCCGTTGCGAGGGCCCTGTCGCCTGTCTCCGAGACCGTCAGCGATGCGTTCCGCGCGATATGCCGCGCGGCATCGAAGGACCTCAGGGACGCCGGGAAGCTGGCGATCTCCATCGGGAGGCAGATGAAGGACCAGAGGTCGGTCAGGAACGGCATCCGCGCCGAGCTCAGGAGCATGACGGACACCATGTCCGCCACCGCCGTGTTCTTCGCGCCGATGGTGCTGGGACTATCGGTCGCCATGCTGGCGCCTGTATCCTCCCTTTCCGGGTCCGACATCTCCGGCACCTCGTCGGTGCTGGTCCTCTACCTCGCGGAGCTCTGCGTGCTGATCTCCGCGCTCAACTCGTTCCTGGAAGGCGACGCCCGGCCGGAGACCGTGGCCCGCCGCATCTCGATGTTCCTGCCGGTGTCGGCGCTGGTCTTCCTGGTGTCGATGAGCATCCAGCTCTGAAAATCGAGAAAAATAAACGGGGGCGGGATGCCCGCCCCCGGAAAGGTTTCACTCGCACTTGGTCCATCCGCAGGACTTGCAGATGTTGCAGCCGCCCTGGAAGGTGAGCTCGTCGCCGCACTTCGGGCAGGGGTTGAGGACCTTCTTCTTCTCCTTGGGGGCCGCCGGAGGCGCCACCAGGGACGAGGTCTTGATCTGGGTCTTCATCTCCTCGTACATGTCGCTCAGGGCCCAGCCGACGGCCATGGGGCAGCAGGAGCCCTTGCTGGTGTCCTTCTTGGTGAAGCTCCTGACGGCGAACGAGGGGCAGGTGCCGCATGACTTGAGCTGGTCCACGATGTCCTCCACCTGGCATCCGCTCCTGGCGGCCAGGGAGATCATCCTCGAGAGCCCGATCATGAAGTTGTTGCATCCGCCGGTGGATCCCTTGTTGAGGTAGACCTCCATGAGGTCGCCGCTCTTGGGGTCGAAGAACGCTGTGCAGTGGAGGCTGCCGCAGCCGGTCATGAGCTTCCTCTTCTTCCCGATGACGTTGTCGTCGACGATCCTGATCACGCCGCGGGTCCTCGGGACGTTCTTCTCGACGGCCTCCTCCTTCTTGGCCTCCTGCTCCTTCTTCTTCGCCTCCTTCTCCTTGGGGGTGAGGATCCCTAGCCTCTTGCATCCGTCGCGGAAGACAGTGACGCCCTTGCATCCGATCTGCCAAGCGTACATGTAGAGGCCGTAGACGTCCTCCTCGGGGAAGTCCTGGGGCAGGTTGACCGTGGAGGAGATGGACGCATCGATGTGCATCTGCCAGGTTCCCTGCTGGTTGAGCCTCTGCTTGTAGTCGAGGTTCTGGGAGGTGACGAACCACGGCGGGAGCTGGGTATCGTCCTTGAGCCCGTGGCTGTCCATGTACTCCTTGACGACCGCCGGGTAGACGGTGTAGCTCACGTCATGGTCGGAGAGCGACGTGGTCCTCCTCTCGAAGTGGGTGGCGAAGATGGGCTCGATCCCGCCGGAGATCCCGAGCATGGTCGAGAGGGTGCCGGTGGGTGCGATGGTGAGCAGCTGGGAGTTGCGGAGCCCGTGCTTCCTGACGAGCTCGCGGGTCTCCTCCGTGGTGTTCTCCTGGAAGTACGGGGAGGCCATGAGCTCGTCGATGTTGCACTTGGGGAACGCTCCGAACTCGGCGGCGAGCTCGGCCGAGGCGGCGATGGCGGTGTCGGCCATGATGAACCCGAGCCTGTGGCAGAAGTCCATGGCCTCTTTGGTCCCGTACACGAGCTCCATCCTGATGAGCATGTCCGCGAGGCCCATGATGCCGAGGCCGATCTGCCTCCAGTTCCTGACGGAATCGCGCTGCTCCTGCAGCGGGTGGAGGGGGAGGCCCTCGTCGAGGACGTCGTTGAGCGCCCTGACGCAGATCCTCACGGTCTTCCTGAAGTCCTCCTCGTCGAACTTCTTGTCATGGACGAACGCCGCGAGGTTTATCGATCCGAGCAGGCAGCTCCCGCCTGCCGGGAGAGGCTCCTCGGCGCAGGGGTTGGTCCCGGCATAAGAATAATCAGGGAATTCGGAGAGGAGGTTCCACGAGCTGATCCTGTCCCAGAACAGGCAGCCGGGCTCGGCGAAGTCCCAGTTGGCGTAGCAGAGCTTCTTGAAAAACGCGTAGGCATCGAGGTTCTTAGTGACGGTGCTGTCCGTCTCGGGCCTGACGAACGTCTGCACGAAGGTCTCGCGGTCCCTCACGCACTCCATGAACTTGTCGGTCACGCGGATGGACATATTGGCCTTGGTGACCCTGTCGACATCCATCTTGACCTGCATGAACTCCTCGAGGTCGGGGTGCTCGCAGGAGAGCGTCAGCATCAGGGCCCCGCGCCTCCCGTGCTGGCCGATGAGGCCGGTGACCATGGAGTACAGGTCGGTGAACGATACCGCGCCGGAGGTCTCGGAGGCGGTGTTGTTTATCTTCGCGCCGCGGGGGGCCAGTTTGGAGAGGTCGATCCCCACCCCTCCGCCGTAGCTGAATGTCCTGGCGGCCTTGCTGGCAGTATCGAATATGGATTCAATGGAATCTTCGGGCGGGGAGAGGACGTAGCAGTTGGAGAACGTGACCTTGAGGCCGGTCTTCTGCAGGCCGCGGTTCGCGAGGATCCTTCCGCCGAACAGGAATTTCTTATCGATGATCAGCTGCCTGAGCTCGGCATCGCCCTCGGAGACACGGTCCAGCCACTGGTCGAACGTCTCCCCGTTGTAACAATATTTCTTGTTCCAGATGTCGATCCCGAGATTGTTGTCAGCCCCCAGCCATTGCTCGATTTCCATGGAGTTCCCCTTTCTCTCGGGCTATCGCAGGGGAGATTAAAAAAGCATAGGCGACTACTTTAAAAACCAATGAATTGGACATATTTTCCTGCTATAACGGCCTCCGAACGCGCTTTCGATGTGCCAGGCGGACAAGCGCGCCGAGCGGGCCGGAAGGCCTTCCCGCGCCCCTCGGAGCACGGACCCGCATATGCAGGGATGGATGGGCCATCCGTTTAGCCTGACCTGAATATTTATGTAGAAGAACAATGTTCATCTCATTGTTCTGCGGGCGCAAGTCCGCCTATCGAGTTTTTCGAGGAGCATCTCATGAACGCTAACGCTGATTCTGATAACGTCGTGAAGACAGGAACGACCACCATCGGGCTGAAGATAAAGGACGGCGTGGTGCTCGCCACCGACCAGAGGGCAACAATGGGCAACCTCATCGCGAACAGCCATGTTCAGAAGGTCTACCCCCTGTCCGACAACATCGGCATGACCATCTCCGGCCTCGTCGGGGACGCTCAGCTCATGGTCAGGTTCATGTCCAGCCAGATCTCCCTCTACGAGATGCAGAAAGGGGCGAAGATCTCTGTGCAGACCGCGGCCACCCTCATGGGCTCCGTCATCCGCCAGGGATTCTACCTCGGCCCCATACTGGCCGGAGTCGACCGCACCGGCGGGCACGTCTTCAGCGTCGACGGCGCCGGAGGGGTGATCGAGGACGATTACACCTCTTCCGGTTCCGGCAGCATCACCGCGTACGGCGCCCTCGAGACCCTCTACAAGCCCGACATGACCGAGGCTGAGGCGATAGATGTCGCCATCTCCGGCCTCAACGCCGCCAGGAGGAGGGACAACTACACCGGCGACGGCATGCTCATCCTCGTGTTCGACTCGAAAGGGTACCACTGGATAGACCAGAGCAAGATCAAGAAGAGGTGCGAGGAGCTGGGATTCAGGTATCCCAACTGAGTTCCGCGCATCGCCGGACCTTTCAAACTTCTTCCCCTATTTTTCGTTCACTTATCTTTTCAGGAAGCCAACATCATGAACGCAGACAGGTATTTCGACAGCCTCCGGGAACAGGTAATGGGCCTGATCCCCTCGGACATGGAGGTCGTCTCCGTAGAGTTCGAAGCGGCAGTCGTAGTGATATACGTCAGGAACTACGACAAGTTCGCCGACAACAGGGATGTGACCAAGAACATAGTCAGCGCCCTCAAGAGGAGGGTCGACATCCGCCCCGACCCCTCCACGCTGGGGGACACTGACGAGACGGAGAAGGCCGTCAGGAAGCTCATCCCGAAGAGCGCCGGCCTCACCGACATCAACTTCATCGAGGAGACCGGGGTCTGCTACGTCGAGGCCATCAACCCGGCGGCCGTTACCCACACCGACGTCCTCGACAACATGAAGAAGGAGACGGGCTGGAACGTCAAGGTCATGCGCTCCCCTCCGATACCCTCCAAGACGATCTCTGACGTGAGAGGATATCTCCGCTACAGCAAGGACGAGAGGCAGAGCATGCTCAAGAAGGTCGCGAGGAACCTCCTCCGCCCGGTGGTGGAAGGCGAGCAGTGGGTCCGCGTCACCGCTCTCGGAGGCTACAGGCAGGTCGGGAGGTCGGCTTCCCTCCTCACCACCAGGAACTCCAAGATCCTCATCGACTGCGGCCTCGACCCCGGGTCCGACAACACCCCGTACTTCTCCGTCCCGGAGGCCATGCCCATCACGGACATCGACGCCGTGGTCATCACCCACGCGCACCTCGACCACTGCGGGACCCTGCCTGCGCTCTTCAAGTACGGCTACAAGGGGCCGGTGTACTGCACCGAGCCCACCAGGGACCTCATGGCCCTGCTGCAGCTCGACAACATCAAGCTCGCGTACGGAGAGGCCAAGAAGAACCTCTACAAGGGCGAGGACGTGAGGAACGAGATCCTCCACACCATCACCCTGAAGTACGGCGAGACCACCGATATCGCCCCTGATGTCAAGCTCACCTTCCAGAACGCCGGGCACATCCTGGGCTCGGCCATCGCCCACTTCCACATCGGCGACGGCCTGCACAACATCGCCTTCACCGGCGATACCAAGTTCGAGAAGACCTGGCTCTTCAACCCGGCGAACACCAAGTTCCCCCGGCTCGAGTCCATGGTCCTCGAGTCAACCTACGGAGGGAAGAAGGACTTCCAGCCCTCCAGGAAAGATGCGTCCGACGAGCTCGGAGAGTTCATCCAGGAAGGATGCAGCAAAGGCGGGAAGATCCTCATCCCCGTCTTCGCCGTCGGGCGTTCACAGGAGGTCATGCTCGTCATAGAGGAGCTTGAAAGGGAAGGCAGGATCCCGCAGCTGCCGGTCTATCTCGACGGTATGATATGGGAGGCCACCGCCATCCATACTGCCTACCCGGAGTACCTGAACAGCGCCCTGAAGGAGAAGATCTTCAACAAGAACGAGAACCCCTTCCTGTCGCCGATATTCCACAGGGTCGAGACCGCGGCCATGAGAGAGGAGATATGCCACTCCCCCGACCCGTGCATCGTCCTCGCGACAGGCGGTATGATGTCCGGAGGGCCGGTCCTGGAGTACTTCAGGGAATGGGCGGACGATGAGCGCAACTGGCTCCTGTTCGTCGGGTACCAGAGCGAGAACAGCCTCGGAAGGACGATCCAGCGCGGGAGGGCGGACATCACCCTGCCCTTCAAGGGCAAGCCGGTGACCGTCCAGATCAAGATGAACCGCGAGACCGTCGACGGCTTCTCGGGGCACTCGGACCGCAACCAGCTCATGGACTACATCAAGAAGCTCGAGCCGAGGCCGAAGAAGATCATCATCGTCCACGGAGAGGACCGCAAGTGCGTCGATCTGGCATCTTCGATATCCCAGAAGTTCAGGATCTCGACGGTCGCTCCCCAGAACCTCGAGACGGTGAGGCTGAGATGAAGTCCGTCGTCGCCATGACGGGCGCCTCGGGCGCCATCTACGGCATAAGGCTCCTGCAGGAGCTCCCGGGCGAGAAGATCCTGGTAATGTCGGACACCGCCAAGAAGATAATCCCCGCTGAGACCGGGCATTCCGTCGAGGAGGTGGAGAAGATGGCCGATGAGGTCTATTCCCAGGACGACCTCATGGCACCAATCGCGTCCGGCACGTTCGATTACGACATAATGTTCGTCGTTCCCTGCACCGAGTCCTCGGTGGCGAAGTTCGCGGCCGGGATGGGCGACGACCTGATCTCCAGGGCCTTCATGTGCGCTCTCAAGGAAGGGAGGAAGACCGTCCTCGTTCCCAGGGAGACCCCCAAGAGCGCCATAATGCTGGAGAATGAGCTGAAGCTTGCCAGGCTGGGCGTCGTGATCCTCGACGCCAACCCTGCGTTCTACCCCAACCCCAAGACGGTGTCCGACATGGTCGATTTCATTGTCGGCAGATGCCTGATGCAGGCCGGCATAGACCAGGACCTCTTCGAGAGATGGGGCTCTTCCGACTGAAGCCCGCACTGCTTCAGGGCGGGCCGCCGGAGGGATGGCGCTGTCATCCCGTCCGGCCAGTTACGGTAAATGCGGAGAGAGGGCTTCGGCAGACGTCCGCGCCCCGCAGATGCACTGCAGCGGCCGCGTACGGGCAGAACTGCTGTCGTATACGAATCGGTCTCTCCGGACCCATCATTCCGAATGTGCCAGATGTTCGGAAGAGGCAGCCGGGGCATCTTCGGCAGGCAGGAGGACCGCCGGACGAGAGACCTCGCATGAGATACGCGGAAACCCCGTCTCGGATCAAAAGGAAAAGCGGGGCGGAAAGCCCCGCAGAGGTTTCACTTGAGGTATATCGCAGGCCTTCCGGGGACCGCTACACGCGCCTTCCCGGACGGGTCGTACTTGTTCTCCTCGTCGGCTCCGAACACCTCGGTCTCCATCCCGGTCTCGGCCGCGATGAAGCCGACGGCGGATTTCAGAAGGGATTCCTCGTCGAGCCCGGCGAGGGCCTTCCTGTCCTCGGGGTTCGAGCGCATCAGGTCCATGGCGGTCTTCTTGGCGAATTCGGAGACGGATTTGCCCATCTTCCTCAGGTTCTCGTCCGCCATGCACTTCTTGGTGAGGGCGGGGATGGTGAGCTCTTTGTTCTCGGCCATGGAGATGGCGTCCTTGAGCACCGATACCTTCCAGGCCGGGGTCGTGTAAACGTATGCCTTCTTCACCTCGGTCTTGGCCATCTTCCTGATCTCGTTGATGTCGGAGATGACCTCCTGGATGAGGCCCTCGCCGTATTCCGCGGATGCATCCCTCATGGAGGAATCCGCTTCGGGGAGCTGGGCCTCCGAGGCGAGTCCCTCGAAGCCGGCCTCAGACCACAGCTCCTCGGCCACATGCGGGGTCACCGGCATCATGGCGTTGATCCAGATGCGGAGCGCCTTCCTCACGGTGTCCTTGTTCCTGCCGCTGCGGCGGGCGTACCAGCGCATGTCGTTCGCCATGTCGTAATACACGACAGTGGTCATCGCCCTGAGGTCGTACCTGTCCATGGCCTCCCTGATCTCGGCAAGGTGGGTGTTGAACCTGGAGATGAGCCAGGCGTCGATGTCGCCCGAGGGGACGTCGGCCTCCTGCCCGATGAGGTCCTCCACGGAGCTCATGATGCTCTCCAGCCTCTGCCTGTAGGTGAAGACGATATCCTCGTCCCACTCGACATCGGAGTCCATGGAAGCGACGTTGGCGTAGTACAGCCTCATGGAGTCCGCGCCGTACTTCGCGACGGCTCCGGGGATGGGCTGCGCGCCGCCCTTGGACTTGGAGATCTTGTCCTTGTTCTTCCCGGTGACGTACCAGTTGACCAGGATCCCGCGCGGCTGCATCTTGTCCGGCAGCACGGCGCGGTGGTTCAGCAGGAACACCGGGAAGTGGACGGTCATGTGCTCTTTCCCGCCCAGGTTGATGTCCAGGGGGTACCAGTACTGCACGTCCTTCCTGATCTTATCGAGGAGACCGGCGCTTATCCCGGTAGACGCGGACACCGCGGCAGCATCTCCCTTCTCGAGGATGACGTAGTCGAAGAACTCGGGCTTCATCTGCTCGGGGGTTATCTGCTTGGAGTTGGCGTACAGGGAAATCGTGTAATATACGGGGTACAGGGTGGAATCGGAGATGGGCTCGATGGTCCATTTCTTATCATAGAGGAACTTGGTGCCCAGCCAGTTGCCGAGCCTGACGCATGCCCTCTCGCGGTACCAGTCGAGGACGTTCTGAACGTTCTCATAGTACATCTTGGGGAAGATGGTCATCTTCTTGGCGTTCTCCTTGGTCGCCTCGGTGAGCTTCCTGTCCGCATAGTTGATGAACCACTGGTCGTCGATCCTCTTGATGTGGACCCTGCGCCCGCACCTGCAGACCACTTCCATGGTGAGGTCGCGGAAGATCTCCGCCTCGCCGGAATCGAGCATCCTCTGCTGGCAGATGTCCTTGGCCTTCTCCACACGGACGCCGGCCAGGTCCCCGGCGGCCTCCCTCATGACGCCCATGTGGTAGCCGTCCTTGTACACCTGCTTCTTGGCCTCGTCCAGCAGCTGCCTCTTCTTCTCGGGGTCGGAGACCTTCGGAATGCCGAGCTTCTCGATGATGTCCTCGGCAGGGAAGTCCCCGTATCCCTTGATGGAGATGATGGAGATGGGATTCACGGAGTCGATGACATCCCTGGGGATGCCGTAGACCTTCTCCAGGTCGGGGTTCGCCTTGGCCTCCGCGAGGGAGTTCCAATCGTCGGGGGCGTCGGACGGGCAGGAGGTGACCAGCCCGGTGCCGACGTCGGGGTTGACGAACCCTGCCGGGAAGACCGGGATGACCCTGCCGGTCATCGGGGTGACGCACTTCAGGCCGATGAGGTCCTTCCCGGCGATCTCTCCGACGTGAGAGACGCCGTCGAACTGCAGGCCGAGCTTCTCCTCGCACTCCTTCGATACCACCCATTTCTCTCCGTTCTTGGAGATGACGGAGTACGTGATGTCGGGGCGGGCCCAGAAGCAGACCTGCCCGAAGACCGTCTCCGGGCGGAGGGTGGCCGCCACCAGGAAGAACCCTTTCTCGTCGCAGCGGAACTTCAGGAGGGTGTACTCCTGCGTCTCGGCGAGGCCTCCCTTGGAGATGTCCGTCTCGCTGGGGTCCACGGCGACAGGCCCGTCCTGGGGGCAGAAGGGGGCGTAATACGGCTTCTGTATGAGCAGGCCGGCGTCCTTCAGCTTGGAGAACTGCCACTCGATGAACTTGGAGTAGTCGGGATAGAGGGTGCAGGTGAACCTCCTCCAATCGGAGAGGAAACCGAACCTCCTCCAGTAGTCGTTCTGATAGACGTTGTTGAAGAAATGGACGACGTCCATCGGCTCCTTGATCGAATCGATCTCCTCCTGGGTGGCGCCGTTGCGGAGCAGGTAGTCTATGGTCTTGGGGTCCTTGGACACAATCTTCCTGCAGAGGCTGATCGCTCCGTTCCCCGAAGCATGGGTCCCCACGGGGAAGAGCACATTGTAACCCGTCATCCTCTTGTAGCGGGTTATGGCGTCGGTGTAGGAGTATCCCCTCAGATGGCCGACGTGAAGGTACCCTGTGAGCCCGGGGTACGCGAAGATCATCATGAACTTCGGCTTGCCGTCGATCCTCTCGGACTCGTTGAGCTTTCTCTCGGCCCATTTGGCCTGCCACTTCTTCTCCATTTCGGCGTAATCGCGGCTCATCTGCACACCTTATAATGCCCGCGCGATTGTTTGGTATAATATAAGCATGTCACTCGCAGGCATGACAGCGGATGGGCGATCGAGGGAGCAGTCTGCGTATTACGTGCCCGAATCGAATGCTGTCATCCGGCAGATAGGCTTTATATCAGCCGGTGTATAATGGTACTGTATTCGGAAAACGGTCGCTTTCGGCGCATTTTCTGAAACAGATGCCCTTTCTCTTGAAATACAAGAGATATCTGAGAGATATCGAAGAGATATCTCCGTGTATCACATTATAAATAGTAGGACACCATATAGATTCTCCAAGCAGGAAACTGCCCACGCACGAAGGGATGGGACCTAGAGTGCACTCGCAAAGGCGATGTGAAATGGCTGAGAACGACAAGATGACGCTGATCTCTCTGAGACTCACTGATGAGGACATCAAGATCCTCAACCAGTACATGTCGGAGACCGGCATCGACTCCCGTTCGGAGGCCATCCGCAGCGCCATCAGGAGCGTCGGAGCGGAATCTGAGCAGAGGTCGGGCGAGGATGGGATATACGTCAGACTGAGCCAGGTTCAGCTCTTGACCCTTGACAACATGAAGAAGCAGGGGATAATCTTCGACGAGGAGTCCTTCATCAGGCAGCTCGTCCTGGATCAGATCATCCCCAAGGATGCCAAGGAAAGCTCCGCAGCAGACGCCTTCAGGGCCGCGCAGCAGAAAGCGCAGATGCTCTGAAAGACGGTACAGGCCAGCCAGTCAGAAGGGATGGACAGCCGCCTATCGGCTGAAACGCATTTGCAGAAACGTCTTCGATGGGATGGAACATGTCGGGAATTGCAGGTATGGGGAACGATATCGCGTCAGATATCGCGATCGGGGGCGACCCCCGGATAGCGGTGATCGCTGTCGGAGGCGCAGGATGCCGTATCGCTTCGGCGCTCTACGAAAGGGCATGCCGTGCGGATATCATCGCCATAAACACCGACAGGGAGGCCCTTCAGCAGACCTCCGCCGACCGCCGCATATACATATGCAAGGCAGTGACCCAGGGTCTCGGCACCCGCGGGGACGCCGCGCTCGGCAAGAAGTGCGCCCAAATCCACGAGGACGAGATCATGGCCGCCGTCAGAGGATACGATTACGCTCTGATCGTGGCAGGGATGGGAGGAGGAACAGGGACAGGCGCCGCGCCGGTCATCGCAGAGCTCTGCGACAGGGTCGGGGTCGACGCTTCCGCGATGGCCATCATGCCCTTCTCCTTCGAATCCGACAGGGCCTTCAAGGCCGCCGAGGGTTACAGGAGACTCCACTCCATCTGCAAGACCGTCATCAAGGTCAACAACGAGAACGCCCTCAGCATGGGCTACAGGACCATGGACGAGGCGCTCCGCGCCGTCGATGCCGCTGTTGTGAACTTGATATTCGGTTTCATCGAGGATGCTCCGATAATCTCCTCCGAGCATCTGGCGAGGAAGGCCGCCGCAGGCAGCAGCTCTGCCAAGAGGTCCGGGGATTCCGTTCCGGAGACCGTCGGCAGCCTGTCCGGCAAGACGCTTTCCTGAATCATTCTTAAGAGGCTCTCAGAAGCCGATGTCCTCCTGGCTCCCCGGGTTCGTGCCATATCCCGGGGAGCTTCTTTTCTTCCTGCATCATCACGCTGATGATTCCCGGCCGCCGTTCAGAGGCCGGCCGCTTTCAGCCAATCGGAGATCCTCTTCTCGGCCCCGGCCGTTCCGACGCTGCTGCCGGGGACCTCGAGGCCTTCCCCGATCTCCGCATCGGGGCATGCGGCCTTTATGTCGGATTCGCTCCGGCCCATACCGCTTCCTTCGTTGGTGCACAGCGGGAGGATCCTCATGCCGCCGGTGCTGAAGCCCTCCAGGAACGTGAGGACGGCCATGGGCACGGTGCCCCAGTAGTTCGGGTATGCCAGGACCATCGTCCGGTACCCGGTCTTCTCCGGGAAGCCCTCTATCTCGGGCCTCGCCTTCTTCCTCAGGTCGTCCTTGGCCTGCGCGATGCACTCGTCGTAGACATCCGAATACGGGACCTTCTGGCGGATCTCGAAGATATCCGCCCCGACGGAGGCAGCGATGGACTCCGCCGCTCTTTTGGTGTTGCCGACCTTGATGTAGCGCTTGGATCCGCCGAAGTAGTTCTCCCCGGCGCGGGAATAGTATGCGACCAGAATATCGGACATGATGTAAGATATGTCCGAGGAAGTATAAAAGGAAGTATAAGAAAGCAGGAAGGGCCGGCCGGCGGCCGGTCCCCTTCAGAGGTCGGAGATCGCGTCCTTCATGGACTTGACGTACTCTCCGACCTTCTTCACCATGTCGGGCCCTCCCGCATCGATGATCTTTATGATCGCGCTCCCGACGATGGCGCCGTCGGACAGAGATGCCATCTTCCTGGCCTGTTCGGGGGTGGATATGCCGAACCCGACCGCGCAGGGCACGTTCGTGTTCTTCCTGATGACGTCCACCATGGGGGATATATCGGTGGTGATGCTCTTCCTCACGCCGGTGACCCCGAGCGAGGACACGATGTAGATGAAGCCCTGGGCCTCCTTGGCGATCATGCCGATCCTGTTCTCGGAGGTGGGCGCGATCATCGATATCAGGCTGATGCCGTGCTTCTCGCATGCCGGGAGGAAGTCCTGCTTCTCCTCATACGGAACATCGCACAGGAGGAGCCCGCGGACATCGGCCTCGGCGGCCTTCTCGCAGAACCTGTCGGGGCCGTAGGAGTACACGACGTTGGCATAGGTCATGAAGATCATCGGGACCTTCACGTCCTTCCTGAGCTCCTTGGCGAAGGAGAGGATGTCGTCGGTGGTCACCCCGCCCGCAAGGGCGCGCCTGTCGGCCTCCATGATGACGGGGCCCTCGGCGGTGGGGTCGGAGAAGGGTATCCCGAGCTCGATGAGGTCGGCGCCGTTCCTCACGGCCTCCCTGATGATCTTCCCAGTGGTCTCCAGGTCCGGGTCCCCGCAGGTGATGAACGGGATGAACGCCTTGCCGTGGCCGAACGCCTGGGACAGTTCAATCATGGAGGTCGACCCCCCTGTACCTGGCGATGGCTGCGACATCCTTGTCCCCTCTCCCCGACAGGGTCACGACGATGATCTTGTCCTTGGGCATGGTCGGAGCGACCTTCATGGCATAGGCCACCGCATGGGCGGATTCGATGGCGGGGATGATGCCTTCGGTCCTCGAGAGGTACTCGAAGGCCTGCACGGCCTCCTCGTCGGTTATCGCCACGTACTTCGCCCTGCCGATATCGTGCAGGAACGCATGCTCGGGCCCGATCCCCGGATAGTCCAGCCCGGCGGAGATCGAGTACACAGGCGCAATCTGCCCGTACTTGTTCTGGCAGAAGTACGATTTCATCCCGTGGAAGATGCCGACGCTGCCGGTGTTCATGGTCGCGGCGGTCTCCGGGGTGTCGATGCCCTTCCCGGCCGCTTCCGCGCCCACCAGCTCCACGGACTTGTCGCCGATGAAGTCGTAGAACGTTCCGATGGCGTTGGACCCGCCGCCGACGCAGGCGATGAGCATGTCGGGCAGGCGCCCCTCCTTCGACATCAGCTGCTCCCTGATCTCCTTGCCGATGACGCTCTGGAAATCCCTGACGATCGTCGGGAACGGGTGCGGGCCCATGACGGACCCGAGGCAGTAGTGGGTGTCGTCTATGCGGGTGGTCCATTCCCTCATGGCGGCGGAGACCGCGTCCTTGAGGGTCCCGGTCCCGTCGGCCACTCCGCGGACCTCTGCGCCCAGCAGGCGCATCCTGTAGACGTTGAGGGCCTGCCTCTCCATGTCCTTGACGCCCATGAACACGACGCACTCCATGCCCATCAGGGCCGCTGCGGTGGCGGTGGCCACTCCGTGCTGGCCGGCGCCGGTCTCGGCGATGAGCCTGGTCTTGCCCATCTTCTTCGCGAGGAGGGCCTGTCCCAGCACGTTGTTGATCTTATGCGCGCCGGTGTGGTTGAGGTCCTCCCTTTTGAGGTAGATCTTGGCGCCGCCGAGGTCCTTCGTCATCCTCTCGGCATAATACAGCATGCTGGGCCTGTTGGCGTAGTTCTTGAGCAGGTCCGCGAGCTCCCTCTGGAACTCCGGGTCCTTGCTGTACTTGTTGTAGGCTTCCTCCAGCTCGTTGACCGCGTTCATCAGTGTCTCGGGCATGTACTGCCCGCCGTATTCGCCGAACCTTCCGTTTGGATTTGTCATCTCAATCATCTTCTGCGCATTCGGGGCGTCCGTCCCGGGCGGGGACATCCCTGTCCGCATCCCGCACTGCATCCATGAACCTCCGCATCCTGCGGATGTCCTTCTTACCTTCGGTCTCCGTCCCGGAGCTGGTGTCCACCGCGAACGGCCTCAGGCGCCTCACGGCGTCCCCGACGTTCTCCGGCGTCAGCCCCCCGGCCAGGAAATAGTCCCTGTCGGCTTCCCGCAGGAGCGACCAGTCGAAGGCCCTCCCGGACCCGGAACCCCCGTCCAGCATCACGAGGTCCGCCGAGGACCCCATGGCCAGGCGTACATCTTCTGCGGTCTCCGGGCGGAAGCATTTCATGACCGTCCCGGAGGTCATCCCCCTGAGGCGGCCTATGTATTCTTCCGTCTCGCTGCCGTGGAGCTGGGCTATGTCCACGATCCCTTCGTTGAGGAAGCGGGCGACCCTCTCCGGCGCATCGTCCACGAAGACGCCTACGCGGGAAATCCCCGGGCGGACGGCCTCCGCCAGCTTCTCGGCCGTAATGTCGTCGACGGTCCTGCGGAAGCCCTTCGCCAGGATGAACCCGGCATAGTCCGGGCGGGCCTCGTTGACGAAGCTCACGTCCTCAGGGGTCCGGTTGCCGCAGAACTTGACCTTGGTCAACAGACTCCCCTCAGATGTGCCAGCATGCCTTTCCTGTCCGTGGAGCGCATGAGCGTCTCCCCTATGAGGACGGCGTCCGCCCCCGAGTCCGCGAGCGTGCGGACGTCCTCCGGGGTCCTGATCCCGCTCTCCCCCACGAATATCACGTCGTCCGGGACCAGCGACCTCAGGCGGGCGCTGTTCCTCGGGTCGACGGAGAAGTCGGCCAGGTTGCGGTTGTTCACGCCGATTATCCTCGCGCCGGCGGAGACGGACCTGCCGATGTCGAAGGCGTCGCGGCATTCCACCAATGCTGAAAGTCCCAGGCTGTCGGCCGTGCGGATGAAGTAGGACAGCCTGTCATCGTCGAGCAGGGAGCTGATGAGCAGGACTGCGGACGCGCCCAGGGCCTTGGCCTCGTAGATCATGTACTCGTCGACCACGAAGTCCTTCCTCAGGCACGGTATCTTCACCGACGAGGCGATCTCGCGCAGGTACTCGGTGCTCCCCAGGAACCAGCGGGGCTCGGTGAGCACGGAGATGGCGTTGGCCCCTCCGGCCTCGTAGTCCTCGGCAATGCTGAGGTACGGGAAGTCCCTGGCTATTATGCCCTTGGAGGGGGACGCCTTCTTCACCTCGCAGATGAAGGAGATGCCGCCGCGCGAACGGAGGGCCTTCTCGAAGGGGAAGCCGGTATCGGACCCCATCATGCGGGCCCTCTCGCGGAGGACCTTCATGGGCACGCGCCTGCGGGACTCCTCCACCCTGGCCCTCGTGTCGGCCGCTATGTCGTCGATGATGCTGCTGCTCATGTTCTCAGATGTTGGACAGCTCCTTCAGGGAGTCGAGCTGCCTGAGCGCGGAACCGTCGGCCAGCAGTTTCCTGGCCAGTTCGACGCCGTCGGCCATGTCCGCCGCCTTGCCGGCGCAGTAGAGGCCGGCCGCGGAGTTCAGGAGGACGATGTCGCGCTTAGGCCCGTATTCTCCGCTCAGGATGTTGCGGGTGATCTTGGCGTTGGCCTCGGGGGAACCGCCGGAGGCATCGGATTTCATGCATCTCCCTATCCCGAAGTCTTCGGGGGCGATCTCGTAGGAGTCGTACTTCCCCCCGTTGACCTCGCACACGGAGGTCGGGGCGCTGCAGGAGATCTCGTCGAACCCGTCCTGCCCGTAGACCACCATGCCCTTTTCGACGCCCAGCTGGGTCAGCACGCGGGCGAGCGGGTCGACAAGGGACCTGTCGTAGACGCCGAGCACCATGTAGGCGGGGCGGCCGGGGTTGGTGAGCGGGCCGAGGATGTTGAAGACGGTCCTGATCCCGAGCTCCTTCCTTATGGGCCCGACGTACTTCATCGAGCTGTGGTAGTCCTGGGCGAAGAAGAAGCACATGCCAGGGTCCTTCAGGAGGCTGACGGCCTTCTCCGGGCTCTGGTGGATGTTGACCCCCAGCGCCTCGAGGACGTCGGCCGCCCCCGACTTGGAGGACGCCGCCCGGTTGCCGTGCTTGGACACCTTGGCTTTGGATGCGGAGATGACGAACGCGGAGGTGGTGGAGATGTTGAAGCTCCCGGCACCGTCCCCGCCGGTCCCCACGATCTCTAGGGTCTTGTAGGGGTTGTCCACCTTCAGCGCATGGTCGCGCATGGCTGCGGCGCACCCGGATATCTCGTCGATGGTCTCGGCCTTGGTGCTCTTGGTGGACAGCGCCGCCAGGAACGCTGCGTTCTGGGTGGGCGTGGTCTTGCCGGTCATGATCTCGTCCATGACCTGGTAGGCCTCATCGTAGGTGAGGTCCTTCTTGTCAACGATCTTGATGATTGCTTCTTTTATCATATTGTCCGCTCCTTCTTCCCGGTCTCGATTCCCGCTATCGCAAGGAAGTTGGCCAGTATCTTCGTCCCCTCGGGGGTCATCACCGACTCGGGATGGAACTGGAGGCCGTAGACGCGGCCCCCCTTCAGCCTCACGGCCATAATTTCGCCGTCGTCCGTCTCTGCTATGGTCTCCAGGCATTCCGGCATCGTCGACGGGTCCGCCGCCAGCGAGTGGTACCTCGCCACGGTGATGCGCTCCGGGAGCCCCCTGAATATGGGGTCCTCCGTGTCGATCTTTGCTTCGGACGTCTTGCCGTGCATCAGGTGCTTGGCGTGGACAATCTTCGCCCCGTACGCCTGGCATATAGCCTGGTGGCCGAGGCAGACGCCCAGGATGGGGTACTTCCCGCCCAGCTCCCTGACGGTGTCCACGCTCACGCCCGCGTCCTCCGGCCTGCCAGGGCCGGGGGAGATGATGATGGCCTGGGGGGCGAGGGCGTCGATCTGCTTCACGGTCATCTCGTCGTTCCTGACCACGCGGATGTCTGGGTCAAGCTCTCCGATGCACTGGTACAGGTTGTAGGAGAAGCTGTCGTAGTTGTCGATGAGCAGTATCACAGGTCCTCATCCTCCGCTTTCTTCAGGGCGAAGACCACGGCCGCGGCCTTGTCGAGGCATTCCTTGTATTCTCTGTGCGGCTGGGAATCGGCGACGATCCCTGCGCCCGACCTGATGAAGACCTTGCCGTTCTTCTTGTAGGCGAGGCGGATGCCGATGCAGAGGTCCAGGTTCCCGCCGAAGCCGATGTAGCCGAACCCGCCGCCGTAGATCCCGCGCTTGCAGTTCTCCAGGGAGTTGATGATCTGGCACGCCCTGATCTTGGGGGCCCCGGACAGGGTCCCGGCCGGGAGGACGGCGCCGACCGCGTCGAGAGCGTCCTTACCGCGGGCGATCTCTCCGCGGACGCTGGACCCGATGTGCATCACATGGGAGTAGCGCTCGATGCAGTGGAACCTCTCCACCTTCACCGTCCCGAACTCGGAGATCTTCCCGATGTCGTTCCTGCCGAGGTCCACCAGCATGTTGTGCTCGGCGAGCTCCTTGGGGTCCTTCAGCAGGCCCTCGGCGAGCTCCCTGTCCTCTTCCTCGGTCTTCCCGCGGGGGCGGGTGCCGGCCAGGGGGAAGGTGTGCAGGATGCCGTCCTCCAGCTTGACCAGGGTCTCCGGCGAGGCGCCGGCGACTTCCATGTCGGAACCGGAGAAGTAGAACATGTAGGGGGAGGGGTTGACCGTCCTCAGCACCCTGTAGGTGTTGAAGAGGCTGCCCTCGTAGTCGGCCTCCAGCCTGTTCGAGAGGACCACCTGGAAGATGTCCCCCTCGTAGATGCGCTCCTTGGCCTTCTCGATCATGGAGCAGTACTGCTCCTCGGTGAAGAACGGCCTGATCTCGGACTTCAGGCGGCCGGAGAGGTCCGGCTTGGGCGCCCCGTGCCTGACGATCTCCTCCATCTGGCGGATGTCGGACTCGGCGCGGTTGTAATCGGTGTCCAGCCTGCTCAGGTTCACGTTGGCGATCAGGAGGAGCTTCTGGGCGAAGTTGTCGAAGACCACGACCCTGTCGAAGAGCATGAGGTCGATGTCGTTGAACATCTCATCATCCTTCGCGTCCAGGTCCAGCGACGGCTCGGCGTATTTCAGATAGTCGTAGGAGAAGTATCCGACGAGGCCGCCGGTGAACGGGGGGAACCCGTCGACCTTCGGGCTCCTGTACTTGCCGAGGACCTGCCTGATGTAGCTGTTGGGGTCGCGGGTCTCGAACTCGAGGTCGCCGACCTTCATCTTCCCGTTGCGGATGCTGATCCCCATCTTGGGGTCGAACCCGAGGAAGGTGTAGCGTCCCCTCCTCTTGGTCGCATCCGCGCTCTCGAACATGTAGCAGTGGCCCGAGACGTTCATCAGCGCCCTCATGACCTCGATGGGGGTCCTGAAGTCGGAGAGGATCTCCCTGCGCACGGGGCAGATGTCGTACCTGCCGTCCGCGGCGTACTTCCTGACCTCCTCGATGGTTGGTGTGAGCATTTTTCTCATCTCTGTATTCTTATGTACATTAATGATGTTTTAAGAACGATACTTGGAATCTGGCTCAGGGATATAAATCTATGTCTTAAAAATGGTATTAATGAACATAAATATGCATTATTATGCGCAAAAATGCAGGGTACACCGGTGCAGAATACGCTGGAGAGACTGCATGCCAGGAGCGGTTCAGCGCAGAAATCGGAATGAGAACAGAAGCAGGAAGTGGTTTGGGAAGAGGTTTGCCGGGAAGAAATCCCTCGGATCAGGCGCTGTTCTTCATCGCGTCGTAGCCCATGTCGAAGGCGGCGGCGTTGAGGTCCCTGAACTTGGCCGGGACGGTCTCGAGGAGGACCTCCTTGAGCAGGTCCTTCCCGATCGGGAACCCATCGGCGGCGGCCACGGCGCCGATCATGACGGCATTGGCGGCCACGGCCTTGCCGGCCTTCACGGCAATCTCCGTTGCCCTGACGGTGAGGACGCGGCTGCAGCTCTTCTTCGCTTCGGCGACCAGGCTGCCGATGTCCGGATAGGTATCGAACCCGGCGGCCACGTTCCCGGGGTAGACCGGATCGAGGTTCATGAGGACGACCGATCCGCGGTTCCCCATCGGAAGGCTGCGGACGGCCTCGACCGGCTCGAAGGCCATGATGAGGTCGGCATTGCCGGCTGCCTCGAGGGGGCTGTAGACCTCGTCCCCGAACCTGACGGTGGAGGTGACGCTGCCGCCCCTCTGGGCCATCCCGTGGACCTCGCTCATCATCACCCTGTGCCCGGCGCGCATCGCGGCGTTCCCGAGCACCATGGAGGCGAGCAGGACCCCCTGCCCTCCGACCCCGACGATCTGGACTGAGTACTTCATTGCCTCACCTCTATGCACTTCTTGGGGCAGACATCGGCGCACATCCCGCACCCGATGCACTGGGACGGGTCCACCTGCACCGCGCCGTCCTTCTTGATGAGGGCGGGGCAGGCGATGGTGTTCAGGCAGGTGTAGCATCTGACGCACCTGTCCTGGTCCACAACGCAGACCTTCTTCTCTAGCCTCTTCTCCTTCTTAAGGAGCAGGGGGCAGGGGCACTTGCTGATGACCACTGCGACCCCGTCGAACGCGAGGGCCTCCTTCATGACGTCCGCGGCCGCCCTGACGTTGTACGGGTTGACGGTGCGGACGAACTTCACTCCCAGGCCCTTCACGACGCCCTCGATGTCGACGGCATCGGTGTCAATGCCTCCGAAGTGGCGCCCGGTGCCGGGGTTGGGCTGGTGGCCGGTCATGGCCGTGGTGCGGTTGTCCAGGATGACCATGACGATGTTGTGGTGGTTGAACAGCGCCGAGGTCAGCGGGGGGACGCCCGCGTGGAAGAAGGTGGAGTCCCCGATGAACGAGATCGGCTTCTGGTCGGTGGCCTGCGCGAAGCCTCCGGCGGCCCCTGCGCCCCCGCCCATGCAGATGATGAAGTCCGCGGTGCGGAAGGGAGGCTGGACGCCGAGGGTGTAGCAGCCGATGTCGGAGCAGTAGACCACGGGGGTCTTGCCGACGGCCTTCTTCACGGCGGCGTACATCCCGCGGTGGGGGCATCCGGCGCAGAGCGACGGGGGCCTTCCGGGGATCTTCAGCGAGCTCTTGGGCATGGGCTCGGGGGTCTCCCTGACATCAACGAGGCCTTTCAGCCTCTTCATGGTGTCCGGGGAGTACTCCCATTCCCTCGGGAGGGTGCCGTCCCTCTTGCCGTGCACCGGGACGGAGATGCCGTTCTGGGCGCAGATCCTGAGGACCTGGTCCTCGAGGAAGGGCTCGAGCTCCTCGGCGACGATGACCATCCTCTTGCCTCTGACGAAATCGGCGATCTTCTTCTCCGGCACCGGGTTGGTAAACCCCAGTTTGAGGATGGAGACGCCGGAGACGAACTCCTTCACATAGCAGTAGGCGACGCCGGAGGTGATGACGCCGACGTCCCCGCTGCCCTCGATGCGGTTCAGGGGGGAGCTCTCGGAGAGCTCTTCGGCCGCCTTCATCTTCTCCAGCAGCCTGACGCGGTTGTGGATGGCGTAGGCCGGGATGTTGACGAAGCAGGCGTCGTCCTTGTCGAAGTGTCCCTTGGCGGGGGTATCGGTGCGGATCTTCCCGAGCTCGACAGGGGACCTGGCGTGGTTGACGCGGGTGGTGGTCCTGTAGAGCAGCGGGAGGCCGAGCCGCTCCGATATCTCGTAAGCGGGGGCGATGAAGTCCTTCGCCTCCTGGGGGTTCGAAGGCTCCACCATCGGGATGAGGGCGAGGGTCGAGTAGTACCTGTTGTCCTGCTCGTTCTGCGAGCTGTGCGCCGAAGGGTCATCTGCGGACATGATGAGCATACCCGCCCTGACGCCGGCGTAGGCGAGGGTCATCATGGGATCGGCGGCCACGTTAAGCCCGACATGCTTCATGAACGTGAACGACCTGACGCCCGACGATGCGGCGGCCGCGGCCACCTCGACCGCTGTCTTCTCGTTGGACGAGAACTCGAAGTACATGCCGGCCTTGTCCGAATATACCTCGAGGAGGTTCCCGACCTCTGACGAAGGAGTGCCTGGATATGTCGAGGCGAACCTGACCCCAGCCTCGAACAGGCCGCGGGTGATCGCCTCGTTCCCGAGGAGCAGCTGCTTCCCGTTTTCTGCTAGAAGATCTGCCATGCGATTCATTTCCCGGAAGGGCCGAAAACCCTTCCAACATGCTTCCGCATGGAATCTTCCTTTATATTATGCGCGCGGGAATGGACATATATGGCGGGGACACAGGCATATGCGTTCTGCCCGCAGACCGCCGGAACAGACCTGATATCGGCGCTCCCGCTGCATGCAGACCGTTCCGTGTATATACCCAGAGAACGGATAGTCCGAGCATGGCATTCGACGGCAGAGCGAACATCGTCGAGATCGACGACAGCGACAGGGTGGTCGTCTTCGATCTTTACCGGAAGAAGAAGATCTCAGGGACGAAACTGGGCCCCATCCTGGGCGTCAGCGACCTCTCCACCCCCTTCAAAGTATCCCTGGAACTCGCCGGCATATATCCGGGGGACCCCAGGAACAAGTACATCGATGCGGGGAACGCCCTGGAACCGGTGATCAGGAATTACGTGAGGAAGAACGCCCAATCCCTCCTTCCCGGCATACTGGGTATACCGCAGTCGGAGCAGCTGACGGTGGAGGAGCCGGTCCCCCGCGAGAAATGCGGATACGATCATTTCCACGACAGCAAGGTCTTCGGCGGTCTGGTCGACGGCTATATCGGGTACGAAGGGAGGAGGCAGGCCGTCCTGGAGATCAAGACCTCCGGCAACCGCCCCAAATGGCTGGACTCCGAGGGGAAGGTATCGGTCATCCCGGAGACCTATATGCTCCAGGCGGGGCTGTACGCCCAGCTTTCCGATCTCGACAGGATCGTCTTCGCCGTCGGCTTCCTGGAGGACCAGGATTACGACCGTCCCGGGAACTGGGTCCCTTCGCCGGAGAACTGCGCGGTCATCGCCGTCGACCGTCCGGACATGGCCAAGCCCATGGAGGATGCCGAGGCATGGTACCACGAGTACATAGACAGGGGGGAGACGCCGCAGTGGACCGATGCCGACGCCGATCTCGTGAAATGGCTGAAGTCCTACGACCCGAAGGCCGCCTTGAAAGCGAGGAAAGGGAACGGGGGCAGCGGGCACAGAAGGCGCTTCTGAAGAGGATCCGGCTCGGAAGCCGATGCCCCACCCCCGTATCAGGGGAGCGTGAAGCAGGCCTGTCCTCAGGGATGTGTCATGCTCCGTGCACGCGGGAGCAGACGCGAACGATATAAACCAGGTAAGCATCTGCGGTTCAGCTGCAGGGGTAGCCGAGCCAGGTCAAAGGCGCAGGACTTAGGATCCTGTACTTAGCGTTTCCGGGGTTCGAATCCCCGCCTCTGCACCTGAGTTTTCTTTATCTGGCATATCTGTTCCGCATAGCTGCGGATCTTGAATCCTTTCCGTTCAGGCAGCGGATCCTGCATGTTCTGATCCGGCAGGAAAATCTGGGATCTGGAACATTTTTAGATCCCGAAAAAATCTTGAAACGGTTTGCCGGGGGAGGCGGTGCCTCCCCGGATCTCAGGCCTTCTCAGCCAGCCTCAGGGTGCCGTACTTGAACACCTTGGAGGGGCACTCGCGCTCGCACCTGTAGCAGGCGGTGCCGAGGCAGTTCTTGGTCTGCACGGTGGCCACTCCGTCGTCGGAGATGGTCAGGGCCTTCTCGGGGCAGTTCCTCTCGCACTTCCTGCAGACGGTGCAGCCGTCCATCTTCCCGACGAGCTGGGTCCCGATGTCGTGGATGATCGTGAGGCCGTTCACTCCGAGGTCCTGGATGTCCCTGGTGACCATGCGGTGGACGTTGGCGTGCCCGCGGGCCTTCGGAAGGGCCTGGATGCCCTCGACAGCATTGTTCCTGTTGTATTCCTCGAGGCTCATGCCCTCCTCCCAGAAGGAGAGCTCCTGCATGTAGATCTGCTCGAAGACGTGGTCCGACGCGAACATGACGTGGTTGGCGCGGATGCCGTTGGCGATGTCCTGCAGTTTGTCGAGGAGCTCCGGGTCCCTCAGGACGTCCTCGGCGAGCGCCAGGGAAGTGTTGCCCCACTGGTAGATCTCGGTCGAGGTCGGGGGTATGAGGCCGACGTCGCGGGCCTTCATGGCATCCACATAAGTTCCGGACGCGCCCGCCATGTACATGGTGTGCATGTCGTCGAACTTGATACCGGCATGTTCCAGGAGGGTGAAATGCCCCGCCCTCATGGCGCCGATGGCCTTGGCTGCCTCGGATATGTCGTGGGAATCGACGTAGATGCCGTCCTGGAGGTGCATCCTGCCGTCTGAGGTGGTGAGCTGCCCCTTCCGCCAGAGGTGCTCGTACTGGGCGACGGCCACAGCCGCGATGACGCCGGTCCCGGTGATCCCCTTCGCCTTGCCGTCCATCGGGCCCTTCTCCATCTCCTGCTCCAGGGCGAAGTTTATGAGGTCCCCGTCCTGGGGGGAGATGCTGTCGTCGAGGACCTTGCATCTCCACGAGAAATCGTACTCGAGGTCGCTGATGGCGCCGGGGGCCGCCAGCATCCCGCAGCGGATGGACTGCCCCTCCATGGCCGGACCCGCGGCGGCGGACCCGGTGTAGATGTCGTCGCCGACCTTGAGGGCCATCTCGGCGTTGGTACCGTAGTCGGTGACCATGCAGTTGGCCTTCTGCTCCAGGAATCCGGACTTGTACATCATGGCGAGGGCGTCGGCACCGATCTCGTGCCTGATCGCCGGCGGGACGTAGAGCTCGGTGCCGTCGGGGACGTCGAGGCCGACGTCGACGGCGGAGAACACCCCCGCATCCCTCTTCTGCTCCTTGATCCCCCTGGCCTTCTTGGCGTTCTCGCCTGCGAAGGCGAGGTCGTCGACGGGGATCCCCTGGAACAGGGACATCTGGATCGGGTTGCCGCAGATGGAAACCTTCTCGATCTGGTGCTTGTCGATGCCGAGCGCGTTGATGACCTTGTTCTCGGTGTCGATGAGGATCTCATGGGCCACCTGGTTGCCGTTGTTGATGCAGAATGTGAGATGGTCCATCACGTTGGCGCCAGGCAGGGGGTGGCATTCGGTCGTGACGGTTTTCAGCACTTTGTTGTTGGATAGGTCGATGGCGTGCGCTCTGCTGCCTGATGTTCCTACATCGATGGCGATTCCTATGCTCATAGAGACTCCTTCTTGATGTGCCGCCGGTTGGCACGGAAACGGTTTTCCCCCGCGGCCGGCGCAGAGCCGGCCGAAGTCGTTTAACACTACTTAGAGGACAGTTCATCCTATTTAGGATGTCTGGCTCTTGCGGACCTGATCGGGGACTGGACTGTCACTCGTCATGATGCTTGTGGCAGCAGCACCCGTGATGGTGCTCTTCTCCGTCATCATCGTCATGGTGGTGGTGCTCGTGCTCATCATGATGGTCGTGATGGTGGTCGGGCCTCAGCTTCCCGTTCTCGTCGAGAAGGGAACTCATGTCCTCGTCATCATGGCAGCAGCAACCGTCATGGTGGTGGTGCCCGTCCTCATCATGGTCATCGTCATCATGGCAGCAGCATCCGTGATGGTGCTTTTCCTCATCATCGTCATGGTGGTGATGCTCATGCTCTTCCTCCTCATCATGGTCGTCATCCTCATCCCCGTCATGGTGATGGTGGTGATGGTGATGCTTCAGCGATTCCGGGTCGATGGCGTAGTCGAGCCCGGAATCATCGATGGCATGCAGCATGACATGGGTGAGCTCGTGCTCATCGACGTCGAGGACGGCGCACATGAAGTTGAACTTGACCTCGTCCTGGCGGGCCATGGTGCCGTGGTGCTCGACCCCGTTGTCCATGTCGATGAGGTTCAGGGTTATCCCGGTGCCGTCGTCCTTGTAGACTGCGGCCTTGATGTGGCCGAGAAGACAGCCAGATTCGCCCTGGACGTACTTTCCGACGGCCATCAGGGCATCGGCGAGCCTTGCCTCGGCGTCGGTGTTGAAGTTGAAGATCTTCCCGGTGAAGCCGGCGGCGGCGCCCCCGGCCTCCTCGATGGAGTTCTCGTGGTGGTGCTCGTGCTCCTCGCTCATTCTATCATCTCGTAGACCTTGTCGAGGTTGTCCCCGGTCTTGACGGACACCGGGATGACCTTGGTCTCGGGGAAGCGCTCATGGAGCCAGGCGGAGGCCTCCTCGATCTGCCCGGGTTTCGCGAGGTCGGACTTGTTGATGAGGATGAAGTCCGAGGCGCGCATCTGGCCGGTGAAGAAGTCCTCCCTCTTGGTGACCAGGTCGTGGAACCTCTGCACATCGGCGATGCCGATGACGACGTCCTTGTCCTCGTCGATGCAGGAGGAGCGGACGAGGTTCTTGACCTTCCCGGGGAGAGCGAGCCCGGTCGGCTCGATGATGATGATGTCTGGGTCGATGTCGTTCTTGATGTTCCTGAGCGCGTTCTGGAGGGTCCCGGCGAGGGTGCAGCAGATGCATCCCTGCGGGAGCTCGATGGCATCGTATCCCTGGGCCTTGAGGGTCGCCCCATCGACGCCGATCTCGCCCGACTCGTTGACGACGATCGCGACCCTCTCCTTCTTCTGGCCGAGCATGGTGGCGAGCCTCATGAGCAGACTGGTCTTTCCGCTTCCGAGGAAGCCGCCGATGATGTAGACAATCATACCCGAAACTAATAAAAAGAAGTATAAATAGAGTTTTCTGACCGCATAACAGTGGTAGTACGGGATGCAGGACGGCCTGCGGTCCGGCCGTACCTGGCTGTTCTCATACTCCCTATATTCTATTCTTATCCTATAAGTAGGGAGGAGGGGCAGGGCGGGACGGTTCAGGCCATCAGCTCATAGACCCTGCCGAGGTTCTCGCCGGTCTTGACGGACACCGGGATGACCTCGGTCTCGGGGAAGCGTTCCGACAGCCAGGCCATCGCGCTCTCCATGTCCCCGGGCCTTGCGAGGTCGGATTTGTTGATGAGTATGAAGTCCGAGCCCTTCATCTGCTCGACGAAGAATCCTTCTCTCTTCTTGATGAGGTCCTTGAACCTCTGAACATCGGCGATGCCGATGACGATGTCCTTCTCCTCCCCGGCGCCTGTCTGCTCCGCCATCTCCTTTACCTTTCCAGGCATGGCGAGCCCGGTAGGCTCGATGATGATGACGTCCGGCGACCTCTCCTTCTCGATCTGCCTGATGGTGTCCTGCAGGGACCCCGCCAGGGTGCAGCATATGCAGCCCTCGGGGAGCTCATAAGAATCATACCCGCGCTGCTTCAGGGTCTCGCCGTCGACCCCGGACGATCCGGACTCGTTGACGATTATGGCAACGTTCTGCCCTTTCTCCGTGAACTGGGCGGCGAGCCTGATCAGAAGGCTGGTCTTCCCGCTGCCCAGGAAGCCTCCCAGGATGATTATCCGCATGCATCCGATTAGGCAGACCGATTATTAATCAGTTGACGGCGGGCCGGTGCCTGTCGTTATTTAACTGTTTCTGTTTCGAACGCAGTCCGAATCAATATACAATTTATGATTGGATGTATATTCCACTAATCTATTATTTAAATCTATTCTAAAAATGACGGTGTTGGATATCCATTAGGAAATAGAATTAAATACCGAAATCAGCATGTTTTACACATCAGGACAAGAAGCGTCCTGTTGGAGGAAGAAGAATTGATCAGCATCGAAGGTGTGGATTTCTCTAAAATCCTGACCCGCTACGATCTCCAGCTGGAGAACGACCTCTCTCCCGAAGAGATGGCCAAGAAAATGCTCCCGACCGACCCCATACTGAAGAACGTGGCCGAGAAGGTCATGTACATGAAGTTCAAGGAGGTCATGCCCGCTGTGTCCGATGCTCTCGCCAAGGGCGTCGACCCCCTCGTCATCATCAACGACGGACTCGTCGCCGGTATGGACATCGTCGCCAAGTTGTACGCTGAGCACGTGTACTACCTCCCCGAGATCATGATGGCCGCCAAGACCATGGAAATGGGAATCAAGGTTGCCGAGAAGAAGATCCAGGGCGGAAGGCAGACCAAGGCCCTCTGCGTTATGCACGCTGTCGAGGGAGACCCCCACGACATCGGAAAGAACATCGCTGCCGTCATGATGAGGGCCGCCAACTACACCGTCGTCGACATGGGACGTGACGTTCCGATCACCGACGTCGTCGCCAAGGTCCAGGAGCTCAAGGACGCGGGAACCCCGCCCATCTTCGTCTCCGGAACCGCTCTGATGACCACTACCATGTCCGCTTTCCCCAAGGAGGCGGCCGAGTTCGTCAAGAAAGGCTGGAACATCCCCCTGATGGGATGCGGAGGAGCAGTCAACAGGGAGTTCGCGAACAGCTACGACCTCGGAATCTACTCCAGGAAGGCGCCTCAGACCCCGCTCATCGCCCAGAAGATCCTCGACGGATACGACTGGAAGAAGATCAGGGAAGACTGGGACAACATCGTGGGAGGCAACTGAAATGGCATCGATCAAATACACCTCAATGGCTTACAAGAACGCGGACGACATGGTCATGGGAACCGCCGTCCATCCCTCTCCCCAGGGATACGGCCTCAAATTCGGAGCCGGCATGGTCATCCCCGAGATCAACCACGCCCCCAGGCCCGGAAGGGAGAAGGATCCTGAGACCCTCAGGAAAGAGTACTGCGACTACATCACCACCGACGAGCTCAACAGGGCCGTTACCGCCGGAATGCCCGCCCTCTTCATCGAGACCGAGTGGGTTTCCCAGATGTCCGACCCCAAGCTCTCCATCCCCGTCGTCGAGGGCCAGAACGAGCTCTGCGAGAAGTACCACGAGGAGTACGGCATCCTGACCGGAACCAGGCAGACCATCCCCGACAAGAGGGAGCACGACCACGGACTCAGGACCGGCATGGACACCGTCCACGCCTACCCCGAGGACTTCTGGTCCTGCTGCGACATCGCCTGCGAGAACGGTGCATCCAACCTCTCCGTCGAGTCTGTCGGCGGAAAAGAGTGCGCTGACTACGCCGTCACCCAGGGAGACGTCGTCGCCTTCCTCTACGGTGTCGGATACCTCGCCTGCTACGACATGGAGTACGTCTGGAACGGAATGGTCGACGTCGCCAAGAGGAACAGGGTCGTTCCCGGCGGAGACACCGACTGCTCCGGAGCGAACGTCGCCATGTTCATGTCCGGCGGAATGCTCGACCAGGATGTCCAGAAGACCTTCTCCGCGGTCACCCGCGCCATCTCCGCTTCCAGGTCCCTTGTGGCCCGCGAGTGCGGTGCGCTCGGACCCGACAAGGACTGCGGATACGAGGGAGTCATCTGCAAAGCGATCGACGGAAAGCCCATCACCTGCGAGGGTAAGAACTGCCAGTGCGCCCACTGCGACCTGCAGGGCAACCTGATCGCCGCCTGCTGCGACGCCTGGTCCAACGAGTCCGTCGAGTACCACCCCGAGTTCGGCGGATCCTCTGTCCAGTGCTGGCTCGGATCCCTCGGATACGAGTGCGCTCTGATGAACACCGCTATCCAGACCAAGCAGGCCAAGACCCTGAGGGACCTCTACACCATCACCGACCTGACCAGGTCGCCTGAGGCCTTCATCCTGGCTTACAACAACGCGTTCGAGATCGGAAAGGCCATCGCTGCCGAGGGCAACGACTACTACCTCAGGTCCAGGGCCGCTGCGCTCAAGGCCATCGAGCTCATCGAGGGCGGATACAACTCCAAGCTCCTGCCTCTCACCAAGAAGCAGTACGAGGTCCTCGAGAAGTGCAAGACGGACATCAACGCCCTGCCCACCGAGACCGACAAGTTCGCGGAGCAGTGCGCGGCCAAGTACGTCGGCACCATCCCCAACCTCAACCTCAAGAACTACGGATTCTGAGATCTGAGCGAGAGTTGATTGCCAAAAACCCTTTACCCCCGGCTCCGGCCGGGGGCTGTTTTCTCTACTCTATCGGCCGTGTGATTCCTGCGCGGCCTTCCTTCTTAATCGCGACTAATCTATTGTTAAATTATTAATAGTGCTTAACTATTGATAACGCTGAGGAAACTCAGGAGATCATATTGAGGGAAGATACCCAGCTGATCCACGGATACGGGAAGGAAGACCCCCTCACAGGGGCAGTGAACGTGCCTATCTACCAGACCGCCACATTCAGGCAGCCGGAGCTGGGGCGCTGCCTGGGATACGAATATTCGAGGACCGGCAACCCCACCAGGGCTGCGCTCGAGAGGGAGATCGCCGTCCTGGAGCACGGCACCGCGGGCTTCGCGTTCGCCTCCGGGATGGCGGCCATCGCCGCCGTCCTCTCGCTCTTCCGGAGCGGGGACAGGATCCTCATCTCCTCCAACGTCTACGGAGGGACGTTCCGCATCCTCGACAAGGTGTTCAGCAATTTCGGGATCTCATATTCCATAGTCCACACCGAGGATGCAGAGAAATTCGAATCAGAGATTACGGCAGATGCGAAGGCCGTCCTCATCGAGAGCCCCGCGAACCCGCTGATGACCGTCACGGACATCGCCGCCGCCGCGCAGGCGGCGAGAAGGCACGGGCTGCTGACCATCGTGGACAACACCTTCATGGGGCCCTATCTGCAGAAGCCCCTCGATCTCGGCGCCGACATCGTGGTCCACTCGGCCACCAAGTACATCGGAGGGCACTCCGACGTGGTCGCCGGGCTCGCGGTGGTGAAGGACAAAGGGCTGGCGGAGCGCCTGGCGTTCATACAGAACGCTTCGGGAGGCGTCCTGGGACCATTCGATTCCTACCTGCTCATCAGGAGCCTCAAGACCCTGGGGGTCAGGATGGAGAGGCACTGCTCCAACGCCCAGTACATAGCGGAGCATCTCGCCGCCGACCCGAGGATAGCCAAGGTCCACTATCCGGGGCTCCCGACAGACCCAGGGTATGAGGTGAACCGCCGCCAGGCGAGCTCCGGCGGAGGGATGATATCGTTCGAGTTCGCGCCCGGGTATGATTACCGGAAGTTCCTGAACTCGGTGAAGCTCATCGCCCTGGCGGAGTCCCTGGGCGGGGTGGAGTCCCTCATCTGCCATCCTGCGAGCATGACCCACGCATCGATCCCGAAGGAGATCAGGGAGAAGGTCGGGATCACCGACGGGCTGGTCAGGCTGTCCGTCGGCATCGAGGACAGGGACGACATCCTGGAGGACATCGGCCGGGCGCTCGATGCCTCGAAGATCTGAACTGTTTCGGAAACAGGAAGAGAAGGGGAGCATACGAGATACCTCAATTCGATACAGGACGGGATCGGGAACACCCCGATCCTGAAGATAAACAACTTCGATATCCCGAATGGGAACAGGATATTCGCCAAGATGGAGCTGTTCAACCCCGGAGGTTCCGTCAAGGACCGCGTCGGGATGCGCATGATTGCCGACGCGGAGGCGCAGGGTACCCTGCACAGAGGGGACACCATCATCGAGGCGACCGCCGGGAACACCGGCATCGGCATCGCCCTCGCAGCACTGAACCGCGGGTACAGGGTGGTGTTCGTGGTGCCCCTGAAGTTCTCCAAGGAGAAACTGGCCATCATGAAGGCGCTGGGCGCGGAGATCGTCCACACGCCGAGGTCCGAGGGGATGCTCGGGGCCGAGCGCAAGGCCAACGAGATCGTCGCCGGGGACCCGGAGCATACCCACATGATGAAGCAGTTCCGGAACATGTCCAACCCCGCCGCCCATTACGCGACCACGGGGCCGGAGATCTACCGCGACCTCGACGGGCGCATAGATTACTTCGTGGCGGGCGCCGGCTCCGGAGGGACCTTCACGGGCGTGGTGAAGTACCTGAAGGAAAGGAAACCGTCCGTCGAAGGGGTCCTTGCGGACCCGGTCGGGTCCACTATCGGCGGCGGGGAGCACGGCGACTACGACATAGAGGGCATCGGCAACGACTTCATCGCCGACACCATGGACATCAGCCTGGTGGACAGAGTGATCAAGGTCAGGGACTCCGACGCCATGGACACCTGCCGGGAGCTGGCGAGGCGCGAGGGCGTCATGGCCGGGTCGTCGTCGGGAGCGGCGCTCTGGGCCTCGCTGAAGCTCGCGGAGCAGGTGAAGGACAGCGACATCGTCACCATATTCCCCGACCGCGGGGAGCGCTATTTCTCCAAAGGCCTCTGGGGAGACCTGGACAGCGACTGAGGTCTGCGGCCTTCGGCCCGTCCTCCGGGCCGGCCGCGCTCCCTGTCGCTCATGAAAAACGATATAGTTCCGAGCCCTTAGGTCTGCTGGAGGGACTCGAAACGGCCGAAAAACAACTGACACAGGATGCCAAGACCATGCTTGGCGACTACCGCAAAGCGATAGTGGCCATGGCACTGCCGATGTTCGTGTCCCTGATGGTGGCGCAGCTCAACACCTTCGTCGACACCTTCTGGTGCTCGTCGCTCGGCGAGACCGCTCTCGCCGCCGTCGGCATAGTGGCCTCGTTCTACCTGATCATCGTCGGCATCGGGTCAGGCGTCGGAATCGGAATTTCCTCTACCATAGCGGCCAAGATCGCCCGCAAGAACAAGGAAGGGGTGGACAGGGTGGCCACCGTGTCCCTGAAGTTCATGCTCGCGGTCGGCCTGATCTGCGTCCCGGTGTTCCTGCTGATCGGGGACCCCATACTCCAGCTGGTGGGAGGGGACGATACCTATGCCGAAGGAAGCGACTACGGGTTCCCGTTCTACATCTGCGCCTGGATCCTCGTGATGCAGGGGGTCTGCGCCGGTATCCTGAGAGGAGAGGGCGCATCCCGCAAATCGATGTACATCCTTGTCATAGCCGCCCTGCTGAATATAGTGTTCGACCCCCTGTTCACGTTCGTCTTCGACTGGGGGATCGCCGGCCTGTCCTGGGCGACCGTCATGGCCACCGCCATCTCGCTCATCCCGTTCATCTACTGGTACTTCGTCAAGCCGGAATCGGTCTATGCCGATGTGAAACTGAGGAAATACCCGGTGAAAAGGGACGACCTCGACGACTTCCTGGCCGTCGGCATCCCGAAGACAGTGGAGCTCGATGTGATGTACAGCGTCAACTTCCTGCTCAACTACTTCGTGGTCTACTGCTGGGGCTCGTACGGTTTCGCTGTCTATGTGACCGCGTACAAGTATGTCGACCTCATCCTGGTGCCGTCGGTGGCCCTGGCCGGCGCTCTGGTACCGGTGGCCTCAGCCGCATTCTCCGCCCGCAACTACGAGAAGCTCAGAGCGGCTTATGCCTACTCCATGAAGGCCGCTGCCGCGATCACGCTGGTCCTGGCCGTCATCTTCTTCGCTGCCATGGATTGGGCGGTGATCCTGTTCACCTACGATGATAGCACCATCGGCATGCGCGGGGACATGATCCACGTGGCCAGGATCCTCCTGGTGGTGGCGGTGCTGTTCGCCGGCATCAACATATCATCAGCGCTGCTGCAGTCCATAGGCATGGCGAGGGCCTCGCTGTTCAGCACCATCATCCGCAACATGCTCATCATCGTGGCATTCTGGTTCGGCGGGATGGTCCTGGTATCGCCGGACGCCATCTGGTGGGGGTTCGACCTCTGCGAGGTGTTCGGCGTGGCGCTCATGGCGGCCTGGGCCGAATACGGCATACGGCTGAGGACGGGAGAGAAGGGCCCGGCGAACCATCATCACCGTATCTCGGAATGAACTTCGCCGGACGCTGTCCTGCAGATGTGCCAGATGTTGGATTCTAATCTGTTCCGCACATCTCCCGCCGGATGGCTGAGAGATTATCCATCTCCCTGCCGTGTGTTATCCGGAAGAATGCTGTGCAGCATGACCCAGCCGACATCTTGTTTATACACAGTTTTATAAACGGCGGTTCCCTAAGGAACTCCGGGAGAGCTAAATGTCAGAGATTACCGAAGGAACATGGTTCGCATACCAGCTTACCGCATCCCGCGGCGGGAGATCGCACAATGAGCCCTCCATCGAGAAGTACACGGTCGCCAAGATCGACGGCGACAGCGTCACGGTCAAGCTGGAGGTCAACGCTGTTCCCAAGGGAGAGCTCCATACCACCAAGGACTGCGGTTCCTACATCTTCAGCCTCGAAGGCCTGGAGAAGAAAGGCGCGGAAAACATCAAGACCCAGTTCGGGCATGTTTATGCCAACATCTACGAGTTCAACGGGGGCGGCAGGTCCGAGAGGATCTTCCTCGGCAAGGACAACGTCGTCTTCAGGGACGTCAGGACCGTGATGCAGGAGGACGGTTCCCTGTACACGGAGAACCGCGAGCTCTGCTGGACCAGCATGAAGCTCTGAAAGGCGTCCGATGCAGAATACCCAGTATGCCGGATTGGCGGTTGTGGTCGTCATCCTGAGCATGGGGGTGGCGCTCATGGGGTACATGATGCTGTCGTTGACGGATGACGGCGATGACCCCGAGTACTCCCTGTCGGACACTGCGGTATTCAACGGAACGGAAACCGCCTGCAGCGGCACCGTCGAGTACAAGAACTATAATGAATCCGACTGGGAGGATCTGATCGGATTCACGCTGAAGGCATCGTGCGGGGACGACTCGGTGGACGATGAGTATATTATCATCATCAACGCCGAGAGCAAAGTGCCGGAGAGCGGCTATACCCAGATCGGCACCGACGGGGACCTCGGCATATGGACGGTATCGGACACCTCGACAAGCAGCGAGGACGGCACCGCGACGTACTGGGTCGATTCCGACGGAACGGTCGCGAAGATGACCGTCCTGCACAATGGATACACTTACACTGTCAGCAGGGTATGAGAGGAGGCATTGCTCCCTTTTTACGCCTGAGATCAGGAAAGTGTTCTTCAGGTAGCCGTATTCTATGTAACGCTTCCCTTTGAAGACCTTCTTCTGCACGTCCCTTATGGCCATGACATCGGAGAAACCTGCGGCCTTCATCATGCGGAGGTCCTCGGCCGGACGGTCCGCATCCCTGGACCACAGCGATTCCAGGCTCTTCTGCTCATCGGGATCCGGCTCTATGGCGTGGGCGTTGCCGTCCTTGGCGCGCATCCTGAAAGCCTGTTTCCTCCAGATCCGGCTGACAAGGGAATCTCTGTTGTATTTTCCGGAATCGACATAGGCGACGATGCCGGAAGGGGCGAGGACCCTCATCCATTCGGACATGGCCTTCTCGGGGTGCGGGATCGCCCAGAGAGCGTAGTTGCTGACGATGGCATCGAACGATCCGTCGGCGAAGGGCAGGTCCTCGGCGTCTCCGCGGACTGCTGTCACCGGTATGCCCCATCTGTCTGAGTTCCGGCGCACGGCCTCGATCATGTTCTCCGCGAAATCCAGGGCGGTCACGTCGTAACCCATGTCGGCGAGCGCGAGAGCCTCGGTGCCGGGCCCGCATCCGACGTTCAGGATCCTTCTGCCGTGTTCGGCGAGGACTTCCGAGTACAGCGCCTGCCAGTTCTTCCGGTCGTATTCCAGGGACTTCTCGGTGTAGTTCTCGTAGCTTTTCCAGTCCCTGTTGAAATGATGCCTGATGTTCTCTTCCGTCGGGTCCCCTCCTTTCTCCGAATCTGCCTATGCTGAAAATGCGAGAACGGGGGCATGGCCCCCGAGATGTTTCACTGGGCGTAGACGAGCAGGGTGATTTCGTAGACGGCCTCGTCGAACTCGTCCTCGACGGCCTTGGACGTATCGGCGTACTTGGCGGCGATCATGTAGGTGCCGGGGGAGTCCACAGGGAACTCGAACCTTCCGTCAGCGTCAGTAATGAACTTCACTGTATCGGAGGCGCCCTTCTTCACGACGTTCACTCTGAGGTTCGCTTTGGGTTTCCCTTCATAGAATATCTGGGTCTTCACTTTCGAACCTGCCTTGGGCTTAGCGGTATCGACGGTGATGTCGAGGTCGGAGAAGAGCACATCGGGTGCTTTTCCATCATCCGAGACGATCGCCTTGCACGCCAAACTGTAGGCTGCGGAGTATTTCACGTTCCTGAAGTCCCTTTTGATCCCGCGGGACCAGCCCTCGTCGTTCTCGATCCACGGCACGGAGTCCGAGGTGTAGTAGACGGTGTACGGACCGGCCCCGACGTCGGGGAACTTCACGCGGAGGCAGTTGTCCTCCGGCCCCTGCTCATATTTGATGTCGGCCTTGCCTTTGGCGTCGAAGATGGCGACGTTCGCGTAGTCTATCGGCATAGGCCTGTCGTTGACCATGTGGTGGCCGTAGTTGCCGTCTATGACGATCTTCCCGTCTTCTTTTCTAGGGTTCTCCAGCCAGGTCTCGTGGCCGTAGAGCATCCTGCACTGGCTTCTGACGAACTCTGGGTCTTGATCGTAATAGGGGTCCATGTGCGGTAATACTAATTTATGAATAAATAACATTCTTCGTTCCAGGCCGGGCCCGGAGAGGAAGCAGTTTCTCAGGCCCTGGTCTGCAGCCAGAGCTCGGTCATGATGGTGTCAACCTTGGTGATCTCTGCGCTCGGGAACTTGTAGGTCTTCCCGGAAGTGTCCATCAGGGTGATGTGATCGGGTTTGGATGTCACTTTGATGACCTTCTCGGCCACTACGTTCTCATCATCATGTCCGTCCAGGTATACAGTGAACTCGCACATTTCCTCACATCCCTACAATGGATTCGATCCTCTTCTCGACGGCGGTCAGATCTTTCACGGCATTGCTGTTCGGATAGGCATCCAGCAGAGTCCTGTTGTCCCAGTCGGCCTGTATGACTGCGCGGTCGTAACTGATGCGGACGGTATCTTCAGGACCTACTCCGACCATTTCAGCCATCCTGGCGGCATCCGTCGGGTTCTCGGACTTGTTGACCACCAGCAGATTCCTTCTGACATCGAGGTCCCTGGCCAGTTTCATAACCTGCCTGGAGACCTCGGCAGACTTCGGGGTGGGCTCCGACAGGATCATATTGAGGTCGAATTCCTTTGCCAGTCCGCGCCCGAAGATCTCCGGTCCTGCCTGGGAGTCGACGATAGCGATATCGTACTTCTCCTCGCAGGCGTCCGATTCGAGATAGTTCAGCAGGACCTTCACCAGCGCTATCGCGGAGCATAGGCACCCGCTGCCGCCCTCGGGTACGGCGCCCATGACCACTATCCTGATGCCGTCAGGATTCACCCGTGAATGCTTCTCTATGACTTCTTTCCCGATCGCTTCGGCGCCCTCTTCTTCCAGTTCATCGCTGATCTCAGCCTTGTCCTCTGTTATGGTAGGAGTCTCCAGGAAGGGAATGCCCAGCGTCATCGCGAGGTTCATGCTGGGGTCTGTGTCGAAGACGATGACCTTCTTCCCTGCACGGGCCATGATGGTGGCCACGGTCGACATGGTGGTGGTCTTTCCCACTCCGCCTTTCCCGGTCGCGATGATCTTCTTCATTGTCTCTGTCTGGTAATAATTATGATTAATTTAAAACATACTAATTGCGATTGATTTTTCAATTCGTAATCGATAGTGCCGCCGATGATTACAGGGGTCATGGTCCTGGGCTTCGATTCAGAGATACCAGAATGCCGCAGGGTCACGGAAGAGTGCGTCCGCAGATTGGCGGAAAGGGGGCATTCCAACGTGGCCGGGGCCTTTTACAGAGGGCACCCTTCGGAAACGGAAGCATTGGATGAGCTGACCGCCATGCATGCAGACCCTATCGTCGTCCTGCCGCTGGTAGTTTCGGAGGGAGAGCTTTCGGTTCACAGGATGCCGAAGGCGATGGGAATGCCGGATAACTGCTGCTCGTTCACCTATGATTCCGAAGGGCACGAGGCGGCCGTCAGGTTCTCGACCTCATTCAACTGGCACATCAAGGTGACTGAACTGTTGGAGAAGAGGATAATGGAGGCCGGAGGCCGTTCCGGGGACGGAATCCTGCTGATCAGGCACGGTTCTTCCATGTCATACTCCGCCAAGGATTCCGCCAAGCATGCCGAGAGGCTGAGGGAGAAAGGATACACGGTCGAGGAAGCGTCGCTGTCCGAGACGGGAAGCATCGGGAAGGCTCTGAGCAGGCTTAGAGCGGAGGTTGCAGGCAGGATCATCGCAGTTCCGCTCACGATCGTATGGACGGAGCGCTCTGCACAGATACTTGCCGGAGCTTCGGAAGGGGAGGAAATGACGATGGCCGCCCCGCTCGGAGCGGACGGCCTTATGATAGAGGTCATGGAATCTAAGATCCCCGAAGGATGGCGACGGACTCCCGGATATGCAGGAAAGGCATTGTGCCAGATCTTTGTGAAACATCTCGCTGTTGCATTATACGGCAGCGATGATTGTTACGATTATTTGATTTCTTATTATTAAATACATGAAGCCGATACACAAAGGAATGGATGATCGCGATTCGAACCTTCAGCTAATGCTCGGCGAGCCGAAGAGGGCCATCCGCAGCATGTTCGTTGCTTTCATCATCGCTGAGGCGGTCATTCAGATCAACCAATTCGTGGACACCTTCTGGGTCTCAGGATTGGGGACCGCATCTGCTTCCGCCGTATCGACTGTCGTGCCTATCTACAACCTGATGACGGCTGCGGGCATCGGCATCGCACTCGGCGCTACCACGACGATTGCCTTCCGTCTAGGCCGGGGCGAAAGGGAGGCCGCAGAAAGGCTCGCCGGGGCCGCCGTGTTCTTGGGCCTGCTGCTTTCTCTTATCGCTTCGGTTCTCACAGCCGTCTTCCTCAAGCAGGCTGTCCGCTTCATGGGGGCGGAGGACGTCATGGACGAGGCCGTTCTGTACATGCTGCCTTACATCCTGCTCTCTCCGGTCCTGCTTTCGGAAGCGGTTCTGGGAGGGATCCTGAGGGGAGAGGGGGCCGCCCGCAAATCGACCCTCATGCAGATGAGCGCCGCCGTTTTCAATATGATCCTCGACCCGCTCTTCATTTATGCTCTGGGATTGGACGTCATGGGAGCAGGCGTTGCAACTGTTGCCTCTACTGCGGTGTCCCTTTTGATTGGAATATACTGGTACAAAACCAAGAAGACTGTTGTGGAGATCTCCCGCAGGAGCATCCTGCATCCTGCCAAGGCCGATTTGAGGGAGGTCTTAGGGGTCGGCGGTCCGAAGACAGGACAGCAGATCATTTCCGATCTGACCGATCTCCTGCAGAGGGTGTTCATCATCATCGCAGGCGGGACGAACGCCGTGATGCTGTACAATTATCCCTGGAGGTACATGGGCCTCGCGCAGCTTCCCGCACATGCTTTGGACAGGTCCATGGTGCCGGTCTGCTCTGCCGCCTACGGCCAAGCGCAGACGGACAAGATGCGCGCTGCTTTCCTTTATACTATGAAACTGACGCTGTCGATCTCACTGGTGATGCTGGTGCTCATGTATGTGTTCGCGGAACCGCTGATGTCCGTCATGACCGTCGAGGAGTCCATGAGGGAAGTGCGCCCCGATTTCGTGAAGGCGCTGAGGATCTCGGTCTTCGTCCTCCCGTTCGGTGCCATGATGGGCATGGCCTCGTCACTGCTTCAATCGATGAAGAAGGCGAAGATCCCCATGGACTTCTACTTGGTATGGGGTTTCATCAAACTGGGGCTTTATGCCGTGGCGTGCCAGTATTCGATATGGGCGATCCTCTGGTGCATGGTGGCTGTGCACGTCTTCGGAGGAGTGTGCCTTATGATCATCGCGTATGCAGAATTCAAAAGAGTCTCTGCAACGAAGCCCGGCCGGAATGAATCAGCAGATCAGGAGGACTGTTCATGGCGATTGCGGACATTCGGACGGCGATTTGGATGGCTGCTGACTAGGGATCGGCACCGGACGGAGTACCGACAGAATCGGGATCAGCGGAGCAAGCAGCGGTCATCGGTCAATCGGGATTGGGTGTGACTCATTTTCCGTTGGTATGCGTAGCGTGTTACTATTTACAAGAAAGTATTATTAACGAGCGTCTGATACAAGGTCCCAGTTCGGAGAGGCCGCACGGCCGCATTTCCGCCGTATGCGCGGCTGCGGAAGGGGTGTCCCGAAACAGGTGAAATGATGGACAACAAAATTCTCGCGATCATCGCCGTGGCTGTGGTCGCTGTGGTGGCCGCAGGGGCATATTTTGCCCTCAGCGGCGACGACGATGACGACGGTGTTAACCTGAGCCTCGATGCCTACCCCGGCACGTATCTCACGGTCCTCGGCAACGCTGATCTCGATACCGAGTTCTCATCTGCAGATGCGACAGCCATCCAGAAGTTCATCGATGACAAGGTGGACGAATCGGACTCGTACAAGTATGAGGACTACTACATGTACGACGCCAATTATGACGGCAAGATCGACTCTGACGACGTGGACAAGGTCAATGCCATCCTGTCTGCCCTCACGAGCGGCGACTGGTCCGAGGTCGGCGAGGTCCATTACGTGAACGTCGATTACAATGTGGTGTCCTACGATATGACCCACAACAACAAGGTCATAACCCTTATCGCTCCTCCCCTGGACACTGTTCTCGCTATGGGCGGCCAGGATCTGATTGTCGGGACCGACAACAGGATCACCACCGGGAAGTACCATGAGGAGTACAAGAGCACTCTCGACTTCAACAGTCTCGTCGACGTCGGCAGCTGCAATGAGCCAGATACCGAGAAGATCCTGAAGGCCTCCGATGACAACGGCGGCGTCAATGTTGTCTGCGGGACCGCGGACAGCTACGGCTCTAGCATGGAGACTGTGTTCAAGGGCACCGATGTCAGCGTCATCCGCATCGGCTCGTGGGAGTACGGCGCTACCCTCTACGGCCTTATGACCGCCGGGTTCCTGCTCAAGAAGACGGCCGAGAGCCAGTCTTACTACGACTGGTATGAGGGCGTCCACGATAAAGTGATAGATATCGTCAACAGCGTCCCCGATGAGAAGAAATCTGCAGGGAAGATCGGATCCACTGCCTGCTACGGCTACCTCGACGAGCTGTCGATCCTCGGCGAATATTCCGGCGAGTACACCAACCTGATGGTTCTCGACCCTTACGATTCCACCGAAGCGTTCCTCAACGGAGGAACCACCGGGGGCCATGGGAACACGATATCTACGGAAGAGGTAAGCACTATGGTCGAGAAGTACAACCTCAAGCACCTGATTCTCATGATCGGAACGCCCTTCCAGGTCGTCACCAAGGCCACCGGGTCCGATAATTACCAGTCGTCCCAGGCATACATGAAGGAGATCTACAACAAGTGGCTGGAGAGGATAGCCGGAACAGAATCCGCTGCGCAGGAGGAGTTCCTCAGCAAGTGCGACATATGCATCACCGGCTACTCGTTCAGCAGCGGTGTATCCGAGGTCCTGAACCAGCTCATCATGTGCTACTACCTGTACCCTGATGAGTTCAAGGCGTACTTCGGCTGCAGCGACGACGCGGCCGCCAAGGAGAAGATCGGGGAATACGTCGATGCTTACTGCCAGAAGATCGGCATCAGCGGCTCCTGGGCCTTCGAATCTTCCGACGGCGTCTACGGGATGAACCTCCTCTACTGCGGAGAGGATGATGCCAGGAACATCATGAACGGGATCTGAAACTTCCAAACTCCTTTCAGAGGGGCCAGTGCTCATGGGGCACGGCTCCTCCTCTCGATATAGGTCTATGGTATGCCGGCGGGTACGAAACGAATCCGTTGCCCGCTGTGCCGCGGGAAAATGCCGCGGACCGGAGCCGAAAAGCATGAAAATACGGGAAAGATTGAAGATAATCAGGGAGAACGTGAGCCTATCGAGCATCTCCAAACGCGCAGTGAGCGAAGGCGATGCTCCTGCAGAGACTGCCTTCAAGCAGTACAAGGCATTCCGTTACACCAAGATGCTTTTCCTCATCGGATCGGCGGCCATCCTGCTCATCCTCATCGGGATCAAACTGGGAATCGGCTCCTATCCGATATCCTTCGGCGATGTGTACACCACCCTCTGGCACCATCTCACGGGAGATATCGAGAACTACTCTTACGATAACATCGTCTGGAACCAGCGCATGCCGAGGCTCCTGACGGCCATCTTCGTAGGCGTCGGCCTCTCGGCTGCCGGTGCGGCCATGCAAAGCATGATGAAGAACCCCCTGGCCGATCCGTACACCACCGGCATCTCTGCCGGCGCCCTGTTCGGCGCCACGCTGGCCATGACGATGGGGATCACCATCGTGGGCGGTTATTACGGCCGTATCGTCAACGCCTTCGTGTTCGCTATGGTGCCGGCGGCCATCATCCTCGTCCTGGCCAAATGGAGGAGGCCCACTCCTGCCATGATGATCCTCGTCGGGATCTCCGTCATGTACATCTTCAATGCCTTCCAGGCGTTCATGATGCTCACCGCCGATCCTAATTCGGCATCATCTGTGTACACCTGGAGCGTCGGGAGCATCGGTATGACCACTTGGGACGAGGTGCCCATGCTGGCCTGCATCGCCCTACTGGGCGCGGTGGCGCTGTTCTTCTGCACCAAGGTCCTCAACGCCCTCAACTCCGGGGATTCCTATGCCAAGTCCCTGGGGATCAACGTCGACCGCGTCAGGATTGTCATCATGATCCTCGTCTCCCTCATAGCGGCGGGGACTGTCAGCTTCACCGGGGTCATCGGCTTTGTCGGGCTGGTCTCCCCTCACATCGCGCGCATATTCGTTGGCTCGGACAACCGCATCCTCCTGCCCGCCTCGGCGATGATAGGCGCCAGCCTCATGGTGCTGTGCGACATCATCGGGTACACGGTCGCCGGCTACAGCCTGCAGATCGGCATCATAACCGCCATGATCGGAGGGCCGCTGTTCCTGATCCTCATCATCTCGCAGAAGAAAGGGGCGTGGTGAAATGGTCGTACCGATAGTCACCAAGGACCTGTCCGCTTCCTACGACGGCAGGACCAACGTCTGGAGCGGCATAAACATCACCATCGACCGCCCCGGCCTGGTGGGGATCCTCGGCCCGAACGGGGTCGGGAAATCCACCCTCATGTACACGATCAACAAGATCATCGACCCCAGCGGCGGCCATGTGTACATCGGGGGCACAGATATTGCCGAGATGGACTACAAGGACATAGCCAGGTTCGTCGCCTACGTCCCTCAGGTGTCCAACGAGACTTTCTCGATGAGCGTCATGGACACCGTCCTCATGGGGCGCTATCCGGTTTCCGGCTTCAACACCTCCGACGATGACATCAGGATCGCTGCCAACTGCCTCGATCTGATGCATATGTCGGAATTCGCGATGCGCCAATTCGACGAACTGTCGGCAGGGCAGCATCAGAAGGTCATGATCGCCAGGGGATTGGCCCAGGAGCCGGACATCCTTATGCTGGACGAGCCGACCGCGAACCTCGACGTGTACTACCAAATGTACGTCATGAAGATCCTCCGCGAGATCGCCCACAGGAACGGCATCATCGTGCTGACCATCTGCCATGACCTCAATGTGGCCTCGAGGTTCTGCGACCGCGTGATACTCCTGTCCGATGGGCATGTCCACTCGGACGGAACGCCGGAGCAGGTCATCACCGAGAAGAACATCCAGGATGTGTACGGGGTCAGGTCGGAGGTCCGCAATGTGGACGGAAGGCCGTATATCATCTTCCACTCAGACGATGCGGCCGAACTTGACAGGGACCCCGGGACGATCTATCAGGTGGGGAACTACAAGGGGAAGGAGGCGAGGATATCGAATGCCAAGAATCATTCATCCGCCTTTCTCAGTGGCCGCTTCGGGAAAAGAACAGGACGCAGAGAAAATGAGGATGAAAGGAAGTAATGGCCTTCCTGCCTTGATTTTCAAATAAACTGCGGGGCGAATGCCCCGGGAATTGCAATTTTCGTTTCGGGATTACGCATTTTATCGTAAGTAATTCATTTTAGGCATGGCATAATATCAAAAAATCTACGAAATCCGCAGCAATTTTTTCGGATACTTTTATTTACGAACATCTGTTTTGCCCATCCAGTCGTGTGATTGCATTCGACTCGACCTGCACGCTCTGACGCCGAGCGCTTGACGCGCAGGTTTCGGTGTGATAGCTAATGTCGGGATTAGATTCGTTTATTGACAGTTTAAGTGATAGCGTCAATGACGGCATAGCCTTCCTCAACGATTATTTCTGGGGAATTTCGTTCGTTTTCCTGATCGGCCTCGGCCTCATCTTCACCTATAAGCTGAAGGGGCTGCAGATCGCCAAGATCAGGGAGACGTCGAGGCTTGCCCTCTCTGGCGTCTCGGAGGGGAGGAAGACCAATAAGATCTCCTCCTTCGAGGCCTTCTGCATAGGAATGGGCGCGCGCATCGGCGTAGGAAACATCGCCGGTGTCGCCACCGCAATAGTTACCGGAGGGCCCGGAGCGGTCTTCTGGATGTGGATCTTCGCCATCATCGGATCCGCGAGCAGCTTCATGGAGTCCACGCTCGCGCAGATCTACAAGGAGAGGAAGGGGGACGGCCACTTCTACGGCGGCCCGGCATACTATGCTTCTAAGGGACTGGGCAACAGGAATCTCGGTATCCTTGCCGCAATTCTCCTTGTGCTCACTTTCGGGATCGGCTTCGTCGCCGTCCAGTCCACGAACGCCTCCAATGCCCTCTGCGGGGCCTTCGAATTCGACAATAACCACATCGTGTTCGCGCTTATCATCGCGGCCATCGCCGCGCTCATCATCTTCCGCGGGCTCAAGGCCGCTGCCAAGTTCTCTGCGGGCGTGGTCCCTTACATGGCGCTCCTGTGGCTCGTCTTCGCCGTCGTTCTCATCTGCTTCAACCTCGGCGGAGTGCCCCACGCGTTCAAGATGATATTCGAGTATGCCTTCACCGTGCCCAGCGCTCTCGGCGGAATGATCGGGACAGTGGTCCTGACCGGCCTCAAGAGGGGAGTGTTCTCCAACGAGGCAGGTCTCGGTTCGGTCGCCAATGTCGCGGCCACCGCGGACGTGAAGCATCCCATCAAGCAGGGGATGATCCAGTCCTTCGGCGTTCTGGTTGATACCCTCATCGTGTGCACCTTCACCGCTGTCGTCATCCTCTCCTACGGGAACTTCGAAAGCATCCTCGCATTCGGCGAGAAGGGGTCCGTGCTCGTCCAGAGCATCGCCTCGGAGAGCGTTGGCAACGACATCACCAACTACATCATCGCGCTGTTCATGTTCATCTTCGCGTTCACCAGCCTCATCGGATATTACACCATGAGCGAGTCGAACGCCAGGTTCATCAAGGATGACAAGAGGGTCATCAACTGCATCAGGCTGCTCGTCATCGCGGTCGCATTCTGCGCCGCGTGCGTGGAGGACGTGTCCCTGGTCGACTCGTTCAGCGATACCTTCATGGCGGCCATGGCGGCGGTCAACATGACCATCGTGGCGCTTCTCAGCAGGAAGGTCTTCGAGGCCTACCGGGATTACCGGAAGCAGAAGGCGGAGGGCGTGGAGGAACCGGTCTTCCACAAGGATGCCCTGTCGGACAGCACCGGCGTGACGGAGTGGGATTGAGATGAGTTCCGAGCTCACGGCAGAGAAGTGCACCGCGTACATCCGCGCCTGCATCATCATCACTTTCATCCTGGGAGTGATAACGGGCTACCTGTACCACGGCGGCGAGAACAACGCGATGTTCGTGCCCCTCATCATCGGGTTCGTCTCGATCTCCTTCGCCTATTATTTCATAGAGAAGCGCGGAGACATCATCGCCGGCAAGAAGGTCGAGGAGGAGTGACCTCCTTCCTTCCGGCCGCGTAAACCTTTTCCGATTTTTCTTATCGGCCCGGAAACCTCCGGGCCTGACCTTTCTCTTCAGTTCTCATCCCCGAATGCCGGCGTCGGCTGACATCCATAAGTCCCAGGCAAGCCGGGGCGCATTCCGCTTTGAGCGGAAGAATAGACGTGGCTTGCAGCGGCTGAATTCTCGAAGGGGTGCGTGACAGGAAAAGACCCAGACGTGGAAAAAAGCAATGGGCGGGCCGGTTCCCGCCCGAAAAGGTTTCAGTTCCCGGCGCTGGCCTTGTCGATGGCGGCGTCGATCTCCTTCTGGAGGTTCGACGGCAGCCCTTTGATGCCGCCGACCAGGAAGCCGCGGACGATCATCGAGACCGCCTGGTCCTCGGTGAGGCCGCGGGACATGAGGTACTCGATCTGGTCCTGGGCGATCTTTCCGACCGCCGCCTCGTGGGTCATGTCGACGTCGGCGCAGGTGGCGATCAGTTCGGGGATGGCCTGGGTGGAGCCGCCGTCCTTCAGGATGATGGACTTGCACTCCAGGTGGGCCTTGGCCCCGGGCGCGTTGCCCTCCAGCCTCCCGCGGGCGATCATCTTGCCTCCGTAGGTGATGTTCCTGCTGAGGATCTCCGCGCCGGTGTTGGGAGCGTTCATGACCGCGCATCCCCCGGTGTCGATGTTGGAGTTGCCGTGCGCGATGCACATGGTGTTGAAGCTGCAGGTCGCCCCTTCGCCGTCGAGGTAGGCGGTGGGGAAGGTCTGCACGGTGCCGACAGGGTCCAGGACGATGTAGTTGTTGACGTACCTGGCGCCTTTCTTCAGCATGACGTTGGTCCTCGGCCTGACGGCGGTCTGGGTGTTCCAGCTGTGGATCATGGTGAAGGACATCGAGGAGTTCTCCCCGACGTACATCTCGGAGACGCCGACGTGGAGGGCGTCGTTGGCATGATGGACCGAGGTGCATCCGGTTATGATGTCGAGGGACGCGTTGTCGTCGACGATGATGATGTTGTGCAGGTTCTGTATGGACTTGTCCTGCCCCAGCATCATGCAGGTCTGGACGGGGTATTTGAGGTGGTATCCCGGCTTGACGTAGATGAAGTAGCCGTCCGAGTCCTCCTCATAGGTCTTGGCGGTGTATTTGTCCTTGGCAGGGTCGACGGCCTTCCAGTAGTAGCCCTTGACCCAGGGGTAATGCTTGAACGCCAGCCTGGTGGGCTCGATGATGACCCCCTCCTGCGCCCTGTTGGAGCAGTGGGTCATGCCGTTGTCCATGAACAGGATGGTCCCGGAGCGGGCGGAATCGTCGGTGTCCACGCCGACGTTGATCATCTTGAGCTTGAGGTCGTCGGGGGCATCGGCCAGGTTCTCTATCGGGGCCGCCTTGTCCCTCTCGCCCTCTTCGTAGCGGTCCAGGTCGATGTCCGACCCGAACGCGGCCTTCTTGCCGAGTGCCTTCTTTATCTCAGAATCATCGCGCTGGGTCATTCGTCGTCAACTCCGTATCCGTTCTTCTTGATCTCGCCGAGGATCTTGTCGGGGTCGCCTTCGCGGACGACCTTCCCGTGGATGAGCACGAACGCCCTGTCCGCGCTCATGTAGTCGAGGATCTGCCCGGTGTGGGTGATGACGAACGCCGAGACCTTCCTCTTGCGGACGATGCCTGTCTCCGTCCCGTAGATGAGCTCATGGACCTTCCTGCCGATGAGGCCGATGTTCTCCAGGTCGACCCCGGACTCCGGCTCGTCGAGCATGACGAAGTCGGGCTCCTGAGCGGCGAGCTGCAGGAGCTCGGACCTCTTGATCTCCCCTCCGGAGAACCCGACGTTGACGTCCCTGTCCATGAAATCGGACATGCGGAACTCCTTCTCGCGCCCCGTGGTCCCCTTCCCGTTGGCGGCGGTGGCCTCCACGAGGGTCCCCAGCTTGACGCCGATGACGTTAGGGGGCCTCTGCATCATGATCCCGATGCCGAGTTTCGCACGCTGGTCGACGGTCATGTGCGTGATGTCCTTGCCCTTGAATATGATGGCCCCGCGGGTGACCGTGGTCTGTCCGAATCCCATGATCGCGCTCATGAGGGTCGATTTCCCGGAACCGTTGGGTCCGAAGAGGACGCAGGTCTCTCCCTCTTCGACCGACAGGTTGACACCTTTCAGGATCTCGCGGCCTCCGGCGGAGACATGCAAGTCCTTGATCTCAAGAAGTGGCATGTTTGAGTGAATTTCGGTCATCCCTAAAAATACTTCTATCGCCACGCGGACTTTTTGTCATCGGCATCAAGCGAAACCATGATTACCGCGGCCGGCATAGACTGGGTCATGGAAGGGGAGCGGTCCTGCATCAGCGGCATGCCGGCGGATTCCGTCCGCACGCTGATCTCGCCCGGGGGCAGGGGGCGCATCCTCCTCGGCAGGCGCAGGGTGCCCAAGGAGGAGCTCCTCGCCGAGGTGAGGGACAGGATCGCGCAGGAGGCTCCGGGCCTCCCGACGGCAATGTGCGGCCGGGGCCACCCGTTGGAGGAGGTCCTGGCAGGTGCAGAAGGCCCGCTGGCCGTCTGCGTGGAGGACCCCGCCTGCCTGCTGGGCGAGGAGCGGTTCATCGCCTCGTTAGACGATTCCATAATGGTCTTCTGTTGCCAGGAGCTCTGCCATCAGGTCCCGGCCGTCTTCAGGGTCCGCCGAGACGGGACGGCAATGTAATTATCGCCGGCAGACGGTACATCGTCCGATGGAGAAGGAGATCTGGTTCGCAGGGGGCTGCTTCTGGGGGACCGAGAAGCTGATGTCATCCGTCCGCGGCGTCGTGTCCACCGAGGCCGGATATGCCAACGGGGACCCGTCCGTGGAGCCCACCTATGAGGCGGTCTGCCGCAGGACCACCGGCTACCGGGAGACCGTGCACGTGGTCTACGATCCCGCCGAGGTCAGCCTGGACTTCCTCGTCTACGTGTTCTACTCGTCCATAGACCCGACCCTGAAGGACAGGCAGGGCGGGGACTACGGGCCGCAGTACCAGTCATGCATATTCTGGAAAGAAGGGGATCCTGAGTCGGAGGAGACCGTCCGCAGGATATCGGCGGTCGAGGCACGGAGGCACAGCCCGTTCATGACCGTGCTCGAGCCGCTGAAGAGGTTCGTCCGCGCCGAGGAGTACCACCAGAAGTACCTGGACAGGAACGAGCACGGCTACTGCCACATCGAGCCCTGGACCATCGATGCGGCCGCGGGCAGGATATTCGACCCGGGCGATTACCGGCGCCCCGCCGAAGAGGAGATCAGGGAGAGGCTCACGCCGGAGCAGTACGAGGTGACCCAGCATGCCGCGACCGAGCCTCCCTTCGATAACGAGTACGATGCGGAGTTCAGGCGCGGGATATTCGTGGACAGGGTGAGCGGGGAGCCCCTTTTCGTATCCTCGGACAAGTTCAACTCCCACTGCGGATGGCCGGCCTTCTCGCGCCCGATAGACCCGAGCGCGGTCGTCATCCGCGAGGACCACTCCCTCCCGGTGACCAGGCTGGAGGTCCGCGGGAGGGTCTCCGACAGCCATCTGGGACATGTTTTCTACGGCGACCGCTCATCGCCCAACGGCGTGAGGTACTGCATGAACAGCGCCTCCCTCATGTTCATCCCGATCGAGGACATGGAGAGGAAAGGCTACGGGAAGCTCATCCCGCTCGTCGGCCCGAAGAGGGAGATGTGGCGAGTTTACTTCCCGCCGTCCGCCAGCCTCTTCGCCGCGTAAGAGCACGAGGCCGTCAGCTTCAGCCCTTCCTCGGCGGCGAACGATTCAGCGCGGTCGACCATCATGCCGGCTATGCCTTGCCCCCTGCATGCGGGATCGACCACGGTGTGCTCGATGTCCATCCTGCCGTCTTCGATGGAATAGGTGAGGTATCCGACCTCCTTCCCGTCCGTCATCGCCGAGATGCGGCAGCGGCAGCGGTCCTGGGTTATTTCAGGCTCCATGGCAGAGGATGGCATGCGGAAAAGATAAGCGTTTCAGAAGCGTCCTCTGTTCATGGAACCGAGGGAGCGCATCATCAGAGCATTTTCGGATGGGAACGGAGAGCGGCCTCCTGCCGCCGTCTTCACCCAATCGGCGACCGTCTCCCAGATGGACAGGTGCGGGGCCGCCTGGCCGGAGGCCAACTACCGGGCCGACCTCATGGCGAGGCTGGCGCTGGAGCCCTCGAGGTCGTTCGGGTTCCCGACCGTCCGCGTGCCGTTCTCCATCACCGCGGAGGCCCAGTCGCTGGGATGCAGGGTGAGGGACTGCGGGAAGAGCAGCCAGCCGATGGTCGTCGGATCGCCTTACAGGGACAGCGGGGCCGTCCCGGACGTGCCCGACATGCCCTCTCCGGAGGAGTTCGCCGCCTCTCCTTTGATCGGATTGGCCCCGGAGGCCCTGCGCCTGGCCGGGAAGGAGCGCCCGGACCTCTTCTCCGTATCCGGAGTCGCCGGGCCGGTGTCGGTCGTCGGCCTCCTGCTGGGCATCGAGAACCTGGTCATGGGGACCATGTCCGACATGCCGCTGATCGGCAGGTGGATCTCGGCGGTGCAGCCGCTCATAGCCGCGGAAGCGAAGCTCTGCGCCGAGGCCGCCGACTGCGTGCAGATAACGGACGGCCTCGCATCCCCCGACATACTTCCTCCGGATGAGTTCGATGCCGTGTGCGGGGACCGCCTGCGTTCGATTTATTCCTCCCTGAAGTGCTGCAAAACGCTGCATATCTGCGGGGACTGCACGGAGACGGTAGGAAAAATGGCCCGCATCGGAGCCGACGGGATATCGATCGATGTGCAGACCGACACCGCAACGGCGGTCAGGGAGGCGGAGGGAAGGACGGTCCTCATCGGGGGTATCGGGCCCGTCAGCCCGCTGTACACCGGAACGCCGAAAGATGTGAAGGCTGAGGCGCTTGCATCTGCAGAAGCAGGATACAGGATCATCGCTCCTGGATGCGGGGTGCCGCCGTCGGCATCCGATGAGAACCTCCGTGCTCTGGCACATTACTCGGATGCGTGACGGTCCTTCCGCCTGAAGGAGCGGTGCCGTTCAGAATTTCAGAATAAAAGATCAGAGAGCAGGGCGCATGCTATAAGGCGCCCTGCCGGGAATTCACTCGATCTTGAACTCAACGTTCCTCTTGAGGCCGAGGTCGGCGGCCACTTCGAGGGCCTTGTTGAAGGCGCAGGGGACGGGGCATGCGGCGTGGGGGCAGCATTTGGCAGCTGCCTGGTAGAAGGGGTTCTCCAGCATGTTCTTGCCCATGACGTCCATGTACTCGACGGACTTGACCTCCTGGGCGAGCTTGTTTATGTGCGGGCAGGCGGACTCGACCTGGAAATCCACATGCATCATGTCATCGCTCATCTTGGCGTTGATGACGGTGCCGAGCTTGCATACTCCGGGGTCGACAGTGACTTTGACATCGCTCATATGAACACTTCGTATGCCCATCCATGAACGCAGGTTATATAATGTTCGCAGCCCGGGCCGGCATCATACGGCCCGGACCATGGTTCTCATTGTTTTTTGCCCTGGGCGGCGACGGCCGCCTGCTTGGCGGCCAGTGCCTCCTGGTCCCCGAGGTACCTCTTCGAGACGACATTCATCGCATCGTCGAAGGTGTAGACGAGCGGCACGCCGGTCGGTATGTTGACCTTGGTGATCTCCTCGTCGCTCATGCCGTCGAGGTACTTGACCAGGGCGCGGATGGAGTTCCCGTGAGCGAAGACCACGACCTTCCTGCCGTTCTCGATGTCCTTCTTTATCCTGGACTCGTAGTAGGGGACCGCCCTAGCCACGGTATCGGCCAAGCTCTCGGTGAGCGGATGGCCCTCGGCAGGAGTGCCAGCATACCTGGGCTCGCGGGCCGGGTTCCTGGGGTCGTCCTCGGCCAGGGCAGGCGGCCTCACGGAATAGGAGCGCCTCCAGATTCTGACCTGCTCCTCCCCGTACTTCTCCGCGGTCTCGGACTTGTTGAGCCCCTGAAGGGCGCCGTAATGGCGCTCGTTGATCCTCCAGGACTTCTCCTCCTCGATCCACTCGAGGTCCATCTCGGCAAGTGCCAGATGTGCGGTGTGGATCGCCCTTTTCAGGTATGAGGTGTACACCTTGTCGAAAGCCATGCCCTCTGCCTTCATGAGACGGCCTGCCTCGGCGGCCTCTTTCCTTCCCTTCTCGGAAAGGTCCACGTCGGTCCAGCCCGTGAAAAGGTTGAGGCTGTTCCACTCGCTCTCTCCGTGTCTGACAAGCACAAGCTGCTTCATGGTACTTCCTGCCCGCGGGGGCTACGGGAGAGCGATGGTCTGCTTTTAGATAAACCAAGCTATGAGAATACTGCGAGAATAAGAGGATCAGAAGGACTGCCCGGGAACCGCCGGCGAGCCCGATATTGGTTTCTTACCTGTATTGTGCCGGCCGCGATCATGCCGCAGAAAGGAATCAGCGATACGGGAAACGGCATTCATGCGCGGTTTCAGGGGAAGTTCCGGAGATGCCGCATATCCGTGGAAATGTACTGGTTTACAATTGTTTATAGGGATAAATTGCTTAGAAAAATATGGCGATTGTAAACCGAATTATAACTTTCTGGATGTTATCCGTCGAAATATTAAATTACTCTAGGTTAGATACTTTTGCCAGGTAGAGGCCGAAGAGCCGCTGGCCTGTTCGTTCAGTTATTCCATTCAGGCAGCGCCCGCCAACCACATTATCAGCCCCGTTTTGGTTAAACTTTGCGTAGCTTCCGCTGTGCGACCGCCTTCTGCAGGTGCTGTGCCTCAGCTCTCGTGCGGGCGGGATCTCCGCCGGGCCGCCATCTTATTCACGTCCATCAGCCCCTCCGGGACGGAGGACCTCACCGCGTATCCGGCTGTCCCTCGGCTTTGCGCCATCTTTTGCTTCGGCCTGCCGCTGATGCGGCGGCCAAATGGTGCTCGGCGATTAAGGCCCCGGGATGCCCGCGCTCGGCGCCCGCATATCAGGGGTTCAGTCCGCCGCCGGATCCCCCTCCGCTTCCTCCGCCATCTCGGCGGAGCGTTCCAGGAGCTCCGTGTCGGTGCTGAAGGGCCTGCGGTTCCTCAGCACCGACCAGACCACGGTCACCAGCTTGCGCGCGGCCGCCACCTGGGCCTCCCGGTGGGAGACCCCCCTCGCCCTCAGCCTGTTGTAGAGGGCCGAGACCACCGAGTCCTCGGCGGTGCGGACGTGGACGATCGCCGACTGGCACAGCAGCCTGCGCATCTCTCTGTCGCCGCGGTGCGTGGTCGCGCACCGGTGCGAGGTCTCCGCCGATTCGCGCACCTTCGGCACCAGGCCGAAGTACGCCGCCAGCTGGGCCGACGACCCGAAGCGCTTCACGTCGATGATCATCGAGACCGCGTACGCGGCCGAGACCGCGCCGAACCCCGGGATGCTCATCACCAGATCGAAGTCGGTGATGTGCCCGAACGTCGCCCGGATCAGCCTGGCCTCCTCGTCGGTGCGGGCCTTTATCGACCTCGCCTCCGACACGAGGAGCCTCAGGCAGGTGTCCCTCGAGTCCCACATCTCCTTCATCGCCTTCTTCGAGAAGATGTCGGAGTAATCCTTGCTCAGCCTGATCCCGTGGAGGAGCATGTGCATCCTGGCCCGGCGCTTGAGGTCCGCCAGGTGCCTCTTCTCCGCGAGGACCGCGCGGCATATCTCGCGCCGCTCCATCCAGACCGGGGACGGCATCTTGCAGACGGCGAACTCGCGCTCGCCGTTCAGCCTCCGCCGCATGTACCCCGCGAGCTCGGCCGCATCGTTGGCGTCGGTCTTCTTCACGGACTTGGTGATCCGGTAGAGGTCCTGGGCCTGCGCCACGACCGTGTCGATCCCGAGGTTGGTCAGGACCCAGTAGGTCTCGTGCGTCTTCGTGGAGTTCTCGATGAGGACATGCGCCTCATGCCCGCGGAGCGCCTCCGCGATCCGCGCTATGTCCTCGGGCTCCGACGGCTGCGTGCCGTGGTCCCTGTTGAAGCGCCTCAGGAACTCCTCCTCGTCTTCGCTCGGCTTCCCCGGGCCCGCATGGACCGCGCAGCATACCGCGGTCTTCTTGTGCAGGTCCATCCCGATCGCTATCCTCAAGCTTTCCTTGCCTCCCTGCCGCAACCTTCCCCGGAGGCCTGCCGAGGCGCCAATCTTTATCTCAGGTCGGCGATATTCCTCTCGGCCTGCGGTTTTTTGTTGCAACTATGAATCAGCAGGTCGCTTTTTGAATGGGGCGGTCTTTCTCTGGGTTCGGGAGGCGGCTGAGTCCGACCGCAGGCCGACAAAGGCCTGTAGCCTACCTTGAAACAAGGAATGGTCGTTTATGGGGACTGACTGCCGCAATGAATCGTTCGCATGCGCGATGGCTCATGCGGTAGCGGCAGGCTGTGTTACCTCAGACCTTTATTCAACACCTGAAGAGCACCTGTACATCTTCTGTGATGGGTGGGAAAGGCAGGAGATGCTCCGAAGATGCAGAGTATGATAATATGAATGCGAAGAAACTAGCGATCCTGTCTGCGATCGCCGCGCTGGCGATGGTTTTCGCCGCGGCTGCGGTCGTACAGGGCTCTGAGGATTCAGCTGCAGATGATGCATACCAGACCCTCGTTGTGGGCGACGGGGACGGAAAGTATGCGACCATCGCAGCCGCTCTCGACGCAGCCGCTCTCGAGAAAGCAGGGAATGGAGACCACATACAGCTTGCCAAAGACGTCGAAGAAGACGTAACGATCGCTGCTGGCAATGTGGTCCTCGATCTCAACGGCCACAAGCTGACCAATGTTTCGGACGACACAATCACCGTTGCGCTCGGAGCCGAGCTCACCATAACCGGGAACGGGACCGTCGACAACCTCTCCCACGGGAAGGCGGACGTGTTCAACAACGGCACCGTCACGATCCAGAACGGCACCTTCACCCGCTCGATGGAGGCCGGCAAAGACGCCAATGACAGCGGAGGCAACTCCTACTACAACATCGTCAACCACGGGAAGATGACCATCGGGGATGCCACTGTCTACTCCACTGGGCACTTCTCGAGCCTGATCGATAACGGCTACTACGATTATTCCAGTACCGATTCCCGGAAAGGACATATCGACGGCGTCAACGCCGATATGCCCGAGCTCACAATATCTGGCGGTTCGTTCTCCGGTGGCATCAACACCATCAAGAACGATGACGGTGGGGAACTCACCATCGTCGGCGGCACTTTCGAGAACGTCACGCAGTTCTGTGTAATGACCTACTCGAACGCCTCTATCACTGGCGGAACCTTCAAGATCTCCGATTCGGCCACAGCGACCATCTACTGCGAGGGCGACAAGGACACTCCCACCGATCTCGGCAAGCTGGAGATCTCCGGGAACCTCGGCAAGATCATACTGGCGAACGACGCCGACGTTACCCTCTCGGGAGACGTCACTACCGATGTGATCGTATGCGGCAGCGGCGCCGCCACCATCGACCTGAACGGCCACAAGCTGACCAACGCCTCCGATGACACCATCACAGTGGCGCTCGGGGCCAGCCTTACTATCACTGGGAACGGCACCGTCGACAACCTCACCAACGGGAAGGCCGACGTCTTCAACAACGGCACTGTCGTCATCGAGAACGGTAAGTTCACCCGCTCTCTGGAAGCAGGCACCATCGGCGAGAATCACACCAACGGTTCCGCCAACGGCAATTCCTACTACACCGTCCTCAACCACGGCATCATGACCATCGAGAACGGCACCTTCGAGAACAGCGGAAGCTTCTCCAGCCTCATCGAGAACGGATACTACAATTACACCAGTACCAACTCCAGGGAAGGTTATGTCGAGGGCATCAACGCGGCTAACCCCGAGCTGACCATCACCGGAGGCTCATTCACAGGCGGTAAAAATACCGTCAAGAATGACGACGGAGGAATCCTCAAGATTGCCGGAGGAACCTTCTCCAACGTCGCCCAGTACTGTGTCATGACCTACGGGAATGCTTCGATCATTGGAGGAACCTACAAGGTCTCCGATTCGGCCACGGCCGTTATCTACTGCGAGGGCGACAAGAACGAACCCACAGACCTCGGCAAGCTGGAGATCTCCGGGGCTATCGGAAGGATCATCCTGACGGACGACGCCGACGTCACCCTCTCCGGCGACGTCACTGCCGACATCATCGTGGCCAAGGACTACGGAGGCTCTGTCACACTCGACCTCAACGGTTACAAGCTGACCAATGTATCGTCCGACACGATCGCAGTAGCGTCCGGGGCCGAGCTCACCATTAAGGACAGCTCGAACGGCAAAGGAACAGTGGATAACGTCACCAACGGCAAGGCCGATGTCTTCAACAACGGCACCGTGACCATCCTGAACGGTACTTTCATCCGCTCTGCAGAAGCAGACAACACGAAAGAATCCGGCAACGGCAACTCGTACTACAACCTGGTGAACCACGGCTCTATGACAATCATGGATGCCACTGTCTACTCCACTGGGCACTTCTCGAGCCTCATTGAGAACGGATACTACGACTACCCCGCCACTGATTCCAGGAGCGGTTATGTCGAGGGCACCAACCAGGCCGCTCCCTCGCTGACCATCGCCGGCGGTTCGTTCTCCGGCGGCATCAACACCGTCAAGAACGACGACGGCGGGGTCCTCGAAATCAACGGAGGAACCTTCGAGAACGTCACGCAGGCTTGCGTTCTGAACCACAACATTGCAACCATCACCGGCGGCATCTTCGATGCGATCGCAGACGACGGCAAGGTCTACCGCGCAATCATCAATTGCGGATGCGATGCTGCCACTGATATCGGAAAGCTGACGATTTCGGGCGGAGATTTCAAGGGCTACTTCCTCAGCGTGTCGGATGATAATGGCACCATCGAGATCAACGGCGGAACCTTCAGCGAATATCCGATTCTGTACAACGGCAATGCAACAATGACCAAGGCCGCTGATGTTAAGCTGTCTGCTCCTATCGGCTATTCCTGGAACGATGACGGAAAGCTCGTCATCAACCAGTACAAGGTCACCTACCTCGTCAATGGCGAGGCAGTCGGCGAGATCGAGAACTACGATTACAAGTCAGAAGTTTCAGTCCGCGAGGCTCTTGAGGAGACCGGATACACGATCACCCCATGGTCCACTGATGACATCGAGGTCACTGACGGCAAGTTCGTCATCGGCACTTCCGATGTCACTTTCAAGGCCACTAAGACTCCTAACAAGTACGGTTACACCATCAACTATCTTGACAAGGACAAGAACGTTCTTGCTGAGGCAGTCAGCGGCACCGCTGATTTCGGTATGACTTTCGAAGCCCCTCTTGCGGCTGTTGTCGGTTATACCGCGCCTGAGATTCAGAGCCTTACCATCACGGCTGACCCTGAGAGCAACGTTGTGACCTACGTCTACACTATCAACACCTACGGGTACACCGTGAAGTACGTGGACGCCGACGGCAACGAGATTGCTCCTGACTTTACCGGTAAGGCAAACTATGGAGCCACCGTCGAAGCGCCTATCATCGCTGTCGATGGCTACACTGCGCCTACGGTTCAGGTAATCCTCAAGATTACTGAGAATGAGGCCGACAATGTCTTCTCTTACCCATACACCATCAACAGCTACGGTTATACCGTGAAGTACGTGGACGCTGACGGCAAGTCCATCAAGGACTCGACCGCTGCAGAAGCTGTCTTCGGCAGCATTGTTACTCCGGAGATCCCTGCGATCGACGGATACACCGCGCCTGCACAGACCCAGACGATCACTATCGCCTCCGATGAGACGAAGAACATCGTGACCTACACCTACGCCATCAATAGCTACAAGGTCACCTATCTGGTCGACGGAGTGGTTCTCGAAGGCGCAGTCTCCTACGACTACAAGTCCGCGGTCGCTGTCGCCGAGAAGTATGCGAAGACCGGCTACACCGTTTCCGATTGGTCATCCGACGATGTCGCCATCGAGGACGGCAAGTTCACGATGCCCGCGAAGGACGTCGAGATTGAGGCTACCACCGCCGTCAACCAGTACTCCTATACCGTGAAGTACGTGGACGCCGACGGCAACGAGATCGCCGATGCCGCCACCGGCAAGGCAGACTACGGAGCCACCGTCGAAGCGCCTATCATCGATGTCGATGGCTACACTGCGCCTGCAACTCAGGGATCTGTCAAGATCACTGAGGTCGAGGCCGAGAACGTCTACACCTACACCTACGCTATCAACAGCTACGGATACACCGTGAAGTGCGTGGACGCCGACGGCAACTCCATCAGGGACGCTGTCGCTGCAGAAGCTGTCTTCGGCACCGATGTCACCCCCGAGATCCCCGCGATCGACGGATACACCGCGCCTGCACAGACCCAGACGATCACCATCGCCTCCGATGAAACGAAGAATGTCGTGACCTACGTCTACACGATCAACAGCTACGGTTACACTGTGAAGTACGTGGACGCCGACGGCAATGAGATCGCTGATGCCGCCACCGGCAAGGCCGTCTTCGGCACCGATGTCACCCCCGAGATCCCTGCGATCGACGGATACACCGCGCCTGCACAGACCCAGACGATCACCATCGCCTCCGATGAAACGAAGAATGTCGTGACCTACGTCTACACGATCAACAGCTACGGTTACACTGTGAAGTACGTGGACGCCGACGGCAATGAGATCGCTGATGCCGCCACCGGCAAGGCCGTCTTCGGCACCGATGTCACCCCCGAGATCCCTGCGATCGACGGATACACCGCGCCTGCACAGACCCAGACGATCACCATCGCCTCCGATGAAACGAAGAATGTCGTGACCTACGTCTACACGATCAACAGCTACGGTTACACTGTGAAGTACGTGGACGCCGACGGCAATGAGATCGCTGATGCCGCCACCGGCAAGGCCGTCTTCGGCACCGATGTCACCCCCGAGATCCCTGCGATCGACGGATACACCGCGCCTGCACAGACCCAGACGATCACCATCGCCTCCGATGAAACGAAGAATGTCGTGACCTACGTCTACACGATCAACAGCTACGGTTACACTGTGAAGTACGTGGACGCCGACGGCAATGAGATCGCTGATGCCGCCACCGGCAAGGCCGTCTTCGGCACCGATGTCACCCCCGAGATCCCTGCGATCGACGGATACACCGCGCCTGCACAGACCCAGACGATCACCATCGCCTCCGATGTCTCGAAGAACGTCGTGACCTACACCTACAGCATCAACAGCTACGTCCTCACCTACCTCACGGCGGGCGATGTCCTACTCTCCGAGCTTACCGTCGAGTACAACTCCTCTGTGACCGCGCCCGCCGACCCCGTCAGGGAAGGCAGCTACGTCTTCGCAGGATGGCTCCTCAACGGCAGTGCCTGCACCTTCCCGTTCGAGATGCCTGCCCACGATGTGACCCTCGTTGCAACTTGGGACGTTGTCATTCCCGATGCCGACAGTGAAACTGACATCATTTCCGTCAATGTTGACGCGGATGGTGCTCCGATCTCCTCCGACAGCATACAGGCGATCGTCAGCTCCGCCGAATCCGACGAGAACGTTACCCTGGAGGTCTCCATCGGCAGCGGCATCACTGTTGTGTTCGACAATGCGGCCATCAGGAACTTCGGTACCGGGGCTGCAGAGCTCACTGCCGATGAGATTCCCACCGACGAACTGACCGATGCGGTCAGGAACATCGTCGGAGACGGAACTGTGTACAGCATCAGTTTCGGCTCCAACACCAACTTCGGTGAGGGAACCGCGACCGTCACCCTCCCCTACGCCCTTGCCGATGGAAGGGACGCAGCCGGCCTATACATCGCATACATCTACGACGGACAGGTGGCTGAGACCTTCGACTGCGACTACTCGGATGACGGAACGGTCACCTTCACCACTGGCCACTTCTCGACTTACGCAATCATGTACGAAGAGCCCTCCGACGACAATGATGATGAGTTCATCTTCGCGCTCATCGTCGCGGTTGTCATTGTTATCGCCGTCTTCGGAGCGGTCTTCCTCGCACAGCGCAGCGGGAAGTACTGATCAAACCTTTTAACCGGGAGCGGGGGAAACTCCGCCGGCCCCGGGAATCCCGGGGCCCAGCCATCTCCCTTTTTGTTCATCTTCCCCATGATGTCAATCATCGGATCGCCGGTCCGTAACATCGAATCAGTATAATATGCGCAGATGCATACATTTCCATAGGTGTTTAACCGATGGACGCAGCGACCGTAATATCGATTGCAATCGTGATCCTCTTCGCCATTGTCGTGGCAGTGGCGAGCGGAGTGAAGATCGTGCAGCCCTACGAGCAGGCGATATACATGCGCCTGGGGAAGTTCGTGCGCGTACTGAACCAGGGACTGAACTTTGTCTGCCCCCTGATCAACCAGGTGGTCAAGCTGGACCTCCGCACAGAGGTCCTGGACGTCCCCAAGCAGGAGGTCATCACCAAGGACAACTCTCCTGTCTCCGTGGACGCAATCATCTACATCAAGGTCATAGACCCGGAGAAGGCGTTCTTCGAGGTCACCGACTACCACATAGCGACTGTCAACCTCGCTCAGACCACACTGCGTTCCGTCATCGGCCAGATGGAGCTTGACGAGATCCTCTCCAACAGGGAGAGCATCAACGTCCAGCTCAGGGACACCCTCGACGAGGCCACCGACAAGTGGGGCGTCAGAGTGGAGAACGTCGAGATCAAGGAGGTCGACCCGGCCGCCAAGGTCAAGGACTCCATGGAGGAGCAGACCTCCGCTGAGAGGAAGAGGCGCGCCGCCATCCTTGAAGCGGACGGCCAGAAGAGGGCCGCCATCCTGGAGGCCGAGGGTAAGAAGAAGTCCAAGATCCTCGAGGCCGAGGGTACCAGGCAGTCGATGATCCTCGAGGCCGAAGGAAAGAGGACGGCGACCATCCTGGAGGCCCAGGGAGAGGCCCAGAAGCTCAGGATCATGTCTGTCGGAGCCGCGGCCATGGACTCCAAGGCCCTGTCCGTCCTGTCGATGGACACCCTGAAGGCCGTCGGCGAGGGCCAATCTTCGAAGTTCTTCTTCCCGATGGAGCTCACCAGGCTGGTCGAGGGGATCTCGGACTACATGGGCTCCGCCCAGAGGGTCCCGGACCGTGCCGTGTCCGACATCGACAGCGTGAAGAAGGCCGTCGGCGACCCTGACGAGGTGCTCGGCCCCATCCCGACCCAGGAGGACATCAGGAACGAGACCGACTCCTTCAAGAAGAACGTGCAGGACGACCTGGACGAGTCATCCGCCATGGCCGCGCCTGAAGCGCCGAGGGTGTGAGCCATGGAGGAGCTGGTCGCCGCCGTGATCATCCTGGCCTTCGGGCTGATCCTCCTGACTGCGGAAGCGTTCTTCCCCGGAGGGTATCTGCTCATCCCGGGCGGGGTGCTCGTCATCGTCGGGGCGTTCGGGCTGGCCGATCAGGACGACCTGTTCACCTGGGTGACCGCGGCGGTGGCCATAGTCGCGGCCGTGCCCGTGACCGCCGGCACGATATACCTCTACAAGCGCCTGGGCGCTCCGGAGCCCCCGTCGACGACGGTCTCCGAGTCCCTGGTCGGGAAGGAGGGGGTCGTGACGGTCAAGGTCACGCCGGATAACATCCGCGGCAAGGTCAAGATCGGCTCTGATACCTGGAGCGCGGATTCCGACGAGCCTATCTCGGCCGGCACGAAGGTCATTGTAGACAGTTCCGAGGGGGTCCACGTGCACGTGGTCCCCAAGAAGGACTGAGAAACCTCTTACCTCGGGGCCCTGCGCCCCTCTTCTGTAATAAGTGCCAGAAGCTCCCCGACGCTGCGGGCGGTGCGTCCGGCCAGAGGCCCCGAGATCATCATGTTGTCTATCCCGTACTCGGCGGTGCGGACATCGGTCTTGATGCCGAAGCAGGGTTTCCCGCGCGCCAGCGCATAGCCGAGCTCGACGCATGCCCCTTCGTCGGGGACCCTCCCGTCGAGGTTGAGCACCAGACCGTCGCAGGACTCCAGGAGCTCTATGTCGCTGCGGAACACCTCCGCTGCCTTCGAGGAAGCGTATTCTGCATCATCCATGCGGGCAGCGTCTATCTCCGCCGGGCATTCCTGGGGAAGGACGAGTTCGAGGCCTTCTTCGGCGAACGCGTCCCTGAGCTTCAGATTGTAGGTCCTCTCAGAATCGCAGAACAGCGGTCCGGCCAGGTAGAATCTCTTCATCGGCATTCCGCACAGTATCTCCGAACATGGGTATAGACCTTTGCGGAGATGCTGTTTATGCAATCTGGCACATTCTGCGGCTTCATTCAGGGGCCGATTCATGCAGATGATTCCTGAAATGCCCGGGCATGCGAATTAGCATTCAGTCTGCGGCTGAAGGGAGTTCATTTGCCGTACAGCACGTCCGTGCCAGGTTCCTTCCGGGATCAAGCAAAGCTATATTTACAAGACATAGTGTTGTGCAAATTATACAACACAATGTTGTACAAGTTAATCGCGGAAAACAAGTGATCTTCATGGAAAGCGAATTCAAACACTACGTCAAGAGGTATTTCCTGAGGCTGCGCCCCATTATCGCATTTTCTCTGGTAATGGGCTGCTTCCTCTGCCTCTTCGTGAACAATATCGCAGTGTCGACGACGAACTACAATGCCGGAATGGGATCCATGTACAGCCGGATGTACTTCAAAGCCACCGGAGTGGTTCCGGCGATGATCTGCGGGCTGGGGTCTGCGGCGTTGCTCGAGATCATCCCGAGAATGAGAGGGCAGTGCGTTGTCGCCGGCAGGATCAAGTACAGGCTGGCCGCCATCGCCCTCGCGGCTGCTGCAGTGGAAACCGTCCTGCTCTTCGTCCACATGGCGCTGGTCCTTCTGAAGAACGGGGACCTGGACGGGTATGCGTTCCTTCCCGTGGGATACATGGGTATGTTCCTTCTTGCAATGGGATTCGCGAGCATTGCATACCTGGGAGTAAGCCTGTTCTCCGATCCGAAGAAGATGCTGATGTTCGGAGGAGGCCTGTCAGCATTGAGTCTGCTGTCATCGATGCTGGGGATCCTCAGTTTCCCGACGATGGTGATGGCAGGGGCAGGCGCGGATTGGTGCGATTACTTCTACTGCTTCTCGCTGACTGGATTTGTAGACATCGACTCGCTGACATCCATAGGGACATCTTCCCCCGATTACGGATGTTTAATCGGGTACGCAGGCCTGATGATGTTCTCGGCAGCCCTGCTGATCGCCGCACATTTCATCTCCGTCAGGAAGAATTCTCCTGTATCGCCCGAAGGCTCGATGAGCGTCTTTGATGTACTGCCTGATGCCGTTGAGTATGAGCCCCTGCGCCTTCCTGAGCATAGCGTAGATGTCGGTATCGGGGCCGATGTCGAGAAGGTTGTAGGACGCTCCCATGAGGGCAGACATGACGAATGACATGATGAGGCCCTCATCCTCTTTAGGGCATTCGATGCTGTAAGTCTTGAAGACCAGCGGCTTGAGGGCGTCCCTGAATTTCGGAAGGAATTCAGGGACAGCGCCGCTCCCGATGAGGAACATGGCCTTCCTGCTGAACTTCTGGAAGAAATCGGTGACGAATCTTTCGAAGTCCGGGGGCTCGGTCATCATCTCCTCCTCGATTATCCTCTCTCCATTCTCCCGGATGAATGAGAGGATATCCTCCGAAACCTTTTCCATGAGGTCCTGGATGCTGCTGAAGTGCTCATAGAACGTGGAGCGGTTCATGCCTGTGCGCGCCATGACGGTCCTCACGTTCGCTGCGTTCAGGCCTGATTCGAACACAATGTCCCAGAAGGCATCGGTTATCTTCTGCCTCGAGATCTCCGTGAGCTCCGCGTTGGTGGCCATCAGTTTTCCCTTTGCAAAAGCTGAAGTCACTCGGGGAAATAACTTTATTGAAACCGGAGAGGATGTTTTGCAGCCGTCCCGTCCTGTTCTGATAATTATGGCTGGCACTTGCGGTCCGGCTGTCGGCTGGATCCGCGCTGACCGATTGAAAGTTTTATATCCTTTGCTCTGTTAGCGGAGTTTGCCGGGATTTTCATTGGGCAAGTAGATCAGCCCGGTAGATCGCTGCCTTCGCAAGGCAGAGGCCGCGCGTTCGAATCGCGCCTTGTCCACCATCATCACACCAATCAAGCAAATCTGCGTATTCCTCGATTCCGTTCTGCCCCGTCGGATGAATCGATATCCGGGACGGACTGAACGGAATACATGACGCTATCTGCGGATCGATGCAGTTCGGGATATGACTGAAAATTTACTGCAAGTTGTAGTGCATTATTCCATTCAGGCAGCGCCCGCCAACCACATTATCAGCCCCGTTTTGGTTAAACTTTGCGTAGCTTCCGCTGTGCGACCGCCTTCTGCAGGTGCTGTGCCTCAGCTCTCGTGCGGGCGGGATCTCCGCCGGGCCGCCATCTTATTCACGCCCATCCGCCCCTCCGGGACGGAGGACCTCACCGCGTATCCGGCTGTCCCTCGGCTTTGCGCCATCTTTTGCTTCGGCCTGCCGCTGATGCGGCGGCCAAATGGTGCTCGGCGATTAAGGCCCCGGGATGCCCGCGCTCGGCGCCCGCATATCAGGGGTTCAGTCCGCCGCCGGATCCCCCTCCGCTTCCTCCGCCATCTCGGCGGAGCGTTCCAGGAGCTCCCTGTCGGTGCTGAAGGGCCTGCGGTTCCTCAGCACCGACCAGACCACGGTCACCAGCTTGCGCGCGGCCGCCACCTGGGCCTCCCGGTGGGAGACCCCCCTCGCCCTCAGCCTGTTGTAGAGGGCCGAGACCACCGAGTCCTCGGCGGTGCGGACGTGGACGATCGCCGACTGGCACAGCAGCCTGCGCATCTCTCTGTCGCCGCGGTGCGTGGTCGCGCACCGGTGCGAGGTCTCCGCCGATTCGCGCACCTTCGGCACCAGGCCGAAGTACGCCGCCAGCTGGGCCGACGACCCGAAGCGCTTCACGTCGATGATCATAGAGACCGCGTACGCGGCCGAGACCGCGCCGAACCCCGGGATGCTCATCACCAGGTCGAAGTCGGTGATGTGCCCGAACGTCGCCCGGATCAGCCTGGCCTCCTCGTCGGTGCGGGCCTTTATCGACCTCGCCTCCGACACGAGGAGCCTCAGGCAGGTGTCCCTCGAGTCCCACATCTCCTTCATCGCCTTCTTCGAGAAGATGTCGGAGTAATCCTTGCTCAGCCTGATCCCGTGGAGGAGCATGTGCATCCTGGCCCGGCGCTTGAGGTCCGCCAGGTGCCTCTTCTCCGCGAGGACCGCGCGGCATATCTCGCGCCGCTCCATCCAGACCGGGGACGGCATCTTGCAGACGGCGAACTCGCGCTCGCCGTTCAGCCTCCGCCGCATGTACCCCGCGAGCTCGGCCGCATCGTTGGCGTCGGTCTTCTTCACGGACTTGGTGATCCGGTAGAGGTCCTGGGCCTGCGCCACGACCGTGTCGATCCCGAGGTTGGTCAGGACCCAGTAGGTCTCGTGCGTCTTCGTGGAGTTCTCGATGAGGACATGCGCCTCATGCCCGCGGAGCGCCTCCGCGATCCGCGCTATGTCCTCGGGCTCCGACGGCTGCGTGCCGTGGTCCCTGTTGAAGCGCCTCAGGAACTCCTCCTCGTCTTCGCTCGGCTTCCCCGGGCCCGCATGGACCGCGCAGCATACCGCGGTCTTCTTGTGCAGGTCCATCCCGATCGCTATCCTCAAGCTTTCCTTGCCTCCCTGCCGCAACCTTCCCCGGAGGCCTGCCGAGGCGCCAATCTTTATCTCAGGTCGGCGATATTCCTCTCGGCCTGCGGTTTTTTGTTGCAACTATGAATCAGCAGGTCGCTTTTTGAATGGGGCGGTCTTTTCAGCAGATTAAGATTGTGGCCATTATTGCGGAAAAAACACGGAGACGTCGAAGGTTTTCCTTCAGCACCCAGGCCTTTCCGGAAAGAATCCTGATTGCAATAATCACGAAGGGGACGGGATGCACAATAATAATCACAGCCCCGTTACGTTTTTATCTCCATCAAACTAATCAGTGCCCTGATGAAGGATTTCATCCGTGCTAGGACTGCAGAGCAGATCGCTGAAAGGCGCAACGAGATCGTCAATGCCTGCGAGCAGATCTACATGGCCGGAGGATTCGATGCAGTGACCTTCAAGGCCATATCGGAGAAGACTTCCTTCACGCGCCCGTCCATCTACAACTACTATGCGACCAAGGAAGAGGTAATGCTCGACCTCTTCGAGCGTTATTTCGTCAGATGGTACGGTGAGATCTTCGCGGGAACAGATTCTGCGCCTTCTCTGACGGCCAACGGCCTCTGCAAGATCATAACGGATGTATCCGACCGCTATCAGAACCTTTTCCTGATGTTCAGCGATCTGAGGAACATCGAAGAGGGCTGCAGGATCGAAAGGATATCGGCCTTCAAGAAAAAGTACTTCGAGTTCAATGACCGCATGGCAGATCTCATAGCCAACAGGTTCCCCGGGACGTCGGCTGAGGACTCGCGCTGTTTCATCGAAGGAATACTGATCCTTTTCCACGGAACATATCCTGTGAGTTATCTCTCCGATAAACAGAAGGAAGCCATCAGAGCTGCCGGCAGGATCGTTTCGGACAGGACGTTCAGGCAGGTATTCTACGGCCAGATGGCCCGTCTGACCGGCATGCTAGAATGATGCGGCCGGTATTTTATCCGCACATCTTCCCTGATCTGTGACTTCTGCGGGATGCCTTTCCAATCCATTCCTGCCGCATTCTGTAATTGTTTTACGCTTCGGATTTCGTTTTAATAGATTGGATTAGTCATCCAATGTTGGTGGTATAATCCAAAGCAAGATCATCATCGCCGCGGCTGCCGCGGTAATAATCGCCGTCGCCGGGATAGCGGCCATAGCCGTCCTCGGGGACGACGGCGGAAACGACAAGACGTTCAACCCCTATGATTCGGATGACGTCCGCCTCAAGATCCTCGGCAACGCCGACGGAAGCGACGCCATAGATTCCGATGATGTGGACCTCATAAACAGGATCATCGAGGCCAACAGCGACGAGGATGAGACGAAGCACATCGACTGGAAGACCCAGTATCCGTTCGCGGATGCCGACAACGACGGCGATGTGGATGCGGACGATGCCGCACTCGTACAGAAGTTCATCGACAGGGAGTCGGCGAGGATGTACTATCTTAACTACTACGGGAATGTGACCTATGTCAACTATCCCATAGGGCAGAACATCGGGGCGGAGTATCTTCAGCTGCAGATCCTCCCGATCATCCATTCCTACAGCATGCTGACCGCCATCGATACCACGACGCCCACCATGTACGGCGACAGCATGTTCCCCGGTATCACCAAACTGGAATCCCTCGGCAACTGGAGGGAGATCACCGTCGAGACCATGACCAAGCTCAACAGCGAGGGCAAGCTGGACACCCTTCTCCAATGGACCGGAGGCCAGAACAGCGATTACCTCTGGGACAAGGCCTATGAATCGGGCATAGCCGATAAGGTGTCGATCGTCATCGTCCCCTGCCAGGGGCCCAGGTGCATCGAGGGGATCCTCGAGGTCGCCTGCATGCTCGGAGACCAGTCCCTCTCGGACGACTACCGCGAGTGGTACGACAACATCATCGACAGCTTCAGCGGCATCACCGAGAAGAAGACGGTGACCGCGGTCAGGGGATACAGCACGGACCAGAGCACCATCGCCGCTTTCGGGTCCGATCAGGGACCTGCTCTCTGGTTCAACGAGATCATCAACTTCCAGGAAGCCTACGTCGGGAAGACCAACTTCACCAGCCTCGGCTACGAGGGATTCTCGTCGAGCGCGACTGATGAGGTCATCGTCATGTTCCAGAAGCCGGCGAGCGTCACCTACGAAGGCTTCAACAGTTATGTCGAGGAGATATACAAGGCACTGTTCCCCGAGACGAGCCAGTACAAGAACCAGACCCTGTACGCGATCTCGTTCGAGATCATGCCTTATGCCGCCGGGCCGGCAGGATGCTACATCCTCGCCTCGTACCTGTACCCCGACATGTTCGACACCGAGAAGGCCCTCGACTGCCTCCAGGAGTACCTGGACAGCTTCGGAATCCGCTCGGGAGCGGACGCCAGGCAGGGATACACGTACACCGGATCCGGATACGGGACCTCCTGAGGAGATGACGGCGGGGCATGGACATGTCGGACGACGACCCGGTGGTCAGATCGGCCAAGCTCTGGTGCGACGGCACCGGGGAAGCTGCGGACATCTTCCGGGCGGTGAAGGAATACCGCACTTCGGCGCTCAGGAAGCTCGGCTTCATGTTCGTCTGCGTCGCCGCGACCGTAGCGGTCGCCGGGCTCTCGCTCGGATACGGGACGATGAAGATCCCGTTCTCCGAATGCTACAGCATCCTCTGGGACCACATCACGGGGGACATCGGGGACACGCAGCTCGACTACATCGTGGTGAAGGAGCGCCTGCCCCGCATCGTCACCGCCCTGGTGACCGGATGCGCCCTGGGGGTCTCCGGATGCGCCATGCAGACCCTCCTGAAGAACCCTCTGGCCGACCCTTACACCACAGGCATATCGAGCGGGGCCGGCTTCGGTGCCACCATCGCGGTGGTCGCCGGAGTCTCCCTGGTGGCGGGGGACTATGCGATAGTGGTCAACGCCTTCGTGTTCTCCCTCATCCCCCTCGCTGTCATACTGACCATATCCAAGATCAAGGGCGCGGACCCGACGACCATGATCATGGCGGGGATCGCCGTCATGTTCATTTTCAACGCGTTCACCACCCTGTTCAAGCTCAACGCCGACCCCGACTCCCTGGCTAAGATCTACGCCTGGACGGTCGGAACGGTCAGCGACGCCAAATGGAACAGCATAGCGCTGATGGCGGCCGTGACCGTCGCAGGCGTCGCAGTCACCCAGATGTGCGCCGCGAAGCTGAACATCCTCTCCGCCGGCGACGACTCGGCCAAGTCCATGGGGATAGACGTCGAGGACTTCAGGATCGTCCTGCTCCTCGTCGTCTCAGTGATGGTCTCAGTCGTGGTGAGCTTCACCGGCCTCATCGGGTTCGTCGGATTGGTCTCGCCGCACATCTGCAGGATATTCGTGGGGGCGGACAACCGCTACCTCGTGATCTCCTCGGCGATGTTCGGCGCGGTGCTGCTGGAGGTCGCCGATTTCGTCGGCAGGACGATAATCGCGCCTGCTGAGCTCCAGGTCGGAGTGGTCACCGCTCTCATCGGCGGCCCCATGTTCCTGTACCTGATCGTCAAGCAGCGCAGGAGGGCATGGTGATAAGATGCAGGTGAAGATGGAGGATGTCGACATCGGCTACGGCGGGAAAGCGATCGTCCGCGGCGCCGATTTCACGCTCGAGGGCCCGGGGCTGAACTGCATTATCGGGCCCAATGGGGTGGGGAAGTCCACCCTGGTCAAGTGCATCGACGGGCTCCTCCCGCCGATGAAGGGGAAGGTATCGATCGACGGCGCCGACCTGTCCTCGCTGAGCAGGAAGGATATCTCCGCCAAGATCGCCTACGTCCCGGTGCAGGCGGAGGACCTCTTCTCGATGACGGTCTTCGACACCGTGATGATCGGCCGCTCCAACAAGTACCGCTGGAGGGCGAGGGCGGAGGACATCGCCAAAGTGAAGACGGTGCTGGAGGTCTTGGGGATCGGCGATCTGGCCCAGTGCAGGTTCAACGAGCTCTCCGCGGGACAGCGCGAGCTCGTCGCCATCGCGCGCGGCCTGGTGCAGGAGACCGAGATAATCATACTCGACGAGCCCACCGCGAACCTGGACCTGGGTCATCAGCTTTTCGTCACCTCGCTGCTCCACGAGATCGCGATGAGGAAAGGCGTCATGGTCATCATGATAAGCCACAACGTGAACATCGCCTCGATGTTCGCCGACAGCATACTGCTCATGGCCCCGCCCGGGACGATCAAGAAGGTCGGGACTGTGGAGGATGTCATCGAGGAGAGGACGATCTACGACACCTACAGGGTGAGGTCCACGGTCATCACCCACGAGGAGCGCCCGGTGATCCTCCTCAACCGCCGCCTGGAGCCGTGAACATGCTGTCCGCAGGATTCTCAGTGGCCGTCTACGGCAAGGGCGGGATCGGCAAATCTACCGTCTCATCAAATCTGGCATATGTCCTCGGTTCGAGAGGGAAGAAGGTCACGCTGATCGGGTGCGACCCGAAGCACGATTCCTCCCGCTCCCTCCTCTCCGGGAAGGGCCTGCGCACGGTCGTCGGCTACCTGGCCGAGACCGCCCCGCATGACAGGCGCCTGGAGGACGTTTCCGCCGCCGGTGACGCGGGCGTGACCTGCATAGAGGCGGGAGGCCCGGACCCGGGGGTAGGCTGCGCCGGGAAGGGCATAATCATGATGTTCCAGGCGCTCGAAGCAATGGGCGCTGACAGGTCGGGGATCACCATCTACGACGTCCTCGGGGACGTCGTCTGCGGAGGGTTCGCGGTCCCCATGCGCAGAGGGCGCTCGGACGCCGTCTACATCGTGACCTCCGGCGAGGCGATGTCCCTCTATGCCGCCAACAGCATACTCCGCGGCGAGAAGCGGTTCGAGGAAGGAGGCGGCAAGGTCGCCGGCCTGGTCCTCAACCGCAGGGGTGTGCCGGGGGAGGATGCCCTGGTCGATGCGTTCGCCGAGGCTGTCGGCGTCCCGGTGGCCGTCCGCATCGGCCGCTCGCAGCTGTTTGCCGAGGCCGAGAGGGCAGGGAAGACTCTCTGCCGCATGTTCCCCGGATCGGAGGAGGCGGCGGAGTTCTCCGCACTGGCGGACGACCTGACCGCCCTCTCGTCCGGACGCAGGGCGCTCAGCACGCCTTCGCCTTTGACCGATGCCCAGCTCGACAGGCTGCTGTCGGAAGGGAGGATCGAGGGGAAGGGGGAGTACGTCCCGGCGGTCGCGAAGGCCCCCGTATCCGGGATCCGGATGGTACCCCCGAGGATCGGCAAGGGGCCGATGTCCGCGGTGCTCGAGGCCGGCATGGTGTCCGACATACCGGCCGTGGTGCACGGTCCGCGCGAATGCTGGGTCTCTATGATGGGCGAGTTCAGGGGCCGCCGGCTGTATGGCGGGCCCCCGGCCTCCGGTGGATGGAACATCATCTCGTCATCGCTGTCGTCCGCCGGTCTCGCCCTCGGAGGCGCGGACAGCCTCAGGGCGGTCCTGGACGGGCTGGCGTCCGAAGGATATCCCGCCGCCATCGTCCTGACGACGTGCCAGACCCAGATGTCCGGAGACGATGTCGCTGCCGTGGCCTCGGAGACAGAGAGGGCCCATCCCGGCATGCGCATCATCATAGCCGACGGCGGGGCCGCCGAGACCGGAGGGGACGCCCACATGGACGTCCTGAGGGGCCTGGCGGACCTCATCGATGCCGGCGTATCGCCCGACATGTCATTGTTGGCGGTGATGGACGATACTTTCGAGAGGCTCGGCAGAGGCGATAACCTTCGTTTCGCGGACCGTATCATCGCAGGCACCGGCATCAGGCGCACCGCGGGCTTCCTAGAGGACTGCAGCTCATACACGATCAGGAACCTGAAGCGCGCAGGCATCGCGGTCATGGGGGAGGACAGGACCGGATGCAGGGAGCTCCGCGGGATCCTCTCCGCCAAAGGCATCCGTTTCATGGACGGTGCCCTGCCCAGCGGGTTCTCTGAGACCCTGCGGTGGCTGGATTCCCTGGAGAGGTTCTCCGGGCATGATACCTCTGTTGCAGCCTCGAGAGCGGAGAAGGAGTACTCCGGGGCCCTGGAGAGTTTCGGGAAGGGGGTGTCCGGGCGCAGGGTTGCCGTCGCCGCCGGCCACAGGGACGAGGTCTCCTGGATCGCCGAGGCGCTCTCCGACGCCGGCGCCGACCCGCTCGTGTACCTCGCAGGCTCGGGAGGGACGGGGGACGGAGGGTTCGCAGGGAGCCCGGAGCAGATCAGGGAGCAGATCGCGGCGGATGAGCCGGACCTCGCGGTCTGCCCGTTCTGGGCGCGTCCCGGAGCGGGGATACGCACCATGGGCCTTCCGGAGACGTTCGTATCGCATCTCGCCTCGGCAGGATTCCTGGAACGTGCCGGGAACGTACTGAGGGCGGAGACAGATCTCGGATGGAGGAGATGGAGATGACAGACGGATTGGGAGGGGCCGGAGGATGCGCCCCGGGAGCGTACGTCGGAGGGGTGATGGCCGCCCAGGGGATACCCGGAGCGGTGCCGGTGCTGCACGGGCAGAACGGATGCAGGAAAGGGCTGTCGCTCTGCAACCGCCTTTATCCGAGGAAGGACTCGCCGAGGGGCCCGGACGGGCACCGCTCCGTAGAGTTCACGGGGGTCACTGCAGCGGATTATACCAATGAGGCCTCCTACAGGAAATTGGAGGAGAAGCTCTCCGCGCTCAGCGGAAGGTACGGGATGTACCTGCTGTTCACGTCGCCGGGGCTTTCGATAGTCGGCGACGACTGCCTCCGGGCGGCCCGTGCGGCCGGAACGGGGGACAGGGTGGTCTCCTTCGATCCCGATCAGCTCGGCACCGGATGCCCGGAAGGCTTCGACACCGTCGTGAGGGAGGTCCTGAGGCGTACCGTGCCGGACAGGGCGGAGGCGATCCCCGGAACGGTCAACGTCCTCGGGCTGAGCATCATGCACAAGGACTGGAGGTGCGTGAAGCAGGAGGTCGGGCATCTTCTCGGGAAGGCGGGGCTGAAAGTGCTGAGCTTCCCGGGAGCCGGCAGCTCCCTGGAGGAGCTGCGCGCATCGGCATCGGCCGAGTTCAACATCGTCCTCTGCCCCGAGCACTGCGCGAAGACCGCCGCCTTCTATACGGAGATGTTCGGGACCCCGGCTGTATCGTCCGGGGAGTCGCCCGTGGGGTTCGATGCCTTCGAGAGGTTCTACCGCCGGGTCTCGGATGAGACCGGGCATGAGACCGAGCACGGCTTCCAGATGCTGAAGAACTCCCGCCGCCGGGCCTACGAGTGCATACTTGCCTCAGACACGGACCTGACGGGGATGTCGTACAGGATCGATTCCGTTCCGTCCACGGCGGATCCGCTGGGCAGATGGCTGGAATCGTCCCTCGGCATGGTGCCCGCCGCCGGCAGGCCCGACGTTCTCTTCGCGCCGGGGGATGACGCCCTCTTCGCCGAGCGCTCCGGGCGCTGCGGGACGGGCATCGACATCGGGTTCCCGTCATCCGCGTATGTGGACTTCTCAAAGGCCCCTGTGATGGGCCTCGACGGCGCCATGTACATCCTCGGGTCCCTGTTCAATAGGGCCGGGCGCTCATGATTTGTCGAACTCGCCTTCCCTGAGCATCTTCAGGAGGTTGTTCCCCCTGCGGATGCTCTTGTCGGTGAGGCTGGCGAGCGATCTGAGCTCCCCGTCCTTGAGCAGGAAGCAGCAGTCGGGGCGGACGTCCTCGCCGGCGATTATCTCGGGGTTGTGGGTGACGAATATGCACTGGGTCTTGTTGCCGGCGATTATCCTCTCGATGAAGCTGTCGGATGTGCGGTAATCGAACAGGTCGTCGAAATCGTCGAGGAAGACGAAGCCCCCGCGCCCGCGGGAGCGTTTCCACCAGCAGTACAGGCGGCAGATCAGGGCGGTCCCGCGGGACGCCGTCTCGAAGAACGGCAGCCTCTTGCTGCCTTTGACGATGTACAGCCTCCCTCCGTCGGAGACGAGGTCGGCCTCTATGGCGCACACGTCCCTGAGGAACGACCGGAAGTCCCCGACGAGGCCGTTGGAGATGATGTACTCCTCGTTGTCGTTCTCGGTGCCGGTGAGGCCGAGGTGGAAGTCGTGCTTCCACATGGCCATGTAGTACATCGAGCTCCGGGCGGTCTCGCGCATCCCCTCGGTGACATCGTCCCTGCTGAGGGAACGGTCCAGGACCCTCCTGAGCAGGGACTCGGAGCCGTCCAGGCCCTCGGTGCTCACGTTCCCGGCCCCGATCGACGCCAGGCTGAACGAATTGCCCGAAGGGTCGTCGAGATCGTAATCGAAGACCGTCCTCCCGTTCACAGAGTACATCTCGGAGGCCAGGAGCGACGGGGATTTCCTCGAATATTCATAGACCGCGGTGGACCCGCCGAAGGCGAACTCGTAATGGAAGACCGCCCGGTCTGACGTTCCGTAGCCGTTGATGAAGCAGTCCGGGTCCTTCTGCCCGACATTATTGTCGAGTCCCGTCAGGGTGGTTATGATGTCGCAGAGGGCATACCCGAAGCTCGATTTCCCGGACCCGTTGTTGCCGATGAGCACTATCTTCCCGAGAAGGTCGCCACGGACGTACATCTTCCCGAAACGGTAGTTCTTCTTGTCGGTGAAGTCGAGCTTCGCCCTCCCGCGGAAGCAGCGGTAGTTCTCGACCCAGAACCTGATCAGCATCCGAAGCCCATATGGGGTAGGTGTTTTTAGCCGTTATCGGGCAGATGACCCAGTTGGATTCATCTGCGCAGCGGACGGCCTCAGTCGCACCCTTCGAACTGGCTGTCGTAGAGGCTGCGGTAGAACCCGCCCAGGGCCATCAGCTCCTGATGGCTGCCCTTCTCCACAATATTCCCGTCCCTCACCACGAGGATGATATCGGAGTTCACGATGGTCGACAGGCGGTGCGCGATGACGAACGAGGTCCTCCCGCGCATCAGATGGTCCATAGCATCCTGTATCCTGCGCTCGGTTATGGTGTCCACCGAGCTGGTGGCCTCGTCGAGGATGAGCAGCGGCGCGTCCTTGGCCATCGCCCTGGCGATGGATATCTGCTGCCTTTGGCCCGAGGACAGCGATGAGGCAGCTATCTTCGCATCCAGGCCGCCGGCGTGCGACTCGAGGAACGGTCCCAGGCCGACGTCTCCGAGGATCTCCTCCAGGCGGGAATCCGATACACCGCCGCATCCGTAGGCCACGTTCTCCATTATCGTCCCGTCGAAGACCCAGGAGTCCTGGAGGACCATGCAGAACAGGGAGCGCACATCTTCGCGCTTCATGTCGTATATCGAGACGCCGTCTATCCTGATGTCGCCGCTGTCGGCGTCGTAGAAGCGCAGCATGAGGTTCGCAAGAGTGGTCTTGCCGGCCCCCGTCGGGCCGACGATGGCCACCTTCTCCCCCGGCCTCACGGAGATGTTCAGGCCGCGGATGACCTCCCTCCCGGGTACGTACGAGAACCTGAGGCCGTCGAACTCCACCTCGCCCCTGACCTTCCCGGGGCGGGCGGTCTTGGAGGACTCGTCGGGCATGTCGGGGGTGTCCAGGAAAGCGAAGATCCTGTCCGCCGATGCGGACACGGACTGCATCGAGGTCAGCGATTCGGACAGCATCATGAGAGGCCTCGAGAGCATGCCGGAATAGACTATGAAGGCGACCACCACCCCGTACCCGATCTCGCCCTCGACGACCAGCATCGAGCCGAAGACGCAGACCGCCACGTACGAGATGTTGGAGGCAAAGTTGATGGCAGCCGGCATCGTCCCGCCCATGGTCCTGGCCAGGAAGGAGCTCCTGAACAGGTCCCTGTCAACCTCGGCGAAGCGCTCCGTGGCGCCTGCCTCGCCGTTGTAGGTGCGGACGATCTCGTGCCCGTAGTAGTTCTCGTCCACGATGCCGTTTATGAGGCCCAGGTCCCTGCTCTGCCTGCTGAAGTACTTCCCGGAATGCCTGATGATGAACAGCATGAACAGCAGGCCGGCGGCCGTGGGGAGGGCGGAGAGGGCGGCGAGCTTCCAGTCGGTGTACAGCATCATGATCACCGCGCCGACGGCGATCGTCACCGAAGAGACCGCCTGGGTTATGCAATCGGCGCTCTGGTTCCCGATGATGTCGGCGTCGTTGGTCATCAGGCTCATGACGTCGCCGGTCGTGCGGCCGTCATAGTAGTTCAGGGGGACGGTGTTGATCTTCCTGCTCAGGTCCCTCCTCACCAGGTTGGCTATCTTCTCAGAGGCCGCCGGTATGAGGTAGTCGCTGGCGGTCATGAACAGCATCGAGAGGGCGTAGACGGCCAGCAGGAAGAAGGCGGTGCCGGCGATGAAATCGGAGTCGATGTCCCTGCCCCCGAGCACGGCGCCGGAGATCTCGTCGGTGATCGCCTCGAGGTACTGGGGCCCGATCAGGGAGAATATAGTGGACAGCACCGAGAACGCTATGCCCGCGTAGACCTCGCGGCGGTAGTCTCCCATGTAGCCGATGAGCCGGCGCAGGGTCCCCCTGATGTTCTTCGGTCTCTCGCCGGAGGCCGCCCATCTCGGCGCACTGCCGGGATTCCCGGGCATCAGGACCCTCCTGCGAGCTGCGATTCGGCTATGCTCCTGTAGATGGGGCAGGATTGCATCAGCTGGTCATGGGTGCCGAGGCCCACGATCCTCCCGCCGTCCACCACGGCGATGCGGTCCGCGTCCATGATGGTCCCCACTCTCTGCGCGATGATGATGCGGGTGGCCCCCTCGGTGCTCTTCCGGAGGGATTCGCGCAGAGCTAGGTCCGTCTTGAAATCGAGCGCCGAGAAGGAATCGTCGAAGACGTAGATCTCCGGGCGCATGCACACGGCCCTGGCGATGCAGACCCTCTGCTTCTGCCCGCCGGAGATGTTCCTGCCGTACTGGGATATGCGGGTATCGAGGCCGTCGGGGGAGGCGCTGACGAACTCCGACGCCTGCGCGATGTCCAGCGCCTCGCGGATCTCCGCCTCGGACCTCTCCCCGCCGTTTCCCCCATACCCGACGTTCTCCCTTATGGTCCCGGTGAAGATGACGGCGTCCTGGGGCACGTAGCCTATCCTGGAATGCAGGGCGGTCTGCCGGAACTCCCTGACGTCCGTCCCGTCCACCAGCACCTGCCCGGAATCAGGGTCGTAGAGGCGAGGGATGAGCCTCGCGATGGAGCTCTTCCCGCTCCCGGTGGGGCCGATGAAGGCGATGGTCTCCCCCTTCCCGACGGAGAAGCTCACATCGCTCAGGGCGGCCGTATCGGAGCCGGGATAGGTGAAGGTGACATGCCTGAACTCGACGGTGCCCTCCTTCCCCGGCTCGCCGGACTCCCTGGGCCCGTCCTTCACGGAGGGCTCGTGGTCGATGACCTCCTCCACGCGCCGGGACGCCACCATGGCGCGGGGGAACATCCTGACCACGCCGTTCATCATCATGAACGCCGAGATGATCTGCGATGCGTAGGAGGTGAAGACCACCATGTCGGAGAACTCGGACATCTTGGCCGCCGTGCCGGACGACGATGCGATTATCCCTGCTCCGATCCAGTAGATGGCCAGGGTCAGGAAGTTGCTGACCGAGCTGAATATCGGGTGCATCGGGGCCATCGCATGGACGACGGAGAGGTTGTTGTCCAGGAGCTCGTCGCTGGCCCTGTCCAGCTTCTCCCTCTGGACGGCCTCCGTACCGTAGGCGCGTATGGTGCGCAGGCCCTCCAGCTCTTCCCTGGCGGCCCGGTTGACCCCGTCGGTGAGCCACTGGATCCTCTTGAACCTGGGCACTATGAAGTACGTGGTGAAGACAGTGACGCAGATCAGGACGGCGACCGCGGCGGCGGTGGCGGCCGTCCATTCCCAGTGCTTGCCGGAGATCATCACGATGGCGAAGGCCGCGGTTAGCGGCGCTTTTATCATCAGGGTCAGGCCCCTGGCCGTGAACTGCATCAGCTGGTAGACATCATTGGTCGAGCGGGTGGCCAGGCTGGCGGCCGAGAAGGTGTTCATGTCCTCCTCGGAGAAGGACTGCACCTTGGCGAACTCCAGACGGCGGAGCGTGCTTCCCAGGGATGCGCCGATGCGGGCCGCGACGGTGGAGGAGAGGACGGCCAGGATCAGGCTGAGGAGGGCGGCGGAGACCATCTTGATGCCGTTCTCGGTGACGGCGGAGTTCGAGGTGTCCCCGGACACCACCTGCTCCTGGATGGCGTCGGTCATGTCGTTCATGTAGCCGGGGATGCTGATGTCCAGGTACGCCTGCCCCATTATCAGGCATGCCAGGACGGCGATGAGGGCCCACCCTCCTTTCCCCAGGTATCTGAAAATCATGAAACGCCCTGCCGGTTCGGTCGGGCATCGCCCTGCCGATAATTATCCTTTCACAGGAACAACAGGATTGGATTGGAAAAACCTCATCTGAAGGAGAAGAGGGCGTAGTGGCGGTACTCCTCGCCCGCATGCAGGACGCAGGAGGGGAAGTTCCCGTGGTTGGGGGAGTCTGGGCAGAACTCGGTCTCCAGGCAGAGGCCGCTGCGTCTCCCGTAGGAGGCCCCGTCCTTCCCGGTGCAGGGCTTCAGCCCCTCGGCCGTGTAGAACTGCAGCGCCGGGAGGTCCGTCCTCAGCTTCATCGTTATCCCGGTGTCGCCGCAGGAGACCTCGGCCGCATCCTCCCCGTCCAGGAGGTAGCAGCAGTCGTAGCCCCCGTACTTGCGGAGCCTGGCCCCCAGCGAGCGGGGCTCCCGGAAGTCCATGGGCGTTCCGTCCACGGCGACGATCTCCCCGGTGGGGAGCGAGCGGTCGCCGGACGGGAGGTAGCGGGAGGCGCCGATCCTCAGCGTGTGGCCCGAGACATCGCCGTTCCCCTGGCCCGCGAGGTTGAAGTAGGAATGGTTGGTCAGCGAGCAGACGGTGTCGGCATCGGAATGTGCCAGATAGTCGATCCTGAGCCCTTCCTCGGAGACGGTGTAGCGGACCGAGGCCTCCAGGTTCCCCGGGTAGCCCTCCTCCCCGTCCGCGCTCCTTATCGAAAGGACGGCGTGATCCTCTCCCGACTCATCGATGTGCCAGATCCTCCTGTCGAATCCCCTGAATCCGCCGTGGATGTGGTCCGGGCCGCGGTTCTTCGAGAGCTCCACGGTCCTCCCTTCGAAGGGGAACCTGCCGTCAGCGATGCGGTTGGCGAACCTTCCGATCACAGCCCCCATCCGGCCGTGCCTGCTCTCGTATTCGGAGGCCGTCTGGTACCCCAGGGCGACGTCGGTGTAGAAGCCCTCGCGGTCGGGGACGGTCAGCGACTGCAGGGCGGCCCCGTAGGTGATGACTGAGCAGGAGACCTCCCCGGCCTCCAGGTCGATCTTGTCCGCGGGGCCCTCGGAGGTCATCCCGAAGGGGGAGATCATGCGCCTCTCCTGGCCAGGAACATCTGCGGGCGGACGCCGTCGTGGGGGTAGAACCTCTCGTAGAGGACGTCCCCGAGGTCGGCCTCGGAGGCGGTCACAGGCATCACCTGCAGGAACGTGATCGTCTTCCCGAGGCCCAGCCGCAGCTGGAGGATATCGGTGTTCTCGATGGCCTCCGGGAACAGCAGGGTGACGGCGCTCATGGGCTGGGTGCGGTCCTTGAAGTCGAGGATGTCGGTGGCGACCACGCCGGTCTTGTTGAGCTGCGCGAACGAGGCCGCCCTCCACAGGTATTCGGCGTACCAGTGCCAGCCGTTCTTCCCCTCGCTGAAGTCGATGCCCGGGGGGACGAACATCATGTACTCATTGTGGAAGCTCGCGGTCTCCCCGTAGCGCACGCCTTCGCGCTTCGGCATCTTGTAATCGGAGGCGCCGACGGTGCAGATCTTCCAGAAATCATACTTCCGGTCCGGGGCGTAGATGAGCATCCCGTAGGACGGATCGCTCCCTACCGTCGTCTTCCTCTGCGGCTCCGCCCCGAAGCAGTCGTTCAGGTGCTCTTCGATCTTCCTCGCTGTGCCTCCGTTCGTTCTCTTACCTCCTTACCGTACATGGAGACGTCCTTCCCCATCTTCCTAAGCTCCTCGACCGCCTCCGGGCAGCCCTGCTCGGCCGATTGGCGGTAGTACCTCTCCGCAGTCTCCGGGGACTTCTCCACGCCCTCCCCCAGGCGGTACATGTCGCCCAGGCTGCAGGTGGCGAGACTGCTTCCGTGCTCGGAGGCGATGCCGTACAGCTTCTTGGCGACTTCGTAGTCCTTCCCGATGCCCCGGCCGTTCTCGTACATGTCGCCGAGGTTGCAGACGGCGTCGCTGCTCCCTCCGATGGCGGCCATCCAATACCATGAGATGGCCTTGCCGTAGTCTATCCCGACGCCGACGCCCGTCTCGTAGGCCACCCCGACGTTGAACTGAGCGTCGGTGTTGCCGTTGTCGGCGGCCCTGCTGAACAGCTCGAACGCCTTGGCCTCGTCGATCGGGACGGCCTCCCCGTCGGAGTACATGCAGGCCAGGAAATACTGCGCATCAGGCAGGTCCTGATCCGCTGCCCTCGTGAAGAGCTCGAACGCCTTGGACAGGTCGCGCGGGACGGTGTCCCCCGAATAATACAGCAGTCCCAGACGTTCCTGGGCGGGGCCGAACCCATCCTCCGCGGCCTTGCTGAGGAGCTCGGCGGCCTCTCCGCGGGCAGGCCCCTTCTCCTCCTGCAGTATGAGCTCGGCGAGCAGCAGGGCGGCCTCCGGGAGGCCCTGCTGGACAGCGGACCTGTACCAGGCCTTGGCCATCGCGGTGTCCTTCTCGGTCCCGTAGCCGTTCTCGTACATGATCCCCAGCTGGGCCTCGGCGCGGTCGTAGCCGTGGTCGGCCGCTTCCTGCATCAGGTCGAAGGCCTTCTTCCGGTCCTGCTTGACGCCTTCGCCGTAGAGGTACATGATGGCCAGGTTCAGCCTCGCAGTGTCCATCCCTCCGGCCGCGGCCTTCGTGTACCACTTGGCGGCCTTCGCGTAATCCTGCTTCACCCCGTTGCCATCATAGTACATCAGGCCGAGGTTGAACATGGCCTCCGCCACGTTGCGGCGGGCCAGCCTCCTGAAGATGCGCCCTGCTCTGCGGTGATCGCCTTCCGTGATGTACTTCACACCCTCGGACAGCTCCTGGTCGGCGTTCTTCATGGTATGTTCTATTGCGAGCACCGATAAGATGGTATCGAACGGAACGTCGGAAAACTGGAGAAAGGGGTCCGAGCGTGCGCATACCTTGGACGAAAAGACTGCGTCCGTCCGGGCCCGAAATGATGCTCACACCGCTTGGCTATATAACGGTTGCCAATCGAAAGCCGCAGCGAGCCCAGAATCGATGGAAAATAGTCCTCTCCCGCCGATGGCGGCGGACGGGAGAGGCTATTTGGTAAAAATGTTTCGCAGGGTTTCAGTTCTGTTTTTCATTCAGACTCGGATCTGTCGCGGAAGTTGCACTTTCGGAGCTGACCTTCGGCTCTTCCTTGCTCTTGAACATGCTGAGGCCGAATCCCTTCTTGGGCTTCTTCCTGCTCACGATCCCCGCGTCGTCGGACATCACGTTCTGGTTCTCCAGGTAATCGAGGATGTCCCGCCTGAGCTTGGTGAACTCCGGGGACGCTCTGTCCCTGGGTCTTTCCCACGGGACGTCGATGACCTTGTAGACCGTCGAAGGCCTCTTGGTTAGGATGACCACGCGGTCGGACAGGAACAGCGCCTCGTCGACGGAGTGGGTGATGAAGATGATGGTCCTCTCGCTGTGCATGAGGATCCTCGTCAGCTGCTCCTGCATGATGTTCCTGGTCTGGGCGTCGAGCGCTCCGAACGGCTCATCCATGAGGGTCACCGCCGGGTGCATGACCAGGGCGCGGGCGATGCCCACCCTCTGCTTCATGCCTCCGGAGAGCTCATAGATACGGGAGTCCGCGAAGTCCTCCAGGCCGACGGCCTTGATGTACCTCATGGCCCTCTCCTCGCGTTCCGCCTTGGGGACGCCTGCGACCTCCATCCCGAACTCGACGTTCTGCTTCACGCTCCTCCAGGGGAAGAGCGCGAAGTCCTGGAACACCATCCCGCGGTCGGAGCCCGGCGCGGTGCACGGCTTCCCGCCCATGGTGATGGTCCCGGATGTGGGCTGCAGGAGCCCCGCGATGCATCTGAGGATGGTTGTCTTCCCGCATCCTGACGGACCTACGATGGAGACGAGCTCCCCCTTCTTCACGTCAAGGCTGAAGTTCTCCACCGCGGTGGTCTCCGACTCGTCGGTCTTGTACACCACGTGCAGGTCCTTGATGGACATCAGGGTCTCGCCCTCGGGGATGTCCTTGTAAAGCAGGTCGGTGCGGTCCGCTCTCACACGGTCCCTGGACCTGTACCTCGGGCCTTCTGTCTTTATCCCGTCGTTGGCAGCCATCAGACATCCATCCCCATTCTCTTCGATATGTACTTGTGTATGTAGTCGGCGAGCCCGGAGGTGAGGATCCCCAGCACTGCGATGATGACGATCGCGGCGTAGGCGGAAGGCCAGAAGCCTGCCGTCGCCTGCTCGGAGAGGTAGAACCCGATGCCTCCGAGAGGAGAGGCGTACAGTTCCGCGGCAACGATGCACATCCAGCCGATGCCGAGCCCGACCTTAATCCCGTTCATGATGTAGGGAACGGTGGACGGTATCATGACCTTCACGAAGATCTGGGCGTCGGAGGCCCCCAGCGTCTTGGAGGCATCTATGAGGTTCGGCTCGATCTTCGAGACCCCGAAGATGACGTTGGTCAGCAGAGGGAAGAAGATACCGACGAAGACGACCAGCATGGGCCCGGTCTCGTAGTCGATGGCGACCATGAAGATAGGCGCCCATGCGATGGGCGCGATGGGCCTGAGGACCTCGATCATCGGAGTGGCGAACTCCCTCAGGGTAGCGAACTTGCCGAGGACCAGGCCCAGGGGTATGGACACCACCAGGGCGAGGATGAATCCCTCCAGGTAAGTGGACAGCGATGAGCTGATGTACGACCACATGGACTTCCCGCCGGACATGGTGTCCCCGTTGCTGTAGAAGTCCACAAGGGCGTCCCAGGTGTCCGCGGGGTTGGGGATGGTGTACGAGTTTGCGATGATGGATATGACCCACCAGGCCTCCACGAACATCACCAGCGATATCGCGGTGATCAGGAGCTTCCTTCCTGCCCGGTGGTATTTGTTGTGTTTGTCGTATTTGAAATGCAGGACCGTGTCCGCGATCCCGCCTTCCCTGAACTCCAGTGCCAATCTATCGCCTTCAGACCGTCACGAGCTGCCCGTTGACGCAGGTTATGGTCGCAGGGGGAGCTCCCATGAACCCGAAGTCCGCAGAGCCGTTCTGCATGGCGACTGCAACGCCGGCGCCGTTCGACTCGTTGACCTGCTGGATGTTGATCCCGTAGTGTGTGAAGAACCCCTGAGCCACTCCGACCTGGAGGGCGATCTGGTGGATGTCTCCGGAGATGACGGCGACCGTCACGGTGGTGCTGGTCCCGTTGTAGCTGCCGTAGCTCTCCGCCTCATGCAGGTACGACTCGTCGACGAACCTGTTGGCGAACTGCACAGAGTTGGAGAAGCCGAGGTCGGACATGCTGTACCTGAGGGTGCTCGAGTTCGCCTCGACGATGTCGGCGATATCGTACTTGAGCTGCGTCAGGGTCCCATCCTCGTCCGCGTAGACGTAGGTGATGTTGCTGAGAGCGTCCTTGATGTCGGTCTCGCTGAGTCCGGTGGAGCTCACGCAGGTGCTCACCAGGGTATTGTAATTATCGGACGAAGTGTCGCTGAGGGCCGCATTGACCCAGTTGACCGATTCGATGTATCCGGCGAGGAACCTCTCGGTGACGTCCTGGTGGCTGTTCACATAAGAGGAATAACCCGCGAGGACGCAGCAGGTGTGCCCGGGGAAGAAGTAGTTGGTAAGGCCCAGGCCCTGGAATGCAGTGCCTTCGGCATCGATGACTGCAGAGTACTGAGGTTCCCATATGATCCCGATGTCCGGATGGGGAGTATCGTGCATAATCTTGCTGGCATTGGTGAACGTCGAGATGTATGCCACCTGGCTGGATGACACCGACGTCCCGGATTCGTACAGCACGAACGAAAGCCCCATCGAGGTAACTATCTGGTTCATCTGAACGTGCTGGATGGAGGTGTTTCCCGGGGTTCCGCATATGAGGCCTCCCCAGGCAGCCGCATTATCCGAACTGACAGAATATACTAGATTTCCCTCAGAGTCCGCAGAGGGAGTGTAGAAAGGAGTGCCGTTCCGGTAGGGGACGTTCACGCTGTATGTTACCTCTGAACCGTCGACGGTGGCGGTGAACGTCGTAGTGACAGTGGATTCCACTTCGCCCTTGTCAATGTATATGCCCGATCCCTCGGTGTTCACACGTGCCAATATGTTGTAGACGTTGTTAGAGCCGTTGTCATCGTTGATGGATTCATCGTAGACGATGATGCCGGCCATCGCGCCCATGATGGCGACGACGATGATGGCGGTGGACCAAAATTTAGCGTTCATGGTATGCCTTTCTGTTGAAATCGAATCTGGCTGGATTCTATATGTACCTTTGTAAAATATTTTCCAAAAAAGGATAAAATTTCGGGGATTATCGGAATTAATTCCTAATTCGGGGAGAACTTGCAATCGAGGGACAATCAATCCGATAAATGATGTCAGATCGCCTTCTCGTTATCCTTTTATCAATAATCCTTATTAGGAGAAGCATGGCAAGCATCGTCGACACCATATCGAAGGACAGGGTGAAGCCGGAGGAGTTCACCGCCTTCGTCGAGATCAGCAAAGGCAGCAAGATGAAGTATGAACTTGACGAGGAGACCGGTCTTCTCGCTGTCGACAGGATCCTCTACACCTCAACGGCCTACCCCTGGAACTACGGGCTCATTCCCCTGACCGTCGCTCCCGACGGGGACCCGCTCGATGTCCTCATCATCAGCAGCGTGCCTATCCAGGCAGGATGCCTGGCCAAATGCCGCCCCATCGGCATCATGAGGATGAACGACAGCGGCGACCAGGACGACAAGGTCCTAGCCGTCATGCCCAAGGACCCTATGTTCAAGGACTTCACCGACATCGCCCAGCTGCCCAAGCACCTCGGCGAGGAGATCCAGCACTTCTTCAACGTCTACAAGGCGCTCGAGGGCAAGAAGACCCAGACCGGAGAGATCGAGGGCCCCGAGGCCGCGAAGAAGACAATAAAGGACTGCATGGACGCCTGCGCGGCCAAGCACTGACCGAAACCTTTTCGGGCCTTTGGACAGGGCCCACAATCGGCCTCTGGCCGGTAATCAGTTATATATGCCAGAGGCCGTGACATCGCATCATGGCGAAATACGTCTGCACGCTGTGCGGATACGTCTACGACGAGGACAAGGGCATACCCGAGAGCGGTATCGCCCCCGGTACCCGCTTCGAAGACCTTCCGGACGATTGGACATGCCCGATGTGCGGTTCGCCCAAGAGCATGTTCAAGAAAATCGAAGAAGCCCCTGCACCATCCGAGCCTGTCTCCGCAGGTCCGGTGAAAGATGCCGTATCCATACCTGCCGGCGAGGGAGGCGACCGCATGAGGGAGATGTCCTTCGCGGAGATGGCCGACCTCTGCTCCAACCTCCAGAGGGGATGCGAGAAGCAGTACCTGACCGAGGAGGCCGGCCTCTTCGGCGAGATCTCGGATTACTACCGCAAGCGCGCGGAGCCTGCCTCGGACCTCACCGACGAGCGCCTTCTGGCACTCATCAACGAGGGGCTTGCCGCCTATGACTCGGCGGATGCCGCGGCAGGCGCGGCAGGAGACCGCGGGGCCAAGCGCGCCATGCTCTGGAGCACCAAGGTGGCCCGCATCCTGCAGGCCCTGGTGGAGCGCCTCGGCAAGGAAGGCGAGGGCTTCCTGGAGAGCACCGGCGTCTGGGTATGCGACATCTGCGGGTTCATCTATGTCGGGAACGACCCGCCGGAGATCTGCCCTGTCTGCAAGGTGCCGCGCGACAAGCTGGTCAAGATCGAGAGGAGGCAGATCTGATGCATGCGATAAGGAATCTGAAGATGTGCGAGAAGGAATGCCTCTGCCTGTACGTATGCCCCACCGGGGCGACGGACACCGAGACAGGGCAGATCGACTTCACCAAATGCATAGGGTGCGGGATGTGCGTCCGCAGCTGTCCCAGCAAGGCCCTTTCGCTGGTGCCGGACCTGTACCCGCTCCAGCAGCCGAAGGCCGCTGAGATCTGCGATGCCGTGTTCGCGCAGGCCCGCTGCCGCGTTGCCGCCGAATCGCTGTGCCGCGGGGCGGCGGAGGCTGCCCGCGACCCCATCCGGAAGCAGACCGCCGAGGCCATGGAGCTCTCCTTCCGCCGCCAGGCCGAGGACCTCTACCGCGAAGCGGGCTACATGATCCCCCAGTCCCCGAACGTCAGGAAGATGCTCGAGGCGATGGCCGGGTCGGACGACCCTGCCTTCCCGAAGCAGGCGGCCGCCCGTCTGCTTGAGCTCCTCCAGCGCCAGGGGCATTGAGCGCCGGGCGGGCCATGCCCGCCCCCCGCTCTCACCGACCAATTCTTAAATCTGCGTTAGGCCATCCATATGGCATGGCAATGATTACGCCCAAGATGAAGGCCCTGTTCGAGGACCATAAGAAATCGCACAAGTACTTCGCGCTTGCCACCGCCTCCAAGGACGGTGTCCCCAACGTCGTCCCCATCGGCTTCCTGTGGGTCGCCAATGATAAGGAGATCTGGGTCATCGACAACTACATGAACAAGACCCTTGCGAACATCAAGGAGAACCCTGTCGCCGCCGTGTACGCCCTGGCGGGAGAGGGCCATGACTGCATACAGGTCAAGGGCGCATGCAGGTACTTCGACTTCGGCCCCGATTACGAGGCCGCCGTCAAGATGGCGCACGAGAAGAACCCCGCCTTCCCTGCGAAGGGCCTCATAAAGATCGCCGTCACCGATGTGTACGACACGGCCCCCGGCGAGCACGCCGGCATGAAGTACAAGGAGTGACCGGCGCTCAGTCGTCGGGCGCTCCGTCCATGTACTTGACCGTATAGGCGCCGATCACGGCGCCGAATACGATCATGAGCATGTAGAAGAGCGAGTCGTACATGAGCCACCCGACCCACCCCACGGCGAAGCCCACGGCTCCGCCGATGATGGCCGCCCACTTCATGCGGTGGCGGGTCATGGCGGTGGTCTTGGAGCCCATCACTCGACCTTCCTCTCCAGAGCGGACTCGACGGCGTCGACCATCTTGTCGACGATCTCGCCGGAAGCTCCGGTGTAGCCTGCGGGGTCCATGACCGCGGCCAGCTCTTCCTTGGTGAAGCGGTCGCGGACCTCTTTCCTCTCCCAGAGGGTCTCGGAGAGGTCGATCTCCCTGTCCTCGGCCTCCATGGAGGCTTCTCTCACGATCTCATGGGCGTCCTGCCTGCCGATGCCCTTGCCGACGAAGGCCATCATCACCGGCTCGGCCATCACAAGGCCGTGCGCCGAAGCGATGTTCCTGAGCATCTTGTCGCGGTGGACCTCGAGGCCGGAGAAGACCTTGTTCATCTTATAGAGCATGTAATCGATGAGCGTGAAGACGTGGGGCAGGGTGAACCTCTCGGCGCTGGAGTTGGAGAGGTCCCTCTCGTGCCAGAGGACCTGGTTCTCGAAGGTCGGCATGACGAAGCCCCTCAGTATGCGGGCGAGGCCGCAGACGTTCTCGGAGTTGATGGGGTTCCTCTTCTGGGCCATGGTGGACGAGCCCACCTGGTGCTCCTTGTCGAAGTACTCGGAGACCTCGCCGATCTCGGACCTCTGGAGGTTCCTGACCTCAGTTGCGTACCTCTCGAGGGAGGTCCCGAGGGTGGCCATGAGGCAAATCAGTTCGGTGTACCTGTCCCTGCCGACGACCTGGGTGGCGGCCGGCTCGTAAGTGAGCCCGAGGTCCTGCATGACCATGGCCTGGATCTTATGGAAGTTCTTCCCGAGCGCGGCCCCGGTCCCGACGGCGCCGGCCATCTTGCCGCAGCAGGCCCTCGGCATGATCTCGATTATCCTCTGCCTGTACCTGAGGATCTCAGCGATGTACCCGGCGATCTTGAAGCCGTAAGTGATGGGGATGGCGAACTGAGCGTGGGTCCTGCCGATCTCCAGGGTGTCCCTCTCCCTCTTGGCCAGTTTGGCGAGGGTGTAGGCGAACTCATCGATGTCGTCCGAGACCAGCTTGAGGGCGTCGGCGATCTGCATCGCGGTAGCGGTGTCGACGATGTCGTTGGAGGTGGCCCCGAGGTGCACGTACTTCCCGGCATCGCCCTTGCACTTCTCGGTCATCGCCTTGACCATGGCCATGAGGTCGTGGTTGGTGAGCTTCTCGATCTCCTTGATCCTCTCAACAGTGACCTCGCCGGACTCGGCCACGCGGGTGATCTCGTCGGCATCGGCCTGCGGGATCTCTCCCAAGGAGGCATGCGCCCTGGCAAGGGCCGCCTCGACCTTCATCTGGTAATTGATGCGGCTGGTCTCGGAGAAGATTGATTTCATCTCTTTGCGACCGTACCTGTAGTCCAAGGGACAGACGTAATCGCTCATGCTTATCTCTGGAATCGGATAGGCTTACATTATTTAATAGAACTTATGCGCGCGGCCACTGTTAGGCAGTCGGTATCAGACCATCAGGGATGCCGCAAGCGCCTGCAGCACCCCATTTCTGGCCAACCGCAGGCGCCGGTCCTGACATTGTTCGGAGCGCCCGAAAAGGACCGATAATCCTACGTGTTTTGTGATTCCAGTACTAAACTTTATAAGGGATACCATTATAGAGCGCTTAAAAGTGGGCCACGCTTTGAATCATGGCCAAAACGAACGTGAGTGATATTTTTATGACTGACGAGGAAAAAGTCCAGGTTGAAGACACCGAAAAGATGGCCGCCGAGCAGGCCGAGAGCGAGCAGGAGCCGGAGAACGCCCAGGAAGAGCAGCAGGCCGAGAGCGAGCAGGTCCCTTCCGCTGAAGAGGCGGAGCCGACCCCCGAGGAGAAGGCCAAGCTGGCCGACCTCGAGGCCCAGAAGACCATCCTCAACAACGAGGCCGAGGTCCACAGGCAGAAGAGGGACGAGCTGAACGCCCAGACCAAGGAGTGGAAGTCCAAGAGGGACGCCCTCAACGCCCAGGTCAGGGAGCTCGTCGAGGAGGCAGGCAAATCCCGCGAGGTCCGCGACGGCTTCAACCAGAAGGTCCGCGAGTCCAAAGCAGTCAGGGACGAGTGGAACAAGAAGGTGTCCGAGATCAGGGCCAAGATCAACGAGATCCGCCCCGAGAAGAAGAAGGAAGGCGAAGAGGAGAGCCTCGGCCAGATGAAGGCCCGCCTCGACCGCATGGAGATGCAGCAGCAGACCATGCCCATGGGCGCTGACAAGGAGAAGGCCCTCGTCAAGCAGATCCAGGAGCTTGCCAAGCAGATCGGCGAGCGCGAGAAGGTCGAGGAAGGCGATGAGGAGATCCGCGGGCTCGTCCAGGAGCTCAGGGACGCCAAGGCCAAGGCCGAGGAGGCCCACAAGCAGGTCTCGATCAACGCCGAGGAGGCCCAGAAGGCCCACGACAACATGCTCTCGCTCTACCAGCGCGCCGATGCCATCCGCAAGGAGGCCGATGCCGCTCAGGCGAAGTTCGTCGAGTGCAAGCAGAAGGCCGATGAGGAGCACCGCCTGCATATCGAGTCCATCAAGTCGGTCCATGCGGTCGGAAAGGACGCCGACGGCATCAAGAACAAGAAGAACATCGCCAAGAAGAAGCGCACCGACTACGAGACCAAGAAGAAGGCTGAGGAGATCTTCGAGAAGTTCAAGGCCGGAGAGAAGCTCTCGACCGAGGACCTCATGATCCTCCAGAAGTCCGGGTACCTCTGAAAGTCACTCACGGAAACCCTTTACTTCCTCCGGGAACGGAGGAAGACACTTTTCAATTTTGTATAAGCTGTTTCAGAATGCCGAACTGATTCGTAATACTGCTTATCACTCTATCCGGCATATATCCCCATGCAGAAGGCTGAGGCGGAAGCCGAGCCTTCCCAGGAGGAATCTGAATGGACAAGAAGGATCTTCTGAATGCCCTCGCGGATGCAGTGGAGTCCTGTAAGCCCGAAGTCGCGACGGAGGTCGCGAAGAAGGCTCTTGACTCCGGAATGGATTCTGTAGAGGCCATCAACGAGGGCCTCGTGGTCGGAATGGACAGAATCGGCGAGCATTACGCCGCAAGGGAGATGTACCTCCCTCAGGTGCTCGTCGCCGCGCATGCCATGTACAACGGGCTGGATGTCCTGCTGCCCGCTATACCCAAGGCCGATCTCGCCGACGCGAAGAAGGCCGAGACCGCCGTGGTTATGGGAGATGTCCATGATATCGGCAAGAACATCGTGAAGACGATGCTGACCGCGTCGGGCTACATCGTCAACGACCTCGGAAAGGACGTCGATCCCAAGGTCATCGCCTCCACCGCCAAGGAGCAGGGGATCGGCGTGGTCTGCCTGAGCACGCTCATGACCCCGACCATGGACAGCATGGCCGCCGCTCTGAAGGCGCTCGAGGAGAACGGATACCGGAAGAAGTGCACTGTGACCATCGGCGGGCCCCCGACGACGGACGGGTTCGCCAAGGAGATCGGCGCGGACCACAGGGATACGGACGCGACCAATTGCGTCAAGTGGCTGAAGGAGGAAGGTCTATGAGCATGAGCTGCAGGGACAGGGTGCTCGCGGCCATGCACCGCGAGTCTCTTGACAGGCCGCCGGTGGCGATCTTCACCACCTGCGATACGATCGACATGATGAACGCCTGCGGGGCGGCGTGGCCGGAGGCTCACTCCGATCCGCAGAAGATGGCCACCCTGGGATGCGCCCAGGCCGATTACTTCGGGCTGGAGTCCGTCAGGGCGGGGTTCTGCCTCACGGAGGAGGCCGAGCGCCTTGGGTGCAAGATGAGGATGGGCTCGAAGACATCGTCCCCGATGATCCTCTCCCACCCGTACACGTACGACCCCCAGAAGAGGATATTCGACGACCCCGAGAAGCTCCAGGAGATAATGCCCCTGGAGGACTTCTGCAAGGGCGGCAGGGTGAAGACCGCCATCGACGCGATGGCGATCATGCACAAGACCCACGGGGACAGGTACGTGGTCGTCGGAGGGAACACCGGAGTGTTCACCCTCACCGGGCACATCCTGAACGCGGAGAACCTGATCTACTCGGTATGGACCGATCCCGACAGGGCCAAGTCATGGCTGAAGGCGGTGGAGCCTTACTGCAGGAAGTTCGGCGAGGAGCTGCTCGCGAACGGCGCGGACATCGTCCAGATGTCGGAGCCGTCGGCGTCCACGGATATCCTCTCGCCCGATGATTTCCAGCAGATGTCGATGCCCTACGTGCACCATGCCCTCGGGGAGCTGCCCGGGATGACGATCCTGCATATCTGCGGGGACACGAGGAAGATCATCCCCTACATGTACCAGACAGGCGCCACGGGGATCTCCGTGGAGGAGAAGGTCCCGCCGGAGGAGGCAGTGAAGATCGCGAACGGCCGCGGAGTGCTGGTCGGCAACGTGGGATGCGCGTTCCCCCTGTTCAAGGGAACGCCTGCCGACTGCGCCGCCGCCGCGACGCGCTCTGCGGATGCCGGGTTCGATGTCATCTCGGCAGGATGCGGAGTGCCCATCGGGACGCCTGCGGACAACATCCGCGCGATGGTCAAGGCCATCAAGTCCCGCGCACCCGAGTGAAACATCTTACGGGCATATGCCCGGACCCTCTCCGGCCCTTTTTCCTGGCTCGGGCCGGGGACGGGATCGATGATGAGAAGCGTTCCTGCTCGATCATTTGAATCGCGGAGCGCGTTCTCCGGCCGGCCGCCGCCAGTCTGACATCATCCGCACGTGTGTACATGAATCTCCGATGAATGTCAGGCCTGGGCGTGTCCAGCATGGATACGTAAACCTAAGCAGTTAAATATCGGATATGGATTATGATATATTCGGGAACAGGTCAGTTCTGTAGAGTGCATCCCATCCCTTCTGACTGGCTGGCCTGTCCCGTACTTCTTCTGATTCTTGTTTTGCGGGCATTTTCTCCGCTCCGGCGCATCTTCGATCCGTTCCGGCCCCCAATGTCTGATGAACCTCTGTTCTTTACACAATCCCGTCCGCCGGCAGGGTTTCGGCCCTATACTAATAATAAAATAACCACCAGCGCATGGGGTGGTGATTAAATGGTAATGGACGGATTGGGAAAATCCCTCAGAGGCGTCCTCGACCGCATCAAAGGTTCATCCACGGTCGACGAGGATCTCATTAAGGAGGTCTGCAAGGAGCTTCAGCGCGCGCTCCTCCAGGCGGACGTCAATGTTCAGCTCGTCCTGAGGCTGACCGGCAACGTCCGCGAGCGCGCCCTCAACGAGAAGCCGGCCGCCGGCCGCTCCGCGAAAGAGCACGTGACCCGCATCATCTACGAGGAGCTCGTGGCCCTGCTGAAGAACGGCGAGCCCCTCGAGGTGAAGCCCCAGACCATACTCCTTGTCGGGCTCTACGGACAGGGTAAGACCACCACGGCCGGGAAGCTCGCGAACTACTTCATAAAGAAAGGGCTGTCCGTCGGCCTCATCGGCGCAGATGTGTACAGGCCTGCCGCGTACGACCAGCTCAAGCAGCTCGGCGACAAGGTGGGCGCGGAGGTCTTCGGGGACCCCACCCATCAGGAGAAGGACGCCGTCAAGATCGCCCGCGAGGGGATGGAGAGGTTCAGGGACAAGAAGGTCAGGATCATCGACTCCTCCGGACGTCATGCGCTCGAGGACGACCTGATCAAGGAGATCACCGACATCGCGGATGCGACCAATCCTGACGAGAGGATACTCGTCCTCGATTCGCAGGTCGGACAGCAGGCCGGCCCCCAGGCGGACGCCTTCAACAAGGCCGTCGGGGTCACCGGGGTCATCGTCACCAAGATGGACGGGACGTCCCGCGGAGGAGGCGCGCTCTCCGCGGTGGCCACCACCAAGGCCAGGATCGTGTTCATCGGGACCGGGGAGCACATCAGGGACCTGGAGCCCTTCGATGCCGACAGGTTCATCTCCCGCCTCCTCGGCATGGGGGACCTCGCCGGGCTCGTGGAGATGGCGAAGGACAGCTTCGACGAGGACGTGGACGTCGAGGAGATGGCCCGCAGGATGACCTCCGGGAAGTACACCCTCAGCGACATGTACACTCAGATGAAGGCCCTCGGGAAGATGGGCACCCTGCAGAAGATCATGGGCCTCCTGCCCGGCATGAGCAAGATGTCGGACAAGATCGACTACGAGGCCACCCAGTCAAGGCTCTCCAAGTACAGGATCATCATGGACTCCATGACCGCCCGGGAGAAGGACGAGCCCTCGATCATCAAAGGGAACAGGATCGACAGGATCGCCGTAGGCGCAGGAGTGCCGGCGTCCGAGGTCAGGGACCTCCTGAAGCAGTACAACAACAGCAAGAAGACGATGTCCGCCGTGTCCAAGGACCGCAAGATGCGCAGGCAGCTGGCGAAGCAGATGGGTGGCATGGACCCGGATGCTCTTAAGGAGCTCAAAGACATCGAAGGCGGGGAGAAATGAGATATTTCGTCATCACCGGCCACAAAGCATTGGCGGACGGGTCGTTCAAGCTCGACGATATCGCCGGAGGGGCCGGGCGCGCCGACATACTCGCGAGATGCGTGAACTCGGCGTTCATGCTCAGCCACGGCATCAGGAAGGACGCCGAGATCTACCTCGTCTTCGAAGGCGGGGACGATTCCCCCAAGACGGTGAGGATAAACGGGTCCCTGGTGCGCTATCTCAACCCCGACGAGAGGAGCACGGCCTCCCTTCTCAGGAACGCCCTGCTGAAGAAGATCCCCGACGGGAAGGAGGCGGTCTCGTCCCCCGGCGTCTTCGTGTCGAAGATGTCATTCTACGATGTGATCGACATGCTGTCCGGGAAGGGGAGCTTCGTCTACCTGAAGGAGGACGGCAGCGACGTGAGGGGCTTCGACTTCCCCGAGAACCCCATATTCGTCCTCGGGGATAACAGCGACCTGACGCAGAACGAGGAGAAGGCGCTCCTGGAGAAGGGGCCGTCCACCATCTGCCTCGGGCCGGTGAGCCTGCATGCCGACCACTGCATCATCCTGGTGCAGAACGAGATGGACAGAAGGGGGCTCTGAGACGGCTGAGGAGCAGCATACCGCGAAGATCCCGCAGCACAGGCACTGCAGGCGCTGCGGCAAGGCGTTCATCGGGGAGGGCCCCTACTGCTCGGACGAGTGCAGGGACCTCGACGGGCAGGCCGCGAAGAAGAAGCTCTACAGGTACATCGCCGAGATCGCCGTCCTCTGGGCGGTCGTCATCGCGGCGGTCCTGGTGATCGGATTATGAAGCAGTCTGCGGTCGCCGGCACGTTCGATGTGCTGCATGACGGCCACCGCGCCCTCATCGAGCGGGCGTTCGAAGTGGGGGATTCCGTCTTCGTCGGCATCACCTCCGACAGGTTCGCCGCCGCCGGAAGGGGGGAGCACCTGCCCCTCTATCTCAGGCGCAGGGCCCTCGAGGACCTGCTCTCGGAGCAGGAGAAGCCCTGGAGGATCGGCGTCATCGACGACATGTACGGCCCCCGCGAGGAGATGGACAGGGTCTCCGTCCTGGTCGTCTCCGAGGAGACCCTGGAGAACGGCAGGGAGCTGAACAGGGACCGCGCCTCCCGCGGGGTCCCCCCGCTGGAGCTCTCGGTGGTCCCGCTCGTGATGGCGGACGACGGCTCGAAGATAAGCGCCCGGAACATACTCAGAGGGGAATACGGGCGCACAGGCAGGCACGGCGTGAAGGACATCGCCGTCGGATCGCTCAACCGCGTCAAGGCGGAGGCCGTCCGCTCGGTAATGGAGAGGATATTCGGCGATGTGAGGATCACCGCCTGCGACGTCCCGTCGGGCGTCCCGGAGCAGCCCTTCGGGAAGCAGGCCCGCGAGGGCGCGATGAACCGCGCCCGGAACGCCCTGGGCGGCCATGAGCTGGCCGTCGGCATCGAGGCGGGGGCCTTCGAGATGGAAGACGGGCTGTACGATTACCAGTACTGCGCGGTCCTCGACAGGGACGGGAGGTTCACCGTCGGCACGGGATCGGGGTTCATGTACCCGCCGAAGGTGGCCGCCCTCGTCAGGGGAGGATCTACCGTGGGGGACGCCATGGGGAAGGTCTTCGGGCAATCGGAGGTCGGGAAGAGGATGGGCGCCGTCGGGATCCTGAGCGGCGGCATCATCGACAGGAAGGCCCTCACGGAGGAGTCCGTCATGGCCGCCATGATACCCAGGCTCAATGATGCGTACACGGAGGAAGATCGATGAGGTTCATCGTCCTGATCAAAGCGGGCCCGTCGGGAGAATCGCCCGATGCAGGGTCATTGTCCGCCCTCGCCGCGGCGGAAGGTCTGAAAGAGGAAGGGGACACCGTCACCGCAGTGTCCATGGGGCCAGAGGCGGCCGCCGGGGCCCTCGGGAGATGCCTGGCAGCCGGCGCCGACGATGCGTTCCTGCTCTGCGATGAAGCGTTCGGCTATGCCGACGTCTACGCGACAGCCAGGTGCCTGAATGCCTTCATCGGCAGGGAGGCTCCCGATTATGCTCTGATAATCGCCGGGGAGGCATCGTCCGATTCGGGCACGGGCATGCTGCCGGCGGAGCTCGCCGAGATGCTCGGGAGGGACCAGTTCTACTACACCTCGAAGATCGAGCGCGACGGGTGCTGGTTCCTGATGACCCAGGACTACGGGGACGAGGTCCGCGTGTGCCGCACGTGCGGAGGCTCCGTGGTCTCCGTCCTTTCCGGCGCCTATCCTCCGGCGGATGCCCCCGAAGGGGACCCTTCCGCGGTCAAGAGGCTGGGTAGGATCGATCTGGGTCTCGGGACCTTCTCGGTCGGCGAGAGGGGCTCGAAGATCGTCCTGAAGGACATGGGGGCATCGGAATGAGCGGCTGCGAATCCTGCTCGTCCGGATCGTGCTCCAGCTGCTCCAACGGGCGCGTGAGGGACCTCCCGCCCGGGATGCTGCAGGCGTACAAGCTCAACTCTCCACGCTCGGACGGATTCCTGGTGTGGATCGAGGTGGAGCACCGGCCCGAGGGCCCGCGCATAGCCCGCGTCAGCGAGGAGATTCTCTCCAGGATCCGCGAGGTGAACGGCGGTTCCCGCGTCTGGGGCGTCATCTTCGGCCATTCGGAGCTCAGGCCTCTGCGCAGCGAGCTGTTCTCCTACGGGATCGAGACCCTCTACGAGGTCCACGACAAGCGCCTCGTCGGGTTCGAGCCCGAGGCATACGCCGACTGCCTGGCCAAGATTATCATCCGCACCGAGGCGGCCGCGGTCCTCATGGGTGCCACCCGCCGCGGGAAAGAGCTCGCTCCCAGAACGGCAGCCAGGCTGGAGGCGGGGATGGAGGCCAACTGCGCAGACTTCGGAGCCGACGGGAGGGACCTGGACATCGAGGTCGGCGTGCAGGGCAGGCGCTGCAGAGCGGAATACGCTCATTACCCTCAGTTCGCGACCGTCGTCCCGGGCGCGCTGCCCCTCGGGAAACCGGATACCGGGCGCACCGGGACCGTCATCTATTGGCAGTACGAAGGGGACGACCTGAAGGACATCGTCTCCTCGGAATACCGGGCGTGAGCGCCCGCCGGGAGGACTTATCCTCCCGGCCTTCTCATATTATTCTCAGAATTCTGCCGGGCTGTCGTCGACGTAATGCTTCAGGGTGCCGTCGAGGACGCGTTTCGCATGGCCGGTGGCCTTAACGTTGCGCCAGGCCTCCTCTATAGTCCCGTCCTTGCCGACGAGGTAGCTGGAGCGGATCGTGCCGGTGACCTCGCGGCCGTAGAGCATCTTCTTGCCCCATGCCCCGCATTCCGCGGCATACTTATGGTCGGGGTCGCTCAGGAGCTTGACCTTCAGCCCGTACTTGTCCTTGAACTTCCGGTGGGACTCGATAGAATCCCCGCTGACCCCGATGACCGGGACGTTCCTGAGCTGGAACTTGGGGTAGAGGTCGGTGAACTCCTGGGCCTCCTTGGTGCATCCGGGCGTGCCGTCCTGGGAATAGAAGAACAGCACGAAACGGATGCCGAGCAGGGCCGAGGAATCGATCCATTCCCTGTTCTCGTCCTGCAGGCGGAACGGGGGCATCTTATCTCCCTTCTCCATCAGAACAGCCTCCCGGAGCGCTCGGCGGCCAGCCCGCTGATGTCCATCTCCACGGCGATGACGGGGTGCGTCATCTCGTATCCGGCGATGACCGCAGGCGACATCTCTCCGAAGATGCCGATCCTCTTCCCCTTGTACACTATGAAGGCGCCCCTTCCGGCGATGAAAGTGGGGTAGGAGCAGGGCTCGAGCGAGAAGTCCCCTCCGATCTCCCTCAGTATGGCCTCGGTGAGGGACTTGGCCTCGGTGAACGAGCTCTTGGACGCCGCCTGCAGGGCGCACAGGTGCAGGACTGTCTTCGCATCCCTGATGACGAACCCGGTCTCGAATATCCTCTGCGGGAGGTCCCTGTGCTTGTTGTGCCTCAGGATCCTCATGAGGCTGGGCAGGAGATAGGAGCGCAGGCAGGTGTGGTCCTCGGTTATCGGGTTCTTGACGGTCACGGAATCGACCTCGGGGAGGCCGGAGATCTCGAACTCGTCCCGGTGGTTGGACAGGGTCAGGGTGGTGACCTCGGTGTAGCCGAGGCCGATCATGACGTCCTTGAGCTTCTCGGAGAAATCAGTCTCTGGGAGGAGCCTGCCGAAGGTCTGGGTCACCGGGACCTTCCGTTTCCCGTAGTTCCCGAAGCCGTACCCTATGGCCACGTCCTCGTAGACGTCGGCGGCCGCCAGGAAGTCCATCCTGTAGGCGGGGATGACGGCGGTGAGCCTGTCGCCTTCGCAGCCGGCGTCCAGCCCCATCCTCCTCAGCGAGGCGACAGCGTCCTCCGGGGAGATCGGCACTCCGATGAACTTCCGGCACTCGGCAAGGGACACTGTCATCTTCCTGGGCTCCAGGTCGGGGTAGCTCTCCTTCGGAGCGCCTTCCATGTGGACACGGCAGATGGTGCCGCCCCTCTCGGCCAGGGCCGTGGCGACGATGTTGACGCATTCCTCGACGGCCGATGCATCGAAGCCGGTGACATCGATGAGCAGGTTGCGGGTGTTCACGGTGACGGCGGTGAGCGCCCCGTTGATGATCGGGGGGAAGCTGAGCACGCTGCCGTTGGCATCGGTGATGAGCGGGTACCTGTCGAAACCGTCGAGCAGGCGGGCGTACGCCCTGCCTTTCTCGTGTTTATCGAGGATCTCCCTCATGGTCATCTTCTGGGTCTTCGCGAGCGGAACGAAGGAGGTCCTATCGGGGTCGGCCGCGGAGAAGGTGAACGGTGGGACGACCTTGTCGAGATCGTGGATCCCGATGGCGACCTTCGTCCTCTTCCTCCCGACGGTGATGTGCAGCTTCTCCTGCAGCTCCATCATCGAGCGGAGGACGGTATCGTCGATCTCCACCCCTTTGACGGCGGCGCACATGAAGTAGGGACGGATCTCCCTGACCTCCGGGGTGACGATCGCCTTTATGTCCGAGTCCTCGACCTTGTAGGTCTTCAGCCCGGGCTCCATTCCGAGGTACTGCCTCATGGCCCTCGCGATGCCCTCGACGCTGTACAGGTCCGGCCGGTTGGGGAAGAACTCCACGGTCATCGCGTCATCGCCGGGGACGGTGTCGCCCGTGTCCGATCCGATCATCTGGAGGTCCTCGAGCGCCTTGTCCTGCGGCAGCTCCTTCCCGATGAGCTTCTCCAAGTCTTTGTAGCTGAAATTGACGTTGGTCATGCTTTGTTCCTCCCCAGCTGTGCGTGGGCCCTGCCGAGCTGGCCGGCGGCCTGGGCGGCCAGGGTCGACAGCTCGCCCGCGAGGACGGTTCCCGCGAGTATCTCGGCCAGTTTCCTGGCCTTGCCCTCGCCCTTACAACCCATCATCTCGAGCGCCTCGCGCTGGCAAGGCAGGCCGGTGCCGCCGCCGACGGTCCCGAGCTCGACCGCGGGCATCCTGACGCTTATGTACAGGTCCCCGCCGACGTCCTCGCAGTCGGTGAGGGTCATGCTCCCGCCCACGACCTGCGCCGGGTCCTGCCCGGTGGCGATGTAGAAGGCGGCGACCATGTTCGCGGCATGGGCGTTGGCCCCGAGGGTGCCGGCGAGGGAGGAGCCGACGAAGTTCTTCCTCACATTGGTCTCGACGATGAGCGCGGTGGTCGTATGGAGCTTGGACTCCACCAGGTCCTTGGGTATGAGGGCCTCGGCGACCACGGTCTTGCCGCGCCCCTCGATCATGTTGACGGCGGCGGGTTTCTTGTCCGAGCACAGGTTCCCGGAGACCGAGACCATGACCGCTCCCGTGGCCTCCTCGATGACGCGGCAGGCTGCCTCCGAGGCGATGGTGGCCATGTTCATCCCCATGGCGTCCCCGGTCTCGAAGGAGAACCTCAGGTAGAGCGCGCGGCCGGTGGGGAACTTCTCGATCCTGACCAGCCTGCCGTGCTTGGTGGTCGAAGCGGCGGCGGCCTTGATGTCGTCCTCGTGCGCGTCGATCCACTGGATGACCCTGCAGGCGTGCGACAGCCCGTCCACCCTGAGGACGGGCGCGCGGGTCATGCAGTCGGAGAAGACCTTCGTCCTGGCGCCACCGGCGGCCGTTATGACGGACATGCCGCGGGAAATGGATGCCACCAGCGCACCCTCGGTAGTGGCGAGAGGTACCAGGAACTCCCCTTCGGCGTACTCCCCTTCGACCTTCAGGGGCCCGGCGAAGCCCAGGGGCACCTGCACCGCCCCGATCATGTTCTCGATGTTGTGCTCCGCATCCTCTGCCCTGAAGCAGTATTTGGAAATCTTCTCGAGATCCGCGCCGGTGAACTGCTCGACTGCCCCGCGCCTCTCATCGACGTCCGCATGGGTGTGGCCCCTGTTCTTGAGCCCGGTACCGTCAGTCATGCTCCGAGCGAACCTTTCATGGATATTATAATTATTTATGCGCCCGCGGGAAGGCAGCTGATGCGCGGACGGACGCGCATACGGACGGGCGCATCTTCCGGGCCGTCCATGGAAGTTTTATATACCTTCCATGAATCTCCGCAATCACGGATTTGGATGCCGTTCGGTATCTGCCGTGGAAGGAATTGCTCCTTCGGGGCGCGCGGGGCCTTCGGGCGAACGCGTGCAGTGGTTTTTTCGCTATTGCTTCAGTGTCAGCGTTAGCGCCAGTTGTTTTTATATACATGAAGCGGCTATTCCGCCCTGCGGTCGCGCATACTTCACGGTAAGCGCGGCAGAAGGATGAACAAATGGTAACAGTCTACGACGTTCCCGCAGAGAAGCTCATTCTCAGGCTTTCTGAGAAGCTCAAAGAGAACGACAAGATCGTTGCTCCCGACTGGGCCGAGTTCGCTAAGACCGGTATCCAGGCCGAGAGGGCGCCCGTGCAGGGCGACTGGTGGTACACCAGGGCAGCCTCAGTCATGAGGAAACTGTATGTCAAGGGCCCCATGGGCACCTCCAAGCTCGCAGGCGAGTACGGAGGATACGTCGACAGGGGAAGCAAGCCCAACAGGGCCGTCAAGGGAAGCAGGAACATCATCAGGAAGATCCTGATCCAGCTCCAGGACGCAGGGCTCCTCGAGGCCACCAAGGACCTCCAGGGACGCAAGGTCAGCCCGGCCGGCCAGAAGCTCCTCGACAGCGTTGCGAAAGAGGTTTTCGACGAGGCCAAGAACTGAAGGGGCGAACGGCATGGACGACGATCCTGAATTGGAGGCTATCAGGCAGAGAAGGCTGCAGGAGATGCAGCAGAACCAGCAGAACCAGGCGGCCCAGGAGCAGCAGGCGAAGCAGATCGAGGCCCAGAAGCAGTCCATCCTCAGGCAGATCATGTCCCCCGAGGCACGCGACAGGCTGGCGAACGTCAAGCTCGCCAATCCCCAGCTCGCTGCCTCTGTTGAGAACCAGCTGATCCGCCTTTACCAGAGCGGCAGGCTTCAGCAGGAGATCAGCGACGCCATGCTGAGAGAGATCCTTCAGAGCATGGTTCCGCAGCACCGCGAAATCAAGATAGAGAGGAGATAAACATGTCATCTACAAAGCCCCCGGCAATGAAAGAGAGGCTCAACAAGAAGATCAAACAGAACCGCCGCGTCCCCGCATGGGTCATGCTCAGGACCAACAGGCAGTTCCTCAGGCACCCGAAGAGAAGGTCGTGGCGCATGGGCAAGCTCAAGGAGTGATTCCGATGGCAGACGAAGTAACCAGGATTATCGTCATCCCCCTGAGGGATGCAAGGCTCGCGCCCAGGTCCAGGAGGACCGAGCGTGCCGTCAAAGAGGTCAGGAAGGCCATCATGCGCCACATGAAGGTGGACGCTGAGCACGTCTGGATCGACAAGACGGTCAACGAGAAGGTCTGGGAGAACGGAATCCGCAACCCCCCTACCAAGATCACCGTGAAAGCGGTGAAGTTCGACGACGGCCTCGTAGAGGTCTCGCTCGCCGACAAGAAGGAGTGAACCGCATGGCAATGAGGCTCTCGAGGGTAGCGGGCACGCCCAACATAGGAGTTGAGGCCGCGGTCAGCGAGAACCTCGCCATCGTCTCCTCTGAGGCCGACGAGGCGTTCATAAAGGACATCTCCGAGGTCCTCGGCGTCAGGTCCGTCCCGACCACGGTCTCCGGGTCCCATGTGGTGGGCTCGCTCGTGGCGATGAACTCGCATGGGGCCGCCGTCTCCGGGCTCATCGAGTCCGCCGAGGCGGACCTCATCGGGAAGGAGCTGCCTATGGTCCTCCTGCCCGATTACTGCAACGCCGCGGGGAACAACATCCTCGCGAACGATAACGGCGCGGTTCTTTCGCCCGAGATTGACGCGAAGACCGCTGACAGGATCTCCGAGGCGCTCGGCATCGAGTGCGTCAGGTCGATGATCGCGGGCTGCGTGTCCGTCGGGTCCGTCGCATGCTGCACCAACAGCGGCTGCGTCGTGACCACCGAGGCCACCGACGACGACCTGCAGCTTCTCAGGGAGGTCCTGAAGGTCGACGTCGTCCGCACGACCGTCAACCACGGTTCCAGATACGTCGGTTCCGGCATCATCGCCAACTCCAGGGGAGCGCTCGTCGGCGACGCCACGACCCCCATAGAGATGGGCAGGATAGAGGACGGCCTGGCCCTCTGAGGGCGGGCCCCTTCCTCTGTTCCTTTTTTTCAGGCTTTCTTTCTCCGGCCGTCCCGGCCGCTTTCACGACTGGTCGAAGATCCAGTATCCTGTGAAATCCGCTATGTCCCCGGCCGTGAGCTCCACCTCGTTCCCGACATGGACGAACGAATCCGGGTCCTTGCCTTCGGCGTAGCTCGACAGTGGCGACAGCGGCAGCGTTATCCCGCCCGTCCTGTAGCCCACCGGCACGATGACCTTGGGCGATACCGCCGACATCATCTCGTCGGCGCGGGCGATGGGCAGGGTGCCGAACTCGCCTACCGGGACGAAGACGATGTCCGCGCCCTTCATCCGGGCGATCTCCTCCTCCCCCGGGATGTCCCCGAGGGCCCCGCAGAAGACTATCCTCAGCCCGTCCATCTCGAACATGTAGACCGAGTTCCGGCCGCGCTCCTTCCCTCCGGACGCGTCGGCGAACGACGGGAGCCCTTCGAAACTGAAGCATCCGCACTCCTGGCGGCCGAGGGCCTCCATGAAGTCCTTATGCTTCCCGGTGAGGGAACGGAAGCAGTTCCTCTCGTACGAGTTGTGGGTGCACAGTGCCACATCCGCCGAGGCGGCGGGTTTGGCGATCCCGATGGAACGGCCGTCGTGCGGATCCGTGACGACCCTTACGGAATCGTCCGAGAAGAGGAAGCAGGAGTAGCCGAACCACCTGATGTACATACTCGCCCTCTAAGACGTGTCTTCTATAAATCGTCGTATGCCGGGCCCCGCTCCTCCGCGCCGCAGTGCTCAGCATAAAATATGCGCGCGATGATACGAAGGCGATGAAGAAGACCCTGATCCTCGCTGTCGACCGCGATGACGATTTTGGCGCCAAAGGAGGCGTCGAATCGCCGGCGATAGGCATGGACGCATGCTACAAGGCGGCCGCCGCCCTGGGCACTGCTGACCCCGAGGATTCCGACACCAACGCGCTCTATGCTGCCATGAACATCTACCGGCAGATGGAGGCGGACGGAGATAATCCGCCTGGGTCCTTCGAAGTGGCGCTCATCTGCGGCAATAAGAAAGTCGGGTACAAGTCCGACGAGGCGCTCGTGGAGCAGCTCGACAGGGTCATCGAGGAGGTCAAGCCCGACCGCGCGGTCCTCGTCAGCGACGGCGCGGAGGATGAGTACATCTACCCCATCATATCCTCGCGTGTCCCCATAATCTCCGTCAGGAAGGTCTACGTCAAGCAGGCCCCCGGGGTCGAAGGTACGTTCTACATCATCCAGAAGACCCTCGAGGACCCTCAGAAGAAGGAGCGTTTCCTGGCCCCGATAGCCTGGATCGTCCTGATAATCAGCGCTGTGTACCTCGTGGTCAACATGTACGACTGCGACAGCGCCGAGGAGTACGTCCTCAAGTCCACCACCCCGCTGATATTCTTCATCGTCGGGGTCCTGCTGATCATCTATTCGTACAGCCTCGACGACAGGATCCACAACCTCATCAAGAGGTCCGACAGGGACGCCCTCGACCTCATCTTCCTCCTGGCTGGTATGGCATTCATAGTCGTTGGCATCGTGTTCGGTTACTTCTCCCTCTCGGAGTACTACACCCCCCGCATCACCCAGAAAGCATACATCTTCCTGTCCAACGCCCTGTGGCCGGCCATATTCGGGCTGATGACCTTCACCTTCGGCTCGCTGCTCGACGAGTACTTCTCCAAGGGCAAGGTCAAGATCGTCTACGTCGTCCGCTTCCTGGACCTGGTGGCGATCGGCCTCATCCTGTGCGGCGTGTTCGACCTCATCGGCGAGTCGGTGGACATCGTCGACCTCAGCACCACCGTCGTCGGCCTCGAGCTGATTGGCGGCTTCCTGATGGCCATCTTCGCGACCGTCATGCAGATCGCCGTCCACCGCGGGCAGGCCAAGAAAGAGGAAGAGGATGAATTACCAAGAATGGGAGCCTGAGTATCTCGAGATCTGCAGGGACATGGGATACGACCCGGCCCAGGACACTATGTCCGCCAGGGTCCTCCTCGCCGTCACCCAGAACTCGGACCTGCGCATGGGCTCGGACTTCGAAGGGCTCATGAAGGGAACGGTCACGGTGCTCGGAGGCGCCGGATGCCTCGAGAAGGACATTGCCGAGCGCCCTCCCGAGGGCTGCGTCATTGCCGCCGGGTCCGCCGCCGGAAGGGCCGGCATAACCCCGGACATCATGGTCACGGACCTGGACGGCGACCTGCAGGCCCAGATCGGCCTGAGCGCGGCCGGGGTCCCCGCCTTCATCCTGGCACACGGCGACAACGCCGAGACGGTCGCCCGCTGCGCCCCGCTGTTCAAAGGGCCCATAGTTCTGACGACCCAGGGGGAGCCGTTCGGCATAGTCGAGTGCCACGGGGGGTTCACCGACGGCGACAGGGCCGTCTGCCTGGCGAAGGAGGCCGGGTCGCAGAGGATTCTCCTCAGGGGGTTCGATTTCGGCAGCCCGATGCCCAAGGCCGGGTCCGACCCGGCGGTCAAGCTCCGCAAGCTGTCCTGGGCGAAGAGGATCATCGAGGAGCACGGTGGCGCGGCCGTCCGGTTCTGAGCGTACGGACGGAGACCCGGGATCGCATCAGCATGCGTAGAAGGGTTCAGGCCTCGGACCCCTCTCTGTTCATACCGTGCGTTCGGGACAGCGGCCCGGCGCCCAATAACGCTATAACCGCGCTCAGGATTAGGGAGGACCGATATGAGCGCGACCGGATGGATACTCCTAATCCTGACCCTTATCTACATCCCGCTGTGGGTGTGGGTGTGGAAGAGCCCCCGCGCTCAGAAGCTGGGCCTCCAGAAGTACGGCCCGATCATCAAGATCAATACCCAGCTCGGCAAGAAGTCCATGGACAAGGTCTGCCGCTTCCATCGTTTCTGGAGGGCGATGGGCATCTTCTCGCAGGCGGCCTCGTTCATCATGATGGTCCTGATCGTTTACATGGTGGTCGTCGCCGTCATCAACCTGCCCAACCGCCTCAGCAGCGGGACCTCGATAGGCATCGAGTATGTCCTGGCCATACCCGGGATCAATCCCCTTCTGCCCTTCTGGTACGCTCTCATCGGCCTGATAATCGCCCTGGTCTGCCACGAGTTCGCCCACGGCGTGCAGACACGCTCCAACGGCATGAGGGTGAAGAACACCGGCCTCCTCTACGGTGTCGTCCCCCTCGGAGCGTTCGTCGAGCCGGAGCAGGAAGATGTGGAGAAGGCCAGCCGCAGGGTGAAGCTCGACCTCTACAGCGCCGGGATCACCACTAACTTCATCATCGCCGGTGTCGCGTTCCTGATAATGTCATTCGGGATGCTGGGGTCGGTCTCCTCCGATTATTCGGACAATTGCGCGGTCTACATGGAGGCCGAGGACTCGCCCGCCTACAATGCGGATATCTCCGCAGGCGACATCATCTCGGAGATTAACGGCGAGACGTTCTATTTCTCGGACGATTTCGATGACGGCCGCACCTATTCTTGGTCTCCCGGGGACCTCGTCACCGTGACGTGCATCTCCGAAAACAGCACCTATAGTGCCCAACTCGTGTGGGGGGTGTATATCAGCAAGATCGCCGAGGATTCTTCCGCGGACAAGGCCGGGCTGGGAGAGAGCATGTTCATCCTATCGGCCGAGCGCGACGGCGTCACGTACAAGTTCTACACCCAGAACCAGTTCTCCGACTTCATGTCCTCCACGAGCGGCGGGGACACCGTGACGTTCACGGTCATGCAGCGTACCTCCGGCGGAACATATACGACAAAGACCGTCGACGCCGTCCTGGACGAGAACAACGGCATCGGATACCTCGGGGTCTATGCCAACACCTCGGGCATGGTCCTCACGACCCCTGAGATCATCCTCGAGACCGCCTCGAATCCCTTCTACGGCGCCGACGGCATGCTGGACTACGTTCAGAGCTCGCTGTCCTACCTGGTCCTCCCCATCAACGGGTTCGACCCCATACCGTCGAGCGTCCAGTGGTGGTACGGTGAGAGCGATGCCTTCTGGATGGCCGCCGAGCTGCTGTACTGGATATTCTGGATCAACATCCTGCTTGGCATCTGCAACGCTCTGCCCGCGGTCCCGTTCGACGGTGGCTTCATATTCATGGGCTGGGTCGACTGGGTCCTCGAGAAGACCGGGAAGAAGGACAGGGCTGCGCGCGAGAAACAGGCCGAGGAGATCACCGGGAACATATCGATACTGATGATCTTCCTCTATGCTATCGTGATCGTAGCGGTGCTCGTCTGATAAGGGCGCAGGCGAAAACTGCTCATTCCTATGAACTCGCATGCTGCAAAATGTCTGCATCCGATGGCAGATGGGTGCCGGAGGACCGTCCCGGGTATGAGATAGGATGGATTGTGTCGGAACTGCAAATTCGAACACTTGGACGATCCCCCGGTGTGCAATCCCATCCGCACACCGAATGACTGGCATATTTCCAGATTACCGCTGGGTATTTAATTAAATTTGAATCCGAACTGATAACATTGCACCCCTGTTAATTTATCCGATTCTTTATCATATCTTTTACCAAATGAAATAGCCAGAATCATAAAAAATCGATTCTCTTGATCAAATGCCCCGAAACAGTGCATGGAATCAATTATAAGAGTGCTGACCATTCATCTCTTCATGTTCAGTCCCGAAAAGGACCTGAGCAGGAAGATAATTGAGCTTCTCGGCAAAGATGGGATGTCGATTAGTTCGCTGGACAAGGAACTATCCAGGCAGGGCATAAAGGACCACCGCCTGGTCCTCACCGGATATCTGAGGGCGATGACCGACCTCGGATACCTCAGGATGAGGGATGTTCCCCCGGCGAAGATCTACGTTCCTGCGAAAAGGCTGCCCGATAACATCTACGATGCCGTGACCGCCGGCGCCCGTGCCTACTCCGGCATAGACACCGACGAAGTGATACTGTACTGCCTGAACCGCCTGTTCCGCAGGCCGGTGTTCGAGTCGGAGCTCCGCCGCTGCGGGATCATGCGCCCTGTAGGCGAGAGAGCGGGCGATGATGCGGTGGCCGACGCCGCGAAGGTCCTGAAGAGGGCCGGCAACATCGTCCCGAGCGATGCCGCCTATGTTCCGGTGAAAGAATATCTTGAGGAATACGACGCGATTGTGGCCGCCGCCGTCCTGGAGGCCACGGACTCCGGGCACCTGGTCATGACGACCAAGCAGACGAAGCTCTTCTGAAAAGGTTAATATCCGCGGGTGCGTGCCTGGGGAATATGGCCCTGCAGGAGGTTATCGACGCCATCCGCGGATTCCCGGGCGTCACCAGGAAGGGAAAGATACACGAGGTCGTCGACCTGTTGCCGACGGATTCGTTCGCTAACGTGGACGCCGCCGAAGGCGAGGACGCCGCCGCCATCGATGACGGCGACCACTACATCCTCTTCGCCGCCGACGGCATCATGGAGTCGCTGGTCGAGTCTGACCCGTACATGGCCGGCTATTTCGCGGTCCTGGTCAACATCAACGACATAGCCGCCATGGGCGGCAGGGCGACCGCCATGGTGGACGTCATGTCCATGTCCGACGAGGTCCTCTGCGGGAGGATGCTCAGGGGCATGGAGGAGGGCGTCCGCAGGTTCAGGGTCCCGATCGTCGGAGGCCACACGCATCCTGACTGCGATTACCATGCCATCGACATCTCCGTCATCGGCAGGGTCAGGAAGGACGCCCTGGTCCGGAGCAGCACCGCCGCCGACGGGGACGACGTCGTCATGGTCATGGACCTGGACGGCCACTATCCAAAGACCACACCGTACGCATGGGAGACCACCCTCGCCAAGGACCCCAAGCTCGTGAGAAGGCAGATGGAGGCCGCTGCCATCGTGGCGGAGAACCACTGGGTGCACGCCGGCAAGGACCTCAGCAATCCAGGCAGCGTGGGCACGCTCGGCATGCTCCTCGAGACCTCGGAGATGGGCGCTGAAGTGGATATCCGCAGCATCCCCATACCGGAATCAGAGAAAGGGGAAGGCCTCATCCGCTGGCTCCTCGCCTATCAGGGATGCGGGTTCGTGTACTCGTGCCCTCCGGAGCATTCTGCCGACGTCATCGCCGAGTTCGCCAAGGTCGGCTGCGCCGGGGCGGTCGTGGGGAAGATCAACTCCTCCCGCAGGCTGACCCTGACCATGGACGGAGAGAAAGGCGTCCTGTTCGATTTCACCAAGGACATCATCACCGGATGCAGGCCGAAAAGCCGCCGCAGATCGGAATGATCCGCGGCCCCTGCATCCGGGCCGGAAGAAATACCGCCCGATCGAGAGAAAAGTGTTAGGCACGGAAAGGTGGACGTCACTTCCGCGGCCGGTAATCCATCTCCCTCCTCAACCCTGTATCCCCGCAAACGTCGGTAGCTCGAGGTTAGGCTGCTCCCGTCAGGGCCTGGCCCGGTCCCCCCGATTGGCGCGCTCCGCGATCCCCTCCGGGAACGAAGGACGCGTACTCCAACTCTGCAGGACAAAGTATCATCGTCGTTCGAAGGGCCGGCCGTTTCCGCTCCGCCGCCCCCTCCAGTCGCCCACGCTGTGACGATTGCGTGTTCAGGGCACGCCAAGCTCCCCGGCCAAGCCTAACGTGGTGGTAAAAGGACGGTCCGTATTTAACAAGTATGCTTTTCGGAAACTTCCTCTTCCTCATATATGATGGAACAAGCGATTTCAAGCACTGCCCTGAACCGCACGGCCATCAGCTCGCCATGGCCGCATTTCCCGATCCGGCCATGCATCATCGTGATCCGCTGACCGGCCTATATAGCTGCAACCAGGCCTACAGAGGCGCTTTCCCTGCAATCATTTATTAACGTCCCGCCCGTGAGGATGGCTGAGTGGTCCATTGAACGATGTTCAGACCTGCCTGCTGTCGATGTACAAGGATATCGCTGCCGTCCTCGACGCGCACGGGTTCCGCTATTATGCTTTGTACGGCACGGCCATCGGCACGGTGCGTCACAACGGGTTCATCCCGTGGGACGACGATATCGACCTGGGAGTGTGGGCGGAGGACCTCCCGGCGGTCATGGACGCCTTGGAATCGGACCTGGACAAAGATCGCTATTATGTCCACGACCCTACCGCCGATACCCATCCCCATGTCATGCTCAGGACGGAGGACATGGAGAAGGACCTGGGTTCCGAACAGACCCCGTTCATCGACATATTCCCGATCGAACGCTATCCGGAGGGCAGGTTCAGGCGCGCCGTCTCCTTCGCGGCGGTGTGGGGACTCCACATATGGGTCACGGCACTGAACCGCGTGAGGTCGCTGGCCGTCCACCGCATGCTCTCCTGGATACCGGCAGGGCATATGAGGCTGGCCGAGCTCATGCCCGAGGAAGGCTCGCGCACGACCGCCATCTACACGACAGCGTTCGCGAAGGAGCTCTTCCCCGCCGATTGGTACGGCACCCCCGTCAGGCACAGGTTCGAGGACACCGAGATCCCCCTCCCGGAGAAATGGGACCTCCTCCTGACCGCGGAGTTCGGGGATTACATGACGCCGCCCCCCGAGGACCAGCGCACCGGGGCGAAAGGGTTCCCGCTGAGCGTCCTGAAGGATTACATAATGGAAAAGCGGGGCATCAACTGCCGCCGCATCCGCAGGCGCCGATTCGCCTGCCGCCGCAGAGGATGCAGCTTCCGTGCCCGGAGGCGATGAACCTCGGGTCGGCGCCCTCGAGCTCCTTCAGGAGTTCCCCGTACTTCTCGCGGCTGGGCATGAAATGCCTGTCCACGGTCGTCAGGACCCTGTCCCAGGTGTCCTCCTGGATCTTCCCGTCGGACATGCCGCGGAAGAACAGGTCGGAGCTGTAGAAGACGCCGCTGCCGCGGTCGAGGCAGAGGACACCGTTCTGGAGATGGACCTCGGACGGGTACTTGTAGAACCTTAAGGCGAGCTCGCCGTCGTTGATGCCGTTCGCCGAATCGCCGACTATTATCCTGCCTTTGTACCCGAAGCCCTGCATCTCCTTCGCGGTGAACGAGGAGCAGATGACGGAGATCTTCGGATACTTTTTGTGGAACAGCATGTACCCGCCGCACTCGTCGGATTCCATATGGGATATGAAGAGGTACTTCAGCGGTTTCCCGCCGAGTATGCGGTCTATGCGCGGGAGTATCCATTCCGCCTGGGACGCGGTGCCGGTGGCGAACATGATGGGGGGATCGGAGGCCAGCAGGTACTGGTGCACCGGCATGGCCATCATCCCCACGTTCTGCGAGAACTGGTAGAGCTTCCCGAATATCGGCGATTCGCGGTCCATCACTTTTTCCCCGGGCCGTCCGCGAGGGACCTGCCGACGGAGAAGGCCTTGGCGATCTCCCCGCCGACATGCATGTACCTCCTGGTCTCCCCGTCGAACACCAGGGGGTCGAGCTTCGCGATGTCTATCTTCCCGTCGGTCAGGATCCTCTCGTCGGCGCTGACATTGACGATCTCTGCCACCACGCGGATCGTGTCCTCGGCGATGGTGTCGTGCGATACAACCTTGCACTCGAACGTCAGGGGGAACTCGTCGATGACAGGGGCGTCCACGTGCGCGCTCGGGTGCGAATGCAGGCCGGACCTAGCGAACTTGTCGGGCGTCTTGTTGGCGGAGACGATCCCGAGGTAGTCCGCTTCCTTCACGTGCGCGGCGTCGGCGATGCTGACAGTGACCGCTCCCCTCTCCATGAGGGACACCGACGTGTGGTGGGAGGCGGTAAGGCAGATCCCGATGCGGTAATCATCGTCAATGCCGGCCCACGCGGCCGTCAGGGCATCGGTCTTCCCTTCTTTGTCGTAGGCGGCGACGATAACGGCGGGCATAGGGTACAGCAGGGTCTTCCTTCCCAGGTCTTTCCTCATGCGGACCGTATCGGAAGGCGGTTATATCAGCTGTTCGCGCCGATGATAGGTGCCGTCAGCATCTCTGTTTATATACAAGGAGCGGATAATCCTGAAGCGTGCTACGTGTTAGCACGGTGTACGGTTGATAGATATGTCTGCAATATTCGGGGAGAGTGCTGAAGAATGAGCATCATGGGCCTCACGGACCCTTGGATCATCGGGGCCTATGCGCTTTGCATCATAACAGTGGTGCTCTGCTGCCTCGTCGGCATTCTCGGAGGAGGACGCAAGAACATCTCCAAAGAGGATGCCGATGAGGGAGATGAAGACGGGGGCATGGACCAATGAGCGGCGTATCGCTGCCCATATTGGCCGTCATGATCGCCGTCTTCGGAGCGGTCACGGTCTACCTCGGATATTACGGATACCGCAACACGCGCGACAACAAGGAGTTCCTGCTGGGCAGGAACAAGACCAACTCCGTCATCATCGGGCTGTCGTACGGCGCCACGTTCCTCAGCGCCAGCGCCGTCATCGGGTTCGGGGGTCAGGCCGCGACGCACGGCCTCACCCTGATGTACCTGTGCTTCCTCAACCTGTTCGTCGGCCTGTTCGTGGCGTTCCTGTTCTTCGGGCCCAGGACCAGGCGCATCGGCAGGAGGCTGCACGCCTCCACCTTCGCCGACATCCTCGGGAAGATGTACTCGTCCAAGGGGATACGCGCGTTCACCGCCATCCTCATCATCGTGATGATGCCGATCTACTGCGCCGCCGTGCTCAAAGGGGGCGTCAACTCCGTCGCCGTCATCACCGGGCTGAACGACTACTACGACGAGATCCTCGTGATCATGGCCGTCATCGTCGGCCTCTACGTCATCTACGGCGGGATCATCGCGGTCATGTACAACGACGCGCTGCAGGCCGCCGTCATGTTCTGCGGCATGGCGGTGATCCTCGTGGTCACCTTCGCGGAGCTCGACGGCGTCACCGCGGCCTTCGAGAGCCTGGCGGACCTGCCGGCATCCTCGGCTTCCGGGGTGCTCCCCGGGTTCGAGGGCTGGGACAGCGTGGCGGACTTCGGATCTTCGGAATGGATGCTGGTGGTGACCACGTTCCTGATGGGCGTCGGCCTGGGCGTGCTGACCCAGCCTCAGCTGATCGTCAGGTTCATGTCCGCCAAGGACGACCGCATGCTCGACCGCTCCCTCATAGTCGGGAGCATCTTCATGTTCGTAATCGTCGGCACCGCCTACACCTGCGGAGCGCTGTCCAACGTCTTCTTCTGGAACAACGGGGAGGGGCTGGCGGCAGCGCACGTCGCGAGCATCTACGGCAGCGGGTCCACCGACTTCATCATCCCCCAGTTCATCCTCGAGCTCTTCGACGGGAAGACCGGAGGCGACTTCATCGTCTGCCTGTTCCTCCTGTCGCTGATATGCGCATCGATCTCCACCATAAGCGCTCTGATGCACACCATCGGGGCGGCCGGGGGATACGACCTGTACACGCTCGCCAGACAGCGCAGGGAGCGCAATGAGGCGGATTCCCAGAACATCAGGGTGAACAGGATCTGCACCGCCGTCATGCTGGTGCTCGTGGTCGTGTACTGCTACATCATGCCCAAGGACATCATAGCCAAGGCCACGTCTCTGTTCATGGGCATCACCGCCGCGGCCCTGCTGCCGGCCTTCGTGCACGGCCTGTACACCAAGCGCACCCCCGACAGGAAGGCGGCGCTGGCCAGCATCATAGTCGGCACCGTGTCCTACCTGTTCTGGGCGCTGTTCATCAACACCTCGACCTCGGTGTTCCTGCCGATCTGCAAGTGGATCACCGGGAACAGCGTGCTGTTCACGGAGGGCTCCATCCAGTACTGCGATGCGCTCGTCGTCGCGCTGCCCCTGTCGATCATCGTCTTCGCAGCCGTCCTCCTCATCGACCGCGCCAGGGAGAAGAGGCAGCCGTCCCTGCAGGCGTCCGCGGCCGAGTGAGGCCGAAAGAAACATCTTCCCGCATGTGCCAGACCGGCGCCCGCCGACAGCGGGGGCCGGCCCTCCCGGCCGTGTTCCGCCATGCTGATAAGCATGCCTGCAGGGCTCACCTTTTTAGTCATGTCCAGTTTAAGCCCGCGCATGGAGAACGCACTCGAACTCTCCAACGTGTCCGTCGTGAAGGACGGGCATCGGATATTGGACCGCGTCAGCCTGATCATCGGGCAGGACGAGAACGTCGCGATCATAGGGCTCAACGGCTCCGGGAAGACCACCCTCCTCAAGCTGCTACGCGGGGACATCTACCCCTATGACGATGACGAGGTCCCGTACTCTATGAAGATATTCGGAGAGAGGCACTGGAACATATTCGACCTGAGGACCAAGATGGGGGTCGTGTCGATGGACCTGCAGAACAGGTTCTCGCCCGTCACCACCGTCCGGGAGGTCATCGGTTCCGGTTTCTTCGGCAGCCTCGACATCTTCAGGAACATGGAGGTCAGGCCGGAGATGGAGGAGCTCATCCGCTACCGCGCGACGGAGATGGGGATCGAGGACCTCCTGGAGAGGACCATCGAGGGCCTGTCCCTGGGCGAGATGCGCAGGGCGCTCATAGCCAGGGCCCTGATCACCAATCCCCGGATGCTGATCCTCGATGAGCCGATGACCGGCCTCGACATCGTCATGAAGTCGAAGTTCAGGCAGATGTTCGACATCCTGATCGATTCGGGCGTCCGCATCGTGATGATCACCCACGACCTGACCGACATCCCGGTCAGCATCGGGCGCATCGTGATGATCCGCAAAGGCAGGATATTCGGCGACGGGAAGAAGGAGGACCTGCTCAACGACGAGAAGGTCTCCGAGCTCTACGGCGCGAAGATAAAAGTAGAAAGCACCAAAGGGATATACCGCATGTATCTGGAGTGAAGATGAGGTATTACTGCAGGGAATGCGGACACGAGATCGAGCCCGGGGCCGATTTCTGCTATTACTGCGGCGCTCTCAAGTCTAAAGCGATAGCCATAGACGACGAAGGGCGCGAGGTCTCTCCGGCGTACAGCCCGGACGGGGTCTGCCCGGACTGCGGCCACAAGAACGTCGAGGGCGCCTCCTTCTGCTCCGAATGCGGCAGGAAGCTGTCCTCCGAACGCCCGCAGGAAGGGGCGGCCGCCGACCCCTTCGCGCAGCCGTACGGCCCGTACCCCGTCAAGACCCTCACCAGGAAGGACTACCTCGCCATGTTCCTGGCCTTCGTGCCGGGAATCGTTAACATCTTCGGCCTGGGGCACCTCGTCATGGGGAAGTGGTCCCGCGCGTTCATGTACCTGATGATCTCCGCCGTGGTGCTGTACCTCAGGTTCACCGTCGTGACCTCGTCCGGCACCGGCGTCTACATGCTCTATTGGTTCATCACCTTCGCCGTGTACTTCCAGCAGTCCATGGAGGTGGTGAGGCTGATCTACGCCCCTCCCGGTGGCGGAAAGCAGGACGGGCCCGGCGGGGACAGCGGGACCGGAGGGCAGCGATGAGCGAGGACTGGAACGAGAAGTACCGCCCCAAGACGCTGGACGATGTCGTCGGGAACCCGACCGCCGTGCAGACCATGCGCGCCTGGGCGAAGTCCTGGGAGCACGGAGTCCCGGAGAAGCGCGTCCTGCTCCTGAAAGGCGCCCCCGGCATAGGGAAGACCTCTTCCGCCTGGGCCCTGGCCCGCGAGATGGGCTGGCCGGTGGTGGAGATGAACGCCTCCGACCAGAGGAAGGCGGAGGACATCAGGAACATAGCGCTCAGGGCCTCGCATTTCGACACCTTCTCGGACGACGGCAGCTTCTCCGCGGTCCGCAACGGCGGGATGAAGATGATCATCCTCGACGAGGCCGACAGCTTCTCCCCGTCGGGGGACAGGGACGCCCTGCCGGCGATCAGCGAGCTCATAAAGACCACCGAGCAGCCGACCGTGATGATCGTCAACGACTTCTACAACATCTCGAGGAGGTCGTCCGCCGTCAAGGACTGCACCCTGCAGGTCGATTTCAAGAAGCCCCGTGCCGCTGCCGTCGAGAGGGTGCTCGCCCATATCTGCGAGTCGGAAGGCGTGGACGCGGAGCCGGCGGCGCTGGCCGCCATCGCGGACAATGCCGACGGCGACCTGAGGGCCGCGGTCAGGGACCTGGAGTCCCTGGCGTACGGCGGCGTCAGGGTGACCGCGGAGGCGGCCCATGCCCTCTCCATGAGGCAGGCCGCCGGCACCAAGAGCATGTTCGACTTCATCGGGGCGGTCTTCACCAAGAGGGACCCGGCCCTGGCGTATTCCGTCCTGCGCGACGTAGATTCCGACCCGGGCACCGTCTCCGTATGGCTGGACGAGAACATACCGTACCAGGTGTCGGACACCGGGGAGCTAGTCCGCTGCTACGAGCGCCTGTCCCGGGCCGACATCTACCTCGGGAGGGTGAACAGGCGCATGTACTACGGGTTCTGGGGATATGCCAACAACCTGATGGTCGACGGCATCATAGAGTCCCTGCACAGCAAGCCCAAATGGACCCGCATCAACTGGCCGTCTTACCTCACCAAGATGTCCCGCACGAAATCGGTCCGCGCAGTGAGGAACTCCCTGGCCTCCAAGATCGGCCGCATGACCCACACCTCGGCCGCCCGCATCCTGGCGGATTCCCTGCTCTCCTACAGGGCGATGGCGAAGAACGACCAGGGGTTCCGCGTCATGCTGGTGAAGGAAGGGGGCCTGGACGAGGATGAGCTCGCGTTCCTCCTGGGCGCGAAGGTGGATTCGGCGGCGGTGAAGAAGACCTTCCTCGAGGCGTTCCCGCCCGAGGAGAAGCCGGCCAAGAAGACCAAGGGCAAGAAGACCGCGCAGGAGCCAGTTCAGGAGCCTGCGGCAGCCGCTCCGGCCGCCGAGGAGCATGCAGGGCCCGAGGCGCCTGCAGAAGAAACGAAGACCGCGCAGGAGCCAGCTCAGCAGGCGGCGCCCGAGGCCCCCGCTCCCAAGCCGGCGAAGAGAGTGCAGACGAGCCTCTTCGATTTCTGAGGCACGGCCATGGACGAGGAATACCGCCAGACCCTGATCCGCCAGCATTACCGCGTCTACCGCGACCATGCCGCCGTCAAGCTCTGCGGGTGGATCAAGGAGTCCCTCCTTCACGGGCGCCATTGCTACAAGCAGGACTTCTATGGGATAATGACGCACCGCTGCCTGCAGATGACCCCCGCCATCAACGAATGCACCCACATGTGCCCGTTCTGCTGGCGCACGGAGGGGCACGATTACCCGGTGACGGAATGGGCGGAGCCGAAGGAGATGCTGGACGCCCTCATCGAATACCACCGGTTCCTCCTGTCCGGGTTCAAGGGAGACCCGCGCTGCGACCCCAAGATGTTCGAGGAGGCCATGAACCCCAACCAGGTGGCCTGCTCGCTCGCCGGGGAACCCACTGAGTACCCCTATCTGTCGGAGTTCTTCAGGGAATGCAGGTCCAGGGGGATGACCGTGTTCCTGGTCACCAACGGCACGAACCCGGAAAGGATCGCCGCCCTGGACACCCTGCCCTCGCAGCTCTACGTGACCGTGGCAGCGCCCGACCGGGAGACCTACGCGAGGGCCTGCAGGCCCAAGGTCTCTGACGGCTGGGAGCGCATAATGGAGACGCTGGCACTTATGCCGTCGCTCGAGACGAGGACGGTCATAAGGCATACTCTGGTCCAGGGGATCAACATGTTCCGCCCCGAGGATTACGCCAAGATCGACAAGACCGCCGATCCCGACCTCGTCGAGCCTAAGGGCTACGTGTTCGTCGGGGGCTCCAGGCAGAGGCTGACCGTCGATGCCATGCCCTCGTTCGAGGCCGTGAAGGATTTCTCGGCCAGGCTGGGGGAGGAGCTCGGCATGTCGCTGCTGCGCGAGAAGAAGGACAGCCGCGTCGCGCTCCTCGGTTATGAAGGCACGGAGCTGGACACCGCCCGGGCATGGGAGTCCGGGACGGCGTTCTCGCGCCGCTTGCACTGATGATCCGTCCTCTGCTCACGCCGTCAGTATAAGGATGATGGCGGCGATGTGCAGGACGAGGAAGACGTAGTTCGCGAGGAACTTCCGCTTCCTGGTCTTGTGGCGGAACGCATGCATCCCGGCGACCGCTCCCCACGGTGCGATAAGACCCAGCAGGAGGAGCGTGCTCTCCTTTATCCTCCACTCGCCCTTCACGGCGCGGCGCTTGTCGATGCCGTAGACTGCAAATGATATCAGATTGAGCAGTATGTACGCCGCGGCTGCGGCCTCTGCCGGGCTCATGATCTGAGCTTCTCGGCGAAGGCGGCCATGCTGATGCCCACTCCGTCCTTCTGCTCGTCCTTGTCAGGGAAGAAGGCGGAGAAATCATCCTTGCCGAACTCGACGGGCATGGACGCTTTTATCTTGTCGAGCTCCGCCTTGGCGCGCTCCCCCTTGTAGAGGCAGCAGATGAAGAGCACGGTCTGCTTCCCCGCGAGGGCCTCCTTGTTGGCCTCCGCCCACGACATCAGGGGCTTGTAGGGCTTGCCGGCATGGACACCGGTCCCGAGCACGATCCTGTCGTAGCGGGAGATGTCGATCCTGGTCTGGTCCTTCAGGTTGAAAGTGTCGGCGCCGGACTGCTGTGCCAGATACTTGGCTGCGGCCTCGACGTGCTTTCCGATGGAAGTCGAATAGATGATCGCTGTGCTTGTCATGATCCCATCCTCGGCACTCTCATGCCGAACTCCGTAAATAGCGTTTCGCAGGGCCGGCGAAATTGGACGGAACGTGTTTCGCAAGGTCGCAGAACGTTAATATTAACGTTCCATGTGCCAGTTCATGGTATATCAGACCGAGCTCATCTCCGAGGAGGAATCGGCGGCCCTCCGCGCCAGATACGCCCCCGGCCTACTGTATGCGGCCAAGGCGGACATCAACGGGGTCGTCATCGAGCTCTGCACCTCGGACAGGGACTTCACGGACATGTGGAGGGACAACTTCTACTCGGCCTCCGACCGCGTCCGCTCCCACGCCAAGCTCTTCGTCGTCAGGGAGCCGTCGGCGGGCGAGAGCGTGCTGAGGTTCGAGCCCAACTCGAAGACCGCGTTCCTCCTGAACTTCGATTACTACGGCTGGGTCAAGAGCATCGCGCTCGGGATCGCCGGGTACATCAACGAGGCCGCGCACGACATCTACTCGGTCCACGGGGCGGCGATCTGCGCCGACGGTGTCGGTGTCACCCTCATCGCACCTCCGAAGACCGGGAAGACGACCCAGTCATGGGGCCTCCTGAGATCGGAGAACGCCTCTCTCATCTCGGACGACTGGTTCTTCGTCAAGTTCGGGTCTTCCGGAAGGCCGCAGATCCGCGCCTCCGAGAAGAACTGCTACATCGATGCCGACATCGGGGACGTGTGGGAGGAATACCGCCCGCTGGTCAAGAACGTGAAGTTCGACAGCCGGGGCAGGGGCATCGCCAACATCCGCTGGGTATCCGGCGGGTCCTCGGTGGTGCACGAGTGCTCGCTGAGCCATGTCATCCTGATGAAGCGCGACCCGTCGGACGGGGAGAAGTGCAGGAGCATGGATGCCGAGGCCGCGCTCGAATACCTTTCCGCGGCGGACCTGTGCAACCCGCACCAGATCGTGAGGGATGCCTACAGGACCGGGCTGAGGAAGGAGTTCTTCAGGAAGCTGCTGGACAGGTGCGATGTCCATATGATCAACACCATCGGCACGCCGCAGGAGACCCAGGACATCATCCGCAGCATCGTGGGGGCGCATTGATGAAGCTGAGGGACGAGGAGAAGATACAGAAAGAGAAGGACCGGGCCGAGGCCCGCAGGAAGAACAGGGCCATGAAGGACGAGGAGGCCCGGAAGAGGACCATCGAGACGGAGAGGGACAGGATCAGGCGCAACTATGCCAAGAACAGCGCCGGCCACCGCGAGATGCACAACCTCGGCGCCACCATCCTGAAGTCCTCGCTCATCATCCTCGTGGCCGTGGCGGCGTTCGAGGTCGCCTGCTTCATCCTCTACGACACCTGGGGGGACGGCTCCACCCACCTGATCAACCTGGCCGACAACAGCTTCGCGTTCATCGTAGGTCTGACCGCCATGGACGCCATCATGTACATCAACCAGGCGAACGGCCGCAAGAGGTCGGAAGAGAGGGCGATCATACGCCACAACAGGATCCTCCAGCCGGCCATCGATATGTACCTGGCCAGGAAGAACATGATGCTCACACCTCCGGGGGACAACGTCCGCACGTACCTGGTGAAGTCAGACCTGACCTTCAAGAGCCTCTCCAACATGTACGAGAAATCCGACATCATCACCGACGCCGGCAGGACCAGGATCGAATGCTTCAGGACCCAGCACAAGGCCCTGGCCAAGGCGTTCATGAACACCGTCGAGGACATCGACTTCGACTTCAACCCCGAGATCTGCGATGCGGCCATGAAGTTCATCAACGCCTCCACCTACGGAGGCGCCGCCCTGGACTCCCTCATAGCCTACCAGTCGGACGCCATGAAGGGCGAGAAGGCCGCGGTCATCCGCCAGATCAGGAGTTCCGATATCTCCACGACCCTGGGCGACGCCGATGTCGAGCTCAAGAACGTCATGCTCCTGGCGGAGATGGTCCAGCAGGAGGAGGACGCCCTCTCGGAGTACATCACCACCGTCCGCGAGATGTCGTCCGTCAAGCTGACGGCCACCCACTACGAGCTCTGAGGTTCCGCCGTCCGGGCCGTTCTCTTTGGAGAGGGCGGCCCGGGCGTTCCCTTTTTAAATACCGTCCTGCGTCAGGTGAACCGTGTACACCGTCCATTTCGACGTCTACCAGACCGCCATGATGGGAGCGGTCGCGCTCGCCGTCGGCATACTCCTGGTCAGGCGCTCGAAGCTCCTGCGGAAATACTGCATCCCCGCGGCCGTCATGGGCGGGCTGGTGTTCTCGATAGCGTTCTGCGCCATCTACGAGGCGGACATCGCCGAAGTTTCCTTCGACGAGACCCTGAAGAACGTCTTCATGATGGCCTTCTTCTGCTCCGTCGGCTTCATGGCGTCGGTGAGGATGCTGAAGAAGGGAGGGCGCCTGGTGCTGACCCTCCTGGCCCTCGTCGGCGTCCTGATCGTCTGCCAGGACGTGCTGGGCGTCTCCCTGGCGTCCCTCCTGGGCATGGACCCGGACATGGGGCTGGCCCTCGGCTCGATAAGCCTTGTCGGAGGGCACGGGACGGCGGGGTCGTTCGGCCCCGACCTGGTGGACATCTACGGCGTGGAGAACGCCGATACCGTCGCCATCGCCGCCGCCACCTTCGGATTGGCCATAAGCGGGTTCGTAGGAGGGCCACTGGCCAAGAGGAGGATCGAGAAAGGCAACCTGTCCCCCGACAAGGACGACATCGCCATGGCCGAGGAGGAGGAAGAGGTGCGCAAGATCGATTCCGAGCGCTTCCTCTATGCCCTCCTGCTGCTGTGCATCGGCGTGGGCGCCGGGTCGTACATCGTCGCAGGCATCAAGGCCGCCGGCCTCACCCTGCCGGTGTACCTGGGGGCGATGCTCGTGGCCATGCTCATCCGCAACGTCGCCGATTGGAAGGGGATCGAGCTGCCGCTCAAGGAGATCAACACCCTCGGGTGGATCTCGCTGTCGCTGTTCCTGTCCATCGCCCTGATGGTGACCCAGCTGTGGAACCTCGCCGACTTGGCCGGCAAGATGGTCGTCATACTCCTGGCGCAGACGGCGCTGGTCGCTGTGTACGCCTATTACGTCATATTCAACGCCACCGGCAGGGACTACGAGTCCGCCGCCCTGGTGACGGCCACCGCAGGGTTCAGCCTGGGGGCGACCCCCAACGCCATGGCGAACATGGAGTCCCTCTTCGACAAGTACGGCGTCGCGCCCAAGGCGTACTTCGCCGTCCCCCTCGTCGGGAGCGTCTTCATAGACCTGCTGAACGTGGCGATAATCACCGTTTTCCTCAACATTTTATAACAGCCGGCATATACCTTACATCATGTCATCTGAAGAAGTCCCCAAAGACCTCAGCCCGTTCGATGCCGGGGAGCCCAACCCTTACGGAGCCCATTTCGAAGGCAAGAGCTATCTGAAGATGTTCGCCGAGTCCCCCGTTGGCATCGCCAACGTGACCTTCGAGCCGGGATGCCGCAACCACTGGCACATACACCATAAGGGCGGGCAGGTCCTGATCTGCATCGCGGGCTGCGGATGGTACCAGGCATGGGGAGAGGAGCCGCGCGGGCTGCACCCCGGAGATGTCATCGCCATCCCGCCGGAGGTGAAGCACTGGCATGGGGCCGCCAAGGATTCCTGGTTCTCGCACATCGCCGTGGAGGTGCCCGCTCCCGGGGCCTCAACCGAATGGTGCGGGCCCGTCTCGGACGCCGACTACTCAAAGCTCCCGTGAAAGCTTCGCGTCGAAGCGCAGGGTGCGGGGAGTCTCGAGATTGTCGAACTTCACGATGTAGCACATCTCGCGCTCGGAAACCTCTTCCACAGTTCCGGCTCCGAAGACCTGGTGGACCACCCGGTCCCCGCGCCGGAACAGGTCGGACATCCGCCTGGCGCGCGCAGCCTCGGTGCGGGCGCGCCCCTCCATCTCCTTGGCCATCTCCGGGTCCAGTTCGACGGCGTAATCGAGGTTCTCCCTCCCGATCTCGAACACGAAACGCGAGGGGTTCTTGAATCCTCCCGACTCGGCCGGCCCCTCGGAATCGGTGAGGTACAGGCCGTACTCCGCACGGGTCATGGCGACGTACATCAGCCTGCGCTCCTCCTCCATCTCCTCCGGGCTGTCCGTCTTCTTCGAAGGGAACACGCCTTCGTCAAGCCCGCAGATGAAGACGTACGGGAACTCCATGCCCTTGGAGGTGTGGACGGTCATGAGCTTCACCCTGTCCGGTTTCTCATCTCCGTTCCCGTCGAACAGCGACGCATGCACCAGGAAATCCTCCAGGGTGGCGTCCGGGTCCTCCCCGTACTCTGTTATTCCGCGCTTCAGCTCGGCGACGTTATCCAGCCTCTCCTGGTCTCCCTGCAGCCTCAGGAACCTCTCGTACCCGGAGCGGTCCATCAGCGCCTGCAGAAGGTCGCCGAGCGACATGCTCCCGCGGAGCTCGCGGGCGGCCTCGATGCAGGATACGAAGCGTCCGGCATCGGTGCCCTTGAAGACCGGGTCGCGGATGCTGTCCCTCAGCGCCTCGTACAGCGTCCTGCCCCCGGCCTCCGCCCTCTCTGCCAGGAGCTCCATCTTCTTCCTGCCGATCTTCCTGGGAGGGACGTTGACCACCCTCCGGAAGGAGATGTCGTCGCCGTAGGCGACCATGCGCAGGTAGCAGATGAGGTCCTTCACCTCGCGGCGGGAATAGAACTCCGTCCCGCCGTAGATGACGTACGGGATCTTGTTGCGCATCAGGGCCTCCTCCAGCGGGCGCGAGAGATGGTGGGCGCGGTAGAGCACGGCGCAGTCCCCGAGCTTCCCGCCTTCCTTCCTGATGTCGGAGATGCGGGAGCAGATCCACTGGGACTCCTCACGGTCGCTCTTGGCATGGAAGAAGACGGGTTTGGTGCCCTCCTCCTTCACCGCCTTCAGGGTCTTGGGGTAGCGGACGATGTTATGGCTGATGAGCTCGTCCGAAGCGGCCAGGATCTCGGGGACGGAGCGGTAGTTGATGTCGAGGACGATGGTCTTGGAGTCCGGGAACTCTTTGTCGAAATCGAGGAACATCTTCGCGTGCGAGCCCCTCCAGGTGTAGATGGTCTGGTCCGGGTCGCCGACGATGAAGAGGTTACGGTGGACCGACGAGAGTATCTTGGCGATGCCGTACTGCCTCGCGCTGACGTCCTGGAACTCGTCGACCATGACGTACTCCATCCTCCCGGCCCACTTGGAGCGGACGTCCGGGAAGCGCTCGAGGATGTAGGTGGCGAAATTGATGAGGTCGTTGAAATCGAGGCCGAAGCTCTTCTTCTGCTCGTACAGATAGCGCAGGAAGATCCCCTCCTCCATGTCGTCCGTCGCCTCGAACCTCGCCCTCAGCTCCTCGTTGTTAAGCAGGTAGACGTTGTCGATGTAGTCCTCGGTGCGCAGCTTCCGCGTCTCGAGGATGTTGTCGTTGGCCTTCTTCACGGTGATGTCGCGCGACGTCAGACCCATGTCGGAGAACACCTTGAGGAGGGTGTCCCTCACGTCCTCCTCGTCCATGATGATGAAGTCCTTGGGATAGTTGAGGACGTTGATGTCCTCCCTCAGAAGCTGCACGCAGAAGGCGTGGAAGGTGCATATCATCCCCAGGTCGAGGTCTCCAAGTTCCGCGCGGATCCTCCGCTTCATGACGTCCGCGGCGCGGTTGGTGAAGGTGGCGCAGAGGATGTTCGCCGGGGATATCCCTGCTTCATCCACGAGGTAGCAGTAGCGGGCGGTCAGGGCGCGGGTCTTGCCTGTTCCGGCACCGGCTATCACCCTCACCCTGCCCTCAGTGGTCAGGACGGCCTCCTTCTGGGCGTCGTTCAGCCTGTCGAGGTATCCTTTCATTCCGGTCTCCGGCCCATGCCGCTGTCGAGAGCTTCCAGGGCCCCGGCGGCGTCCGGGTCCCCGTACATGTCGGCGTACCGCAGGAGGGTGCGGCCGTTCGCCTCATCCTTCTCCACGCCCTCGCCGAACGCGAACATGCATCCCAGCTCATAGAGCGCCTCGGCGTCCTTCTTCTCCGCGGCCTGCTTCAGCCAGCAGACGGCCTTCGCCATGTCCCTGTCTACACAGTTCTCTCCGTCGCGGTACCATTTGCCCATCTGGCACATGGCCCCTGTACATCCTTCGGCAGCCGCATGCAGGCAGAGTTTCACCGCTTCGATGGGATTGCGGTCGACCCCTTTCCCGCGGGAATAGAGGGATGAGAGCAGGTACTCGGCGTCGGCGTTCCCGCGGTCGGCCGCCCTCCTGAAGAGCTTGGAGGCCTCGCGGTAATCCTGCTCCGCGCCGTCGCCGGTCATGAGGATGATGCCGAGCCTCACCATGGCGTCGGCGTTGCCTTTGTCGGCCGACATGCGGTAGAGGGCGGCGGCCTTCTCCTTGTCGACGGGAACGCCGATGCCCTGATAGTAAACGCCGCCGAGGACGTAGAGATCGCCCGGATCGCTGGGCGGAGGTATCTCGCGGGCACTGTCAGCAGGCTGTTCGCCGGTCATAGCTGACATGATGGAGAATCGGATTTTATAGTCAGCGGAAAGGGCGTGCTGCACCGAACGATTTCTCGACTGCAGGTTAATTCCGAAACGGGGATAAGAATCCCCGCAGCGGATCGCCTTAGAATCGCTGCCTTCGCAGGCTGAGCCCCGCCACTTCCTCGAGGAAATAGCGGTGCACTCTGAGGTCCTTCGACAGTTCAGGGTGGAACGTGATGCCGAGCTGCCTTCCCTGGCGGGCTGCGACGATCTGCCCGTCGACCTTCGCGAGGACCTCGGCTCCCGGCCCTGCGGACTCTATTACGGGTGCGCGGATGAAGGTCATGGGTATCTTCCCGATCCCGTCGAAATCCTCCTCTGCGTAGAAGCTGCCGAGCTGACGTCCATAGGCATTGCGCCTGACCTTGACATCCAGGGTCCCGAACACCGGTTCCCCTCCGACGACCTCCTTCGCGAGGACGATGAGCCCCGCGCAGGTGCCGAAGACGGGAAGCCCATCCTCGATCATCTTCCTGAGCGGGGAATAAAGACCCAGATCGCGGAGGAGCTTTCCGATGACGGTGCTCTCCCCGCCGGGGATGACGAGCGCGTCGAAATGCCTCTGCAGATCCACGCGCTGCCTGATCTCGAAGACGTCGGCGCCCAGCCTCTTCAGGGAGCGCTCATGCTCGATGAAGGCCCCCTGAAGGGCAAGGACGGCGGCCGTCGGCGTTCTCACTGCCCCCTCTCTGCCATTATGGTCTTGATCTCTTCGGCGTTTATCCCGACCATGGCCTCGCCGAGGTCGGTGGAGACCTCTGCCAGGATCTTCGGGTCGTCGTAGTTGGTGACTGCCTGGACGATGGCCTTGGCGCGCTTGGCGGGGTTCCCGGACCTGAAGATGCCCGAACCCACGAACACTCCCTCTGCGCCGAGCTGCATCATGAGCGCGGCATCGGCGGGGGTGGCGACGCCTCCGGCGGCGAAGTTGACGACCGGGAGCTTGCCGTGCCTGTGGACGTACTGCACCAGGCTGACTGGAACCTGGAGCTCCTTGGCCTTCTCATAGATCTCGTCGGCCCTGAGCGCCTTCACCCTGGCGATCTCGGAGTTGACCGCCCTGAGGTGGTGGACGGCCTGCACGACATCGCCGGTTCCGGGCTCTCCCTTGGTGCGGATCATGCTGGCACCTTCGGAGATCCTCCTGAGGGCCTCGCCGAGGTCCCTGGCGCCGCAGACGAACGGGACCTTGAACTTGGTCTTGTCGATGTGATAGATGTCATCGGCGGGAGTGAGTACCTCGCTCTCATCGATGTAGTCGATCTCCAGGGCTTCGAGGATCTGCGCCTCGACGAAGTGCCCGATGCGGCATTTGGCCATCACTGGGATGGAGACGGCGTCCTGGATGCCCTTGATCATCTTGGGGTCACTCATGCGGGAAACCCCGCCGGCGGCGCGTATGTCCGCAGGGATCCTCTCGAGGGCCATAACGGCGGCGGCCCCTGCCTCTTCGGCGATCTTCGCCTGCTCCGGGGTAGTGACATCCATGATGACGCCGCCCTTCAGCATCTGAGCCAGTTCCTTGTTCAGTTCATATCTGCTCTTGGCCATTTCTATCGTCGCTTGCCATGCAGACATGCTATTTAACAATATCCAAAAAGTACATTAATGTATTATTATGTACATTAACAATAGATTACAAAGTAATGTCCTTCATGCTGGATATATTTTTCCTAAGAAATGGAAAAAAGATGCCTGCATTGAGGCATTTATTAAAGCATCTCAGGACCCAACAATCTGTGCGGTATGCCAGATCCGTTTCATTCCCCGTATTCCGCTTCGATAATATTTGGCAATTCGATCCAGGCCCGCGGATGCAGATGCGCTGTCTGGCACTTAGAACGGGAGGCGGGGCGCAGGCGAAATCGGGAGGGAAAAGCTCCCGATTCCGAGCCGATCATGTTCGGCGATCGATCCGGAAGAGGAGAGGACGGCGCCTTTCAGGCCGCCGTCCCCAGCACCTCGGCCTCGACGTTCTCATGGGAGGGCCAGTGCTTCTTGATGTAGCCGTTCATGACCGCGAACCAGATGCTCTCCATCATCAGCGACAGGACGCAGGGCAGGGCGGATTCGCTGGCGTCCAGGAGCACGAGGCACATGGTGGTCGCCAGGCCGGAGTTCTTCCAGACGGCGAACCCCATGTAGACGACGCCGTTGTCCCTGTCGGTCCCGTGCCTCTTCATGAACCAGACCATGGTCAGGCTGACACCGAACGTCCTGACCAGGCAGGCGGCGATGATGTAGAGGACCAGGTCGAGGTTGTCGATGATAAAGTCCCTGTTGTTCCCGATGGAGAAGACCATCAGCAAGAACATCATGATGTTGATGAAGATGACCTTCCCGTTCTGGTTGAGCTTCACCTTCTTGAGCGGTATGTTGACCAGGAGGGGGACGGCGATGAACAGGAGCACGTACTTGAAGATGTCAAGCGGGCTGACCGCATCCCCGATGAACACAGTGGTGAGCAGGGGGGTGAGGGCCAGGGCGATGAGGTAGATCACGGTCAGGGCAAGAACGGACATCACCCTGTTCCCCTTCATCATCAGCGAGAGGGTGATGACCGAGACCCCGGCGGGTACCGAGGCGAGCATGACCCAGCCGTACCAGAGGTCCTTGTAGGACGGGATGAAGAGGGCGCCCACGGCTAGCGTCAGCGCGGTGCAGATCCCGAAGCAGCAGACGAAGGACCAGAATATCGGCTTGGCATCCTTCTTGAAGTCATCCTTCCTGAACGACAGCCCTGCCATCGCCGCGATCATCTGCAGCATGAGGACAGCTATCACCATGTTGGGGACCTGATCGCCCAGGCTGCCCACGGCGAACGCCACGAAGATCGATGCTGCGACCCAGTACTTTATGTCCGTGAGGACGGACATCATTGCCATGACAGCACCCACCTAGAAGTCTGATATAAGCGTTTTGCGTGCTTACGGGGCAGCCTGTCGTGACCGCCATGCACGATGCGATGAATGGGAAGTGTGCGGGGCGGGCGGCACAAGGCCATGTCGCCCGGCCCGTCCGGTTTTTAATTTTGAGCTACGCGGGTCTCTGAGACAGCGTTTTTGCAATGGATCGGGAGCTTATGGGCTTCCGCGCCCCGCACGGAACCGCGATGCCGCGTCCGGTATATTATCCCTGCCGGTCCGATCCATTTGTTCGGCGTTCATCCGGAGAAGAACCTGGCCGCGTCACCGACCGGATCGTCCGTGGGCACGGCCCCCAGCTGCCTCGCGTTCCTCGCGGCCCTGCTGTCGATGATGACCGCCATCCCGCGGTCGGTCTCGGTCCTGATCAGGCGGCCGATCGCCTGGCGGATCTTCCTGACCGCAGGCACTTCCGAGCAGTAGACCCATCCCATCCCGGCGCCGTAGCGGGAGTCGAACATGGTCTTCATCGCGTCGGATTCCAGCGACGGCGGGGGGTACGGCATGCCGACGATCACGGCGAAGCACAGCTCGTCGCCCGGGAAGTCCATGCCCTCGGCCACGGACCCGCCCATGACGCAGACGAACACGCCGTCCCTGCCCCTGCGGAAGGCGTCGAGCGAGCGCATGGTGTTCCTCTGCCTCCCCTTCTCCTCCCAGTAGAGGGGCTTGTCGACGGCCTCCTCCAGGTACGGGCGTATCCTGCCCATCATGCTGTACGACGGCATGAAGACCAGGGTGTTCTTCCTGACGGAGTTGCAGAGCTTCGCGACCGTCCGCTGGATCTCGGGCCACATCGACGGGTTGGACTTCAGCTCGTCGTACTTCGTGGACAGGCCGCGGGTGTAGACCACGAGCCTGTTCTCCTTCGGGAACGGGGACGGGTAGGTCCTGGGTATCGAGTCACCCGGCAGTCCCATCACCCTCGCATATTGAGCCAGGGGCTGCAGCGTCCCGGACATGTGGACCGCGCCCGGCAGGGAGCGCATGAACGTCACGATGTCCGCCGGATCGATGCAGGACGCAGTGAGAAACTCCCCGTCCGCATCGGCGCGGACGGCGCGGACGTACCTGCTGTCCGGGCTCTTGATCCACGCCTCCAGCAGGTGCCCCAGCTCCAGGACGGGCGAGGAGGGCGCGTCGGTGTCGGCTATGGCCTCCTCCCTCTTCTCCCCCAGCTCGATCAGCCTGTTCACGGCCGCCCCAAGCTGCGCATCATCGATGCCCAGGATGGCGCAGAGGCTCCCCTCGAGAGCTTTGGGGGGCAGGGCGGTCTCCTTCCTGTTGAAGCCGATGTACTTGGTGCCGAGGTCCTTCATGGCCCTCCCGACGGCGCGGACGAACTCGGTCATGGTGACGCCCTGGCACAGCTGCGGGGACCGGCGCTGGGACGCTGCCGGCGTTGAAGCGTCGGAGGCATCGGTGAACAGCATGGCCTCGTCGTGAGCGGACGCCACGAGCCTGGCCGTGATGGTGAAGCTCTCCTGCTGCCTCACGGCGTCGATCAGGTTGTGGGCCTCGTCCACGATGAGCACGATGCCCTTCTCGTCTACGCCCATGTTTGTCAGCAGGTTCTTCCTGATCTCCGGGTCGATTATGTGCACATAGGGCGCGACGACGACGTCGAAGTCCTTCAGCAGGAGCTTCTTGGCCTCGTAGGGGCAGGCGCCGAGGTTCCTGCAGAACGCGTCCAGTTCCTCCGAGCGCGGGAAGTTTCTCCTGGCGTACATGGAGATGCTGTTCAGCCTCGGCTCCACCTGCTCGAAGAACTGGCACCCCCCGGGGCGGTTCTGCAGGCTCTTCTGCTTCCGGTCGGAGCAGAGGGTGGAGAGCGCGCTCGGGCTGAGGTCGGCGAAATCCGGGCGCGACTGGAGCAGGGGGCAGGACTTGCTGCGGCCGGTGAGCGTTATCCCGGAGACCGGCTTGAGGGAGGAGATCGCCTTGAGCTCCTTCATCACCTGGTCCGACTGGGATATGGTGCGGGTGGTGTAGATGATCTTCTTGCCGGTCTTCCTCGCGTGCTGCAGGGCCCCCGCCAGGGAGACGATGGTCTTCCCGGTGCCGGTGCCCGATTCGATGACGATGTGCCGGTGCCGGTCGAGGGCATCGACTATGTCGCTGATGATCTGCAGCTGGAACTCCCTGGGCTCGTAGGGCAGGAAGGGGGCCTTCATCTCGGAGGCGTCGGAGACCGTGGCAGGGCCCTGACGGTGTTCCGGGACGGGCTCCTGCATCTGAGGCCCGTCGGCTCCGAGCACGGTCCCGCAAGAAGGGCATGTGCCGACGCCCGGGAGGACCATCGCCCCGCACTGGGGGCAGAAGAATGTGCGCATCGCTCCGCCTAATCCCTCCGCCGTATATCAATGGGCGGAATCCCCGGACCGCGGGGGCTCGGCGCCGATGCTGAGCTTTACCTGCTTCATCAGGTACTTCTCGGCCTCCTTCATCTTGTGCAGACCCATGTACGCCTGGGCGATCTCCCCGCACAGCTGCGACAGCAGGTCCCTGTCCTCCAGGGCATGGCGGGCCTCGAGGTCCTCGAGGATCCTCTCGGCCTTCTCCGCATACCCGATGAACTCCTCCCCCTTGCAGAGCTCCGCGCGGCCGACGTAGGCGTCGACCAGCATGATGTCGTCCTCCAGCTCCCCGGAGGCCCTGAGGGACTCCCCGGTGCGCACGGCCTCGTCGAAGTACTCCCCGGCCTTCTCCGGGTCCTCCGAGCCGGACAGGGCGTCCGCCTCCATGCTGCATGCCTCCATGTACCTGTTGCGGCTCCAGGCATCGTCCTTCCCGACGGTCTGGGACATGGATTTCTCCGTGAACGGCAGGGCGTCCGCGCCCATGTCCTCGTCGATGAGCGTCTGGGCGCAGTCGAGGCAGAAGTCGGCGATGGCCCTGCCGTCCGGGAAGTGCCTGGCGCCCGGCTTCAGCTGCCCGAGCCTCGTGGCGGCCAGCCTGAACTCCTCCGCGGCCTCGTGCACCGATTTCTCGACGATCGTCATCCCCTTCATGGCATGCGTCTTGACGTACAGCCCCGGGTCCACCGACCCTCCGGAGTCCTCGATCTCCGCGATGATGTCGGACGCATCATCGAAATCGCCGTAGGCGGAGACGTAGGAGTCCATCATGAACAGGACGCAGCCGCGGTTCACGAGGGCCTCGAGGAGCTTTTCCCTGGGCCCGCTGTCCTCGAGGGCGGAGACCTTATCGTTGTACTCCGCCAGGGCCCTCTCGAGATGCTCGTCCGAATTCAGCATGCGCCTCTATTCCTGCTATCGTTTCTTAAAAGTATCGGGGAGAGCAAGCGGGACCTCGGGAAATGGCCGAGACCCCCTGTCATTCTGTGTTTCCCTGTGCTTCCGCCGCAGGCGCATTCCCTGTTCGCGGTTGTTTAATACGCGGTGGCCCATCAATCGGGCATATGCAGCAGAAACGCGTTCTCGCCGTCCACGACATCTCGTGCGTCGGCAAATGCTCCCTGACCGTCGCCCTGCCGATCATCTCGGCCGCCGGCGTCGAGTGCTCCGCCCTCCCCACCGCCGTGCTCTCCACCCACACTGGCGGGTTCAAGGGCTACACCTTCCGCGACCTCACCGACGACATCGAGCCCATCCTGGCACATTGGAAATCACTGAATGTGAGATTCGACGGCGTGTACACCGGCTACCTCGGGTCCGCCCGGCAGGTGGCGCTCGTCGAGGAGATCTTCGCGTACGCCAAGGGGAACGGGGCGCAGATCTTCGTCGACCCGGTGATGGCCGACGACGGCAAGATGTACCCCGGGTTCGACATGTCCTTCGCGAAAGGCATGAGGGACCTCTGCACCCGCGCGGATGTCATAATGCCGAACATCACCGAAGCGGTGTTCATGCTCGGCGAGGAGTATAAGCCGGGCCCGTACACGGAGGAGTACATCGAAGGGCGGCTCAGGCGCCTCTCCGCGCTCGGCCCGAAGAAGGTCATCCTCACCGGCGTGCACTTCGACAGCGTGAAGCTGGGCGCCGCCTGCTACGACGCCGGCACCGGGAGGACGGAGTACTTCTTCCGCGACCGCATCCCCGGATACTACCACGGCACTGGGGATATCTTCGGGTCCGTGATAGTCGCCTCCGTCATGAACGGCCTCACACTGGCCAGAGCGACGGAGCTGGCCGTGGACTTCACCTGGAGGAGCATCGTCAGGACCCACGACGCCGGCACCGACGTCAGGTTCGGCGTGAACTTCGAGGCCGGCTTCCCCCGGCTCCTCGATGACATGGGGCTCAGGAAGGACTGAGGCAGGGGCCCTGCCCCTCGGGAACGGGTTCTTCACGAAGGTGCCAGGATCGGATAATCGGATACGGCGGACCCTTCCGCATCGGAAGGTCCGCCGTCCCCCGCTGTTTCAAAATCAATACAGCGGGCATAGGGCCCGGAAAGATTTTTTGATTAATGTTGCAGCACTGCAACTGATGATCTTCTTTCAGAGATCCGGCTTCCTGAAAGAACGGCGCCGAAATAATGGTATTATAATACAATTTTCAAAGAATTATCGACCTAAAATTGTATTATAATACAATTATTGAAATACGAAGGAACCCTTAGAGTTCTATGATGAAAGGTATGATAGAGCGCCCTCTCTACATGTCGGAGCTCGAGAGCCTGCGTGACGACAGGGGCCATGTCAAAGTGATCACCGGGGTCAGGAGGTGTGGCAAGTCCACGCTCCTGATGCAGTTCATGGAGAAGCTCAGGTCCGACGGCGTCGGAGACGGCGAGATGCTGCTGATCAACTTCGAATCCGCCCGTTACGATTCCATATCTGATCACTCTGATCTCAATGAATACCTCAGGTCCAGGGTCCCTGCAAAAGGGCGTTTCTATCTTTTCCTGGACGAGGTCCAGAGGGTGAAGGATTGGGAGAAGACTGTGAATGCCCTGATGGTCGACACCGAGGCCGACATCTACATCACCGGCTCCAATGCCCATCTCCTCTCCACCGATCTCGCCACCTACCTGACAGGGCGCTACGTGGAGCTGAGGATGCTCCCCCTGTCCTTCAAAGAATACATGGACCTCAGGGGGAACGGCAGGAAACCTGACGAAGTGTTCGGCGAGTATTTCGAGTACGGAGGGTTCCCCGGCATAGACCCAGCTTTAGGAAAACAGGCAGCATCGGCGATGCTGGACGACCTGTACTCGTCCATCGTGTTCAGAGACATCGTCACGCGCGGGAACGTGAGGAAGCCAGAGGAACTGGGGAAGATGGTGACCTATCTGATGCTGAACATCGGCAACCCGATAGAGAGCGCCGCCGTGGCCAGGGAACTGCACATGAACGTCCGCACTGTGGAGAAGTACCTCGCCGCGGTGCAGTCGGCATGCCTGTTCTACCGCGCCGACAGGTTCGATCTGAGATCCACTGCCCTGAGCCCTACTCCGAAATACTATGCAGTGGACCCGGGGCTGCGCAACAACTCCGTAGGCATGGCCAGCAAGGACAGGGGCAGGGTGCTGGAGAACATAGTGTACCTGGAGCTGAAACGCAGGGGATACGGGATAATCGTCGGCAAATGGGACTCCAAGGAAGTGGATTTCGTCACCGAGAAGAACGGCATGAAGGCGTATTGGCAGGTATGCCTGGGATATTATGACGATAAGACGGAGGCCCGGGAACTGGCTCCGTTGAGAGCGATAAATGACAGCTGTCCGAAGACCGTCATACTGATGGACGGGCGCGGAACGACGTCTACCAGGGACGGCATAAGGGAGATGGGGGTCACGGACTTCCTGCTCAGCGAGAAGAATGAATGAGATTAATTAAGCTAAGCGAGGAATGAATCATATTTCCACACAGTCGCTGTTCAAATCTGGAAGTATGTCATTGAATACTGCAATTCTGTAGGCACGAATGATTGTGAGTCTATTATCGATCGATTTTTTACGGACAGAGGACTCAAAATCTCGGGTTGAAAATTCTACAAATGCCGGGTTGAAAATTCTACAAATGCCGGGTTGAAAATTCTACAAATGCAATATCGCACCAATGTACCATGCCTTGCATGACCATATGAATGAAAATGAAGCCCTCGATGGGCCTCTTATTGGATCCTGCGTGAGGAGAAAACTCAAATGCAATACCGAATGGCAGAGCAGGTCGTGTTGCAGTACGCCTTCGGCAGAATATTCCAGCACCGCATATGCGAACTAGGCATTATCCAAAGATGGATTCTGAAAAATTCTCATGGTCGATCTTCTAGAAAGAAGTTCTTGCTGCGATGAATTGATTAAATCCAGAGTATCGGCACTGCATTCTTGATTCACATTCCTGACCTGCTGATTACAAGTACTGCATCGGCATAGCAGAGCCCATGGCCGAGATCGAGATCATCGGGAAGGACAGGGCAGAGGAGCTGCATGAGTTCGCCCATCCCATCTGGACAGAAGTGTTCGGACCGATGATCGCCGGCGGAGAGGACGAGACCGAGCGCATCTTCGAATCATGGCAGTCGGCCGACAGCATCCGCCGGGCCATGGACGACGGCTTCGTCTACGGCTACCTCATCGACGGCGGCAGGAAGGCCGGGTACCTCGCGGCCCGTGTCGAGGGGGAGAAGATCTTCATCAGCAAATGCTACCTTGTGAAGGACGAGCGCGGGAAGGGCCTGGGCTCCGAGATGATCGGAAAGATGCTAAATTACGGGAAGGAGCACGGCTGCACCTCCGCCTACCTGCACGTGAACACCAGGAACCTCCGGGCGATAGACGCCTACGAGAGGAACGGGTTCCGGAAGCAGTACCGTGAGATCGCCTACCTGGGCGACGGGTTCTCGACCGACGATTACATCATGTCCAGGGAGATCCGATGTTCATACCGACCGTGCCCGAGGAGGTCAGGGCGCGGGGATGGGACTCCCTCGATGTCATCATCGTCTCCGGCGACACCTACATCGATTCGCCGTACAACGGGGCGGCCATCATCGGCCACTGGCTGATAGACAACGGGTTCAGGGTCGGGATCATCTGCCAGCCGTCGGTCTCGGACGGAGTGGACATAACCCGCCTGGGGATGCCCGGGCTGTTCTGGTCCGTGACCTCGGGCTGCGTCGACTCCATGGTGGCCAACTACAGCCCGTCCGGGAAGTTCCGGAAGGAGGACGACTTCACCCCCGGAGGGATCAACGACAGGCGCCCCGACCGCGCCTGCATCGCGTACTCCAACCTGATCCGCCGGTACGCCAAGGGAAAGCCGATTGTCCTGGGCGGCATCGAGGCCAGCCTGAGAAGGGTCGTCCACTACGATTTCTGGTCGGATTCCCTGCGCCGGAGCATCCTCTTCGACGCCAAGGCCGATGCAATCACCTACGGGATGGCGGAGCTGTCGAACCTGGAGCTCGCGGAATGCATGAGGGACGGGCGGGACTGGAGCAATGCGAAGGGCATATGCAGAATCGGCAGGGAGGCCCCCGACGGGTACAACGAGATGCCGTCCTACGAGGAATGCGCCGCCGACAGGGCGAGGTTCGCGGACGCCTTCCGCATCTTCTACCATAACTGCGACCCTGTCACCGCCGCAGGCCTCGTTCAGAAGCACGGCGACCGCTTCCTGATCCAGAACCCTCCCCAGCGCTGCCTCGCGCCGGAGGAGCTCGACCGGGTCTACATGCTGGACTACGAGTACGCCGTCCATCCGTTCTATACCAAGAACGGCAAGGTCAGGGCGATGGACACCATCAAGAACTCCATAACCACCCACCGCGGATGCTACGGGGAATGCTCGTTCTGCGCCATAGCCGTCCACCAGGGCCGGAGGGTGGTCTCACGCACCGCCGATTCCGTCGTCGCGGAGGCGGAGAGGATAGCATCGATGCCGGGGTTCAACGGCATCATCTACGATGTCGGCGGGCCGACGGCAAACATGTACGGCATCGAATGCCCCCGGAAGGCCTCGAAAGGCGCCTGCCCGGACAGGAGGTGCCTCTACCCCAGGCCCTGCCCCTCGCTGAACATAGACCATTCCGCTCAGATAGAACTCCTGAACCGCATCAAGGCCGTGCCCGGGGTGAAGAAGGTGTTCGTTACCTCCGGCATACGCTTCGACATGGCCGTCGCCGACGAGGATCACGGGCAGGAATACGTGGACTGCATCGTGAAAGACCATGTCTCCGGACAGCTGAAAATCGCCCCGGAGCACATCTCGGCCGAGGTGCTGTCGCGCATGGGGAAGCCCGGGCCGAACGTCCTGCTGGACTTCAAGGACATGTTCGATGCTTCCAACCGCCGCCAGGGGAAGGACCAGTATCTGACATACTACTTCATGGCCGCCCACCCGGGCTGCGGTCAGAGGGACATGGAGGAACTGGCGGATTTCGTGCACCGGGAGCTGAGGACCAACCCGGAGCAGGTGCAGGTCTTCACCCCTACGCCGTCCACGGTCTCCACCCTCATGTACTGCACCGGGAAGGACATGGACGGGCGCAGGGTATGGTCGGAGCACGTCCCGGGCCTGAAGCAGAAGCAGAAGCAGACCGTCGTGCCTCCTTCGGAGAGGCACGGGGACGCGAAGAACGGCAGGAACAGGCCGGGCAGGCGCTGACTTCGCCCCTGAGAAAATCCTCTGCTTTTGCAAAGGTATCTGTACGGAAGAACCCGTCGGGGACTGCGATATGGACCCTGAAGTGTTCAAGGCGCTCTCCGACGGGAACCGCCTGAAGATACTCGAGATGCTGACGGGCGGGGAGACCTGCGCCTGCAGGATCTTGGAGACCCTCAGCATAACTCAGCCCACGCTGTCCCATCACATGAAGGTCCTCCAGGAATGCGGACTGGTCACCGTCAGGAGGTCCGGCAGGTGGTCGTACTACACCCTAAGCCAGGAGAAACTGGCCGAGATCATCGATTATTTCGTTTCCCTGCGCGGCGATGGGCATTCCGTGACATGCGGAGAGGGGGAATGCTGCAGGTCCTCCGAAAAAGATTGATAACCATCTATATAGTTGGTCATCTATGTGTAGTGCATGGAGAACAGCAGCCGCCCGAGCGGAGAAACGGTCAAGAAAGGCGTCCGCGAATATTACGGAAAGGAACTGAAAAGAAGCAGCGACCTGAAGACCGGAGCATGCAAGTGCTCCGGGAACATGAGCGATGAGGTCAAGGAAGCATTGGCCCTCGTGGATGATGAGATCATCGAAAGGTCCTACGGATGCGGGTCGCCCATACCTCCGCTTCTGGAGGGAAAGACAGTTCTGGACCTCGGATGCGGCACCGGAAAGGACGTCTACATCGCGTCCAAGCTCGTGGGCGGATCCGGCAGCGTCATCGGGGTGGACATGACCCCGGAGCAGCTCGAAGTGGCGAAGAGGCACGAGGCGGACCAGATGGCGAGGTTCGGCTACAGGAAGTCCAACGTCAGATTCCTGCAGGGCTACATCGAGGACCTCAAATCCCTCGGCATCGGCGACGGCACGGTGGATGTCGTCATCTCGAACTGCGTGATCAACCTGTCCCCTGACAAGGAGAAGGTATTCTCCGAGATCTACAGGGTGCTGAAGAAGGGCGGGGAGCTGTACTTCTCCGATGTCTTCGCCGACAGGCGCGTCCCCGATTCCGTGTACGCTGACCCGGTGGTCCGCGGCGAATGCCTCGGAGGCGCCATGTACGACGGTGATTTCCGCAGGCTCATGGCCAAGGTGGGCTTCGCAGACTTCAGGTACACCGCTTCTTCGCCGGTGACCGTGGACGACCCCGCGATTAAGGCAGCGATCGGAGACGCCGCGTTCACTTCCAGGACCGTCAGGGCGTTCAAGGTGGACGGCCTGGAGGACGCCTGCGAGGACTACGGGCAGATGGCCGCCTATATGGGGAACATCCCAGGATATCCCGACTTATTCGACCTCGACGACCACCACCGCTTCCGCAGGGGGATATGGAAGAAGGTCTGCGGCAACACCGCCGCCATGATCTCCGGCTCAAGGTACAGCTCGGCCTTCGCCGTTAAAGGCGACAGGAGCGTCCATTACGGGAGTTTCGACTGCAGCAGCGATGACGTGCCGGATCCCTGCGGGTCCGGATGCTGTTGCTGCAGGTGAAGCTCCGCCTTTCTGTCTCCCTTCCTCCATCAGAACCGTAAGTGAGAACGAGCTCAGATCTCAGCAAATGGATCCAGCCGTCCTGTTCCGGTATTCCGGATGGAGGAAACGGACCATGAAAATGAAGAAAAGGGCCGGAACTGATCAGGATGCGGCCTTTTATGGCCGCATCGCTGGTGCATCCGGCGGTCCCCAGTCGATCTCATGCTCAGGTCCTTGGGGCGTTTTCCACATCCTTCCCTGCCCGCGATCATGCGCTCCGCCGCGCAGAAGTCCGCCTGCTCCTTGATGAAGCAGGCCGTCGTGCCCAGGGACAGCGGACCTTTTGCCCGCAGAGGCAGAATGAAGAGGCGTTAATTTCGGATACGGTCATTTCCCCTGTCTCTTCTTCTTTTTCCTGGCTTCCCTCTCCAGCCTGCCGGGCTTGACCACTGAGTCAGCGTACACCGGCGTGAAGCCGCAGAATATGTCGGTCGTCTTCAGCTTCTCCTCGACCTGGGCGCAGATCTCCGGATAGCTGCGCTCCGATTCCCCCGGTTCGAAGCCGAACTTCTCATCTATCTCGCTGAATGTCTCCGGCCTCTCATCATGGGTGTATATGCGCGCTTCAGCGAAACTGAGGCCTCCCCTCTCCTGAAGCAGCCAGACACGGGCGGCATAGCGGATGAAGCGGAACTCCCTGACCGACGTGATGCCGTTCCGGCCTATGCGGTGGTCATTGAAGAAGTTCTCATCGTAGAGATCTCCGCGCCGCGGTCCGGATCCTCCCTGCCTGCCGTCTTTGGAACGATTCATGATGACCGCGTTCAGAATAGGGAGGGGGGAACGCCGTGCTCGTCTTCAAGTTCAATATCGACGAGGGGCGCCCTATACGGCCCGAATACACCGTAACGTTTTCTCGGAAGCCTGTAGATGAGCCTTTGACGCTGCCTGTTGTATTGTTCCAGGGTCATGTCGTATTTTCTTTCGATTTCATCGTCGCTCTCCCTTCTGTCCCACGAGAGGAACATGCAGGCCTCTTTGAACGTGAAGCCGAATCTGTCCTGAAGGATGTACAGATCGGCAGCGTATATGTTCTGCATGCACATCGTCAGTTCCAGTGTCGCTCCCGGACGGTCCATCGAGCATTTCAGCACCATTTCTCAGCCTCGGTTCATTTCATTATTATATTCTCTCAGTAGGTAGGTCCCAGTTGCATTCGATTCAAGACTGTCATGATGATTTATAGCATCGGGGCCGCAGGAAACACCTGTAGTTTGCTGCACTTCTGCATTTCAGCGGAGATCAATCGCGCATTCAATCATCATCGCGGTCATACTTCCCCAGGTTTCTTAATTTCAATATTCTGCCGAAAATGCTTTTCGCACTCTCTCCGCCTGTTTCAATTTTTGATATTTTCGTGTTTTCGAAATTTTCTTCAACGGCTCTGAATGCTTTCATGCCAACAACTGGCTCACCGTATTTCGCATGAGCGCTTGTTCTTAACATTTTCCTGTCCTTGCGATACGTCTCCCTGCCGAAATCTTCAGTAGAATCAACATCGAACTCCGACAGTATTTTATCTCTTTTTTCCGGATGAGGGTCTCATTGAAACCCTCCCCGCAGCCTATCGATACGTCCCAGCCTGATGACCCTCAGCGCGTTGAAGGCGATCGCCTTGAGGAGGGCCTGCCTTTCCCTGCAGGCCGGTATCCTGGCCGATACCGACGGGCCGGCCGCCTTCTTGATCATGAAGTTCGTCGATTCGATGACCGCTCTGCGCCTGTACGCCCTGCTCTCGGCGCTGTCCGGGTCGGACAGGGCCTCGTCCATCATGCGCCTGTACGGCCCGTGGATCGCGGTCCCGCGGTTCCCTTGGCCGCGGCGGACCGGGATCGCCGCTCTGGCCCCCAGGAACTTCCGCACGAGCCGGTGGTTGAGCGACGAGTCGTAGGCCCTGTCCGCGATGAGCCAGTCAATCTTCAGCCCGGACCCTGCGAGGTCCGAGATGTGCCCCGGCATGAACGTCGTGTCGTTCCTGTGCCCGTCGGCGGAGGCCGACGCGCTCAGGACGATCCTGGTGCCGGTATCGACCGCCAGCGACAGCTTGGTGAACGACCTGCTGCGCCCGGCACCGAAGTCGTCCAGGCGCTTCTCGTAATGGGCGGACCTGTCGAAGTCGGACAGGCCGGTGCTGTCGACGGCCACCGTCGCGCCGCCGTCCGCGGCGGCCGCGAAGGCCATCACCACCCTCTCCAGGACGTCCGTCCCGATCCGCTTCAGGAACTTGCACAGGGTCGAGCCGTCCGGGATGCGCTTCAGGCCGATCGCGTCGGTGAAGCCCCTGTACATGCCCAGGTCCCTGCGGACGGCCCCGTAGCTGATGCCGTGCCGGGCCATGAGGACCAGCACCGCCAGCTTCTGGCGGTCCGTGTAGATGCAGTTGCTGAACTTCGAGAAACACTGCGGCACCCCGGCGGCGTCCATGGCCGCCGTCAGCGCCTCGGCGAACTGCCCCGAGGCGCCGCCGTCCGCCGGCATCCTCGAGTACGATTTGCCTCTGTTCGCCCCGCGGTTCCCGCGGGGCCCCGCAATACCCTTAACTATGCTGTCAGCGCTATCTTGGCATGTCATCCGAATCGCTTCCGGGTGGCCGCCCCCGCATGTTTCCTACGCACAGGGGGGCGTTCCTCTCTTTTCCGATGTCTGGCTCTTCGCCTTGCACAACATGCCGTTCAAATATTATATATTTATGTCTATCGAAAAAAAGAAATAATACTATTCCAAGCGGAACAGAGGTCCGGCAGGCGGAATACGCGTGCCCGGCATGCCCGCAGCCCATGATTGCGAAAGGATCTGCCCCGCAGGATCGAGGAAAAAGCGAAGAGGGTTTCAATGGGACCCCGGATGAGCAGCAATCCTCTTTTTCGTCTGAGTTTCCAAATGGTCGTAATACGTGTATGGATAATCCTTCTGCCCTTTACGGCAGCGCATGGCTGTTTCTGCTACCGTTGCAGCCTCTTCAGCCAACATTACCTTATTCATGTCTAAAGAAGAATCTTCATGGTCGTGGAATATACCTTTTTCGTCCGTAGGATATGCTGTCTTCGAATATCCTCTGCGACGCCAGTCCACTACCCTTGAATGGTGAACAAATTCATGAATGATGGTGTACTCGCTGGCATTCTTCCTTAGCTCTATTTCGGCCTTGAACAGCTCATTTTTATCATCGAGGGATTTCCGGCCATAATCGCCTTTTTTCTCTCCCTGACCTTTGAATGTTTTGGGCCTGATCGAAGGTTTTCCTTTATCATCAAAGGTCATGATTTCGAAAGCCGAGAAATTGTCGGTGACCACGTCTGTGACCCTTTTCCTCATTTTCCTGTCGCAGCGGAATTGCACCGTTCTTTCCAGCACCTGCCCTCTCGCTTTCTTATCGACGGCGTCCGCGGTATCTTTCATCGCTCCCGGTATCAAAGACAAGTACGGATGGGCCTGTCTGAATCTTTTCATCTTGTCAGGAGAAGCGAAACGGCCGTCGGATGTGCGCGGCTGATACCTGCAATGCTCAGCACTCGATTTTTTTTACACTCATACTCGGATGGGCCCGGTTCTTTTTCGAAGAGGCATTCGGTCTGACGCTTTTCCGACCATTCCTGAGATGAGTGTTTCCCATGCGGATAAAATCGCATTGCCGGGGATATAATGATATGTGAGAGAAAAGGGATGAAACGGGTTTGTGGGGCTCGGATGTGAGTTCGGGTCCCGAAGGAGATGATTCTCCGACGGGGAATCACTCTTTCTTTGCATCCTTGGCGTCGGTCTTAGGGGCCTTCGTCTTCTTGCCGCACTTGAACGACATGAATGATGCATTCCTCGCCCGAGTATTTACGTACTCGATTCATACCATGAACGGAGCGGGTCGGAAAATCCGCGCTCTCTGTAAATACCAGATACCTCGGAAAATCAGGATTTTAATGCAAAACAGGCAGAAACTGATCGTTTTTCCGGAAAATAAGTGGTTTTCGGGGCCCCGTGCAGGGACCCCGAGGGAGTTCAGTGGAACATTCCCTTGGCATGCCTGGCGGTGAAGTCCTTCATGATCTCAGAGATCTTGATGCCCTGGGGACAGACCTTCTCGCACCTGTGGCAGGCGATGCACTCGGTGGGCTTGACCGCAAGCGCCTCGTAGCCCATGAAGGCGATGAAACCGCCGTTCGTCAATTTGTCCTCGTTGTAGAGCCTCAGGACCTCGGGGATCATGATGTGCTTGGGGCAGTGGGTGATGCAGTACTTGCAGGCGGTGCAGGGCACGGTGCCCACGGAGGCCATCTCGTCCGCGACATGCTGGAGGACGGCCAGCTGATGCTCGGTGAGAGGCTCGTTCTTCTCGAACAGGGCGATCTTGTCCTTCATCTGCTGCATCTCGGTCATGCCGGAGAGCACGGTGACGACCTGGGGGATGGACTGCAGGAACCTGAAGCACCATCCGACGGGGGTCTCCCCGGGCTTGGCGGCCTCGAGCTCCTTCATGTATTTGTCATCGATCTTAGCCAGGGAGCCTCCGCGCAGGGGCTCCATGACCCATATGGGAAGATTGTGCTCGGTGGCGTAGTCGACCTTCTTCTTATCTTCCTGGAACATCCAGTCGAGGTAGTTGATCTGCAGCTGGACGAACTCCATCTCCTTGCCGTAGGCCTCCACGAACCTCTTCATGTTGTCGAAGTTGGAGTGGCAGGAGAACCCGAGATGCCTGATCTTCCCCTGTTTCCTCATCTCGATCAGAAACGCAACGTCCCCGTACTTGGGGTCGAGGTACTGCTCGATGTTGGTCTCGCAGACGTTGTGGACGAGGTAGTAGTCGAAGTATCCCGCGCCGGTCTTCTCGAGCTGCTTCTGGAAGATCTCCTTGGCGTGCCCCATGTTGGCCACGTCGTATCCGGGGAACTTGTCGGCGAGGAAGTAGCTGTCCCTCGGGTATTTGGAGAGCGCCTTGCCCATGACGGTCTCGGAGTTGCCGCCGTGGTAGCCCCATGCGGTATCGTAGTAGTTTATCCCCTCTTTCATCGCCTCGTCGACGAGCGCGTCGACCTTCTCCTGAATGGGCTTCGAATCGTCGCCGTCCGCGACCGGAAGGCGCATCGCGCCGAATGCGAGCTTGGAGATCCTGTCCCCTTTGAAATCGGAATATATCATCCTCTAACCTCCGTCCGAGGACCTTCTCTTCCTCTGGGCCGTTTTAAATAGGCGTTAATTTTCTTAACGCCGTGAACAGGCGTTTGCAGACCTGTCCGGGCCCGGATGGGGATGGGTTCCTGCTGACATCGTGTTACTATCAAGAATTATTATTAAAATGATTTGCAGATGCCGAAGGCATGGTAAGTACGGACGATGAGCGCCTGCTGCAGATAGCCGCCGCCGAAGGGGCGAAAACAGGCACGGAAGTGGTGTCCGCTGAGTTCCGTCCGTTCAAGCAGTTCTCCTTCAAATGGTCGCACGGCGGATCGGTCATCGAGGTCTCGGATTACTGCGATTCGGCCCCGGACGCCGCTCTCGCCGATCTTCTGCAGTATATATTCGCTTACGCGCGCCTGACAGAGAGGGGGGACCGCGCGGGGGCCGGCGACCTCACAATGGGCCCGGACTATGTTGCGTATTTCAATTCAGACCGGTTCCTGCAGGAGAAGCGCCCGCTTTACCTCAGGAGGTCCAGGAACCTGGCGCGCAGGGATGTCGGCTGGTACAGGAACATCTTCGATTCCGTCCAGCGCCTGCTGGACTGCGGCCTCCTGCTCCCGGCGGACCTCGACAACACCTATTTCACCTGGACGACGGCAGCGAACTACACGCGCCTCGGCTACTGCAACCAGATGTTCCGCGTGGTGGCCATATCCTCGGTCATGGACGACCTGTCCGTCCCGGAGTATGTCATGGACCGCGTGGTCTACCACGAGTGCCTCCATCTCCGCCAGAGGTACCGCCCGTTCAACCGCCGTCCCCATGATGCCGAGTTCCGCCGGCAGGAGAAGCTCTACCCCATGTACCGCGAATCCGAGCTGTACATGAGGGGCCTCCCCTCCAAGGGCAGGGCACTCAGGAACGGCCGGGTCCGACGGCATCCCTTTATTATCAATCCGCATGACAGCGGAACATGAAGGTCCCGGCAGAGCACAGGAGCACCGCTGTTTCATACGACACGCCCGACGGCATGATGTCCAAGACCCTCGGCGAGCTCGACGATGAGGCAGGGTCCGGGGATCCCGAGGCCCAGTACCTGCTGGGCTCCGAGTTCCTCTTCGGGGAGAAGATCCCGCAGGACATGGGGAAGGCGTTCGAGCTCCTCGAGGCGTCCGCCGGCCAGGGGTTCCCGGACGCGGAAGCGCTCCTCCTGGTGCAGTACATGAACGGGGTGTACACGGGGATCGATGAGGAAACTGCCGTCAGATACGCGGAAGATTCCGCCAAGGCGGGGATCGCGGAGGGGCAGCTGTTCTACGGGACCGCTTTCCTCGACGGCATCTGCGTGAAGCAGGACTACAAAGAGGCCATGCGCTGGTTCCGCGCGGCCGCCTCCCAGGGCCTCCAGGATGCCCGCTGCAGCCTCGGCTACATGTTCATGAACGGCCTCGGGACCCCTGCGGACCCCGCCAAGGCGTTCCGCCTCTACAGGATAGCCGCGGAAGGGGGCAACAAGGACGGCATGTTCCATGCCGGGGTCTGCCTCGAGTTCGGGGAAGGGACCGAGGCCGATCTCAAGAAGGCCGCATCGTGGTACCGCAGGGCCGCCGAGAAGGGGGATGCGGAATCGGCCTACCGGCTGGGGATCATCCTCTCGGAAGGAGGGGACGGCATCGGGAAGGACCCCGCCGGATCGTTCGAATGGACCGTGAAGGCCGCGGCCGGAGGGTTCCCGGATGCCATGGTGCAGGCCGCCACCGACTATCTGACGGGCTACGGCACCGAGCAGAGCAGGGAGGAGGCCGTCAAATGGCTGAACCTCGCGAAGGAAGCCGGAGCGGCCGGCGCCGAGGAGATACTGGCCAGCCTCGGGAAGGGGAACAGTACAAATTAAGTCCTGAACTGCAATCCATCACTCATGGTGAAGCAGGACATGGAGGACGTCTACACCGTCGGCATGGGGTACATGACCGGCCAGGGCCGCCCTCTGGACCAGAAGAAAGGCATAGAATACCTCAGACAGGCCGCCGATGCAGGCTTTCTTCCGGCCGTCCGCGACCTCGGCGTCGCATATCTGAACGGGCAGGGCGTCCCTCCGGACGCGGAGAAGGCGTACGGATACCTCAAGAAGGCCTCGGACCAGCTGGACCCGAACGCCATGTACCATCTCGCCCTCATGTACGAGAACGGGGCATACGTGGAGAAGGATATCTACGAAGCACTCAGGCTCATGGGGTACGCCGCCGGCATGGGCTTCTCGGCCGCGGCCGTCGAGGCCGACAGGATCGAGGACAAGATCGACGCGATGAGGAAGGCGAAGCTCGATTCCCGCCCCATCCTGAACCTCGAGATCTCCGATGCCGATGTCGAGGCATGCTGCTGCATCAAGATGTACAACGCAGTCATCGCCAAGGAGATCTGGGTGGACGATACCTACAAGGGACCGCAGCTGATGACCGAGGACAAGGACGGCTCCGAGACCATCCTGGACAAGTGCCCGTTCTGCGGAAAACCCGTTTCCCGCGTCCCCCGGAACAAAGAATACTGATATTTCTTCAGGGAAATCAACTTTAAATCATCAGAAACCCATGCACTTCCGGCGGGAACGCATCCCGCCGAAGGTATTGAGAATGGATGGGAATATGGAGATCAGGGACCAGGTCCGGCTGATGAGGTCGGTAATGGGCCGCAAGATTATGGAGATCGACGAGCTGAACGACAAGGCCGCGGAGCTCACCGGCGAGGAGGCCGGCAAATGCCTCGCGCTCGCCGAGTTCCTCAAGAACGACGTCGCCGGCTACAAGACGATCATCGACGACCTCAAGGACGGATCGAACGACCACACCGGGAACATCTACGACATCGCATCCCTCCCGGCAGAGGCGGTAGGCGTCTACAACGACCTCTACCTCCCTGAGCTCAGCCCCGACGACCTCGAGGATGAGAAGGCCGCGATGTCCCTGAAGGTCGAGTATGCGAAGGACCTTGTGCAGAGCCGCCTCGTCAAGATCGGCAAGGCCGCGCTCTCCAACGACCTCGCGCTGAACCTCATGATGTCCTCAGACGACATCCTCGCCGCCATCGGCGCGGTCGTCTCGCAGGACGCCGAGATCATGAGCGCCATCGGCACATCAGAGTAAAACCGAAACTTTGGGGAGCCCTGCTCCCCGTTTTTTTAATCAAAACAGAAAAATCTGAAAGGGTTTGGAAGACTTCCGGGCCCGGTGACCGTATCGCATGGTTTCAGGCGGTCCCGTACACGCTCAGCGCGATGAACGCGATGAAAGCTGCGATGACGATGCACCCGATCTTGTTATATCCGGACACGTCGACGGGCGCGCTCTCCTCAGGATGCGCCCGGCAGTAGAAGAAGCTGTACGAGATACCGACGAACATGACCGCGATCGCCAGGCAGATGATCGCCTCGGCGATTGCTTCTACAATCATGATTGCACTTCCGGCGTCGTATCTTCTTCTTTCTATGTTATGATGAGGCGTTTCCGTTTGGTGAAACGTCATATAGGCACATCTTCATCCTGTGCACATGTTCGCGAAGGCATGCCAGAAGGCATACAGGTTCACGAGGCCGCTCATCGTCAACACCCGTTCCGTGGACGGGACCGTGAGCTCCTCTCTCGGAACGTTCTTCGTGGTCAATCCGGAGGGGTGGGTGCTGACCGCCGGCCACCTCTTCGATTCCTACATGCAGTTCCGCCAGGACCAGACCAAGATCAAGGGCGTGGAGGAGATCAACGCCAAGGCGCCTGCGGGCACCGAAAAGGTCAAACTGGACCCGAAATGGCTCACTAACCACTCCTTCTGGTGGGGATGGGACGGCGTCAGGCTCGCAGACGTCTATGTGAACAGGGAGATCGACGTCTGCCTGGGCAGGCTGGAAGGGTTCAAGCCCGACATGGTGTCCGAGTATCCGGTCTTCCGCGATCCGGAAACGATGCTCCCCGGCACCAGCATCTGCAGGACCGGGTTCCCGTTCACCAACGTGGCCGCCGATTTCGACGAGAAATGCAATGCGTTCAGGATCAGGCCCGGGGTGCTCCCCATTGCCTTCTTCCCCAACGACGGGATCCACACCCGGAACATCATAACCTCGCAGAGCTCCAAGGACGGAGGGTATCAGGTCATGTACGTCGAGACCTCGACCCCCGGGCTCAAGGGACAGTCCGGAGGACCGATATTCGATACCGAGGGCAGGATCTATGCGATGCAGGTCCGCACCAACCACATGCCCCTCGGATTCCACCCTGTCAGCAATTTCAACGGGAAGGAAGTGGTCGAGAACCAGTTCATGAACGTCGGCATCGGGGTCCACGGGAAGGTCCTGCAGGACATCATGCGCGATAAGCACGTCAGCTTCCGGACTGAGTGCACCACGAAGGACGGATCGAACTATACCATCAACGAATGATAATAATAAAGTCATTTGCTTTACTAGATTGATTTATTTTAATGGTACTCGAAGAACTGGAAAAATGCTTTCAGGAGGCGGTGCGGACCGGCATCGCGCTGCCTCCGGAGCATATCCTTTCTGCTGAAGCGCGGCATCCGCAGGATCGCGCGGACAAGGTCATTTGCACCTCAGTTTCGCGTTATAGATACATTGTCTGAATAGGTTCGCTATTATTTGTTTCAATAAAGCAAAATGATTTACTAATTACTTAACTAGATTTTTATTGAGCCTGAAGAGCAAAACCTTCGATTTTCCATTGATTTTTATAAATTCATATTTTTTCTATTTTTCACGATAAAATCAAGTGCAAAATTCATTGTCCGTATTTTTATTGTCAGTTTAGTTATATGCTTTACTTATCTCGTATATCTAATAAACCTAAGAAAAACAGCGTGCAAATGACAAAAATAGGCGTTTTTGCTCAGAATCGGGAGGAAAATGCATACTTTTTCCAAAAGTTGCATGTTTCTCTGACAACAACGGTACCCCGAATATCGATATGATTTCGCATTGAAAACAGGCATTTTTCGTGTTGAAAATTTTTTTTCGAGGATTTTTCCCGATGATTTTCAGATAGATCCCTTCCGCTGTACAGCAAAAACACCAAAATGAGGCGCATTCTTTTGAAAACAAACGTTTGCGTGACGTGCAACAAATTGTAAACCATATTGCTTAACTTGCAATATTATTTTGCATTATGAATAAGGACCGCAGAATCAAGGGAAGAACAGAAGAATACAGGGCAAATTTCTTCTTGCCGTTGATAAAACATCCTGCTGGACACTGTGCACCGGAGAGTCAACGAAAAAACAAGGCCGGAGAGATTTTTTCATTCGAAAACGGCATCAGAATCGATTGAAATCTGAATAACGTACGCGGACAAGGGCAAAAGCCTTTTCTTCGATTCTAGGGCCGTTTCTGAAGGACATTTTTCGCTCTCAGCCCGGAACCGTCTTACATTACGAAGAATCGTTCAGGCGGGTTTCGAAGAGACGCTCACCATCCGAAGCGCAGCGCCTGCAGGCATCCTATGTAGTACCTGAAGTACTTCGGATTATGGATCACCGAGTCGAGGCCGTTGAGGTACAGGCTCCGATGGTTCATCCTGCTCGAGAACTCGGAGTAATCGTAATCCGTCATGGAAACGACCAGGTCATGCAGGTCCCCGAATCCCATGCTTGACTTCACGCTGTTGCTCCACCAGTTCTGGTATTGATTGAGGTCTCCCTTGTCGATGGCCGAGGCAGCCTCGAACGCCGATTCGAACGCTGTGCGGAGGCCTCCGTAGGAAACATGATTGGCAAGCCCTCCTGCATCGCCGATGAGTATCGCCCTTCCGTTGATGAGCTCATCCACTGCGCCTGTAGGGGTGCAGCGGCATAACGGACTGCCGGCGACCTCCGATTTGAGATCGGCCGATGTGCCGACGGTCCTGCCGCTGCCGCAGGGGAACGACCATGAGTAGAGGCCGCGGTACTTCTCCCCGATCTTGAAGATCAGGTTTCCGTCCGGCGGAGAATCGATGTAAGACTCCGCCACCTTGATGATGCTCCCCGGCTCTGTCCCGAAGATCTTCTTCCTGACAACAGAGAAGGCGCCGTCGGCACCTATCAGATAATCCGCATGGAACTCCCTGCCGTCGGAAAGCACGGCGGTGCATCCGTTCTCGTCCTGGGATACCTCAGTCACGCTGCCCGTGACGATCTCGCCGCCCGAATCGGATACTTCCTCTCTCAGCCTCGCGATCAGCACGGGCCTGTCGATGATGTATCCGCGCACCCTGATGTCTGTGGTGATGCCTCCGGGCCATCTCAGGCGCAGCAGCCCGATGCGGTTCTGGATCTCATTATCCTTAAGTCTGAGGTGCCTGACGCCCTTGCGGCTGACGGCGGAACCGCAGATACGGTGATAGGTATTGAAATTCGACGTCATCCGCTCAATGAGCGTCACGTCGATACCCCTCATCCGGAGAAAGCGGGCACAGGAGGCTCCTGCCGGACCCGAACCGATCACGATGGCATCAGTCACACCGGTATAAACATGGTGAGTGTATTTTTAATTTGACCGTAACTTATGCGGTATTGATATTAGTAAAGCAGATATCTTAAATATCATTATTATTAATCATATAGTTCAGTAAGAAGCGTTCATAAGAGCTGCGCAAGATCGTTCGATTACGTTTAGGCATCCTTAATTATAAATATAAATTAAGGTATCCCTTAAGATGAAGATAGGAAGTTGCCCGGACAAGCAGATGCCTGTGCAGGGGCTAAGCGTGTGACTACGGGACCTGACTGCTTCCTGTCTTCCTGAGCCGCGGGTTCGCGATTCGCCTGCGGTTCGATCCCCGGGCGCTGACAGACCGTCCGGGGAGCTTACCTCCGTCCGTCCCCGCCCGATTCCAATCTCGGGCGGGGGCAATCTTTCTATACGTTCCCTTCAGGATCGGATTCATTTTTCATGCATTATCGCAGACCGGCCTGTGTTCTCGATCGCCTTCGGCGATAACAAGAATTTCGCCGGCACGGTGAGCGTCACTCTGCCGTATGCGCTGAGAGATGGAGAGGATGCCGGCAGGATCTATGTCGCTTTCGTGAACCCCGAAACGAACAAGCTGGAGAGCATGAGCGGAACGTGGAGCGACGGGTACGTCACCTTCGCCACCGACCACTTCTCCGACTACGCCGTCATGCATTCCGAACCGTCGGATGACAGCGGGAGCAGCACCCTGCTCTTCGTCGGGATAGGCATCGCTGCAGCGATCGCAGTGCTGTTCATAGCGCTGTACTTCCTGCACATCGGCCCGTTCGCCAGGAAGGACTGAAACATCTTGGGGGCCCCGGCCCCTTTTCCCGTCCCGGACCCGGGACGGGATACATTTAATTCCGAGGCCAGCATGGGCCATTGATGTTCTTCTCCAGAGTCTCGCTGTCCGAGGATTACGGCAATATAAGGGAGCTCTACCTCTCGGCCTTCCCCGAACAGGAAAGGATCCCATTCGGAGTCCTCGCCGCCACCGTCGGCAGGGGCGGGAATCTCATCACTTACCTTTCGGACGGCGCGTTCAAAGGTTTCTCGTTCACGTACACGGACGGGCCAAGATCCTTCCTGGTCTACCTGGCGTTCAATCCCGGGGACCGCGGGAAGGGCTACGGGTCCGAGGCCCTCGCGGACATCAGGAAGAGGTTCGGGAAGGATACGTTCACCGTCATGGAGAAGCCGGAATCCGGATTCACGTCCGCCGCCCTCTGCGAGGGGAGGAGGAGGTTCTACGAGAGGAACGGCTGCACGGTGCCGGGGATGACACTGAAGTCGGACGGATACCTGTTCGATGCCGTATGGCTGGGCGCCCCGGTGGCCCAGGCGGACATGGAGAGCACCGTTTCCGATTATGAGGCCGCACAGAAGAACGCCGGCGGCACCGGCGTGACGCTGTCGGCGGTCTCCCCTGGCACCTCCGCCGCCGATGCCGCGGAGAAGATGTACTCCGCATCGTACGGCGGGATGAGGAAGATCCCCTTCGAGGCGTTCCTTTCGAACGGGACCGTCATGCTCATAGAGGTATCGGGAGAGCCTGCAGGCTACTGCGCCTCGGTATCGGCCGACGGGTTCCTCCTCGTCCCCTACATGGCCGTGGAAGAGCGTTTCCGCGGCCGCGGGGTCTTCTCAGAGTCCCTGAGGCTCCTGCGCTCGGAGCACCCGGATGAGACCGTGATCCTCCTTCCCGAGGCCCCGGGGGTCGATGAGAGGCTCCAGAGCATGAGGTACAGGCTCCTGAAGCGCCTGTCGGCGCTCGGGTTCGAGGACAGGATGGAGAGGTACAGCCTCCTCGGCAGGGAATATCAGATAGTGTCCGATAAGGAAGCGGGGAAGGATGATGCGGAAAGGTGCCTCCGCCGCCTGAGGCGCCGCCGGAAGGCGATCTGAATGACCGAGATCGTCCCGGCAGGCGCCGATTCGCCTTACAGGGAGAGGATCGAGGCCCTCAATGCCGAAGCGTTCCCTGAACCTGAGAGGACGTCCTACGACGACATGCTCCTGGCCGAGAAGGCAGGCTGCGGAGGGCTCTTCGCCGCCCTGGAAGACGGGGAGTTCGTTGGCTTCACCTACCTGCTCTGGCAGGAAGGAATCCTTTACATCTATTATCTGGCCGTCGAGCCTGCCCTCAGGGGCAGAGGGTGCGGGTCCCGCATCATCGGTACTCTGGCGGAGATGTATCCGGGGCGCATCATGGCCCTGAGCGCGGAGACTCCCCCGGACCGTTCCGACACGGAGGACATCCGCTCGAGGAGGATCAGATTCTATGAGCGCAATGGTTTCGTCGACGACCGCAGGCCCGTCCCGTGGCGCGGCATACCCTTCGATATGATGTATCGCGGAGGGCTCATTCCAGATGACAGAATGAAAAAATTCTTTGACGAAACCGAGAAGGCACGGAAGGCGGCCCGCGGCGGCCTCGGCGGCGCTTCCTCCAGAAACGGTTCCAGCTGACGGCGGCCAGCCCCAGGCAGAACACCGAGAACACCGCCCAGAGGCAGAAGTACTCCGGGGTATCCGGAAGGACCGACACCTTCAGCAGGCAGATGCCGATCTCGGACAGCAGCCCGACCCAGAGGTCCTCCCTGCGGATCATCAAAGCCCGTACTCCCTCAGGAACGCCCTGATGGATTCCGAATAGGCGTCCCACTGCTCCAGGGACGTCACATGCCCGGCGCAGGGCACCACGGCCATCCTGGCCCCTTTCACAGCCTTCCTGTATTTCTCCAAGGTGGATACGCGCACCTCATCGCTGTCGCCGCAAATGAACAGCGTCGACACGTCGATCTCAGCAAGGGCGGGTTCGGTATCGAAGTCCCTGAGCGTTCCCTCGCAGACGAGGTCGCTGGGGCCGAGGAGCTTCATCGCGACAGGCGGTGCAGGCTCGGAGGCGGCCGTCTGCGCGTATTCGGCGAACGCCTTCCTGGAGAAGAGGTATTTCGCGTCGTAAACGGCCATCCCTGCCCGGAATTCGTCCCCGTAATTCTTAACGGATATCAATTTCCTCATTTTCTTCTCGAGCCGGGGGTCGAGCTCATGCATGTTCGCCCATTGGTCGGCCTCCCACGTGCGGGCATTGAGGAACGGCGACGGGAGGACCAGGGCGGCGACCCTGCCGGTGCCGTACCCGGCGATGTACGACATTATCAGCCCCGCGCCCCACGATGCCCCGATGAGTATGACCTTGGGGGCCCCGATCGATCTTATGAACTCGTCGAGCTCCGCCGCATAATCGGCCGCCGTCCAGCTATCTATGTCCGGGATGGGGTCCGAACGGCCGCATCCGAGCTGGTCATAGGCGTATACCGGATGGTCGAGCTTCATCCTTCTCGCATTGGCGGGATTGCTCTCGCCTCCCGGGCCCCCGTGGACGAATATCGCAGGCTCGGTGCCGAGATGGGTGTTGTAGCGGTAGAACGCGATCCGCCCGTGAGAGGTCTCCAGGAACTCCGCGTCATCCGCATACGACGAGACCACCAGCTCCGAGATGCTGTCGAGCCATGCCTCGACCATGGGAACGGCCTCCTCGGCGGACGCTGCGCGGAACCTCTGCTTGGTCTCGGCCGCCGCCCAGCGGTCCGGATCGGAGGTGAGCTTAGCTTTCACGATGCCGTCCTCCTCCTTCATCCTGAGCCTGAAACCGTTCGCCTCGGCCGAGAAACGCCCCTTCGCTGAGAGCCTGCCGCGGAATATGCCGAGCTCGCTGCGTACGGTGAATCCTTCCTTGGACTGCATGCTGAACTGGAACGCCTGCAAAGATATAACCGCGCGCAGGAGATTGTTGGATTATATGTCCCGCAGGATCGCCGTATACGGAAAGGGCGGGATCGGCAAATCGACTGTCTCATCGAACCTCACCGCCGCCCTTTCGGAGGCAGGCATCAGGGTGCTGCAGATCGGATGCGACCCCAAGCACGATTCCACCCGTTCCCTCCTCGGAGGGAACATACAGGAGACCGTCCTCGACTATGTGAAGAGCGGCGGCCTGAAGTCAGGGAAACTGAGCGATGTCGTCGCGGAGGGGTACCGCGGATGCCTCTGCGTCGAGGCCGGGGGCCCGGAGCCCGGCGTCGGATGCGCCGGGAGGGGGATAATCTCCGCGTTCGACCTCCTGGAATCCATGGGGGCGGACAGGCTGAACGCCGATGTGACGCTGTACGATGTCCTCGGGGACGTCGTCTGCGGCGGTTTCGCCGTGCCCATGAGGACGAAGTACGCCGACACGATATTCATCGTGACCTCCGGGGAGTTCATGTCCATCTACGCGGCCAACAACATCCTGAAGGGCGCGGCCAACTACGGCGGCGACAGGATCGGCGGATTGATCTTCAACAGCCGCGGGGACCCGTCGGAGGACGGGCGCGTCGATGCGTTCTCGGCGGCCGTCGGCATACCGGTCATCGCGAGGATCGGCCGGTCCGACATCTTCATGGAGGCCGAGAAACTGGGGCAGACCGTGGTCCAGGCATTCCCGGAGTCGCGCACTGCGGAGGACTTCAGGAAACTGGCCGACCGGGTCATGCATGCCGAGCGCCGTCCGGCGAGGTTCCTTGAGGACGGCGAGCTGGAGAAGCTCATCCTCGGCAGAGTGCCCGTCAGGGCGGCCCCTGCGACGCAGATAGGGAGAGACATCGGAAAGGATACGCCGGTGCGCGCCCCCTTCTCGTCCCGGCCTGCGGTCTACGGCGGGATGCTCTGCGGATGCGCGTTCTCCGGCGCGGCCTCCGTCTGCACGTCGATCGAAGGATTGTCGACCGTCCTCCACGCGCCGGCGTCCTGCGCCCATTTCACGGTACAGCTCGATTCCTCATGCGTCCGCAGGTCCGGCAGGTGCGGGTTCGCATCAGTCCGCAGCTTCGAGGACCCAGACGCCGTCTGCACGCTGATGGACGAGCGGACGATGATCTTCGGAGGCTCGGAGGCCCTGAAAAAGGCCATCGAGGGCAAGATTGCGGCCGGCAGTAAGTGCATAGCGGTGATCACCGCCTGCCCGCCAGGGATCATCGGCGACCCGGTGTCCCAGATATGCTCGGAGGAGGAGGCCGCCCATCCCGGGACGATGGTGATCCCCCTGATCGAGGACGGCAACGCCGCCGGGGACTTCATGCAGGGCGTCGTGGATGCCGGCATCGGGCTGGTGAAGCGCCTCGCCGCCAAAGGCGGGAAGATGCCGATGACGGTGGACCTCGTAGGCTCCAAGACCATGTCGAGCTCGGCCATGTCCGAGATCCTGCAGGTGAAGGAATGCCTGTCGCGCCTTGGCATCTCCGTGAACTGCATCCTGCCGGGGATGTCCTCCGTAGATGAGCTGAGGAACGCCGGAAGGGCCTCCGCCTGCCTCATGCTCAACCCCGACGGCTTCAGCCGGGCCCTGTGCGCTTTCATGGAGACGGAGTATGGGGTGCCGGCCCTGAAGGCCCATGTCACGGGCGGCATCGCGGGAGCGGCCTCGTGGATCGGCGAAGCAGGGAGGTTCTTCGGCAGGGAGAAGGAGGCGGACGCCCTGATCGCCGATATGAAGAAGCGCTTCGGCAGCATGCTCGCCGGTCCGAGGGAGGTCCTCAAAGGGAAGACGCTGGCCGTCGTCTCCCTGAGCCGCGGTGTCTCATGGATAACCGAGACGGCCGAGGCGGTCGGGATGAGGATCGTCTTCGGATGCATCATAACGCGCGGGGACTACCGCGACGGGTCCGAGGAGGATATACCCGCCGGATTCTCTGAATACCCGGCATCGCGCACCGCCGAAGCCGTCAGCGAGATATCCCGCCTGGCACCTGACATCGTGGCCGCCCCGTCGGCCATGGACCTGGACCCGTCGGTGTACCAGGCGAGGACCCCGTGCGCCCCCGCCGCCGACCCGTTCGCGGGGAGATGGCTCGCCGAGGATTGGGCGAGGGGCATGCTCGCCCCCCGCCGCGAAGGATGGAGGGACGACGCATGACTCTGGAACATGAGAGGCCGGAGAGCCTCCTGGGCATGCTTATGGGGTTCGAGGGCGTGAGGGACGCCTGCACGATCGTCCACGGGCCCACCGGGTGCAAATACTATCCCTCCGCGTTCTCGGAGGCGGCGTTCCCGGACCGCGGGCCCGGCTGGGAATCTAGGAACGTCTTCAGGTGGGAGGATGCCTACTTCTTCAGTCAGCCCCGCATCCCGTGCACCTATCTGGATTTCGATATGTTCGTCTCAGGCGCTTCGGGCAGGCTGAAGGACCTGTATGCCCGCGCTGAGAAGATGGGGCCGTCCCTGATCTGCGTGGTGAACTCGCCGGGCGCATCGCTCATCGGCGAGGACCTCGGCAGCATCGGCGGGAAGATACCCACGGTGAGGGCGGAGAAGGCCCGGTACTCCGGGACCTTCGCCGACGGCTTCCAGGACGCCGTCGGGGCGATCGTGCGCGAGGCGGCGCCCGCGAAGCAGGAGGAGAGGCACGGAGTGAACCTCATGGGGATCACCATCGGCCATCTGCATTGGGAAGACGACATAGCGGAACTGTCCTCCCTCCTGAAGGCGTGCGGGATAGAGGTCAGGTGCACCGTCGGGGCCGGATGGTCCATGGAGGACGTCAGGGGCTCTGCCGGTGCGGAACTGAACGTCCTCATCTTCCCTGAATACGGCAGGAGGATAGCGGAGCTCTATGAGAAGGAGTACGGGATACCGTTCTTCGAGTCCCAGGAAGGCGCTCCTATAGGGTTCTCGGCGGCCGAAGCATGGGTCAAGGGCGTATGCTCCGCGCTCGGGAAGGGCCCGTCGCCGGCATTGGCAATCATCGCCGGCGCCAGGAAGGCCGCGGCGAGGGCGCTGCTGAAGATGGAAGCGGCCCATATACTGCCGAAAGGCAGGACATTCTCCGTGTACGCGGACGGCTCCATGCTGTATGCCGTCTCGATGTTCCTCTACGATTACCTCGGGATGGTCCCGGTGGCGCTGAGGTCCCCCGGCGGGAAGGAATGGAAGGAGAGAGCGGAGGAGCGCTTCAGGGCGCTCGGCATACCGGTTTCAGACGATCCGGAGCATACCCAGAGCGACATCATCCTCGCCAGCGAGGGGCTCTGCGTCTCCGCTGTGAACAGGGGAACGGCACTGTCCCAGGCGGTCATCGAGGCGCCCGGAGGGGATTTCATCCGCACCCGTCCGGAGCCCATCGTCGGACCTGCCGGGACCCTCAGGCTGCTGGACATCGTGCTCAACGGGATCGCCGATAACCAGCATTTCAGATGAGATTCGGACCAGCCTGAAGTTGAGCGGGGTGAGACGGTCCGCTTCCGATGCGTACGGGATGCCCACCCTGGGGCCCGCCTCTATCCTCCCTCCGGGAGGATTCCCGTACTCCAGCCACAGCCCGTTCTCCGGCACCAGGTCCTTCCCGTAAAGGTCCTTTTCGATGCACATCGCCTTCGACATGCGGCCGGGGCCGGAGAACCCGTCGACTCCGCGGATGAGCACGCACTGCGGATCGCCTTCGGCGCCGCAGGTGAGGTTGAGGAGCCAGAACATATAGCAGCGGTACACGTACGCCTTCCCGCCGCGGTGATAGAGCACTTCGGTGCGGGGCGTCCTGCCGTGATGGGCATGGGCGGCCGTATCGGATTCCCCGCAGTACGCCTCGGTCTCCGTCACCCTGAGCTTCAGGACGCTGCCGTCCGGCATCCTCCTGCAGAGGAGCATGCCCAGGATGCGGGGGGCCAGCTCCGCCGCTCCCGGCAGGTAGAATTCCGGCCCTGCAAGTTCAGGCATCCGCACCTTCCCCCCGCCTGCGGGCCATGCTGACCGGTATCCCGTGGAGTCCCAGATATATCAGGAGTCCCAGGAGGCCGACGGCCGCCATCAGGACGTAGTTATCTCCGTAGCCGAGGATGCCGATGGAGAATCCGTTGACCACCGGCCCGACAGCATACGAAAGGTCAACGAAGACATTGTACGTGGAAACCGCCACCCCGTACCTCTCGCAGGGCGCCTTCCTGATTATCACGGCCTGCGCCACCGAGGAGAGCATGGCGATCATTATCCCTATGAGGAACGCGGAGACCAGGAGCTCGGCGCCGGAGGACACCGTGCCCAGCATGATCATCGCGACGACATACAGTGCCAGGAAGGGGATCAGAGCGGGGTTCTCGCCGTGCCTGTCGTATATGCGCCCGAGGAAGAGCCTGCAGATGATCGTGCCGATGGACAGGACGAGGAAGAACACCGTGGAGTAATCGGTGAGCCCTGTCTCGCGGGAATAGGGCGCGATGAACGTGAGCACCCCGGAATACGAGAAGAACATCACGAAGGCCACGAGGGACATCACCAGCGAAGAGCGCTCTATGTAATCCGATATCCGGGGGCCTCCCGTCCTCCTGACATTCTGAGCGCCGGCCCTCCGGGACTCCGTCAGGGCGGCGGAGAGCACGGCGGCCGCGGCGCTTGCGGCGGCGGACACGGCGAAGATCTCGTCATATGAGCCACAGGCTTTCGAGGGAGATCCTGCCGGTACGTTCGAAACGCTTTATCGTCCCGTACGATACCCCGCTCCGGTCTGCCAGTTCGAGCTGGGTCAGTTTGGCCTTCTTGCGGTATACCTTGAATCTCGATGCCAGGTCGGCCATCCGATCCTCCATGGATCTCTCGTGGAAGATGTCGCTGAGTTCAAGATAATTCTTCATAATTGTAGATAACATATTATCTATTTATACGTATTTTTGGGTAAATAGATAATATATTAACCGTCAATAATATGTGATTCCAGGACGGATCTCGGGAAAAGCGAGAAGAGGTATTCGGAGGGACGGATCCGCAGAGTAAAAAAGGGAAAATAGAGGGGGAAGGACCCCCTCGGTTTCATTCGTTCCTACCCTTATCCATATATCTCTGCAGTCATCTCATTTTGCGATGTGCCAGACATTCAGGATGACGGCGGAGTCAGGGGATCGTTGGCATTGGTCCCCTGTACGAACACGATACCGGAGTTGAGGACCTGGGAGTAAGTGTTCGGGTCGGATGACACGGTACTTCTGTAGGTGACCGAGATCTTGAAGGTGTGGGTACCGTCCCCGAGGGAGATGACATCGGTCGCCGCTCCCGTTTGGGGGATCACGTTGTTCCAGTCGAAGCAGGTCCTCTCGACCTTCTTGGTATCATCGTCGTAATCTACCGTCAGGGTGATCTTCTGGATGACGGTCCATGACATGGGGTCCTGCATCGTGACCCACATTCTCATCTGAGAGGATCCAGACGGACTCTTAGCTTCCAGCTGCCCTTCGATCGTGGAACCCTCGAACTCCGGGAGGTAGACCCCCGTTCCGGCCCTCATGTACCGGACCGGCGAGATCTGGAAGGAGGTGTCGCCATGGCTGTCCGTGGCCACCAGGTAGGCATCGCTGCTCAGGTTGTTGTTCTCACTGTTGGTGACGGAGGAGTATGCGAACGCGGCCCCCACCGAGGCGGCTGCCACGATGGCGATGATGGCCGCAACCATCAGGATCCTGCTGCTTTGACCGGACACCTCACCACCCCCTCGTCTCGCTTCTGACGGATTCCTCGGAGTATACGGTGATGGTACCGTCGATGTACTTGATGGTGAAGTCGGTCAGGTCCACGCCCTCGGCGGTGGTCAGCGACGCACCGGTCTTGAAGGTGCCGATGTCGGTAAGCGAGCTGCGGTATCCCTCGCCGGTGTTGTAGGCGACGGAGCTGAAGCAGTCGAGGATGGTCTCGGGGAGGACGGTGCCGTCGATGGAACGCATCTGGATGCTGGTGGCGGCGTCGCCGAGCTCCAGCGCGGTCCCGTCGTGCATCTTGTAGGCCGACGGGGCGATGACGAACATCTGCAGGGCGTTGATGTCCACGCTGAAAGTGCCGACCACGGTGTAGTACTTGTCGTCGACGGTGATCCTGCACCAGTAGTGGACGATCTTCGTGTTATCGGTGTGGTGGCGGATGGTGTAGTTGCCGGTGCATCCGGGGGACTCCGGGGTATAGGTGGTGTCGGGATCGAAGTCCACGGTCTCGCTGTACACCACCGAGAGGTGCTCGATGTCCGTCTGCACATCATCGTCGTTGTAGATCCTCGGGTTGTGGTCCCCTCCGTTGAAGGTCCCCACGTAGGTACCGTCGGTGAGGTAGTACGCGTAGAGGTTCAACCACTTGTTGGCCGGGAAGTCGGCGGTGGGGACTCTTCCCTCGGGGAAGTAGGTGTAGACGTGATCGTCGTCGGAGAGCACCGCCCATCCTGCGAACAGGTGGTCCTTGTGCTTGACCTCCATGTCGTATCCGAACAGCGGGAGATCCACATAACTAGCTACTGGCTCTCTGATGATCTTGTACGCTCCGGTACCGTCGCTGTCGTGGAAGACCACGACATACCTGTCGTAGGTGTAGAGGGAGATGCTCTCGAGCATCAGCTGGTTGTAGATGTACGAACCGGAGGTGGACGAGGGATCGAAGGGGGTGGTGCACTCGGGGTCGGTGTACCATATGACGCTCTGGTCGCCGTAGTTGCCGAACTTGACCTGCTTGTACATGGGGATGTCCTGTCCGTAGGCGTCGTAGGATGCGTCATCGGTGTATACCCTGACCTTGTTGGGGCCGGTGGGGTCCACGAACACTCCGTTGACGTAGAAGTCGATCTTCACGGAGACGTCCTTGTAGATCACGTTGAGGATCACGTTGTCCTCGGTCAGCAGGAAAGACCATCTGAATCCCCTGTCCTCGGACAGCTTCTTGGGCTGGCCGAAGTTGTAGCCGGAGGTGCTGGCTGCGATGGTGGCCTCATAGTCGATGGTCTTGCCGGAGGGCGGCCTGATGGTCATGATGATCTCCGAGTTGTACAGGACGCGGTTGGGGCTGCCGTAGTCCAGGATGTCCACGGAGGAGTCCTGGGTGGCGGACACGTCCACATCGGGGGTGGCGGCGGAGACCCAGATCTCCAGCTCGGTATCGGCGGCGACGGCACCGGTGACGGTGACGCTCAGAACGGTGTCATCGGCTCCGAGGGAGGAGGTGACCTCGTAGGTGTAGGTCACGCCTTCGGGCAGGCCGTGGATCACGAGACATACATCGCTCGTGGCCTTGGACTTCATGCCGGTGACCGTGACTGTGAAGGTGAACGGGCTGCCGGAAGCGATACCGACGTTGCCGGTGCCGCCGACAGTGCCCTGGGCGACGGTGACGGAGTCGTCGCCGGAGACGTCGGTCACGGTAGCGTCGATCTCAGTGTACTCCATGTCCTGACCGAAGAGGAAGTCGAGGTAGACGATCTCCCACTTGGCGAGGAACTCGGTGTCGGCATCGAAGACCTCGCTCTCCTCCGAGGTTGATACATACACCGTCAGCTTGGTGCCGAACTCCACCTCGCCGGTCACGGTGACGCTGAGGACGGTGTCGGTGGCGCCGGAGACCCATACGGTCTCGTAGGTGACGTCCTCGGGCAGGCCGGTGATCTCCAAGACCACATCGTCCCCGGAGGCGGAGGCCATGCCGCGGACGGTTACGGTGAAGGTGAACGGGCTGCCGGATGCAAGACCGACCTTCTGACTTTCGGAGACGGGGCCCACGTCCGCGGAGATGGCGTCGTCCGTGGAAGTGGAGGACACGGTGACGGGGATGGAAGTGACTTCCTTCACATTGAACTCGTGGTCGCCGTTCCACCATCCGAGGAACTGGGAGCCGTTGTACTTCCCGTCGGTCAGCTCGAGGGCCAGCTGGGCGATCTCCTCGACGGTGAGGGAGGTGCCCTGGGGGATGGAGAACGTGATGCTCTGGTACCCGTTGGTTATGAACTGGCTCTTGAAGGTGGTGAAGGTGATGTCCACATTATCCACATGATAGACGGCATCGAGGGACACAGTGCCGGAATCTGAGGGCTCGATGGCGTAGGTGAACCTGAGGGGGTTATTGCGGAACACGTGATACTCATACAGGCTGTTGCCCTGGGAGTCGTTCCAGTAGTTCCCGAAGGTATCGACGTACTTGCCCTCATACTCGCCGGACTCCACCAGGGTGTACGTCTCGGGCGGGACGGGGCCCTCGCCTACGCGGACGAAGACACCGTTGGACAGAACGAACTGGGAGTCGTGGAGATAGGCGCCGTCAATGTAGATGTGGAAGTGATAGCCTTCGATCTCATCGCAATCGACCCATTCGCTCCCGTTCCACATCTTGAAGTGGGGGACGGATCCCGTGTAGGTCAGCTTGTACATATCGTCCTCGTACTCGCCGACGGCATTGCCGCCGACGGTCCAGCCGACGATGTCCGTCTCAGGATAGTTCATGTAGGGCATGAGGACCTCCTGGCCGTACTTCACTCCCGACTTCGTCATCTTTTGCGTGACTGAATCGTAGGTCCAGCCGTTGGCGGTGACCTTGGGGGTCTCGCCGGCAGTGGGATCGCTCTCCCATACCTTGTCCCACACGAGGTCGGCGGTGTGGAGGACGAACCTGATGTCAGCGGTGATGCCGTCGGTCTAGCCGTCAAGGGTCATCTGCACCCCGGTGAGCTTGCCGTCGACGATGACGGGGACGACGGAGGCGACTGTGATGCCTCCCGCATTCTCCAGGACCACGGTACCGAAGGAGTATCCGGAGATGTCCTCGACCGGGAACGTTCCGGTGTAGGTGGAAGAGTCCTTCGTCAGCATGAAGGAGTCGACGGACGAGATCACGTCGTATCCTCCGGAGAGGTTCTCCGTCATTACCTTCACGGCAATGGGCTTCTCCTCGGCCGCGGTGATGATTGCATCGATCTCGCAGTAGGAGTCGGCGATGTAGAAGCACCTGTACTCCCCTCCCTGCAGGACGTACTTGTTGGAACCGTCCTTGAAGTAGTAGAGGTTCACGGGGTCGCAGGACTCCCAGTGGTCGGTGTCCCACACGTAGTAGTCGGTGCCGTCGATCTAGTACTTCGATTCCACGGACTCCACGGTCTTGTACACTATGTAATAGTCGAGATCGGACACCGAGGTGCTGGTGTACTTGTTGCCGTACTGGTCCTCCAGCGACATGGCGTCGATGACGGGGGTGCCGCCCAATCCTAGCCTGACGGCGGTCTCGGGGCCGAACACGTCCGCGGTCACGGCCATCCTGCCGTCGGGGTACTTCCACGAGGACACGTGCTTGAATATGGAATGCTGAGTAAGGTAGGTCTCCAGTTCGGTCGTCCTGGTGTCGAGGCCGAATGCGGAACCGTAGGGGATGTTCGCTGTGGCGGTCCAATCCTCTCCGGGACCGGGGCTGTCCACGGCGTACTTGACCTTAGGTGCGATGGGTGCTATGTGGACGACGACGTCAGCGGGCTTCCAGTACCTGGTCCAGTTGAGGTCGAACCTTCCGGAGAACGACTCTCCGTAGAGGGTGGTTCCGTAGGGATAGCGGTTGATGTAGTTGACGACGAACTGGTCCACTCCAGACACCTCGTCGGGGAATCCTTCGTAGATGTTGAAGAAGTATCCCGGTGCCACGGTGAAGCGCACCGGCGGAATCATGTCCTCCGGGTTGTTGATGATGGCGCCGCCCTGGTCGATCTCCCTGTCGATGTAGTCCTTGATGGCTCCTGTGTACTTGGACACCCTGAGGACCTCGTTGCCGTGCTCATCGACCAGCAGTACGTGGTTGATGATCTGCCATCCCTCCGGGATGGAACAGTAATCTACGACGGTACTTCCGTCGGTGGTGGCATCGGTGATCCTCGCCGTAAGGACGTAGAAGGAGAAGTCCACACGTCCCTCGATATCGACCGTCAGGTCTCCCATCAGTTCGAAATCGTTGTGTCCGTATTCTCCCATGTCGTATCTGAGGACGAATACGTACTCGCCTAGCGGGACGTATCCGCGGTAGAACTCGTATTCGTCGGAGACGTTGGGGATGAAGTCCATCTGACAGTACTCACCGGTGGCCTTGTTGAGCATGAAGGCGGTGGTCCTGTCGGCGTCGCTGCCGTTGAGTTTTCCTCCCCCCTGTTCCCTGTGGCCGTCGTAGTACACCTGTGCGGTGACGACCCTGTCTCCGATATCGCTGACAGAGATGGTACAGTCTCCCTGGACGATCATGGTGGTGGAGGGTCTGCCCACGGGGTTGATGATGTACTCTCCGGTGATCATCCATCTGCTGAACTGATAGTTGCCGGTGGGGGCGTATGACAGCTCGATCCTGTCTCCGTAGTGGATGTTGTCTATGCTACCGTCGATCTTGGTCCTGGAACCGTCCTCGTTGACGAGGTACGCGTTGATGGTACCGTGGGCGGGGTTACCGATATTCACTGTGTAATTCAGCTGTTCCCACACCGCCGTGTATCCGACGGTGTACAAATGGGACGGGTCGCCGATGACGGGCTGGGCGGATACCCCGTCGTACACCCAGGTCTGGTACAGTGAGCCCTCGGTGGTCCTGAGGATCTCCCTCCAGACAGGCTGATTGGTTTCGGTGAGATCCACGAAGATGAACAGGGTCCTGTTGACGCCGGCACTCGGATAGGAGTCGTCCATCGGGTCGACGTGCTGGTTGTGCCATCCGACCAGTCTATATCCTGCACGGGTGGCCTGGTTCAGCTGGAAGGTGAACTCGTAGAAGGCCTCCGCACCGTAAGTGCACTTGTAGATGTCTCCGGCGTACATGTACCTGGTGCAGAACTGGTCGAGGAAGTGGTCGTCAGCCCAGTCGTCCTGGGACCAGTCGTACTCGCTTCCGTCCTTCTTATAGACGGGAGTCCCGGTGCGGTTTCCGCTGTCCGTCTTGGCAATGGTGATGGTGTATGTACTTCCCTCGTGACCCGTGGTGTAGGTTCTCGGATTGTTTCCGGTGTTCCACGTGCCGCTCCAGGCAACCTCATAGTGGTTGTCGAACCTGTCCTTGAAGTAATAGTCGGAGGGTTCAGAACACGACACCCAGAGGTCGCCTTCGAGCTTGTACCAGGAGGAGCCCTCATGCTTGTAGGTGATCTCGACGCCATCCACAGCATACACGATGCTGTACGACTTCACCCAGGCGTTGTTGCCGGACTTGGTGTAGAAGTTCCCGTACTTGTCGTGGGCGTAGTAAACGGTGGGGCTGGAGTCAGTATCTATTTCATCTATGTACCTGTAGTTCCAGTCCTCGACGGCATACCAGTTATTGTCCGCATCCAGGTAGTACCTGAAACTGCCGCCGTAGTCGACGCCGTTGAAGTCGTTGCTCCACTTGAACAATAAGGTACCGTTGTTCTTGATCGTATCAGGTGAAGTGACTGAAGTCTGCCACTTTTGAGTGCCCTCCATCCACTTATAGACTGTACTGTTGTCAAGGAAGAGATAGATGGTATTGTCGTATCCATAGACGTCGTAGGTTTCGTTTATGTCGTCTGGCACATCGGGATAGACAAGGAACGTGCTGGGGGCAGCGATGTGCACGGAAGCATCGTTGTTGCTGTCGGACATTTCCAGCTGGATGGCCACCGTGGCGGTCACGGCGTAAAGGTCTATGACGTCCAGGACTGTGGGCGAACCGCCGGGCGTGGGCCTCTCGAGGGCCATGTCCCCGCTCATGAGGGTGTCGGAATAGATGCTGTAAACTACATTCTCCGTGGGATCGTTGTACCTGTAGGCCTGCCAGCAGATGAACTTCACGTTATCGCCCATGGTGGCCTCGATGCTCTGCCTCGCGAAGTCGAGGATGTTGATGATCGAGCCGGACGACTGGTAGGGGTCGATGGTGTTGAAGGTGGAACCGTAGCGCACGTAGGGCCTGATCAGTTCATCGCCGACCCTCATCATCACGTAGAAGCTGTTCCCGCCTATTTCCTCGGGCGCCACGTGGGCGGTGTCTCCGGCGAAGCTGACCAGGTCACCGCTGCTGTTGGTATACCAGAAGTGGACGGTAATCTGCTTCCCGACCCACTTCGCGTACAGCGTGGTATCTCCGGTGATACGGTCCATGGTGTAGTCCCACTGGCGGGAACAGTCCTGATCGGTGAACCATTCCACGAACTCGTAGCCGGTGGCGGTTGGCCTGGGGACGGCGTTCTTGTTCAGCATGGTACCTCCTTCCTCAGCGGGGACATACATGGTGTAGGAGGTGCCGTCCATGTTGTCGAAGGTCAGTACGTAGGTGTACCTGGCCTCCAGACTCATGTTCTTGGTGACGGGCTGTCCGTAGTCGTAGACGTTGGAGAAGTTGGTACCTGCGTAATACCATCCGATGAAGTTCGGACCGGTGGAGGGCATGTTGGACTCCGTCAGTTCGGTGCCTTCGTAGTAGCCTCTGACTTCGGGGCTGAGGTAGTCAGGGTCCTTGTATGAATCGTAGAAGGTCACCTGGAACTTCTGCTTTTCAATCAAGGTTACAGTAACGTTGGAATTGACCCGCTCTCCGTTCAGGAGGACGTAGAAGTGCAGGGTGAACTGGGGACGCTTGGTCTCGCTGTGGATCTGGGGACTGAGGTAATCGGGGTAGTCCTCCTCGTACGTGAAGTCTCTGACGTAGTATCTGACGGTCGCCGAGATGTTACCCATGAGGGTACCGACGACGGTGTCCGACATGGTGTCGTTAGACTCCACGACTCCGGCGGACGTGGACCAGCCGGTGGTCTTGTCCTGGTTGGATATGGCCGCCACGTAGATCTTCGCGTCCCGGTTGTACGAACGCTTGAACACCGAATCAGTGTCTCCCTGTTCGGTATACACTGTGTAGCTGACACCGGTGATGTGGAGCTCTCCGTTGGTGAATCCGGTGGGGATCATGATGTCGCACTGGCCCTCGGACTTGTTGTGGGGCAGTTCGGTCTTCATGATGACCTCGTAGTCGTTGGCGGAGGTCGCGCTGCCGCTGGATCCGATGACGTACAGATCGATACGCACCTCGGTCCTGTTGGTGGTCATGACGTTCTCCTTGGTGACGGACTGCCCGCCCTCCATGGACTCGTAGGTGACCACGATTGATTCCTGGAGGTTGATGACCAGGTAGCCGATGTAAGAGGTCCGGTCGCTGTGGGTGGCGGTGAAGACGAAGTTGATTCCGTAGATGCCTGCGGGTGTCTCCGAGGCACGGAACGCCTGCAGGGTGACCGGGGTCAGCGTCCTACTGACTCTGTCAGGCCTATCCTCGTATCCTCTCAGAGGCTCCTCGCTGTAGGTGTCTCCGTTCTCGGCGTAATAGGAGCCGTACATCCATGTGCTCTCTTCTCCGATGTCGAGGTAGCGGGTGTCGCGGTCGTAGAGAAGAGCGCGGCCAGGGTTGTAACTGGGGTCGTCCGGGGCGTAACCGACTATCATTCCAAGGTTGGTGTAGGTGTCGCTGACGGTGCCGGGTCTGTCGAAGTAGTACATCTTGGCCCCGTCCGAGGACATGGACGTGAAACTTCCTCCGGTGAACCTCAGCTGGGTGGCATCCTGGAACTTCTGGATGTCCACGGTGGCCATGGTGTTCGTGAGTATGGGGTGGCCCTGCTGGTCAGTCTCCGCATTCAGGTTCATGGTGAGGACCTTCCTCGTGACTCCCGATATGAACCAGCATCTGATGCCGGAGGAGTCGGAGTAGTCAGCCCTGTCGTAGGAACCGTCCCTGTACACGACGAAACCGTTGTTGGACGACAGCAAGGCGTCTCCCAGTACGTACGCTCCATACCTGCCTTGGGTCTCGACGGACAGGATGGTGTATCCTTCGACCTTTCCGTATACCATGTTGACGTCCCTGACGTAGAAGGTGGAACCGGTCAGGAACCTGATCTCGTTGGACGGTGCCGCTACGGTGGACGGGAGGTTGTCCTTGCTGAGACTGCGGTACTGGGCGACTGCGTCGATAGGGTCTTCAATGGATACGATGGAGTCGCGTCTTAGGGTCATGGTGCCGATGCCATAGATACTGAGAGTCTTCTCGGAGCTGCCGACCTTCACCAGCGGGCTCCTTCCGGTGATCTTTAGGACCGATTGGGTGATGATGAGCTCGTCGGCACGGTGGATGGCCGACATGGATTCAGCGCGGTTCTCCACACCGTTGATGGCCAGATAGGTGGTGAAACTTGAAGATATGCTCTTGTCCGCCGTGAGGCAGGAGTTACCGCTGCCCATGACGCTTCCGGTGATGGAAATGGGGCGCTTTCCGTCGTCACCGAACACGATGACGGTTCCGCTCCCCTTGACAAGATATTTCTCGAAGGGAACGATGCCTATCGGCTTTCCTTCCGAGTCGTATTCGGTACTTACGTTGCCTCCGGCATAGATGTTGTCCACTGATATGCCGTGGGAATGGGCCTCCGTGTAGCTGTACGGTGTGGGTCCGCTGGGACCGTTGTCGTATCCGACGTACACGCTGGCGTTTCCGTAGGTGTTGCCCATGAGGCCGCCTCCGAAGATATCCTTGGCGATGTATCCGTTCCTGACGATTACGACCGTGTTGGTGTATTGAGATAATGTACTGCCACCGTCGTCTCCCTTCGAGGATCCGCCGTAGACGGAACCCTTGATGGATACGCCGGAAATGCTGTTCACGGTATCGGAGACGTTCTCGTCTCCGGCTATGTATACAGTCCTGCCTCCGGACACGGAGACGATACCCTCCCTTCCGAGACCTCCTCCGAACACATCCTTCTTCAGGTCACCCTTGACGACCTTGACCGAGGTGTTTCCGGTGACCTTTCCGTAAGCGGAGCCTCCGTAGACCTCCTGGGCGATGTAGCCGTCTGACTCCAGGTCGATGTTTATCGAGGCGTTCCCCGTGACCCTGGCGAAGGTCACGTAACGGCAGCCTTCCGCGATGTATGCGTCGTTGTTCTCTACGTGACACAGGGCGGAATCATATTCGTACACAACCTGCCCGGACGAGTTGAGTAGCCAGGGGATGGTCTTGAACGGGTTGGCGGACGAGAGGTTAGTCATATCGACTACATACAGTCTTGTCTGATCGGGGTACTCGTATGTCCCAGTATTCATGTTGTAAGTTACCTCTACGCCTCTTCCCGCTCCGAAGACCGAACCGTCGATCTTGGCATGGCCCTGTATAGTGACGGATGTGTTTCCGTACACAGTGGCTACGACATTGCCGCTTTCCGATACGAAGCCAGGGTTCTTGTCGGTAATGCGGATACCATCGTAACTGGACAGCTTCGGAACGGACATGCCTCCGCCGTACACATTACCGTGGATGACGGCATTTCCGCCGATAGTCAGGTTGATGTCGCCGTAGACGTAGGACTGCCCCATTGACTGGGTGTAGTAGCTGGTTGTCTGGTCGCTCATGGTGCCGTTGGAGTTGTGCTTGACCTTGTCGAGTCCTCCGCTTCCGCCTCCGTAAACGTTTTGGAAGATTTCTCCTCCCAGAATGGTAACGTTGACGGTGACCTGCTGATTGGCACCTGTATCTCCGATGCTGCCTCTGTAACCACCGCCGTACACGTTGCCGACCTTTCCGCCGGCGATGGTGACGTTGACCGTACCTCCCAACATGGAACGGCCGGACGGCTGCTCCCATGTGTCGAATCCGGCACCGAAGACGTTGGCGACGATCGCGTCCTCGAACACATAGACATCGGTTACGTCGACGCAGTTGTTCTTCTCCTTGGTACCGTCGGTGATGGTACCGCAGGCGACGTGCCTGACGACGGACTTCCCGCTGGCCTCGAGGTAGGCGTAATCGGTGTGAGTGTAAGCGCTGCGGCCTCCCGCCTGCACGTCCCAGGCAGAGGACTTGCCGCTCAGGAACACGTGCGTAGAACCGGTAATGACGGCCTGGCTCTTGAGATTCACACCTCTGGAGTTCCCGCCCTCAAGGACGGATGACTCGACGGTGGCGTACTTGTCGGTGATTCCGACCTGGGCGTCCTCCCACTTGTCACCGGACATATAGGCGTTATCCAGGAAGTAGACGAACGTCCCTCCGTCCATTTTTCCGTCGCCGGTGCTCAGATGACCGTAGATGTCCCCATACCCTGCTCCGGAACATCCGCCCACCAGCGTATCAGTGACCTCTCCGCCCTTCATGACCAGGTATGTGGACAATGGATAGGTCGAGTTCCCTATGTATCCGTTGTTGCCTGAGGTGTTACTGCCTGCAATCACGTTGACGTAGATTCCGCTGTGGATGATAACGCAGGTACCGACGTGGACGGACAGCGTGTTGTTGGCCTCGCCCCTGAACTGCTCGAACACCATCTGCTTTTCGAGATAACCGTCGTAACTGGAAGGTGACAGGTTTTCTCTACACATACCGCCGAATATCTGAGGGGCGTTCTTTCCGCCCGCAGGATCGGTAGAACTGGACAGGGCGGTGTTGGTGAGGCCGACACCCATGATGAGGACATGCCCCTGCGCGAAGAGCGCCGAACCTATACCGTCGCCGTGCTTTCCGGCATTGGCGCTTGTCGAATTGATACCCATATTGTCTATGACGACGTCGCCTGTGCACTTGCATTGGTCAACGAAAGATATCTGGGCTCTAGTGGGAGAACCGGGCGTGCTGTCGAACTGCAGGGACCTGTACGTTCCCGTGGGGAACGTCAGACTGTTGGCATAATAAATGCGCTCAACGGCCGTAGCGCTTGAATTAGGATAGGTCTGATTGCTCGCCTTGGCCCACTGAGTATCGACGCAGGTGATTTTGTATATCGTGCCGTACATCGAATCAGCCACACGGGAATCTCCGCGTGTTATGGTGTAATATGTCTGGTTCACGACCAGCTTGCTGGCACCGCTGTTTGCACCGATGATGCAGTACGGCCATATAATGTCATTGTCAGGAGATCCGCTTGGAGGCGCCATACTCATGGCGTATGTGTTGCTCGCGCCCCAGGAACTGATACTGTAGCTGAGGTTACCGCTGAAGATATCAGGCTGGATCCACACGGCATAAAGGGTCGAGATCGAATCGGGGACGACATCCCCGGGCAGATATTGTGTGCCGCTTCCATCGGATGCCGTGTTCCATCCCGCGAACACCTTGTTAAAAGTCACTGACCTTTCCAGGGTCAGTTCGCACTTGAACGTACCCGAAACGGTTGCAGCTATGTCGAACCTGTGGTTTTCGGGATCGGCAGTGATGGTTGCATCACCAGAACTCCCACTGGAGATCTTCGCACCGCTTATGGGAGTGTAATTATCCGGAACAGTGAGGTGGTAGGTGTTATCGGCTGTGATCGAAGAGATGTATACTTCTGAGATCTTCACCGTCGCATTCTTGGTGAACGACGGCCCCGTCCAATTGGATGCGTCCGAACGCACGCTGCCGGTGCTCTTCCACATCTCCGGATTGTATTCCGTGGAGGCAATGCCGTAATAGAACGCCTGGTAGGGGCTGACCGTGTCGGATCCGTCGTAGTGGTAAGTGATGTACTGCGTGAATCCGGTGTCTACGCCGTCGGGAACGGAGGAGGGGTTCGAAGGGTCGTAGAGAGCAGATACCATCACAGCGGAGATTACCATTACAGAAGCGACCGCTAACGTCGCCATCCATTTCGCTGTCAATTTCCCTATCGCCTTTCCGGCCGTTCCTGTGCTCCCCATTCTCTCATCTCCTCCGTTCAGTTACTGCTGTCGAATGTGAATTGTATTATTCCGCCGGCGATGATGTCATCCGCCGGCCTGAACGGCGAACCGAATCCGCCGTCAGTGGTCTTCGCTGCTATGTACAGCGTTATATCGTAGGTCTTCTCGTCGGTGAGCTTGAGCCCGCCGTTGGCCGCGTACGTCCAGGTACCCGACGGGTTCCCGTCGTAGTATGCGTACTGCGGCGTCTGGTCCCAGGTCTCGGAGGACGTCTGTCCCGATGCCAGCTGCATGGACACGGCGTACACCCATCCGGTGTTCCTGAGATCTTCGAACTGCCCGGTGACGGGGGTCTTCAGCGTGACGATCATGCTGTCGTCCGAACCCGCGTGCCTGGCGGTCATGGTGTCTGTGCCGACGGCGTAACCCTTGTGGGCGGAGCCGACGTAGGTCCCCACCGAATCGCCTCCCTCTACCTCGTAGACCGTCCTCATGACGGTGATGCGGTAGTCGGATGCGGAGGCACGGGAGGTCAGTCCCGTGACGGTGAGGGTGAATGCGAAGGTGCTGTCCGAGGAGGCGGCACCTATGTTCCCGGTGTTGGAGACGGTGTCGTGCACCACCGTCAGGGAATTGTCCGAAGCGCTGTCGGTGACCGTCAGATCGACCCTCACGGAATGCGTCGCACCGTCGACGAAGGTCCTGAGCCAGAATATCAGGTGCTCGCCCTCGTAAAGGGCGGAACAGCTGCGCATCGTCAGGGTGATGACGGTGTTGACGTCGTTCTCCGAGGACGTCACCGCGAAGGTGAAGTCCGCCGGGGTGCTGACGGTGCTGTACCTCAGGTCCCCATCGCCGAAGCTGTAGCTTCCGAAGTTCAGGACCACGTATTCATTGACGGCCGAGTTGCCGGTGTTGTAGGTCATGGCCGAGAGCGAGTATCCGATGCCGGTCATCGCCATTATGGCGACGAAGGTGACGGCCAGGGTGGCTGCGATGCGCTTATCCATACGCATGCCTCCTTCCCATGTTCACCAGCACGAGGGACTGCAGGGTCAGGACGATCAGCATCGTCCAGATTATCCAGCCGTAGATCTCCGCGTTGCTGGAGTCGTCGTTCCTGGGTTCGATCAGGTAGATCGAGAGGTGGTCGAGGGAGAACCTCACCTTGCCGGTAGCGGAGTCGTAGGTGCAGGGGTATCTGACGGTGGATCCGTCCTCATTCACCCTGTACACGGCCACGGATGCGTATCCAGGCTGGATGACGACCTCTATCGTTCCGATGGGCTGCGTTACGGGTACCCCGTTCACGGTCAGCACGATGCTCACGGCATAGGCATCTCCGATGACCTCCGACTGCTCGGGCGTGAGCATGTCCTCTGTCGCCTTCTCGATCTTCAGTCTCACCTCGCCTCCGGTGTCGGCGAGGTATCTGGATATGGTATCGTCGAGCGCTACGTACTGCTCGTCGTTGCTGACCGACAGGTAGTATCCGTAGTCGGCGACGATCTGCATCGTGTCCTCCGGCACTATCAGCAATCCCGAATCGGAATGGGTGCCGACTACGGCCACGGTGTAGTCGTATCTGTCTATGATGGTCTTGGCGTTGTCCACGTCGAGTATGGTGGTGTCGGGCAGGATGGCCTCCACCCTGTACTTCATCTCCTTGAGGTCTACGACCTCGGCGGTGACGATGTACTCGCGGGTCTCTCCGCCGGTGTCGGTCTTGAGGGTGTCGGACCACTCGTAGACCTTGTTATTTTCCTTGTCGTACTCGGTGATTACCCTGGATGTCTCGGACGAACCGTCCTTCCTCTCCGTGACGGTTTCCGTGTTCCAGGTCTCGGTGCCGTCGTCGTGGTCGGTGATGGACGTGGTGGACGTGGTCCTGTCCATCTCTCCGTCCGGGTCGACGTCCTCGTCGGTCTCCTTCTTCTCGGACCTTCCGTCGGGGTAGGTGGTGGTCTCTATGACGTGCCTCTCGTAGGAGCCGTCGCTCTGCTCGATGGTGGTGGTGTCGATGACGGTCTCGGAACCGTCGGGGTTCTCGACCGTCACCACGGTGTGTGTGATCTTCGGCCATTCGTCGGGGTTCTCGGACCATTTGGCCTCCAGTACGTCGGAGGACAGTTCGGATACGACCGTCTTCGCGTTGACGCGGTTGCCGTCGGAATCGTACCAACCCTCGAAGAAGAACCCGCTCCTTTCGGGGACCGGGAGCGCTCCCAGTTCCTCCGTCTCGAAGAGGATCCTCGTCTCGATGACCGCCCCGAGGGAGACGAACTCGATCTCGTGGTAGCCGGGGGTCGGTGTGGCCTCGACGAATATCCTTATGTTTCCGATGTGGCCGGGGACGACCTCCTTCTGGGACCCGCCAATGGTCGCCAGGGATATGCCGTACCCCGTACCGCATTCGAAACCGGCCACCTCCCCCTCCTTGTAGAAGAGGGACTGGTAGCCGTTCTCTTTGGTCAGATCCGCATAGCATCCTCCGTCGGTGAGCACGCGTATTCCGTAGTGGTCCATCCACGTGCCTGAGACGTTCTCCATACCGACGGTGATCCGGTAGAGAATACGGTCCGGACCGGGTTCGGCCTGGACCGTGAAGTATGCGGGGGTGCTGTCGATGGGGACGCCGGAGTCCAGCTCGTAGTAGACGCCGTCGGGACGGGTCATGGTGTCGAAGGAGAAGTAGGCGTCGTCGATGATCGGTCCCGTGAGGGGGCTTCCGTCGGCATTCTCCAGATCGACGCGGAACCTGTCATCCCCGTCAGCAGAGGAGCAGTCGGACAAAACGACGGAACAGAGGATGACCGACAGGGCTGCCGCTAGCATGATGCATGCCAATGGCAGGCCGAGCCTGCTGGAGTTCCGGAGAACCCCTATGTTTTCCTCTTTTCCGTACATCCGACCGCTTTCTTTCTCGTTGTGTCGTTTGTTAGGGTTTGATTCGATCATCCTTTCCTTCGAGTCGGATCGGACGGTCCCGTCCCCGGAGGGACGGGGCCGCCTTCACCCCAGAAGGACGATTAATCTGTTGGACCCAAATATCACGGGCTAGCAGGGGTTGTTGCGTCAGTAACGCTGAATCCAAGAGCAAGAGCATCATCACCGGTACCGATATCCACGGGTCCGGTGGTGGACTGCTTAGCACCCTGATCGTGATCATCGTCCGTTGGTGTAACAGCAGGTCCGATGAAGGAATCAGGGATGTAGACATTAGGCAGGTATGCGATGCAGAGGGACACGGTAAACGTGGTGGTTCCGGTTTCAGCAGCAACAGACAATCCAGTGAAGCTGAGGACGTTTTCGGCAGTTGCAGCTGAAGTGTTGAGAACGACATACTGGATTGATGCACCGTTAGCAACCTTGACGACATAGACGAAATCGGTGTTTCCGACACCCTTGTCGGACTTAACACCAAAGTCGATTGCAGTGATTGCCTCAGAGGTCTTGTTGGCTACAGTATATGTCTTGGATCCGAGGACCTTGACGACGTAGTTCGCAATAGGTGCGACAGGGGTGTCAGAATCAACATCACCGGCGGCGATGTAGTAAGCCTTCTTCGTGCCGCCGTCGTTGTACGTGTACTCGCTGAAAGCGGTAGCAACATTGTTCGAAAGCGGAGTCCACTGAGCATCCCCCGTGCCTCCAGGTACGAGTTCAATAAACCCAGCATTTGCCGAGTTGCCTTCGTTGTAGGTGCGGGCGTGGCCGTTGAATGCAGCGTAGCCCGCTCCGATCATAGCCACGGCGCAGAGCATGATGACCACTCCGAGCGCCATGGACTTCTTCATTTTGTATTCCATTTCAATCACTCCTTCCAGAGTCTTATCAGGGAGGACACGGCCGAAACCATGACGAAGAACAGGACGACTATGATCACCAGGTACAGGATGTTCGCCTTCACGAAGACGACCACCTCCCCGGCCGGATGGTTCACGTTGACGACGATGCCGTTGGCCTCGTCAAATCCCACGTACTCCATGGTCGTGTTGGCGTCGCCTTTGGTGGTGAAAGTCCTGCTCCCGGGGTCGATCGAGATGACGCGGTGATAGATGTTCCCGTTCAGACTTGGTGAATAGAAACCGATCACATCGCCGACCTTCACGTCCTCGACCGCATCGCCCTTCAGCTTGTGAACGGCCACGAGGCTGTTGACGGGGATCGTCTCGATCTCATACTCGGTCCTGGGCTCTCCGTCCATGGATCCCGTGACAATGACGCGGAACTCCGAGTTCACCAAATCCGCGGACTTGTTGAACACCATGAGCACTGCCGTCGCCGACGCCGCTACCGCGACGATAACGACCACCACCGCAATCAGTTTGCTGCGGGCCTCCATTCAAGTTCTCCCCTATTAAGTTCGAAAAGAACGCGCGTATGCGCGCGCAATTTCTCTCTTAATAGCGATGGATAACCGATTAACAGGATATAAAATCATTCTCGAACGAATAAACCACCGTGAAACAATAGCACGAAATTACAGCACAAATACCAAAAAATACATCTTTTAGCTATTCTGTTGGTAGTCCAATCAATAGCTGTAAAGGTGTTTGAGGGGGATGACCCCCTCGGTTTCATTCGTTCTTCACACCGACTTCCATCGTCCCGTTGCCGGCATCGAAGTACATGGTGTCGACGATGTAGATGGTGGTGGAGGTACCGAGCTCGCTGCCGGAAGCTCCGCTGCTCATACCGGAGGAGTTGGACCACGTTCCCTTGTACGTGATCTCGTGCGACTTCCCGTCGACGGTGGTTACCTGCAGCTCGGAGTCGTTCGTGAAGGTGACCACGTCGTTGTTGTGGATCACGGTGCCGCCGTTCTTGACGGTGACCATCGACTCGTCGACGGTGAACTTGAGGATGATGGGTGCTAGATCTCCATCGGCCGCGTCGTTGCTGATGTACATGGCTCCCTTGTAGGTCCCGTGCCTGACGAACCTCACAATGCACATGGCGGCGACGGAATCCGATACGAAGTAGAGAAGGGTTATGCCGGTCCCGACGGACATGCAGATGAGGGACATCCTCCTCGGGCCGAAGCTGCGGATCCTGTTCCCCACCGCGAGGCGCGCTATCAGGTCGCCGGCGATGAAGATGCTCGCGACCAGGCCCGATACAGTGCTGCCGACGCCTAGCACGTCCGATGAGTACCCTGCCATCGCGGTGTACAGCATGAAGAACACGGTCGTGAAGCAGAAGCTCACGAGCGTGCAGAGGACGAAATTGCGTGTGAACAGCGGTTCCATACAGGTCTTTTCCCGGCTTCCCATGAACGGCCATCAGTGATGGCATACATATACCACGCGATAACTGACATTGCGTCACTGAAGAAGGAACGAGATGATATTCTTGTACTCTATGCCGTTGTAGAAGCCATTCATCCCGCGGTCGGAGGTCAGGAGGACCTTCTTCCCGGGCGCCGCTACGAACGCCTTGTAATCCTTGCCCTTGGCGCGGTCATCGGCGACCGAGAAGACGGTCTTGACGATCATCTTCTCCTTGTCCTTCACGCAGTAGAGGCCGACATCGCTGCCGCGGTAGTACCCGGCGTACACCTCGTAGCCCCTGCGGATGAGCTCGATGAAGACGAGGTTCTCGATGATGTTCTCCCTCTGCGTCCCGATCGGCCCGCGCGGAGTGAACCCGCGGCTGTTGCGCATGTTGACCACGAAGTACTTCGCCTTCACTCCCAGCTTGCGCATGTCGCTGAGATCGATGGCATCTGCGCGCATGATCATCCCGTAGTCTATCATGTACTTGATGTACTTCACGACGGTCCTCTGGTCGGTGACGTTGGAGTTCTGCCTCAGGGCCGACAGCGTGGTGATCGTGCTGACATTGTTGAAGATGTAGATGGCCAGCCTTGATATGGCCGCTGTATCGATCTTCGTCTGCATCCCGATATCCCAGTTGAGGATCAGGTTGAAGACCCCCTCGAACAGGATGAACGAATCCTTGGGATTGGCATCGATATCGATGAAAGGGGTCCCGCCCAGCATGATGTACTGCTCGAAACGCTCCCCGTAGCCGTGCTCGTCCGATATAGGATAGGCATCGAGGAACTCCTTGAAGGAGAACGGGAGAATGTTGAGGATCTCGGTCTTGCCGAGCGATGCGACCGTCTCCGCCCCCTGGTCGGTAGCGGCATAAGGGAGGACGGCGTAGATGCTGAGGCCGCGGTCGCACAGGCGGCACAGGGCGGCGCCCACGTCGGGGATCATCTGGATATCGTCTATGAGCAGGAACCCTCCCGATTGAGGGGCGGACGCCTTCACATAGGATTCCAGCTGGACGGCGTTGCTTATCTCGGCCTGGCGGTCCTCGAGCGGAACGAAGATTATGTCCCCCTCGGGAATCCCCATGGAGACCAGGCGTTCCCTGAACTGGCACAATAGATATGACTTTCCGCTGTACCTGCTTCCCGTGATGATCTTGATGGTGTCGCGCTGCTCCATCATTTCGCGGAGCTTCTGCAGGTACGCTCTGCGGATGATTTCTACATGTGCCATACAGCGTCTGGAACAACCGTTGGGTATATAATATGTTTCAATTACATGTAGTAGAATGCACTTATTTTATGTTCCTAGTACCAAATCATACAGCATAAGGATGCTGGCTCTAATGTGTTCCGGTTCATTGCATACGCTGTCCGCAGTCTGCGGGGGCCGGGCGGCCCTGCAGGATGCGGTCAGAGGCCGGCTAAGAAGGACGCGGCCACGACGAAGACGACCAGCACCATGATGCCCACCATGAAGAGCGCCATGAGCTTCTTCTGAGTGTCTTTCCTCATAAGACCCCTTAGTGTGGCACAGTAGATAAAAGATGCTTCTGTAACACTTGTGCTCAGATTATCAGGTCGAACGCGTAAAGCATCGCCACTGATATGGCCACGGTGACGGCGGTGACGGGGATCCCGATCCTGAGGTACTGCACGAAGTCTATCCTGACCCCGTGTATCTCGGCACGGTCCTGGACGATGGTGTTAGAGGCGGCGCCGATCATCGTGAGGTTGCCGGCGAGCGAAGCGGATATGGCGAGCGCCGCCCACAGGATGGTGTTCCCGGAGAACATCTCGCCCTCGAGCATGACCGAGGGGACGTTGCTGACGAGATTGGAGAGAACAACGGTGAAGGCGGACAGCGACCCGATGCTGGGGTCGTCCATGCCGAAGGCATCGGCTATCCCGCTGATGATGCCGCAGCTGTCGACGCCGGCGATGAGGAAGAACAGCCCGATGAAATACAGGAGGATGTACCAGTCGACCCCTTTGATGACCTTCTCCACCTCGGCCTTCCCGCGCGGGACGGTGACGAGGAGGGCGGCCGCCCCGGCGGCGATGGCTACGGTCCCGATCCCCACGCCTATCGTGTCGGAGAGGGCGAACAGGACCGCCGCCGCGGCCAGGATGACAAGCAGGACCTTCATGCGCGGGCGGTCGACGTTTCCGGCGCTGAAATCATGCCCGGCGAGGGAGAGGTCGTCGCTGGACAGGTCCTTCGCGGTCAGGCGCGTGACGATGAGGATGGCCGCGATCAGGCAGGCGGCCGAGATGGGGATGCCGATGACGGCGTACTTGATGAAATCGAGGCCGGCTATCGAAGCGACGACCACGTTGTGGGGCGCCCCGACGGTGGTGGCCATGCATCCGATGTTGGCCGCGACGAAGATGCCGATCATGTAGGGCACGGGGTTGGCCTTGAGCCTCTGGCAGCAGCGGAGCACGATCGGGGCGAAGATCAGGCAGACGGCGTCGTTGAGCAGGACCGCTGAGAGGCAGGCGGTGATCAGCATCACGGCCGCCTGGAACTTCCTCCTGTCGGGGAGCTTCTCGAGCAGATAGTCAGTGACGATGTCGAAGAAGCCCGATGCCCCGAGGGCGGATGCGAGCATCATCATGCCCACGAGGAGGTAGAGGACACTCCAATGTATGTACTCGAGAGCGTCCGTGAAGGCGACGACCCCCAGGAGGATCATGAGGCATCCTCCCGCCAGGGCGGCCATCCACGATTTTATCTTGGGACTGCGGAGCGCTATCAGTGCATAGGTGACGATGAAGATTATCAGCCCGACGGCGTATTCCGTATCCATTTCAACCTGTGTAGAATTGTCCCCTATTATACGATTGCGTCGGTGACCCAGGCCTCCCGAACAGGTCCCGCACGCTGTCTTGATAGCCCGAAGGAACCGCGGCCCGGAGACCGCGGCAGGGCCGCCGTTCACTCGTTGGCGGCCACGATGTCCGCTGCGGTGACATCCTTGTTGATGTACCTGTCGGGCCTCTTGACCTTCTTGGAGACGATGGCCTGATGGGGGCAGTGGTTGATGCAGCCGTAGCATCCCTCGCAGCGAGGCTGCCATACAGGCTTTCCGTCGACTATCTCGATGGCATGCCCGGGGCAGGCCTTGGCGCAGATCCCGCACCCTACGCAGGCATCGGTGACGGTGAACGATTCGTTGAGGTGCGAGTTGACGATCTTGGCCCACATCCCGCGCATGGCGCTGGTGTAGGCCGTGTTCTCCGGGTACCCGGACCAGCGGAGCTTCATGCGGTGGTCCACGCAGTTCCTGAGGTACCATGCGCTGTCATCCTGCCACCTGAGGCATTCCTTCGAAGTCTCCTTCGGGATCTTCGCGAGCGGGAGATAGCTGTTGGGCATCTCGATGCATCCCTCGAAATCGAATTTCCAGCCCTGCGCCTCCGTCACCGGGTCGAGGTACCAGAGGGGGTTCCCGGGGACCATCCCGTAAGTGAAGACGATCCAGCGGTAGCCGGCCTCGAGCTCGGTCCTCTTGAGGAAATCCTGCACCATCTTGGGCGCGGACCCCGCGTAGACGGGCGAGACGATGCCGATGACATCATCCTTGTAATGGGTGGCCCCCGACCTGAGAGAGTGGGGGATGGAGATGAGCTCGTCCCCCTTCCTCTGCATCTTCCTCGCGATGGCGAGACTGTTGCCGGTTCCCGTGAAATAGAAAATCTTCATGGACAGACAATCCTCCTGAATTTCTATACACGGAATGGTCTTTCAAATAATAAATACAATATTATTACAAATCAATAAAATATCATTATGAATCATTTATTTTGACGGCAAATGACGTCCGGGGCCGCAGGGCCCCGGTCAGGCCGTATCGTCAGGTATGCTGCGGATGACCTTGGCCGGGTCCCCGACGGCGAGGGAGTTGTCGGGGATGTCCTTGGTGACCACGGAGCCTGCCCCGATGACGACGTTGTTCCCTATGGTGACGCCCGGGACGATGGTGACGTTCCCTCCGATCCAGACATCGTTCCCTATGGCGACCGGCTTCATGATGCCACGGTGCAGGCGACGGCCCTCGGGGCTGATGGGGTGGTTGACGGTGGCTATCAGCGTCCCGGGGCCGATCATCACATTATTGCCGAAATGCACGGGTCCGACGTCCAGGATGGTGACGTTGTAGTTGGCGAGGAAATCGTCGCCTGCATGGATGTTGAATCCGCTGTCGCAGTGGAACTCCGGGAACACCGATGGGTTCTTCCCCACGGAGCCGAAGAGGTCGCGGATGGCGGCCTCCCACTCGGCGGTGCCGGGGTCCGCCCTGTTCAGCCTGGCACATTTGCACACGGCGTTCTTCTTTATCTCGAACACGGCAGGGTCGGAGAAATCGTATTCCAGCCCTGCGTTCATCTTCTCCACCTCGGTCATCTGCTTCTCTGATATGATACCCAGCCTCCTCTCGGATGCCTCTCTGCGCTTCCGCAACGGCCTTGACCGAATCGAACTTCTTACCGTACTTCTCCCTCTGCTCCGCGGAGATGCCGCAGGCGAGGTACGAGGCGACGAACGCCTTCACAGCGCCGTCCATGTCACCCGCTGCTTTCTCCTTGCCCTCGGACGGCGCGGAGATCAGCGCCGACAGGGAATCGATGAGGGGGCGGGCCCCGCCCTCAGGCGGCCGGAAACCCTCCCGGCATTCATCGAAAATGTAGACATCCCTGTCCGGCATCCCGGAAATCTCCCTGTCGAACACATACCACAGGTCGGTGACCAGGGAGACTGAGTACCCGATGACGTCGCGTATCTCCGGGTCCCCCTCGGGGAACTTCCGGCCGAATCCTTCCAGGCATTGCTTCAGGTCATAGGAGCGCCCCTTGAGGAGGAATGTGATGGGGCGCAGGCCGAGCCTGCGGGAGGCCACGGTCATGGCAGCGATCCATGCCGAATAGAGGGATGCTCCCGCCCAGACCATAGGGTCGTTGATACCTTTGAGCCTCGACAGAGCATCGTTCACGGCCTCGAACGACAGGAAATGATGCTCCCGGTCGACCTTGGTCCAGAACAGAGCGTCGATATCGGTGAGCGGTTCCAGGTCCTCGGAGTCGAAGTCGCGGCCGGAGAGCAGCAGGTCGGCCTCCGCGGACTTGGCCCTGCCGTAAAGGGAGACCGCCTCATCGACGCGCGCTTCGGCGCAGAACCCCGACAGATGTGCCAGCGAATCGGCTAGACGCCCTTCTTCGATGCATGCGAGGAAATCCTCTGCCATCTTCCTCCTGTCAGCCATGTTATCGCCGGACGGTAAGGCGGACGGGTTATTGAAGATGACCTCTGTCCGGGCCTTCGGCGGGCGGCAGGCAGGGTGACTGAGCAGGGATCAATCCTCGCAGCGTTCCATCCAGGCGTCGTACTGCTTCTTGAGGTGCTTGCGCCTCTTGGGGGACAGCGTCTCGAGGGGTGCGTAGCATTCGGCAGCGAACTTCGCGAGCCTGCTGTCCATCTTGCCGGCGATCCTCGCCCTCGCCTCGTCCGAATCGGCTTCCAGGAGGGCGAACAGGGAGTTCTCCGCGCGGTAGTTCCTGCGGGCCCTGCCCTCGATCTCGTCCTGCTCCAGGCGGTCCGCCATGAACCTCTCGCGGCGCGTGTGGGACTTCCACTGGGCCTCGATGTACTCCGCGGCGATCTTCAGGTAGGACGCCCCGGTGACCAGGATGTCGTACATGTCGTCCATGCCCTCCTCGTCGTACTCCGATGCGAACCTCTCCCTGAACCTGGCGGCGAACTCGAAGATCATGTCTGAGCGGTTCCTGCACGCTTCGGCGCATCCCTGGACGCTCAGGAGCCCCAGGCCCATCTGGCTGTCGGTGACGCACACGGCATAGTAGAACACATTGTACCAGACCTCGGTGTCGTCGCAGGTCTTCAGCCCCTCGAAGGCATCGTTGACGGCCTCCATGGACAGGAAGTGCCTGCTGTCCGAGAAGTACCCGGAGAACACCGAGTCGGCGACGCATATCCAGGTGGCGGCCTCCCTGTCGAGGGCGCGGTGGGCCAGCAGGGCGGAGGCCAGGGCGCCGCGGAACTCCCTGTACGCCTCCTCGGCCTCCTCGGGGTCTGACACCTCGGTCAGCTCTATGATCCTCTCCACTGCTTTCTCGAAATCCCCCTCCGAAACAGCGGAGGCTGCTTTGGCCGCGAGCTTCTGAACGTTCGCCATGGTTTTCCCCCTTTCGAACTGTGATTCCCTTGCCAGTATGTTAATATGTTCCGGAACACGAACGGCTGCGGCTCAGGAACCGCCGTCCCCGGATATTATGCGCGAGATCTCGGCCTTCCTCCCGGGCGCCATCTCCCTCGACGGGCGGAAGAACTCATCGGAGAACCGCGCGATGTCCTCGGCGGCCCTGTCCCGCCCCGCCTCGGAATAGGCGTCCTCCTCCGCGTCGTAGACCGCATCCGCGAACGCGTTGCGGTCGCCTTCCCATACATCCGCCTCATAGACCTGCTCGGGCGACAGCCCCTCGAGGCCTTTCAGTATGGCCGAGGACAGCTGCTCCATGAGCCAGGCGGCGGAATCCGCGACGTGCGTCTCCCCCGCCGTCCAGAAACCGGCCCCCCGCAGCCTGATGATGTTCCTCACCGCTTCGGCGCGGGCCCCCATCCTCAGGGCATTAGACTCGGCGGTGCAGTCGCCGGCGATCAGCTGCTCGGCGCAGATCCTCTCCGCATAGGCGATGAGCGCCGCCGATAGGGCAGGATCGTCCGAGCGCCTGGCCCTTCCCAGGATGATATCGCAGACATCGTCCGAAGGGGCGAATCCGTCGGCCTCAGGGCCGAGGGCGTTCTCGAAAGAATAGTCCATGCCGACGAGCCCGCGGACCTGACCGTCGTCGAATGCCCGGGAAGGACGCGACAGCGCCCCGGCCGCGGCGGAAACCAAATCGCGGTATATATCCTCCGCGTCCCCGGGCCGGGAATCCAGATAGTCGTCCAAGGGCCCGCAGGCGTCCAGGAACAGGCCTTCCGAGATCATGCCGATGATTTCCGCCCATGGGCCGCGGCCCGTTCTGCTCCCGTCCATGGCCGGGCCATGTTCGAAGGGCGATTTAGATTGAGCGGCCCGCTTTACGATCGGCGCCGGCCTGCTCCATCGCTGTATCGAGCGAAAGCTCGGCGATGTCGGCGCAGTACTCCGCCAGGCGGCGGGAGCTCCCGGCGATCATGTCGACGTGGGTGTTGTCGATGCCGGCCTGCACGAAGGCCGCTGATATCTCCTTGGCCTCCGCGCCCGCTTCCCTGATGCATTTCTCGGCGGCGGCCGGGTCGCATTTCTCCCAGGCGTCGATGCAGGAATCCAGGAGGGCGATGAGCCCCTCGCTCCGCTCGGCCACCGCCGACAGGACCTTCCGATCGTCCTCTCCGGAGAGCATCGAGAGATGCGATGACATGAGGACGGCGTGGTCCCCCATCCTCTCTATGGTCTTGCTGAGGGTGACGCAGCCGGTGACCAGCCGGAGGTCCATGCCCAGGGAGGCGCTGATGTTGGCGTCCCTCAGGAGCATCCGGGACTGGCGCTGTATGAGCCAGTGGATGCGGTCGACCTCGGTGTCGCGGTCCGCCATCCCGTCCAGACGGCGGATGTCCATGTCGGAGGCCGTCTGGAAGAAGTCGGAGAGCATCCTCTTGACGAGCAGGTACTCGCGGCGGATGTTCTTCTGGGGCACGATCTCCCCGATGTCCATGAGGTCGCGCATGGATATGCGGCACTCGTCCTCCTCCACGATCTCCATGCCGATCGAGGTCTGGGTGAACTTCGATATCGATTCGAGCATCGTCCCCCTCAGGGGATTGGCGGAGCGCACGGAGATGTTGCGGAAGCCGGCGATGTAAGCGCCGATCAGCTGGCGGTAGAGGGCCAGCTGGTCCGGGACGCTGTCCGCGTCGATCTCAATGGCGCTCGAATCCTCCTTCTCGAGGACGTTCCCGAGCGAGAGCATAAGGCCGCCCCCGCTCTGGGGGATGATGGCGACGGGATCGTTCTTCTTCAGACCGACGGACTCCGCCCAGGTCTTGGGGAGGGTGATCATGAAGGACGACCCTCCGGTCACCTGCACCCTCCTTATGTCGACGTTCTTGTCGAAAGGATACTGATTGAGCATCTTCTCCACGCCGGTAGACATCTCGCGCCTTCATCCGAAGATGCCGGCGATGTAGCGCTCGGTCACCTCATTGGCAGGGTTCTCGAATATCTGCTTGGTCTCCCCGAACTCCATCATATGTCCCAGCTGCATGAAGCCGGTGTGGTCGCTGACCCTCCTGGCCTGTTGCATGTTGTGGGTGACGATGACGACGGTGTAATCCTTCTTGATCTCCTTCACGAGCTCCTCGATCTTGGCCGTGGCTATGGGGTCGAGGGCCGAGGTGGGCTCGTCCATGAGGACCACGTCCGGGTCGACGGCGAGGGCGCGGGCGATGCACAGCCTCTGCTGCTGGCCTCCGGAGAGCCCGAGGGCCGACCTCTTGAGGCGGTCGGAGACCTCGTCCCACAGGGCCGCCTGGCGGAGGGTGCGCTCGACGATCTCGTCCAGGTCGCCCTTCTTCCTGATGCCGTGGATCTTGGGGCCGTAGGTGATATTGTCCCAGATGCTCATCGGATAGGGGTTGGGCCTCTGGAAGATCATGCCGATCTTGGTGCGGATGTCGTTGACGTCCACGTCCGGGTCGTAGATGTTCTTGTCGTGGTAGGAGATTGACCCCTCTATCCGGCATCCGTCTATGAGGTCGTTCATACGGTTCATGCTGCGGAGCAGCGTGGATTTGCCGCATCCGGATGCCCCGATGAGCGCGGTGATCCCGTGCTCCTCGACGGGCATGTTGACGCCGAACACGGCCTGTTTGCTGCCGTAGTAGACGTCAAGGTTCTCGATGTCCATTATCGTCTTCATATGTTCACCTTCCCTCACTGATCTGCATTGGGGGCGGCCTGGGATATCGCTCCCGCAGGCTGCCCGGCGCCGGCCGCCGGCGCAGAGGTACCGGCCGTCCTCAGGACGGGCGCGGTGTCCTCTGTTCTCTCGATCTCCGCGGGCGCTGCCGCGGCGCGGTCCTTCTTCTTCCCGGTGCCCTTCCTGCCGGACCTCCCGCCTTCGGACGGGGGGTTCATCTTGTGCTCGCCGTACACCCTGACCCAGGATGCGATGAGGAACATGGACAGGACTACGGCCATGAGCACGAAGGCAGTGGCGTAGGTCATCGACGGGTCCGCGCGGCCCTCGGTCGCGAGGAAGTACAGGTGGTAGGGCAGCGCCATCACGGGGTTGGTGAGCGAGTAATCGGACACGGAGGACTGCACGACGACCGCCGTGAACATGATGGGCGCGGTCTCTCCCGAGGCACGGGCGAGACCGAGGATGGACCCGGTGACAATCCCGCAGATGGCCGCGGGCAGCACGACCTTGAAGGTCGTCTGCGCCTTGGTGGCGCCGAGCGCCCTGGAGGCCTCGCGGAGGTCGGCGGGGACCGCCAAGACCGCTTCCTGGGTGGTCCTGATGACCACGGGCAGGGTCATGATGCCGAGTGTCAGGCATCCGGCGACGAGGTTGTACCCGGTCGCTCCGATGACGGGCCCGAGGGTCGTGACGAAAACGACCATGCCGAACAGGCCGAAGACGACGGACGGGGTCCCGTTGAGGACGTCGACCGCGGTGGTGATCGCGGATGTGATCTTCCCGCGCCCGGCGTACTCCGCCAGGTAGACCCCGGCGAGGACTCCGACGGGGATGGCCACGAGGGCGGTCCCGGCGAGCAGCTCGAGGGTACCGATGATCGCGGGGTATATCCCTCCGCTCCTTCCTGCCCTGACCGGGTCTTCGGTGATGAAGTCGAGGCTCAGCGCGGGCAGGGCCTGGACGGCGATATAGACGATTATCACTACCAGGAGCAGGGCGAGGCCGTAGGTGACGACCGAGAGGCTCCCCAGCGAGAGCTTCTGCTTCATGTTCCTGTTGATGACGCGGTAAGAGTAGTTGTTGTAAAGGTAGATGACCGCGGCGGCGCAGGCCGCGGCGGCGATGGAGATCCCGTTGCTTGCGAACAGGGAGACGGCGCAGTACACGACGGCGGCGGCCACGACGAGGATGAAGAACTCCTTCGCGCGGTCCTTCTTGGCCTCGTCGAGGCTCTCCATGAAGGACCCGAAGCGACCGGGGACGTAATCCCCGGAGAACTTGCGCCTGGAGTAGCTGAGTATGCCTTTGACTGCGATGTTGATGACCAGCACGATCACCATGAGTATGAGCGCGAGGAAGAACAGCGCCGAATACCAGGTGCTGCCGACGACGACCTCCGGCATCTCGATGGCCAGAGTGGCGGTGAGCGTCCTGATCCCGGAGAAGACGTCCCAGGCGGGGTCGGGGAAGACCGCAGTGTTCCCGGTGACCATCATGACGGCCATGGTCTCTCCGATGGCCCTGCCGACGCCCAGGATGACGGCCGCGGATATGCCTGAGGAGGCCGCAGGTATGATGACATGCCTGATGGTCTCCCATTTGGTGGCCCCGACCGCCTGCGATGCCTCGCGGTAAGAGTTGGGGACGGCCCTGAGGGCGTCGTCCGAAACGGAAGTGACTGTAGGAAGCGCCATTATCCCCAGGACTATGGACCCGGCGAGCCAGGTGAGGCCCGAGGTGGTCTGGTCGGGGAACATGCTGTGGATGAAAGGAACGAGGATCAGCATTCCGAGCATACCGTACACGACGGAGGGGATGCCGGACATGACCTCGATGATGGGTTTGAGGAACCTCCTCTCGTTGCTGGAAGCGACCTCGGAGAGGTAGACGGCCGCGCCGATGCCCAGGGGGCAGGCTATGGCCATCGCGCCGGCGGTGACGAGGAGGGACCCGACGATGAGGGTGGCCGAGCCGTAGCTGTCGGCATACGGCCTCCACACATCGCCGGTAAGGAAATCGAGCACGCCGATGTCCCCGAAGGCGTCGGCACCTTCCCTGGCGATGAAGACTATGATCGCGATGACCGTCACGACGGCGATCAGGGCGACCACTGTCAGTATCGTCCGGCAGACGTTGTCCGAATCGATGATGCGCTTCCTCTGAAGCACATCAGCGTACTCAGTCATTGTTTAGCCTCTGATCACTCGAGGGCCTTCAGCGCGATGCCGAGGCTGACGTATCCGATAGAGTAGTCGGTGTTCTCGATGTGGCTCAGGAGAGCGTTGTTGCTCGAGAACTCGTTCATGCTCGAGGAAACCGAGGAGCTGCTGAATCCGCTGACCTTGCCGGCGAGGATCTCTTCGAAGGCGCCGCGGGTTCCGGAAGAGGACTCGCGTCCGCACAGGTCGATGTCCTTGTCGTCTCCGCCGAGCTGGCTCCAGTTGGTGATGGTCCCGTTGTAGATGGACGCGACCTGGGCAAGGGTGAGGGAGGAGACTCCGCTGACAGAGGAGTTGATGATGATGGCGATACCGTCCTTCCCGATGGAGGTGGCGGTGAGCTTTTCGGCCTCGGAGGACTTCAGGTCCCTGGAGAGCATGGCGATGTCGGCGTTGCCGGACATGGCGGCCGCGGCCCCGGTACCGGATCCGTTGGCGGTGATGTTGATGTTGACGTTGCTGTGGAGCGCCTCGTAGGCGGTCTCGACCTCCATCATGATGGGGTTGACGGTGGTCGATCCCTGGATGGTGATGGTGTAACTCTTGCTGTCATCGATGCTGCTGGTGTAAGCGGAAGCGTCGGAGTTGATGGCGATGTAGTCGTTCTCGACGACGATCGCCTGTCCCTCGGCACTGAGAACATAGTTGATGAGGTCCTGGACGGCAACAGAGGTGTCACCGCTCTGGCTGGTGGGCACTGCGAGGATGAGGTTCCTCTGGAGGACGTATGTGCCGTTGACAACATTGTCTTCGGTGGCCTCGACATCCTCGATGTCCGCAAGATAGAAGGGATCATCTTTGCTATCGTCTTTGGTAACAGCGTAGACGGCCACTGCCGCGACCACGATGATCGCGATAGCAGCTACGGCTACGATTTTCATTGTCTTTTCGTCCAAGGTTTTTGCACCTCGGATTCGATGATTAGACGATTTGAATATATATTATTTCGATGTATTATATATTATAATATATAGAATATATAATTATATGTAATTAATAGATATTATCATAAAAAATACATATCGCTACGAATACAGAAACTTTGCCGAATTTCTCATGTGGAATTCGTAACTTTGCTCTGCAATCCGTAACAAGCCTATAACGTCCGAATCCGTTATAAAATTTCCTCCAGACAGCAGTCCGGGCCCGATACTGGCTTCCGCAGGCGCGGAACAGGCCCGCCGCCCGATCGCGGATACGGAGCGCATAGGCGGGATCCGTCCCTCTATAGATAACAAAAGATGCCCATGGAATCCTCTATAGAGCCTGCCCCTCCGTACGGAGGCCGATGCGGGCAATCTGAAACCGTTTAATACTGGGGGGAGCGTTATGAAGAACGGGATAGGATGCAGTCGGAACAGCTCCGCGTAGCGCTGTACGTGAGAGTCTCGACAGAGGACCAGGCGAGAGAAGGATACTCCCTCGATGCGCAGACGAAGCGCCTGACGGCCATGTGCAAGGTCCGCGGGTGGACGATAGCCGATGTCTACCGCGACGAGGGATGCTCCGGGCGCAATACGGACCGTCCGGAGTACCGCCGCATGTTCTCGGAGATCGACAGATGGGATGCTCTCTTGGTCCTGAAGATGGACAGGATCCACAGGAACAGCGTCAACTTCGCGCGCATGATGGAGGTCCTGAACAAGAACGGGAAAGGCTTCATCTCGCTGAACGAGAAGTTCGATTCCACGACGGCCATGGGGCGCTTCGTCATGGACATCGTCCAGAGGATGGCCCAGCTGGAATCGGAGCAGATCGGGGAGAGGGTGAAGATCGGCATGGCCAAGAAGGCCAAGTCCACCGGGGAGCCCATGGGCTCCCCCGACCCCTACGGATACGAGTACTGCAGCGGGAAGCTGGTCGTGATCGAGTCCGAGGCGGAGGTCGTGCGCCGGATCTTCGATATGTACGGGAGCGGGATGAGCATGGAGGCCATCGCCTGCGAGCTCTCCGCGGAGCACATACCCACCAAGAAGGGAGGGGCATGGTGCAGGCAGACCGTCCGTTGCATACTCCGCAACCCCCTGTATGCCGGCTATCTGCGCTGGGACGGGATGGTCCGCCCGGGGACCCAGGCGGCCATAGTCTCGGAAGAGGCCTTCGAATCCGCCAACGGCCGCGGGACGCTATGCCGCCGAAGACCGCGGTATACTGCCGCGTATCGACCGAGGAACAGGCCCTCGAAGGCTATTCCATCGATGCTCAGAAGGAGATCCTGGAGAACTACTGCGTCGCGCAGGATTACGAGATCTGGGCAGTTTATGTGGACGACGGTTTCTCGGGGAGGAGCACCAACCGTCCAGCATACCGCAGGATGATGGAGGAGATCGACCGCTGGGACATCATGCTCGTCCTGAAGATGGACAGGATTCACAGGAACTCCCGGAACTTCATGAACATGATGGACACCCTCGGCAGGAAGCACAAGGAGTTCGTCTCCGCCACCGAGTCCCTGGACACCACCAACGCCATGGGGAGGTTCGTGATGGCGATGATCCAGAACATCGCCCAGCTGGAATCGGAGCAGATCGGGGAGAGGACATACATGGGCATGAGGCAGAAGGCCGAGACCATGTCCAACACCAGGGAGGCGTCCAGGACCATGGGCATGAACCCTCCGTACGGCTATGTGCTGGAGGACGGGCTCCTCAGGAGCGTCCCCGAGGAGCTGGCGCACGTCAGGGAGGTCTTCGCCTATTGCTCGGGAGGCATGTCCCAGGCGGCCGCAGCCGAAGCCCTCAACCGCGACGGGGTGCGCACGCGCAGGGGCAGCAGATGGACGGCGTACAGCATCGGGTCGATGGTCCACAATCCGATCTACGCCGGCTACATGAGATGGAACGGGGTGCTCTACAGGCATTACGCCGGAACAGCAGTCAGTCCCGCCGATTTCAACGAGCTCCAGAGGCTGGCGGCGTCGAGGGAGAGGGACCCGTCCAAGAAGAAGGACCGTCTGACGGTCCCCGAAGACGACTGGGGCACGGAAGAAGGGGCGGCCTCACCATTCGGAGAGGACGGATATCCACGTGAAAACGATTATGGCCACGACGGCCAAGGCGGCAACAGCCGAGATCAGCGATGCGACCGAACCGATGATGTTCCCGGAGCTTTTATCGGAATCACCGGCGGGTTTATCCGCCGCCTTCGCGGACCCTCCGACGATCGGGGACCCGCACGCGTTGCAGAACGACGATCCGTCGGGATTCTCCTTTCCGCATCTGGGACAATACATGCTATCGGAACCTCGCGATGATCAATACAGGGTGATATGTATTAGGACCTTATCCCCGTCGTGCAGCACCAAGGTCTTTTCGGCGATGTGGCTGTTGCCGTCTGAGTCCGTCCCGATCACAGTGAAACGTATAGTATCGCTGCTGCTGAACATGTTGAAATGATCGGTATATTCGGAGATGTTGTGCATCTCGTACTGGTCGTTCAGGGAGTCTCCGCTGCTGACCAGGTCGCCGTCGATGTAGATCTTTACATCCAGATCGGAGCCGCTGTCGTTGATGATGCTCCAATCGATGGAGGCCTCCTTGCAGCATGCGAAGGATATGCCCACCAGGACCGAGGACAGCAGGACCGTCGCGATGATGAAAGCGCTCAGCCTCCTCCTCTTCGGGATGGGGAATGAGAACGTGTGACGGTGATGATCGGCCGATGCGGTTCCGGGGCTGCCGGCGTGAACGTGGCCATATGCGACCACTGTCCCGTCAAGGAACACCCATCTGCCTTTACCTGCCGTCATTTGATTGAACAACGCGCACGCTCTTTAATTATTGGTTCTATAACATTTCGTGTGGAATCGGGCAGAGGAGCAGGCTCATAACGACCTGCAGCTGTCGCGGAAGAACACTATCCTTCCGAGACGCATCTCCTTCCCGTAACCTCTCGCCAATCCCTTGGACAGCTGCACCCTGCCGTTGAGGGATTCCTGGTAGCCGTTGTTGATGCCGGTCTCTATGGCCTTCAATATCCCTTCGAGATGCTTCTTCACGGTCTTGGCCAATGCTCTGAAACCCGCGGATCCTTCCTCTGCGGCCCACTGCGCCCATCTGACCAGATGGGCACGTGCCAGATCGATCTGCTCGTATGAGTAGTCGAACACCTGCCTGAGGGACTCCTTCATCTGATAGGATGTACCTACAAGCTCGTTGTCCTTGGTTATGTCCATGAGCTCATGCATCTCATCCGGACGGAGGTTCTCGGGGTTCTTCAGCAGCGCGTAACGGACGGATTTCCTCCTCTGGCCGTTGATCTGCGTCGATGCGCGGTCGCGGTCCAGATGCCTGTTGGCGATCTGGACCAGATGGAACGGGTCGTAGACCGGCTCGGCGTTGGGGAGATATTCTTTGGCGCCGGCGATGAACGCATCGCCGAAGTCCGTGGCGATCAGTTCGATGGCCCGCGGGTCGCCGTCATGTTCACAGAGCCAGACAGCGAATTCCCTGATGGTATCGGAATCCTTCCCCTTGGTTATGAACACGATATCCCCGGTATCGGCGTCGGTCACTGCCGTGATGTACTTATGGTGCTTCTTCGCCGCCGTCTCATCCACACGGATGCGCCTCAGTCCGGACAGGTCCATGGAATCGAGATGGCGGTCGACAACGGCCCCGACTATATCGTCCAGCACCTTCCAGGACACCTTGAGAAGCCTCGATGCCGCTGCAAGCGACATCTGTGCCATATGTTCGATGGCCGCCTCCATGAACCTCTTCGTATAGCTCACGCGCTGATCCGCCCAGGGTATGTCCGCCTGGGTTATCTTCCCGCACTTGGGACACATGCAGCGCGGTATCGCGGCATGGATGTAGCAGACGGTATCGTCCAGATTGGCATGTCTCCATACCCTGACCCTGGCGTCGTGGATCGAACGTCTGCATCCGCACTCCGGACATATTCCGGGGTCTCCGATGAAATCCATGTCGATGTGGGTGACCTTCACGTCATCCTCCACTCCTCCCCGGATCGCCGTTATTTTCCACTGATCGGTCTCCACCCCGAGGATGAATTTCATCGACTGCTCCAATGTCATCGGGGCGCATCCTTCGCCCTTCGGCGAAGGTGCCTTACAGCTCCTTTTGGCGCACACAGGTGCGTATGCGCATGATCGATTATGAGCCTGCTCCTCTGCCCGATTCCACACGAAATGTTATAGAACCTAATTATTTTATTGAGAAATGGCAGGAATTGCCGTTCACAGATCTGCTGGAATAGAAGCGAGACACGGGGCAGGAAGCCCCGCCGCGAACGGCATTCCCGGGCTGGAGTGAGAGTATGCAGGGGCCCCGCAGGGGGCCCCTTCAAAGGGTTTGGAGGTTCACATCATGCCGGGGGGCATTCCGCCCGCTCCCGGCATTCCGGCTCCGGCGCCCTGGGGAGGCGCGGGAGGCGCCTTCCTGGCGGCGATGACATCGTCGATCCTGAGGATCATGTTGGCGGCCTCGGTCGCAGAGTTGACGGCCTGGGTCTTGACCCTGAGGGGCTCGATGACGTTCTTCTTCTTCATGTCGGTGGGCTCGCCGGTGTCGAGGTCGATGCCGTAGTAGGCACCGTTCTTGTTGTTCTCGTGGGCCGACTTCATCTTGATGATGACGTCGATGGGGTCGAGACCGGCGTTCTCGGCAAGGGTCCAGGGGATGATCTCCATGGCCTTGGCGAACTTCTCGATGGCGAGCTGCTCCCTTCCGCCGACGGAGGCGGCGTACTTCTGCAGCCTGATGCCGAGCTCGATCTCGGGCGCGCCGGCTCCGGCGACGACCTTTCCGTCCTCAAGGGTGATGCCGACGGTCCTGATGGCGTCCTGCAGGGCGCGCTCGACCTCTTCGATCACATGCTCGGTCCCGCCCTTCACCATGATGGTGACGGCCTTGGGGTCCTTGCATCCGGTGATGAACGACATGCCGTCCTCGCCGATCTTCTTCTCCTCGACCTGCTCGGCGGTACCGAGGTCCTTGGCGGTGAGCTCGTCGACAGCGCCGCAGATGTTGGCGCCGGTGGCCTTGGCGATGGCCTCGATGTCGGACTCCTTGAGCCTCCTGTAGCCCATGATGCCGTATTTCGCGAGGTAGTGCTGCACGAGCTCGTCCATGGCCTTGGAGGTGTAGACGACGTTGGCTCCGACCTCTTTGAGGTGGTCAGCCATGGCCTTCATGCCGGCCTCTTCCTCGGCGAGGAAGTCGTTCATCTTGTTGGGGTCGGTGATCTGGATCTGCGCATCGATCTCGGTCTTCTTGACCTCGAGGCCGCAGTTGAAGAGCGCGATCTTGGCGTTCTTCATGATCTTGGGCATCCTGGAGTGGACGAGCTCCTTGTCGATGACGACTCCCTGGACCAGGTAGGTGTCGGCGATGACTCCTCCGACCTTCTTGGTGATGCGGATGTTCTTGGTGTCGACGCGGCCGTTCTCATCGGCGACGAACTTGGACGCTTTCACGACGAGGTTCGCGAGGTGGTCCTTGTCGGAGTCGTCTCCGACGTCCTTCCCGGTGAGGGAGGTGTCCGCGACGGTCTTGAGCATCTTGTCATTCTTGGCGTCGATGGCGATCTCGTTGAGGATCTTGATGGCCTCGGCGGCCGCCATGTTGTATCCGTTGGTGATGACGGTGGGGTGGACGTTGGCGTTGATGAGCTCCTCGGACTGCTTGAGAAGCTCTCCGGCGAGGACGACGGAGGTGGTGGTGCCGTCGCCGCACTCGGTGTCCTGGGTCTTTGCGACCTCGACGAGCATCTTGGCAGCGGGGTGCTGAACATCGAGCTCTTTCAGGATGGTGACTCCGTCGTTGGTGATGACGACGTCCCCGATGGTGTTGACGAGCATCTTGTCCATTCCCTTGGGTCCGAGGGTGGACCTTACAGAATCGGCCACTGCTTTGGCGGCGTCGATGTTGTTGAACTGCGCCTCCTTGTCTTTCCTTCTCTGGGTTCCTTCTTTCAGTACGATGATAGGCTGGTTGCTGTTTCCGTACATGTGAACTCTCCGTTTGCTGGATATCGGTTATTTTATTCTTCTATAAAAATACATCTATGTAACCCCCGGTTGATAACACGGGGATCGGCGGGAGCGCTGGAAGGCGTCGCTGACGGAGATGCCGCGGGCCTCCAGCCCGTCCCTTATCTTCCCGAGGGCCGCAGGGGAGCCGGACACGCCCATCCTGGCCAGGCGGGCGGAGAGCTCAGTCCTGGGATTGAGGCGGTCCAGCACCGCCTCCTTCGCCCCGGCGGCGGCCACTGCATCGCAGAACTCCTCCTCCTGACCCTCCAGGCGGTCCAGGACGGGGCCTATGAGCGCATAGACGCGGATGCCGGCGTCGGAGAGCCTTTTTATCGCCCTCAGGCGGGCCTCCGGCATAGGAGCCCCCGGTTCGAGGATCTTCGAGCCCCTCTCGTCCAGTCCGGTGACCGTCACCCCGACGATGCACTTCATCCCGGAGAGCAGGTCGGTGTCCCTGAGGACCAGGTCGGATTTGGTGTGCACATGGACAGGGAACCTCCTGGCGCTCAGGACCTCGAGGCATCTCCTCGTCAGCATGAACCTCGCCTCCGCCCCCTGGTACGGATCGGTGACCGTGCCGATCCCCACCGTTCCGCTGAGCCCCGGGAGCTCGGCGGCCAGGCGGTCCGCTATGTTGACCCTCACCCTGACCACCCTCCAGGTGTCCCAGGGCGAATGGGTGACCTCGGGGGCGTAGCAGTAGACGCAGCCGTGCTCGCAGCCCCCGTAGGGGTTGAGCGCGTAGTCTATCCCGGGGAGCCCGGAGGGCGAGAGGGCGCGCCTGCAGGTCACCGTCTCGTAGACGCCGTCCCACCTGTCCCTGTTCTGGAACTCCGGCAGGCGGGTGCCGCCTCCGTCCTCCGTCCCGAACCAATCCTTCACGCCTCTCCCATGGGAGGCACGGTAAATGGTATTTCCGTCGCTCCGATGCGAGGACGTCGCGGAGGACCGCACCGATGTCGGCGTTCAGGATGATGGACCTCTCCTCGATCCCCTTCCCGGTGTACGCCTCCCCGAGGTTCACGCAGGAGTATACCGCATTGCTGTTGTCCGCGGCCATCTTCAGGAACGGGATCTTGATTATCCCGGGCGTGTTCCCGCCGACGCCCAGTTCCATGAAGAGGACGCGCCTGCCGTCGGTCCTGTCTAGGAATTCACGATATCTGCCGGATGCCTCGTACCACCCTCTGTCCTGCACGAACCTGCCGTCGACGCGGAGATTGGGGACCATCCGCCTCCCGCATCTGGGACAGCGGGGGATGAGCTCCGAGGGTATGCGCATGTCCTTCTGCTCGGCGGCCATCCTGCGCACGGCGGCCTCGTCATCGTACGTCTCCTGCGTGCAGGGGACGCTGCACTGGAAGAGCCCATAGTCGCCCTGGGTGTAGAACAGCCTCTTCTTATCGAAACCGGCCAGCTGGAACTGGTGGTCCACATTGGTGGTCAGGACGAAGTAGTCCCTGCCTTTCACCAGTTCCAGGAGGTCGGTGTACGGCTTCCCGGGAGCGGTGTCGTAACGGTTGATGCAAATGAAGCGGCTCCACCAGGCCCAGTACTCCTCCTGCGTCGGGAACGGGTAGAACCCGCCGCTGTACATGTCGCGGATGCCGTACTTGGCCCTGAAATCCGAGAAGTTATCTTCGAAGCGTTTCCCTCCGTAGTCGAACCCGGCGGAAGCCGAGAGGCCGGCACCTCCGCCGATGACGACGGCGTCCGAGTTTTCCAGGGCGCTGCGGAGCCTCTCTATCTTCCTCCTGTACCCCTCGGGGCTGTCCTTCTCCTCGAGCTCGGTCAGCATCATCGCTTCCCTGCCCCCAGAAGGCCGCGGTAGATCTCCAGGTCCGTGCCCTTGAAGACGCAGAAGATCACCTCGATCCCGCTCCCTGTATCTTCCTTGTATGCCCTGACGGTGTCCACGGCGATCTCGGCCGCCCTCCTGTTGGGGAAGCGGAACACGCCGGTCGAGATGCAGCAGAACGCTATGCTCCCGGCCGAATGAGCGTCAGCAAGCTCCAGGCATGAGCGGTAGCACGATGCCAGGAGGCGCTCGTCCTCGGGGGAGACCGATCCCCGGATCATAGGCCCGACCGTATGGATGACGTACCTGCACGGCAGATTGTACGCCCTTGTGATCTCGGCCTGCCCGACAGGCTCGCCGGCAGGCTTCCCGGACATCAGCCGGGCGCACTCCAGCCTCAGCTGCACGCCGGCATAGGTGTGGATGCAGTTGTCGATGCAGGCGTGGCAGGGCACATAGCAGCCGGTCATCCCGCTGTTGGCGGCGTTCACTATGGCTCCGCAGCACAGGCGGGTGATGTCCCCCTGCCAAAGGTAAAGGTCCCCGCAGACCGGGCGGAGGTCCGCGATGTCCGTGATGCCGGCTTCCTCTATCTCATTGCGCAGGTACTCGTCCTGGACTTCCAGGAAGTCCCCGTCCGCGGCCCCCGGGGGGCGGATGTTCATCAGCGACCTGAGCAGGCGCTTCTGCTCATCTTCGCCTTCTGGGACAGCGGCACCGCCCTCTCCTGCTTCGGCGAGCAGCCTCTTGATAAGATATATTCTCCTCTGAGCCTGGTCCATTCTTCGTCGGGCATCATGATGCTCTTCGGGGTTTATATCCGGAGAAGTAACCGCCCCGCAACATACTTACCCGGAAGTGACCGCCCGTCGATCAGGTCCCAGGTCGGTCTTGCTCTTCCCGTAGTAGTCCTCGATCCTCCTCTGCCTCAGGAAGTCCGTGAGCACATCCGAGTTCCTGATCCACACCCTCCTGGGTATGTCCATGACCGAGCAGAGGTATCCCAGGGCGCCGTCGAGGCTGTCGAAGCGGTGCGGCTCCTGCTTCAGGGCCATGCGTACGTTCTCCCTCACGTTCCACACGCCCACGGGCATCACGTAACCGGGATGGGCCTCCCTGCAGATGACCGCGCCTGCAGTGCGGTGCTCCCTCTCCAGCAGCTCGTTCACCGCCATCCTCGAAGCGTAGTAGCATCCGCCGATGTGCGCGTACTCCCACCTGCTGTCGAAGAACTCGGAATCGTGTATTATCTCGACGCCCCTGCCGAACATATCGTTGTCCCCGATGCCCGAGGGGATGCTCGACCTGGCCGGGTTCCAGGCGGTGTCCGGGTACCATGCCTCGATCAGCTCGAAGCGCCAGGTGGTCGGGAGCATGATGATGCACCACCTGTTATCCAGCTGCTCGAAATGGTAGACCCGGTAGTCGTCGATGGTCGGGTACCAGCGCGTGCGCGACAGGTAGTCCTTCCCGATGATGTCGTCCACGGCCGTGATGCTCCATCTGGTGGGAACGAAGCGGCGGTTCTTCTGGACCCCCAGCGTCCCCGCCGAAAACGCCTTCTGGATCTCGGAGATGAGGGTGCCGTTGTAATAGGCCTCCAGCACCGCCGACTTGGCGTTCTCGTCGGTGTCGTAGTAGCCCTTCTCCAGGTTCCGCTCCCATTTCCCGTTGGATTTGCTGAAGCTCTCCATCTTCGCCGACGGGCCGAAGGGCTGGATCTCGTCATCGAGGACGATCCTCCCGTGGGGGCGCTCGGAGAACTTGGCCTCCACGGAGACCGGGTCCTTGGTCAGCGACAGCTCCTGGACGGTCAGGACGTCCTTCCCCCATTTGCTCTGATCCTTCGCGTCGATGGTGAACTTGCCCCTGACGAGCCCGTCCCTCATGCTCACCACATCGTCGATGGACTTCCCCATCCACATCTCAGGGGTGTCCATGACCTTGGTGTCGCCGAACTCCCCGGGGAGGAGGGGGCCGATGGCCACCTTCGGATAACCGTAGCGGCCGATGAAGACGCCCGGGGGGCTGCTCCCGGCCAGGTCCTTGGACGAGGTGATGGGGCGCGATCTCTGGCGGGAGTAGAACTTGATCATCAGGGGGCAGCGTTCCTTGCCGCAGAGCATGTGGGCGCCCTTGCATATGACGCAGAGGCCGGACTTCACGGAGCCTGCGCCCTCCTCCTTCACCATCTCGTCGAAGAAACCGCCCATGCCCTCGCATACTGCAATGCGGATGATAAAAGATGCCATCCCAGCGGATGATCGTGCATCATGATGCCTGCATGCTGGGGAAGATCGCCGGGCCGACGGCTGTTCGGATTTCATCGAGCCGAACTGATGATCGTTCTTCCGACGGCCGACCTGCATCATGCCCGGGAACATCCGGAACGCAGCGCATGCCGGAAAGAGAGCATGGCCGCGGAACGGAGCAGAGAAAAAGCAAAGCCCGGGACAACCTGGCTTTCGCCAAGTGCAAGGGGGCTGTCCCGAACTTATGGTTCCGAGATGGCCTTTCTGATATTTTAACTCCTGTCCGAAAGCGGCGCCCGGGCGCCGGAACGGCCGTCCGCCGGCGGGGAAGGTCGGTGCGCAGGCTCCCTTATGTCCACGACCCGCAGCTTCCTGTCGAAGACGTTGGAGAACTCGTCCCTGATGGTCTTGAGCTTCCACAGCTGCATGCTGATGTCGCGGGTGCACATCAGGCGCATCACGACGCTCGCTCCCACCGGGGAGACCTCGATCGACTCCACGGAACGGTCCCTGCTCCTGTCCAGGATGTCCGCCATGCGCAGGACCAGGGCGCATTCCCTCAGGGGACCGGCCTCATCGGGCTCGAGGCCGGCGAAGTACTTCGACGAGGGGCCCGGGACGGAGCTGTGGTGGAACCTGGCCATGAGCGCCATGAGCAGGAGCTCGTGCTCGTCGAACCCCGGCAGGAAGGAGTTCTTTATTATCGTGAAGGAGTGCGCCGCGTGCCTCTCGTAGCTGATGAACTCCCCCACGTCATGGAGCTCCGCCGCATATCCCAGGAGCTCGCGGAAGCGGGAATCGCCCGCGATGATCCCCTTCTCCGCCATCTGGTCGTAGATGGCGAGGGAATACCTCCTGACCGCATCGGCATGGCGCCTGTCGCATCCGCAGCGGGAGACGAGGCCGTTCACCGACGAGCCGCGCAGGTCGAAGTCCGACTGCCCGTGCTCGAGCAGGTACTCCGTGCGCATGCCCTCCCTGAGGCCGTTCTTGGAGACCTCCATCTTCTGTATGCCGAAGAGGAACATCAGCTCCTCGACGACGGCCCCGCCGCCCACGATGATGTCGGCGCGGTTCGCCGTCATCTTGGGGAGCTTCAGCCTCTCCCCGACGTCGCGGGAGCAGACGTCCTTCATCAGGGACGACAGCTCGGTGTAGGTGAAGTACGATCCGTCCCTGTCCCCCCTGAGGGAACCGCACATCTCTCCGATGGCCATGATGGTCCCGGAAGAGCCGACGGCCCGGTCGAAGCCCATGTCCCTGACCCTCCCGACGCTGCGATAGGACGCGGTGTCCACGATCCTCCTGAGAGCGTCGTACTGCCTGGAGGTGACCTTGCCGCTCTGGTCTATGCCGGAGCCGTAGGCCAGCCTGACCGCTCCGAGGCTCAGGGAATCGAGGTACACGCCCCCTTTCCCGTCGCCCAGGGAGATCTCCGTGCTCCCGCCGCCCACATCGATGCAGAGCGTCCGGCAGTCCGAGTCCGGCCCGAGGACGCCCAGGCGGATGAGCCTCGCCTCCTCCAGGCCGGGGATCACATGCAGGTCCACGCCCTCGCTCTTGATGGCGTGCACCAGCTCCTGCCGGTTGGACGCCTCCCTGGCCGCGCAGGTGGCCATGGCGACGATCTCGGACGCCCCGTACTCCCTGGCGACCCCGACGAAGTTCCTGATGACGATCCTGGTCTTCTCCAGGGTCTCGGCGTCGATGGCGCCCTGCGCGTACAGGCTCTGGCCCATGCGCACGGTCTCCTTGTCCTGGTAGACGGTCGTCCCCAGGGAGCCGTCGTAGAAGCGGACCACCAGCATGTGCACCGAGTTGGTGCCCACGTCGATGAAGCCGACCGTCTTATCCGTGCCAGACCCCCTTGTTCTCGAGGAACCATTCCTGGCACCTCATCCTCTCCTGCCCGGGCTTCGGCCTGCGCAGGACGTACGTCCCGTCCTGCCTGAGGACGCGGGACTTGACGTTGTCCTCCAGCGTCGGCTTCAGGATGCGGTCGCGGATGAGGATCATCATCTCCTTGTCCAGGACCGGGAACAGGACCTCCACCCTGGCTATGAGGTTCCTGGGCATCATGTCGGAGGAGCCCATGTACATCTTGGGGTCCCCGCCGTTGAGGAAGTAGTAGATCCTCTCGTGCTCCAGGAACCTGTCCACGATGCTGGTCACCGTTATGTTGTCGGATACTCCCTTCACGCCCGGGCGGAGGCAGCACAGGCCGCGGATGTTTAGGTCGATCTTCACGCCGGCCATCGAGGCCCGGTAGAGCTCGGCGATGATGTCGCTGTCGATCAGCCCGTTGGCCTTCATGGCGATGTACGCCTTCCCGCCGGCCCTCATGTTCTCCGCCTCGTTCCTGATCATCTCGATGAGGGTCGATTTGAGGGTGAGGGGGGCGACCAGGAGATGCCTGTACTTCCTGGGCCCGAAGTACCCGGTCAGGGCGTTGAAGAGCTCCCCGACGTCCTCGCCTATCTCCTGGTTGGCCGTGAAGAACGAGATGTCGGCGTACTGCTTCGCGGTGTTGGCGTTGTAGTTCCCCGAGCTCATGTGGGTGTAGCGGACCAGGTGGTCCTTCTCGAGCCTGACCACCTGCAGGAGCTTGGAATGCACCTTGAGGTTGACCGGCCCGTAGACCACGTGGACGCCGATCTTCTCGAGCTCCCTGGCCAGGGCGATGTTGTTGACCTCGTCGAACTTGGCGCGCAGCTCCATGAGGACGGAGACGGCCTTGCCCTTCTCCTTGGCGCGCATCAGCTGCCTGATGATCTCGGAGTTCTTCCCCAGGCGGTACAGGCAGATCTTGATCGACTGCACGTTGGGGTCGTCGGCGGATTCCCTGAGGAACCTGATGACGGTCTCGAACGTCTCGTAGGGATGGAAGATGATCCAGTCCTTCTGCCTGATGACGTCGAACATGCTGGCGGATTCCGCGATCTCCTGGGGGACCGAGCCGGTGAACGGCTTGTACTTCAGCCCCGGGAGGTTCAGGCCGGCGATGTCCCAGAGGTCGGTGAACAGCATCCCCTTGTCGGATGCCCTGGTCACCTGGCTGTCCCTGAGCTTCAGGTTCTTGGCGAACACGGACACGAGGTCGGTGGGCATGGACTCCTCGACGACCATCCTCACCGGGAACCCGATGTCCCTGGAATCGAGGGCGTTCTCGACGGCGCTCATCAGGTCCACCGCCTCGTCGACGGTGACCTTGACGTCCGCGTTCCTGGTGATGCGGAACTTGTACGCCCCGAGGACCTCGAGGCCCGGGAAGAGGGCCCCGATGTTGTCCTTGATGATGTTCTCGAGGAGGACGAACTGCTTGGTCGACCCGCCGGAGGGCACCTTGACGAACCTGGGGAGGATGCCCACCGGCACCTTGACCCTGGCGTAGAGCACCTCGCCGTCCTCCTTGCGGAGCTTGACGGCGATGTTCAGCGAGTTGTTGGATATGAACGGGAACGGATGGGAGATGTCGAGGGCGAGGGGGGTCAGGAGGGGATGAACCCTCTCCGAGTAGTAGTCGTCGATCCACATCTTCTGCTTCGCGTCGACGGCGGAGATGGAGAGGATGCTGATGCCCTCCTTCGCCAGCGGGGCCTCGAGCTTGGCCCAGGCGTTCTCATATCCGTCGATGAGCTCAGCCGCCCGGGAGTTGATGTCGCGGATGAGCGCGCCCTCATCGTCGTAGGCGTCGGGGCCGATGTTGATGAGGCGGTCGACCTCCGCCCCCAGCAGCCCCGGCATGCGGATCATGAAGAACTCGTCCATGTTCCCGTAGCATATCGCCAGGAACTTGACGCGCTCCAGCAGGGGGACGCCCGGGTCCATGGCCTCCTGCAGGCATCTCCTGTTGAACTCGAGCCAGGAGATCTCCCTGTTGATGTAGAGCGACCTGTCGTAGAGGTCTATCTCCTTGGCGGGCTTGGAGGCGGCCGTCTTCGGCATCCTCAGACCTTCCTGGCCCTGACCGACTGCCCGTGGGCGTGCAGGCCCTCCTCGGCGGAGAGCGTCATGATGGTGGGCGCCAGGGAGGCCAGGCCTTCCTTGGTGAGCATCTGCACGGTGGATGTCTTCCTGAACATCTGCACGGTCAGCCCGGAGCATACCGAGGCGTACCCGCTGGTCGGGAGCACGTGGTTGGTACCGGACGCGTAGTCGCCGGCGGCGATGGGGGTGTAGGGCCCGACGAAGATGGAGCCGGCGTTCCTGACCTTGGAGAGGACGTCCATGGGGTCGCGGACCTCGATGCACAGGTGCTCGGGGGCCACGCCGTTCATGGTCTCGACGGCGAGGTCCATGTCCTTGCAGACGATGTAGCCGGAGTTCTCCATCGCCTTGGCGATGATGTCCCTGCGCGGCTCCTTCTCGAGCTGCCTGACCATGCACTTCCAGACCTTATCGGGCAGTTCCGGGTCGTCGGTCACGAGGACGAAGGCGGAGGACGGGCCGTGCTCGCCCTGGGCCACCAGGTCGGCGGCCACGTACTCGGGCACGGCGGAGGAGTCGGCCAGGACGGCAGCCTCGCTGGGGCCGGCCGGGAAGTCGATGCCCACCTCGGCCTGCAGGAGTATCTTGGCCTCGGTGACGAACCTGTTCCCGGGTCCGACGATCTTCTGGACCTTCTCGATGCTCTCGGTTCCGACGGCCATGGCCGCGATGGCCTGGGCGCCGCCGACGGTGTAGATCTCGTCGCATCCCGCGATGTCCAGGGCGACGAGGACGGCGGGCTTGACCGGGGCTGGGGTGCAGCAGACGACCTCGTCGACGCCCGCGGTCTTGGCGGCGACCACGGTCATGAGGGCGGTGCTGGGATAGCTGGCGAGCCCTCCGGGGATGTAGCATCCCACCCTCTCCAGGGGGGTGCTCTTGATGCCCAGGGTGATCCCGGGCTCGACCTCGGTCTGCCAGTAGTCGGGAGGGACCTGGAGCTTGTGGAACCTCTCGATGTTGAAGGCGGCGTTCTCGAGCTCGTCGACGGTCTTCTGGTCGACCTTGTCGTAGGCGGCCTCGATCTCCTCGCGGGAGACCGCGAAATCCTTGATGTCCTGCTTATCGAACTTCAGGGTGTACTCGCGGAGCGCCTTGTCGCCGTTCTCGCGGACGTTCCTGATGATCTCCTCGACGGTGTCCTTGACCTCGTCGGTCTTGGACATGCGGTTGGCGATCCAGTACTCCTCGGTGATCGGCTTCCATTTCTCGGGCTGCTTCCAGGAGCCCCCGTCCTCGTTTGCCATGCTGACGCCTATGGCCCGCTATTTAATATAATTACCCAGCAGCGTACGCGCGTACGCGGGCCCTGAGGCCCCGTCTGCTGTCCCGGCGGAACCGGGAACCGGATGTGCCAGCATCCGGATACGTACATTATATCGGGCTCCGTCGGCTATATAGGCGAGCGCATCGGAAGGGGCCTCGGGCGGGCTCCGCGGGCGCTTTCCGTCCCTGGCAAAGATAATATCGGATTACCGCATCGAATGCATGTGAAAGTCATCATAGTCGGTGCGGGCGAAGTCGGGCTCGCATCGGCGCAGGCCGCCAAGAAGGACAACGATGTCCTCATCATCGACAAGGACCCGGCCAGGACTGAGAACGCCAAGAACTCCCTGCAGGTATCCGTCCTCAGAGAGGACGGCAGCAACCCCAACGTCCTGAAGGGGGCCATCGAGAGAGTGTCCGCCGACCTCATCATCGCCGCCGTCTCCGACGACGCCGTCTGCCTTTTCATCTGCATGGAGGCGAAGAGGATCAAGCCCTCGATACGGACCATCGCCTGCGTCCGCGATTCCGACTATGTGATCGGGAACGATGTCGCGGACCTCATCCTCTCCCCTTCCGACATAATAGCGGACAAGATCATCCGCCTGACCTACATGGAGAACGCGATCGCCTACGACCATCTCTCGGGCGGGCTCTGCCTGGCGACGTTCCGCATCTCCGACGGGCAGAACGCCGTGGGGAAGACCGTGATGTCCGCCGACCTGCCCGAAGGATGCACCGTCATGGCCATCCACCGGGGGAGCACGGTCATCACCGACGTCGACACCGCCGACCTCCGCGCGGGCGACAGGGTATGCGTCCTGGGCATGCAGGGGGCGATGGACGAGGTCAACGAGAAGATCGGCGTCAGGAAGGAGGCCCGCGAGGTCGTCATCCTCAGCGCCGGGAACCTGGCGATACGCGTCGCGAAAGCGCTCCTGGCCATGCAAGAGAGGTTCTTCGTCAAGATCATCGATTCCGACCTCGAGGCGTGCAGGAACGCCGCCAAGAGGCTCAGGGAGGCCATCGTGGTCAACGGCAACCCCGTCGACCCGGTGTTCCTGAAGTCCGAGAACGTCGACCGCGCCGATGTCATCATCACCGTGTCGGACATGGACGAGAGGAACCTGCTGGCCAGCATGACCGCCCTGAGGTTCGGCATCAGGAAGATCATCTCCATCTACACCCTCGAGGACTACGACGGCATCTTCAGGTACGCCGGCATCGAGTCCGTCGTCGGGTACAGGAGCGTGATCGCCAACGAGATCTACCGCACCATCCTGATGGAGATCGAGGGGAAGGACACCGGCTACACCAAGATGGAGATCCCCGGCGACTACCTCCTCAGGACTGAGATCGCCCGCGACATGCCCGTCCGCGGCAAGTACGTGGGCGACGTGACCTATCCCGAGGGGGTCAGGCTCGCCGCCATCATCCGCGAGGGGAAGATGATCCTCCCGAGGCTGTCGGACGTCTTCAAGGAGGGCGACACTGCCGTGTTATTCGTCAACAAGCCCAACGCCCTCAGGCTGTCGCACCTGTTCGGCAACAAGATCACGGAGCCGTGAAATGTACATCAGCATGAACAATGCGAGGCGCAGGATCAAATCCCTGCAGAGATGGGAGTCCGGGACCGTCAAGGTCCTCGGGATGATCGCATCCGCCCTCGCGTTCGCGCTCCTGACCGTCGGACTGTACGCCTGGCTCATCGGGGACGACTCCACCGTGTTCCTGATGCCCTGCCCGTTCGTCCTGGCAGGAGGGCTGTTCATGTACCTCTTCTTCTCCAACGAGAAGTCGATGTCCCCGTCCCTGGGGATCCTGCTGATCACGGAGATCTGGGTCATGTCGTTCGCCATCATCTCCGTGCCGTTCCTGCTGTCGGACATGAGCATCGCGGACTCAGTGTTCGAGTCCGTGTCGGCGTTCACCACCACCGGCGCTACGATCCTGGACGACCCGGAGTCGGTCGACGGCTCCATCCTGCTCTGGAGGGCGGTCGTCGAATGGGCCGGAGGCATCACGGTCGTCATCATCTACGTCATCCTGCTGCCCATGCTGGGCGTCGGGGGCGCGGGGTTCTCCACCAATGAGTTCGCCGGCTCCGACACCGGAGGATACACCACCAAGATCGGGAAGAGCGCCAGGAACTTCATCCGCGTGTACTCCTGGCTGACGGTGATCGAGATCTTCCTCCTGGTGATCATGGGCGTCTCCCCGTTCGAATCGGTCTGCATCTCCCTCTCCGACATCCCGACCGGAGGCCTCCTCCCGAGGGCGGACAGCATGGCCAGCTACGATTTCCCCGTGCAGTTCACGACCATGGTGTTCATGTTCCTCGGGGCCACCAACTACTACCTCCTGTTCCGCTCGCTGGTCAAGAAGAACCGCCGCTCCATCTGGAGCAGCAACGAGTTCAGGACGATGGTCTACTGGTTCGTATCCTGCGCCGTGATCATCACGTCCGTCATCGTCGTATCGAGCGAGACCGAGTACTCCTTCGACACCCTAGGGAAGATCGGGGAGTCCCTCTGGCATGCGGCCTACACGGTCGTCGCCGCCGGGACCACCTCCGGGTTCGCCATCACCGATTATACCCAGTGGCCCGCGATGGCCATGATGCTGCTCCTCATCATCGAGTTCATCGGCGGCATGTCCGGGTCCACCTCGGGAGGTATCAAGATCCACAGGCTGATGGCGATGAAGTCCTACGTCCTGGCCGGCATGGGCAGGATCATACACCCCGGCATGGTCTCCACCCTCCGCGTCGACGGGAACGATGTGGACAATTCGGCCATCACCTCGGCCATATCCACCATCTTCCTCTTCTTGATCGTCATGCTGATCGGGCTGGCGGTGTTCATGCTCATCGAGCCGGGTTACGACGTCCACACCGCGTTCGGGACCGTGCTGGCGGCCATCACCAACACCGGCGTCGGCAGCGGCCACTTCAACCCGTTCACCAGCTACGAGGAGCTGGGGGCCGCCGCCAAAGCGCTGATGTGCGCCCTCATGTGGCTCGGAAGGATGGAGATGGTCATGGCCATCATAATGCTGACCAGGTCCTTCTGGTCGGATGTCAGGCTGTCCGCCGACTTCCAGGTCAGCGGGCGCAAGTACATCCGCAAGATACAGGGGCTGTCGGACAGGTACGACAGGAAATGAGGCCCGAGGAGCCGGTCACTCCTTCTCCTTCTCCCTGCACATCGCGAGGATGCGGAAGACGGCGGGGTTCCCGGGCTCGGCCTCGTTGATGGCGCCGGCGGCCACCTTGGCCTCCCAGATGGCACCCTTGTCCACTGCGCCGTAACCGAACGTCTCGAGCGCGCCGATGTGGCGCTCGCTCAGCTGGAGGGCCTTGGACGAGAACGCCCCGCATGCGGTGGAGTTGCCGTTGAGCCAGGAGTAGAACGCCATGAGCGCGTAGCCGTCGGCGTCCTTCTGCTTCATCCTGCTGCGGGCGTATTTGGCGGCATCCTTGCTCCGGTCTGCGAGGACGAGGGCCGAGATGTACGCCCTCCCGGACATGTAGTCGTTCATCTTCAGGAGGTCCTCCGCCTCGGCGATCGCCTCGTCATGCCTGCCGAGGGACCCCAGGGCCTGGACCTTGAGGACGCGGTCGACCTCCCCGAGCCTGCCCATGCCGGCCAGGGTGGAGAGCGCCTCCTCGTGCCTTCCGAGGCCGTGCTGGACGGCGGCGCGGGCCCTGAGGACCTTGTCGGACGGCTCGAGCGGGGCGAGGGCCTCCTCTGCGTCCCTCAGGCTGCCCAGGGAGATCAGGCCGGCGGCCACCTGGTAGCGCTTCTCGGGGTCGTCGGGGAGATGGGACATGAGGACCGAGAGGACGGACGGGTAATCCTTCTCGTCGCCGACGGTCCTGAGCATGGAGCAGCAGGTGAGCAGCAGCATGGGATCGTCCTGGTTCCTCGAGGCCAGGTCCATGATCTGCAGGGCCGCTTCATCGTTCTTCTCGTCCTTTATGTTCTGTCCTATCGCCTTCAGGGCCTCTGAGTTGTCCATCGTCTCCCCCGACACAGCCGGGATTATATTAATCCGCCCGAAAAGAGGTTAAACGCACCCCTCATATCATCGGGCATGACCGAAGCCGAACGCTCCGTCGAGACCACCGTCGAAGCCAGATGCCCCGTGTGCGGGAAGGCCTGCAAGCTCAGGGTGGTGCACTCCCTGACGGGGGAGGCCGTCTCCGCCGCCGCGCACTGCCCCGAGTGCGGCACGACCCCGGTCGTGTACAGGATCCTCCCGACCGGCGACCGCCGGCTGACCCTATCCGACGGGTCCGTGTACGAGCCCTCGATGAAGGTCTACTCGCTCAGGGAAGCGGCGCGCGGCCTGACCGGAAGCGAGGGACTGCGGGCCCGCCTGAAGGTCGCCGAGGCCCTCAGGGACGACGAGCGCGAAAGGGAAGCGGTGTCGGAATGCCTGACGATCGAGGAGGAGGCCTTCAATACGGATCCGCTGACGCCGGAGGTCCGCGACATCGGGATATCGGCCGCGTTCACTGCAGGCAGGATCATGGATTGGAACGGGGACAGCGACGCCGCCGCGAAGATCTACGGCGGGGCCCTCGAGCATGCCGAGCAGTCCGACTCCGAGGACGCGGCGGCGCTGAGGGTGGAGTACGCGTTCGACACGTCGGTCGGGAAACCTGACGGGGACGCCGCGATCCGCGCGATGGCCGACGAGATCGAGAAGAGCGGCGGCAGGGCCTACCGCGGATCGATCCCGGCGGCCGTGAACGTCTACGATGCCATGACATCGTTCTATGCCATGAAAGGGAAGATGAAGCAGGCCTTCGCGGCGGCCAGGAAGGCGGCCGGATGCGCGGAAGCGGCCATGGCCGCCTCCCCTTCCGAAGAGCGCACCGCCGATCTCCTGCACTGCCTGCATGTCTGCTCCCAGACCGCCTACTCCGCCGGCAACCCGGGCAAGGGGAGGGAATACGCCAAGAAGCTGCTGCGCACCTCGGAATCGCTCAGGGGCACGGACCCGAAGCAATACGGCGACGGGATCCTCATGTTCGCGAGGATAGCCGCCGATTCCGACCCCGACCTCATCCCCGAGAGCAGGAAGCGCATGGAAGAGCTCATCGATTTCCTTCCGAAGAAGGAGGAGAGCGACCTCCCCGACGAACGCGTAGCCCTGGCCTACTTCTACCATTCCCTCCGCAAAGGCGACGGGGAGCTCGACCCGGATGACCTCGAGCACGCCTACACCATCCTCAGGGACAATGCCTTCTGCGAGAGGGCCGCCAGGGACATTTTCATGATGGTCGGCACCACATACCTCGTCTACCTCCAGGACAGGGACCGCGCCCGCGCCGATGCCGTGAGGGATGAGATGCGCTCGATGGGCCTCTTCCGGAGCCTCAGCGAGGAGGGGTACGGCCCGAAGGATACGGGGAGCGGACCTGCGGACGGGAACGGGGATGCCGGTCCTGACCAGACCCGGAAGTAATCACTCAAGTTATAATACGGAAGAAACGATTGGGAAGACGAAGGAGGAGGGACGGAGTTGCTCTCGAAGATAATCATCTACAAGTTGTTCAACGAGTTCGATTACGAGATCGAGCTCAAGGGCAGGCTGACGTACATCCACTCCCAGAACGGGATAGGGAAATCCACCGTCATGAGGATGGTCAGTAACGTCCTGAACGGGAACCTCGAGGAGGTGAGGACCGTCCCCTTCGAGAGGATGGACCTCATGTTCGACGGCGGGACCAACATCATCGTCGAGAACAACAACCAGGAGCTCAACATCCTGGCCCAGAGGAGCGAGGTCGAGGAGGAGATCGGGCTCGCGGACCTGCGCGGAATCATGAAATGCCTCTACATCGGGCCCGACCGCGCGTACTCCGAGGACGGCGAGGGGCATGTGATCCCCAGCCTGATGGTCTACATGAGAGAGCTCTCCGAGAACATCCAGAAGGCGATCGCCGATTCCGCGCTCTCGCCGGCGCAGGACAGCGGCGCGGAGATCTCCGATGCCGAGCTCGACAGCCTCTTCCGCGACCTGGAAGCGAAAATCGATTTCATCAAGGGCGCCGGGTTCGGGCCCCAGATCCCCGCAGGGTACAGGTTCCCTCCGAGCAGGTACGAGATATCGCAGTACCGCGCGGACTACAGGAAGCTCGCCCTCTCCCTGAAGCAGTACGTCGACAAGTACTACGGCTTCGCCGAGAGCCTCATCGTCTACCGCGACATAGTCAACAACATCTACGTCAACAAGACCGTGACCATCAACGAGAAGGGCTTCTTCGAGGCCAGGATGGACCGCACCGGCACCATCGTCCCCCTGTCGAAGTTCTCCTCGGGCGAGAAGCAGATACTGATCATGTTCTACCTGCTGCTCTTCAGGGCAGGGCCGGGCTACCTCGCGATCATCGACGAGCCCGAGGTCTCCCTGCACGTGTCCTGGCAGCAGCAGCTGGGGAAGATCTTCGCCGACATCACCCGCGTCAGGAACCTGCAGATGATAGTCGCCACGCATGCCCCTTCGGTCATACACGACGACTGGGACCTGGCCGTCGAGCTGAGGGCTAAGGAATGAGGGATTTGCGCGACGATGTCACAGCGAGCGACATCGCCAATGAGATCTCGATGATGCGCTCGGTGTTCGGGGGCACGTTCCTCGTGGTGGAGGGCGTCACCGACAGCCGCCTGTACTCCAAGTTCGCCGACCCTGTGCATGTGAGGATAATCATCGCCCATTCGAAGGACAACGTGCGCCATTCGGTGGTGGAGTGCCAGACGAAGAGGCGCGACGGCCGCGTCATCGGGATTGCCGATGCCGACCTGGACCGCCTGCTCAACAGGCGCTGCGTCCCCCAGGTCTTCCTGACCGACCGCAACGACATGGAATCCACCGCCCTGTGCTCCGGGGCGCTCCAGGACGTGCTGGCGGAATACGGGGACCAGGAGAAGATCAAGGCGTTCGAGAACAGGCACGGGAAGATATCCGACGCCCTCGCCAAGGCCGCCGGCCCCGTCTGCATCCTCATGTACATCTCCTACAAGAAGGGCATGAACCTGAACTTCAAGGACCTCGACCATTCGAGGTTCATCAACCCCAAGACGCTTGAGAACGACATACCCAGGATGGTATCGGAGGTCTACTCGCAGTCCATGGGGCAGATGTATCCCAAGAACGCCATAGCCGATCAGGTCAGGGCGATGCAGAAGTCCATGGAGAACGACCTCTGGCAGGCCGTCCGCGGGCATGACGCCGTCGCCGTCCTCGCCATGGCCCTCAGGGAGAGCTTCGGCTCCTACAATGCGTCGCACATCAGGGAGGGGGAGCTCGGCGGGGCCATCCGCCTGGCGTACGGGCCATCGTACTTCAAGGAGAGCAGGCTCTACCGCGAGTCCGGAAAATGGTGCGAGGATCACAAGATCGATCTCTGGCACATCTGATCCCGGAACCCTTATTGATCGAGCCGTCGCTGCTCGTCCTCGAAGTCCTCTTTCCTGCCGTTCTGCATGATCTTCTGGACCTTGCGCTCCGACTCATCGAGGATCTTCCTGCAGTGGTCCCTGAGCGCGGTGGCCCTTTCGTAGACCTCGAGACTCTTGTCGAGATCGAGCTGCCCGCTCTCCAGCTGCTTGACGAGGTCCTCCAGCTCCTTCATGCTGTCCTCGAAGGACATCTGACCGATCTCCGCGCCCTGCTCCTGAACTTTCTCTTCTCCGCTCATATCGATTCCTCTTTCCTTGTGATCTCGGCCTCCGCCCTGCCGTCCCTCATGCGGATGGTGACGGAAGACCCGGTTTCTATGTCCCTTACGGAGGACACCGCCCTGCCGTTAGCGGACGTCACTATGCTGTAGCCCCTGTCGAGCACCGAGTACGGGTTCAGCGCGTCCAGTTTCGCCGATGTTCCCGACAGGAGGGCGGAAGCGGCGTCCAGGGCCTTCCTCCCGGCGGGGGCCGCCCGGGCGGACAGCGACTCCAGCCTGAGCCTGGCGCCCGCCAGCGCGGACGACATGTCCCTGTCGATGCCTCCGCAGAGGTCGGTCAGCATCTTCCTCTTGGCCGCCGTCTCGGCCGCCAGGGCGGGGCGGAGGGCGGCATCCGCATCGGAGAGCCTCCTGCGCATGTCCGCGACCTTCTGGGACAGTGCGCGGGCGCATCTCGATGCCAGCTCGTCGATCTTCAGGCCCAGCATGGCCGTGCGCTCCTCCATGCGCCCGGGGTCCAGTTTCGCGTTCAGCAGGCCCAGGTCCGACTCCATGTGCCCCAGCTTCATCTGGATGGCCTTGCTGAGGCGGGCGGCGTCGTCCTCCAGCTCGCGCAGGATCTCCGATTTGTCGCGGACAGCGAGCTCGGCTGCCGCTGTCGGGGTGGCGGCGCGGACATCGGCCGCGAAATCCGCGAGCGTGGTGTCGGTCTCATGGCCGACGGACGAGATGACGGGGATGCGGGAGGCGGCTATCGCCCTGACGACGGGCTCCTCATTGAACGCCCAGAGGTCCTCGATGGACCCTCCTCCCCTCCCGACTATCAGGACATCGGCGCCCACCCTGTTGATCAGCTCGATCCCCCGGACGATGTCCTCGGCCGCGCCCTCGCCCTGGACCTGGACGGGGGCGAGCAGGATGTCCGCCGGATACCTCCTCCCAGTGGTGACGATGATATCGTGTATGACCGCCCCGGTCGGCGAGGTGACGACGCCTATGACCTTGGGGTATCTGGGGAGCGGGCGCTTAGGCCTGGAAAAGAGCCCCTCGGAATCCAGCTTCTTCCTCAGCTCCTCGTACTTCTGGTACAGTTCCCCGATCCCCGAGCGCTTCATCATCTCGACGATGAACTGGTACCTACCGTAGGGGACGTAGAGGTCCACATGGCCGAACGCCTCCACCTTCATGGAGTCGGCAGGCTCGAAATCTATCCTGCTCCTCGATCCCCTGAAGAGGGCGGCCGGGATGTTGCTGCCCTGGTCCTTGACCGTGAAATAATAATGCCCCTGCGGGGACCTCTTCAGACCGGAGATCTCGCCGAGCAGCCACACTCCGTTGAGGTCCTTGGAGGAGCTCAGCATGCTGTGCACACGTTCGTTGAGCTGCGTAACGGTCAGTCTCTCGGCCATATCGGCCGTTAATCGCGCGGGTCGTATTAAAAGGGAAGCAGGAGGGGTGGACGGTTCTGACCGATTCTGAGCGCAACAAGTTTTATCGCCGTTAGCGCATCGCACTCTATGGACGAAGAGACCGCGGCGAAATACATCTCGCCCGCCTCGATGGCGTACGCGGCCAACATCACCGCGATGCTGAACGCCCCTTACTTCAGGGACAACGGCATGGAGCCTGTGCTCATCTCGCAGGAGCGCGTCAGGGTGCGCATGCCCGTGAAGGGCCGCGACCGCAACAGCAACGGATTCTGGCACGGGGGGGCGATCTGCGGGGTCATGGACCATTGCTTCGCGATCATAACCAACATCGACGGCCATGCCGTGGGCCAGTCGACCTACGTTCAGTACTACCGTCCCGGAAGGGGCGATGTGATAGAGGCGGAATCGACGGTCATGAACAGGACCAGGTCCATAATCACCGTGAACGTCAAGGCGTTCGACGGCGGGAAGACCGTCGCCGAGGGGACCTTCACCGCATTCCGCCTGCAGGAAGTGCACGGATGACCAGGTACTGTCCCAGATGCGGCGCGGTCGTCCCGCAGAACTCCCTCACCTGCCCCCAATGCTACACGGAGGTCCCGAGAAGCGTCCCCGACGAGCCGGAGCCCGGCTATTCCCGGAGGGCCTTCGACAGGAGCGGGGACGAGTTCCGGGAGCAGATCGGGAGGCGGAAGAAGAGCGCGACGCTGGCGCTCATCCTGTCCGTGATCCCGGCGTTCTTCGGCCTGCTGGGCCTCGGCCTCATCTACGAGGACAGGCGCGACCCGCGCGGGTACAGGTACCTCGGGGCGGGGCTCGTCCTCTACATATTGGTCGCGGCCTCATCCTCACGGTGCATGCCTCCGGCATACTGGGACTGATCCTTTTCATAATCCCGACGGCCCTGCTGCTCCTGATCTACCTCGGATGCGCCCTGGCAGCGGCGGCGGAGACGTGGATGGGGAACCTGAGGATCTTCGGTCTCAGGCCGTGAAGAGCTCGGGTCGGTACTTCCCGCGGTTCCTGAGCTCGATCATGATCTGCGAGGCCATCTGCGCAAGTGCCAGCGCTCCGCGCGGGTCCCTGCCGACGCAGGCGGGGTCCGACCTGCCGAACATCCGGGAGTACGCCTTCCTGATGTAATCGGGCTCGTCCTCGGGGCGCTTGCATTTGAGGCTGACCGGCTGCCTCATCATGATCGACGGCATGATGTGGGCCTCCAGGGTGATGTCCCAGGGGTCGTTGGTCAGGTACTTGGAGAACTCCTGGCGGATGTCATATGACGTGACGTACTGCCCGCGGACGGTCTCCTTGAAACGAGAGGCGGCCTCTTCCAGGGAAAGGCCGTCGAAGAGCTGGATGGTGTCGAGGCCCTTGGACTCGGCATAGTCCAGCTTCCTCTTGCCGATGTTCTTGGGCTCCTCGCAGATGTAGGCATCGAAGACGGAATCGAACTGCCCCGCGTCGAGATCTACCGAGCAGACGCCCAGGGACAGGATCTCATCGTACGGGAAGCCCTCCGCTCCGTCCGCTATGGCCTCGACGACGTAGATCCTGTCTGACATGCCCGCACCATCCGAGTTTTTCAGATTTTAATCTTGTGGAACCTCTGGGTCTCCGAGTCCCCGGCGGCCATGGCGACGAGCTCGATCAGGTGGATCACTGGTTTCCCGCCCGGCTGCGCATCGTAGAACCTCATGCAGTTGGGGCACCCGACCACGATGGCGTCTGCCCCCGCGCACTCGGCCTCGCGCTCGGCCATCAGCTCAGAGTTCACGCCTTCGATGTTCTTGCCGCAGCACCCGTAGGTGTTGCCGATGGGCTCCGCGCCCGTCGACCTGACAACCGCTTCGAAGTCCCCCATGAACCTCTCCGACGAGCAGCCGGGCTCGAGGGCCACCTTCAGCTTCACCCCCGGTAGCGCCCGGATCCTGTCCATGTACCTGGCAAGCACCGTCGAGACGTGCGGGGCGTATATCCCGCTCCTCCCGAACTCGTTGCAGCACCCGGCGCAGAGCGTGATCATCTCCTTCCTGCGGGAGTGGCTCTGCATCCTCGCCTTCACCGCCAGCCTCTCGACGTCGGTCATCGAGCGCAGGGGGAGAGGGTAGGTGCAGCATTTGTTCTCCGGAAGCTCCTTTATCCCGATGCCAATGGCAGAGAAGGCCCTCTCCGCCGCGTAGATGAGGTACGGCAGCTTCCCCTTGACGATGCATCCCGGCACGAGGTACATGTCGTTCCCCTCCGGGATCTCCGGCAGGCCTTCCCGCCATGAGGGGTCGGCCGGCTCGATGACGTACCCGTCCTTCACGAAGGAATCGGGGACCTTAAGCTCCAGCGCCTCGGCCTTCATGTGCATCATGACGGTCTTCGGGTCGGTCTGGGGGCAGACCTCGCTGCATTTCCCGCAGCCTATGCACTTGGTGACGTTCCCGTCCCACCCTTTCATCACGTAATAAGGGTCGCAGCCCCCGTGGGCATGGGACGGGCATACCTTCGTGCATCTCCGGCAGCCGAGGCAGGCGGTCATCAGCTGGTCCATCAGTTTCGTGTTGATCTCATTCATCGGCGTTCTCCTCCGTGTTCCAGTATACAGTCCCTATCACCGGATCCGACTCGTCCCTGAGGCGCCCGTCCTCCAGGCGCGAGCGCACCGCATCGGCTATCTCCCTCTCCTGGATGGGGGAGATGTCGGCGAACGCCCTCGCGCCGTCCAGGTAGACGGAGAGGGCCTCCTCCTCGGAGAGCATCCTCGACCTGTGCTCCCTGATGTACTCGATGCGGGGCCTCATCCCAGCTTTCCAGAGGATGTCGACCGCGTACAGCAGGCGGTCGGACTCGGTCAGAGCGCCCGGGATGCCCGTGATGCGGTAGACCTCGTCCCAGACGGGGTTCCCGCGGCTGATGTACCCGGAATAGAAGCACCAGCCTCCGGAGACGGCCTCCATCTTGGCGAACGTCTCCGGGGAGGAGATGGCGGGCGTCATGTGGGCGATGACGACGCTGTGCCTGCCGATCCTCCCGGCATCCGCGGCGGACCAGTCGGACACCCTGAACTCGGCGTTGGACGCTCCGCGCTCCTCCGCCTTCCTGCGCGCCCTGCCTATCATGGCCGGCGATATGTCCAGCCCGAGCACGCTGCGGAAGCGGGAGGCCATCGCCAGGGAGTAGGTCCCGGTGCCGCATCCGATGTCCAGCAGGGTGGAAAACGAGGGATCGGGCCGAGACTTCCCGAGAACGAGGGCGACGAACGGGTCCTCCGGGCCGGGGACCGGCGTGTCGAACAGCCCCGCGCGCGCATCCCAATCAGAACCGTCGGCGGGGCGCCTGCCCTCCGGCCTCCATCTGCCGGCGATATCTTCGGGCATCATCGGGACAGCATCCGCTCGCGGTTATTAACCGATGCGCATGCCGGACGTGTATGTCGAACATTCTATATCGGGCCATCCGGTTGGGTGCGGCATGGAAGGGCAGAATCCCGGGAGAGCGGAGATCGAACGGCAGATCGAGGACACGGAGCGCAAGATAAAGAGCGCCGAGAGCGCCATCGCGGAACGTCCCGACTCCAACCGCTCGAGGTCCCTGCAGATCACCCTGAGGAACCTGCGCGGGGAGCTGTCGAACCTCAAGGCGATGCTGGAGCGGGCCGAGGACGAGGCGCCCGCCGACAGCCCCGAGGATTCCAAGACGAAGGCGGAGCTCGACAGGAACAAGGATGAGCTTGACGACATCGAGGCGAAGCTCTCGCTGGCCTCCGACCCGGTGGAGATCAACAACCTCACGGTGTCCAAGAGGTTCCTGCAGATGGAGCGCAACCAGCTGCTCATCCGCCTGACGCACGAGACGGCGCCCGCCGTCACCGACGAGGACATCGAGACCGTCAGGAAGGAGGTCGAGGCGAAGATCCGCATAATCCAGGCGCAGAACGCCCAGATCGAGGACCTCAAGAAGCAGCTGTCGGCCGCCAAGGCCCAGGTCTGGGACCCTCTGAGGGAGAGCTCCTCGGACAGCACCCGCATCACCGTCACCGCCGGGAGGCTCAGGGCCATCAACGGCGAGGCCCGCCGGCTGGGAGCGGAGAACTACGAGCTCAAGAAGCAGATGGGGGAGCTGAAGAACGAGAAGGACGGCCTGCACCGGGCCATCGGGGACCTCACCGTCCATGTGAAGGACGCAGAGGCCCATGCCCGCGAAACCGAGGCGAGGGCCATGGCGCTGGCCGATGAGCTCCAGGAGGCCGAGAGGCGCATCGAGGCCCTGGAACGCGAGAACAAGGGCCTGAGGGACACCATCATCGATTCCCGCAGGCACGGCCTCTGAGCGCCTACGACGGGACGGCCCCGAAAAGGGGCCTGAGCCCCTCAGTTCACCGCGGCGTCTTCCGTCTCGACCTCGTTCCAGAGGGAATCGATGATGATGGCGCCGTTCTCGGTCAGCTTGTACCCCGATCTCTTGCCCCCGAGCCTCTCGATCCACCCGCGGGCGATCCATACGTCGATGTACTTCCGCTGGTAATAGACCGTGTCGGAGTTCCCGTCGATGTGGTTCCTCTTGGTCCACAGGCCCTTGCTCTGAAGGGTGGAGATGACCTCGGAGGAGCTGACCGTCGGGGATTCGCTTATCATCTCGGCGAACACGCGGAGGGCCTTGACGAGCTTCTCGTCCGGCATCTCCACGGTGAACGGCGGCATGTCGACGACATCCTTCACCGAGCTGATGAGCCCGACCGGCTTCCCGTCCCTGAAATAGACCTTTTCGACCTCTTTATCCGGGACCGTATAAGCATCGGCCCTGACGAAGAAGGGCTCGGCGCCTTTGTTCATCATCGCGGCGATCCCCGCGGCGGTGATGTACTCGGGGGACCCTGCCGACAGGTTGACGCGGATCTCCGACCTGGGGTTGATCTGCTTCTCTTTGTAGATCGCTCCGGATACCGCCTTGAGCATGGCCTTGAAGTCGGTGACGGGGGCGTTGATCTCCATTATCTCGGCATTCTTGTTGGAGGCCATTATCTGGCGGACGGTCTCGATATAGAACTCGCGGTAGACATTGCCGGGTTTCTCCGGATCGCGGACATAATGGATCAGGTACACCACGTTGGAACCGTAGAATTCCACAGGCTGGCTGATCCTCACGGTATCGAAGGTGACGCAAGCGATCATCACCCTCCTCATCTTATCCATGGGTCGTAAAACGTTTAATCGATTATAATAAATTACGGTTTTGAAGTATATCCGTAATTCTCGCCTGCGGCCCCGGACGTCCGAAAGCCGGAGAACAGGCCGGAAATGCCTAGAATTTCTTAAATTACGGAATTATTGATAAATATAAATACCCCCGAGGGCATTGCCATGGCGTGAACGGTATGAGGATCGCCAAGAGCATCGATGAACTGTGGGAGGAGGCCAAAGGGTTCGACTGCGTCCTGACGACGGACGCCGCCCTGGCCACCGCCCTCAACGGGAGGATAGCCGAGCCGCGCATAGGCAGACTGGCCTACACGCCCAAGCAGGTGGCTGCCATGACCGAGCACCAGACCATCGGGCGGCCGGCCATGTCCGACCTCGAGATCATCGCCCAGATCAGGAAGGACAACGACGATCTCGATTTCCGCACGGTCTACAGCGAGATGACCGCCATACGCGAGATAAGGCGTCACACGGCGGACGTGGCCAAGTACCTGCACAGCGACCGCGCGAGGAGGGTGTGGGAGTCGTACAGGCTGCTGCCCACCAAAGAGAAGAGCATGGAGGCCTACAGCTGCGACGACAATTACTTCTTCAAGGGGAAGAAGGTCGCCGTCATCGGCCTCGACTTCTTCAACGACCTGGACAAGCACATGCTGTCCGGGGATTTCGAGGAGATCGACCTGTTCAAGGACGGGGATTACGAGATCGATAAGATCTACAGCATCGGCAACGACCGGCAGATCGCCGACTGCATCGCCGACATCATAAAGGGCTGCAGGCCCACGGACGCCGCCGTCGTCCTCAACCCCTCCGGAACGCTGGCAGATGCCGTCCGCGCCGCGCTCTACCGCAACAGGATCCCCTTCAAGAACGACCTCAGCGTCAAGGACCTGGCCCAGGTGAGGGACTATATACAGTTCGTCACCCTGGCGCTCGACTTCCGCACGGTCCGCGTGAAGGACGTGCGCGACCTCTTCACCTCCCTCCACGGCATAAGCGGCACAGGCGGCAGGCACCTGACCCCGTACATGGACAACTTCCTCCTCTCGCGCCTCACGCTTAGCGATCCGGGACAGCCCGGGGCCGATGTCTCCGACCCCCGCACGAAGGCCCTGATCGAGACCATGAGGGGGATCCGCGGCCTGACGTTCGGAGAGGCCCTGTCGAAAGCGTTCGATACTCCCGAGCTCAGGAGGAGAGGAGCTTCCGTGGAGATCCTCCTGCACGATCTGGGGCTGTACGATGAGAAGATCACCGGCGCGCTCGCCGAGGACCTCTCCTACGCCGTCGACAACGTGGAGGACCTGAAGCATAACGAGCAGATCCCCGACTCGGAGAAGCAGGGCGTCCTCCTGGCCGACTGCCGGAACGCCCTCTACGTCGACCGCCCGCTGGTCATATTCGCCGGGGCCGACCGCAACTGGGACGTCGACGAATCCGGGAAGGAGTACATCGACCAGGAGACGGCGGCGGACCTGCAGGCCGAGAGGATGGCCGTGCTGCTCCAGCAGGGCGATGCGCGCATCATCGCCGTGAGGCCGGCCACGGGCGGGGAGGAGACCTGCCCCTGCCGCCATATCGCCGACCTCATGGCCGCCGAGGGGAAGAGCGCCGACACCTTCGGGGACATCTGCTCGGAACTGAAAACGGGCAGCTGGCACATCGATGCTCCCGCCGACAGGGACCGCAGGAAGAGCCTGGGGTCCCAGGATGCCCCCGCAGACCGCGTGAAGTTCTCGAAGACTGCATACAACAGGTTCGCAGAATGCCGGGCCGCCTATCTGCTGGGGCAGTTCCTCGACACCGAGGAGAACGACAAGCTGTTCTTCGGCACCAGCATGCATGAGTTCGCCGAGCTCTACCTCCTCTATCCGGAGACGGTCAGAGAAAAGGGCACGGAATACTTTCTGGACAGGATGTCCGAGAGGTACGCGGGGATATCAAGCGAGTGCCTGAAGCGCACGGACCGCGACAAGATGAAGTTCTGCATGGGCAACCTGATGAAGTTCATCGACTCCTTCCGCCCCGCTTCGGTCCCCAGGGACGGGAACCCGGACAGGAAATACCCCAACAGCCTCATGGAGGCCGAGGACCTGGAGGAGTATTCCTCATGCACCGAGACCGAGATGGACTGCAAAGACCTGCCGGCCTTCGCCAAGTACGATTACCAGATGGACAACCTGATAATCGATTACAAGACGGGGCAATCGCATAAGCCGTCCGAGATCGTCAAAGGCATGACGCCCGGCGGTTTAGAGGGCCATGCCGAGTTCCAGCCCGAGATCTACCTGTCGGTGCTGAGCAGGAGCAGGGGGTTCGAAGACGCTTCGTTCAAGCTCTTCTTCATGGCCGACAACGACATCGAATCCACCTCGCCGGGGTTCGATGTGGAGCAGAACGTGAGGACGGTGAAGCTCTCCCGCCGCATCCGCGCCGAGATCCTGACCGCGGACGATTCTCCGGCCAAGGAATACCAGAAGTGGGTCGTCAACAGCTGGCCGGAGGTGTCCGACATCCTGAAGAGGTACTTCGCCGGCATGGACGAGGAACAGGCCATGAAGGAGATGGCTATAGTAACGAAGAAAGCGCCCAGCACGATAGAGAAGTTCTTCAAATTCTGCCAGGGCCCGGCCCTGTATTCCGACAGGAACGGCACTGTCGTCATCCCCGCCGACGCCATGGAGGAATTCTGCACCAAGCTGGAGGCCGACAGCAGGAACGCCGGGGAGATCATGGACATCCCCATCGTCGCCGCCGGGCCCGGGAAGAGGGACTGCGGCAAGTGCGATTACCGCAGCGTCTGCCCGGCCGACCAGAGCGGAGAGGCCGATACGGAGGAACAGGCATGAAGCTCGATGAGTCCCAGGAGAAGATCGCGAACGAGACCGACGGCCTGACGGTCGTCGACGCGGGACCGGGAACGGGCAAGACCCACACCGTCATCGCGAGATGCCTGAACATACTCAGGAGGAAGGACATCGGCCCGTCGGACGTGATGATGCTCACCTTCACCCGCAACGCCGCCGCCGAGATGCGCGAGAGGCTCTCCTCGGAGATAGATTCCATGTTCGCCGGGAAGGAGATCGGCGCCGCGGAACACACCCGGCTGAAGACGCTGGCCAACGGCATGCGCATACAGACCTTCGACTCCTACTGCCTGGCCGTGGTCAAGGCCGCCCCTTCCGCCGTCGGAAAGTTCTTCCGCTGCGGGGAGCGCCTGACGTCCAACGCTTCGATAACCGAGAACGATGCCCTGAACGCCAGGTTCTTCGGCCGCATCCTGGACAGGTTCCTGGACGAGAACGGCGCCTCCTATCCGCGCACCGCGCCGCTGATGGCCGCCGATCCCGAAGGGGTGTACAGGCTCATCTGCAAGCTGATGGCGCGCGGCACGATGCCGCTCTCCCCCGCCCGGGCCGAACCGGACGGCATCGGCAGGTGGTTCAGCGCGGACGGGGACAGGGACCTGATCGGCGACGTGGAGAAGGCATCGAAACTGGACCCCGGCAGCATAGAATCCAAGGACAGGGAGCGCTTCGGGCGCATGCCGTCCGCCGCCCCCGGAGGGAGCGGCTTCGATATCGCAACGCTCATCCCGCTGGCGGCCGCCGACGACAGGTCCGAGCTCATCCGCGCCGTGCACGACGTTTACTACGAGTTCATCCGCAGGTCGTGCGCGGAGGACCGCCTGACCTTCGGGCTCGCCTCCGTCTTCGCCTTCGCCGTCCTGTACAGCGACTCCGAGACCCGGGAGAGGATGCGCTGCAGGTACCTCATCGTGGACGAGTTCCAGGACACCAACGGGAACCAGCTTATGATCTCCATGATGTCCCTGAAAGAGCCTAACCTCTGCGCCGTCGGCGACTGGAAGCAGGGGATCTACGGGTTCAGGTACGTCAGCATCGAGAACATAAGGAAGTTCGGGGAGCGCCTGAGGAAATACAGGGAGTTCCTCGACGACGGGAAGCACGGGAGGGTGGCCTTCGATATAGGGGAGGTCAGGACCCGCCCTCTGCTGGTCAGCTACCGCAGCTCGGCCGCGGTCATAGACGCGGCGTTCGCGACCCTGAGCCTGGCCGCCAGCAAAGAAGACCGGCCCGATACGGAGGGGATCACGAAGATAAGGCCGGATTGGGATGATGATGAATCCAGGAAATATTCCCGCGTTGAATACGCCGTGAGCGGCGACAGCGGGAAGGAGACCGTCGAACGCATCATCGGGTACACGAACGGGAGCACCATGGTCCGCGTCAGGCAGGGGAAGACTCGCATCCTGCGCCCCGCGAGCTACCGGGACATCGCCGTCCTCTGCAGGACATCCTCCGGATGCCGCGAAGTCTACAGGATGTGCAGGGAGCGCGGGATCCCGGCGTTCCTGCAGGGGGAGATGGAGATCATGTCCACGGAAGAGGGGAAGATCCTCCTCGCCTGGCTCAGGTACATCAACGATCCGGAGGACAGATGGGGCATCGGGGCGGTGCTCGCCTTCGACGGCTACTCCGCCCGCGACATAACCTCCATGATCGGGCGCCTCGGGGAAGGCGAGACGAGGAGCCCCGAGGCCGCGGAGGCCATGGCGGGATACCGCGACAAGAGGAGGATGCTCCTCGGGAAGAGGAGGCGCATAACCGACCTCATCTCAGCGGTCTTCTCCTTCTACGGCCTGAACAACGATATGACCCAGGCGCTGACCACCGTCATATCCAGAAGCCACGAGGGCTCGCTCATGACCATCTCCGACGTCATCGGGCTCATCGAGGACGGCATCAAGAACGGGACCACGTATCCTGTCGACGGGGTCCAGGGCGAGGACGCGGTGACGATCCAGACCATGCACAAGTCCAAGGGCCTGGAATATCCCATCGTGATCATCCCGTACGTGAACAGGGGCACCTTCCCCAGCACCCGCGGGGACGATTCGATGTTCACGTACAGCCCGCTGCTCGGCATCAGGTGCGGCAGATGCATCGAGGAATCCAACGGCTCGATGCTCATCGAGGACTCATGGAAGACCTTCCTGATGAAGAAGTGCCAGACCAAAGATTACGGCGAGGAGCGCAGGCTGTTCTTCGTCGCGGTCTCCCGCGCGATGCAGTACGTCACGGTCATAGGCTCCAACTCGAAGTTCCTGGAAGGCATGATCGGGTCCGGGACCGCCACGGCGGCCAGGTCCCTGGAGGAAGGCTCCGCCCCGGCCCCCGTGCGCGGGCCTCCCGTCCCGGCGGAGATGCCGGCCGTCCCGGAGATGAGGCAGAGGCGCCTCATCGTCCCCGTGCACGACATACTCAGGACCGTCGCCGGGACGGACGTCCCGGTATCCGACGGAGCGGACGGCGCGAAGAGGTCCGGAGGCGGGATGGCCTACGGGACGGCCGTCCACAAGTACATCGAGATGATGGCCGATGGGCTGGAGGTCGGGCAGGACGTCTTCGAGAAGTACCCGGAGACGGCGGCCGCCAGGAAGATAATCGACGGCATAAAGAGCAGGGGCATGGAGATCCAGGCGGAGATCGACTGCTCCCTCCCCCTGGACTCCCAGGGGATGCGGGCGACCCTCATGGGCACCATGGACCTCATAGCCTTCGACGGGCAAACGGTGGAGGTCCACGACTGGAAGAGCGACGCAGGCGCAGGCAGCGCCGGGGAGTACAGGATGCAGGTGAGCGTCTACGCGCATGTCGCCGAGAGCGTGTACCCCGGCCACCGCGTGAAGTGCTTCATACAGTGGCTGGCACAGGGGAGGACCGAGGAGTTCGACCCGCTCCCGATGGAGGCGATCGCGGAGCGGGCGCGCGAGATGCTCCGCTGAGGGGGGCCCCGCCTCCTCCCTCTATTATATGCGCCCGCATGCGAACATATTAAGAACCTTTCGTGACTTCATCGACGCATGCGGCCGAACGGTCTGACCTCTGAGGAGGCAGCCAGAAGAAGGAAGGCGGGACAGGGCAACAACGAGAAGGAGAAAGGGAGCAGGAGCTACCTCTCCATCTTCCTCCAGAACCTCATCACCCCCTTCAACATCATCCTGTTCGTCCTGGGCGCCCTCCTGATCGTCCTGCCGGAGAAGCCCGACTACATCAATTCCGTGGCGGCCGTCGGCATCATCGCCTTCAACGTCCTGGTCTCCACCGTCCAGGAGATGCGCGCCAAGCACCGCCTGGACAAGATCGCGGTCCTGATGCGCCCGACGGTCACCGTCCTCAGGGACGGCGCCGAGAAGACCGTCGACCGTTCCGAGATCGTCATCGGCGACATCGTCCACATGGGGCCCGGGGACCAGGCGCAGGTCGACGGGACCGTCGCAGAAGAGCGCATGATGGAGATGGACGAGTCCCTGCTCACCGGGGAGTCCAGCACCCGCAGGAAGCATGTCGGCGACGAGGTGCTCTCTGGTTCATACTGCGTCACCGGCGAATGCTGGTACGAGGTCACCAAGGTAGGCGCCGGGACCTTCTCGTCCAAGATGACCCGCGCGGCCAAGAAGTTCGAGAAGAAGAAGACCCCGCTGCAGATCGAGACCAACACCGTCACCGAGTTCCTCATGGCGCTGGCGTTCATCCTGCTCTTCGTGGAGCTCATCCTGTCCTTCTTCAGGGACAACGACGTGGTCGACTCCCTCAGGTCGGCCGTCATCATCCTGGACATCGTGCCCATAGCCCTTTTCCTGCTCATCACGCTGAACTACATGATCGCGTCCGTGCGGATGGCGGACACCGGCGTCCTGCTTCAGAACTCCAGTTCCGTCGAGAGCATGAGCCATGTGGACACCGTCTGCATGGACAAGACCGGGACCATAACCACCAACCGCCTCGTTTTCGACGGCATAGAGTACATATCGCCCGACCGCGAGGGCACCGACCGCCTCATCCGGGAGTTCGTATCCTCCACCGGGAGCAGGAACAAAACGGTCATCGCCGTGGAGGAGAAGTTCGGGAAGACGGAATGCCAGCTCGACGATGAGGTCCAGTTCTCCTCGGACAGGAAGTTCAGCGCCGTGAGGGTGAGGAACGGGGATTCTTACGACACCGTCGTCGTCGGTGCCTGGCCGTTCCTCAGGGACCGCGCCTCCAACCCCGAGGGCATCGAGGAGAGGCTGTCCGCGCTCGCCGGCAGGGGGCTCAGGTCCGTGGTGTTCTTCTCCGGGCACGGCGGGAAGCTGCATGAGGGCGACGACATATCGCTGCCGGATTCCCTCGAGGTCATCGCCGTGGTCTCCATCTCCGACGAGGTCCGCCCGGACTGCAAGGAGATCATACAATCGTTCACCGAGGCCGGCATCGACATCAAGGTCATCTCGGGCGACGACCCGGAGACCGTGGACGCCATCTTCAAGATCGCGGAGATCCCCGGCGAGAGGAAGATAATCTCCGGCGAGAAGCTCGCCGCCATGTCCCCCGAGGATTTCGATAAAACTGCTCTCGAGACCAACATCTTCGGGCGCATGCGCCCCGAACAGAAGGAGCAGGTGGTGGACTCCCTGAGGCGCCAGGGCAGGTACGTGGCCATGGTCGGGGACGGGATCAACGACGTCCGCTCCATCAAGAAGGCCCAGGTCGGGGTCGCCGTCCAGAGCGGGAGCGGGGCGGCCCGCAGCGTCGCCGACATGGTGCTGATGAACGACAACTTCAGGGCCCTTCCCCAGGCAATCGTCGAGGGGAAGAGGGTGGTCACCGGCATGAGGGACATCCTCAGGCTCTACCTGATGAGGAACTTCACGCTGGCCTTCATCGTCCTGGTGCTGCTGATCTGCCTCAACAGGACGCCGATGCTGCCGATACAGAACACCCTCTACGCCCTGCTGACCGTCTCAATCATGGCCTTCTTCATGACCATCTGGGCCAAGCCGTCCGACAACCGGGACCTGGTCCTGCCAAAGGTCATACGCTATGTCCTGCCGACGGCCGTGACGACGACGGTCTTCGCGCTGTTCATCTACTGCTACTTCGGATGGTGCGGGTTCGTCGGCAGCTCCGGGTTCGAGAGCGCCGTCGCGGACATGATGGACTCGGTGGACCTCACCAGGGACGCCCTGCTGGACAAGCTGGAGATAAAGCAGGACGACAGCAGCTGGGAGCACGCGGTGTCCTCCAGCGCCATGGTCTATTTCCTCATAGTCGCCGGCATAATGCAGACGTTCCTCCTCTTCCCCGTGTGCAGGAAGCTCTCCGTCGACGGGGAGCCCACGACCGACAGGAAGCCCCAGGTCCTGGCCGTCCTCATGCTCTTCCTGCTCGCCGCGCTCTGCTTCGTGCCGATGATCTGCATCAGGGTGACCTCGCTCTTCATGTTCCCGCTCGAGCAGTGGCTGATAATCATCGCCGCCGCGATAGCATGGTTCATCGTGACGTTCCTGATCCTCAGGGGGAAGAAACTGGACAGGATAACCGATGCGTTCGACGGGTGGATAAGGGTCATCCTTGACCGGAACTTCAGGAAGGAGGCCGAGAAGCTCTCCTCCGAGGATGTCGAGGACGAGTGAGGCTCGGATCAGCAGTAGCGTCCGCGCATGTCCATAGGGCTGTAGAGCCCCTCGGAATGCAGCTTGAGCATCACGTACGACGCCACCTTGGCATCCGACAGGGCGCGGTGGTCCTGGACCCCCATGATGCCGGCAGGGTCGGAATCCGGGAACAGCTTCGCATACGAATAGTCCAGTTTCGGATATGCGTACTTCTGGAACTCCGTCTCGAGCCGGGCATCGGGCAAGGGGATCTTGAAAGCGTCCGCCGCCGAGAACATGATGTCCCTGCACTCGTTGAACATCCCCCTGAAGTCCCATGGGTCCCTGTAGAGGAACTTGTCGAGGTCGAAGCGGACATTGTAGGTAGTCAGCCACCTCCCGCGGATTTTGGCGGCCACCTGCTTCCTGACCGCTCCGAACGGCTCCGCATCGCGGACGGCCTCCACGGTGAGGTCGGTGTTCTGGAAGATCCATGAGTTCCTCAGGGAGTCAGGCCATTCGTCGGTGTCGTAACCGACGATCGATGAGTAGACCTCCCTGACCTCTCCCGTCGACAGGCATGCCTCGCAGATCCCGATATCTACCACCAGGTCGCGGTGGGCGGAATCGCCGGGGCCGTCGGGGCCTCCGTCCAGGCCGGTGGTCTCGGTATCAAGCACCAGGATCCTGTCGGGGCCGTCAGGGCCGAATCCGTCAAGATTGAACTCAGACATATGTGCCAGGCAAGAGGAATGCTGTAGATGGATGCTCGCAGGGACGCCTCATGCCTTCCCGCCGGCCATGACTAGGTAGGCCAGGAGGGCCTCGAGCTGTATGCGCTCGTTGGACCCCTCGATGAGCCTGAACTCTATCTCCCCGATCCTGTCGATCAAGCGGACCTTGTCCCTCATCTCGAGCGGCAGCTTGAGGACGGAGCCGTGGATCTGCTTGATGATCTCCTGCCCGGAGAGGCCGTACTCGATCATCACCGTGTCCATCTTGTTCCTCGCATCGACGAACTTCCCGTCGAGCGCGGAGGTGACGATCTCGGTGATATCGGCCTCATTAGCGGAGCCGGACACCTTCGAGATGATCTCGGCATCGATCCTGCTACCCATGGAGGCGGCGGTCTGCAGGGTGTTGACCGCCCGGCGCATATCGCCGCGCGAGATGTAGACGAGGGTGTCCATGGCGTCGCTGTCGACCTCCAGCCCCTCCTCCTTCACGATCTTCTCCAGGAACTCCCTGACGTCGGCGTCCTGCAGGGGGCGGAACACGAAGAGCGCGCACCTCGACTGTATGGGGGCGATGATCTTGGAAGCGTAGTTGCAGGAGAGGATGAAGCGGCAGGTGCGGGAGTACTTCTCCATGGTGCGCCTGAGGGCCCCCTGGGCATCGGTGGTGAGAGAATCGGATTCGTCGAGGAAGATGATCTTGAACGAGGCGCCCTCGAGGGGGGCCACCCTCGCGAAATCCTTTATCTTGCCGCGGACGACCTCGATGCCGCGGTCGTCGGAGGCGTTCAGCTCGAGGAAGTTGCCTTTCCAGTTGTCGCCGAAGAGCTCCCTGGCGAGGGCCAGGGCGCAGGTGGTCTTCCCGGTGCCCGGAGTGCCCGCGAACATGAGATGCGACATGTTCCCCGACTGCACGTACCCTTTCAGCCTGGTCGTGACGTCCTTCTGGCCGACGACCTCGTCCAGGGTCTTCGGACGGTACTTCTCTGTCCACATCTCGTTCATGCCGGGGCCTATGGGATTCTCAGATTAAAGGATGACCCGATTGCGATGCGTTGATGCGGCGTTGTGCGCATCAATCCTTATCAATTGGCAGAAACATCCATCCGCATGTCTGATTGGGCTGTGCCAGAGAAAGATGAGCGGGACCTCGCCCTGGTGGTCGTTGACATGCAGAACAAATTCTTCGCCGGAGCGGACGCCGCCCTCACGGAGGAACGTAGAAGGCACCTTCAGGGCATCGCGAAGGCGGTCGATATGTTCCATGCCGCCGGCAGGCAGGTCATCTTCGTCCTCTACGACGGGGTCACCCACTACATGGACGGAAACACCGCCGAGGGCGATGCGATAGTCAGCGGCATCGATGCCCGCCCGGACGACGTATACGTCCACAAATACCACATGAACTCCTTCCTCAACACCTGCCTGGAGGACGCCGTCCGTTCGATGGGCTGCGATACCGTCCTCCTGTGCGGGATGATCACCGAGTTCTGCGTCATGGCCACCTACTGGGGGGCCTCCGATCACCGCCTCTCGGCCTTCCTGATGAAGGATGCCCTGATATCATCGGACCCGAAGCACACGCCGATGTTCATGGAGCTCTGCCGGAACTACGACTTCGGGGAGCTGGAGCTGAACCTCTCCAAGACGCATCCCGAGAAGCCCAAGGACCCCCTCGCCGACTACATCCGGAAGAAGTACCCTGCGAACGGGACGCACTGAACGTGCGTTCGAATCAGTTATAAGCGCGCCCGCTCTCGCCCCCTTCATATGAAGATCTACGACGCATACCGCCTTGCCATCGAGACCGGCATGCAGCACGACCCCCGCCCCAGATCGGAGGTGGACAGGGTCCTGTCTGATGCGAAGAAGGAGTTCGACTCCCTCGAAGGCGATAAGAAGGAGCTCTTCGACACCGAGAGCCTCTGGAACCCCTACTACGACTGCCGCTTCGGCTGCCTGGAGGACGAGGCCAAGGAGAAGGACGCCGAGCGCTTCCTCTGGGGGATCGACATCACGCCCTCGGAGATCCTCCTGGCTGACAGGCTTAGGGAGAAGGGGCAGAGGATCGACGCCGTCGTCGCCCACCACCCCCTGGGCAGGTCCAGGAACCCCTTCCCGAAGGTCATGTGGATGCAGACCGACATCTACCACGACTGCGGCGTCCCCATCAACGTCGCCGAGGGCCTGATGAAGCCCCGCATGGACGAGGTCCTCTACAACGTCGGAGGGGACAACTTCAACCGCTCCGCCGACACGGCGGAACTTCTGGACTTCCCGCTGTTCAACGTCCATTCGGCGGCGGACAACATGGTGCAGGAGTACCTGGAGAAGAAGATCCATGACGCCGGCCCCGAGAGGCTGGGCGACATCATCGACCTCCTGCTGACCGAGCCGGAGTTCAGGCATTTCGCCAAGCTCAACGACCCGCCGAAGATCGTCCTAGGCGACAGGAACTCCCGCTGCGGCGGCATAATCGCGAAGATGACCGGCGGCACCTCCGGGCCCAACGGCATCTACGAGGAACTGGCCAAGGCAGGCGTCGGCACCATCGTGGGGATGCACTTCCCGACGGCGGCCGTCGAGGCATGCAGGAAGTGCCACATGAACATGATCATATCAGGGCACATGGCCTCGGATTCCCTGGGGATCAACCTGATCTGCGACGTGTGGCAGAAGCACGGCATCGAGGTGCAGGGGATCTCCGGGTTCTTCCGCACCAGCAGGCTGTGAGATGTTCGAGCGCCGCTCGTCCGTCATAAAGGACGGGTCGAAACTCGCTTTCGACTACGTCCCCGGGGCATTGGTCCGCAGGGAGGCCCAGATGAAGGGCCTCGAAACCTGCTTCGCCAAGATGGTCAACAGCCGCATCCCGGCGACGGCCTTCCTGCACGGGGCGGTCGGCGCCGGCAAGACGGCGACCGCGAAGAGGTTCTGCATGGACACGGCCGCCTACATGGCGTCCAAGGGCGGCAGGCTGAACTGGGTCTATGTGAACTGCCGGATCAGGAACAGCGAGTACTCGGCGGTGCTGGAGATCGTGAAATCATACGACCGCAACTTCCCGGACAGGGGGTTCTCGGTCGACCAGATGCTCACCTCGGTGAGGAAGCACATCGAGAAGGACGGCTGCCCCACCCTCTTCGTCCTGGACGAGGCGGACGTCCTGCTGAAGAACGGCGGGTCGAACCTGATCTACCAGCTCTCCCGGTACTCCGAGGAGATGCGCGGGCGCGTCCCGATCTCTCTCATGCTGATATCCCAGTCGTCGATTTCCGAGAGCCTGGACAGGGCCACCATGTCCGCGTTCGGCAGGGCCAACGTGATCTCCTTCAACCGCTACTCGGAGGACGAGCTGCTGGAGATCGTCCGCGCGAGGGCGGAGGAGGCCCTCGTGCCGGGGGCGCTGCCGGACGAGTGCGCCGCGATGATAGCCTCGCTGGCGTCCGAGTATGGGGATGCCAGGTTCGCGATAGAGCTGCTCGAGAGGTCCTCGGTGATCGCCGAGGAGGAAGGGGAGGGCACGGTCACCCCGGACTGCGTGAGGACGGCGGGAGCGGGCGTGCACAGCGAGGTCTCCGAGAACAAGCTCGAGACCCTCGACATGAATCATAAGATCACCCTGCTGGCCATATCGCGGTGCATGAAGGGCCTGCCGAGCGTCAGCGCCACGGCCGCCGAGAAGACATACAAAATCGTCTGCGAGGAGTACGAGGTGCCGGCCCGCAAACATACCCAGTTCGCATCCTACATCTCCGACCTGGCCAAGGAAGGGCTCGTCCGCACCGAGATCAGGCGCGAGGAGGAGGGAGGCCGCGCGATGTACATCTCGATCGACAGCATCCCCCCGAAGGAGCTCGCCAAGAAGATAGAGTACCTCATCGAGACCGACCAGCTGAACGATGAGAGGGGCCGCTCCGAATGAGATGCGACCTCTGCGGGAAGCCGGCGGTCACGTTCGTGCGCTACAACGGCGCCCATCTGTGCGCCGAGCATTTCTGCACGTACGTGGAGCGGAGGGTCCGGCGGGAAGTGCGCCGGGAGGCCTCGCTGGAGCGCGGGGACACCGTGGGCGTCGCCGTGTCCGGCGGGAAGGACAGCATGGTCACGCTCAGCATCCTCTCGGAGCTGTTCGGAGAGAGGAACGGGATCCGCCTCGTGTGCATCTCCCTGGACGAGGGCATCGAGGGATACCGCCCGCCCAGCCTGGGGATCGTGAAGGACTTCTGCGCGCAGAAAGGCATAGAATACCGTCAGAGGTCCTTCTCCGAGATGGGCCTGAGCATGGACGAGGTGGCCCCGATCTCGGAGAACGCCAGCCCCTGCACCTACTGCGGGGTGTTCAGGAGGAAGCTCATGAACGACGAGGCGCGGAAATGCGGATGCACCTGCCTGGCCACCGGCCACAACCTAGATGACATGGCGCAGTCGATCATGATGAACTTCGCCCGCGGGGACATCGAACGCCTGGCGCGCCTGGGGCCGCATAAGGACCCGCCGGAGGGCATGGTCCCGCGCATATATCCTCTCAGGATGGTCACCGAGAAAGAATCATTGCTATACTCGGTAGTGAAGGGGGTCCCGCACTGGGACGGCGAATGCCCCTATTGGCAGGCGGCGCTCCGGAACGAGTACCGGGACATCGTCGACGGCCTCGAAGACCGCACTCCGGGGGCGAAGTTCAGCATCCTCTCGTCATATGACAAGCTGCGCCCGATGCTCACGGAGAAGTACCCCCGTTCCGGGATGGGGACCTGCGCCTGCGGGGAACCCTGCAACGGATCCCGCTGCAAAGCATGCGAGTTCGAGGAGCTGCTGAGGAAAAGGCTCGGGAAGAACCGACGGTCCTCTGCTCCGACTCCTTCGCTTGGACTCTTCCAGCATCCAGTCTGTGACGTTCACGACCTTTATCCCGTTGTATGTTCCGAGGTTGAATCTATCCGCTGTCAGGACCGTCTTGGGGAAGTTGTCCCTTACTGATTCCAGCGAACGGAACTCCCTTTCCCTTGTACCGTCGGACAGCATAGTCAATGCCACCTGATAATATTCCACCTCGCTGCCTTTGATCGCAGTGAAATCTATCTCCCTGTCGCGATAAGAACCGACCCTGACAGTATAGTCTCTGCGTAACAGTTCCAGAAACACGGCATTCTCCAGCGCTCTGCTCATATCATCGGTACCGGAACCTTTCAGGGCCATGTATCTCATGCCTAGGTCTGAAGCGTAGAACTTGCCGTTGGTCGACAGCAGTTTCTTCCCGGCGATGTCGTACTTCTCCGCGTGATAGAACAGCATTGCGGATTCCATTCCGGCAATGTATCTGCTCACTGTCGCGGCGTTCAGCCCCGTTCCCTTGGCTATGCCGGCGATATTAGTGATGTTCCCGATGTTGGAGTACAGGAATCTCGCTATCGACCTTATCTTGTTCACATCATCGGTTTTGAGCCTGGAAAGAACATCCTTGATCAGAACGGTGCTGAACACGCCTTCCAGGTACCCCATGCAATGCCTCTCGCCCCTATCCGGATCGGCATCGGGAAGACCGCCGTATCTGAGGTACTGGCCGAATCTCTCCTCGATGTTCCCGGGATGAAGTTCCAGATACTCTTTGAAGGAAAGGGGCAGCATCCCGATCTCCAGGTACCTCCCCGACAGGTGCGTGGAGAGATCGGTCGAAAGCATATCGGAATTCGAGCCGGTTATGTACACGTCGTAGTTCTTCACTTCTTCCAGCGATGATACTATCAGCTCCCAGCCTTTCACATCCTGAATCTCATCCAATAAGATGTAGACGATGCCGTCCTTAGGCAGTTCCCTCAGTTTTCTGCGCAATACATCGGATGATATGAGGTCATAACCTTCAAACGTCTCGAAGTTCACATGGAATATGTGGCTGTCATCCACCCCTTCCGATCTCAGGTCCTCGATGAACTGCTCCATAAGGGTAGATTTCCCGCACCTGCGCATCCCTGTGATGACTTTAACCACCCCTGTGGCCCCTTGGGATTCATGCAGCCTTTCCAGATAGCCTGCTCTTCTCACTGTTTTTTCCATGAAAATGCAGATAGATTTTGATTATAAATCTACTGCGACAGATTTTTTTTATAAATTTATAAAAATATTTGTTGCAACATATTTTTTTACATAAACCGAAAATAATGATGGCCCAGCAGGAAAATCAGAGAGCACCGGACGGGACGGAACCTCAGCAATTTATTTCCAGCGCATTATGCCGTATTCCTGTCGTATTTCGCTGCATAGATGAAAGCAATAAGTCTGCAACGATCGAAGGTCGGCGTACGATAAGGTAAAAGAAAGGCCGAGGCGGCAGGCAACACCCTCGATCGGGATCCCTCCACGACTCGGCCTTATTATCCTGAGCCGTCCTCAGAAGTCCCTGAAAGGCACCAGGTCGCAGCAGGTGCATTCGAGGCACATGGTCCTGAAGGTGCGGGTATCCATCCCGTAGCGCCGGAGTACATCCTTATGCAGTTCCGCGGCGGACACCATCTCTTCAGGGGAAAGAAGCGGCTGGGTGACTCCGGCCGCTTTCAGCGATTCTGCATTGAAAGCGTTCCTGAGAAGAGGGCGCACCGTGGGGACGACACCCATTCCGCACAGCTGGCACATGCATTCCTCGAGCTCCTCCCGAGTCTCCCCGAGGCCGATGATGATGTTCGACGAGACCTTCCCCTTCCCGAAGACCCCTGCCGCCTCCTTCAGGCATCTGAGTATGGTCTCGCGGTCCAGGTCCGGGCAGACCCTGGCGAAGATCTCCGGCGTGGCCGCCTGGATGTTGAGCTTGATCTCGTCGGCGCCTGCCTCCCTGAAGGCACGGACCTGCTCCTGGGAATCGGCGTAGGGCTCGATGCCAATCGGCATGTCCGGCAGCACTTTCCTGACGGCCCTGATGCAGGAGATGAACCTGTCTGCCGTGAGGCCGACATCCCCGCCGATGACGCCGCTTGTGAGAGAGACTGCGGTGATGCGCCCCTCGCGGTATGCTTCGAGGGCCTTCTCCGCGATCTCCTCATCGGTGAGGCCCTTGTTATCGGAGGCCGGCAGCCTGGGCGAGGCGCAGAAGGCGCAGCGGTACGAGCACCTGGGGTCCAGGGTGAAGAACGCCTGCCCTGGGCAATGGAAGGCCACCGGGTCGAACTCGATATTATCTATGAACGGCTCGCCGCGGTGCGTGAGGTAAAGCGACCCGTCCTCCCGGGCATGGAGCTCAAACTCCCCTTCGGTGTAGGAGATCGCCTTCTTCACCCTCATGTTCCCGAAGCGGAACGCCACCGAATCGGAGCCGGCGCCGGGGCCGGAAGTGGAATGCGACACCCTGACCGGGACCTCGAACCCCTCGGGGAGCCTGACCTTCCCGCCGAGTGCCAGCGTCGCTTTCCTGAAGATCAGATCTTCTTCCATACCGCACCTTCGGCAGAGTCTTCGAGAGAGTACCCGGCATCCTTCAGGCGGTCGCGGATCATGTCGGCGAGGTCGTACTGCTTCTTCGCCCTGAGCTCCTTCCTGAGGTCGACCAGGATGCGCATCACGGCATCGAAGTCCCCTCCCGCCGACGCCTCGGCGGACGGGAAGATGCCCAGGACGCCGTCGATCTCCGACAGCAGCCCGAGGACGAGGTCCGCTCCCTCTTTGGTGAGGGTGCGGTCGGCGATCATCCTGTTGGTGCTCTTGGCGAGGTCGAACAGCCCCTCGATGGCCGCGCGGGTGTTGAAATCGTCGTCCATGGCGGCGGTGAACGCCTCGCGGGCGTCCGAGACCAGCTTGCCGGCGCTTCCCAGGTCCCCGGAGGGCCCTTCCTTCGATACCGACTGCAGGGCGCGGTAGTTGTTCCACAGCCTCCCCAGGGCGGCCTTGGCCTCGGCCATGTTCTCCTCCCCGTAGGTGAGGGGGCTGCGGTAATGCGTGCTCAGATAGTAGAAGCGGATGGTCTGGGGATCGAACTTCTTGGCGACGTCCTCGACCTTGAAGAAGTTCTTCAGGGACTTGGACATCTTGACCGTCTGGCCGTCGGCGCCTTTGGTCTCCAGCATGCCGTTGTGCATCCAATAGCGAGCGAGATGGGTCCCGGTGCAGGCCTCGGTCTGCAGGATCTCGTTCTCGTGGTGAGGGAACACGAGGTCGTTGCCTCCGCCGTGGATGTCGATCTCGTCGCCGAGATAGTGGCGGATCATGGCCGAGCACTCGATGTGCCAGCCGGGCCTTCCCTTGCCCCAGGGGGAGTCCCAGGAGACCTCCCCGGGCTTGGCCCCTTTCCATACTGCGAAATCAAGGGGGTCCTCCTTGTCCGCGTTGGGGTCGATCCTGCCGGACGAGCGCATCTCCTCGATGGTGCGGTTGGACAGCAGCCCGTAATCGGGGACCTTCCTCACCCTGAAGTAGACGCTGCCGTCCTTGGTCGGGTACCCGTAGCCTTTATCGACGATGTCCTTCACCATCTCGATTATGTACGGCATGGACTCGGAGGCCTTCGGGTAGATGTCCGCCTTCCTGACCCCGAGCGAGGCGATGTCGCGGAAATACTTCGCGATGTACTCGGCGCTGAGGTCCAGCGCCTTCACGCCCCTCTCGGCGGCGCGGTTGATGATCTTGTCATCGACATCGGTGAAGTTGGTGACGTAGGTGACGTCGTAGCCCAGGTACCTCAGGTACCTGTTCACCGTGTCGAACACGATGATGCTGCGGGCATGGCCCATGTGGATATCGTCGTACACGGTGACCCCGCAGACGTACATCTTCACTTTGCCGGGCTCCAGAGGGACGAACTCCTCCTTCCTGTTGGTCAGGGTGTTCATTATCCTTAGCGTCATTGCGATGCCTCCTTCCTGCATGCCTCGAGCTCGCAGCGCAGCTGCTCCATCTCGACCTCCATGCGGTCCATCCTGTCCTCCATAACATCGGGGATCTTGTTGTGGTCGAGGGCGTCAGCGAGGTCGACGCGGACCCCGTCGTGCCTGACGACGTGCCCCGGAACCCCCACGACGGTGCTGTTCGGGGGGACGTCCTTGACGACCACCGAACCGGCGCCGATGCGGACGTCGTCCCCTATGGTGATGTTCCCCAGGACGATGGCGCCTGCCCCGACGACTATCCTGCTGCCGAGGGTAGGGTGCCTCTTGCCCTTCTTGAACGAGACGCCGCCGAGGGTGACGCCCTGGTACAGGGACACGTCGTCCCCGACGACGGCGGTCTCCCCGATGACGACGCCGGTGGCATGGTCGATGAAGAACCTCTGCCCGATGGTAGCACCGGGATGGATGTCACAGCCGGTCTCCTGGTGGGCCCTGAAGTTTATGGCCCTCGCTTCCTCTTTCTTTCCCTCGAGCCAGAGCTTGTGGCTCTCGCGGTACATGCAGACCGCGCGGAAGCCGGTGTGGTACTTCTTGGCATCGTTCTCGTCGACGATGGCGGGGTCGCGGTCCATGACCGCCTTGAGGTCTCCCGGATAGTAGTCCATCTGAATCAGGTACCCAATCCGCGCGCGCTAATTTATTGTTTCTATAGAGGGCCGCCCGGCGACGGCGGGACAGGCCTGCCGGCGCCGTCCCAGATATTCCTGGGCTGATCAGTCCTCGAACCCCTTGTCCCCTTTCTCGCCCTCGGGGGCGAAGTTGACCGCGGGGCAGGGCCCGTAGCACTTGCAGCAGAAGATGCAGTCGTCCTCGTGGATGCGGACCTTTCCGTTCTCCATGTACAGGGCCTTGGACTCGCACCTCGCCGCGCACAGCCCGCAGCCGACGCAGTTGAAAGCGCGGGCGATCAGCTGGATGGCACGGTCCATGTTGGTCTGGGCATCGTTCTTGACGAACGCCTTGCTGACGATCGACCCATCGCCGTAGAAGGTGACGTAATTGGCCTGCAGGGTGTTGTTCTCCTCGTCCACCTCGATGACCCAGCCGAGCGAATGCGTGAAGGGCTCGAGCTTCATCAGGTCTATCGGGCGGGAGAGCGCCGCCTCGATGCTGTAGCCCATGGTGCACGGAGAGAAGCCGTCCTGCACCCTGACGGCCACCGGCCCGTCCGCGGCGCCTTCCTTCTTCGCGGCCTTCGCCATCGGCGGGAGGTCCTTCCCGGTAAGCCTCTTGATCTCGTCCTTCACCGACTGGGGGACTGACTTCCACCTCCAGAGGCCGTAGTCCTTGTATTCCCTCGGGAGGCCGTTCTCTGCGGTGTACTTCTCGAGATAATCGTTCCACTGCGGGTACCTCGACGCTTTGGAGACGGTGTCCAGGTCGGCCATGTCCGACGCGGGGCACATGAAGCATCCGATGCGGTCGAGCCCGTGGGCGTACCAGTAGTTATATGGCTCCTTCTTCGAGAAGATATAGAGCCAGACGTGCATCGCCATCCAATTCTGGATGGGCGAGGCCCCGATCTGCCCGGGGGTCCAGGGGTTCTGCCACACCCTCGGCTTGGAGTTCCTGGCCTCCGACTCGTACCTGCGCTGGCCGATGAACGAGAGCACCCCTTTGGGGAAATGCTCGGAGATGAGGGCCACGGTGGGGCCGAGCTTGTTGGTCTTGCAGCACCAGCGGTAATCCTTGGCAGGCGGGCCGAAGTAGACCAGGTTCCCGAAGAAAGCGTTCTCGGGAGGGTTCTGCTCTATGATCTTCAGTTTATGCCTGGCGGCGAAATCGCGGACGTAGTCCACGGTCTCATCGAGCTCGAGGCCGGTGTTGACGAACATGGGCACGGCATCGATGCCGGCGTCCATGGTCAGGAGCATGCAGGCCAGGGAGTCCTTGCCTCCGGAGAACGACACCGCCGCCGGCAGGTCCTGGTGCTCGGAGACGGTCTTCTTTATGAAGGCGACAGCCTCATCGACGCGCTTCCCCATGGGAGCGGCGTTCGCCTGCACTGCATCGTCCCAGGTGTGCGCTTTATCTGACGAGATGAGCTCCTCCGCCTTGTGCCAGCGCGTCTTCACGGCGATGCCATGGTCCTGCGACCTCATGTCCGCTCCGGACATCTTGGCGACCCCGGTGCCCACCACTGTGCGGTCCTCGGACAGCATGAGGACCTCGTCGTCCTCCTTTATGCCCTGATCGGCGTCCTTCACCCCGGGGACCATCAGGTTCCTGTTCTGCCTGATGAACTCCTCGGCGTCCGGATTGAGTATGACCCAGCCTTTCGTGGCGGCGGCCGCGATGCGCATGGCGCCCTGCATGCGGACTATGAACCTCCATCCCCGGCCGAGGTCGTACCTGAGGGTGGCGACGACGGTCCCGTCAGAGAAGACCTCCTCCATCCTGTCGATGGACGGGGCCTTGTTCATGATAGCCAGATGCCCTTCCGGGAGCAGCAGTTTCCCGGTGCCCTCTCCGAAGCAGGCATCGCACATCGAGCGCGTCTTCTCTATGTCGTAATCGAAGGCCGGCCGGGAGTCGGCGGGGGGCGTGAGCTCGGTCTCGAGGGTCGCTCCGCCGCAAACGGGGCAGGTCTTAACATCCATGATCGGCAGATTGCAGGCGGGGCACCACCGGAGGCAGTTCTTCCCGAGCTTAGTCATGGCCATGCCTGACGCTATGCCAGGGCATGATAAATAAATTAAGAGAGAAGGGCCGAGGACCCCTGTAGAGGAAAACGCCCGGAACGGGCCCGCGGCCCGCATCCTGGCCTCCGCCCCTGCGCACGTGTAAATGTATTAAAGATGGGTCGGCATAGCCGGGAACAAAGAAGGTATCGCCGTGCAGAAGAAGATCAAGGCATCCAGGCGCTCGATGGGTATGAACTATGCGATCAGAGAGATCACCGTTCCCGCCGCCGCTGCCGCCGCACGCGGGATGAAGATGTACAACTTCAACATCGGCGACCCCAACAAGTGGGACTTCGAGACCCCGGAGTACTTCAAGGAGACCCTCAGGCAGGCGGTGGACAACACCGACAACGGCTACGGGGATTCCCAGGGCAACCTCGACCTGAGGGAGGCCATCGTCGACAGGGAGTACCAAAAGAACGGCATCCGCATCCAGGCGAAGGACGTCTATGTCACCGCAGGAGTGAGCGAGTGCATCAACGTCATGTTCGGCGCGCTCGTGGAGCCGGGGGACGAGATCCTCGTCCCGGGGCCGGGGTACCCCAACTACGACCAGTACATCAACTTCTACGAGGGCAAGACCGTCCCCTACAGGATGATCGAGTCGGAGGACTGGAGGCCTGACGTGGACATGCTCCGCGACAGGATCACCAACCGCACCAAGGCCATAGTGGTCATCAACCCCAACAACCCGACCGGCGCTGTGTACTCGGAGAAGGACCTGAGGGAGATCGGCGACATCGCCGCGGAATACGATATCCCGGTCATCTCCGATGAGATCTACGACAAGATCGTCTTCGACGAGAGCGTCCCGTTCTTCTCCATGTCCCGCCTGCCTGACGACATACCCAGGGTCATCCTGAACGGCTTCTCGAAGGTCAACCTCATGCCGGGCTGGAGGGAAGGGTACTGCTACTTCATGGACCGCAACGGGCTAATGGACGAGATCCGCGAGGGCATGATGAAGCAATTCCGCGCGAGGATTTGCGCCAACGTCCCCTGCCAGGAGGCGGCGAGGGCATCGCTGCAGGGGCCCCAGGACTACATCGTCGAGATGAACAGGAAGCTGAGGGAGAGGGCAGAGTACAGCTACAAGCGCCTCAACGAGATACCCGGAATATCCACCAACAAGCCCCACGGGGCGCTGTACATCTTCCCGCACGTGGACCTCGGGGACAGGTGGAAGACGGACAGGGACTTCGTGTACGACCTCATCGACAAGACCGGCGTCGTCCTGGTCCACGGGTCCGGGTTCTGCAAGGAGTTCGGCCAATCCCATTTCAGGTCCATCCTGCTCCCGCCTATGAACAAGCTCGAGGAGGCCTACGACCTGCTCGAGAAGTTCATGACCGGGAAGATCGACTGAGCCGGCCGCTTAAATTCATCACGGCCTCCTGGTTGCCGATATCAAAAATCCGGGAGGCCACGGACAGGCGGACAGCAGTTCGGACGCGGTACGTTTCTGCACCTTGGTTCCGCACCGTAAAGGCGGAACGGCATATCCCAGCATCACGATTTGGCTTGCGTCGGGTTCCTGTCCGTACTTATTTAGTTAATCCTAATTATTACAAGTACGATTAAATAAGCCTAAACATTTGCACACATTACCATGACAACCCAAAAACCCGATGCTCTCGGGACAGCGGGAGCTTTGGCTCTCCTGCTGGGAGCGTTTCTGATACTGGACGGGGACCTCTGGCTGATACCGGTGGGGATCCTCGTCATGGCCGCAGGATACGCGCTGCAGTTCAGCGGCGCATGGAACTGGTACGGTTCCATGCTCGTGCTGGTCTTCGCCGTCCTCTACATCGTCCGTGCCTGGGTGCTCAGCACAGGCATCGACAACGAACTGATCCTCGAGATTCTCCTGGCGTCCGCCGCCATCTACCTTATCGGCCGGCGCGACTCGAAGAATTTCCACGGCGTGAGGGCGTGATACCATGCAGACGATCGAATTAGCGCTCTTATGCGCCATATTCTTCGCGATGGTGCTGATCGCCTTCCCGAACACGGTGAAGAAGTACCGCATCATCCTCTATTCGGCGATGATCATCGTCGAGGCGTACTTCGTAGGCCCCACATACTTCGATTATTCGCTCGCCTTCGGGCTGAGCGAAGGCCGCAATGCCCTGAGATCCTTCTTCTGCATGGGCATCATGGCGGAGGCCCTCTTCGCCGTCGTCGCCTACGTCGGCGTCATGCCGTCCAAATAGGACCTCACCAAGCGCCTGAAATCCGTCAGGGCCGAGCTCTCGGTCCTCGGATGCATAATCTCCTTCGGGGAGATCTTCTACTACGCCAACTACTTCATCATGTTCTTCAACGGGGAGCTCTCCACCGGAAGGAACATCGCCACCATAGCGACCATCCTCCTGTTCGTGCTGATGGTCCCCCTGATGCTGACCTCGCTGTACTTCGTCAGGAGGCACATGAAGCCGAAGAACTGGCAGAGGCTGCAGTACTTCTCCTACCTGTTCTACTTCGGGCTCCTGCTGCACATCGTCGGCCTCTACGGCAACTTCGACGGAGGGATCTCGGACTTCCTCACCGGGAGGCACGCCGACGCCCTCAGGTGCTACCTGTGGATCTGGGTCTCCTACTTCGTGTTCCGCATAGCGAAATACCTGATCCAGTGGCTGCATCCGGCGAAGAAGGTCGAGCGCGACATGATGATCGAGGATGAGGACACCGATAAGGGTCCGGCATACTGCGATGCAGGAGGGACCTGAGCATGGGCTTCGAATTCAGGCCCGGCAAGAGGGCCACCTTGGTCCTCTGCCTCGTGTTCACGGTCGCGATCGTCGCGTGCATAGCATACGCGGCCGACGAGAAATACACCCCGGTCGAGAAGACCTATACTGTTTCCAACGGATTGGAGCTGGAGATCGAAGGGCGCACGGTCACAGTGACCGGGTACGACCTGGAAAACGCTCTGGCCTCCAACCCCAAGCTGAACGCCTCGGACATCTCGCTCACGATCGGCCAGGACACGGCCTCCAGGGGCAGAGGGTCGTCCACTGTACCCACGGCGATACGGTCCCTGGAACTGAGGACCGATTCGTACAGCATCAACACGCTCTCGGTGAAGGCATCGGTGACGTCGATATCCTCCGGTGCGTTCGGAGATGCGAAGTTCGCGGCCAAAGGGGCCCTCGACGACGGTACGGTGACCTCCGACGAGGAGATCAAGGTGTCCGTGAAGAACTTCGTCGGGACGACCTTCGACTATGACGAGACCTCAGGCTACTACGTCGCCCAATGGAACACACTGAACGCATCAATCGCGAGCGGGAACGCCGTCTACACCGTTTCCGCACCGGAGAACATCGTCAGCGACCCCAAGGCGTTCGCGGCGGGGACCGACATATCCCCTGCGGAGGGCCACTCGGCGAGCGAGTACACGGCCGTCCTGAGCGGGATAACCAACTCCGGCAGCATCAGCCTCTCCGTGTCCGATGTGGTGCTCACAGTGAACGGTACTGAGTACACGTTCACCGTCTCATCGATAACCTCGTTCGGCACCGCCTCATTCAGCGACGGGAACGTCGCGGTTATCGGCGAAGGGTTCTCGGTGAAAGTCCGCAGCCCGGGATTCTACTCGGAGATGCCGGCATCTTCGAGCGCCAAGCCTGACAAGACCGTGAGCGCCGGAACGTACACGTACATGACGGTCACGTTCTCGGACGGCTCATCGATCGCAGGATTCGTGAAGAACGCCTGAGACCGAAGCAAACATGAAACCGGGCCCCGTCTGAGCGGATCGGCGGGGCCCGGGAATAACGGAAGTTGCTTTCGGCAAGACTTGACTACCATGACAACCCTACCGAAAGCGAATCCTCATGCATTACTGCGTATTTGGCGGTTTGCAATTCCCCTGAAGATTCTTTACATAAATTAAATCCAGCCTATGCGAGCCTGCACGCAGAGGAAGAGTATAAGCCTCCGCTGCGGAGCCCATATTCGGGGATCTCTGACAAGCCTGTTCCGTCGGAGCACACAATCGTTCATGGCCTTCCGATACGGCCTGCGGCCTGCGAAGCTTGCCCATCGAAGAAATTTCGCTTTGCATAGAATGAATATTTTTCAAAAACAGGAATAACTGTATTTTAATCCAGGAATTTAACACATTAAAATACAGTTATCATATTCATCATTCATGGCCGAAGAGTATGTGGAACGTCCTTCGTACATCAAACTGATGATGGAATACTTCGATAACCGCAACATCATCAAGGTCCTTACCGGAATCCGCAGATGCGGAAAATCTGTCATCCTGGAACAATTCAGACAGCATCTTCTGAACAGCGGGACATCTGAAAAGGACATCATGCTAATCGATCTGGAGAAGATGAGGTATGTCATCGATTCGGAAAGAATGCTCTATGACTTCGTATCGTCCAATATTCATTCCGATGAACCGATTGTTCTCATCGACGATATTCAGTTGGTAAAAGGATGGGAAAAGGCAGTGGACACCATCCGCCTGAAATACAACGCCAACATCTATATCACCGGCTCCGACTCTGAAACAGTGTCGGAATCGCTGGGAACACACCTTACCGGAAGGTACGTCGAGATCAACATCTTCCCTTTCTCCTTCAAGGAATTCCTAGCCCGTTATCCGATCGATTCTGAGAACGGATATACCCAGAGATTCACCCAATACCTGCGCTTCGGCGGCATGCCAATCATAGACCTCAAGGACAGCCAGAGGAAGAACAGGACGATTCTTAGAGGGGTGTACGATTCCATAATCAACAACGATATCAGGCCCAACATGGAGATAGATCAGACCATCTTGGACAACATGACTTCGTTCATGATATCCAATGTCGGGAATCTCACATCCTACGGAAACATAGCCGGGAGATCTTATGTCGGCGACCAGCGCACGATCGAGAAGTACCTTGGGAAACTTTGCGGGTGCTACATCTTCTACAAAGCGGACAGATACGATGTGATAGGCAGAAAACATCTGAAAATCAACGCTAAATATTATCTGGCGGACACGGGCTTCAGGGATGCCATATTGCTCAGTTCCGAATATAATGAAGCTGCGATGCTGGAGAATGCAGTTTTCATCGAACTCCTGCGCAGAGGGTACAGAGTATCCGTCGGCTCGTACAGGGACAGGGAAATCGACTTCACGGCATGGCTGGACGGAGAACCGGAGTACTATCAGATCGCATGGAGCGTACAGGATTCCAATGTCCTGAAAAGGGAAGTCGGTTCCATTGCCAAACTGGATGGCAGAAGAGTTTTGATAACAATGGACAGGGACCTTCCCGATGTTCCCGAGGGGATCGAAGCGATCAATGCGGTCGATTTCTTCATGGAATGATCCAAGGTTCCGGCCGTTACGGGGCCGACAACAGCATCAAGATGACCCAGATATTGCGAAAAAGCGGTATTGGCTGCGAGCTTCATCCTCTCTTCGCACGGATCGCGCTGCGTACATCGGAATCCAAGAACTTCTGCCACCGCCTGTTCCCTTCAAGGCGCGACTTCATGAGGGACCTGACGGCAAAGACGCACGCAGCGGCCATGATCGCGCCGGCGATCACATCAGTCGGCCAATGGACGAACAGATACAACCTGGAGAAGGCGACGAATGTTGCAAAAGCCATCGCGGCGACGCCGTACCTCCTGTCGAAGCAGAGGACCGAGAACGCCAGGGCGAAAGCGTTGGCTGTATGCCCTGAAGGGAATGAATAATCGCTCGACCGGGAGATTATGAGGTCCACAGGATAATCCTCGAAAGGGCGGTCCCTGGCCGTGACGGCCTTGAGCGGCCCGCCTATCAGGTCGCAGAGGGCCTCGGAGAGCAGCATAAGAACGCCCAGAGGACGGGTCCTCCTGGGTATCAGCAGCAGGAGGGACAGCGCATAGGTGAACGCCCCGCCGGCCAGCAGGTCCGCCGCCTCGGAGGCGGCGTCCATGGCCGCAGAGGACATGTTGTCGCGTATCCATATGAGGATATCCAGTTCGGACACGGACATGGATTCTCGTTCCGCGTATAAATACGGTCGTCAGCGGGCGCCGATGTGCCAGATGAAAGAATTGTCCGGCCCCGCGGAGGAGGCCGGGATTCGGCGGCCCCTGCAGGCCGCAGGCCTATCCAGATGACGGCAGGATTCAGCTGTCGTCGTCCGCCAGGGCCTTCTTCACGGCCTCGACGGCGCCGCCGGGGGTCTCCTTGAAGTATTTCCTGCACTCGGGGATGACGATCCCCCCGACCCCGTTGCCGAGGATGACGACGAGGACGAAGAGGAAGGCGTCCATGGTGAACTCTCCCGCGGAGCAGAAGTAGAACATGTCGGCGATCGAGTGCTCGAAGCCCGAGAGGATGAAGACGGGGACGCATACGAACGCCCCGAGGTAGCTCTTCTGCGTCTTGTAGACGTCGGCGGCGATGAACATCAGGACACCGCAGAAGACGCCCTTGCAGAACACCCTCCACCAATCGATGTCGCCGTCCAGGCGGGCATCGACGATGACCGCCGCCGCGGCGTCGGACATGGGGATCATCCATCCGATGATGAGCGCCCCCACGAAGTTCCCGACGATCATGATCAGGAGGTCGATGATGAAAGGCGGCTTGTTCTCCACCGCGTAGCCCACTTTCCCGGTGTAGAGGTCGAACCCGAAGGTATAGACCGTGAAAAGGCCGATGGAGAAGAGGATCGCCCCGACCCATTTGTATTCGCCGGTGGACATCGCCATGAAGACGCATCCGCCCATTCCGATTGACAGGCCCGCCAATACGGACCTGAGAAAACACTTGCCGTAATGCTTGCAGTTCATTTCTCACGCACCCCGCAAAGCGCCGTTCGGTTTCTCCTATTATGCATGAACGGGACAGCCGGCGCCTTTCGGTTTACGTTGGAATGTCATCAATGGAGCGCTAATAAATGTAACCGATTTAGGTTCGGGGTAAACCGCGTGCTGACATTGCGCACGGGCCCGCGGACCTCCGGAATCCGCCGCCGGAGAGGCTCCTGCGGCGGCATGCGCCCGGAAGATGTTAGCCCGGAGGGTAATACCCCCGGGAAGAGATTTTTCACTGCTCGGTCTTGAGCTTCTCGACGCGCTGCAGCATCTTGACGACCACATCGACGACGTCGCGGCCCTTCTCGATCCTGTCGACGGCCTGCAGCTCGGTCATGTCGGGGCCGGTGACGCCGAGGGCGACCGGCTTGTCGTAGTCGAGCGACAGGTCGGTGATCTTACGGGCGGCCTGCGCCATGATGACTTCGTCGTGCTTGGTCTCGCCTTTGATGACCGCGCCGATGGTGATGACGGCGTCGATGTCGTCGCGCTCGAGCATGGTCTTGATGGCCAGGGGCATGTCGAAGACCCCGGGGACCTTGATGATCCTGGTGATCTTCACTCCGAGGAACTCCGCCTCGGCCTTGGCCCTCTCCATCATCAGCATGGTGACCTCGTAGTTGAACTCCGCAACGACCGCTCCGATCCTGTATTCTTTCATTTCTTGTCCTCCTTTTGCAAATGCACGGTAAGTGGTTAGTGGTCCTCAAAGCGTTTACTGCCGGTACACCGGCCCTTTGTCCTCGAACCCCTGCCTCAGGCCGGTGCCCGCCCTCTCGGTGAGCCTCTCCGGCCTGAACAGGAGATCGTAGACGTTGACGGCGTGCTCGCGGGCGCGGCGGTCGGCCAGCCAGGCCAGCTCCGCATCGTCCTTGGCCTCGTCCTCGTGGACGAACACCTCGATGATGTGGGTGTTCGTCATCAGCTGCGCCTGTATGAGGCCGTTGGATGCCTCGTCGGCGCACATCTTGTCCTTCGGCATGGGCCCGGGCATGCCCAGGGCCATGCAGATGTCGCAGTGCTGCTCCTCGATGAGCTTCTTGCAGGCGACCGGCAGGTCCTTCATCCCGGGCACGGTGACCCTGATGATCCTGAACCCTGTGCCGGTGCGCTCGAGCTCGTCGATGGCGGCCTTGCCCATATCGTACCTTGCGAACGTCGTGTCCGCGATGCCGATGGTCTTCAGTTCGCTCCCCCCATGTTCCTTATCTTGGCGACGATGCGCCGGGTGGCGTTGAGGTCGTCCGCCGTCTCGGTCGCACGAACGACCTTTATCCCGCGGAGGCCGTTGGACTCCAGGTCCCTGGAGAGCTTCGCCTCGTCGAAATGCTGGTCGTAGCCGAGGACGATGACGTCCGGCTTTATCTCGCGGACGATGTCGAATATGCTCCCGCCGCTGTGGCCGACGACGGCTCTGTCCACCGGCTTGAGCTCACCCACGATCTTGGCGCGCATGTCCTCAGGGGTGATGGGCTCGTGCTTCTCGCGGCGGACGGTCTCATCGCTCGCCACCACGACGACGAGCTCGTCGCCGTACGATTTCGCCTGCCTGAGGTAGGATATGTGGCCCGGATGTATGATGTCGAACACGCCCGAAGCCATGACCCTCGTCAATTTCACACGTCCAGTTCGGGATGCTGCTTCTTGAAGTCGTTCCAGGCCTCGATGATCTCGTTGCCGGTGACGAACGGGATGCCGTGCTCCTTGGCGTAGGCGATGCAGTCCTCCTTCTTCTCCGAATGGCCGTCATCGCCCATCATCTCGCAGATGGTCGCCGAGGGCTCGACGCCGGCCATGTACATCATGGCGCTGGCGAGCTCGGTGTGCCCGTGCCTGTTGGTCAGGATGTGCTCGCTGGAGTTCAGGAGGTGCACATGGCCGGGGGCGCGGAAGTTCTTCCCGAGGTCGCGGGCGAGCTCCTCGCCGGTCTTCCCCTTCTGGAAGATGGTCTTGGCGAACTCCCTGATGGTGAGGGCCCTGTCGCAGTCGGGTATGCCGGTGTAGGTGTCCCTGTGGTTGATGGTGACCCCGAACGACGATTTCGTGTTGTCGTAGGGAATGTCGGTGGGCGCCATGTAGCCGAGCACCGGGTACTTCTCCCTGGCGTCCCAGAAGACGTCGGACAGGAACGGGAGCCCGATCTCCTTGGCCAGGCGCCACGGGGTGATGCAGCAGAGCAGGCCGCCGGCGTCCTGCCTCATCTGCCTGATGATGTCGTGGGTGATGAACTGCGAGGCGCAGGTCATGTCGCTCTCCTTCTCGCGGTCATCGAAATCGTAGATCAGGATTATCTTCCCCTGACGGACGGCCTCCAGGGCCTTCTCGATATTCTCGCTAACCATAGCCTATCGGAGTTGCCGAAGACGGCACTTGAAATAACAGATGGGTAACAACCAATAAATCAGTAGGTCGATGCAGTCTCCGGAAAGGATGCCTGGGTAGATTTACGGCTGCTGATAAAAAGAGCGGAGCGGGAATCGACCTACTGCTTATGGGGACAGAGCCCCCGGGGAACCTGCCGGAGGTTGTCAGGCGGTCCCGCCGGCGGCCCCGAGGGAGGCCTTGTACTCGTTGCCCCAGACGGCCAGGGCGTCGAGCACCGGGTGCAGGAGGGCGCCGAGGTCGGTCATGGAGTACTCGACCCTCGGCGGGACCTCCGCGTAGACCTTCCTGGTGATGAGGCCATCGTCCTCGAGGGACCTGAGGCTCTGGGTCAGGACCTTCTGGGACACTCCGGTGACGGACCTCTTCAGCTCGCTGAAGCGCTTCGTACCCGTCATGAGGTCCCTCAGGATCAGGACCTTCCATTTGCTCCCGATGAGGTCTATGGCGGTCTCGACGGGGCACGGCGGCAGATCGCTGAGCGTCCTCGGCGTTTCAGTCGCCCCCTATGGCGGCCTTGGCGGTGCGGTAGATGGTCTCGGACGGCTTCAGGGAGAGCCACCCGTCGGCGATGGTGATCGGCTTCAGCCTGATCGACTTCTCCATGGCGGCGAGGTCCGCATGGAACTGCTCCTCGTTGGGTTCGAGGCCGGTGTCCATGATGAGATAGTTCTGATAATGCCCGATCTCGAAGAGCCAGCGCATGTAGCTTTCCTCATCGGTGATCCCCAGCTCCTTCAGGATCTCCTTGTCGATGCTCAGCACCTTCTGCGCCTCGTCGCTCGCCCCCATGAACGCCTTCCAGTTGTGGGCTATGGCGGGTATGACGTAGAACATGCCCTTGTACGTCTTCTCCAGCTCCAGGTACTTGGCGCCTCCGTTGACCGCGACGCCGACGCAGTCGTCGCACACCCTCCCGGTGCTGTCGCGGAAGACCGCCGTCGGCTTCAGGCCGTTCTTCCTGGAGAACTCGGAGATGTCCCAGCCGTAGTTGCCGCACAGCGCGTAATAGCATGCGATCGAATCCACGTGCTCGCTCATGAGCCTGACCTGGTCCTCGGTCTTAGCCTGCAGGTCCTTGGGCTGGGCATGGAGGGCGAGGTCGTTCATCACGATGACGACCGTGTATCCTTCCTTCGGGAAGGTCCCGTTCCATACGTCGCTTTCCTTCACCATAGTGTACGGGATGTGCCAGTAATCCATTTTCTCCCGCACGGATGCGCAGTGATCGTTCTCGGCGAGGCATACGGTCTTCGTTTCCTTATCGTTCCTCAGAGCCCACAGCAGCTCGTCCTCGAGCATCGGGCAGGCAATGACACCCAGAACTCCCTTGGTCATAAGTGTCCTTAGATGATATTGGTATTAATAACATACTAAGTATTTTCATTATACCGTCCAGTGCCAGAGCCGGCGGCGGCTTGGATGAATCGATATTCAGAGCGGATCGGCATCCGATCTGCGCCATCCGGGCACTGGATTCCTGTTAGGTGCCCCTAACCTTTAATTACAGATAGAGCGTTGGGGAAGAAGATGACCACCGGAAACCGCGAGGATTACCTCCTGGCGATCCTCAAACTGACTGAGGATGGAAACGTGGCAAAGACCACGGAGCTCGCTACTTTCATGGGCGTTTCGCCCGCCAGCGTCAGCGAGATGCTGAAGATCCTGTCGAAGGACGGCCTCGTGGAATACGCGAAGTACCGCGGGGTGAAGCTGACCGAGGAGGGACTGACCCAGGCGAGGCTCACCAGGAAGAGGCACCATGTAGTGGAGCGCTTCTTCACCGATATACTCGAGATGGACCACCAGCAGGCCCATGAGGAGGCATCCCGCATCGAGCATTCCATCTCGGACGCGTCCGCCGTCAGGATGTGCAACATGCTCGGCAACCCTCCGGACTGCGACTGCCAGTGCTGCGTGGACCCCTGCAAAGGCGTCTCGGCGCAGCAGGTCAACATCACTTCGCTCCTCTCGGACATGCACCCGGGGGACATGGGGACGATATCGCACCTCAGGTCCAACGACGCGTCCGTGCTCAAGAAGCTCCTCTCCATGGGGCTCGTCCCTGGGAGGAAGCTGTCGGTAGAGTCCAACGACGGGACCTGGGTCATCACCGTCGGGGACCAGACCCTGGCCATCGACAGCGATTCGGCGTCTTCGGTTTACATCGACGTCTGCACGGCCTGAAACTCCGGAACGCGGGCACATCCCGCTTCCCGGAAATCAATTATTGTGAAAAACGCGCCGCCGGCCTTCGGACGGTCATCCTCGGCGGCGCAGAGGGGCCTTCCGGCCCTGAATATGGATCAGTCGTGGGTGTAGACGCAGACGATCTTCTCGGGGGACTTCTCCTCCACCTTGACGAAGCCGAACCTCTCGAACTGGACGGTATCGGACTTCTCGGAGAGGAGGGCGTTCTCGACCAGCCCCTTGGCGACGGATCCGTCGGTCATGAGGACCTCGCAGGGCACGGAGCTCCTGGAGACCCACTGCACAGCCTTCATCTTCCCGCCGCGGACCCCGGAAACATCGTTCCCGGCGAACCTCGCGGGGGTGGAGTAATCGAGGTTGCAGAGATCCTTCAGCCTGATCTTCTTGTCCTTCGCGAACTCCGCCGAGTCCTTCTCGGTGATGAAGACGGTGAACGGCGGCTGGAGGTCGTACTCGCGGAAGCCCTTGGAGGGGTCGTCGGGCAGCAGGGGCGCCTTCCCTTTGATCTCCTGCGCTCCCTCGATGTCGTAGCGGACCGGGTCGCGGACGAAGAAGTACCTGCTGCTGATCGGGTCGATGATGTCCCTGTTCATGCTGTACAGGCCGTCCCAGGAGAAGTTGATGTCCACGGACTTTATGCCGCTCTCGACCCAGTAGCGCCTGATGGCCTCCGGCCTGATCCCCCTGCGGGCCAGGGCGCGGACGGTGCCGGTCCTGACATCGTCCCAGCCGGTGTACTCCCCTTTCCTGATGCTCTCCTTGATGAGAGAGGTCTTGAGCACCGTGTCCGGTATGTGCACGAGGCCGTAGTGGATGTACTCGGGCTGCTTCCAGCCGAAGTAATCGAAGATGTACTTCTGCCTCAGGGTGTTGTTGAGGTGGTCCTTCCCCCTGATCACATGGGTCATGCCCATCTCGTGGTCGTCCACGGCCACGGAGAGGTTCATCATGGGGTACAGGCGGTACTTGTCCCCGGTCCTGGGGTGGGGAGCGTCCACCGCCCTGAGGGCGACGAAGTCCCTGATGGCAGGGTTGGGGTGGGCGATGTCCGTCTTCACGACGGCGATGGCATCCTCGAAGCCGGGAGCGCCCTCCATCAGCTTGTCGTACCTCTCAAGCTGCTCGTTCACCGGCAGGTCCCTGCAGGGGCAGGCCGTCTTCTGCTCCTTGAGCGACCTCCATTTCTCCGCATCGCAGGTGCACACATAGGCGTGGCCCTGCTCGATCAGTTGCTTAGTGACCTTGTAGTAGAGCTCGAACCTGTCGGACTGGATGTAGCTGCGGTCTATCCTGACCCCCAGCCAATCGAGGTCCTCCGGGATGGTGTCGTACGCCTCGGGGTCGATCTTCTCGGGGTTGGTGTCCTCGAACCTGAGGATGAGCTTGCCGCCGTACCTCTTGGTGTACTCGTCGTTGAGGACGGAGACCCTAGTGTGCCCGATGTGCAGCGGGCCGGAGGGCCCGGGGGCGATCCTCATGACCGTCTTGCCCTTCTCGGCGTTCTCCAGGTCGGGAAGCTCGTAGGTCCTGACCTTCTTCTCCTTCACGAGCATCTCGGGAGCGGTCTCCTCCAGCTCCTTCCTCTGGGCCTCCGGAGCCATGGCGTTGACATCGGCGACGATGCCGCCGATGGTCTCGTTGAGCCCGGCGACGTCCCCGCGCAGCTCGGGGTGCGAGCCGAGGATCTTCCCTGCGATGGCCTTGGGGTTGGCCTTGCCCTTGAAATTGACCGCGTTCTGCAGCGCGAGCTTCCTGATGGTGTCCTCTATGGGCTCTGACATGATGGCCTTCGAATCGCGCGCGCCTATTAATACAGTTCCGCGGAACCGTCCGCGGGCCCCGGCTGGAGGCCGGGGCCGGAAGGCGCGGACTTCAGTGCAGATAGGGCGCGCCGACGGCCTTCAGCTTGGAGGCGTCCCCGCCGTACCATTCGCGGAAGGACTTCCCGGATGCCTGCACCGCCCTGCCGAGGTCCCTGAAGAAATCGGGGATCTGGGACTCCTTCACGGCACCGAGAACGTCCCCGAGGCGCTCCTTCCCGCGGACATGGGAGCCGTTCACGGAGACCTCGAACGCAGGCTCCCCGTCCACCGGCGCGCAGCCCTTCAGGCCTATCGCGCCGAGCTGCTGCGCTGTGCATGACGAAATGCATCCGGAGATTCTCACCATCGGGAGAACGCCGTCGGCGAAGCCCTCGGCCCTCTCCATCTCTATGAGCCTGGTCAGGAGCCCGTAGGAATCGCGGAGGCCGATCTGGCACACCGTGTTCCCGATGCAGGACATGGACGACTCGAAGAGGGTGCGGGACCCGTCTGAGGTGACAGCGGCGATCCTGTCGGCCTCGGCGCCGGTGAGGTTGATGACGTACAGCGTCTCGTTCGGGCCGACGCGGACCTCCGCCTCGTCGATGGGAGAGACAGCTTCGCTGATCTCGACGAACTTCGAAGGCGCGATCCTTCCGCCTATCGGGTGGTACACCACATAATAGAGCCCGTTCCTCGCCTGCGGGCGGGCCCTCGGGTCCTTGGGGACGGTGCCGTCTCCCCTCTTGAACCAGAGGATGTGGTCGGGGAAGACCTTGGGAACGGTCTCGTCCTTCTCCGCCTCGGCGAGGCACTCTTTGAATTTCTCGATGTAACCGTCATCGCCGAGCGTATCGCGCATGTAGCGCACCCTGGCCTTGGAGCGGTCCTGGTAGTTGCCGTATTTCATGAACATGCGGACCATGGCGGCCAGGTAGTCGCAGAGGTCCTCCGGGTCCGCTCCCTCGGATACGAGGAGACCCAGCTTCGGGTTCGCCCCCAGGCCGCCTCCGCTGTAGACGTCGAACATCCCGTCGGCCCTGGCCACGAATCCGAGGTCCCTGGCGGTGGCGTCGGTGATGTTCTCGAGGGTGTTGGAGAATCCCACCTTCAGCTTCCTGGGGAGCTTCTTCCCCTCGACGTAGTTGAGAAGGTATCTCGAAGCGCATTCCGCGTACGGCTGCACATCGAACGGTGCCTCTATGACGCCGGAGAGCGGGGTCGCGGTCACATTCCTGGGATAATCGCCTCCGCCGCCGTAGGTGAGTATCCCGTGGTCGGCCGCGCTGCCGATGATCTCCACCGCCGCCGGCCCCGACAGGCCGTGAAGCTGGACAGACTGGCAGGTCGTTAAGTGCACGAGCGACGGGCTGTACTCCCTGATGCAGCCGGCGATGAACGCCATCTTGTCCTTCGTTATGCGCCCGCCGGCCAGTCTGAGGCGGACCATGCCCTCTTTCGCTCCGCGCTGCGCATAGGTGCCGAACCCGCCGGAGATGCCCTTGTACTCCTTGACGGACATCTTGCCCGAATAGAATGCCTGCGACGCCTCCGAGAGCTTCGGAAGCATCGCCTTGTATGTCTCGGAATCCATGGCACTCATATCGCCGATGGGATTCATGCCGTTTTCCGAGAAGAACAGAGAAAGAAAGGGCCGGCCCCTCCCGGAGGAGGGGCCGAAAGTGTTTGGGAAACGGTTTCCGAGATCGGAACAGCCTCACTGGATGCCGAGCATCTTGTAACGCTCTTCGCGGCGTCCCTTCCAGTAGGCCTTGAACTCCCTCTTCGCCTCGCTGAGCTCCTTCTCCTTCTGGGAGAGGAGGGCCTGTCCCTCTTCGTCAAGTCTTCCGATCCTAGCATCGTCCCTGAGGGGCTTGATCTCGGCCTTGAGCGCATCGAGCTTCTGCTCCCTCTCGGCGACTCCGCGGACGGTCTCCTCCTTGAAGTTCTTCACATCCTCATCGGAAGTGATGACGTCGCCGGTCTGGGGGTCCACGGTCCCGGAGGGGACGGGGTTGAGGTTGGTCCCGTCAGGGTTGATGCCGTGCTTCCTGGTGAGGAACCCAGGGCCCTTCCAGCTCCAGCGGCCCATGAGGTGCATGAGGGCAGGGCTGACATAGCCGACCATGAGCAGGCCGTCGATGATGATGCCGAACCCGAGCGCGAACCCGAACTCCCTGAGCATGGACGAGTTGGCGATCAGCAGGGTCAGGAAGGTGCCTCCCATGATGAGGGCGCACAGGCTGATGACGGGCCCGGTGGTCCTGATTGCACTGTCGATGGCCGCATCGTTGGACATTCCGCGGATCTTGTTCTCCCTGATCTTGGTGGTCATGAAGATCTCATAGTCCATGCCGAGTCCGAGCAGGACGACGAACAGGACGATCGGGACTAACCAAATGACCGGCGTATCGAGGATGTCGCTGAAGACTATCCTTGTCAGGACGACGGTGATGATGACGCTCAGCAAGATGGTCAGTATGGCCCTGATAGGGGTCAGGTAGCTGCCCAGGATGAAGAACAGCAGGCAGATCAGCAGGACCGCGACGACGACCCTGATGAAGTCAAACTGCTCCTCGACATCATCCATGATGAACTGCATCGAGGCAGAGGTGCCGGATACATAAGATGCGCTCCAGTCGGAGGCGTATACGGAATCGTAGCTGCTGTCGCCGCTGTGCATGTCGCCCAGCAGATCGTTGACGAAGTCCATGGTGTTGGCTGACATGGGCTTCTCGTTGGTGACGATCATGATGCTGACGTGCGACCCGTCGGCGGACAGTATGCCGGTGGCATAGTTCAGTATGTAGTCGATGATATTGGAGACGGTGATCGTTCCGGTAACGGTCGTACCAGACATGGTGACCGCGACAGTCTGCGTGGAATCCATCGTATTGTAGGACGATCCGGCCCCGACCAATCTGGCAATGGGATCATGAACTGCGGACGGCATCATTCCGACGAGCGTGGCATTAACAAGAGCGGGGGTAGGAGTCTCGCCTGCAGCCGCGATCTGGGATGCGGCAGTCGCATACAGAACGGTCCAGGAGTTGAGCCCGGACGCGGATCCGATTATGCTGCTGTACTTGCTCTGGATCTGGTTGGTCATCGTCATTATGTCAACGACGGTCCCGGATGCGGACATGGTCGCCGAATCGACTGTGAGCCCGGCGGAGGACCAGACCAGATACGGAAGCCTGATCGGATTTCCATATGCATCTGTCGCAAGATGTCCGGCTGTATCGAGCACCGCGTACGCATAATCGTCCGAGGACGTGCTTATGCTCTGGACAGCGCTCTGATTGAGATCGAGGACCACATAGGTAGGCATGATCATGCCGCCGTCGGCAACGTCCATGATGGCATTCAGTCCGTCCATGGATTCAGAGTCAGGCTCAACGCTGATGAGGTCGGCTGAGTCCTCGGATTCGAAGAAGTACCAGACACTGGGAACGGCGACGACGAGGAGCACGGCGACGATGGGCGCCGCGTACTTGTGGGTGTTCCTGGACAGCCAGGTGAAGTACCTCTTGGACATGGAGGAGAGGTGGGCGTGGAGCCCCCTAATTTTGCCCTTCTTGACGTTGGCCTCGTTGTCCTGGTACTTCTTGATGGCGTTGGGCCAGAAGATCTTCTCCCCGAGCAGGTTGACGAGCGAGGGGATGAAGGTCAGAGCGGCGAACAGTGCCACGACGATGGAGAGCGCCAGTATGATTCCCATGGTCCTGACGAGAGAGTAGTCGCAGATAGCCAGGCAGGCGAAACCGATGACAACTGAGACACCGGACGTGAAGACGGACTCCCCGCCCCACATGACTGCCTCCCTGAGGGCGGTCTGATGGTCCTTTCCGATCTTCCTCTCGTCGCGGTAGCGGGTCATGATGAAAATCGCATAGTCGCAGCCCGCTCCGAGCATGACGACTAGGATGAGGATCTGGGTGATGTAGAAGATACCGACCATGTTCCCGATAACGTACAGGAGGAGCAGGACGATCCCGTAGGACATACCGACGACCGCCGGCGGGATGATGGCCGTGACGATGGCATAGAAGAAGAGACCCAGCAGCACGAAGATGAGCACGATGGACATGGGGTCGATCTTGGAGACATCTTCGGTGGATGAGGTCATGGTGTCATGAGTGAGCGCATCGTTCCCGGTGACATAGGTCTTGAGAGCGCCGGCTCCCGAAACAGCATCGACAGAATCTTTGACGATGTCCCTGATGTTTTCTGTCTCATCGACCACATCATAATCCTTGTCGGTGCAGCCGATGGCTATCAACTCGATTCCCGGATATCCGGACGAGCCTTTGGAATAAGATCCGTAATCGGAGACAGTGAAGCCCTTGTCCCCGAGCTCGGCGCTCATGCGGGAGGCAAACTCAGAATAGACGGCGCTGGTAAGCGCTGCCTCCTCGGCGTTATCGTATGAGATGACAAGGATCTCTGAGAGATCGATTGTGTTCGTGAAGTATTCATTGATAATGTCCTGGCCTTCGGACGCCTCATTGCTTGAGCCCGGCAGCTCGTTCATGTCGTAAACGAGAACGTCGTTGCTCTTGAGCCCGAAGGGCAGGGCACAGCAGAGAACCACGACCCAAAGCGCGATTATCGCCTTGGAGTGTTTCATGACTGTGTCCGCAAGTTTGGAGAACATGGTTTCACCAATGGGGCGAGGTTATTTTTTAACGCTATAAATATATTTTGAACATAGTCAAAAAACAAATTGGATAAACGATTGATAATAATTCACCGCTGCCCTGCCTGCGGTTCGTTTTCGTTAGTAAATTTATATACTAGAAATATCGAGACTGGATTAGAACGGAAATTTTGATAAAAATGTTTTGAGCCTGCTCAAATTTAAATAGGGTCTGAGCATGGGGAATTCCGATATGCAGGAGACGGCGGAAGGCAAGACTGCCAAGAAATCCGCAGAAGAAAAACGCGAGGAGGCGCGCGATAAGATCAAGATGGCAGCGGTGGAGCTGTTCTATCTTAAAGGATATGAGAACACCACCACCCGCGACATCGTCCTGAAGACCGGTATACTCAACGGCAGCCTCTACAACCGCTTCAAAAGCAAGGAGGACATATTGCTCAGCGCGGTCACCGACGCCCTCCATGACTTCCTTGAGGACTCGAAGAGCGTCTTCAGCAGGCTTGACGACCCGATGAGCGCCATAATTCTCCCGGCCGCCATAGAACTTTATCTCGCGAGCTCCTCCCCGAGATTGGCCGATATCATCTACAACGCCCACCGCTCCTGGGCGGCCGTATGCGAATACGTCGATGTTTATGAGAAATGGTTCAGCGACGTCTTCAAGGACATGATGAGCGGGACCAGGAACCCGCAGATATTCAGAGTGAGGATATCCGCGATTATAGGCGCCGTCGGGAACGTATGCGCCCAGTACGCGCACGGGTACGACGGGGAGTACCGCGATGTCCTCAACACCATGGTAAGGGTCGCCAGTTCCACCGTGGAGATCCCGGTGTTCAACATCACCGAGCTGGTCGACAGGATCGCGGACATCGTCGAATCCGGGGATGTGTACCTGGGCGGGCGCAAGATCTCCGAGATCATAAGCGGCCTACCGAAAACCGATTAAACGCCGCCCCCGATAGCCTGAGCATGACAATCGACCTAGAGGGCGCGGTGAAGGTCTCCGAGAAGATCGACCCGGACGGGTACGGCGCCACGAGGCACATGCAGGCAGACCAGAGCGCCACCTTCCTGTTCGAGAACCTCAACGGGGGAATGGCCGCCGGGAACGTCTACTCCACCAGGGAGAAGATCGCCAAGGCCATGGGGATCCCCAAGGACAGGCTCGTGTTCCATATCATGGGCGCCATGGCCAAGCCCGAGGCGACCGAGAATACCGATTCTCCCGCCTTCAAATACCAAGAGCTTCCGCTGGACCTCACCAAGCTCCCGATCGTGAAATACTTCCCGAAGGACGCCGGCAGGTACATCTCCGCCGGCATCGTCGTATCGCAGTTCGGCGGGAAGAGGAACGTATCCTACCACAGGATGCTCATCCGCGGGAAGGACGAGATCGGGATCAGGCTGGTCCCCAGGCACACCTTCACGCTTTACAATGAGGCCAAGGCCGCAGGGCAGGACCTGAAGATATCCATATGCATCGGGGCGCCCGCCGAGGCGATGGTCGCCGCCGCGCTTTCTGTGGACTACGGAGTCGATGAGCTCACCATCGCCTCCGCCATGCACCTGAAGGGCCACAGAACGAGGCTCAGGACCGCGCTATGCTCCAACGGCATCGAGGTACCGGCCGACTGCGAGTATGTCCTTGAAGGAAGGATCACCTCGCAGACGGCGCCCGAGGGGCCCTTCGTAGACATCGCCGGCACCTACGACTCCGTCAGGGAGCAGCCGATCGTGAAGATCGAGAGGATCTGGGCCAAGAAGGACCCGGTGTTCCAGCTCCTCCTGCCCGGAGGCTGGGAGCACTTCCTGCTCATGGGAGTCCCCAGGGAGCCTGTCATCTTCCGCACCGTCCGCCAGGCGGTGCCGAGGGTGAAGAACGTGAGGCTCACAGAAGGGGGCTGCTGCTGGCTGGACGGCGTGGTCTCCATCGCCAAGAACAAGGAGGGCGACGGGGTCAATGCCATCATGGCCGCCTTCACCGGCCACACTTCGATGAAGAACGTCATCGTTGTCGACGACGACATCGACATCTTCGATGACAGGGAGGTCGAGTGGGCGGTGGCCACCAGGATGCAGGCCGATAAGATCATAAAGATCCCCGGCGCGGCAGGCTCGTCCCTCGACCCCTCGGCCGGGAAGACCACCTGGAAGGTCGGGTTCGACGCGACCCTCCCGATGGGCGCCGACAGGGCCCCGTTCGTGAAGGCAACGGTGCCTGAGGAAGACGGCCCCGGAGCGGAGAAGGCCTCCGGCAGATCCGACTGAAACGCTGCATCGTCATCCGGGCCGACGGCGGAAAGGTGCCGGGAGAGAGCGATCCTCCCGGTGCCTTGTTCATTCCGCGCTGTTCCGACGCGAGTTCCGAGGCACCTTCGCGAGAATATACAGCAGCAATATCATATGCGCGATCAATGCAGACAGCGCGATTATCAGACCGGCCTGCTCTGAGAATCTTGGCTTATGGCCGTGTAAATGACGGCCAGAACCGCCATAACGGCGAAAGATGCTGCCCATGTGCAGACCATGGCAGTCTTCCAGGGCAGGCAGCGGGATAACGCCTATAACCCGCTGAGATGCAGAAGTAGATGACGATCATCAGAAAAGCGAACAGGAAATAGCTTTCCAGGCTCACCTTTCGCACTGCAGAGAATCTATCTCCTTGCCGATCATTTGATGATTCTCTGTTTTCTGCTGCGCAGTTCTTCAATCTGCAGGTTTTTCTGCGCGGGGCGGAAGGTCACTGCCGGGGGCCGCCGCGGTTCCCTTTCCGGGGGACTGCGACCATCGAGATATCGCTGCGCGACTTCTTGTCGGCGTCGGATTCGACCTCTCCGCGGAAGACCTTCCCGGCGATCTCCGCCGCATCTTCCCCGCCGTGACCGGAATAGACGGTCACACCCATCTTCTCGAGACGGGATATCCCGGCGAGGCAGACCTCCCCGCCGATGAGGGCATCGATCGACAGCGGAGAAAGCAGATCTATGGCAGGATTATGCCCCGGCCTGCATGTCCTCTCCACTGTGCTGACCTCAGAACTACCGCTGCCGTCGAAATCGAAGATGGTGAACTCGGGGGATGTCCCGAAATGCCTGAAGACGAGCCCGTTCTCGGTCGAAACGGCGATGCGCATGCCCGGCAATCGGTGCAGGTCCATATAAACAGGATGTGTCCAGAGGTCTCATTGAAACCCTCCCCGCAGCCTATCGATACGTCCCAGCCTGATGACCCTCAGCGCGTTGAAGGCGATCGCCTTGAGGAGGGCCTGCCTTTCCCTGCAGGCCGGTATCCTGGCCGATACCGACGGGCCGGCCGCCTTCTTGATCATGAAGTTCGTCGATTCGATGACAGCTCTGCGCCTGTACGCCCTGCTCTCGGCGCTGTCCGGGTCGGACAGGGCCTCGTCCATCATGCGCCTGTACGGCCCGTGGATGACGGTCCCGCGGTTCCCCCGGCCGCGGCGGACCGGGATCGCCGCCCTGGCCCCCAGGACGTCCCTGGCGAGCCGGTGGTTGAGCGACGAGTCGTAGGCCCTGTCCGCGATGAGCCAGTCAATCTTCAGCCCGGACCCTGCGAGGTCCGAGATGTGCCCCGGCATGAACGTCGTGTCGTTCCTGTGCCCGTCGGCGGAGGCCGACGCGCTCAGGACGATCCTGGTGCCGGTATCGACCGCCAGCGACAGCTTGGTGAACGACCTGCTGCGCCCGGCACCGAAGTCGTCCAGGCGCTTCTCGTAATGGGCGGACCTGTCGAAGTCGGACAGGCCGGTGCTGTCGACGGCCACCGTCGCGCCGCCGTCCGCGGCGGCCGCGAAGGCCATCACCACCCTCTCCAGGACGTCCGTCCCGATCCGCTTCAGGAACTTGCACAGGGTCGAGCCGTCCGGGATGCGCTTCAGGCCGATCGCGTCGGTGAAGCCCCTGTACATGCCCAGGTCCCTGCGGACGGCCCCGTAGCTGATGCCGTGCCGGGCCATGAGGACCAGCACCGCCAGCTTCTGGCGGTCCGTGTAGATGCAGTTGCTGAACTTCGAGAAACACTGCGGCACCCCGGCGGCGTCCATGGCCGCCGTCAGCGCCTCGGCGAACCGCCCCGAGGCGCCGCCGTCCGCCGGCATCCTCGAGTACGATTTGCCTCTGTTCGCCCCGCGGTTCCCGCGGGGCCCCGCAATACCCTTAACTATGCTGTCAGCGCTATCTTGGCATGTCATCCGAATCGCTTCCGGGTGGCCGCCCCCGCATGTTTCCTACGCACAGGGGGGCGTTCCTCTCTTTTCCGATGTCTGGCTCTTCGCCTTGCACAACATGCCGTTCAAATATTATATATTTATGTCTATCGAAAAAAAGAAATAATAGAATTCCAAGCGGAACAGAGGTCCGGCAGACGGAATACGCGTGCCCGGCATGCCCGCAGCCCATGATTGCGAAAGGATCTGCCCCGCAGGATCGAGGAAAAAGCGAAGAGGGTTTCAATGGGACCGTGTCCAGAGGAACGGAAATAATAAAACACATTGTGTCAATTAATATGCATGAACCCCGAAAAGGCATCGTCATTGATCATAGCGATAGCCGCCATCGTTCTCGCGGCAGGGGCATACTCCTCATTCAGCGATGACAGCTCCGATGATGCGGCCGAAAGAACCGTGGTCTATCATGGAAACGGCGGGCTGACCGCCGACGGTTCGGATACCTATGTGCTCCGCGGCGATACGGTATCAGCCAACATGTTCACTGACGGGGTCAGGCTGTTCGCTTCCTGGAATACCGCTGCTGACGGCTCCGGGCAGCTCTTCAACGCGGGAGACCGCATAGATGCAGGCAGCAGGGCCAATCTGTATGCGCAATGGGGAGTGACGGCCGAGTTCTCGGGTGCTGAGGACAGGAACGGCCTCAGATTCTACATCGCCGAAGGCCTGGGAAGCACAGAAGAGGCCTATTCCAGGGCGGACGGTTCCGTGCCGCTCCCGGACAACGGGAGCGCGACCCTTCTGGCCATGGGAAACGGCAGATGGTCTTACGATGAGGGCACAGGGACCTTCTCCGGCACAATTGCCTCGGGAGGGACCGCGTACGCCTGCACATTGGGCCTTGAGACGGAAGGCGCGGAAATCTCTCGGACCTATCTCTTCGAAGGCAGATGGCCGGCGTTCGATCTCGTGTACAGCGGGCCCGTGACAGGGACCGTGGTATGGTCCGAGATGCCGGCCTGAGAAGGCCGGCCGCTGGAAGATGGTTTCAGTTCCACCAATCGGAACGGCGGCAGATGGTCTGGTCCCTCTCGGGGCCGACGGACACGATGTCCGCCGGAACCTTGGTCTGCTCCTCGATGAACGAGATGTAATCCTTCATCTCCTTCGGAAGCTCGTCGTAACCGCCTTTCACGACCGCCTCGGTGTCGTCCCAGCCTTTCCAGCCTTTGAACTCCTTGTAGACGGGCTTCGCCGCGCTCAGCTTCTGCAGCGATGCGGGATAGTGCCTGGTCCTCTCTCCGCCGATATCGTACTCGTAGCATACGGGGATGGTGTCCACATCGTTCAGGACATCGATCTTGGTGACCGCGAGGGAATCGAACCCGCACAGCATGTTGGCGTGGTTGACAACCACCAGGTCCAGCCAGCCGCACCTCCTGCCCCTTCCGGTGGTGACGCCGAATTCGCCGCCCTTCTGCTGCAGCTTCTTCTCATCCTCGCCTTTCAGCTCGGTGACGAACGGCCCCTCGCCCACGCGGGTGGTGTAGGCTTTCACCACTCCCATGACCTTGTTGAGGCGTTTGGGCGCGATGCCTGCGCCGGTGCAGACGCCCCCGGCCATGGTGGAGCTGGAGGTGACGTACGGATAGGTCCCGTGGTCGATGTCGAGCATGGCTCCCTGAGCTCCTTCGAACATCACGTTCTTGCCGGCGTCGAGGGCGTCGTTGACGAGGACGGAGGTGTCGCAGATGTATTTACCGAGCTTCTGCCCCCAGCCCTCCATCTTGGCCAGGAGCGATTCGGGAGTGCAGCAGCAGACCTCCGTGCCCATCATCTTCATGAGGTCTTTCTTATAGGGCAGGAGGAGCGAGATCTTGTCCTTCAGGGTCTCCTCTTCGAGGAGGTCGCCTGCGCGGAACCCTATCCTGGCTATCTTGTCCTGGTATGCCGGCCCGATGCCTTTCTTGGTGGTCCCCACCGCCTTGCTGCCGCGGTACGCCTCCTCGGCCCCGTCCAGCTTCTTGTGGTAGTTCATGATGAGCGCGGCGCGGTCGGAGATGCGCAGGCCGTCCACGTTCCCGCCGTTCTCTTCCACCTGGCTGATCTCCTCGAGGAGCTCCTCCATGTTCACGACGGTGCCGTTCCCGATCACCGCGAGCTTCCCCGGCCTCACCACTCCCGAGGGAAGGCCGTGGAGCTTGAACACCCTGTCGCCGACCACGATGGTGTGGCCGGCGTTGTTGCCTCCCTGGAAACGAACGATGAGGTCCGCGTCCCCGTCGAGGTAGTCGATGATCTTTCCTTTACCTTCGTCCCCCCACTGGGAACCGAGAACGGCTAGGCTGGGCATGGTATCGCCGTTCGCTATCCTCTTCATCCATTTATAATTAAACTGCTGACGGCAGGGGCCTTCGCAGGCCGACGGCGTCGCAGGCGGCCTGCAGCGCCTCGGGCGGGACCCTGGACAGGCTGGTGACGTAGGCGCATCCGAGGCGGGGGTTGACCAGACCGATGTTCGATATGCGCTCCAGGTCGGGGTCCCCCGACTCCCTGCACATGGCCAGGCGGACCAGCAGCCTCATGGTGCGGTCCGGAGGCAGGGGGTCCTGCGTCACGGCCATGTCCCAGATGAACGAATCTGTGAGGAAGAGCCCGAATCCGGAGCTGATCCTCTCCCCGTAGCCGGCCCCGAAGGAGAACCCGATCCTCCTGAGCGGGCCGTTGTTCCCGAAGAACCCGACGGTGCGCCGGACCATGGTGGCGATGTTCGAGCAGGTGCGGTCGTCGGCGCGGACCCTCGCCGGACGGTACCCTCCGGCGGCGCCGGCGGCCAGGCGGCAGGCGCAGTCGGCCGTGTACGGCTCGATCTCCTTCCCGTAGGCGCAGGCGATACCGTCCTCGAAGGCGTCGGCCTTCGAGACGGTGCCGTAGGGCCCCGTCCATCCGGGGGCGCAGTCCTGGAAGGCGGTGCGCTCGGCCTCCTTGAGACAGGCGTCCCGCTCGCCGTAGCTGTACCCGCTCATCGCGCTGAAGAGGCTGAAGCAGGACAGGAGGCAGACGGCCCCTTCGACTATGTCCCCGGGGAGGTTGTCCTGCCCGATGTACCTGCCGTCGTTGAACGCCAGGGGGACGGGGTCGAAGATGCCTGCCTTCAGGAGCCCTCCGGGCGGCTGCGGGAAGCCGCGGACGCCCTCGGCGATGCCGGCCATCAGGCCTCCGGCGCAGGAGGCCGGCGCCCCATCTCCCTGTACAACGAGATGACGTCCTCGGAGTCCAGCTCCGTGATGAACGATGTCGGCGAGAAGTGCGTCTTCGAGGACGGAGCGTACCCGTTCAGCCTCTCCACGAACTCGTCGAGGTTGGGCGGCGAGAGCTTGGTGAACGATGACAGCTCGCTCATGTCGTACAGGAAGGGCGTGGAATCCACCTCGCCTTTCCACAGTGCCAGCATCTTCCCGCATTTCCTCTCGGAGGCGGTCCCGGCCGGGTCCATGCGGGAGATCAGCGCCTTATCGAACAGGGGCCCCAGCCAGAACGGGCCGAGAGGATGCTCGGGGTCGCGGGTGCGCGATGTCCCCCTCTCCAGGGTCGAGCGGTCGTATTTCATATATCCCAGATGGGAGAGCATCTCGTCGCAGGCATCGGCGCCCGGGACCAGCTGCACGTAGGTGCGGTAGTAGTGGTCGGCGTAGAAGGACAGCAGCGGGCGCATGCCCATATCGAACTTCCCGAGCTCCCTGGCTATGCTGCACATCAGGATGCGGAGCCCGCCCTCGTGGCACATGTACCCGCGGACCGGCTCGCACTGGTAGCGGCGGCGGCATTTGCCGAGCTGGGCGCCGGCCAGGGGGGCCGTGTCGGTGGCGGTGACCGCCAGCACGGCATGCTTCCTGCATCCCCCGATGGCAGGCTGTATGTAGAGGGACGGGGACCCGAATGGGTCCAGGTCGACGTAGTCGAACGATTCCTGCGCCAGCAGGACGCGCATGTCCGCATGGCTGGAGCGGCAGTTGGATAGGCCGTTCAGCTCTATGTTCGCGTTTATGTAAGGTATAGCGTTCTCATCGAAGTCGTTGGCGACGACCTCGGTCCCCGGCACCTCGTTGGCGATCCTCACCGCCCTGGAGCCGGACGCGGTCATGGCGTCGCAGACGGTCATGGACGGCTTGCCGAGCGCGCGGAGGAGCATGACGCTCACGTCGCGGTTGAAGCTCATCTGCTCGTTGAAGAACACCGTCCCGGCTACGATCCTGCCGGGGCCGTGGACGGAATGGATCTCCGGGACCAGTATCTTGGTGGAGCCCTCGGTGATCACCGTGCCCGGCGGCATCAAAGCATTTCACCGTTCATGAGGCTCATGATCTTGTGAGGGAGCAGGTTCCTGTTGATCGGAGTGACCTCGAAGATACGGATGTCGTCCCGCCTCCTGATGTCCTGCAGGAGAGGGTTCCTGGATTTCTTGTGGAGCGTGATGATCATGGGCTTGTCCACGTCGAGCGCTTCTTTGACGGCGTCCACGAAGCCCTCGCTCTCGACCTCGACTTTGCCCACTTCGTCGATGACGATGACGTCCGCGTTCTCGCAGGCGCTTTTTATAGCTTCCACTGCCACGGATTCGAAGCTCGCCAGGTCCACACCTAAGTTGCCGACCGTGATCCTGCTCTCGATGTCAGGTTTGGCGAATGTGACTTTCTCCCCGTTTCCGAGGTTGCAAACGCTGATGCCTATCTCATGCCTGCCGTCGGTGATCTTCTCGTCGATCATGCCGCCGACGGTCACGTTCTTGCCTAGCATCTCGATGACACGCTTCAAAGTGTAGGTCTTCCCGGATCCGGGCAGGCCAGTAAGACCTATTTTGATGTCGTTCACCATGCGATTATTCCCCATAGGGAATAGGATTTAAAGTATAAATACTGTAGTCGATATGCGCCGTTTCCGGCCCTTCCTAACTGACAGATACTGGCCGTTTTCCGCGGATAGCAGGCGCTGACAGGACATTCGGCCCGTTCCCGGCCTCCGGCTCAGATGTGTTTTAAAACCCTCACTCTTTCCCGGCATGCTCGACGGAGACGATGTACATCAGGGGATAGCCCAATTCCGCATCGTACCCCATCCGGGCGACCGCCCTCTCGTTCCCGATGCGGATGATGACCTCGGCCTCGATCATGTCCCCGGCGAGGGAGGCGTACGAGTACTGGTCCTCCTTGTCCCCGGGTTCGGCGCGGATGGACACCTTCGCGGACTCCACGTACGGCTGGACGCAAATGCATTCCTCGATCGAACGTGCCAGATCGTCCTTGGTGGATCCTCTGAACGGGGTGCCGACGAACTGATGGTAGACGGTGGCGAGCTTTATCCCCGCCTCAAAGCACGCCCTCTCCGCATCGCCGCATCCGAACCTGGACGATGCCAGAGCCTCACGGTCCATGGGATGCGGAAGACCGTGCACCGTTGTTAATCTTTCGCGACCCTGTTCCGCAGGAGGGCGCGGGAGGGCGAAGCTTTTAACGTAGACCTGCAGTGGAGTTGCCCAGATGGAAACCGTAGCTGAGAGAATCGCGCAGCTGAAGAAAGAGAAGAACGCGGTCATTCTGGCCCATAACTACACGCTGCCCGAGGTGCAGGACATCGCGGACTTCGTGGGCGACAGCCTCGGCCTTTCGAAGAAGGCCGCGGAGACGGACGCCGGCATCATCGTGTTCTGCGGCGTGTCCTTCATGGGCGAGACCGCCAAGATCCTCAGCCCCGGCAAGAAGGTGCTCCTCCCCGAGCCCGAGGCCAAGTGCGCCATGGCCGCCATGTGCTCCGCGGACCAGATCCGCCAGGCGAGGAAGATGTTCCCCAAGGCCGCAGTGGTGGCCTACGTCAACACCTCCGCCGACACCAAGACGGAGGCGGATTACTGCTGCACCTCGGCCAATGCCCTGAACGTGGTGAAGGCCGTGCCCGAGGACGAGGTCATCTTCGTCCCCGATGCGAATCTGGGGCGCTATGTGAAGAAGAACTGCTCCAAGACCGTGCACCTGTGGTCCGGGTTCTGCCCCGTCCACCAGTGCATAACCTGCCGGCAGGTGGAGGCCTTGAAGGCGATGCATCCCAAGGCCGAGATCGTGGCACATCCCGAATGCAGACCGGACGTGCTCGACATGGCGTCGTTCGTCGGTTCCACGGAGGCGATCCTGAACCACTGCCGGGATTCGGAGGCGGAGGAGTTCATCGTCCTCACCGAGATGGGCATGGGGCACAGGCTCGAGAAAGCGTGCCCCGGGAAGAAGTTCTACTTCACCGAGCAGTCGCTGTGCATGACGATGAAGATGATCTCCCCCGAATCCGTGCTCGAGTGCCTGGAGAAGGAGAGCAACGAGGTCGTCCTGTCCGAGGATGCTGCCAGAAAGGCGTACGTCCCGGTGAAGAGAATGACCGATATCCTCGGCTGACGTCCGGACATCTTCCTTTTAACCCCGCCCCGCTATCAAGGGGCGGGATGCCGGATGAAGAGATTCCGAGCTGATCCGTGATGAGCCCTATGAGTGCCGACGGCGTCCCAGCGGGTTCAGTCCTCTTCGTACGCGGCGGTGTCCGCGATGGTCCCCTCGCCGGGGTCCGATGCCTGCCCCACGAATGCGAGGAGGTCGGACAGCTTCATGCCGTCCGACCAGCGCAGGACGAAGTTCCCACCTTTGGTGATCTCCACCTTCGGGATGCGGTCCCTGAGCATCTGTATCCTGCCGATGAGCTTGGACTCGGACGGCAGCGTGAAGATCCTCCACGGGTCCCCGCGTACGCCTTTGAGGCGGTAGGCGTAGATCGGGATGACATGGCACCTGTCGCACTCATCGAGCATGCGGACGGCCTGGTCGCGGAGGCGCTCGCTCTTGCTCAGGTACAGGATGTCGTTCTCCGAGCTCTTGACCTCCACCGGGAAAGAGAAGTCCCAGCGGAGCGCGACGAGGTCCACCCCGAGGGAGCCGGCCGCGCGTATGACCATGAAAGGATGGTCCATGGTGGAGCAGTACGCCGATGTCTCCTCATCGTCGCAGGTCTTGACCATCTTGGTCACCGTACCGGGGTCCCCCGTGAGGAGGTACTTCAGTTCGCGCTCGTAAACATCGCCCGGTGCTGCCATGATAAATGTGCCAGAGTTTTACGGATATTAAAACAGAAGCGGCAGGGGTGGCCGATTCTGACCGAATCTGGCCCCTGCCGCCGCGGGCATCACGGGGTGAGCCTGCTCAGGTCCCTCGGGAACAGGATGGCCTCGCGGACGTTGGGGAGGTCGAGCATCTTCTCGACGAGCCTGTCGATCCCCATTCCCCATCCGCCGTGGGGAGGCATGCCGTACTTGAAGGCCGCTAGGTAGTCCACGAAGTCGTCGGGGTTCAGGCCCTTCTTCTTCATCCTGGCGACGAGCACATCGTACCTGTGCTCCCTCTGCCCTCCGGAGACGATCTCCTGGCCCTTGTAATCGAGATCGAAGGAGTAGGAGTAGGGGGTCCCGTCCTTCTCCATGATGTAGAACGGCTTGGCCTCCTCCGGGTACTCGGCGATGAAGTACAGGTCGATGCCCTTCTCCGCCATCTTCTCGCCGACGATCTTCTCGCCCTCGGTCCCGAGGTCGTCCCCGTCCTTCAGGGGGAGGCCGGCGTCCTGGACCATCTTGAGGCACTCGGAATAGGTGAGGATGGGGAACGGCGCCTGCTGCACTTTGATCTCCTTCCCGAGGAGCGCCAGCTGCGGGGCGCACCTGTCCCTGACGGCGGCCAGGACGCTGCTGACGATCTCGGAGATGAGGCTCATGACCTCCTCCTCGTTCTTTATCCAGCAGTATTCCGCGTCGAATGATGTGAACTCGGTGACGTGCCTGGTGGTGTTGGACTCCTCCGCCCTGAACGCGGGGCCGATCTCGTAGATGCGGTCCATCCCGGTGGACATGAGCATCTGCTTGTACAGCTGGGGGCTCTGTGCCAGGAAGGCGGGCCTCCCGAAGTAGTCGACCTTGAACAGGGTCGCGCCGCCCTCGGCCCCCGCGGCCGCGATCTTGGGGGTGACGACGTTGAGGAACGCCCTCGACTCCATCGCCTCGCGGACTGCCGCGGTGAGGACGGACCTGATCTCGAAGACCGCCCTGACCTCGGGCTTCCTGAGGTCCATGAACCTGCTGTTCAGGCGGGTATCCATTTCGACGTTGACCTTGTCCACGACTCCCAGGGGGAGCGGGGCGGCCGCCCTGCTGTGCACGATGCACTCCGACGGGATGAGCTCCACGCCGAGGGCGGTCTGCTTGCTGGGCTTGACCTCTCCGGTGACCGAGACCACGGACTCCCTGGGGAGCTTGGTCATGAGATCGAAAAGCCCAGGCTCGATCTTCTTCTTGGGAAGGGTGATCTGCAGGGTCCCGTAGCGGTCCCTGAGGATGATGAACGAGATACCGCCCATGTTCCTGGTGTCCTGGATCCAGCCGTTCACGGTGGCCTGGCCCTCGGTTCCGGCTATGCTTGAGGAATTCCTGACTTCTGCCATGTTAACATATCCCGCTATCGCGCACAGTTATAAAACCGCTTCAGCAGGGCGCGGCGCGGCAGGACGGGATTTATGCGGGGAACAGGACGCGCAGAACGGAACGTTCGGACGGGCCCCGTGCACGCATCCACGCATCTGGCACATATGACATCCGTGCATACGGCATTAACCTTATAACGGCGGAGCGGATGGCGTCGGACATGAAGTTCACCGGGACCGGCATGCTGAGCGGGATGCTGAGCGTCATGCTCAGCAGGGACGAGACATTCAGATCTCCTGCGCCCCGACTGATATACATGTCCGGGAACACCCGCGCGGTCCCGGAGACCGGCAGGCTCTCCGGCCTGAGGCGGCTCATCTCGGACTCGTTCATCCCCATGGTGGTCTATTCCACCGAGGGAGACCCCTGCACCGTGACCGTCGGCCCCGCTTTCCCGGGAGAGGTCTGCGACCTAGACATAGGGGAATCCAAATGGATCGTCCAGAAGGACTCGGTCCTCGGCGCCGGGGACGGGGTGGAGATCACCAAGCACTCGGAGGAGCACGTCGACGACCCCCGCCTCGGGACGGACGGCCTGGTCCTGGCCGAGCTCTCGGGCACGGGGACCGCCTTCATCAGCACCGTCGGCAACGCCTTCTCCCTCGAGCTCCGCCCCGAGCAGCATTACACCGCGTCCGTGGCGCACACGGCTGGATGGCAGGCTTCGGTCAGGGCCAAGGTCTACGATGCGGACGGCTGGGAGGGAGTGACCCTCGTCGATTTCAAGGGGCCCGGGAAAGTGATCCTCCAGAGCCTCAGCCCCAGGAGGACGACCCTGCTGGGCAGCGGGCCCGATACCGACCGCAGGCTACTCTGAGGTTCTTCTCTTCTTTAACTTAAATAAGGACGAACCGCAAATCTATTTAATGTCGTGCCCCTAACACCGAACCAATCGGTGAATCCATGACTGACAAAGTCACTGTATCCATTATCAAAGCCGACATCGGATCCGTCTGCGGCCACATGGCCCCGCACCCGGCGATGTAGCAGGCCGCCAAAGACATCCTGACAGACAAACAGAAGCAGGGCATCATCGAGGACTTCTACGTCACCCGCGTCGGCGACGACATCAACCTCTACATGACCCACTATAAGGGCGAGGGCAACAAAGAGGTCCACACCGCGGCCTGGGAGTGCTTCCAGGAAGCGACCAAGATCTCCAAGCGCATGCACCTCTACGCCGCCGGTCAGGATATCCTCACCGATGCTTTCTCCGGCAATGTCAAGGGCGCCGGACCCGGATCCGCCGAGATGACCTTCGAGGAGAGGCCCTCCGAGCCCCTCCTGTTCTTCATGGCGGACAAGACCGAGCCCTCCGCCTATTCTCCCATACTCTCGAGGATCTTCCTCGACCCTTTCACCACCACCGGCCTCGTCATCGACAAGAGGGCCAAGATGGGATTCGATGTGGAAATCCAGGACGTCATGGACCACAAGAAGGTCGTCATGTCCTCCCCCGAGGAGACCCTCAGCATCCTGAGCCTCCTGGGCGACACCTCCAGGTACGCCATCAAGAGGATCTGCAGCAGGGCCGGCCTCGGCCCCGCCTGCGTCGTCTCCACCGACAAGCTCAACATGACCGCCGGCAGGTACGTCGGCAAGGACGACCCCGTCTGCATCTGCAGGTGCCAGAGCGGGTTCCCCTCCGTCGGTGAGTACACCCAGGTCTTCAACAACACCTGGCTGGTCGCCGGATGGATGAGGGGATCGCACATCGGTGCGTTCTACCCCTGCTCTCCCGAGGAGAGCAACCCCGTCTACTTCGACGGGCCTCCGAGAATCTGCGCTCTCGGGTTCCAGCTGAACAACGGCCACCTCCAGGGCCTCGAGCCCGAGGGAGCCAAGGGCGGCGAGCACAAGCCCGTCGACTTCTTCGGCAACTCCACCTGGGACACCGTCAGAGCCGACGCCATGCGCGCCTGCAAGCTCATCAGGAGCCAGGGACCCTTCCAGCCCTCGATCCTCGGAGCCGAGGAGATGGAGTACACCTCCAGGCCCCAGGTCCTCGAGGACCTCAAGAAGAGGTTCGAGCCTCTTGACTGAGACGGGCAAGCACGTCATAGCAGTCAACTTCAAGGCCTACCCGCAGGTCGACGGGGAGGGCGCTGTCCGGCTGGCGCAGATGTGCCAGCAGGTCTCCGAGGAGACCGGCGCCCTCATCGCCGTCTGCCCTCCGATGGTCTCTCTGCAGGCCGTGGCCCGCTCGGTGGACATACCCGTGTTCTCCCAGAGCCTCGACGACCGCGCACCCGGGTCGGCGACCGGTTGGGTCACCGCCCCCATGGTGAAGGCGGCCGGAGCGGCCGGGACCCTGATCAACCATTCGGAGCACAGGGTGCCGGCGGACGCCGCCGGGAGGATCGTCTCCGCGGCCAAGCAGGCAGGCCTCATGACCTGTGTATGCGCCGCCGACGTCAGGGAAGCGGCCGCCATGGCCGCCCTCTCCCCCGACTACGTCGCTGTCGAGCCGCCCGAGCTCATCGGCGGGGACATCAGCGTCACCACGGCGGACCCGGCGATAGTCTCCGGCACCGTCGAGGCCGTCGCTGACGCAGGACGCGGGGTGCGCGTCCTCTGCGGGGCCGGCGTCAAGAACGGAAAGGATGTCTCGAAAGCGATCGAGCTGGGCGCCGACGGCGTCCTCATCGCCAGCGGCGTCGTCAAAGCGGCCGATTGGCATGCCGCCCTCTCCGACCTCGCGTCGGGCCTCTGAAACCTCTCCGCGGCAATGCCGCGGCTTTCTTTTCTCTTCGATTGATGCGTCCGCGGTGCACCGCTGACTGCCGCATGCTCCCATTAAGTTCCTGATATCCTCCGTATGCACATGCGGAGATCCGTCGTGCTAACTGCGTTCCTGGCAGCGCTGCTGCTGTTCCCTTCGGCGCTGTCCGCCGATGGCTCATCGGGCGCAGGAGGGGAGACGTTCCGTATCGAGGCGGCTGATCCTTCCGGAGAGGGGTTCGCGATTGCCAACATCGGCGGCTCCGAAGCATCGCTGTCCGGCTGGAGCATCACGGACGGCGAGGGCACGCTCTCGTTCTCCGGCATAAAGGTCGCTCCCGGTTCATCGGCGGTATTCTGCAAGGACCCAGACGGCTGCAGGCTGGGGTCCGGGGACAACTGCATCTCATATTCAGAAGCAGGCACCAGGAAGGGGTCCCTCGTCCTGGCGGACGGCGGCGACGAGCTCATCCTCATGCATGGAGATGCCGTCGCAGACAGCGTCTGCTGGGGCTCCTCCAAAGGGGCGTCCGGATGGTCTGGGACTCCGGCGACGTGCCCTTCCGGGCATTATCTGAAACGCATCCCCGGAGAAGATACTGGCACATCATCGGATTGGAAATCTGCGAAGCCGGGATGGACCGAGTTCACGTTCCCGGGGGACGGCCCGTACGAGGCCGACGTGACCCCGTTCTCCTTCCCTGAGAGCGGCGGAGAGCCCGTCTACCGTCTGCTGGAATCCGCCTCGCGCACCGCGGACATCTGCATCTACCTTATATCCTGCCCCAACACGGTCGCGCTGCTGGTACAGCTTCAGAGCAGGGGGGTGAGCGTCCGCGTCCTCGCGGAGGCCGAACCGTTAGGGACCGACATCAGCACCGAGATCTCCCTCCTGGAGTCCCTGCGCCGGACAGGAGCCGATGTCCGGCTGATAAACCACGGCGACGCCGCCCAGCGCTACATGTACGTCCACAGCAAATACGCCGTGATCGACGGCGAGAGGACGGTCATAACGTCGGAGAACTGGACCTCCGGCAACATGGGGTTCGGGAACGGCAACAGGGGCTGGGGAGCGGTGATCGACAGCGCGGAGTACGCTTCGTGCATGGAGGAGGTCTTCGAGAACGATTTCTCCGCCGGATTCGGAGACACCGTCACCCTGGCATCTGCGTATCCGGATGCGAAGCCTTACCGCGGAGACCTCTCGTACGAGCCTCCCGATGATGTACAAAGGGAGAGCTTCAGGTCCCTCGTCTACCCGATATTCTCCCCGGACGATTCGTTCTCCGCTATGAAGGAACTGATGGGATCCGCCGAGGAGAGGATCTACGCGGAGGAGATGGACCTCGGAAGCTCCCTGAGGACCGTATCGGGGGATTCCCCCGTGTCCTGGATGGCGGCGGCCGCCGTCAGAGGGGTCGAGACTAGGCTCATACTCGACGCATCAACCTCCTCCGGAGATGCGGAGACCTTCGCCAACCTGATGAACCAGACGACGAAGGTCCGCGCGAAGGCGGTCGACGGCGGGCAGGGGTTCTCCCTGATCCACAACAAGGGCGTCGTCATCGACGGAGGGGTTTGGGTGGGGTCTGTGAACTGGACCGAGAACTCGTTCCTGAGGAACCGCGAAACGGCCGCCTTCATCGTCTCGGAAAGCGTGTCCGACTTCTTCGCCGGCCTGTTCATGTCCGACTACGGCATGGATTCCGAGGACCTGGAGGAGAACGGCCTGGAACTGACGGCGGATGTCGTGGACACAGGCGGAGGCAGGCGCTCCGTGGTCCTGCGGACGTCAGGCCCCGAGGGCTCCTCTTACATCTGGAACATCGACGGCGACATCAGGAGGTCTGAGCATCCGTCCGCGATGTTCAGCGTCTCCCCGGGGCATCACACCGCCTCGGTGACGCTGGAAGGGACGGAGGTATCCCAGACGGCGGAATTCGACGTCCCGTCAGAGGACGGCCTGTCCGGGTGCATCATCTATTTAACCGCGGCATCAGTCATCCTCGTCGGAACGGCCGCTGCATTCCTGCACGGCCGCAGGGGGAACAGGGGACGGAGATACGGAGGGCAAGGCCCGGGGAATCTGAACGCATATACGCGCTGGTGAACTCCTCCCTCGACCAGTACTTCCTGCCTTCGGTCGTGGATTACTTCATGCTCCAATGGCCGTTCGGCCAGTTGGTCGCCGTCGACCCGCTCGGAAGGATCGTCGGATATCTGGCAGGAGCCCGTCTCGGGGAGGGGAGAGCGAACATCGCCCTGTTCTGCGTCGATTCTTCCTGCCGCGGCAGAGGGATAGGCTCCGAACTCCTTGAAAGATTCAGGACCGAGGCGAGGATGGACGGGGCGACCTCCATCCAGCTGGACGTCCGCGAGACGAATCCCGCCGCCATCCGCTTCTACAGCCGCCGCGGGTTCATGCCGATTGAGCGCATGGAACATTTCTATGATGACGGCGGCACAGGGATCAGGATGATCGCATCGGTATACGGCGGCAACAACTGATGCATAACGTCTCCCGTAGGGCCCGTCCGTTTTCAGGCCATCTCCGGTTCGGCGGAGGACATGAGCTTTTGTGCCGGCCGATCGGCACCGCATCATCTCAGCCAGACGCTCAGGAACGGCAGTATATGGCCGAACCTATCTCCGTCCGGCAGCCTGTCCGAGAATGCCAGCCTGTATTTCACCACTTCGCCGAGGTCATCTATGTTATCGGGATGCCGCACGCGCCGGTTCAGACTATCATCCGAAGGAGGGATGCTCTCTATCAGTATCGGATCGTCCACAGGCCCGATCCTCCCTATGAGGCCCTTCACATCGGTCTTCTCCCTCGGGAACATCCAGACATGCCCTTCGATGTACTCGGGGCGGTCGCTGCGCAGCTCGTCGAACAGATGCGCCATCGGTTCGTAGGTGCCTCCCTGGGAGCGGAACATGAAGATGCCGTCCATGTCCAGGGACCAGTACGAGATCTCCTTCGTCCCGGCGGGGGAGACGGCAGTCCTGATGACCGGATGGAAATGGGGATGCCAGCCCGTCTCGTATTGATGGACGGCGATGAAGCTTCCGTGACGGAGATACCAGCAGACGAACGGGACCAGGAAAGGGCTGTCGTACATACATGTGAGGAAATCGCTGCGGAGCCTGCCTTCTATCGTGGTCACGATGCCGCACTGGTAGAAGTTGAGCCCCTCAGGGTCCGCGCCGAAATCGACCCTGTCGTAGGATCTTGACAACAGGTCTTCTTTGGTGAAGGAACGATGCATGAACACAAGCGGCCCGATGCGGTAAAACTCCTTGAAAGGCTTATGCTCCATCCTGCATGACTACTCGCAGATGTCCTCGATCTTCAGATCGGTGATGATGTAGGTCGGCATGGCATCTCACGATTCATACATGTATGGCCGGGCCCGAGAATACAGGGTCGCCGTAGAACACATGGGCGGGATATTGTGTCTTTGTGTGAAGTACATGATGGCAATGCGAAAATCCGATGCTGTCATGACTGTCATGCCGAATGAATCCGCCAGACACATCTACACATATGCCTCTTGCAGAAGATTCTAACTTTGTATAAACATTCATCATGCTCAATTTCTCATAAGGATTTGAAACGATCATCTTAGCAAGATTGTAATCGATCGGCGATATTGAAATGTATATCTCGTTTTCAACTGGCATGCATGCGAAATAGTATCTTCCGTTTTCTTTGTCCTTGTAATTAACATCGCTCATGTTGATGAGTTTTATCTCCTGACCGCCGTACCCGTCGACCGGCAGGCGGAGGATCATTTCGGTCCCGTCATCCCGGATTATGTGCGGTGTCGACAGATCGTCCTCGGCCTCATCGCGCAGCTCCTGCAGGAGCTTGGCGAACTCCATGATGTCGTATGCCAGAAGGCCCACGCGTATGATGGCGGTGGCCCACCCTATGAACGGAATGGCGCTGAGGGCGGCCGCCTTGAGGACCTTCTTCACGATCTCATTGGCCAGGGCCTTCTTGATCTTCTCCTTGAGCACCGAGGAGGAGATCTTGTCGACCACTTTCTTCAGATACTTCACGTTGCTGTTGATGTTCTTGACCGCGTCCACGGTGGCATTGCCGATGAGGACGGGCCCGTCGGCATCCGAAACGAAGATGCCGTCATAATAGTAGGCGGAATCCCTGTCGAACTCCTCTTCGGAGATGTTGTCGGAGAAGCTCATGACCTCTTTCCCGCCGCTGTAGATATGGGCATCTATGGAGACCGAACGCCGGCTGTCATCGACTGCCGCGGTCGCGTAGATGTACGCATACTCGCCGCAGTCTTCGAACAGAAGGTCGATACCGAGTTCTGAAGAGAGGATCGTTCTCTCGAATTCGAAGAACCTGTCGCCGTCGGAACGCTTCATGGAGTCGAACTCGAAATCCGCCGAAGCAAGGGTCTGTTCAGGCGCTCCGGCGTCGTTCCTCCTGTCGTCCAGCATGAACAATACGGAGGAAGATACCAACAGAATGATTGCAATGACTGCGAATATGGCGTTTTTATGCGTCATTAATCTAACAATAATAATCTATGTAATATATATTAAATGAACATATACAAATAATTTAAACATTCTTCCTCTTATAAAAAACCATACGAGCCACATGGTTCACAAAGTGAAGTCCCAGACACTGGAAAAGAGAAAGCGCCTCTGCAATCCAGAAACGTTCGATACGGCCGTCCGAAAGCTGTTGAGCAGCGGCAGAAAGGATCGCATGCAGTATAAGCAGAGAGCACCGGGGCAAACAGGGACAATAAACATCGGGACCGCACGTAGATTCAGCCTACCTCATGGCCATCGGATTATGCATGAATGTGGCGATAAAGCAGGGATCGTGCAGACGGGCCGCGATCGGAACCTCAGTGGGATCTCCCCCGTAGGAGCCTTCTTTTACGAGCAGACCGTAAGGGCCGCCATGGAATCCACGAGCAGAGGGGCCCTTGGAAAAGCCCTCGCCATATATACTGCGGGAGAAGATTATGCCAAGGACTCAGAGGCCCTGAAATTGTTCGAGCAGGCCTCGGCCGAAGGGAACGCTAAGGCGGACTACTATCTGGGACAGATGTATGAAAAAGCCCAGGGCACCGAACAGGACTTCGATAAAGCGTTCGAATGCTATTCAAAGGCCGCGGATGCCGGCGACTCCGATGCGGTCTTCTCTATCGGCCTCCAGCACTACTACGGCCATCATGTGCCACAGAGCTATCGGGAGGCGCTTAGGTGGTTCATGAAAGCGGCCGAGATGGGGAACGCCAAAGGATGGTTCAATGCCGGAGTCATGTACGAGCAGGGGCTCGGGACGGATTCGGACATCCGGAAAGCGATCGACTGCTATACGAGGTCGTCGGAACTCGGCTATGACAAGGCGGACTACAACCTCGGGATGCTTTACAGGACCGGCAAGGGCGTGGAGAAGGATGATGCAGAGGCGTTCAGATGGTTCATGAAAGCAGCAGAACTCGGCATGACCAAGGGCATCTTCAATGTCGGCCTGTCATACTACCGCGGCCAGGGCGTTCCTCAGAGCGATTCCGAGGCCATGAAGTGGTTCATGAAGGGCGCGGAACTGGGCCACACCAAAAGCGAGAACATGGTGAAGATCCTCCGCAATCAGCACAAGATCATCAGCATAGGCCTCAGCTGAGCCCTGCTTGTAAAGTTTTGAAAGAAGACGGAGGGCCTGAGGCCCTCCGCCCCTTTCACTGGAACATCGAATCGTCGACGCTCTCGTTCTGGAAGTAGTAGTCAGAGGACTGCTGCTTCTGGGCCTCGGAGATGTCGCTCTTGATCCCCTGCTGGAACGAGCCGTACCTCTCCTTGATCTGGTCCTCGATGGGCTTGGAGCGGGCGAGGGCGCGCTTGACCTGGTCGGCGGTGATGAGGTCGGTCTTCTCCATGACGGCGATGTCGCCCGCCGCGCGGATGAGCCCTCCGAGCTCCCTCAGCCTCAGCGTCAGGGCGTTCTGCTTCCCGTCCTTGGCCGCCCTCCTCTTGCCTTCGGCGATGATCTCCTCGACCGCACCGATGGAGGCATCGGGTATGTGGCCGTCCATGGCGATCTCCTGGGCCACGAACTGGGCGTACTTGGCGCGGTTGTGGCTGGTGTAAGGCATGGTGGTGTCCACCAGGACCTCGTAGCCGTTGCCGATGATCCTCGACCTGAGCGGGGAGAGGATGTTCTGTAGGTCCTGCATGTTGCAGGCCGCCACCAGGATGAAGTCGCAGGGGACGGCGTCGACCTTGACGCTCGCTCCGGACGACTGGGGGTTCCTGCCGGTGATGGGGAACTTCTTGTCCTGCATGGCGGTGAGGATGAAATGCTGCAGAGGCCCGAGATGGGAGATCTCATCGACGAACAGGACTCCCTCGTGGGCTTCATGTATGGCCCCGGGGATCACCCTCTGGTAAGCGGGCTCGCCGATCTTGGCGTTCCCGCCGTAAGGATCGTGGCGGACATCGCCGAGGAGCTCGGTCTCTGATGCGCCGGTGGCGAGGACGAACGGGTCCCTGTCGAGCTTGACCAGGACCTTGGTCTTGGACTTGCTCTGGAGGTTCTTCCTCTTCTCGAGCGCCTTCTGGTCGAGGATGCGGATCTGGTCGTCGCCCGCCCTCTCGAACACGACGGTCTCCTCGGAGCCGTCGGCCAGCTGACGGGTGGTGTTCACCCGCTCCTTCCCGGCGGTCATCTCCGGCATGGCGGACCCCAGCATGTCGAAGATGCCTCCGAACATGTTGTTCCCGGTATGCTCGATCTTGGTCCTGCCGCAGTTGGGGCAGTTGATCTCGCTCGGGGAAGAGTACGATCCGCAGGCCTGGCAGTAGTAACCGAGCCTCTGGGCGACGTTCTTGGGGGCGTCCTCGCGCGCGATGAGCCTCCCCACGGACTCCTTCCTGGTCTTCTCCTCCGCCCTGACGGTCTTCTCATCGAGGACGTTCAGGAACGGCCTCTCCGGGTTCTCGGGGTTCTGCGCCACGCGGATCTCCTGGGTGGGCTTGGGAAGGTTGAGGGCAATCGCATGGGCGATCATCGATTTCCCGGTGCCCGGAGGCCCGACGAGGAGGAGGTTCCTCCTCTGGACCGCGGCGATCTTGGCGAGGGATATGGCCTCCTCCTGCCCCAGGACCCTGTCCAGGGGATCGGAGGGAATGAGCACCTCGGCGGTGCTCTCCATGCTCTCGACGTCCTCCCATACCTCGACGGGACGTTTGGTCTTGGCGACTGCTGATGACGTCATCGCCAAACCTCAGACGAGGTCCTCCCTGGTCCAGACGGTGACGTCTGTCGGGAGCTTGGAGATCCTGCCCTTGCGCTTGCAGACCAGCACGGGGATGCCCTTGCCGGAGGCGATGTCGATGAGGTTCTGCGAGACCACTCCGTCGTAGACTATCGAGGCCACGCCGGCGACGTCGTTCCCTTTGAGATAGTCCGCGAGCTCCTTCACCGTGACCTTCTTGACCTCGTTGCCCTCGGCGTCGAGGAGGACGGAGTTCTTGGTGCCGGTGATGTCGGTCAGTATGTCCCTGAGCTTCTCCTGCTCAGGAGTGAGGACCTTCTCCGCCTTCCTGGAGCTCTTCCTCGGGCGGAGTTTTCTGGGCTCCTCCGGCTCAGGCTCGGCGGCGGGCTCGGGTTCGGCCTCGGGCGCCTCCGCAGGGGCCTCCTCTGTCTCTCCGGCAGGCTTCTCCGCCTCCGCTTCGGATGCTTCCTCGATGCTGTCTTCTTTGTCCTCTGCGGGAGCAGGCTCCTCTTTCGGGACCTCTTCCGCAGCGGGGGCCGCCGCGTCCGCGTCGGACGCATCGGTCGCGCCGACGGTCTCACCGTTCTCGGCGGAAACGATCTCCACGGGGATCTCCTTCTCGGGGACGTAGGGCTCGGTGTCGGGGGCCTCCTCGGTCAGCTTCCTCTTGGCGGGGAGGGTGTCGACGGTCATGCCGGCGACCTGCTCCTCCTCGTCCCTCCTCTTCCTGTACCTGTCGGCGGCGTCGGCATCGAACCTGTCGCCGTTCCTCGCGCGGCGGGAGCGGCCGTCGTCCTCGTAGCCGCGGTGCCTGCGGTCGCGGCGCCCTTTCCTGCGGCCGTCGTCCTCGTCCTGCTGGGCGGGCTCATCGGGCTCCTCCGAGGACTCGATCTCCTTCTCGGCCTCCTCGGAGAGCTCCTTCTCCTCGTAGTTGAGGCCGTTGATCTCCATGTACTCGTCGCCGGGCACCTTGTTGCGCAGGCACTTGACGAGCTGCTTGGGGGACAGCTCCTCGACCTCGTGGGCCCTGGGGGCCCTGGCGACATAATCAATCTCCGAGGTCTGGAAGAGCTCGCGGAGGATGAGCTCCCCTCCCCTGTCCCCGTCCACGAAGGCGGTGGTGACCCTCTCCCTGGAGAGGTCCTGCACCGATTTCGGGATGTTGGTGCCCTCGACGGCCACGGTGTTCTTGATGCCTGCCCTGAGCAGGTTGAGGACGTCCGACCTGCCCTCGACGATGATTATGGCATCGGAATCCTTCAGAGAGGGGCCTGCGGGCAGGCGCTCCTTGCCGAAGGTGGTGATGTCCTGCATCTGCACGCTCTCGCGGATGCTCTTGGTGAGGTCGTCGCTGGTGCCCTTGGCCTGCTCGACCAGGTCCGCCAGCAGCTCCTTGGCCCTCTCGACGATCTGCTCCCTCTTGGTGACGCGGACGTCCTCTATGCTGAGGACCTTCACGTTCGCCTTGCAGGGGCCGACGCGCTCGATGGTCTCGAGCGCGGCCGCAAGGAGCGCGGTCTCCACCTGGTCGAGGCTGGTGGACATGGTGAGCACTCCCTCGGACTTGCCGCCTTTGGAGGCCACCTCCACTTCTATCCTGCCTATCCTTCCCGATTTCTGGAGGTCCCTGAGGTCGAGGTCGTCGCCCAGCAGGCCCTCCGTCTGGCCGAAGATGGCGCCGACCACGTCGGGCTTGTCGACGATGCCGTCGGCGTTCACCTTCGCCTTCACCATGTATTTAGTTGCATTGGGGTCCAATCCGTACATTGAAACCGCTCCGGTACCGATGCAAAACCCCGGATCCCCTCCTTACCGGCGGTACGCCTGCCTCATGCGGCCTTGCGGCGTCCGCGCGCGCCCTCATTCGGCCGATACCGGGCCTTCGGGCGCCTGATTCAATCCCGTTCGGATTGTGGATTATGCCCCTCTTCCCGGCGCTCGGCTCGGGTAAGGGGCGGCTGCACGGGAGCGTATCTCCGTGCGGTTCTAGTGACAGTGACAGTGAGCGGGGAACAGGGTTCCCTCGGTTGTGAGGGGGAACGCTGTCAGCCCATTTATATTTAATCGGAGGGCCCTGCAGGGGCCTTCCCGGGGCCCCCGAGGACGACCTTGGAGGCCCCAGCGGCGGCCAGGTCGGCGGCCGCCGAAGGGTCGCAGGTGAAGTAGATCACCTGCATGCGGTCCGCCAGGGAGGCGAGGGCCCTGCAGGCCCCGCGGCGCCTGTCGGGATCGAAGGTGGCCATCACGTCGTCGAGCAGGAGCGGGGGGCGCTCGGAGCACATCCCGAGGGCGACGGCGGCCTTCAGCGAGAGGAGGACTTGGTCCCTGAGGCCGGAGCTCCACATCGTCGAATCCTTCACGGCCCCGGTCCGGGTGTCCTCTATCGTTATCTTCCCGTTCCCGATGTCCCCGTGCAGGCGGTAGCGGCCGCCGGTCATCAGCGACATGAGCCTGTCTGCCTCGGAGAGCACCGCGGGACGGTGCTCCGAGAACATCCTCTCGGAGGCGCGGTCGAGGATCTCCTGCTCGAACCTCAGGACGCCCCAGCGGCGGACCGCCTCGTAGAGCCTGTTCTCGGCCTCGGAGCGGGCGGTGATGGCGTCCTCGGTGCGGACGGCGCCCTCGATGTCCCTGATTGCCTGCTCGACCTGCCCGCGCTCCCGGCTGAGCCTGACCAGGTCCTCCGCGGCGGAGCCCGAGGCAGGGGCGGATACCTCTGCGGGAGCGGCCTCCGGCCCGACGGCCGCCTCGAGGGCGGATGCCTGCTGCCTCACAGAATCCAGCTCCGCCAGGTCCTTCCGGGCCTTCGCATAGCCTTCCTCCCCGCCGAACCCGGAGTAGAACAGCTCGGCGGACATCTCCGCCTCCTTCAGGCCTTTGGAGCATCCCGCGGCGGCGGTGCGGGCGGCCGAGAACGCCTCGGCGTCCGAGAGCAGGGACCTCAGGCGGGCGATGTCCGCCCGGCGGTCGGACGTCCTGACCATGCCGATGCCGGACGCGACCGAGTCGAGGAGGGGATCGGCCCCGGGGCGGGGACCCGATGCGGAACTGTACGCGGGGCGCAAGGGCCTTTTCCTGAGGCCGATGAGGAGGAGGACCGCACCGACGGCGGCGGCGCCCGCCGGATAGATCTCCCCCGTAACGGCCGCCAGCAGGGCCCCGGCGGCCATCAGGACGGCGCCGAGGGCCATGAGCGCCGTCCCCGTCTTCTTCCCGGCACTGCGGGCGGCGGGAGCGGGCTCGGGAGGGCGGTACGCCGCCAGGTTCTCTATGTCCCTGGCCCTGGCGAGGACAGCGTCCGGATCGACGGCTCCCATGCTCCTCCGGCAGGAATCAAGCTTCCTGCCGGCCTCCTCCGAGGCCGCGCGGGCCCTTTCCAGGTCGCTCCTGAGCACGCTGTCGTCCTTCCCGCGGCACCTCTCCGCATATGCGAGCTCAGACTCCCTCTTCCTGAGCTCGGCGAGCTTCGCGCGGGAATCGGCCTTGGACTTCTCCACGGCGGCGGCCTCCGACGCTTTCTTCTCTGCATCGGCGGCGGTCTCGGCCTCTGAAATCTCCTTCTCGAGCTCCTTCCTGCGGGCTATGAGGCCGTTGTACGCCCCGTCGCCGTCCGCCGCGTTCTTCAGGGCCTCGGCGCGGGCGGCCTTCTCGGCGAGATCGGCCTCCAGGACCGCGATCTTGGAGTTCCTGCTCCGCCGGAGGTCCGGGATGTACTCCGTCCTCTCCTCCTCCAGGGCGGAGCGCACCTCGGGGAGGGCCCTGCCGCCGGGGACGGTCAGGAACCTGTCCCTGATCCCGCCGTCCAGCAGGGGGCGGTCGTCCCTCAGGCTCTCGCTGTCCACCGAGTAGACCGAGACGTAATCCTTCCCGGAGATCCCGAAGACGCTGTCGAACGTCCCCGCGGTCTTCTTCCCGTCGCGCTCCGCCGTCCTTCCGGTGCCGTCCGACAGTGTGACCAGCAGTTTCCCGGAATCGGAGGCCTTCTTCTCCGGATACTTCATTGGGTTCTTATCGAACAGGCAGTCGGTGATGAACGAGCGGAGGGTGGACTTCCCGGCCTCGTTGGGCCCGGTCACGACCGTCAGCGGGCCGAACGATATGTCCTCGTCCTTCAGCGACCCGTAGGAGCGGATGAGCACGCGGTCGATCCTCATCAGGCTCCCTCCAGACGGCCGGCGAGCTCGGCCAGGGCCTCGTCGAGCATGCTCCTCAGCTCCCCCTTGTCCCGGAAGTACGCCATCCTCCCTGCGGCGTCGGCCGCCGGGCCCGAGCCGCAGAGGATGCCCATCAGGTCGTCGTCCAAGAGGGAGGAGAGGTCGTTCTTCGCGCGGACCGCCTCGGAGAGCATGGTGCCTCCCGATCCGCTGCTGAGGTCGACGTCCGGCATGACGGAGACCTCCCTGAGGTCGGTCCCGCAGCCGGCACGCTCCGAGAGCATCTTCGCGATCCCCTCCGGATCGGAGCGCACCGCCCTGAACAGAGGCCCGCGCCCGGTGAGGTGCAGGCAGGCGATCCCGCCGCGGGGGCACTGCGGGACGGCGGAGTCCAGGAGCTGCCTGAGGTCGGTCTTCCCGGTGATGTCGGCAGTGACATCTTTCCAGAGCACCTCCTGCGTCGGGACGAACTCGGCCGACGGCGTCCCGGCGCTGACGGAAACGAGGTAGCATCCTTTCTCCCCCGTCTCCCTCGGGTTCCTTCCCTGTATGTTCCCCGGGTAGACGGCCATGGGGGAGGAGGCCCTGACGACCTGGCGCTTATGGATGTGCCCCAGGGCCCAGTAGTCGACGTTCCTGCCCGCGAGGTCCGCGGACGAGCACGGAGCGTACGAATAATCCTCGGCGAAACCGTCCACTGAGCAATGAACGATGCCGATGGTGAACATCTCGGGCGTCCCGCGGACGGCCGTGGCGAGGTTGCGGGACTCGTGCTGCTCCGAGTAGCTGGCGCCGACGACCTCGACATCGTGCCCGCGGATGCTCATCCTGAACCTGCTCCCGTTCGGGCCGAGGACGTGCACGTTCGGAGGATAGGCGATGCTCGAATCCCATGTCGAGGCGAAATCATGGTTCCCGCGGACGACGAAGCAGGGCTTCCCGAGCCTCTCCATCTCGGAGGCGAAGAACAGCCTCGTGCGGAGGGTCTCGCAGACGTCGTCGTAGACGTCGCCGGCGATGACCATGAAGTCCGCCCTGCCGGCGGCGAGGTCGACGATCCTCCGGAACGAGGAGAACACCGCCTCGTACAGCCTTCCGCCGAGCTCCGGCGAGGCCGAGGTGAGCGCATCGAACCTGCTCCCCAGGTGCAGGTCGGCGCAGTGCACGAAAGTGAAGTCGCATCCCATGGCGGAACATTCGAGGTCGCATCATAAAAAACATGCGATTTTGCATAACTTTTTAATGTTATGTTTTGAAACCTGTTCGATGATCCTGCCGCTGCCCAGGAGGAGTGAACTTCCAGAATCTGGAATTCGATCCGATCCCCCTGGAATTTCATGGCAGTGCCCAGTGAGGCCGCCTCATTATTTTGATGGGGAGCGATCAAGCAGGGTTCCGTATTCTGATAAACGGATATACAGTTCCGGATTCATTTTGCGGTATGTATCAGGATCATAAGGGTACATGAAGAACCATAGATGATACCCCTCGATCTGCCCCAGATTCCTCGCCTCGTCGGCGGTTATGGTTTCCCCCACTTCGGTCTGACCGGCCACAGGTTCGCCGTCCCTTTCCGGATCGAACGGCCTTACAGCCACTATAGCACGGAAATCCGAACCGATCCTCTCCAGGAGATCGCCGGCGGTCATCTTCTCCTTCGGGACCGTCCAGAGATCCCATCCGCTCTTTACGGGAGTGCCGCGGCACATCTCGTCGAAGATGCGGGCGAGGAACTCATACGTCCCGCCTTCGCGCCTGAATATGAACATCGCGTCCATGTTCATCAGGCCGGACTGGAGGTTCCTGATGCCATTCGGGGACACAGAGATATCGATTGTGGGATGGTAATGCGAATCCCATCCGTCGTCGTCCATGTGTATCGCGATGTATCTCCCATCTCTCAGGTACCTGCAGATGAACGGCAGCAGGAAACAGCATCTGTGCATGCTGTCATAGATGGTGGAAACGGCCCGGCCCGTTCTATCGTACTCTGTCGCGGCACACATGTAGACATGAAGATCCGCCGTGTCGATGCCGAAGTCTACCTTATCGAACTCTTTTGCAAGCATGCCGTTCTTCATGCTGTCGTAGCACCTGAAGATCAGCGGACCCCAGCGATATAACGGATTATCCCCCTTCTGAGCGAATTTCAAAGGGAGGAGTTCACAGTGGCCCTCGATCTTCCTGTCTGTGAATATCAGCGCAGCCATGTTATGACACAATTTGTTTAGAATTTGACAGGATAAAACTATTTTTACGTCGAAACTGCTCGCCTTGATTCTGCTGAAAGGCCTCCCGGATCTTCTTGAAACCGCTGAATGATGAGAGGATCGGGCCTGCGGAAACCTCCGCCGAAGATCAGCAGAACAGGCAGTTCATAGGATTTTTCCGCTGTCTGCAACGGTGCGGATAATCAATCCAATGATTAGATGTTCAGATAACACTAATATTCTTCATCCATTCCTGTTCCTTGATGGATTGCATCAAGGCTCAGATCGCGAAGGAGCTGGCGGCCGGGAACATCGGCTCCAACAGGGAGTGCCCTTATCACCCGTGCCATTTCACCGGACAGAACTGCTCCTTCTGCTACTGCCCCTTCTATCCATGCGAGGACCCCGACCTCGGCTATTCCGTGAAGGACCGCCGCGGGCGCGACGTATGGTCCTGTGAGGACTGCCTCTTCATCCACCGGAACGTCGTCGCCGCCTTCACGATGCAGAAGGCCAAGGAGCTCGGCCTGGAGGCCGGGGACCCCCGCTTCCGCACCGAGATCCTCCCGGAGGCCAAGAAGAGGTTCTTCCGGATGGGCAGGGCGATCATGGTGGTGGGCGCGACATCCGATGCCGGCAAGTCGGTGACCGTGGCCGCCATCTGCCGGATCCTGCACCGGAGAGGGTACATCGTCGCCCCGTTCAAGTCGCAGAACATGAGCCTGAACTCCAAGGTCACTCCCAAGGGCGCGGAGATCGCCATGATCCAGGTCCTGCAGGCGCAGGCGGCCGGCCTGAAGAACGCCAACGAGCACATGAACCCGATATTGATGAAGCCCAAGGGGAACTCGATCTCCCAGGTGATCGTCGAAGGGAAGCCCGTCGGCGACTTCACCGCGTCGGAGTATTATTCGAAGTTCATCCCCGGCGAGGGGAAAGAGGCCGTCAGGAGGAACGTCGAGTTCCTGAAGAAGCGCTGCGACTACGTGGTCATGGAAGGCGCCGGCTCCCCCGCAGAGATCAACATCTACGACCGCGAGATCGCCAACATGAAGGCGGCGGAGATCGCCGATGCCGACTGCCTCCTGGTGGTCAACGTGAAGTGGGGCGGGTCCTTCGCATACGCGCTCGGCACGGTGAAGCTGATCCCCGAGGAGGACAGGAAGAGGATCAAAGGGATCATCCTGAACAACATCGAGGGGAAGACCGACAGCTTCCGCAAGGGCGCGGAGCAACTGGAGGAGCTGTGCGGGATACCCGTCATCGGCATAATCCCGCACCTGGACGTCGCCCTGCCCTCCGAGGATTCCGAGGCGTTCCGTTCCGGCGGGTCCCGCGGGCACGGGAGCGCCGTGATCGCGGTCATCAAGTTCCCCAGGATCGCCAACTTCACCGATATCGATCCCCTGTGCGCCGAGGATGCGACCGTCATCTTCGCGGAAACCCCCGCAGAAGTGCTCTCAGCGGATGCGGTCATCCTCCCGGGAACGAAGAACACCGTGGACGACCTGCAGTGGATGAAGGACACCGGGATCTGCGATGCCCTGAAGCAGGTCAAAGGGAAAATCCCCATCCTGGGCATCTGCGGCGGCTACCAGATGATGGGCAGGATGCTGCACGACCCCAACGGCATCGAGGGGAAGAAGACCGGCGATTGGGAGGGCCTCGGGTTCTTCGGCAACGAATCCTATTGGAAGGATTACGCCAAGGTCGTGCGCAGGGACCGCGCCGAGATCATCGATGGCGGAGGGGACGTGGAAGGATACGAGATCCACATGGGCCTTACCGACGTGAAGGAGCAGCCGCTGTTCAGGATTACCTCGCGCGGCCGCGAAGGCGAGACAGAAGGCTCGGTCAAGAAGGACGAGATGCTGTTCGGGACGTACCTGCACGGCGTCCTCGACCGCCCGGCCTTCCGGAGGATGTTCATGTCGCTCATCAGGCATGACGGGAAGAAGCCTGCCGACGAGCCCGCCGTGGAATATGACGATATCATCGAGCAGAGCATCGAGAAGCTGGCCGACGGTTTCGAAGCGAACATGGACATGGACAGGTTCCTGGAGTTCGCGGGGGCGAAGAGGCGATGGCGGCGAAGTCGGTCCTTTTCATCGGCACCTCTTCCGACTGCGGGAAGACCACCTCCGACGCCCTGTTCTGCCGGTGGCTGGTCCGGAAAAGCGTGAAGGTTGCGCCGTTCAAAGCGTCCAACCTCTCGCTGAACAGCTGCGTCACCGAGGACGGGAAGGAGATCGGCATGGGGCAGGCATTCCAGGCATGGGCGTGCGGGATCGAGCCCTCGGCCGACATGAACCCGTTGCTCCTGAAGCCGGCCGGGAACGGCAGGATGCAGATCATGCTCAAGGGAGAGCCCTACAGGGACGTTAGCTGGAGCGACGACCTTCACAAAGAGCTCATGCCGAAAGCATGCGAGTCCTACGACAGGCTGATGTCCGAGTACGAAGCGGTGGTGTGCGAGGGCTCCGGTTCCCCGGCGGAGATCAACCTCATGAGCAGGGACATCGCCAATACGGGGATGATGAGGGCGCGGAGGATCCCGTCGGTGCTTGTAGGCGACATCGACAGGGGAGGCGTGTTCGCCGCCATCTACGGAACATGGCTGCTGATGCCCGAGGAACTGAAGCCCCTGATGAAAGGGTTCCTCATCAACCGCTTCCGCGGGGACGGGTCCCTGCTGGGCCCCGGGATCGATAAGATCGAGGAACTCACGGGTATGAAGTTCCTGGGCACGGTGCCGTATGCGCCGCTGAGGTTCCCCGAGGAGGACAGCCTGTCGAAGGCCAAGGGGACCATCGGCAGGGGCGACGTCCATCAGGAGTTCCTGCGGAACCTCGATTCCCTGCTCGATGAGGCGATCGAGGCAGGAGTGGACTTCGAAGGGATCTGGCATTCGATTTAATTCCGATTGGAGCATACCCCGGCATTAACATCCTTGGGCGATTCGATGATCATCTACAACGACAGCGTCTCCAATTTCCTGAGGGATTGCCCTCCCAACAGCCAGCCCAACAAGAAATTCGGCCAGGAAATCCTTGACTGCTGCCTTAATCGCGGCCTTGCCGGCGAAATCGGCATCGAACGGAGCTGGGAGAATTCCCTTCCGGTGATCGCAGACGCTGTCCAGCGCTCCGGACTCGACCCTGAATGCGGCATAGCCATAGAATACAGGATCAAAGGCCGCCGCAATCAGATAGACTTCATCATCTACGGCCTCGATGCTGATGAAAAGGAATCAGCCGTCATCGTCGAACTCAAACAGTGGAGCGAGGCAACCGAGAGCAAGCTGCCTGACCACGTAGTGACCAATCCCGGAGGCAGCAGCGAAGACCAGGACTGCTGGCACCCTTCCTATCAGGCGCAGAATTATGCGAACCTTCTGCAATATTTCAACTTCTACATCCAGGACAAGGGGGTAAAGATCTCCGCCTGTTCCTATTTGCACAACATGCCGGAGAGGCGTTCGGTCTTCCTTCAGAATGAGGACATCTTCCCGCTGGTGAAAAGCAGCCCCGCATTCCTGAGCGAAGATGTCGAGAAGCTCATCGCTTTCCTGAAAGCCCATGTCAGATACAAGGATCCGGAACTACTGTACCGGATAGAGAACAGCCGCATCCTTCCGAGCCCCCAGTTATCGAATATGCTGAGGGATTCTCTGGACGGGAACGGGTTCTTCAGCTATGATGATTCGCAGGCAAAATCGGTGGCGACCATAGTCAGCATGGCCCGTGAGGCTCAGAAGAACAGTTCCTGCCGGACGATCATCATCAAAGGCGGGCCGAGAACGGGGAAGTCGATAGTCGCGATGAATGCACTGGGAGAGCTCATCCACCCGAAGGATGGCCATCCGATCATCAATGCGGCCTATGTGACGGCCAATGCGGCGCCCAGGGTCATGATGTACCAGGAATTGATCGGGAAGGAACGCGAGTACACCCGTTCTGCTCTGAAGAACCTATTCCTGTATCCGACCTCGCTCGCCAAAGGAAGGGCGCTGGAATATGACTGCGTCCTCTTCGACGAGGCCCACCGCTTATTCGACTTCAAAGGCGGTATCGGCATCGGAAAAGATGCGCACGTGCTCGAGAGATGCATCAGAAGCACGCGCGTCGCCGTGTTCTTCATAGATGAGGACCAAGCCGTCACCAAAGACGATTTCGCAACGGTCGAACGCATCAGGGCGATCTCCAAAGACAATGATTATCTGATCGTTGAGGGGAAGGATCTGGAACTCACGAACCAGTTCCGCGTGCTCGGAGGTTGGGATTATATGGAGTTCATCCGCGGGTTCCTGGGATACTCGCGGCCAATTCGCTACAGAAGAGACTTCCAGTACGATTTCCGCGTGTTCGACAGCGCCTCGGAGATGCGCAGCCTCATCAGGGAGAAGGATGAGGAGGAAAGGGAGAGGATCGCCGCCGAAAAGCATCTCCTGCCGGGGGCGGCGCCCGTATCGGGGAAATGCCGCCTCGTTGCGGGCTACACCTACGAGTGGGCGTCCAAGGGGAAGGATCGCAGCGAGGATGTCTGGGACATCGTCCTCGACGGCGGGAAGTTCAAAGCGAAATGGAACCTTCGCAATGCGTCGACAGGCAGCGATTATTCGTGGCTCAACGACGAATCTTCCGTCGACGAGGTCGGATGCATCCACACCTGCCAAGGGCTGGACATGAACTACTGCGGGGTCATCATCGGAAAGGATATGCGCTATGAGAACGGCCATATTGTTTACGACCGTACGAAGAACGCCAGATCGGACCGCAACAGCGGGATCCACATGAAGTCGGTCGATGACGCAACAGCCGTGAGGCTCATCCGCAACACGTACAACCTCACTTATGCATCGATTTGATAACAAGGGGTTCATTGGATTTTTACCCCGAGAGCTTCGAAGAGTTCCCTCTGGGCCTTGGTGACCTCGTTCAGTCTCCATTTCCCGCCGATGCACGAGATCTTCAGCTTCTTCAGGGTGTTCAGCACGTCCGGGACCCAGTAATCGCCCGCCAATCCCTTTTCCTTCAGCAGGTTTATCAGCGTCAGCCTGAGCCTTAGTGACAGGAAGTTCACCAGGAGTCCGCCTTCGGCGGAATCCTGGTCCGATTTACCTGTTATGCCCACGAACAGATCCGACTGAAGCTGCGAGAAATCATATTCCACCCCGTTCCTGAGACGGTACTGCATCAACAGGTCCAGCCAATGCTTGTCCGACGTCGTTATCACCGCGAACCTTCCGCAAGCGTTCTCCTTGGCGGATATCGCATTGCGTTTCCTCGTCACCACGGTCTTCCCGTTGCCGTCCGCGGCGAATTCCAGCAGATCCGCGGTCTGCTGTTCCGTGCGTGTGAGCTTCTTCCTGGCGAAACGGTCGTATTCCGTACCGGACAGCCTGTTCTCGAGCTCCCCGATCCTCGAATACAGCGTGGCGATCTCCTTTGTACGCTTCGAATCGTCCTGGAACACCAACGCCCTGATCGCCCCCGCGTCCCCCTCGGAGGCTTTCACCAGCTCCTCGTCCTCAAGTCTCACGAATGTCTCGTATCCCCTCACCACCGACCGTGCCAGATAGTCCGTGTTCAGGGGCGAGTCTATCTCCCTGACGCTCTCCGACAGCAGCAGTTTGGATATGCCGACACGTGCAGGTATCGGCACGGTGAACCCCATTCCGCGTTCCAGCATCATCTGCACGTTGCCTATGCTGAAGAACCCCCTGTCCATCTCCAGTTCTACGGGGGAACAGTCCATGGTCCGGAGGTCCGAGACGATGTTGTCCAGTGTGGATACGTCCGCCACCGAACCCGGATAGGTGCGGTAGCAGAACGGGAGGTTGTCCTCCATCGAATGCACCATGCCTAGATTGAACTGTCTGGATCCGGTGAGGTGGGTCTTCCTTCCTACCTCCGCATATTCGAGGTCCTCGGAATCCGTGCCCAGGCACACTATGTCGAAGATTACGCATCCGCTCTTCGGGGCGAGTTCGTTGAACAGGAGTTCCCTCTGCTCCGAAGCGTGGCCCACGGTCTGCAGGAACCGGCAGACCGACGATTGTTCGAAACCCCAGTCGACACCGAGAAGTTCCCGCAGGTAGGTGTCGTCTATGGCATTCTCCATCTGGTTCACGGTCACGGGATCCACGATGCCCAGTATGGCCATGGCCAGCAGCCTCCTTCCGTCCCTCACCCCGTACACGTCGTCCAGAGCGGACGTGAGTCCGCTCCTCTCCGCCAGCTGTACGAACAGCTGGTACGGCCCGTACACCGGACTGCAGCTGACCGTCCTGTTCCTGGCCGGTTCCTTCAGCAGATTGCCTTCGGCATCGCACACGCCCAGATACGTCCTGGTCTGTTTCGAGTTCTTCTTGACTGGATCCCAGACTCCCGTGACCTCGTACAGGTAGTATCTGCCGTTGCTCTGCTTCTGGACGACCTTGTAACTCATTGTTAAGAATGATAACAATGATTGTATAAAAACCCTCGTTCATTTCGGATTAGCCAGCATATCAAAAGTCCTTGTTACGATGACCTTGTTATCAAGTCATTGCATGAGTGAGGGTACAACGTTCTCCTGACCCGCGGGATGAAGGGGACGTACGTTTACTGCGAGGACAGGGCGCTCGGAGAATATCTCAGGTCGCTTATAGATCCCGAGTCTGGCACTTACCGGCCGAGCCGCTGACATAACGGAGGGGCCGCACTCTGCGAGGCCCTGTCAGATGATTCAGCCATCTATCCTTCTGCCGAGAAGCATATTGACGGCATCTTTCAGATATTCCCTCAGTTCGGCATCCATGACATAGATGTAGCAGCCTTTCTGCCCGCGGGTCAGAAGCACCTTGTAGGTGTTGCGGATCAGCTTATCGATCGTCCCTGCATCTTCCGGCAGGGGTTTGTTCCTGTGGGGCCTTTTGAACTCCCCTGCGCCTTTCGGATGCTTGGTGTAATCGGTCAGGATTTTCCCATCGCGATACAAGAGGTCATCGCCGATGATCACTCCCGCATATTCGAATTCCATGCCCTGGGAGGTATGGATGCAGCCAACCTCGTCGATCGATTTGGGGTCGGTCGCGAAAGACTTGGTCTTGTTCCATTGAGCCTGGAAATCCCCGATCGTTATATCGACGGCGTTCTTATCTGTCCGGGACTTCCATTCGAAAACATCTCCGCTGAGCATCCTGGACGGCGTCTTCGAACTGCTGTTCTTCTCTTTGATGAGCTCTTTCATCTCATTCACGTCATCGATTATCCTGATGTCGTAATCGACCTTCTCCCCGGATGGTTCGTACGTTTCATTGTAGAGGACGGCATCCAACCATGCGACGTACTCGTCGCTCCCGTTGCATCTGAACTGGGATCTGAGGACGTATTTGTCCTCGCAATGGAACTCCGCATTCTCGGCTTCCGCCGCTTCCCTGATGTGATCGACGGTACCGAAGTCCTTGATGTCGATGCTCTGGGTCTCATCTATGAAGAACACCGAGACCCTGGCAGCATGGATGATCTCCCTGATCTGGTTCTCGCCTTTGTAGAACCATGACATCTTGCTTTTCTCGGTAAGCCTGTGCGCCTCATCCACAAGAAGCACGTCGATCTCGTTGAGCGGAGAATCGATGAAGCTGCTGGACCCCTTGAAAAGGGTCCTGAGGAAACTATATTGGGGAACGCCCCTGGTGAGTTTGTTGAAATAAGCTTCTTTGACGTAGCTGCTCTTGGCTACGTAGAAGGTTGTCTTCCCGTTCCTCTTTTCCCCGATGAGATTGGCCATCAGCTGAATGGCGATGACGCTCTTCCCGGTGCCCGCTCCTCCGCGGACGATGAAGACCTGCTTGCGCCCCCCGTACTTGAACGACTGCCGGATCTCCCTGTAGAGGTTGGAGTACACGATCCGCTGCTCGTCGATCAGGTTGTACTCATAGACATTGTTGAGGAGGCTGCCTATGCAGTCGGCCAGCATCTTGGAGGGGCGGATGCGCCCGTTATCGATCTCAAACAGGATCTTGTTCTTGGAAGGTTTCGTGATGTATCTGGAAATGAATTCGGCAAGTTCATCGTACTGGTCGGAGATGAAGGGCTTTGCCAGTTCTATCCCTTCGGTGTAAACGGGATCCAGAAGTTCCTCGGCATACTGGCGTTCATAATTGTGCAGGAATGTGCAGGTGTCCACTTCCAGTCCGGAACTTTCCACGTACTCATTGAAATTGGAGATCGTGGAAGCGTAACTGTAGGCCTGCCAGGACGGGTGGACCTTATCTTCTTTGCCGACCCGCACGATATCCGGCATATCCGTATGGATCACGGATTCCCACTGTTTGAGCTCGCAGATCACCAGATGGTCTTTCCCTTCATCGTCGGAGCCAGCGATGATGAAATCTACCCTTCTGTTGGTAAGGGGGATCCTGTATTCCAGAGCAACCTCCACATCTCCGGGGATATTGCAGTTCTGGAGAGCGGTATGGATCGCCGGAAGAGAATTGCGGAATGACCTTCTCTCAGATTCACCTACTTCGAAGGGCAGGCTTTTCGTCACTTCATCTTCGATTCTATTGTGAATTATATCCTGTTCGAATTCGCTATAGGTCTTCCGATAAGCGATCATATTCGAGATTTTGATATGATGAGAAGATAAATTGATTATGGCAACCGGCACGATGAATGCCGGTTTCGATTACGGCCCGAGTTTGACAGATGGCGGGCAGACGGGACCGAGGCGGTTTTTCATCCTGCGGACGGCCGGCAATGATAAAAGAGGCCTTCCGAGCGTCCGTTCGCCGTAAATGAGAACAGGGCGCGGGCGGGAGACAATGAGCAGACCCGGCGGAAGCCGGGCCTCGGTCAGCCGTAAGTGTCAAACTCAGGCCATATTGATAGAATATCGATGGCCTGCCGACATATATTCCTCAGTTTACAGTATTGTTCATTTCAGTACGACGCACAGTTCCGGTACCGGCCTGTTGAGGCCGCCGTCGCTTGGATGTCTGTCGACCAACCGCAGTTGATATTTCTCTACCTCTCCAAGTTCCATGGTCTCGCTGAGAGGTACGGTGCGCCATTTGCCGCCGTCCTCTGACGGGTATCTGTTCTCCACCGTCACATAATCATAAACCGGTTCGAACCTCTCTATCAGGCCCCTCACGTCAGTCCTTTCCTTTGGGACCATCCAAACATCATGCCCTTTCATTCCCGGGCGATCGCTGCGGAGCTCATCGAAAATATGTGCCAGAGGTTCATAAGTGCCCCCATGGGACCGGAACATGAATATCCCGTCCATGTCCAGGGTGCAGTACTGGAGCTCTCCGATCCCCTCCGGGGTCACAATCGGTCTGATGGATGGATGGTAATGGGGATGCCAGCCGCCGCCCCACTGGTGAACCGCTATGAACCCTCCTTTCCGAAGGTACCAGCAGGCGAACGGGACCAACAGGTTGCTTCTCTGCATACTAGACATGAAATTGCCCTCAAGTCTGCCGTCAACGGTATCGACAGAACCGCACTGGTAGAAGTTCAGTTTATCCGGGTCGGTCCCGAAATCGGTCCTGTCATAGGTTTCCGACAGTAGCTTTTCTTTGCTGGAGCCGTACTTTTTGAAAGCAAGAGGGCCGAGAAGATAGACTTCGGACGGTTTGAATCCTTCTGATGACAGCCATAATCTCCCTATGGGGGAGACAATGGGCGATTTGGGAGGCTCCGTCATATATGATGATTCACAGAGACTCTCCATTTTCCGGTCGGTTATGATGAACGTCGACATTGTTTCTCGCGTGTTCTTCTATATTCACTGGTTCAAACATATACGGGATAACATAGAAGCTTACACTGGCCCTCGATCGTCCTGTCTGTGAATATCAATGCCGCCATATCCGATCGAGAGAGTCAGTCGATGTCAGAATATATCGGTTCTCCGAAAACACATGTGCAGAAGGATTTCCGTCGTCATGGAAGACAAGTGCTCATCCACCCGAGGCGACCTTCATCGCTTTGACGGTCTGCCCGTCCTCGATTGGAGCGTCCATAGGTACAGGCACGCCCGAGACCAGGAAAAGGTACGCATCGGGCAGTATGCCGGCCGTGCGGGCCGCATCCGAGATCAATGTCCCAGGCGGGATCTCGGTGACCTTCCCAGAGACCTCGATGTAAGAAGCCATGCCATCCCGACCGCTTCGAAGCATATATTATCTGTCCCGTTGCCCCCGCTGCCTGCGGAAGTGTCCGATAGACTCTCTTTCGAAAGCCTTTCACGATAGGTAAAGTTCCTTCTTCCCTTCCAGGAAATCCCGGAGGCCGATGTGGGTTATCCCGTCCCTGGACATATCGAACGGGTCCATGGAGATCACGTACTTGGGCGATGCATCCCTCACCGAGGAGAATGCACCGAATTCCCTTTCCACAGTCGCCTTATCGGCCAAGAGATACGCCACTTGAATGAAGCATTTCTTCCCGTCTTTGACCGCCACGAAATCGATCTCCCCATTGTATTTCTTACCGACATAGACCTTGTACCCCCTTCCAAGAAGCTCCAGGTACACCAGATTCTCGAGCAGATGCCCGTTCTGCATGTCCGCGGCACCGGTCATGATGTATCTGAGCCCGTTGTCCAATGCGTAGTTCTTGGGTTTCGAGGGCATCACAGTCTTCCTGCTTATGTCGTAGATGCTGACCCTCTTCAGGAGATAGGCTTCCTCCATGAGATCGAGGTAACTGTGCACGGATTGAACTGAGACATCGAACCCTTCTTTCTTCTTCAGATAATCAGAGACTGTCTTGGCAGAGAAATAGTTGCCGCAGTTGGCAAGAGCATAGGATGCCACCCTACCGAACTTGTCCATGTCCAGGTCCGGATGCCTCGCATGGATGTCCCTCTCGATGACAGACCTGTATAACTCCTCGAGGAACTTCCGCGCAAGGGTCTCGTTCCCCATCTGGAACCTCTGAGGATACCCTCCGAGCCTTATGTAGTCCGAAAGGAAGCTGTCCGGAACCGAACCCCTTGTCAGCCTCATGTATTCCTCCGCTTCGGAATAGGAGAAAGGCAGGATCTCGAACTGGATCGTCCTTCCTGTGAGGAGTGTCGCAAGCTCTCCCGAGAGCAGCCTGCTGTTGCTTCCCGTCACGAAGATGGAACATCTGCCCGTGGATTTCAGAGAGGCGAGGGCCTCGGCGAACCCCTTCACGTTCTGGATCTCATCGAAGAAAAGGTAGTACTTCCCTTCCTTCATGCGGCTGACGACATACCCGTTCAGGGCCTCGGCGTCCGTGAGGGGCTTGTACTTCAGGTCTTCGAAATTGATGAAGATCTTGTGCTCAGCGTCCGCCTTTACCTCTTCCGCTATCATGGAGAGGATCACGGATTTGCCGGAACGCCTCGGCCCCATGAGCACCTTGATGATATCGACATCGTACACCGGACGTATCATCTCGAGGTATCTCTCCCTCCGGACCAGTTTCTCCTCCATGAAAGGACATATGGTTTGCACTTAGATATACTTTGATAAAATCGGAAAAAATTCTGATTTATCAAAGTTATAATTTTCCCGGTGCCTCGGAAACAAAGTGTCGCCTGAGGATGAACTGCAGAACAGGGACTCAGACTACGATCGAAAATATCTGGGAGGATCGCTCCTGATGAGCATTATCTGAATCTGGCACTTTCGCAGGCCGGGAGGCAGACACCTTCCTTTGCAGCAGGCCGGCCGAGATTCCGATACAGTCCCTTCTCTGCGGGATAGAGGGGAGATCGGCGCCGTGACTTGCTTTGATAAAATAGGAAAAATTCCTGATTTATCAAAACACGACCCTGTCTGCCGTCCGTCCCTCACAGGAGGTCTGCCAGGAACCTCGACAGGAACGTCTTGAACCTCTGGACCATGTTCCTCCTCCTGTACATCTCCATCGTGTACGGGGTGCATCTCTCCAAGTCCTTCTCGAACGCCTTCTCCATGTCGGCGGCCATCTCCTCCGAGTAGACCATGGCATTGCATTCGAAGTTCAGGTTCATGCTCCGGGGGTCCATGTTGGCCGAGCCCACAGAGCAGTAGCATCCGTCGCCAACGGCGGTCTTCGCATGGATGAAGCCGTCATGGTACTCGTACACCCTGACGCCGGCATCCATCAGCCTGCTGGCCGAGAAACGGTTCCCCCAATAGACGAACGCATGGTCGCCGATGTCCGGGATTATGATCCTGACATCCGCTCCTTCCAGCGCCCTCAGGCGCAGCAGGTACACGAGGGGCTCGGTCGGCCCGAGGTAGGGCGTGGTGATCCATATCCTCCGGCGGCAGGCGTCCGCGATCGAGACGTACTGCATATGGATAGAATTGGTCCCGGGCATATCGGGCCCCCCGCAGGTGAGCTGCACGGTGACATCCCCCGCCTTCTCCCCGCGGTAGAGTGACTCGTTGCACACCATGTCCTCGCGCGAAGCGTACCTCCAGTCCTGGAGTACGGTGCGCGTGTAGAAATCGGCCGCCGGGCCCCGGATCCTGACGGCAGCGTCCCTCCAGTATCCGAACTTCCCCTTCCCCAGGTACTCGTCGCCGATGTTGTACCCGCTCACGAACACGGTCTGCCCGTCGATCACGGCGATCTTCCGATGGTTGCGGTTGTTCTTCTTGGCGCTCAGCAGGAGGGTTATCGTCCGGTGGAAGGTCGTGACCTTCCCGCCGGCCTTCCTGAGCTCCCTGACCAGGTCGCGCGGGAGGTTGCGGGTGCCGATCTCGTCGACCAGCAGGCGGACGGTCAGGCCAGCCTTGGCGCGGCCGATGAGGATGTTCATGAGCTTCCTCCCAGTGTCGTCCTTCCTCACGATGTAGTACTCGGCGAGGATGCTCTTCTCCGCGCGCTCCATGCTGCTGAAGAGGTCGCCGAAGAACTCCTCCGACTCGGAGTAGTAATGCACATCGTTGCCGCCGACCGCCGGGCCTCCGCAGGACCGGCGGAGCGCATCCGATATCCGGAGCGCCTCGCCTTCCAGGCCGCCGCCGTAGTCGGCGGTATCCTCCCATTCCTTGGCCTCGAAATCCCTCTTGCGCCGGAAGGCCCAGCGGGAATAGAACGTCTGCCCGAAGAGGAGGTACAGGAGGAAACCGGCCAGCGGCACGGCGGCCATCAGGACCGCCCAGAGGACGAGGGCCTGCGGGTTGTAGCGCTCGGCGTACATCGCGGAGACGATGAAGAGCACGTTGAGCACCGAGATGATCAGAATCCATTCCATGGGAATCGGCTCTCAGAGGGAGGAACGGATGTAAAATCATTGCTGGCAGACAGCCGTGTTTCCTTATTCGTTCATAAGTTCCACCGGATCTCCTTGAACCAGTGAAACTTATTACTGAATTAAAATGAATGATATATCAATTCAGACAAAGATTGTGTGATTTCAGTCAGTGAACCTGCCTAATCTCCTCGAGAAACTGTCCATTTTGGTTCAGAAGAAATGTACGCTGAATGTAATGAAATTGTTTATCAATAGAACATGGAAATCATTCTACAACGCACGCAAACTCGACGGCAGGATGAATACATGGAGAGTTTAGAAAGATTGATGTCCCACTGCTTTGTGACCCAGGAAGAACAGGCCAAGACTAAACAGAAGATTCAGAAGATGCTTTTCTTGTATTCAGTCTCGCTTCCGGATGTCTCCGATGGATCGTATACCTTCCGTAAGCATTGTATGAATCCGCATCCAAGGAAATAGAGTAAGACGGAACTCTATCATCCAGAATATGCAGCCACTATGCTAAGAAGAGAAGTTATGGTTACTTCTCACACAATGAAAATTGCCATTATAAACTACTATAGTTTCGAAAAAGCATCTTGGGAAATTGGGTATCAGGTGGAAGTTTGATCAAGATCCTTGATAACCGCAGTATTTCCTTAATGAGCAAGGATGATTCATTTGCAAAAATAATAGGTGAGTGATATGGATTCAAACAATGATAATGGAGAGCGCATTTTCAAATTTACAAAACCTCCGGCACTGATATTGGGTTCAGGAATAACGACAAGATATGTCAAGAATGCGCCTGGATGGGAAGAATTGCTGAGCAGAGTCGGAAAAAGATTCGGTATTGATGAATCCATGATGATTATTCTTGAAAGTTCCGCGAAAAATTATGTGAAAGAACATCCGAATGAAATTGAAAATTTCATGCCCAGACTTGCCACAGAGATGGAAAAAGAATTTAATGAAAGAGCCAGAAAAGGATACTTTCGTGTCGAGGATATTCTTACCAAGGAAGAACACAGTTATTTTCTGGAGACCCACTTGAATCCTGTGAGAATAATGGTTGCTTCAGAACTGAAGAATATTGAACTGGATAACGATTCATCAAAGACAAAAGAACTGTCATATCTTCGTTCATTACGTGATAACGTCCCATGCATCATCACAACCAATTACGATACTGTGCTTGAAGATCAGATTTTTGAAAATAAACTCAGCGTGTATCAACGTATATCAGATTATTATTTGTCTGGCTCTCAGGGAATCGGAGAAATTTACAAAATTCATGGAAGTTGCACCGATCCGAAATCACTTGTATCCTCACCTATGCTGAGTTTTGATAACGAGGCAGGATCCTGATTGTCTGGCTCATGTGATTCCGGCAAAGGGTATTTATATAAACATCGTTATCACTATTAACGATGTCATACAACGTGATCCAGCAGCAAAAGACCAAGACCGGGACGAGGTACTATCTCTACGAGGTCACTGCGGAATGGGATCCCGTGAAGAAATGTTCGAAGCAGAAACGCAGATATCTCGGTCCATGCGACGAGAAAGGCAATCTGCTGAAGAAGCCCGCGAAGAAGCAGACCATAGTGCGCAGTCCGTCCTACGGGCCGTACTACATCATGTGGAACCTCGCCAGGGAATCGCATCTGGATGAGGTGCTGACCAAGATCTACGGTGCGAGGAACGCGAAGAGACTCCTGGCTCTTGCCATACTGGGAATCACCGACCCGGGCAGCGGGGACCTCCTGGAGGAGACGGTGGAGGACACCTACCTGCGCGAACTGATGGACATGGATTGGTCCTTCGAACAGTCGGAGGTCTGCAGGTTCCTGCAGACCGTGGGCGAGGATGCCGGCAGGAGGGAGGACCTCTTCGCGGAACTGTGTCCCGGGAAGGGATGCATGATCTTCGACATAGTGTGCATGGGCACCGACTCCGACGGTCTGGAGTATTCCGAAGCCGGACGCAAGGCACGTTTCACAGGTTCGAAGCAGTTCAATCTCGGTATGGTGCATTCGATGGAGGACGGGCTGCCCTTCTGCTACCGCACCTATCCCGGTTCGGTGGCCGACGTGGTCACCCTGGACATAATCGTTGCCGATCTGAAGAGGATGGGTTGCGACGGTTTCGAGATGGTGATGGACAGGGGGTTCTTCAGCGCGGGCAACGTGGAACTGATGATGGAACGCAGTGCGGGATTTACCGTCCCCGTACCGGCCAGGAACTCCATCCTGAAACTCCTGATATCCGATAGTGTGAAGGATATCGAATCCCCTCTGAACACCGACTATCTGGCGGGCAGTTCTGTACGCGGTTACGAGACCAGGGTTGTATTGGAGGAGGGGGAGTTCTCCATAGATCCCGACAAAGGGACGATAAGGGCCGTGGTATTCCAGGACGACGCCCGCAGGCAGACGGAGGTCTCTACCTTATACAGGAGGATCGGCGAGATGGAGAGTTTCCTGGCGGATAGGAAGTACGACGCATTCCTGCCGAAGAAACTGTCTGCGAATCAGATCGAGATATACAATCTGCTGGAGGTATCCGATGCAAACGGGAGATACGATATCCGGAGGAAACGCAACGCCATAACGGCCAAGGAGAACGGATGCGGAAGGTTCGCTGTTCTTACGACATCCGATCTGCCGTGGAAGGAACTCATGATAGAATACAGGCAGAGGAACGATGTGGAATACGATTTCTCCCAATTGCAGTCGGACCTGTTCATGGGGATCAAAGGGAAATCTGATCAGAAGTCCGCCGAAGGAGGGCTCCTGGTGAACTTCCTTTCCCTGAGACTGAGACTAACTCTTCTGGACAGGATGAAGACCGCAGGGATAACGGACGAGATGTGGATCCCCAAGTTCATGAAGATCATGAGGAAACTGAGGATAACCCTGGTGGGCGACGAGTGGCGCCTCAACGAGGTCACGAGGAAACAGAGGGAACTCATATCCAAACTGGGTCTTCCGCTGCTGTGACCTCGTTATCAATTATCTGCATAAGTGAGGTTGTATTTGATGAGCAGGATTACATTTCGCTCTTAAGAAAATCAAAAATCATAACATCAAAAATCCTCTCGATTCTCTGCGATTACCCTGTCGTCATCATGGGGCAGTCTATGAAAGATGACGACATCAGAAGAATCATCAGCGATCTGATATCTTCTTTAGATGATGACAAATTGCCGGAAATCGAGAAGAATGTAGTGTATGTAGCATTCGAAAAAGGGAAGAATGACATTGAAGAATGTAACGAAACATTCGAAAACGGCAATCAGAAAATCATTTTGAAAGGTATCAGAACGGATAATTTTGAAAGGATTTTCAAGGAGATTTCAGAAATTGAACCAAGTGCCAGTCCGAGTACGATAAGGGGTCTGCGCAAACTCGTAAAGCAAATTGCCTTATCTAACACTGGTGGAAGACGGCTGATTACTGTAGGCATCGATAATATCCAGGACAGCGATCTTGATAAGATGGCAATTGCCGTAGGGCCCGTTGGAATCATCAATACCATCAATAAAATGACTCTATATCCAGCCGATTATATGGTGAAAGATATCATCGAAGGATCTTCCCAATACAATCCGGAAAATGTTATTGATTTTTTCGAGAAATGGAACAAACAGGCATATTCAAATAATCAGTATGTGCCCATCTATTATTTCATTAGAAAATCTAAAAGGAAAATCGATTGGGAAAGTGCGTTTTGGACCAAATACAACTATACCAAGAACGGTCAATTCGATAAAAAGATAAACGCGATGTCCCGGCAGATCCATTTACCTGATTCTGAAAATAAAATACCGGAATTCATCTATTCTTTAAGACTGAAATTCTCGGATTTGTAGGTACATCAGGAATCCGCCAAAGCTGATTCCGGAATGTAAGTGTACGGTTTCAGGACCAGGGTCTTTGGCGGATGCGGCACCTTGAGATCATCCATGAACCTGCGGTTCCGTTTGGTGATCTCCAATACCCTCCATTCCCCCTTCTTTCCGATTGCCAGTATGTTGTCCATGGACTGGAGGACGGTCCGCACGGGTTCCCCGTGCCTGCTGTCCCGAAGCTCTTTCGCCATGGTGCACCATAATATCAGAGCAACGAACTTGATCAGCAGACGGCCCTTGGCCGTCTGCGGATCCTTAGTCCTGAACCTGTTCCCGTCCAATTCGTTCTTCATCACATCGAATGCTTGTTCCACATATGTCCTGCAGTCGTAGCAGGACATCATGTCCTCCCAATCCTCTATCCCTTTGCAGAACATCACGAACATGCCGTTGCGGTTCATGGAGAACGACATGGCATTCTTCCTGCGCTCTATCCTGAGTTTCCCTTCCCCATCCACGCTCAGGTCGAAGTATTTCGCATACGGTCCCGCGAGTCTCTTCGCTTCCTTCACCGCCGTGTACGGATTGGTCTCGGACAATCTCTTCTCTATGTCCAGGATCGCTTTGTACACCGTATCCGCATCCTCTGCCGCCTTCTGCCTGTCGTAGCAGGCATACGCCTTCATCCTCATGTTCTCCGGAGCATCCGCGAAACGCGGATCCTCCGGCAGGATGAGTTCGTATTCCGCAGTATCATTGGAGTCCTCATCCTCCGTTTCGGGTTCCGCTCTGGGGACTATGGCCACTTCCGATTCCAGCACGGAATATGTATGTTCATCATGCAGCCTCAGCGAATCGGCATGGTGCTTCTCCTTCACGAGTCTGGAAAGGAGGGCCTTAACACACCTGGTTGCCTTCTTCCCGGGGATCACGAAGGATACCTCCTTCTCCAGCAGATACTTCAGATTGGATGCGGAACCGAATCCCCTGTCCATGATGAGAGAACAATCGCCTTCCTTCAGTTCCCCCACACGTTCCACCGTCCTTTCCAGTGTCCTTAGATCGGGAATCGACCCCGGATACAGTTCGAACATCACCGGTATGCCGGACTTGTCGGTGACAAGTCCGAAGTTCAGCTGTTTCATCTTCTCTTTATCGCGGTTGTATCCCCATTCCGCCCATTCCCTCATCCTGCTGTGGCTGGAAACCGATGTTAGATCGAATGTCAGAGTGCCTTCGGCCCTTGCCAGTCTCCTTTCGAACAGGTTCTCGAGGCTGCCCAGGCTCTCTCCCAGGAACTTTGTGAATTCCGACAATCTGGGAGAGGAGAATCTCCCTTCCAGCCCCAGCATCTCCCCGATCAGGCAGCCGTCGACGGTATCCTCCACGGACGAGAACGGTCCTCCGGATAATGCCTGTGCCACGGCACAGGCGAGTATCCGGTCCCCTTCAGGACCGAAACAATAGAAGAGATCCTCCCTCAGCCCGATGCGTTCAGATATGCTCTTGAGCATATGCGAACCCCCGAATCTCTTCCCGGTTATGTCCTCATCCGACAGGAAAGAATCCGTCCGAGCACGATTTTTCTTGGGAATTATTTTTCCGCTCTCTTCGTCAAGAATCCCGATATATTCATTCACGGTCTTCGGATACTTGCTTCCTGGCTCGTACACAGAGGTGCTTCTGTAAGCATATTTCCTGTTACCCCTCTGAACGTAATATATTTCGGGCATATACCTATATTGTAGGTATATTATAAAAACTCATCGATATATAAAGCGTATTTAAAGAAACAAAATCAGTTTATAAAGAAAAATGTACCCTTACAGGTGTACCTACAAAGATCCGAGAATTTCAGTTTAAGAGAAGATCTTTGGCCCATGGCCGTAATGCTGCTTTATGATAAAGGCAAATTATCAGTAGATAAAACGAATAAATTTTTGAAAGAAATTTATTCAAAGCTGCACGAATCAAATAAATTTAATTCAATTGCAAAATCAAATTTTATGTGTGCTCTCACCTATGTGTCGTTCAAGTTATTAGGTTTGAGAACTCATCAATAAACAAAAGTGCAGTGGCCTGCAGATGTTGCTGGAACATTCTGCAGGCATGCGGGTCAAATAAAGAATTGTCGCACTGATATATAAAACCTTATGGCAAAAATCAACTTTAAAGGACAAGTTGATGATGCCTGAAGGCAAAGGATCCGACCTGAAATTCTCCCCAGCAGAAACACATTCAGAGTTTCAAGAAGCCTGCGCCTCTTAGTCATTATTTCGTTATCCTCCATTTCCTGCCGTTTCCCGCGGCCATAACCATGTCCAGGGATTGAAGCACTGACTGCACCTGGATCCCCATCGAACTTCTGAGAATATCCGAAACAGGCATCCCCGATTGCTGCGCCTTGGTCTGGAAGATTTAAGAAACATAGTTTCAACAGATGATGCCCTGAAAAAAGGAATCAATAGATGTCAGAACTGTATCAAACCTTAATCTGCGGATTGTAGTACTACAGTGATGTAACCATACGGATCTTACGTTTTTCTTTATATACGGGGTAATGAGCCAGCACATTCCGGGAAGGTATTAAATATGTAACCTTACATATAGGTTACATAATGGGAAGCATATTCTACATCGAACGCAACGGCCAGAAGTACGCCTATGAAAGCACGTCGGTCAGGGTGCCTGGTAGGAAAAATCCGAAAACTGTGAAGACATATCTCGGAAAGGTTGATCCCGAGACCGGGGAGATCATCCCCAAAGAGTCCCGTTCCCGTCCGAAAGAGGAGTATGCGAAGTACTACGGTGCCGTGAAGGCATTGGACGGTATACAGAAGCAGATGGGTATCTTCGAGGACCTGGATGCCGTATTCACCACGATGGCGCCCAACATGATGGGTGCGGCCATGGCCCTGGCCATGAACCCGTCCGCGATGGATTCCCTCCACTATACCGTGGAGGGAAGCGTCATAAAGGAGACCTGCAGGATGAGGGGCATGCTGTCGCCTTCGGCGATCGGCGATCTCTCCGAGGAGATCGGCGGGATGATGGTCACCATGGACAGGTTCTTCGGCAGACGCATAGCGAGGAATCCGGCTTCCTTCTATTCCCTCGACCTGACATCGGTATCCACATATTCCAGGATGGAGGGGTGGGCACAGTGGGGGCACAACCGCGATAACGAGGATCTGAAACAGACGAACATCGCCATGGTGACGGATGCCGAAGGCATCCCGGTGATGTTCAGGATGCTTCCCGGGAGCATAGCCGACATGGCCGTCATGAAATCCGTAGTGGAGGACATGCAGGGGATGGGATGCAGAGGAAGACTGGTGATGGACAGGGGTTTCGAGAGTGCGGAGAACATCTCCGCGTTATTGGACCTCGGTACGGAGTTCACCGTTCCTTCCAACGCAAAGGCGGAGCCCATCAAGAAGCTCATGACCATGGCGGTATCCGAGATGAGGAAAGCGGCATCGCACGCATTCCATGAAGGCAGTGCATACCAATATGCGGAGTTCGAGGTCGGCATCGCCGACCTGGACTCCGGATACGAATACGTTGTCAGGATACCGGCCAACCAGAAGGATTCCGGGGAGAACAATGAAAGATTCGAGAAGGCCAGGAAGCTGAAGGCCTTCGTGGTGTACGATCCGAAGAAGGCCGCGGATGACAAGAATCAGATGATGTCCATGGTCCATGACATGGAGCTGAGACTGGAAGGGACCAGACCGAGGGATCCGGAGAAGGTGTACAGGGATCTCCCGGCATTCGTCCGCAGATATCTGGATTACTCCGTTGATGACGGAGGCGTGATGCACATAGTGAGGAAGGACAACGCGTTCACCTTCGCCGACAACAGATCGGGGATGTTCGTGATGCTCACTTCCGCGGATACGACGTTCGATGAGATGATGACCTCCTACGATGTGAGGGATTGGGTGGAGAAGGCCTTCGACGTGTACAAGAACGACCTGGACGGAGGACGTTCCCGCACCGGGAACGTGGAAAGGGCGAGAGGAAGGCTGTTCCTGAAGTTCATAGCCCTGATGCTCAGGATAAGGATACAGAACATCCTCAGGATGCATGACAAGGATGCCAAGAAGGGTACGGTGAAGAAGGACACCGTCTGCGGCATGACGGTGAACGAGGTCCTGCTTTCACTGAACACCGTGTTCGCCATAGGCAACACGGGTGATTGGAGACTCACCGCGGTATCGAAGAACGTGAGGGAGATCTTCAGACTCTTCGGGCTGGAAGAACCGAAGAGCGGCAAGATCGTGCTGGCCTGATGTAACCTATACAATCCGCAGATTTAGGTATCAAATATATCGTCCCATCCTACGTAGGGCGCGGTTTCCATACATATCCATATGTATTCTACTTCGGAACCGCTTATAGACGATGGCGGACATACATATCACACGATGAGGGACGTCCTCTCTGAGATCGGCAGGCTCAGGGGGTCGGAGGGGTTCCGCGCCTACTCCGACATCCGGGCCGTGGAATCGTACTTCAGAATGACCCAGGAGAAATGCCGCGTGCTCATCCGCGAGCTCGACGATATCTCCTCCCGCCCTTCCGGCTGGTGGCGGAGCTACGAGATCGTGGAGGAGGAGTCCCTCGAGCTCTCCCAAGCCCTGACGGACTTCCTGTCCCGCATGTACTTCTGCAAGAACCATGCCTCGTCCTGCGCCGCCCGCTACGGGCTGGAGGACGAGTACCGCGCCATCAGGAAAAGGTACTTCGGCGAGGAGGCGGCCATAGTCATCGGCCTGCGCAACTACACGGTCCACGTGGACATGGCCCCGCTCGCGATCGGACCCGGCGGGAGGCCGGCGTTCACCGACAGATGCCGGAAGAACCCCATCTGGAGCGCCAAGGAGAGGAGGATCCTGAAGAAGGCGGACCCGGCAGAGCTCATCGAAGCGTACGAAGAGCAGATGGAATGCGTGTACTCTGAGTTCGGCGCGGCCCTGGCCGAAGCGGTCAGGCCCAAGATGAAGGAATGCCGGCGGGAGATCAAGGACTTCAACAGCTGGGCGGGGTTCGAGATGGTGCGCTACGAGCCGTTGTGGGGGACCGGGAGGCCGCGAAAGGCCTCCGGGCCCTGCAGGGGCAGGGGCCAGGACGGGGCTCCGGTCCGGACGGCGTGACGGGCGCTCCGGAACGGCGATTCCCGTAGGCAAGGATTATCCGTTCGCTCTGCGATTCGTTCCCTATGGACCGGGAGGAGGCCTACGGGCTGCTATCGGCCGCCGCGGACCGCGCGGAGAGATCAGAGGAGAACCGCATCCCCGGATCGTGGGAGCGGATGTTCGAGCGCCCCATCTTCGCCTTCGGAAGCGCGGACGATCCCCTTTTCGACGCGCTGAAGGACCCGAAGTGCGTCGGGCCGGAGCATATGTCCCCGAAGGAATGGATGCCGGAGGCGAGGACGGTCATCGTCATGTTCTTCCCCATGTCCGACAAGGTAAGGGAGAGCAACGCTTCCGGGGATTTCCCGTCGCGCGAATGGGGATGCGCCCGCCGGGAGGGGCAGGCGTTCATATCGAAGGCCGCCGCCTGCCTGGTATCAGACATCCGGGGAGCGGGTTACAAAGCCATATCCCCCGAGCAGGACCCGAGATTCAGGTGGACCGCGCCGACAGTGGCCAACTGGTCCCTGAGGCACTGCGCGTACATCTGCGGCCTGGGCACCTTCGGGATGTCCAAAAGCCTCATCACCGAGGCAGGATGCGCCGGCCGCCTGTGCAGCGTCCTGACAGATGCGGAGATCCCGCCGACGCCCCGCCGCTATTCCGGATTGTACGATTGGTGCATATGGTGCGGGGCGTGCGCCCGCGCCTGCCCCGTGTCGGCCATCGACCCGAGGGCCCCGCCGGGGAAGAACAAGAACGATGCCGTCTGCAGCGCCCGCCTCAGGGAGGCGCAGGAGGCCTGCGGAAGCCCCTCGGAAGTCGGATGCGGAAAGTGCCAGGCAGGCGTCCCCTGCTCGCGCGGAAGGCCTCGGAAACGCTGAACGGCATAGAATGTGCGGGGATGCGATCCCCGCTTCGGGCCCTCAGGCCCAGCTGAAGTTCCCTTTGCCGGCCCCGAGCTCGAAATCGGCCTTGGCGATGCCGGTGTCTATCTCGGTGAACATGCCGCCGGAAGGCTTGGCGAGGACCTTACCGTCCTCTTTCAGCTCGAAGAAGAAGTTCTGCTTGTTCATGGCGGTGGGCGCTTTCATGGCCGCCTCCACCCCGTCCCTGAACCACTGAGGGGAATCCGCGGAAAGGTTGGAGGCCTTCTCGGCCGGTTTCGACTTATGGGCCTCCCCGCTCTCCGCCCCGTGGCCGATGACGACAACGATGCAGTACTTCATGCCCTCAGGGACGTGCTTCAGCACCTCCTTCTTGTTGACCATGGCCGCCCAGCAGGTGCTGAGGCCGATGGACTGGGCATAGAGGACCAGCCTCTCGCCCCAGTAGCCGCAGTCCGCTTCCAGCGTCCCGCTTTCCTTCCCGGCGAGCATGATGTAATCCGTCGCGCCGCCGAAATGGCCTTTCATGCCGAACTTCTGTATCCCGGCAGGGTCGCCGGCGACCAGGGCAAAGGCGAGACCGGTTTCGGAGTTGATCTCCGCGATCGCGTCCCCGATCTTCTTCTTGTCCTCTTCATTGAGGCCGGAGGAGTATTTCCTGACCGAGTGGCGCTCGGACACCATAGCTTTGAGCTGTGCGTCGTCGAAGACTGGCATGAAGTTTATACCATTAAAACTTCTATAATAATTTTTCTATAATGCAGATGATAAATCCGACAGACCGATCGGTTTGTGAATCCCTGCTGCTGGCGGTCTCAGATCCGTCTGCGGCAGCGGTTCAGTACCTGTTATCGAAGATCCTGTGGGTCTTCTTCTCGCTCCTCGGCAGGTCCCCGATCCTCACCGCCTTGGGCGTGATGGTCGGGCCCACCACCGCCTTGAACCTCTCCAGGACCTGCTTCTCGACCTCAGGCCATTTCTCCTGGGGCAGGGGCGTCTCGAAGAACAGCGTGAGGATGTCCTTGCCGTTCAGATGGTCGATCATGACCTGGTACTCCGAGCTCGCATCGGGCACCGAGGCGAGGACCTCCTCGAACTGCGCGGGGAACATGTTGACGCCCTTGACCTTGATCATGTCGTCCGTCCTGCCGGTGATGATGTCGATCCTCGGGTAGCGGGAGCCGCAGGGGCAGGGCCCGGTAAGGATCCGGGTAAGGTCATGGGTGCGGTAGCGTATGAGCGGCGCCCCTTCCTTCCTGAGGGTGGTTATGACCAGTTCCCCCACGGTTCCGTCCGGTACGTTCTTCAGCGTCTTCGGGTCGATGACCTCGAAGTAGAGGTAATCGTCCCACATGTGAATGCCGTTCTTGTAGGAGCAGCTGATGCCTATCCCGGGGCCGTAGATCTCGGTCAGGCCGTAGACGTCGTAGAGCTCCAGGCCGAGGGTGTCGGCGATGCGGTCGCGCATCTTGTCACCCCAGCGCTCGGACCCGATGATGCCCTTCCTGAGGCATATCTTGTTCTTCAGGTTCCTCTGGGCGACCTGCTCGGCGAGGAGAAGCGCATAGGACGAGGTGGCGCAGAGGACGGTAGTCTTCAGGTCCTGCATCATGCGGAGCTGCTTCTCGGTGTTCCCGGGCCCCATGGGGACGACCATGGCCCCGAGCCTCTCGGCTCCCGCCTGGAATCCGATGCCTGCGGTCCACAGGCCGTACCCTGGGGTGATCTGCACCCTGTCCATCTCTGTGACCCCGGCCATGCGGTAGCAGCGCTCGAACATGGTCGCCCAGTCCTCGACGTCCTTCCTGGTGTAGGGTATGATCACCGGGGTCCCGGTGGTGCCGGATGAGGAATGGATCCTGACGATTTCCTTCTCCGGAACGGCCATAAGGCCGAGCGGGTAGGCCTCGCGCAGATCCCCCTTGTCAGTGAACGGGAGGGTCTCGAAATCCTCCTGGGTCTTGATTTTGGTCAGGTCGATGTCCTTGAACTTGCGGGCGTAGAAGGGGCTCTTCTCTTTGATGGTGGAGAGCTCGCGGGAGATCACCTCGGCCTGATAATCAGTCATCCTCATGACAGCACGTTCCTATATGCCAGTGAGGCTCACGACATATATATGTTTAAGCAAAAACAAGCAAGAATGAATTTTTTAGCACATAGGAAAAACAGAACCGATGCTCCGGCACCTGCTGCGGACCGAGATCCCCACCGAGTGCAGAAAACAGCACACTCATAGCGTAGCAGTTCTCAAAATAGGGCAAGATCCTCTGCAAACCGCTGCCTGGCACATCAAGAAAATATCTATGCCCGGCGCATCCTGGAGCGCGGATCAGATCTTCTCGAGAAGTTCCTTGGCCTCGGCGTTCCCGCGCATGGAGGCCTTCTTCAGCCATTTCCTGGCGTTGTTCTGGCTCTTCACCATCCCCTCTCCCGAGAGGGACAGCTTGCCGAGCCACAGGAGGGCCTTGTCGTCGTTGTCCTTGGAGGCCCGGAAGAACAGCTTGGCCGCCCTGTCCGGGTTCTTCGGCATCCCCCGCCCTTCGTAGGCCATGATCCCCAGCCTGACCAGGGCCGGATCATAATCCTTGCCAGCGCATTTCTCGTACAGTTCCAGCGCCTTGGGGAGGTTCTGCTCCGTCCCTCTCCCTTCCTCGTAGATCACTCCGAGCCGGTACGCCGCCGGGACGCTCCCGCCCTCGTACGCTTTCGTATACCAGAGGATCGCCTTCCCCCAGTCCTGCTCCACGCCGAGCCCGTCGGAGTACATGTGGGCAAGGTTGAACATCGATTGGACCCATCCGCTCTCGGCGGAATGGGTGTACATGCGCACCGCCTCGTCGAGATTGGCGTTGGTGCCCTCGGCGTGCACCAGCATGTAGGCCGCGTTGCATTCGCCCTCGGGATCCCCCAGCCCCGCGGCCATGTCGAACCATTGGAAGGCGCGGTCGAGGTCGCGGTTGACCCCGTCGCCCTTGTAGTAATAATAGCCCATGGCGCACTGGGCCCTCGGGTCCCCCGAGGACGCCCTGTCCATGACCTCCCTCAGCCCCATTAGCGCACCACCCTCTGGGTCATATGCACGTACCTCTCCGGGTGGTCCATGTAGGGGCTGAGATAGTAGTATCCCAGCAGGTTGCCTCCAGCGGCCGCGGCCGCGAAGCATTTGATGGCCTCGTTGCGGTCGGCCTCGCGGCCCTTCCCGGACTCGTAGCTCCTGCCCAGGAACAGCTGCGCGTCCGGGGACCCGCTGAGCGACGCCCTCATGAGATAATCGAAAGCGAGGGCGTCGTCCCTGCGGACCGCCGTCCCCTCGTGGTAGAGCATCGCCAGCATGAACATGGCCTCGGCGTTCCCCAGGTCCGCGGATTCCTGGTACTTCGAGATGGCGAGGTCGGTCTCGCCGATCTCCATGAACTGGTCGGCCTCCTTCAGGCTCCTCTTCCTCCTGTCCTCCTCGGCGGCCGAGGGCGTCATGGAGAGGATCCTCCTGCGCTCCATGAAGCTGTCCTTGTGGCCGCCGGCCATGGCCGCCTTGCAGCGCTTGAGGCTGACATAGCAGCGGTCATGGCCCATCCTGGCCCCCAGGCGGTAGTACTCGCAGGCCCTGTCGGGCCTGGGAGGGCAGCCCTCGAGGCCGAACTCGAGATCCTTGCCGACCTTGAAGAACAGGTCGGCGTCGGCCTCCGTCTCGAACTTGCGGTAATATGCGTTCGCTGCGTCGAGGTCGCGCCGGCAGCCGAGTCCGGACTCCAGGGATGCTGCGTAGCGGAACTCGGAGAGCGGGTCGCCGGTCTCCGCCGCCTTCTTGATCCACTGCACCGCCAGCCGGTCGTTCCTGGGGACGAGCCTGCCATAGAAGTACGCGGACGACAGGTCCCTCATCGCCTCCGGTATGCCGGATTCGGCGGCCGCCCGCAGCCATTTGACGTACTGCGTGCGCTGGGCATCGTCGGGAAGCTCGCCGTTGCGATACATCTTGGCGAGTTCCCATTTCGCGCGGGGGCACCCGGCGGAGGCCGAGCGCTCGTACCAATCCGCGGCCTTGACGGGGTCGGGGTCCGAGCCTTTGCCGGTCTGGTACATGTAGGCCACGCCGAGCATGGCGTATATGTTGCCGCCTCTCGCCCCCCTCAGGAACCTCGGATCCGTGACCTTCTGCCTCCTTCGTCCAAACTCCGGCCGGGCCCGGCGGGCCTCAGCGCTTCTTCATCATGCCCTTGAGCTTCTCCAGCAGCTTCTCCGCATCGGGGTCCCCCTGGCGGGCGGCCAGGGAGAGCATCCTCTTCGCGTAGGGCAGGTCCTGCTCCACGTACTCCCCTTCCATGTACAGCTTGCCAAGGTAGAACTGCGCCTCGTAGTAGCCGGACTTGGCGGCCTCGGACAGCATGTCGAGGCCTCCCTGGATGTCCTGCTCCACCTCTTTCCCGGTGATCTTGAACATCGCCAGGAACGACATGGCGCCGGGATGCCCCTGGCCCGCGGCCTCGGAGAACCATTCCGCCGCCTTCTTGGCGTTCTTCTCCACCCCGCGGCCCTCGTAGTAGAAGCAGCCGAGGGCGTACTGCGAGTTGGGCTCCCCGCCCTCGGCGGCCTCCCTGAACCACTTGGCGGCCTCCGCATCGTCCTTCTTGAAGTAGATGCCGTTGCCGTAGAAGCATCCGAGGGCGTACTGGGCGATGCCGTCGTACTGCTCGGCGGCCTTGGTGAACCATTTCGCGGACTTGGCGAGGTCCTGGGGCACCGCCTGCCCTTCGAAGAGCATATTCGCATAGTCGGTCATGGCCTGCAGGACACCGCCCTCGCAGGCCTTCTCGAGATAGGCCTCGGCTTTCGCGGGGTCGCGCCTGACCCCCTTCCCGCCGTAGGCGAGGCGGAGGCCCAGCTGATGCTCGGCATCGTGCTGCCCCTGGTCGGCGGCCTTGACCAGCAGCTTCTCGGCCCTCTGCGCGTCGTAGTAGGGGCTGTCCTCCATGAACAGTATGCCCGCGAGGGCGTACTGCGAATCGGCGTAGCCCATGTCCGCCGCCTTCGTGTACCACTCGACGGCCTTGTCGAGATCGGGGTCCGAGAAGTTCTGCCCCGTGTCGTACATGACGGCGATCCTGTGCGCCGCCTGGGCGCACCCGTGGTCCGCCGCCTCCTTCAGGAGCTTCAGCGCCAGGTCCCTGTCCTTCTGGACCCCCTTCCCCATTAGGTACATGTAGCCGATGATGTTCTGGGCCTCGGTGTCCCCCGCATCGGCGCAGGGCATGTAGAGCCTCACGGCCTCCGCATGGTCCTTCTTCACAATGGCCTTCGTCCCGTCGGGGTTCTTCCCCGTGTCGTACAGCCCGAAGATCTTCCTGCAGGCGACGGTGTCCCTGCACTCGGCGCGGAGCCTCAGGTCCATGATCTGGGACTCGGCCTCCTCCGGGTTCGCGGATATCTCGGACGACACGATGGCGGCAGGGCCGTACCCCTTCGCGGCCGCTTCGGAGAACAGCTCCGCGGCGGACCTCCTGTCCTCCGCGGTCCCCTTCCCGGTGTATTTGAACAGGCCCAGGAGATAGGCGCACTCAGGGTCGGACTCCCCTGCCTCGGCGAGGGCGCATGCTTTCTGCATGTCCCTGCCGGAAACGGCATCCATGGCGGCGCGGACGGCCGCCGCCTGGCCTTCGGAATTGGATGGAACCTCTTCACTCATTATGCTCATCCCATAGCGACGCACCTATAAAATGTGCGTGCGCACGAACATTTAGGCTGACCCATGCAACAACTTTTTAAGAGGTTTTGGCTCTGGGTATGGGCAAGATGGCCGCAGAGGGGGTCAGCATGGATGCCTGCGAATGGGCGAAGACGGTCGTCCGCACCTGCGACGAACGCAATTACGCGTCGGCAGTGGACATCCTGTCGTCCGGCGCTGGGAAAGGGGATGCAGCGTGCGAGCTGTACGTCGGATTGATGTACGCCCGCGGGCAGGGGGTCCCCCGGGATTTCAAGAAAGCGCGCTACTGGCTCACCGAATCTTCCGAGGGCGGCAACCCCAACGCCATGTACTTCCTGGCGAAGATCTACCTCCGCGGCTACGGGACGGAACCGGACCCGGCGAAGGCGGCCGACCTTCTCAGGATCCCGTCGGAGAACGGCGACCCCAGGGCCCAGTACGAACTGGGGCTGATGTACCTCGACGGGAACGGCGTCAAACGCGATCTGGCACATACGTTCTCGCTGATGATGTCCTCCGCCAGGGGCGGAGATGTGGAGGCCATGTTCGTCCTCGGGCAGCTTTACAAGAACGGAGCGGGGACGGATAAAAGCCTCAGGGAATGCGTGAGGTGGCTGGCCTCGGCCGCGGTCAACGGCCACAAGGGGGCGCAGGTCCTCCTCGGGGACATGTACGAGACCGGCGACGGCGTCGATACCGACCATGACGAAGCGAAACGCTGGTACGATATGGCCGACGGGGCCCGCCGAGGGAAAGGGCAGGCCCGAGTTTTTCTGTGAGGTTTTGAAGAAAAGAAGGCAGAGACAGGGGCAAAGGCCCCCGCCCGCCCCGCTCGGTTCAGTGGAGCCCTACGATCTTCCCTTCGTCCGTCAGGTCGATGTGAAGCGCCGCAGGGTCCTTCGACAGGCCCGGCATGAGCATGATCGATCCGCAGACGGGGACGATGAACCCGGCGCCGGCGGAGAGGTTGACCTCCCTCACGTTCAGGGTCCATCCGGTAGGCGCCCCGAGCAGCTCGGCCTTGTCGGACAGGGAGTACTGGGTCTTCGCGATGCACACCGGGAGCTCCCCGTATCCCTGGTCGATTATGGCCTGGATGGACTTCTCGGCGGCAGGGCTGTACTCTACATCCTTGGCCCCGTAGATCTTCTTGGCGACGGCCTCGATCTTCTCCTTGACGGAGGTCCTGTCGGCGTAGCAGAACTTGAACCTGGGCCTGTTGTCCGGGTCGGCGATGACCTCGACGACCTTCTTGGCGAGCTCCTCGGCGCCCTCCCCGCCCCTGAGGAAGCCGTCGTTCACGGCGCAGTACGCCCCGATGCCGCGGCAGTGCCTCTTGACGGTCTCGATGTCCTCTTCCTTATCGGTGTAGAAGTGGTTGATCGAGACGACCACCGGGACGCCGTAGGACTTCATGTTGGCGACGTGCTTGTCGAGGTTGGCGAACCCCTTTTTGAGGGCCGCGGTGGTCATGGAGGCCGGGTCCTTCAGGTCCGCTCCGCCGTGCATCATGAGGGCGCGGATCGAGGCCACCACGACGACGCAGTTGGGCCTGATCCCCGACTGCCTGCAGACGATGTCCATGAACTTCTCCCCGCCGAGGTCGGCCGCGAAACCTCCCTCGGTGACAGCGTAGTCCCCGAGAGAGACCGCGGCCTTGGTGGCTATGACGGAGTTGTTCCCGTGGGCGATGTTCGCGAAGGGGAACCCGTGGATGAACACAGGCTGGCCCTCGAGGGTCTGCACGAGGTTGGGCATGAGCGCCTCCCTGAGGAGGACCATCATGGAACCGACGCATCCGAGCTGCCCGGCGGTGACCGGCTTGCCGTCGTAGGTGTAGGCGACGACGATCCTCTCCAGCCTCTTCCTGAGGTCGGCATAGTCCGTCGCGAGCGCCAGGATCGCGGAGATCTCGGAGGCGGATGTGATGAGGAACCCGCTCTCGTGGGTCACTCCGCCGTTGATCTTCGAGTCGCCGAGGCCGACGACAATGTGCCTGAGCTCCCTCATGTTCATGTCGACGGTCTTCTTCCACACGATCCTCGAGGGATCGATGTTCAGGGGGTTGTCCCTGACCAGGTTGTTCTCCAGCACGGCGGAGAGCAGGTTGTGGGCGGCCGCGACCGCGTGGATGTCGCCGGTGAACTCGAGGTCGATCTTCCACATGGGGTATACCTGGGCGTTCCCTCCGCCGGTGGCCCCTCCCTTGATCCCGAAGGTCGGGCCCATGGACGGCTCCCTGAGCGCGCCGACGACCTTCTTCCCGATCTTAGCCAGCCCCTGGATGAGGCTGATGGTGGTGACGGTCTTCCCCTCGCCCGCCTTGGTCGGCGTTACCGCCGTGACGAGGATGAGCTTGCCCTTCTTCGATTTCTCTTTCCTGGCCAGAACGTCCAGGGGCACCTTGGCGATGTACTTGCCGTACTGCTCCAGGTCCTCCGGTCCGAGTCCGATCTTCGCCGCAATGTCCGCGATATTCTGAACTTTCGCTCCTTCGGCGATCTCGATGTCGGTTTTCATGGTGATATTTCGATTTTGATGTACGTTTATAAAACTCTCCGTTAAGACGTCCTGCGGCGGTTCAGGCAGCCGAAAAACGATTTAAACGCAGTAGGCATTGAGGTAAGAAAATCCGGGCCTTGGGGCGATCGGGGCGCGCGCTTTTGATGTACAAAAACTATATATTCGGATTCGGGAGGACGCTGGCGGACCTGACGCGCGGATACCGTCTGGCATACTCGCAGGCGTTCCGCAGCTTCGGGATCCCCTATGAGCCTTCCAAAGAGGAGGAGTACTTCTCCACCCCCATCTACGACCTCTTCTCCAAATACCGCACCGGATGCGCCTGCGTGTTCAGGGACTTCATGACCCAGCTCATCACCGTGTACGACCGCAACGTCATGCAGACCTCTTCCGTGTACCCGGACGTCTCCCCGTGCATCAGGAAGCTGTACGCGAAAGGGTGCAGGATGGGCATCGTCACCGACTCCTACGAGCAGCATGTGCACCAGATACTCGCCGAGTTCGGCCTGGACCGGATGATCCCCTCGGTCGTCGGGATCGACAGGATGGCGGTCGAGCGCCCCCACCCGTACTCGGTCAATCTCTGCATGCGCGAGCTTGGTGGGAGCGAAGGGGACACCGTCCTCGTGAGCTCCGACCCGAAGGACATCATGGCCGGCGGGAACGCCGGGATCGACACCGTCCTGCTCGACAGGGACGGCACATCGGTGCCCGGGAGCTGCTCCCCGACGCACGTCATCTCTTCCCTGCTGGATCTTCCCGGGATCTGAGGGCCGCATCATTCCCGGGAGGGCCGTTATCCCCGTTTTCCCGCCGGCCGGCAACCATGTTTTTTCAATGAGCCAGGTACATTCTGCGCGGAACATAATTAAGTTAGTCTAAATCGGTTTTTTCAGATTAGGAATATCTAAATATCTCCACACTCTGAACCATACCAATGACTCTTATGTTAGGACTCAGAGGAGGCCGCCTAAGCAACGGCTTCCAGGGAATGAAAGGCCCAGGTCCATGCTCCCCGAGGGGGAGCGTTGAACCGTCGGGCAGGTCCCGGTGGTCGCTTTGATGCTATCGGATATGAAACGCGGCGAGACCGCGACGGTCGTATGCGTGAACGGGGAAGGACAGGTGCGCAAGCGCGTCCTCGACCTGGGGCTCACGCGCGGGGCCAAGGTCACCCTCATCAGGAGGGCGCCTCTCGGAGACCCCGTGGAGATCGAGCTGAGGGGATACCGCCTCACCCTGAGGCAGGGAGAGGCCCATATCGTCGAGCTCGAGAAGTGCCAGAACGGCTCGGATAACAATTCGGAGGGGGCCGCCAGATGATCACGGCGGCATTGATAGGGAACCCGAACAGCGGGAAGACCACGGTCTTCAACAAACTGACGGGAAGCGTTCAGCACGTCGGGAACTGGCCCGGCGTCACGGTCGACAGGAAGCAGGGGTTCGTGAGGAACTTCAACGAGGAGAGCATCCTCGTCGTGGACCTCCCGGGGATCTACTCCCTTTCGCCGTATTCTCCCGAGGAGATCGTCTCCAGGGATTACCTGCTCGGCAACAACGAGGCCAAGCCGGACGTCGCGATCAACATCATAGACGCCTCGAACATCGAGCGCGCCATCTACCTGATGATGCAGGTCGTCGACCTCGGCATGCCGATGGTCATCGTCCTCAACATGGTCGATGTCGCCGAGAAGAACGGGATGCACATCAACAAGGACAAGCTCGAGGAGATCCTCGGCATCGAGGTCCTCGAGACCGTCGGAGTCAAGGGCGAGGGCATCACCGCCATCGGGGCAGCCATCAAGCGCGCCCACGAGGAGAACAAGGTGCCCAGGAAGATCGCCTACGGCACCGACATCGAGGACGCGGTAGAGAAGATATCGGAGGTCCTGAAGCCCGTCGTCAAGGAAGGGTTCGAGAGATGGACCGCCATCAAGGTCATCGAGAACGACAGGATGATCGTGGACGACCTCGGCGAGGAGACCGTCGCTCAGTGCAAGCCGTTCGTCGACGAGCTCTGCCGGAAATCCGGGACCGACGGCCTCGAGACCGTCGCCACCGCCAGGTACGACGCCGCCGAGAGGATCAAGACC